>NZ_AZEI01000085.1:17282-59035 GCF_001436255.1 Lentilactobacillus rapi DSM 19907 = JCM 15042 | reverse complement strand
CAGTTATGTGCCTGAAAATTATTAAATATTATCTCCAACTATTGGGGTTCACTTCACAAACCAGAATGCATTACTTTTTTCACTTAAATTCTGGGATCAAAACGCCTTTCGTCCCAATCTCGGCCGTTTGACGCAGCTTTAATCCAAGTTAATGACCCCCAAATGGAATTTAACAATCCCTCTATCTTCGGGCAATCAACCAACAAGCCAATGCGTAACCTAACCGTTGGGCAGTTTGCGCCGTCGGGTGAATCTTATGATCCTGTAATGTTTGATCACGGTTATGCCAACTAATGACGGTTGGCGCAATTTGATTAAAGTCAACCACCGTCGCACGGTTTCGCCGGTAGGTTCTGGCTTCGGCTGCCCGCAACTGATCAAAGGTATAACCATACATGTTTGGAATATGATCACAACTTCGACCGAGCACATCATAACGGGAAATTGGCAAGATTCCGTATACCTTAGCACGTGGATTAACTTTGTGAATATAGTTGATTTCTAATGCCAAATGACGAGTCACATTTTGCAAGCTACCTGACCTGGATCCGTTTGTATAGTCGTTGGTGCAAATTTGGACAAAGATCAGATTCATCTTCTTAATTGTCTTACGCTGGTGCTTCAAAACTTCACTCAAGTCTTCTGGAACAACTCGATTATATTTACCACCAACGTATCTGAACCGATGCCCCACAATTTGGGCACTGGGAACTGCTTCATTATGGACTTTCGGCTTGGCGCCCAGGTATTTTCTTGTCCAGTCCGGATAAGCATCATTCAAATAAAAATGATAACCGTCCCATCCAGATGGAATCGAATCACCAAACACGCCAATCCGTTTATGGCTAAATCGATTTCCTGCTTTGGGCAATTTGATCTGAAAGGATTGACTGCCAATTCCCTTAACTTGGGAATGAAACACCCAGTACGTATGCCGGCCATTGGCACTCACCAATTTGAAGACGGCCCTTTTTTGACCATTTACCACAACATGGGCCACCTGCGTGCGATACCAAGCTGTCCTTAAATAACGTTTGGCAGAAACGGATCGTTTGAAACTGAGGCTGGTGTATAGATAGGCCCGTTTCTTAACTGCGTAAGCGTGGGCATGAATCGGCAGGACCGCATGCACGTGAACATCCTTGATTGGATTAGCTTGAACCCCCTGCTGACTAACCAATAAACCACACGCTATTATGAAGCTAATAAGCCAAAAGAAACGCCCCTTATGTAACAAAGCAAATCCTCCCCCAATTAATCAACCGCCGCATTCTAATTATTAATTATACGACAAGTTAGATCACTGGATTGTTTCGTTTTGGTTACAGGCGGGGCGGCGAGTTCAATCGACTTCATTTTTGTTTAAGGGCATACATAGTTAGTTATGGAAATCGATAAAAGAGGGGATATTAGCCCGCAGATTATGCTCCGGTTATTAACCGCTTTGCTGCGCTCACTTTCCAGGACAGCTCCGACGCAACTGATGCTAACATCTAAAGGGCTTTGAACTCAAACCCAAAACCGGGGTTTAAGCCCAAAGCCCTTTAGATACCGCATCACCCGTTGCTCGTCGCTCACTTGTTTAGGACAGCTCCTCAAAGCAGGAATCTGCACATAAGCACCCTGTCTGTAAATCCAGAACCAGGATTTTCAGACAGGGCGACTTATGCTCCGATTCCTAAGCGCTTTGATCCGCTCACTTCTCTTAGGACAGCTCCTCCAGGCAGCAGCCTGCACGTAAGCACCTTTGGCAAAAATCCCAAAATCAGGGATTTTTGCCAAAGGAGACTTACGCTCCGGTTGCTAACCGCCTGGATCCGCTCACTTCTCTTAGGACAGCTCCTCAAAGCAGAGATCTGCATGTAAGCACCTCGAACAAAAATTCCCAAAACCGGAATTTCCGTTCGAGGAGACTTACACTCCGATCTCTAACGCTTTGCTGCGCTCACTTCTCTTTTTTACTTATAATAAATTTTGACAAACTGTTTGTTGGCCGTAACGTAGCCGCCATTTACAACCAACCGCTTCGTTCCCGATTTGGTCAATGAGGTTGGGTGGCTATACGTATAACCCTTGACAGTTAATTTGGTTCCCTTCTTATAAGAACCATTCCGTTTCGTGAAATTAGCATCCCGATAGCGGTTAATTGGTTGTTTAACGACAATTCGTTTAGGCATCTTGACTCTGCCCAACTGAACCAATTTCCGATTACTGGTAATATAGTTGCCATCTGCGAGGACCAGATAACGGCGAGTTAAATTATGCGTTACCAGGTTGCCAACTTTAACGACTTGCCCTTGTTGATAGTGTCGAACCGTGCTGGTTAAATTACGATTTCGATACTCTTTAATCCCCTTAGGACTGATAACTGTAATCACGGATTGTTTACTTTGATAATAAACGGGGCGAACGTACTTGGAGTTAGCCGTAATGAATCCAGTCTTGCCAGCACTTTTACTTTCGTGGTTCACGTCACGAACCCGATATCGCAAATTGCCGGCCTTGGAATACTGATACCCGGTTACGACAAACATCGGTCGAAATACCCGCGGCTTCTTCGCGTAACCAACGATTCGCTCGGACTTTTTAAAGTTCACATTTTTATATAGGTATATCTTCTTCATTGAATAAACAACCGTCTGTTCAACGCTGGCTGGCTGATTGGTGGTGGTTTCCTCCGGCTTAATCGGGGTCGTTGGAATGATCGGTTGACTCGGCGTGGTCGGTTCAGTTGGCACACTTGGCGTATCTGGGTTAACTGGATTGACCGGCGAAGCGTTCTTCGTATACACCAACTTGAAGGTCTGCGCCTGATCGCTAATCTTACCAGTCTGGGCAGGTTCGTACGTTTTAAACGTGTAGCCAGGGATGCTCAATTGATACTGACTGGTAGAAAGATCAAATTCCTGATCGATTGACCCCGTAATTGTCTGAGAAGCATGAATTGAGTTGCCTTGTTCATCCACGTAGTCAACCGTCACTGGTTTAGCAACCAATGGGGTTATCGTATAAGGCTTAAAGTACGTCATTACTGGGAAGCTGTAAGTCGTCCCACCTCCCAAGAAATAACGATACTGGGCAATCATATAATAGGTGTACGGGTTATGAATCACTGCCGCTTCGGTTCCCCATGGGTCGGTGTCGTCAACACTTGGCTGAATCTGGGGTGCCAGCCCTGAATAGTCGATATCATCGCCGACTACTTTGGCCGTTCCCTCAGTTCCATCCTTGTTGAAAACACCATTTCTAAATACTTGGACGTGTTGATAAGGGGTTGTGGTCTCGGCTTGGAATCCGGTAGCTTTAGTACCCGTAGCAATCCATTTAGGATCATAAGGTTGAAACGGCTTAGTGGGGGTTGTCTCAGTATTCTGCGGCAGCTCGTCTTTGAATGGTGCCTGCCAAGTATAGGAATTGCTCGGTAAATCAACGGCCGGCAATACAACAACCTGGTTCAAATAATTAAAGCCACCAGTATACTGTTTGGCATTCAACACATTCAGGTTATAAATACAGTTGTCGTTAATATACAGCGTCTTCAGATTTGGCAATTTGGCAATCGGTGAAATATCTGCAACCCGGTTCCCCACTAGATCAAGATATTCAAGCTTGGTGAGATTCTTCAGTGGGGAAATATCGGTGATATCATTTCGGGTAAACTGATGACCATAACCATAGTTCACGCTGATATTCAATTTAATCAGATTAGTGGCATACTCGATCCCCTTTAATGAATAATTACCGGGATTAGCCGGGCCAATAACGCCATTCCCCCCATCTACCGGGTCCAACGCATCGCTTTCTTCTTTGGTGCCAATCGGCCAATTCAACGATTGTAGCTGTGCTAAATCTTCTTTAAAACTATCCAGCGTAAAATCAGTCATTTGGAAATTTTGGTCAACAATGTTTTCTTGCTTCATATTCAAAAGGACTAATTGTTGCAATTTTTGATTTGGCATCAAGTCATTGATGGCTTGCTGATCGGCTGCCGTGTTGGCCTGAGCAGTGATAGTCAATGGATTAGATGCGATGCTGGTAGAAGACATAAAAGAGACCAATAACGGCATCAACGCTAACAATGCAACCGCTAACATTTTTTTAAATTTCATAAGGCAACTCCCCCCTATTCTCCCTTGGTACTCACTTTTATATTATCATATGGGGGTTATAACCAAGGTGATATCTGCTTGTGAAATTAGTTGTGTGCAGCCCTCTTCATAGTTTATTCAAATCTCAATCACAACAGTATGTTATCCTAAAATCAATCAGTCAGAAAGCCGGTGATTCCTATGCAGCAAATTTCAACCAGCACGCTCAGTAAAAATGTTCAGGCTGATCTCAATCTCAATTGGCCAACCCAGGCAATTTTGTTCTGCGCGATTATTATTGCCTGTATCGGTCTCAATCTGAATTCCGCTCCGGTCGTCATTGGTGCAATGTTGATTTCGCCATTAATGGCGCCGATTGTTGGCATTGGGTTTGCCCTTGGGAATAGCAACTCTAAACTATTACTCAAAGCAACCCGCCTAATGATCACTCAAGCGTCAATCGGGATCTTGGGGGCAACCACCTACTTTTTGATTTCACCGATTAACACCGCCAGCGATCAACTGCTTGCGCGAACTGAACCAACAATTTGGGATGTTCTCATCGCGCTTGCCGGTGGCTTTGCCGGGGTCATCAGTTTAGCCAAAAAAGGCGGTGGCGGCAACGTCGTTCCAGGCGTGGCAATTGCGACCGCTTTAATGCCGCCGCTTTGTACGGTCGGTTATGGAATCAGTCATCTGAACCTATCTTTCACCTTGGGAGCCGGCTACCTGTTTTTAATTAACGCATTCTTCATCGCCTTGGCAACAGCGGCGGGCACAATTTTCTTTCGGATTCGCAGTGGCCAGCACCTGAATGTGTCTGTCAGACAAGAGATCCTGATTTTGATCATCGCAATTATCATCATTATTCCCAGTTCGATTTCTGGTTATTCAATTGTTCGCAAATCTTACGTGGATGCACAATTATCGGCGTTTATCGAAAAAGAACTACCCAACCAGTATATTGCCAAACAATCAATTGATCATCAACACATCAAGCTAGCCGTGATTGGCCGCCGGTTAACCCAAAGTCAGATTTCCAAGCTCAAAAGTTCCTTAAAAGACTACCACCTGAAAGGCTACAAATTAACGATTACCCAGCTCACCAAGGGTAACTATATTACCGCCCAACAATTCCAAGATTACATGAAACAACAAAACAATGGCAATAGCTTACAATCTGATAACGATAATCAAATGGACAAATAAAGAGGTGACACCATATCGAATTTTGGTGATCACCTCTTTTGTTGGAACCATAGTCAGAATAACTGGCGGTTCAAGCGGATATCATCGTGATCGGTAATTTGCCTGATCACTCGACAAGGGTTGCCAACAGCCAATGAATTCGCGGGGATGTCTCGGGTGACCACGCTGCCAGCGCCAATCACCGAACCATTCCCAATCGTCACGCCGCCAATCACCGTCACATTACTTGCCAGCCAACAATTGCTTTCAATTGTAATTGGTTTTGAATACTCCTTGCCTGGCAAGTCGTCGGGAATAAAGTTACGATCTTGGTATCTTAATGGGTGCATGGCAGTCGCCAAGGTGACGTTTGGCCCAAGCAGAACATCGTCACCAATTGTCACTCGACCACTATCCAGCACGGTGATATTGGTGTTGCCATAAAAACGTTCACCAATTGTGGTATGAGTCCCGTAATCAAAAAAGATTGGTCCCTGAAAGTAAATCCGCTTGCCAGCGTTAGGTAACAATTGTTCAAGCAACTGCCGCCGTTTTTCCATCTCGTCTTCAAATGTGTCGTTATACAATTTTGATAAACGGTGAGCTAACTGTTGCCGCTTGGCTAATGCTGGTTCGCGCGGATTGGCAAGCTTTCCTGCAAGCAACTTTTCATCTTCGTTCATGAGTGATTTTCCCCCTAAAATTTCGGCGATTCCAATGATGACTATGATGATCCTCGTTCCTTAATCACACCTTTAAAATTGAGTATAACGCGATTCCCACATTATTCATATTCACCACACATTCAAACAACTAGCGCAACAGATTCCTTCATGGTAGGATAAAGGCAAATTTAGTTGACAGGCAATCTAATATTACTATCAGTAAATGACCGAAGGAAGGATTTTTATGCAATCATTGGAAGATCAATTACAGCAGCTATCCCCAGAGGATCTGATTAAGCTCACATCTGGAGCGGATTTTTGGCGGTCAGCTGCCCTCCCGAAACACCAAATTCCGAGCTTTCGAATGAGTGATGGGCCCAATGGACTGCGTTATCAAGCTGGCGAGGGTGATGCGTTGGGAATAAATGAAAGCGTTATCAGCACGTGTTTCCCAACTGCCAGCGCCGTCGCTTGTACCTGGGATCCTCAGCTAATTTCTGAAATGGGGCAAGCGATTGGCTTGGAAGCCCGCAGTTTAAAAGTCGACATGGTTTTAGGACCGGGAATTAATATCAAACGTAATCCCCTCTGCGGCCGCAACTTTGAATATTTCAGCGAAGATCCTTACTTGGCCGGGACAATTGGGGCTGCCTGGATCAAAGGCCTGCAGTCACAAGGTGTCGCTGCATGTTTGAAGCATTTCGCCGGGAATAATCAGGAGAACGATCGACTATTGTCGGATTCATTAATTGATCCCATTGCTCTTCATGAACTCTATTTGGAAGCCTTTCGAATTGCCGTGCAAACTGCCCAGCCTGAGGGCATCATGTGCTCATATAATAAAATCAACGGTACCTATGCCAGCGACAACGCCTATTTATTGACGGATGTTTTACGCTGACAATGGGGCTTTTCAGGAACCGTGGTCACGGATTGGGGCGCGTTAAACGATAAAGTTACCAGCCTCAATGCCGGCGGTGATCTTGAAATGCCATCGAGCCACAACATGTTTGACCAGCAGGCTTTGACCTCGCTGAAAACTGGTCGTTTGAAGCCCGAAGCCCTTTCTCGAGCTGCAGGCAACGTTGTACGCGTCGCCGAAAAACGCCGACCTGACTTTAAAGATGACCGTCAAGCTTTGTTAACTCAGCATGGTCAGTTGGCTCAACGAATTGAAGAAAATGCAGCCGTTCTCCTAAAAAATGAGGATCAAATTTTGCCAATTCAACCCTCACAAAAGATCCTGGTAGTTGGTGAAATGGCCACCGAGACCCGCTATCAAGGCGCTGGTTCTTCTCATATCAATCCACCGGCTCAAACTTCAATTTTATCGGGCTTGACCAAGGCAAACATCCCCCATGACTATGAGCAGGGTTACGCGTTTTCAAAACCCAACGATGCGCAGTTAACGCGTGCAGCTGAAACTGCTGCTAAAGATGCCCAGACAGTCCTGGTCGTTGTCGGCTTACCAGAAAGTGATGAATCAGAAGGCTTCGACCGTCAAAACATGAAGCTCCCTGATAATCAAAACGCTTTGATTGACCGCCTGGCCGCCATCAATTCAAATTTAATCGTCTTATTAGTTGCCGGCGCGCCAGTTGAACTGCCCTGGCGTAACAAAGTTAAGGGGTTGATCAACCTCTATTTGGGCGGTCAGTTTGTGGGGGACGCCGCTGCCAATCTATTAACTGGCAAAGTCAATCCTTCCGGAAAGTTAGCGGAAAGCTACCCCATTACGTATCAAGATGTGCCCTCAGCTGACCTGTATGACAAAAATCCTCGCTCAGTCGCATACGCTGAGAGTGTTTACGTTGGTTACCGCTACTATGAAAAAGCCCACCAGACCGTGGCTTTCCCATTTGGCTTTGGCTTAAGCTACACCACCTTTAACTTAACCGATGCAAAATTAAGTCAGCCAACAATCCAAGCCGACCAGTCAATCGATGTGCAGGTCACCCTCACCAACAGCGGCAGCCGTGACGGTGCTGAGGTGGTTGAAGTGTTCGTTGGCAATCCAGCGCAACGGGCTTTAAAACCACTTAAGGAATTAAAAGGCTTCCAAAAGGTCTTTTTGAAAGCCGGCGAAACTAAATCTGTGACCATCACGCTGTCCGCTCAGGCATTTAGCGAATGGAACGATCAGCAACAACAATGGCAATTACCGACGGCCAAAAAATCAGTCATCGTCAAAATTGGCTCTACTCAGCAAACGCTCAGCCTGCCAGTTCAAGCTTCCGGTCAATCATCGCCAATGACTCAGGAAATGCCCGCTTGGTACACAACCCCAATTGGCAAACCCAGTCTGGCAGACTTCACGGCAATGAGTGGCTTGAAAGTTCAGCCACAAACACCGCCCCAGCCTGGCCAATATACTCGGTTGAACACGCCGCGGGAACTTGGAGTCCACTCTGTCATTATTCGCACCATTGCCAATACCTTAAAAAAGAACATGACCAAAGACATTGCAGATCCCGACAGCTCCGAAGCCCGCTTCATGGTGACCATTGTCATGGATACGCCACTGATTCGGCTGGCTCAGCAGTCCAGCGGCAAACTGTCCCTTGGTCTAGTAGATAGGCTGGTTGCCTTGGCCAATCGCCATTATTTAAAAGCAATTTTTGGTTGATAACAATCATTAGCTTCTGAGGAGGCCATCTCATGACACGAACATTAAATTGGCGGCTTGCACCCGCACTGTTATCGATTTCAATTCTCTTAACAAGTGCCAACGCGGTCGCTGGCACCATTCCACTGATGGCGGCGAGATTCCCAACGGTTCCGCTGAGCCAAATTGAAAGTTTAACCACAATCCCCAGCCTAAGTGTGTTAATTTTTGTTGTTTTAAGCAATCCAATCGCTAAAAAGTTGGGTAACAAAGTAACCGTCCTGTTGGGCGTTTTAATCGTCTTGATTGCCGGCTTAATCCCCATTGTTGCCAATTCCTTTTGGCTGATTCTGAGCTCTCGATTCCTTTTGGGAGCTGGAATCGGGCTATTCAATGCCATGGCCTATAGTTTAATCAGTTCGTACTACCAAGGAGCTAAGCGGCAAACCATGATGGGCTATCAAGGATCCGTTAACTCACTGGGAAATATTCTGATGTTTTTAATTTCATCATTGCTGATTGGATTTGGCTGGCGTCAGGTTTATTTATATTATTTAATCGCAATTCCAGTCTTTATCTTATTCTGGTGGGGCGCGCCAAATCAACGTCCCGCAGCTGAAAACCAGGAAGAATCGTCAACTGCTCAACCGCAGCTTGGGTTGGGGCAATTACTAAAAGGCCGCTTAATGATTTATGCGTTACTCGTGCTGTTTAGCATGATGATTATGCAGACGGTTATCGTTAAAATTTCAGGATTAATTTTGAGCGCCGGTTATGGCAAAATCGCTGATGGCAGTATTGCTCTGGCCATCTTGGGAGTCGCTAATATGATTGGCGGCACCCTTTATGGTCAGATATTCAAATTGCTTCATCGATTGATTATGCCCCTTGGACTGCTAATTGACGCCGTGGCCCTATTTGCGCTGGCCCACTCCGAATCCCTGTGGCTAACCTACACCTTAACCACGGTTGCCGGTTTAAGTACTTCTCTGGTCGGCCCCTATTTGTTCGCGGGATCCGCTGAAATTGCCGGCAAAGGCAACGAAACACTGGCTTCATCCGTCCTCATTGTTGGCATCAATATCGGCGTGTTCATTACCCCGTATGCGTTATCTGGCCTCAGCCACTTAATCGGCAGTGATCAACCAGGCCCAATTCTAGTGGCCGTCAGTATCATCTTAGCCGTCATCGGCGGACTTACCTTCTTATTGAGGGAACCGGAATGAATTGGGCTTGATCTTGGCTGGCTCGTTAACCACTACTTCACCCTCTTATTAATCTAATGTTTCATCAGCCCATTCGTCAAAAATGCCGTGATATGTTTGATTTCGTCTGTCATGTTAACTGGCATGTTCAACAACCGTTTACCAAAATAGCCTAAAATCGCAGTAAACAGGAACTGAATAATATAATCTTCCGGCAAGTCAACCATCTTGCCGGCTTTTTGTAGTCGTTTGATATTTGGCACAACGTTGGTTGACATTTGGTTGGTAAAAGCCGCTTTGAGTTGGTTAATAACGCCCTGATCGTCAACAATAATCTGGTCAGCCATCAACTTTAAGGCTGCATAATTCTTATCGATAAATCTCAGCCGGTCCGGGACAATTGCGTCAACAAAGCTTTCAACGTCATCAAATGAATGCTGAAAAGCCGTCGTCCCAAATTCATCAACCGCTTGTGGCAAGGCCTGGGTCAAGAGTGGTGTCAAGACAGCCACCAACAGCGCCTGCTTGTTTTGAAACCGTTGATAGACTGACCCAACAGCAACCCCAGCCCGCTCGGCAATCTGGGCACTGGAAGTTTCGCTAAAGCCTTGTGAGGAAAACAACTCGAGTGCCGCTTGTAAAATTTGTTTTTGTTTATCCGTTAAATCGTCCATTTTCTTTAAAGTCTCTTTATACAACTCTTGAAAATCATTCTCGCCGTTTGCCACGGTCCCCACCTCATTTCAATCTTTAGTTTAGCTGACTTTCAAATATTGCACAAACTTGTTTGACATTTTGGTAAAAAAAGACTAATTTTGCTTTTGTTCATAAAATGAATGAGCATTCATTCATAACTTGAGAGGGGTTTAAAAATGACAAAATGGTTTACAAATAAATTTAGTTGGTTGGGACTCTTAATTGCTTCCTTCATTTCACTATCATTTTTGTTTTGTGCACTACCAGCATTTAAGCAGATGCCGACCAATGCGAAAAATTTGCCGGTTGTGATTGTTAATCAGGACAACCAGCAAATTTCAAATAAAGTGACGACCGGTTTGAAAGATAATCTGCCGTTTAAACACGTTACGACTTCGACTGACTTAGCTGGAACGAAGCAACGAATTAAGGATCGCAAAGCATCCCTGGCGGTCGTAATTCCCGCCGGATTCAACAAGGATGTTCGGGCTGGCAAACAGCCAACATTGAACTTTGTCGTCAACAACGCCAATAGCATGCTGCAGACTAACGTCAATCAGTCATTAATCTCGCGGGTCCAAAGTACCGTGAATGCGCAGTTAACCCACCAATCACTGGTAGGAATGTATGCTAAGCAGCTTGCGCCCAAGATGATGAAGACTGCCATGCAGGCCGGGATGAAGACGGCAATGCAAAAGGCGATGGCCGCCTCAAAGGGTCAAGCAGTGAACCAGAAACAAATTCAGCGGCAAGTTCAAGCACAGGTTCAGCCAAAAGTTCAAAAGCAAATAATGGCTCAAGCCACCAAGATGGCCGCCCCATTCAATCTCACCGCCAAATCAACTACTAATATGATGGGCACCAAGCAGCCAAACATGCAGCACCAAATGGCACCGATGTTTACCTCCATGGGCCAATATCTTGGGTTAATGATCGCCTCAATTATTATGACCATGACCTTCATGTCAGTCCGATTCATCGCAGGAAAATGGCGAACCTTTGCCGGTCTGCAAATTACCGGTCTGATCACTACTTTTGTGGTTGCGCTGATTACCGTCGGGGCTTTACGCAGTCTGGTCAGCTTTGATGGCAGTATTTTCAATGGCTTGCTCTGGCACAGTTATCTTTATGATTTCGCCGTCTTTGAATTTACCAGTGGCCTTGCCCTACTTTGTGGCGGTTTGCCAAGCTTCCTTCTCCAGCTGCCACTCTTTGTCCTGCAAATCTTGGGTGGTGGCGGTACCCTGCCACGTGATGCCATGTCCGGCGTCTATAAATTTATCAGCCAAACCACGCCAATGTACCAGAACATTTACAGTGATTTCAATATCATGGCTGGCCTTGGCAACACCGGCGCCTTCGAACAAACCCTCTGGTGGATTATTCTCGGCGGACTCGTGTTAGGCGGCCTGGCCGTTTGGATTGGGTATCGAAGTAAGGAACGACGGGGATTAGCAGCCGTTATTCCGGCAGTATTTTAATCGAGGATGACAAAGTTTGCGAACGCTTGTCGTGACCATAAAATGATTGGTCACTGGGACGATAATGGGCGCTTACGTCACATCTATGTGACCATTTGGCCCGAAAACTAAAGTCTTCATTGCAAGCTTAAACCATCAAAGAGGGCTCCATTGTTCTCAGAGAAGTTGTCTCTGGAAACAATGGAGCCCTTTTTGTCTTAAAAATTATTTTTTGTCCATTCATAACTGGTGCTCTCTTAATGCGTTACAACGAGACGAGAATATATCCTGATCACTTAATTCAAGTAATTGATAAATAATTTCTCGTAGATCTCAATAAAATCTAAATACATCTGTTTATCGACAGATTCATCAACCTGATGAACACTGTTGTTGCCAGGACCAAAAATGATAAACGGAAAGGCTTTTGGCTTGTCCCGCAACATGTTTGAAGCATCGGTAACCGCCGGAATGGCACCGGCTGGAATATCTTTACCAGCATACGGTTTAGCGATTTCTTGGGCTAACTTAATCAAATCAGAATCGCCACTGGTTTCAACCGACCGTTGAGACATGTAAGTGTCTTTTGAAATTTGGGCACCCGCTTGATTTTGTTTTTCAACTAATTTGTCCAGTAACGCTTCCACCACGTCATTGTCAAATTCAGGGATGGTCCGAACATTAATGTCGGCAACCGCCTGCTCTGGAATCGAATTTACCTGATTACCACCTTGGAAAATTGTGGTATTAAAGCTTAGACGGCCCAAAAGTTGACTCTTCTTATCAGTCGTCCGGAATTCATGATTGGCAGCGTGCAACAGGTCAATTAACGGATCAATGGCATTATAGCCATTCTCCGGCATTGAACTATGAGCAGCCTTCCCTTTGGAGGTCAGGCGAATATCCATCGATCCTTTATGGGCATAAGCCAATCGATATCCCGATGGCTCACCGATAATCAAGGCGTCGACATCCTTCATCGAGCCGTCATCCGCGAACGTTCTCGAGCCGACTTCACCAACTTCTTCACCCATTGTGGCCATTAAGCGAAGCGTCCCTTTTTTCAGAAGGCCTTGATCGTGAATCTCGATCATTGCGATCACCATAGCTGCTAAGCCAGATTTCATATCTGAGGCGCCGCGGCCAAACAATTGACCATCCCGCTCCACCAAAGTGAACGGGTCACTGGTCCACTGAGACTCATCCCCAGCGGAAACAACATCCATATGCCCTGAAATACCAAGCACCGGGCTGCCACTGCCAATTTCTGCTTTCAAATCTGTCCGCCGATCACTAATTGGCATGATCGTCGCCTGAATACCGTGTTTAGCAAGCAGATCTTTTAAGTATTCGCTAACCTTTTCTTCGTCTGTATTGACTGATTTAATGGCAACTAAATCCTTAAAGATTTGAAGCCGCTGTTCTTCTGAAATGACTGCCATCGAATTCCTCCTTAAGTTAGTCCTTTAAGTTGTTAATAAGTAGGACTAATTAAATAGTACCTGGTACAATTCCTATTTTAGATTGATCAACTCAAATAACAAGATTAAAAGGCATCGGTTAGCGTTAAAAATGCCATCGCCTCAAGCAACCTAGGGGCTATTTTCAATCCCCCTCATCCTTAAGCTATCTTAATCAGGCCAACCCCGACAATCATTAATACCATACCCAACGCTTGGGCTGGCACCATCTGTTGCTTCGGCGACCGCCACCAGCCAAACTGCTGAATCAGGATTGAACCGATGATTTGCCCGATCAATCCCATCATGATCGTCAAGCCAGTGCCAATTCGGGGAACCGCGATCACCGTTACCAGCAGAAATGTGCCACCCAGAAGGCCGCCAAGCCAATTCCAGGGTTTCGTGGCTTTGAGTTCGTTGGCCGTTGGAATCCGTTTGTCAACCAGCCCAGCTACAATGGCTATCAGAATTGTCCCAATAAAAAACGAGATGAACGCCGCCTGAGTTGTTGAGTGCAGTCGCGTGCCTAAATGGCCGTTGATTGCCTGCTGCATTGCGGCCAGAACGCCAACGATAATTCCCCAGACTTGCCAGCCAATCACCACGGCGGGATGATTCTGTTTGGCAACGGCTGAATCGAATTGCCTCACGTCCCGGTTTCTCAAGCTTGGTAGGACGACCGCAACTGTTACCCCGATGACCAAAATAATAATGCCGGTAAATCGTAACGAAGTCATTGCAACTTCTTCAGCGCCAAACCACCCAAACAAATCGATCACCGATCCCATGACAATTTGGCCAACGATCGGCAAAATCGTTGTTTGAATGGCGCCAATTTTGGAAAACAATAAAATGTTGGAGGTCAAATAGATGGCACCTAACAATCCGCCAAGCCAAATCCACAGCGGTTGAGATTGAATAAAGACGAAGCTTGGAAAAAGCCGGCCACTCGTACTCAAAGCTAAGATGGCTAAGTAGAGCGTCCCAACAATAAAGGAGATCGTCCCGGCAGTCAGTGGCGATCTAACCAGCCGACTTAAATCGGCATTCACCGGGCTCTGATTAGCTAACAAGAACCCGGCAATTAATGAAATCAGCATAAATATAAGCATTTGGATCCCCTCGCAATCACGTCTGTCAATCGAACATGATGAATGAACCCATCAAGTTTCTAAAAGCAGCTAATTTTCAGTGTTGTCGAAAATTAGCTGCTTGATATCATTGTTCTTATTGAACTTAACGCTCGTTATTTAGTTATCATACACCCGTTTTCATGTCTGGACATAAAATTTTCTGAATTGCCGATCACTAGCGCAAGCCACTTACCTTACTGACAAGGGCCTTCAATTCACATCAGCCCTTAATCAATTAATGGCCTGGTCATGATAAGATTAAAGCTGTTGAAGGCAACTTTATATAGTCCTTTGACGGTGAGCATAATTGATATCCTGCTGGTGGCGGCTCTCACAGCCATTGGTGGTCTAGTTGGTACCTGGACTGCCCAAGTCTCCTGGAAGTTATTTATGATCGTTACCACGTACATGATTACTCGACCAACAGGGCGCCACTCGACTAACCCGTCTGGCAAACACGCTAGACGTTAACTAAAGGGCTCAGCTGACTACTGAGCCTTTTTAAGCACAAAAAACCATCAACCAAAAAGGCTGACAGTTTTTGATCTGATCTGAAGATCTTCATGAATCAGAATTGTTCATTTGATTGACTGGATCAAATGAACGGTAATCTATAATTGATACCTGCTAACGGTAGTATATCATCCAATTCACATTGCATCAACAGACAGACTAAAATCAACGACTGGCCAGATCATTTTTCAAATTCTATCCACGCCCAACTAATCTGAAGTACTTGAGAAACAGGATACAGCTACGAACTTGCATCAGTCCACAACCTTTTCCTAAATAATCCTATTTCCCTGCAGAGTGGCCGTATTTCTTTATTTACTACAGAAGCCTACAATATAGTCATGTTATTGATACATAATAGCAAATTTTAGAAAGTGGATGAGTGTCCAAATGAAACAAGCAGTTGTTGTATCGAATTGGTTATTACAACTATGTGGATAAATTTGGGGATCCATTTGGTCAATAACTTATCGGCCATCCCTGGACTTTTATTCAACAATCCACTATCAAGGAGCTGACACTCAAATGATGCGTTCAATCTTAATTTTTCCACAGTTCAAAAAGATTAATCAAATTCAAGCTATTCGACAAGAAATTGACCCACTTTATCCTCACATCCGGCCACATATTTCCCTGGTCTTTCCGTTTGATAGTTCAATTTCTGATCATGAGCTTATTCAAGTTTTAACTCGGGCATTGACTGGTGTTAGTGCCTTTCAGATAAGCTTTTCAACCGTTTCTGGTGACCCCCAAAACGGGTATGTTTGGCTGGCAGCTTCAAAAGGGCGTGAAGCAGTCAAACGCATCCACGATCGGCTGTACTCTCAGCCAGAATTGGCTCCGTTTGAACGAAAAGAGCTTTCCTATGTCCCCCATGTCACACTTGGTCAGCTCGCGACAACCAATCAAGCTCAAACTGAAATTCAGAAGTTGCGACAAAAACAACTTGTATTCTCAACAACAATCGATAAAGTGTCAATTGAACATATTTTAGCCAATGATGACTCAGATGAGTTTTATCAGGAAGAATTAAAATAATTGAAAAAGATCAGTGAGACTGGAACGATCGGCGTTTTGATCCCAGAATTTATTGACACTAACATCCATATCTCAAAGATACTGACAAAAAGCAACCTCCTACGTTTAACGAATTGCTGCCAGTATTTTTTACCCCAATCGCCAGCCAGCTATGTTATGCTTGCCTAAACAAAAATTAAACGATTGAAAGAAGGAGCGGGTCATGATGCAACTTGGCAGCACTTTGAAGAAAATTCGCAAACAGCAGGGCTTATCCCAGAAAGAAGTCTGTGAGGATATCTGCGCCCAATCCATGCTTTCGGCAATTGAACATGATCGCTATGTTCCGAATGCCGAACTGCTGATTAAGTTGTGCCGACGGCTTTCGATTTCGCTGGATGGATTTAGTCTGGCCGCTAATTTTGATATTAGTGCCAGCCAGCAATTCAACCAAACCGTCGAGACCCTCTGTAATGGGCATGAGTACCAGAAGTTAAAAGCGTTCCTGCTCGCTCCGGCAACCGTCGAACAAGTTGAAACCGCCGCCCAGACCCAAGCTTATTACTATTATTTAGGGGTGGCGCAATTTCAAACTGACAGTAACTTAGATGAAGCCCAAGCCAATTTACGGCTGGCGATTCAAAGTGCCCCGGAAATGAATCATCTGTCAACCCTCACCCGATTAGGCTTGATTTCCTTGGCAGTGGTCAAATGCACTAATCAGCAACCAGCTGCTACCGTCAAGCTCGTTCACCAAGCCATGCAGGACATTGAGCTGGCTTCCTACGAAGAAAATCTCAATATCATCTTTTATCTTGCCGCCTTTATCGCCTACAAAACTGATGGCAGCACCTCGACATTTACCGACGTCAACCGAGCCATTGACTTTATCACTGCCCATAATTCGCACTATATGCTGGCCAACTGCTATCGACTGATCGCTCAAATTGCAATGGACCAAGGTGACGACGACCGCCAGCTTGAAGCAACCCAGCGGCAAAAATTTCTAACAGATCTGTTTCACGAACATGTTCAGGAACATTTCTAAAATATCAGGATTCTGATTTTTCATTTAACTTCATATTTAGTAAATTAAGGCCATTCAACTAAGGAGGTCTTTTTTTATGACAACAAACTTATTTACCAATGTCGTGATGGTCCACGCACCAGCTGATGAGGTGACGAAAATCCTCGCTGATCCCAAGCACTTGCTCCAATGGGTACCAGAAATCTCAACCGTGGATCAGGGCCAAAATGGCTTCATCATTAAACGTGACCAAACTGCTTTAAATCAATCGGAACTAATCAAAGTGACCATCACTGCCGGCGAAATCACTTACACCAGCACGCAAGGCCGGTTGGAATATCGATTGGTGTTCACGGTGACTTCGCAAAATGATCAATCGGTCATTCAAGAGGATCTGTATCTTCCTGATGATACCGATCGCCATTTACCCATTAAACTATTAGCGCCGATTGCCAAACATGCCTTTCATACGAATTTGATTCATTTAGGGGCGTTGGTTGAGCTGATAACCACAGAAAA
This sequence comes from Lentilactobacillus rapi DSM 19907 = JCM 15042, assembly GCF_001436255.1. Lineage (GTDB taxonomy): Bacteria > Bacillota > Bacilli > Lactobacillales > Lactobacillaceae > Lentilactobacillus > Lentilactobacillus rapi. The sequence continues at coordinate 41,459 of NZ_AZEI01000085.1, read as the reverse complement.
GGGGCGATGAGCATGAATGGCATTGTCCAAATGGATTACTCAGGTATCAGTGGCTTGGAAATCAGGTCCCTGCCAGATCCAGTCAAGCATCCCCTTTCAGCCATCATTGAGACCAAATTTACCCCAGTTTTGCCCTACGACATTCTGATTGAAGAAGGCAAATTAGGTGACCTAAAGCCCGTCAAGCTGCCAATGGTCGTAGGTTATGGATTTGGCGGGATCGTTCAAGATGTCGGCGGACTGCGGGATCGGGATTTAATTGGTCAAAAAGTGATCGGGGCCAATTTGAACGGGTCAAATAGCGAACTGATTAATTCAGTCATCCCACCGCTGCTGTTCCGGGTTCCCGATGAAGTACCGCTTGGGGATGCGACAACAATTATTGGCGGCGGCGATGCAGCCCTTTATGCGACCAACCAAATCAATGCAACCAACCAGGATACCGTGCTGATTACCGGGGCGGCTGGGAGCGTTGGGACGTATTTAATTCAGCTGTTGAAGAATCTTGGAACCACCGTCATTGCGATGGGCCATTCCAGCAACCATGAATTTCTCCATGCGGTTGGCGCCAACTTTGTGATCGACTACGACCACCCCCTCAAGCCGCAGTTAGCTGACGTACCTATGGTTAACAAGATCATTGATTCGGTGGGGTCAGCGGCGTTATTGGACCAGCTAACTGATTACGAGGGTGCTCCCACAATCTTTTCACTTTCCCTGACCCACTATCAACCTCACAACCCGGATCAACATTTTTCGTTTGGCAATGGCAATGTTGGCTTGCACGGTTATCGCGATTTGCTCAGCAAATTAGCTCAGGGCACCTTGAAAGCTTACGTTCAGCACACCTATCCCTTTACTGACGTGAAGGCCGCCCAACAAGCACTCAAGACCCAGCATTCACGGGGAAGGCGCTTGCTTCAATATAATGAAGGAGGACTTAAATGACTGATTTACTCCTCGGAAATGGGTTCAACGCAACCACTATCACCCATTTAATCAACACAATTTTGACGCTCACCATTGTTGGTTGGGTAATTAGGGCAGCTGTTATTGTAACCGTGGGGATTCTGCTGTATCAAAAGATCAAGAAGCGCTGCTAAACGATCGTCAAAATATGCAAAAATGACAAGAACCAATTACTCCAACAGTAGCCGGAATAATTGGTTCTTTCGTTAAGTTCTGGGACCAAACCACCGGTTGTCCCAGTCTATTAACTGTTGTATTCAACTTTTCAATCTGTACTTTCCTCAAGAAGCCTCCTGGGTAACAATAATCCGCCCATCATGTTGCTTACTCAACAATTGATGCCCCTGAATAACGCCAGCAATTGTAAACGGCAGCTGATACCCGATTCTGATTGAAACCTTCTTTTCGGCCATTAGATCTAATAAAGTCGTCAATGCTTTAGCATCCGAAACCGCTTTGGTTGGACTAATTGATTTGAATTGAAATGGTTTGTTGGAAAGCGGCTCATCGCCACCAACGCTGACAATGATGCCATTATCTTTGACAATTTGGGCATCACTGTCACTGCCGGCACCGTTAATGGCGGAATTAATCACAACATCTGCTCGATTAGCGAGGATCAATGCCGGGTCTTGCTTATTATAGGCAACGTATTCGGCTACTCCCAACGACTTCACATAGGCTTCATTTCGACTCGCACCGATGCCGATCACTTGAGCGCCTAAATTCAAGGCCAATTGAACGGCCAGGGAACCAACCCCACCGGATGCGCCTTTGACGACCACCGTTTGGCCCTTCTTGACCTCGCCAAAATAGTAGACCGCCTTATAGGCAGTGATCCCAGGGGTTACAATCCCCGCGGCTTGCGCAAACGTCACGCCCGCGGGAATTTTAACGGTGCCAGCAGCCGCCGCATACGCATATTCGGCGTAAGCACCATGTCCGTGCGCAACGACGCGGTCACCAATTTTGAAGCCAGTCACATTTTTGCCAAGTTTGGCAACCGTGCCAGCAACATCTCGACCCGGAATAACCCGGTGAGTTGCCGGTCTCCATTCACCTGCGCGCATTGATTTTTCAAAATTATTCAGATTAAAGGCCTCAGTCTTGATCAAAATTTGATCATCAGAGATTTCAGGGGTTGGCACGTCATATTCTTCAAAGACGTCCGCATCCCCATTATGATCATATCCAAATGCTTTCATATTGTGTCACTCCTATCTAATTGCTAGTAATTGATTAAATTGTAAGGGTTATCTTTTTTGTTAGCAATCAAATGGCTTGGTGGTATTTTTTGACGCCGTGCAGGCAACGCCAGAAGTGTCAAAAAAAGAGCCTGAAACATTAATTTATAAATGCCACTTGGCTCCCCTTCTTATATCGATAAAACTTGCGACAAACGGCTGATCCCTGCCATTTAAGCCAAAAAAGTAATGCATTCCAAAACCAGAATGCATTACTTTTTTCACTTAAACTCTGGGATCAAATCGCCTTTCCCAATCTCTAAATCTGATTCCAGTAAAGACCCTCCAGATTGGCCTTCTATTTTACAAGTACAGAAATTCAGATTCTAAACAGGTTCAGAAACATTGTTAAAGTAGTCAACCAAGAACCGTGAACCAGTCCACGTCACTTTGGTAATACTACCGTTGATGGTTGGAACATAAACAGGCAAATCGCTCCAACGGGCAACGAGATTTCTAATGGCAGTTCCGTGGGTTGAGATCAAAATCTGATCATCATCAGCGGCCTGATCGATGATCTCTTGAATGCCCGCTGAAAATCGTTTCCAGAATTCATCACTGGTTTCGGCATCCTTATAAGGGTCCGCAGATGCAACGCGGTCTTCCGCCTGTTCAATTGAGTGTTTTATAATCATTTGCTCAAATGAATTAACACCGGCTTCTCCACTCAGTTCCTGCCATAATTGGTTTTCATCGGTTCCTTCAAAATAACCAAAGTTTAATTCACGCAGCGCTTTCATTAGCTTCAATTGGAGGTTTGGGGAGACTTTTTTATTCTCCTGTAATATCAGCTTACCGGTATTAATTGTCCGCATCGTATCGCTCGTATAGGCTTGGGTAAAATGAATATGGCTAAGCCGTCTGCCAGTTCTTTTTGCGGCGATAATTCCCTGCTGGGTTAGCGGAGAGTCACAATTTCCTTGAATCCGATTATATTTATTCAAAAACGTTTGACCATGTCTCACAAAATATAAAGTAATTGCCATCAATTGTGCCTCCCTTCAATGACTCAACTTAATGGTAACGTCAACTGACCTTTTTGTGACGCACCAGACGAATCTTGATTAGCGATTACTGAATGTCAATAAATGGCAATTGAAATAACGTTGCCAAGTCCTTAATTTGTTGTTCTGAAGCCGTAAACGTCAAAACGGTATGGTGACCGCCACCATCTTGAATCCATTCGGTTGCCCCATGCTTGAGTCCCATCTTTGGAGTCCAATATTGTTTGGCAATTGGCAAATATGGTGTCTTCTTCGTTGGTTTGTGAGCAGTCACGCCATAGCCGATCATTCTAAATTCGGTGCCAAAGTCAGAAATCGTTACATCCATTGCATCGCCATCTATACCATCGAACACGAGACGAGCAGGATCATCTTTACCACCGATTCCAAGTGGGTGAACTTCAACCCGTGGCTTATCACTGGCAATTGTTGGATCAACTTCCAGCATGTGTGAGCCCAAAATGGCTTCATTACCTTTGGTTAATTCAAGAGTGTAATCTTCCATAAAGACAGTCCGATCATTATGCGTCATAATCTTAAGTAAACGATCAAGCGCAGCGGTCTTCCAATCTCCTTCGCCGGCGAATCCGTAACCTTCTGCCATCAACAACTGTACTGCAAGTCCTGGGAGTTGCTCCATTCCAAACAGGTCTTCAAAATTAGTTGAGAATGCGGTATAGCCGCCCTTGTCGAGCAGATGCTTGATACCAAAATATTCTCGGATTTGATAACGAATTGAGTGTTCATACTTTGCAGAGTCATTATCACCCTGAACAAAAGTATATTTTTGCTGGAGTTCTTGGTACTTGTTGTCGATATCAGTTTCAGAAACCTGATTGATCTCTTCAACCAAATTGCCAACTGGCCAGTAATCGACTGTCCAGCCAAATTGGATTTGACCCTGAATTTTGTCGCCTTCTGTAACAGCAACGTTGCGCATGGTGTCACCAAAGCGGGCAACTTTGATGTTGAAGCTTTCATTGTAAGCAACGGCAACATCTTCCCAATCAGCAATTTCTTGTTGAACTTCGGGGTCAGCCCAATGACCATAAACGACTTTATTGTGTTTCTGAAGTCTTGCATTGATGTAGCCGTATTCACGATCGCCATGAGCACTTTGATTCAGGTTCATATAATCAAAGTTGATGGTGTCGTATGGAATGTGATCCAAATATTGAGTAGCGAGATGCAGCAATGGCTTTTGCAGTAATTTAGTTCCGTGAATCCAGTTTTTAGCTGGTGAATAGGTATGCATCCAAGTAATCACACCAGCAACCTTATCTGTATAATTAGCTTCTTTCATAACTGCGGTAATTTCATCCGCAGTGGTAGCGACAGCTTTGAACTTAATTGAGTAGGGAAGCTTGCCGGAAGCGTTTAATTGGTTGATAATATCTTCCGTATCGGATCGAACTTCGCCTAATATTTCTTCACCATAGAGATGTTGACTACCAACGACAAACCAAAATTCATAATTAGGTACCTTAAGCATGATATTTCTCCTTCCAAAACTTTCAAACTGGGGTCTCATAAGTTGACATTTAATGACAATTCATTAAATATGATTGTGTTATTGAATTTGCTTGCTATTGTCGGCTCTGATTTCCGGAGTCTTGCTAGTAAACGTTTCAACGTAGTCATCATAATTGAAAGGCAGTTGGATAAATGCACGATATTGCATGAAAAAATATGTATATTTGTTGTTAACAGATAAAAACTTCAATTTCGAAAGGAATAAATTATGAGAATCGCGTTCAGTAATCTCAATGACACCATGCCCATTTCTTGTGATTCAATTGGCTATCACTGGCGCCAATACCCAATTTACCGGCCAAACGGTTACCGCTTTTTTCACTGGTTACAGACTGAAAGCAGCTCCGGAAGCATCAAAATTGATGGTCAGCAAATTCATCTATTGCCAAACTCTGGCATTCTAATTCGCCCCACCGTTCCCCATTCTTATATCGCTGATTCGGATGCCAAAGAGTGGGATACCGCCTACTTAACCTTTTATGGTCCTCTAGCCAACTACCTCGTTAACTATCTGGATGTCAAAGACTACCGGGTGTTCCAAGACTTGCCCGAGGACATTACCGGGTTTATTCAGAATAACTACCGCGCCTTCATCAACAACACAATCGCTGACCGGGTCAATCAATCAGTACTGATCTATCGCCTTTTGCTACTTCTTCATCAATTGGATATCGTTCAGGACAAACAAAGCAAATCCGACCCGATCGTTAATCGAATTATCAGTTTCTTGGAAAGTAACTATCAATTCAACATTACCAATCAAAGCATCAGCAACATCACTGGGCTATCAATTCCTTACCAAACGAATATTTTTCGTCAAAAGTACGGAATGACACCTCTTCAATACTTATTCGAATACCGGATTCGACACGCTGCTTATTTGCTGGTCACCAGAAAAGATCTGCAGGTTCAGGAGATTTCAGAGCGGGTTGGCTTCCCTGACACTTCCAGATTCATCAACGCCTTCAAGAACTTTTACGGCGTGACACCCAAACAGTATAGTAAGACGGCTTATCAGGGAAATAATTAAGGGGTAAAGGAATTGGCAGTAATTTCTGCAATAACAAGCCGCTGGATGAAGTAATTCAGGTAGCTCGTAAACTAGTTCAAATTGTTGACCATGCTCGTCTTGGTGGGCATCCACTTGAAGATGTTAAACCGATAGTACGAACAGATGATTTGCGATTTCAATCTCTAAGTTCTGAAATAATTATGACGACTGCCTTCGACAAGTGTGAGGGCTTTTTTAATATCATCGACAGAACCAGCCAAAATAAAAAGCCGCCAATCTCTCAGCGACTTTCCTTATCAAACTCGACTTAACTTTAATGAAAAAATGAGGACGGGATCAAAACACCTATCGTCTCAATCTCTTGGCTTTTTTCGGAACATTTACGGGAGAAATACGAGTCGATTATCACTATAATCATTCCATTTTTCAGCGATTTGGCTAAGCGGAAAAGTGGTCAATGGGACGGCAATTTTGCCATCAGTGATCATTTTCAACAATGCCGGCATATCATCGGCCAAGTTAGCTGCCGTGAATGACCCGAAGCCGCTGCCAATCAGGTGGAAGTCGATACTTCTAAACAGGCTGCCCTTTAATGGCGAACTTTGACCGGCCATTGACCCAATCTGAACCCAGGTTAAGGTGTGTTGGGGATCTTGGCGCTGGGCAATCATGTCCCCTATCATGGTTGCGGTAATGTCGCCCCACAAGTAGTCCAAAACGACGTCAACATCGCCAATTTTTGCCAGATCGGCTTTTAATTGATCGTCATTGTCAGTTAGCTTGATGGTTGACGCCACGCCAAATTGGTTTAATTTAGCCAACTTTTCAGGATTTCGCCCCACGCCGATCACTTCACTGGCTCCGAAACTAATGCTGATCGGGATGGCGAGTTGACCTGAGGCGCCAGTTGCCCCCAACACCAAAACGCGTTTGCCCCGGATCTTGTCCTCACCCAAACGTTCCTTGATCGCCATGAACGATGACATTGCCGGGTTGGCCGTGGCAGCGACAACCGCCGGATCAATCGTATTATCAATTGGGAACAATGCCCGTCGGTTGACAACCGCCTTTTCTGCCAATGTCCCATAAACGTTACTACCGCTGTTGAAATAGACATGTTCCCCGTCCGCAGTTTCACCCACCGCGTCAACACCAGGAACAATCGGCAAGGTGCTGGTTGCTGAATAGTGGGTTCCGTTTGCCCTTGACCGAGCGAGTTGGCTGACTGCCGCTGCTAAGACCCGGACCTCAACTTCGCCGTCCTTGACTTCTGGATCGGGAAATTCGCCGTATTCGGGCCCGCGGGTAAAATCATTAATAATTGCTGCTTTCATATGAATGCTCCTTAATCATAATTTGAGTGGAATTATTGAAAGACATCTTTCAATATGATTTTTATGATGAGTGAATTCAGATGGATTTGCAACGATATTGATTTTCGATTTAGTAGAATATCTTGCTGCGATTAAATGATGATGCAAACCAGCAATCGTCAATTGTACTTCTCGATGGCTCCAACTTAAAATAAGACGTTTCTCATTCCTCGCTAATTACTCACTTTACCGTTTTGAAAGATGATATTTTACTTTTTTTAAGGCTAGATTTGACCATTTTGTAGGTGATCTCTAAATCATGTTTTACACAAAACGTTCGGTAGCCTTCAATGCTGTTGAATCAAAAACTTATTCAAAAACAAAATAAAAGCCGCTAATTTCTCAGCAGCTTCTTTTATCAAACTCGATTTAATTCAGTTATGCGCCCCCGGAGAGTCGAACTCGGATCATGAGGACCGAAATCCCATCAGATTTATCAAGCAAGCATCAGATCCCACCTATCTACCCTGAACCAATGCTTTTCGAGATCAATAATTGGATGTGTGCAAGCAAGAGCTTGTTGCAAATTTGCAGCAGCTATCGTATACTTTTCTCCAAGAGGTGAGTCGAATGAAAATCCCAAATTCTGGAATTAACAATATTAAGCCAATTTCTGAATTACGCTCCTACAACAAGCTGCTAGACGAAGTAACCCCTGAAAATCCTGTCATTCTCACCAAAAACGGCTATGGCAAGTATGCCATTATTGATATTTCCGAGTACGAAAAATACGAACGAACTCAAATTGCCAACGAATTAGTCCAAATTGTTAATCACGCTCGCAAGGGTAATTTGCATTCATTAGAAGATGTTAAAAAGGAAATCATGAACCGATGACTTATACGCTAAACCTCTTCGATGATGCAAGAGATGATATCCGGTTAATGGCAGCTTATTTGGATGATAAATTCGACAGGTCTATCAGTGATAAGGTGCTATCAGAACTATTTGATCAACTTGAAAACTTACGAAGCTTTACAAAGGTCGGCAAACCTATCGAAACGCTCGGAACAAATACGGGTTTGACCGGATTCTATTATCTTAGAACTCCGAAGAACACGATCTTGTATGACGTTAATGACGCTGAATCAGTCATTAATATTCTTCGTATTTTTGACAATCGCCAAGATGTTGTTATTCGAATGATGAAGTATTTGATTAACTATAAGCCCAAATAACTCTCTAAGTTCTTAAATAGTTACACCAAGGCCGTCGACAAATGTCGGGGGCTATTTTCATACTATCATCACACCCAACACAAAAAGCCGCCAATCTCTCAGCGACTTTCCTTACCAAACTCGATTCACTCCACTTATGCGTCCCCCGAGAGTCGAACTCGGATCATGAGGACCGAAATCTCATGTGCTATCCATTACACTAAGGACGCCTTACATCATATTATTATAGCGAATTTTGAATATTAATACAAGCACCGAGTTTATGAAAATTCGCGGGCTACGCGATCAGCTTGGTCTTCCAAATACCACATTAATTGATTACCGTCTTTTTGAAAATCGGCTTCAAAGGAATCACCGATTGGCTTGATCTTTTTGAGTAACTCCTTCTTCAATCCGTAAACTTCGATCTCTTTGCCGACTAACTTGCCAGTATCGTAATGCCCTTCCTCGGCTTCATCTAAGTAACCTTGGAACGCATCCTCAATCACTTGTTTCATCAGCCCTTCCCTGGTTGTTTCCGGGTGACGGGCTTTTTCGATTGCAAATTTATCTTCGAATTCATGCATATTTTCTGGATAATCCAGTGACATTGTCTCACCTCATTTGAAATTTGGATGATCACCATCCATTTACTCACGCACTCTATATAGTAACATTATTTTGCGCAACGGTTTATTGCTTGCATTTCCCTCCCATTTAGATGAACATATACATGAATAATGTTTTGATTCTAGGACAGCCGCGTAAAGCAAAACTTCCACCTACGCACCTTTAGCAAAAATCCCAGAATCGGGGATTTCTGCGAAAGGAGACTTAGGTTCCGGTTTCTAACCGCTTTACTTAGCTCACTTATTAGGACAGCTCCTCAAAGCAGAGATCTGCATGTAAGCACCTCGAACAAAAATTCCCAAAACCGGAATTTCCGTTCGAGGAGACTTACACTCCGATCTCTAACCGCTTTGATCCGCTCACTTTGACATTTAGGAGGCATTTATTCATGATACAAACAATTTCAGTTGAAGAATCACGGCAATTAGATGACAAAACCATTAACCAAATCGGCATCCCTTCCATGGTCCTCATGGAACGAGCTGGGCTTAAAATATATGATGATATGCGCAACAACTCGGATCTTGATTTAAATAAGGTCTTGATCCTTGCCGGGACAGGCAATAACGGCGGCGACGGTTTGGTCGTGGCCCGCCTGCTCTGCACTCACGGTTACGATGTATCGATCCTCACGGTTGGCAATCCCGATCATGCCAGCGAAGATCACGTCAGCCAACAAAAAATTTGCGACTATTATCAAATCCCCAAGACTTTTATGAACGCCGATTTCAACAAATACACGACCTTGGTCGACGCGTTATTCGGCAGCGGTCTTTCTCGCAATGTTGGGGGTGACTTTGCGACGGTGATCGACAAGGCCAACGCTTCAACGGCAAAGATCCACGCCATTGACATCCCCTCAGGCTTAAACGGCGATACCGGCGAAGTAATGGGCACAGCTATCAAAGCAGATTCGACCTCGACAATTGCCTACGTCAAAGCAGGGATGGTTAAGCCAACCGCCCAACCGTACGTTGGCAAATTATTTATTGATGACATTGGCATTTACAAGGGCAACACATTTGATAATGAATAAATATTAACTTATTATAGGAGTAACTTGTTTAGCGCTGAACATACCAGGAGGTGCCATCATGGCAGGCAAAAAGGATCAAGGATACGTTAACGTGCACGATGTTGACCCAGATATTATTGTTGATTTGAAATACGCAACCACGGACAACTTCACCCATCAAGTGGTGTATGACTTTGATCAGGCAATTTCACGGATTGATACAGTAACCAAGTTGGCGGCAGCTAGTAACGCCCTCAAAAAGCAGGGTTACCGGCTCCGAATTTGGGACGCTTATCGCCCGACTTACGCCCAACGCAAGCTATTCGAAGTTTATCCAGATCCAATTTGGGTCGCTGAACCTGATCCAAATTTTAGTCATCAAAAGGGCGTCACCTTTGACCTCACTTTGACTGACATGGACGGTCACAACTTGGAAATGCCAACCCCATTCGATGATTTTACCGGCTTGGCAAAACGCAGCGAGTACGATTCATGGACTCCAGCTGCCCAAAAGAACTACGACATTTTAAATGATGCAATGACAGCTGCAGGTTTTAACGGCTACGAAAATGAATGGTGGGACTTCCGGGACACGGATGCGGACAAATTTGGTCCGTTAGAAGTTGACCCGAAGGATTACTAATATATAGAAACTAGGAGTAAGGAATATGAACGTTGGAATCATTGGTGCGGGACCACGTGGGGTAATATTAACGTCCCAACTACTAAATCAATTCAAATATAACGCTGACCAGCCAGAAAACCTGACGATCACGCTTTTTGATCCATACGGAATCGGCGGTCGAATTTGGCGCAAAGATCAGTGGGACGGCTTAATCATGAACACCCCTGCCGACCAAATCACCCTCTTCACAGACGCTTCGGTTAATATGACCAGCAAAGTCTATGATGGCCCATCGCTTTTTGAGTGGGCTGCCAGTGCTGAGGCACAGGACTACTTAACTGCCAATGACTACCCAAGCGAAATCAAGGCAGCCGCTGGTAATTTAGGCGGCCGGGATTATGCCCCTCGTGTTCTGTATGGCGCCTACATCAGGTGGTTCTACAGTGAACTGATGAATCAGTGCCCAATTGAATCAACCGTCACCGTTGAAAAGGCGGAAATTGTGGATTTGCAATACAATGCGAACCAACGGATTACATTGAAGACGGATGATCATCAATATGCTTTTGATAAAGTGGTCATGAGTCTGGGCCAGCAAGACAACTACCTCAACGACGAGGAGCAGCAGCTGGCAACCTATGCCCAACGGAACAAATTAACCTACATCTCCCCAACGCACCCCGGGGACGCTAACCTCAACGACATCCCTGCTGGTGAACCAGTCATCATCCGCGGGCTTGGGTTAAGCTTTTACGACTACGTGTCTGAATTGACCCTTGGCCGTGGTGGGACCTATATGAAAAATGATGATGGCAGCTTATCCTACCAACCAACTGGCAGGGAACCTCGAATTGTCGCAGGTTCTCAGCGGGGGATCCCTTATTATCCAAAGGCAATCAGTGAAAAGGGCTACGGTGAACAAGCTCAGCCAGTCTTTTTAACGGCGGCGAACATGGATCAAGTTTCCGTTGACGGCAAACTCCCCTTTGCGGAATTCATGCGATTATTGAAGCTCGACCTCGACTTGGTTTATTACAGTCTGCTCATTCGCGACAAGTTCCCATACAAGAGTGCCACTGATTTCAAAGACCGGTTCATCAACTCTGACAATCGACCGGCCGTGCTGGCTGCGTTCGGCTTTCAAGAAGAAGATATCTTTGACTGGGACTACATTGTTAACCCCTTTAAAGATGTGCAAGTAATTGGCACTGAAGATTACCAATCTGTATTAATCAACTGGCTCAGCCGAGTCATTCCAGATGCTGAAGCGGGATCTAAAACCGGCCCAACATCCTCGGCGCTTGAACTATTGCGCGATTTCCGGCCAGTTTTCAGAAAGATTATCGCGGAGGATCGATTCTCAAACGAAGATTACGTGAACAAATTCCTAGGTGAATTTACCTCAATCATCAGTTTCTTATCAGTTGGTGCCCCCGTTTTGCGGAGTGAACAATTATCCGCTCTGATCCGCAGCGGCTTGGTCACAATTTTAGCTCCTGAGATGGAGTTAAAAACACAGAATGGCTGGTACGTCACAGCTTCGCCAAAACGGAACACAGATGTGTACAAATCCGCCGCGGTCCTTGAAGCCAGAGTACCAAAACCCGACTTGACGATTACAGCCAATCCTTTATTGGAGAACTTAGTTGACAATCAATTGGCGCGCACCAAAACCCTCAAGGTCAACGACCAAGATGTCGGTCTGGCAGCAGTTGATGTCCAGCCAGACTCCGATCAGCTAATTAATAAAGGTGGTGCCAAACAGCCCAACGTGTATATTTGGGGTGTGCCCTTGGAAGGATTAAGGTTCGCCACAAACGCCAGCCCCCGTCCGGGAGTCAACGATATCAACCTCCAGACAGCTGATAAGATTGCGGCAAGTGTCCTGGGCCTCAAAACAGCCGATAAGGTGGATATGAACTAAATTGGTGGGAAAATCGAAACTTGTTTGAATACCAAAGAAAGCCACGGCAGCGGTAGTTGTCGTGGCTTTTAATTCTGATTAATTTGATTGAACCCAACAGCTGGGTATTCCGAGCTTCTTATTGGAAAGAAGCGCCAATGCTACCCGTTTGTCTTTGTATTCTGAACTTCCATAAATGACCGATCTGGAATTCGGATCAAACTAAATCGGTTGGCTTGGCGACCGGCATGCAGGCCGATTCCGTTAAACCAGTTTTTCTTATAAGTGGCTGTAACGGTTGCGACCCAAGCATGTTGGTAGCGATCGTCCAGATGATTCAACCACTCCTTGTTCCACTTGTAGGTTTCAGCTTGCAGGTTCAGGTTGCTCTTGCCATAAACCACCGTCGCGTTTAAGCTGTTAACTTGATATTTACCGCCTTCCACGTAGTATGTATAGTTTTGAACAGGATTTCGGCCGGAACCATTTTGCACTTGCACGTAGTCCGATTGATCGTTCTTGTATTGGATGATCAATGGCTTGTACTCGTAACTGGTCGTCACCCGACTTTGATCCATTTTGGCAACATCTTGGAAAAATGTCGCGTACGACATCCCCCAAATGGCCAACAGAAAGACGACAATTTCGCCGCAGGAGATGCTAAAGTTTTTCCAAGTGAAGCTTTTTTTAGTTGTCACAATTAATTTCAACCGGCGGGCCCGCATATCGTGGATCATCCAAACCAAATAAACAATCAAGATGAGCCAAAGCCCCATACCAATCAAATTCCAGGCGGATTTCATAACTGATTCCCCTTTTTACTTGTTATTGAGTTTAGTTTACACTAATTAAGAGTGCGAAAACAAGCGGTTAACAATCGGAGTGTAAGTCTTCTTTGAAGAAAATTCCCGGTTTTGGAATTTTTTCAGTAGGTGCGTATACGCCAATGATCGCTTGATGAAACAGTCCGACTCTAAACTTGAAACTAAATCCATTCTAACATTCTTAACTGACATTCATCCATTTCGAAAACTCATCGAGGTGACCTCACATGTGCACCAGCCTAACCATTCAATCAAATAATCATCATGTGCTTCTCGGCCGCACCATGGATTTCCCGGTAGAGGCCAAGTGGCATCCAACTCTCATCAATCAAACCAGTTACCAAACTGCACTCGCTGGCAAGCGACCACTCAAATACCCGTACGTTGGCGGTGGCCGTCATGAAAGCCGCACCGACATTTTGATGGCCGATGGCGTTAACATTGCCGGCCTAAGTTGCGCTGAGCTCATGTTTCCACTCAAAGCCCACTATCTGGCCAATGAAGTCCCAGAAAAGTTGAACCTCACCCCACAGGACTTCTTGCCTTGGGTCCTTGGCGAACATGATTCAATCGAAGCCGTGAAAAATGAGCTTCCAGCCGTTGCCCTGATTGGCAAAGATTGGCTTGCGGGCCAAGAAGTCTTTGCGTTTCACTGGATTTTGACCGACCAAACTGGGCAAACATTAATTATTGAACCAACTCAAAATGGTATGGAAATTATTGCCGATTCCATCGGTGTCCTGACCAATTCGCCAACTTATCCCGAACACATGTGGCGGCTTGCCAAAGAACTAAATGGATCCTCAAATAAAGAAAGCTTAGTCCAGCAATCCCGACGTCTTGTCTTGAATCAGCAAATTCCCGCAGCCACCAACACGCCAACTTCGCGATTCCTCGAAGCGGCAATCGTTAAGCTCGGGAATTCGCCGGCGCCAAATCAGTTTGTAGCCCGGAATCGCCTGTTTAACGTCTTAAACGCGGTTGCCATCCCTTATCAACAGACAATGAATGACCATCCCAACTTTAATTACACCCACTACATTTCAATCTTGGATTCAACCAGTCAGACTTATTTTTTTAAATATCATGATGACACCCAAGTTTTCAGCTTTTCGCTGCCACAACTCATTGCCAATTATCCCAACACGGCCAAATTTCTAGCCTAAATATTTGGCAATCTGCTTTTGGACGCCTTGATCCTCGTTGGTTTCATCCGTAACTGAATTAACCCGGGATAACAAGTCTTCAGCGCTATTTTTCATCGCATAGCCCTCGCCAGCCGCATCAATCATTTCAAAGTCATTGCCGTTATCACCAAATGCGGCAACGTCCTCAAACGACAGATTCCAATCAGCCAACAGGATCTGGAGGCCGCTAAGCTTGCTGACGCCGTCGACCATGACGTCCAGCCCATTCATGCCAGAAGACGTGGCCGCAAGTTGGCCGCTAAATTTGTGGTTAAACTCATCTTGGCGTTTAACGACCCCACCAGCTTCCCAAGTGATATCAAGCTTGTAAATTGAATCAAACACCAATTTTAAATCACGCATCGACTGCATGTTTTCGTAAAAATACTGGGAAGCCTTAAAGCGTTTTGAATCAGCCGGCAAGTTACAATAGGTGCCGTTTCTGCCCACTAAAATAATTTCGGCGCCCGCATAAAGTGATTCGGATTCGAGGTACTCGAGTGCTTTTCTTAAAACGAGATGGTCAATAATTTCTTCGGTCACAATCACGCCGCGTTCATCGACGACCAACGCCCCATTGTTACAAATATACGAAATCGGTCCAGAAACGTTTTTAAACAATTCAAGCAGGTGTTGATACTGATTGCTGCTTGCCGAAACAAAGTGCAACCCCTGCTTTTTCATTTCATCAAGTTGAGCTTGAAACGCCTTCTCATCGAAGGTACCCTCATCATTTAAAAACGTGCCGTCCATGTCGCTTGCAATCACTTTAACCAACGCCAATTCCTCCTGTTATTTCAGTTTGATCATTCGTTGTTTCCATACATTCATTCTACAATGTCGTGAATTAGTTTGTAAATTGCTTTTATATTTAGTATACTAAATTCAATCATACAACTTATCTGGGGTGCCTAAAGGCTGAGAAAAACCCATCGAACCTGATCTGGTCAGTACCAGCGAAGGGAGCATACTTCCGTTGTATCCAAATGGATTATTTGCAATAGATGAATTTCGCAGCCAGGGTAAAACTTCAAGTTTTGCGCTGGCTTTTTTGAATGCTCTGATGGTTTTCGGTGACCAAGTAAACCCGGTCTCACCAGCAGACGCCTCTTGCCAACACCAAGTCGTTTGGCACTCCAGATAATTGGGTGAAATATCGTATTGGAGGCATTATTCATGGATAACAAGACTCAACCCGCTACTAATCGGGAACATCAAAGCAAATGGACACTTCGTAACATCATCCTAATTGCTTTGATTGCCATTTTTACAGGAATTATTTTTTGGGGAGCTGGTTTCCTCTATACAGCGCTAACCGTTGTACTCACGCCAATTGGTGCTGCCCCCTTTGCCAATGATCTCTTAATGGGATTGTGGTGTATGGCCGGCCCATTAACTGGCTTTGTGGTTCGGACTTTCGGATCCGCTTTTGTTGGTGAATTTCTCGGTGCTGCCGTTGAAGTCTTTCTTGGTGGCCAATGGGGTGCCGGTGCCTTTATCTCTGGCTTGGTTCAAGGAATTGGTTCCGAACTTGGATTCGCCTTCACGGGCTACAAGCGTTACGACTGGGTTGGCTTGAACGCCTCAATCTTCACCACCGTAGTTGTGACCTTCGCCTGGGACATGATTAAGAATGGCTACAACAAATTCGGCATTCCACTATTGTTGGCACTCTTTGTCACTCGTTACATCTCAACCTTCATTTTTGGTGGTGTTTTAACCAAGATGATTGTTCGTCTTTTGGATCGTAGTAACGCATTTTCACTTTAACCGCTAGGAGTTCTGATAATGACTGACGTTTTGATTGACCACTTCACTTATGAATACCCCGGCAGCACCGTCAAGGTATTGAACGACGTGGACGTAACTTTTAAACACAACCATTTTTCTTTACTGACCGGTCCATCCGGCAGTGGGAAATCAACGCTCCTGTATTTTATTGCTGGATTATATCCGCATTTCATTGGCAACGATGCTCTGGGAGGCATCAAGTTCGGTGACACGGATATCAAACAAATTCCAAGCAACGAAATCAGCCATTCGGTTGCGATGATGTTTCAAAACCCCAACCAACAGTTTGCCATGGACACTGTCATCCATGAGCTGACCTTTGT
The DNA here is from genome assembly GCF_001436255.1 of Lentilactobacillus rapi DSM 19907 = JCM 15042. GTDB lineage: Bacteria > Bacillota > Bacilli > Lactobacillales > Lactobacillaceae > Lentilactobacillus > Lentilactobacillus rapi. The sequence goes on along the minus strand of NZ_AZEI01000085.1, from coordinate 24,869 downwards.
GCTGGAAAATATGCTGGTAGAACCTGCCAAAATGGACGGGATTATCAACCACGCATTGGCCTTTTGTGGCATCAAGCAGTTACGCTCCAGGGTTATCAATACCTTGTCCGGTGGAGAAAAACAGCGAGTGGCATTAGCCTGCATCGTTGCGATGGATCCACCGGTGATCGTTTTGGATGAGCCGTTTGCCAGCATCGACCCAGATTCACGATTGGATCTGATCAAAAAGCTCAAGCAGCTTCAAGTGGAACACGGGAAAACCATTATCCTCGCAGACCATGACCTTAACGATTACAAAGGTGTCATTGACGAGTTCTACTATCTCGATCCGGATACGCATCACATTAGTTTGTTAGATTCACAATCTGCCCAACACTTCTTCGATAATTTTAAAAACACGCAGACAATTAATAAGCAAGTTGCGATCCCGACCGAAGCCGCTCCGTCAATCATTAATATCAAAGATTTTAAGCTTCAACCGCACCATTCACTGTTATTGAAGCTGGGTGACTTTAAGTTCTGTAAAGAAAAGACCACTTTGATCACTGGCGCCAACGGAATTGGCAAGTCGACATTATTTAACGCGCTGACCAAATTGTTGCCGTATGATGGCGAAATCGACTTTGCTGGCAAGAACATCCAGAAAATTCGGCCGTTGCCATACGCTAAAAATGTCACGCTGCTATTTCAGGATGCCGAAAATCAATTCTTGAATATTACCGTTAAAGAGGAGCTTGATTTATCTCTTAAGAACAGGACAAATCAAGCCTACTCAATCGATGATGTTCAAACAATGCTCAAAGAGCTCAGCATTGACGGCCGTGATGACCAAGTCGTTTATTCATTAAGTGAAGGCCAAAAGAAAAAGCTACAGATTATCGAAATGTTAATCATGAATCCGCCGGTCCTTTTAATGGATGAACCATTCAAAGGATTGGATTATCATTCGCTAGAGGTCGTTGTCGGCTTCTTAAACCGGTCCAAGCAGGAATTTCATCAGACCCAAATTATTATTTCTCACCAACTGTCCGGTTTGGATACCCTCATCGACTATCACGCGAACTTTGCGGATCAAAATCTGACTTACCAGGAGGTTATCAAATGAATCCTGGATTGAAGTTACTATTAGTGATGGCAATCGCCCTGGAAATTTCGTTTACTCAGTCGTTGATTGTCAATGTAATCCTCATCTGTGTCAGCTTCATTTACATTCTCTTTAATCGGGTGACCTTCAAAGCGTTAATCGGCTTAATTTTCTGGCCGTTATTCCCTGCCCTTGGATTATTCGTTTCTCAATGGCTTTACGGAAGCGCTGGTATCCATTTTGCTTGGATCCTGTTTACTCGAATTTACGCCTACGTCTTTCTGGGGGCAACTTTCACGCTGACCAGCAGCATCACCGATTTAGCATTAACATTGGAGCAGGATTTTCGGTTACCCTCCAAATTTGCATACGGCGTCCTGGCAGCCTTTAACCTGATGCCCAAAATCAACGAAGAAGTCCAGATCATTAAAACTTCCGCGTTGATGCGTGGCGAGGCCCTTCACTTCTGGTCACCCAAATTGTACTTCAAAGCGATCTTATCATCGATTCAATGGTCGCAAAATCTGGCCGAAGCGATGACGTCCCATGGCTTCGTGGAAGACCAGGGGCGAACCCATTACCGAGTGATTAAGATCACCGCAATGGATTGGGTTTGGTTTATTGGCCTGTTTGGGATTGTGCAAGTTCTATTATTCTTCATCAGATATTGAAAGCTTTTATTCCTGAATTTTATATTTTGCATTATAATTAAATGCGAGAGTAGAAAGAGTGTGACGCTGAACGATTTGGGTGCATTTCATCACTGTTTGGCAGAACACATTTAGGAAGAAGGCGTTTAGAATGCGGGCAAACATGTTTGCATTTGCGTTCGGCATTTTTGCATTAGTTGTCGGCGTGATTATCGACCTGTTCGGACTATTCAATCAGTTTATGTCCCTGGACAGCGGCAAGACCGTTTTAACCGGTAGTATTACTTTTCTGTTAGGCTTAGCGTTTCTGTCATTGCCCAATCGCATTGAACGATACCTTGGTGAAGCAGTGGTCACATTGGGGTTACTGTATTACTTCTATATCCAAACCAACAACTTATGGGTGGCAATTATTATCGTTGCCATTATCGCTGCGGTCATGGAATATGGGTTAAAGCATCGTTAATGTGTGCCGATTTGCTTTTTATTGCTATAATATATGTATGGCAACACGAGGTTTATCAAATGGAGGAATTATGATGGCAGAACAATTTAGTACCTTAGCTGAAGAAATTATTAATTACCAAAAGAAAAACGACATGCCTGATACTGCGTTAGCATTTAACTTGCACATTTCCGTTGAACGCCTCCACGATATCAAATCGATGGAATCAGAACCGACTCCAGATGAGAAGAGAACGATAGAAGCGGTGGTTCGTTAATTAAGGATGTGAAGCTAAGCAAAACTGGCTTGTCAGACTCTCTTAACAGAAATTACGAGCTTAGGCTTTTACTATGGAAGCTTACATGGAAGTTTCTGCTTGGTAGCCACCATTCGACCATATCACAACCACTATCATCACAAAAAGTTTCAGCAATCATTATTTAAAAAATGAAAAGATGACCCAAAGCAGAAATTTGTTTGCTTTGGATCATCTTTTTTAGTTGGGAGTGCCTCGAATTCTACTGAGCAGTCAATCCACCATCTACCACAAACTCTGATCCTGTTGAATAGCTGGAATCATCTGATGCCAAGAACAGAACCATCTTTGAGACTTCTTCCGGTTCTGCCACTCTTTGTAATGGAATGGCTTTGGCAAATTCTTTGATAACTGCTTCGCTATCACCTTGGTGAATCATCGGCGTGGAAATGACGCCTGGATGCACTGAATTAACCCGGATTCCTGCGTGTGCCAATTGCAGAGCAGCAGCCTTCGTCATTCCTCTAACAGCGAACTTGGTGTCCGTATAGCCAATTGCACCACCAACTAATCCATTCATCGAAGAAATATTAACGATACTACCACCATTTTTCATTGCGGGTGAAGCATATTTCATCCCCAAAAAGACTGATAGCTGGTTAATTTTGAAAATCTTCATGTAGTCATCCACCGTAATGGCTTCAAGTGGTTTATTGAAACTAATTCCGGCGTTATTAACCAAAATGTCTAAGGAGCCAAATTGATCGACTGTGGCATTCACCACATCTTTCCAATTATCTTCGTTCGATACATCCTGCTTCACGAAAATCACGTTGTCGCCAAGCTCTTGAGCCAACGCGGTTCCCTTTTCTTCATTAATATCAGTAATTGCAACCTTCGCGCCTTCATCAACAAATAATCTTGCGTGACTTGCGCCCATCCCCTGAGATGCACCGGTAATGATCGCAACTTTGCCGTCTAATTTTCCCATAATGTACCTCCTAAACAAGTGAGCGGATCCAAGCGGGAATAATCGGAATATAAGTCTCCTTCTGTGGAAATCCTGGTTTTGGGGATTTCTACAGAAGGTGCTTATATGCAGATTATTGCTTGGAGGAGCTGTCCTAATACAAGTGAGCGGAGTAAAGCGGTTAGAAGTCGGAGCGTAAGTCTCCTCGGAGAGAAATTCCTGGTCTTGGAATTTTTCTCCGAGGTGCTTACGTGCAGACTTCTGCTTTACGCAGCTGTCCTAACAAGTAAGCAAATCCAAGCACTTACTAACCTAAACCCAACTCCCTCATCCAACTAAATTATACAATATTGTTATAGTTTTCATAAGATTTTTGCCTGCAATTTTGAGACTGAACTGCCTGGTTTAAATCTAAAAAAAGCAGGCAGCGCAGTCATTCCAATTTTTGAATGACAACACTGCCTGCTTAAATTTTGGAATCAGTTATTTATCGCAACATCTATCAATCTGAAAGCAGCTCAAGATAAACGAAGGACTCATACCACGGCCTCACTTCAAGGCTTCTTATGAAAGAGACGCTGCCAAAACGATGAGCGCTTAGGTTGCTTCAAATCCCCCCGCTCTTGATGATACCGTTTCATCCCTTCCTTGTAGGTATTACCGAACAGTTGATTGTACGAGGGTTTGTGCTGCTCCTGCTTTGGCAGTTTCTTACCACAATTGGGGCAAACCACATCATTAGCGGCTAACTTAGCCCCACAATAGGGACAGTATGCAAATCTACTGGCCATCATCTATCACCCCACTCACTTGACCGCCAGGCTCGATCAGTCAACTTCATTTTCCGCCAAGAAGGCTTTCAAATAATCAAAGGCCATCTCGCGGATCGTCTCAATCCCAACTTGTTTGGTCTGCGACTCACCTTCAGCATCGACATCCAGTAATTCAACGTCAAGAACGCCGGTTTTAAAATCTAGGGACATTGGATAACCAACAAAGTTTTCTTCATCGCTGGTTTCAAATCGAACCACATTCCGATAGTTAATTGCTTGGGTAATGATGTTGACCAGGATGTTATCTGCATTATCAAATGCTCGATCAGCGTTTAACACGGGAAGGGCAAAATGTTTTGCCTTTTGATTAGCAGCGACAAACTTCTCGACGACCCGCAGATAATCGGCATCCACAATCAGCCGGCGAATGTCATCATAGCGAATCCAGACATACCCGCCAAATCGCCCGTTCATGTCCACAACGAGCATGACAATTTCGCTATCGTTGTTTGCGATAATTTTGCCGACATAGAAATATTTGCGGTCATCATTAGTATCGACAATGAGCCAACTGCCATCCTTTCGTAATTGAGTGGCTCGGTTTTTAAATGCAGCCGAATCCGCAATCACAACGTCGTCAATGTGATTAGTCGGTTTAATCATTGGCAGTACATCCTGCAACAGTTGCAGTTCCGTGCCGCCAAATTCAATCCCCCGAATGTCAGTAAATTTAATCACATATTTTGGTCGCTTCGAGAAATCGTATTTATTGATATTTTGAAAGGCGACGCCATCGGGGTGCACCTCGTCAATCAAACCTTCGTTGTATTTTAATTTATCAGCGTCCTTGGTAATAATCAGTGAGACCCGCTGATCTTCATGCAAAGTTTTGATAACCCGGTCGAACAGCGAATCGCTCATCTTAATCGGCATGTCAAACGGTGGGTTTACAGCCATATGATGCGATTCATCAAAGGCAATTCGTTCCTTCATATTGGCCAAGTCATAACTGTCGGTTTCAATTTGCTTAACGGCGCTAATCTTGAGGTACACTTCGCCGTCTTGAAGCCCATAGTCGTTATACGTAATCATGATAAAATCTTTGGAACTCAAATACTGAATGATCCCGGTATAAACAATGTCACTGTCTTTTTGAAATGCGTTAATCAGCAGTTCGTCGATCTGAGCTGCCCGCAATTTGTCGTAAATGGTTTTCAATGTGTTTTGTCCCTTCTCTCTATAGATGGATTTTCTTAATTGCTGTGGCTAATTGATCAGGGCGAAAATCCAGCTTACATCGAATATGCCGCTCCGCCAAGCAAATACTATTTTGTTCAGTCCAATTCAGGGTTATGAAATTGCGTTGCTGACAAACTCTGCCAGCCGCTTTCCTTTTAATCCATCACTAATTCCCACTAGTAATTTAATCCGCGCCTTTTGGCCATTCAATCCCTGACACAGAATGGTTCCCATCTTCTTCAACTGGATGCCGCCACCCTCATAATCGTAGATGTCTTGAGCTACCCCGTTATAGCACCTGGAAACTAAAACAATTGGAATCTTGTTGTCAATGAGTCGTTTAACTGCGGGTAAGGTTTGTGGCGGCAAATTTCCGGCACCGAGCCCCTCGATTACCAAGCCTTTCGTTTCTGGTTTATCGATGGCATCAAACAGTTCCCCATCCATTCCAGCATATGCTTTAATCAAAAACACCCCACTGACGACGTGATTAATATCAGCGACTTCCGTTCGAATCAATTCTTGGAAGTATTTTGCCTTATTTTGGGTTACAATACCAATTGGTCCAAATGTCGGCGTTCTAAATGTTGCCACGTTGGTCGTGTGGGTTTTGGTCACATATCTGGCCGTGTGAATTTCATCGTTCATCACCACCAGCACGCCCTTCCCATAGGATTCATCGGTTGCCGCCACCATAATGGCATTTCTGAAATTGTACAACCCATCTGAACCAATTTCATTTGAGGAACGCATGGCCCCCGTCAGCACCACTGGAATCGTGTTTGGCAGCGTCAAATCCAAAAAATACGCGGTTTCTTCCAACGTATCCGTTCCATGGGTAATAACGACCCCGTCGATACCATCATCAATTGCTTTCATAATCCGCTGCTTGATTTTTAACATCACAGCCGGGGTCACGTGTGGAGATGGCAAATTGAATAGTTCATCGGTAATCAATTTAATTTGGCCCTGTAAGATCACTTGTTGCTCGGCAATTGGGTTCTCGTCATTTGGGACCACTTCGCCTTTTTCATTTTGCGACATTGAAATCGTGCCGCCCGTGTGAATTGCAAGAATTGTTTTCATTTTTATTGAGTTCCTCCATCAACCTGTTAATCTATATTATTGTAACGTAAAATAGCAAGTGAAAACGATATTTCACACTTACTTATAAGAAAGAAGCAAAGTAATGGCCAATTCTGATAGATATTATACTCCCCAAGATTCAAAAGATGCGATGCGACAAATCGAAATGCTGTTTAATAAATACAAAGACGCGCCGCTGACCCAAGAACTTGTCGATTATCACCAAAACTTGGTTAATCGGTTAAAAACAGATATCCTTGCGGCAGCAACCAAGGAGGGCGTTCAATCCCGAGTTGAATCAATTCATTCGATGGTGGCTGTCATGAATAACTGGCTGCAAATCAAGCTTAGCGGCAAGCCCTTCAATGGTAAAATGGTCCACTTTCGGTTTGTTGCAGACAATGCCCAGCCACGATTCAAGCGCCGCGTTCATAAAATGAAGGGCAGCAGCAATCACCGGGCATCCGGGCACTAGTCGTTTCGCTTGTGGTGGGTTGGACATGATCGGTATAATTGATGTGTCCGCATTGAGGCGGAGGATGGCGAAAGTCTTAGTTAGGGGTGAGCTGTGGATTTTTGGATCTGCTCGCTTGTTAGGACAGCTCTGCTAAGCATAAATTCCCATATAAGCGCCTAGCGACGCTCACTTGTTTAGGACAGCCTCTCCAAGCAATAATCTGCATATAAGCACCTTATGCAAAAATCTCCAAACCGAGATTTCCACATAAGGAGACTTATATTCCGATTATTCCCGTTTGGATCCGCTCACTTATTAGGACAGCTCCGTAAAGCAGAAGTCTGCACGTAAGCACCTCGGAGAAAAATTCCAAAACCAGGAATTTCTCTCCGAGGAGACTTACGCTCCGACTTCTAAACCGCTTTACTTTGCTCACTTATTTTAGGACAGCTCCTCCAGGCAGCAACCTGCACGTAAGCACCTTTGGCAAAAATCCCAGAATCGGGGATTTCTGCCAAAGGAAACTTACGCTCCGGTTGCAAACCGCCTGGATCCGCTCACTCACACTAGGACAGCTCCGTAAAGCAGAGATCTGCATGTAAGCACCTCGAACAAAAATTCCCAAAC
>NZ_AZEI01000085.1:0-17272 GCF_001436255.1 Lentilactobacillus rapi DSM 19907 = JCM 15042 | reverse complement strand
ATTTCCGTTCGAGGAGACTTACACTCCGATCTCTAACCGCTTGGATCCGCTCACTTGTATTAGGACAGCTGCGTAAAGCAGAAACTTCCACCTAAGCACCTTCTGCAAAAATCCCAAAACCAGGGATTTCCGCAGAAGGAGACTTAGGCTCCAGTTTCTAACCGCTTTACTTCGCTCACTAGTTTTAGGACAGCTGCGTAAAGCAGAAACTTCCACCTAAGCACCTTTACCAAAAATCCCAAAATCGGGGATTTCTGGCAAAGGAGACTTAGGTTCCAGTTTCTAACCGCTTTACTTCGCTCACTTATTTTTAGGAGGAAAACATTGAGTAAAACCATTGTTGAACTAAAAGACGTTTACAAAACCTATGACGACGGCTTTACAGCTCTCAAAGACATTAGTTTCAAATTAAATCAGGGGGAATTTTACACCCTTTTGGGGCCTTCCGGTTGTGGGAAGACCACCATCTTACAGTCAATTGCCGGCTTTACCGAAGTCACTTCCGGCGAAGTTCTCTTCGACGGCAAACGAATTAATGATATTCCAGCTAATAAACGCCAATTAAACACAGTATTCCAAGATTACGCCCTATTTCCAAACATGAACGTGTTTGAAAACGTTGCTTTCGGGTTAGTCGTTCACAACATCAAAAAAGACGAAGTCGAACAACGCGTTCATGACGCGCTTAAGATGGTCCAGCTGGAAAAGTACGCCAACCGGGAAATTTCAGAGCTCTCAGGTGGCCAGCAGCAGCGAATTGCGATTGCTCGGGCAATTGTTAACCGACCTAAAGTCTTGCTGTTAGACGAGCCGTTATCGGCCTTAGACGCCAAACTGCGAAAGGACATGCAGTACGAACTGCGGGAACTCCAGCAGCAGCTTGGGATTACGTTCCTGTTTGTCACCCACGACCAAGAAGAGGCCCTAGCAATGAGTGATGAAATCTTCGTGATGAACAAGGGCGAAATCCTTCAAAAAGGGGATCCCGTCGATATCTACGATGAACCCATCAATCACTTTGTCGCTGATTTCATCGGGGAAAGCAATATTATCCCCGGCAAAATGGTCGCCGACTTCCAAGTCGCCTTTCTTGGTCATCAATTTGAATGTTCAGATGCCGGAATGCGGCCAAACGAACCCGTTGAAGTTGTGATTCGACCGGAAGATTTAGTCATCACAACCCCCGAAAAGGGCAAGCTGCAGGTCAAAGTCGACACGCAGCTTTTCCGCGGTGACTACTACGAAATTCTCGCCTACGATGAACAAGGCAATGAATGGCTGATTCATTCAACCAATGCCACCAAAGATGACTCAATCGTTGGCCTCACGTTCGGGCCAAACGACATGCACATCATGCGTTACAATGAGTCGGAAGCCAAATTTAACAGCCGGCTTGAAAGTTATGAAGATTAGGGGGTGGCAATGGCGATGAAGAAAAGTTTTAAAGGTCTTTTTTACACCCCATACATTCTGTGGCTGGCGATGTTTGTGATCGCGCCGGTTGCCCTAATTATCTATTATTCATTCTTTGATATTCACCATCAGTTCACTCTCTCCAATTATCGCGTGTTCTTTGAATCTGGGACTTATCTGACAATGACTGCCAATTCCGTGCTGTACGCATTTTTGATCACGGTCATTTCGATCCTAATCAGTTACCCAATGGCCCTGGTCATCAGTAAGCTTAAACACCGGGATTTATGGATTCTGTTGGTCATTTTGCCAACGTGGATCAACCTGCTGCTCAAGGCATATGCCTTCATTGGCCTGCTGAGCCGGGACGGTTTGGTCAACAACTTATTTGAATTTTTCGGAATTCCCGCCCAGCAAATGCTCTTCACGGACACCAGCTTCATTTTGGTCGCTGCCTACATTCAGATTCCGTTCATGATCTTGCCAATCTATAATTCAATGACTGACATCAGCGACTCGTACATTCGCGCCAGCAGTGACCTGGGCGCGACCAAGTGGCAGACGTTAACCAAAATCATCATCCCGATGACCATGCCCGGCATTAAATCCGGCATTCAAATTGTCTTCATCCCTTCACTATCACTCTTCATGCTTTCCAGATTAATCGGTGGTAATAAAATCATCACACTGGGAACTGCGGTTGAGGAACATTTCCTCACGACCATGAATTGGGGAATGGGCTCAACGATTGGGGTCGTCTTGATCATTTCGATGGTGGTTGTCATGCTGTTCACCAATACCAAACGTAAAGGGAGGCGGTCATGATGGATAATCGCGCCTCAAAGCTCGGCAAATTCTACATTATTTTCGTGTTTTTACTGATGTACATGCCAATCTTCTATCTGATTATTTATTCCTTTAGTAAAGGCACCACAATGGCTAATTTCGATGGCTTCACGTTGAGCCACTATGGCGAGTTGTTTGCCGATAAACGTATGTTAGCCATTTTTCTGGATACCATTTTGATTGCCTTATTGTCTTCGTTATTTTCAACCATTATCGGGACCATGGGCGCTATCGCCGTTCATAACACCAAGCGCCGCCATCAACGGGAAACCTTGTTGTCGTTAAACAGCATCCTGCTGGTATCACCTGATGTGATTATCGGTGCCAGCTTCCTGATCTTTTTCACGGCGTTGAAATTACCACTTGGCTTTTGGTCAGTCCTACTAAGCCATATCGCCTTCGAAATTCCAATTGTCCTGTTAATGGTTTTGCCACGACTGGACGAGATGAGTCCATCCCTGATTAATGCCGCAATGGATTTAGGGGCCACTTCAGCTCAAATCCTAAGCAAAATCGTCTTGCCATTTATCCAACCTGGGATCATTGCCGGCTTTTTCATGGCGATCACCTACTCGCTAGACGATTTTGCGGTTACTTTCTTTGTTACAGGTAACGGCTTTACCACGTTGTCAGTTGAGATTTACTCCCGAGCTCGCCAAGGGATCAGTTTGGAAATTAATGCATTAGCTGGCATCATGTTTGTCTTCTCGTTGGTTTTAGTTGGCATTTATTATCTGATCGAAAACCACAACCTTTCCAGTGGCCGCAAGTTGGACAGAGTGGAGGTGCCTGATCGATGAAAAAATTTGTCATTACGATCATCACAATTCTAGTTCTCTGTGCTGGACTGGGATATGGCAGCCATGAGCTCACCAAATCGACCGGTGATTCTGGAAGCAAGGTACTCAACCTGTACAATTGGGGCGATTATATCGACCCAACCCTGTTGACGAAATTCCAGAAAGAAACCGGCTACCACGTCAATGTCGAAACATTTGATAGTAATGAGGCCATGTATACCAAGATTAAACAAGGTGGCACCAGCTATGATTTGACCGTTCCCAGTGACTACATGGTCCAGAAAATGAAAGCCGATCATATGCTCATTCCACTGGATAAGTCCAAACTAACCGGCATGCAAAATTATGGCTCTTCATTCATGAATAAGAGCTTTGACCCTGGCAATCGCTACTCAATCCCTTATTTCTGGGGAACCTTGGGAATCATTTATAACGATCAAGACGTCAAGCCCGGTTCGCTGGAACATTGGAATCAATTGTGGCGCCCTCGATATAAGGACGGCATCATGCTCATTGATTCAGCCCGGGATATCATGGGCTTCTCACTGATTTCGTTGGGTAAATCCGTCAACACGACAAAGACAGCAAATTTGCTGGCGGCCAGAAATAAGCTCAACCGCTTATCGCCAAATGTGAAAGCCGTCGTCGCCGATGAAATCAAAATGTATATGGCGGAAGGTGAAGCCCCAGTTGCAGTTGACTGGTCTGGTGAGGCATCCGAAATGATGTCACAAAATTCTCACTTGCACTATGTTGTCCCAACCGAGGGCAGCAACATGTGGTTCGATAATTTAGTCATTCCAAAGACCGCCAAACATTTCAAAGCCATTTACGCGTTCTTAAATTTCATGAACAAGCCAGAAAACGCGGCTCAAAACGCAAAATATATCGGCTACTCAACCCCTAACAATCAAGCGTTGAAGTTGTTACCAAAGTCCGTTCGAAACGACAAACAATTTTACCCACCACAGAAAGTTTTGGACCGCTTGCAGGTTTACCGCAACCTGAGCCCAACGAAGGTGCAACAGTATAATGATTTGTACCTGGAGTTTAAGATGCACCATTAATCAAAAGTAAGATTGGTCATAACGGTCCAAATGCATTAAACTAAATGATGAGGTGAAAAATAATAATGGCAAAGAAAAACATGAAAAAAGAAATTATGCTCGATATGGATGAATTTATCGTGACATACGCGGCAACCCTCTTGGATCCCAACAAGAATCTTTCTCAATTAGTTTATGACACCGCAAAGGATGACTTAACTAAGATGGATGACTTGTTCAAGGATAATGGCTTCGGCCGCAAGAATAAGTTCCATAATATCGGCGAAGGCTTCTTGCGCGACTATTACAATTTGGACGAAGAGGAAGCCAAAAAGCAGGCAGATCAATTGGCAAAGGACGCCATGGATTACCTGGGTAAAAATGTGCAGTTCTTTGAAACGTGGAGAACAGATTAGAGTGTGACGAGACCTGGGTGACGCGGTTTCTAAACCATCTTGGGTTGAAATCCCGGTTTTGGATTTGAATCCAAGATGGTTTAGAAGTAAGCGTCAGGGTCGTCGGAACACGTTTAGAGTGTGAAACCAAGCGGTTAGGAATCGGACTATAAGTCGCTTTAGCCGGAAATCCCGGTTTTGGATTTGTGGCTAAAGTGCTTATAGGGAGATTCCTGCTTGGATGAGCACGTTTAGATTAGAGTGTGACAAGACCTGGGTGACGCGGTTTCTAAACCGTCTTGGGTTGAAATCCCGGTTTTGGATTTGAATCCAAGATGGTTTAGAAGTAAGCGTCAGGGTCGTCGGAACACGTTTAGAGTGTGAAGCCAAGCGCTTAGGAATCGGAGTGTAAGTCGCCTGGACGAGAAAATTCCTGGTCTTGGAATTTTTCGGGCAGGTGCTTACATGGAGATTCCTGCTTGGTGGAACACGTTTAAAAGCAAAACCAACCAATCCACCCAATAATGGCATCAGTGATGAGATTCCCCATCATTGGTGCCATTCTTTTCTGTAAAAATTCCCCCAGTTGCTTTGATTGCCGCCTACCCAACGGCCACAAGCAAATTTTCTCTCTTTTCACAAGTTTTGTTTCATAATGGACTCAATCATTAAACAAGTGAAAGGAGGGGTTTTCGATGAACAACACCCCCGCACCAAAATCAGAAACGCAAAAAAACGGCTGGTGGATTCTAGTTTCGATTGGTACCTTCGCCTTCATGTCCAATTTGGATTCCAGCATCGTAAACATTGCCATGCCGTTGATGGCCAAACAGCTCAGCGTGCCAATGAATGAAATTGAATGGGTCGTTTCTTCATATCTGATTGTGCTGACTGCCCTGCTGTTATTCTTTGGCAAACTGGGTGACATTTATGGCAAGGTAAAAGTCTTTCGAATTGGAACGATCGTCTTTTTATTGGGATCTTTCCTATCTGGGCTTCAGATTAACTTTCCCTTCTTATTAGTGGGCCGAGTGATCCAAGGCACTGGCGCCGCGATGACCCTGTCGAACACATATGGGATTACCACTTCAACGTTTGGAGTCAAAGAACGAGGCCGGGCAATGGGGTTTGTGGGAACATTCGTTGCTTTGGGGGCGATTGCCGGTCCTGGCCTTGGCGGCTTAATTCTTTCCCGGCTTTCCTGGGGCTATATTTTTTGGGTCAACTTGCCATTTGGGATCTTTGCCGTGATTCTCGGAGCCATTGTGATGCCCAAGAACTTTCAAACCACTCCCGGAAGTATTGATTGGTTGGGGTTCATGAATTTTGCGATCTTGATCGTTAGCCTCTTTCTCGGAGTCTTCATCGGCCAAGAAATTGGTTATGCCGCCCCAATCCCACTGATCTTATTTGCAATCGCACTTATCACGCTCTATGGCTTTTACCGCACTGAAAAACACGCAGCTAATCCCTTGATGCCCCTCACGTTGTTTAAAATCAAGCCATTCACGTACGGTCTTGGGGCAGCCATTCTTATTTTTCTCTCTAATTTCTTTACGGTCGTCATCGTGCCATTTTACCTTGAAGACGCGCGCCAATTGACGGCTGGTCAAGCCGGCGCCCTCCTGATTATTTTCCCAGTTGTAATGGTGTTTGCCGGCCCGCTGGGTGGTTGGTTGGCTGATAAATTTTCACCGGCAACCGTTGCCTCAGCTGGCTTATTGATCGTCGCTATCGCCCAAACGTTATATATTTTCCTGACCCTGACCAGTCCCATCTGGGTTTACGTTGCCATCACAATTGTCATGGCAACCGGGACCGGGCTTTTCCAGTCACCAAACAGCGACATTGTCATGTCGGTGGTCCCCAAGAATTCTCTGGGCAGTGCTGGTAGTTTAAACGCCTTGGCCCGAAATATTGGGATGATTTCTGGGACTGCCCTGTCAACGACCGCGCTGTTTGTCGGGATGAGCATCAAAGCCGGCTTCCATGTCACCACTTATCTGCCAAAACAGCCGGAAACGTTCATTTTTGGCATGCACGTGGCCTTCGCCATTTCCCTCTTGATCATTATTGGGGCTTTAATCCTATCAATTCTGCAAGGCCGCAATGTCAAACCGGAAGATATGAAATAATCCAACTTTTAGTCTAAACTAAAGGATGGCACTCAACTCATTTTTCGGTTGGCCCGAGGCTATTTATCAGCAATCATCTGCACAACGATTTTTCCCCTCGCCCGATGGGATTGGGAATAATTGAACGCCGCTTGAATATCGTCAAATTCGAAGATTCGGTCAATAATTGGTCGGATCTTTTCTTGTTCGATCAGCTTCGTTAGGATGGCTAGCTGACTACCACTGGGTTTCATGAACAAGAAATGATAAGCTATCCCACTCTTTTTCTCTAGCCGTGAGAGATTAACAGTTGCCAACTTAAACAACCACAGCTTCCACTTTGGCAAGCCGTAACTCTTGGCGAACGCCCCGTTTGGCAAACCTGATAGTGAAACCACTTTGCCACCGGGCTTAACGATCGAAAATGCCCGCTCCAATTGTTTACCGCCAAGCGTGTCAAAGACGTCGTCATAATCGCTCAAGACTTCATCAAAACGAACTTTGTGATAGTCAATCACTTCATCAGCCCCTAGCTGCTTAACAAAGGCGGCATTTTTGGAACTCGTTGTCGTTGCCACATAGGCCCCGGCTAATTTGGCGAGTTGAATGGCAATTGTGCCAATTCCGCCAGAACCAGCCTGAATCAATAGCTTGTCGCCACGCTTAATTTTCATCACATCAAATAAGGCCTGATAACTCGTCAAGCCAACTAGTGGAATCGCTGCAGCCTGCTCAAAGGTTAAGTTAGCCGGCTTGCGGGCAATATCGGCTTGACTCACCGCAATCCATTCCGCGAAAGTGCCGATTCGATTCTTTTGAACCCGACCATAAACTTGATCACCAACTTTAAAGCGAGTCACTTTTACGCCAACCTGTTCAATGGTGCCTGCAAAATCACTCCCAAGAATGAGCGGCAAATGATACTTCAGCAGCATTTTTAAATTGCCATCCTTAGTTTTCAGGTCAATCGGGTTAATGCTGGCAGCGTGGATTTTGACTAACACGTCTTGATCCCCTAATTGCGGCATCGGCACAGTAATCATCTCCAGCTGATCTTGACCATATTTACGAATTAACGCTGCTTTCATCTGCTGTTTCATAATCAACTTTACTCCCATAAATTCATCTCAGTTGTTTGGTTTAAATTTTTAAACGATTGCTGACTTGAATCATAACTGCTCAACTCAATTCCGTCAACCATATCGTCTGAACCAATCATTTGACAGGTTCAAGTTCAGATGGTTTAATGGTTTAAAAATATAAACGGAAGGTCTGATCAACAAAATGGCGGATTTAACCCAACTCAAAACAGAATTTACAGACTTAAGTGATTTCTTGGTTGCCCTCGGTGATGAAAAGCGCCAGGCAATCATCATTGCATTACTGGCGGAAAATGCCTGCCATGGATTACGCGTGACCGATTTAACGGCGGTCACTGAATTGTCCCGGCCAGCCGTTTCTCACCACTTAAAAATTTTAAAACAAGCCCATCTCATCAAATCAAGAAGTGAGGGTACGAAAAATTATTACTATCTATCACACGATATTAAAGAAATCACCGCTTTAAAACAGTTACTGGATCACGTTACTGCAATCATTGAAACCTCAGGGAGAGAAACCAAATGAAGAAAGTTCTGATCGTTTTAACCAATGTCAACCACTATCACGGAACTGATGATCCAACCGGACTTTGGTTGGGTGAAGCAGCTGAATTTGTCGCGGTGATGCAAGCCGCGGGAATTCAAGTTGATTACGTTAGTCCAAAAGGCGGTTTTGTGCCGCTGGATCCACGCAGCATGAAATACACGAATCAAGAAATTATGAAAGTTTACGAAACAGACGACTTTCAACGCCGGGCTCTCAGTAATTCGCTGAATCCCGATCAAGTCAATGCTGCCAATTATACCGCCATTTATTACACTGGTGGTCACGGCGTAATGTGGGACTTCCCTGACAATCCAAAGCTTCAACGAATTGCCCTCACGATTTATCAAAATAACGGCTTCGTGACGTCAGTCTGCCACGGCGTTGCTGGACTATTGAATATTAAAGACAGCAACGGCGACTACCTGATCGCCAACAAGACCATCACCGGTTTTACGGCGACCGAAGAAGCAATCGCAGCTAAACGCTCAGTCGTCCCATTTTTAAATAAACCAGAAGTTGAAAAACGTGGTGGTCACTGGCGCCAAAAACGCTTTTACAGCGAGTTTGCGGTTCAAGACGGCCAACTGATCACTGGCCAAAATCCCTTCTCCGCCACGGCAGTTGCCACCCGATTAATCCAAAATCTCCAAGTCAATCAATAACCGAAACAAATAGTGGGACTAAAAGTAGCCAGCTTCCGATAAATCAAGGAAGTCACTGCTCTTAGTCCCACATTTTTATAGGATTAGCTCTTTAGTTTAGTTGCTTGGCCCTTCTGCTTTCGATACTGAATCCGCAGCAGCTTGATGATTTCCGTAACCACCAGCACAATGAAGCCAGCGATGGTTGGGACAACCCAGCCGTAGAAGAAGCTGACGTTGCCAGTATGGAAAACGCCTTGCATAAATGGAATGTAGATCATCGCTGCCTGTAAAGCAAGCAGAATTCCGATGATGATAAATGCCATTTTATTCTCAAAGAAATGTTTAGAAATAATCGGATAAGAGTTTCGAATGTTGAACAAGTAGAAAATCTTACCGAAGATGATGATATTAACTGCCATGGTACTGCCCAGAACCACGTTCAAGATTCCAGCATCCACGAACCGATCGAAGGTGAAGATCCCCAGGCCAGCGATCAGCACGGAAACGTAGACAATTTCAAACACGTCCATTTTCCCTAGGATTCCCTTCCGAACATCCCGAGGCCCTCGAATCATGATTGATTCTTCAGCTGGCTCAAAGATAAAGGCAAACTGAATTGTCAATGCCGAAACCGTGTTGATCCAAAGCAATTGAGTTGGGTAAAGCGGCAATTCTTGGCCAATAATCATACTGATTAAGACAACCAGGCCTTCCGCAAAACTCGTTGGCAATAGGAACCGAATGGTCTTTTGAATATTGTCAAACACGTGACGGCCTTCCGCTACCGCATCGACAATTGTGGTAAAACTGTCGTTAACCAGCACCATATCGGCGGCTTCTTTGGCGACGGCCGTTCCTTTAATCCCCATCGCAATGCCGATGTTGGCCTGCTTCAAGGCGGCCGCATCATTCACACCATCCCCAGTCATGGCAACGATCTTCGCATTAGCCTGTTGGGCCTTCACAATCCGCAGTTTATTAGCGGGGGTGGTTCTGGCGAAAACATTATAACGGCCAATTTTCCTAATCAGGTCTTCATCGCTCATCTCATCAATTTCTGGACCGGTAATCGCGTGAATACTCTCATCAAGATCAAGCTTTCTCGCAATTGCCGTGGCTGTATCTGGATGATCTCCGGTGATCATATTGACCTTAACCCCAGCTCGGCGGAGGCTTTGAATAGCCGGAATCACCTCTTCACGGGGTGGGTCAATAATGCCAACCAACCCACTCAACTGAATTCCTTGAGAAATGCGTGCTTGGTCAATTTCTTCTTTGTCAGCGGGCACCGTTTTAGAACCCAACGCAACGACTCGCAAGCCCTGTTCGGTTAATTTAGCGACCCGTTGATACCAAGTGTCGCTATCAAAGTTGGGATCACTTTGCTTGACCATATCAAAAATTGTACCAGGAGCGCCCTTAACCATCAATTCGTTGTGGCCGGCTTCCTTAATTAAGCGGGCACTGTAACGATAGGCGGAGTCAAATGGTAAGGTGTCCAGCTCATCAACCTCTGGTTCGCGGCCGATCAGTTTATGGAACAAAGTCGTCAACGCGCCATCGGTTGGTTCACCATTAAGCTGCCATTGCCCGTCGGTTTGGACCAGTTCAGCGTCGGTAGTGGTGCCGGCAATTTCAACCAACTTTTTAAAATCTTGATCATGCTGCCAGTCGGCTTTTTGACCATCCAGCAAGACATCGCCTGAAACCCCTTTATCATTGTTCACGAACCCAATTCCAGTCACTTGATAATGGTGATTGTCCGTGATGACATCCGTGACGGTCATTTCATTTTTCGTCAGGGTTCCGGTCTTGTCAGTGTTAACAATATCAACAGCTCCGAGGGTTTCAACCGCTGGCAGGGTTTTGACAATGGCCCCACGTTTGGTCATCACTTGAACGCCACGCGCCAGGACAACCGAAGTCGAGGCAGGCAGTCCCTCAGGAATCGACCCAACGACCATCGTAATGATCGCAATGGTGAGGACCGGCAAGGTGTAAATTTTTGTGTAGAGGCCAAGGAAAAATAGGATGAACGCGATTGCGACGATTAATAGTGATAAGTTAACGCCCAGTCGATTTAAGTTCTTCATCAATGGGGTCACTTGGGCTTTCACGTCAGACACACTCTGTTGAATTTGACCAATTTGCGTATCCTCGGCAGTCGCCGTCACGATTCCAAATCCAGATCCCTGGGTTACCGCCGTTGAGGCATAGGCCATGTTGGACCGTTCAGCCAACGGAATCGAATCGGCAGCCAATGGATCCTCGGTCTTTTCCACCGAATTACTTTCCCCAGTTAGGGTGGACTCTTGAATTCGCATGTTGTCGGCGGAAATCAGCCGCATATCAGCGGGCACCGCGTCTCCGGCTTCCAAATTAACCAGATCACCCACAACCAATTCTCTGGCAGGCACTTCAATCTTGTGCCCATCTCGAATCACATAGTTCTGGCTAACCAGTAATTCCTTAATTTTACTCAATGCATTGTCTGCTTGCATTTCCTGGAAGAAACCAATAAATGCGTTAGCAATAATAACGATCCCGATAACCGCAGAATCAGAGTAATGATGCATGAACAGCGTGATCACCGCAGCCGCAATCAAAATATAAATGATACTGTTGTTAAATTGCAGCAGGAACTGGACTAATTTGCTTTTCTTCTTGGCGGTTAACTCGTTATAGCCATCTTGAGCCAGCCGCTTACCAGCTTCTTGTTCACTAATCCCATTCTCTGGGTCGGTATGGTACTTTGCCGCCAATTCTTCGGTCGACTCTTGCCACAACTTCTGATCGGGAGGAACCTCGTTCATATTGTCTGCCATTAAATGTATCACCTTTCTTTTCTGAAAATAAGTTTATTGTTAATAATATTATAATATATCCGGGGTACAAGGTGGTAGATAAAAATCTTTTAAGTTCATTTCGGATTAAATGGACGCAATCCAACGACCCAATGGTGCTGACAACTCTCAATTTTTCACAATCGTCCACGCCTCAATCGACTTGCCATCCTCATCCCTCAACACAAGCCAGCTGTTGGTGCCGCCAAAATACAGAAACAGGCCAACTTCATTGACACTTTTTAAGATAATATCCTTGGTCGTGACAAAATCAGCAACCGCATCTGAATGCTCGGATCGCAAGCGCTCTGCAAATTTGGCTGCAAATCCCAGCGAGCCGTCTTTGTTTAATTCCGGCTCGGGCTTCATGACCGCCCCTGCCTTCAGCAGCATCTCATTGCGCTTTCGCCAATAAACAGTTGCCCGACTGCCATCATAATCAACTTTAAAAGCAACCTGGCTGACCTTCTTAGTCCAGCGGTGTCGCGGTTTACCTTTAGGCGTCTTTTTGGAAGTAGCAAACAACTCAAAACCCAATCCCGCTAAAATTGTCAAAATCAGATCTCGAAAAGCGTTGATCGTCGGCAACTGACTACTCGGAATCTTAGTGTTCGCAAATGGATCTGCCTTGAAAGTTCCCCGCTCAACGGCATATTGAGCAAAACGCTTCGCCAGATAAGCTGGTTCCAAATCCCATGAAGCCTGGATTGTGATGATTCGGTCAGCGTCAACATTGTCCTGTGACTGGACACCGACGAGCTTGCCAGCTTTCAATGATAAGGTCACACTGTTTGCTGACTTGTTCCTCGCAAGCTTTCTGGTAATCACAATCCGGCCTTGATTATCAGGTAATGCAATTTCTGTTTGATCCTTCAAAATTTTGACTTTTAATTCCACGTTAATCACTCCGGCTCCCTGTTAAAGTAATGGTTGCTTTGATGATAACCTTTTCGTGAAAAGAAGGGAATATTCTGCGCCTAATTCATGGAACTAACGACCGTTCTGCTTTCTTCGCGGATAGGCAATCTTAGTGAATTTGATCATCCGCTTTGGTGCTTTCTGAATTTGATTTACTCCCTTCATCGTGGTCGCGATTGTTCTTTGCTGCCATGGCTGAGCCAGCTATTTAAACCAAAAAACAATCTAAGATTAGTCAGCAAAGTGTTTATAGATGCAACTTGGCTTTCCCTTCCTATATTGATAAAACTTGCGACAAACGGCTGATCCCGGCCATTTAAGGCAAAAAAAGTAATGCATTCCAAAACCAGAATGCATTACTTTTTTCACTTAAATTCTGGGATCAAATCGCCGCTTGTCCCAATCTATATCGAAGAAGAAATCATTTTATTCAGTGGTGAGTTTATTCGTTAAGTTACCGGACCATTTCCAGTTTTGAACTTCTGGAATATCTGTCCCATATTCACGGATGTAATCATGATGTTTTTGAAGCATCTGATCCATCTTGGCTTCAAAGTCAGCGGCCTGGGAAGCAAACTGGGTTCTGGCAATCGCGTCCTTGGCCAAGTGGTATCGGTCAAGTTCGTTGAGTACCCGCATATCAAATGGTGTCGTGATATCACCATTTTCACGATAACCATGGAAGCTGATATTGTGGTTGTGACGGTTGTAAACCAAGCCACGGAAGGTATTTTCAAAGCCGTGGAAGGCAAAGATAACCGGTTTGTCAGTGGTAAAGTATTTATCAAACTCGGCTTGCGTCAGGCCCCGACTATCTTGATCTTCATTGTTTGGCCGCAATCTCAAGATATCAATAACGTTGATGAAACGAACTTTGAGTTCAGGGAATGAGTCGTGCAGCATATCAATTGCAGCTAAGCTTTCCATTGTTGCTTCAGTTCCGGCAGTCGCAAAGATCACATCCGGATCACCCTGATCATTTGAGGCCCAAGGAATGATCCCCAAACCATCGTTAACCAGCTTGGTGGCTTCATCCATTGAGAACCATTGTGGCCGTGGGTGCTTTGAAGCCACGATCAGGTTAATCTTCTCCCGTGCCTGCAAAGCCGTGTTCATGACTGCCAGCAATGAGTTGGCGTCGGCTGGGACATATTCATTTACTAACTCATGACCCTTTTCAGCTAAGTGACCGAGCATCCCAGGATCTTGGTGGGTATACCCATTATGGTCTTGCTGGAAAGCATGGGAAACGTTCATGATGTTCAATGATGGATAATCATGACGCCATGGTTGTTCAGAAGCTTTTCTGAGCCACTTGTAGTGCTGGGTCAGCATTGAATCAATGACCCGGGTAAATGCTTCATATGAAGCAAAGAATCCATGACGGCCACTCAGCACATAGCCTTCAAGCCAGCCTTCAGCTTGGTGTTCTGAAAGCTGTGAGTCAATGACTCGGCCTTCTGGTGCCATATTTTCATCATTCGGGCTCTTAATCGGTTCTTCCCATTGACGCTTACCATAATCCAACATTGAGAAGAATTTGTTGGATTTTGTTTCATCGGGACCAAAGGCTCTAAATGAGTTGCCATTGCGTTTCATAATCTCAGTGTAGAAATTCGACAAGACTTCGGTATCCTGCGCTTCTTTGTCACCCGGTTTGTTAATTTTCAGTGCGAAGTCTGCTGGATCAGGCATATCTAACTTCTTAGGGTCAATGCCACCGTTGACAATTGGGTTCATGGCCATTCGGTGATCGCCTTCAGGGGCCATTGCCTTAATTTCAGCTTTGATCGAACCGTTGTTGTTGAACAGTTCTTCTGGATGATATGATTTGAGCCAGTTGATCAGCAAATCTTTGTGATCCATTTGACCAGCGCTCACAGGAATCGGCACTTGATGGGCACGGAACGAACCGGCAATTGGGTTGCCATCCAAATCAAACTTAGGACCTGTCCAGCCTTTTGGTGACCGGAGAACTAACATTGGCCATTGTGGTAAGGTATCGTCATTATTCTCACGAGCGTGCTTTTGAATGTGCTTGATTTCAGAAACGATCTCATCCATCGTCTTAGCCATTGCCTTGTGAACCCGGGCATAGTCAGCCGGATTTCCGTCGGTCTCAACAAAGTGTGGTTTCCAACCCATTCCTTCAAAATACTTCGTCAAATCAGCATCACTCATTCGAGATAGAATGGTTGGATTAGAAATTTTGAACCCATTCAGATTCAGCATTGGTAAAATTGCCCCATCATGAATTGGATTAATAAACTTGTTGGAGAACCAAGAAGCAGCCAGTGGACCAGTTTCAGCTTCCCCATCACCAATTTCAACGGCGGCAATCACATCAGGATTGTCAAGAATAGCACCAGTTCCATGAGCAATTGAGTAGCCTAATTCACCACCCTCATGCATTGAACCCGGAGTTTCAGGAGCGGCATGAGAAGCAACGCCACCTGGGAACGAGAATTGTTTGAACAACCGTTGAAGACCGGTTTCGTTTTGGGCAATTTTAGGATAAATTTCACTGTAGCTGCCATCAAGGTAAGAATTGGATACCATGACTTGGCCACCATGACCAGAGCCTTCAATGTAGAACATGTTCAAATCATATTTCTTAATGATCCGGTTTAAATGGGCATACATAAAGTTTTGGGAAGCAATCGTGCCCCAGTGGCCGATCGGCTTGATCTTAACATCGTCTGCAACCAGGTCGCGTTTGAGTAATGGATTGTCACGGAGGAACAGCTGGCCAACAGATAAGTAGTTGGCGGCATTCCAATAGCGGTTGACTTTTTGCAGGTATTCGTCAGAATCGAAGTTTGTCATATTCGTAACCTCCTGAATTTTCAAAGCAGACACCAATTTGATTATTGGACCGGTCCAAATTCAAATTACAAATTCATTGTATGCTCAATATGTGGATATTTCAATGGTTTAAGCATTTGGTTATTTAATTTTGATATAAATAAAATTTATATCAAATGCATTTGGCATAAATAGATTCATATATAACGGGTTCTTAAACAGATTTAATCTTGCTTTTTCCGCTAAAATTTATTTGAATAAAAAATTGTTATGAAAACTTTAACGGTGTATTATAGGATCAAATTTAGCAGTTCCCCATAGAAGGCGATTAAAATGGTTAAAAATAATCAGAAGTCTAAAACCAGAAGAAGCTTGATGTTTCCGTTACTATTACCCAAAAGCAGTGGTTATGGTGCACGGTTAAACGATGACAATCCGATTGGCCACTTCCTGAACATTTTTTTCTTTATTTTTGTAATAGTTGCCATTGTGCTTTGCCTGTACTTCGCTCTTAATCTCTGAATTCACACTTGAAAGATCGGTAAAGCCATCCGAAATTTGGAGTCCCTTATCGCTTGGCGGAAATGTTCAACAAATATTTCCTAATCTTTTCGACCACTTTCAACCCCATAATAATTTCTGAAAACCATTGAGGCCTCACCCAGGGGCTGGGACATTAGTCCGCAAAGTGTTTATAGATGCAACTTGGCTTTCCCTTTTTATATTAATAAAAATTGCGACAAACGGCTGATCCCCGCCATTTAAGCAAAAAAAGTAATGCATTCCAAAACCAGAATGCATTACTTTTTTCACTTAAATTCTGGGATCAAATCGCCTTTCGTCCCAATCTTTAATTTGCACGCGCTTAGTGAAAACCATTGAAAATCCAATCCAAAGGGGCAATAATAAGATCATTCGAATTTAGGAGGCGATTTTATGCGCAAAAGTCGAATCGGTATCACGATGCAATTTGTTTGGGTAATCATCCTCAATTTTGGGTATCTTGGTGTGGATGGTGCTTTGAATCACGCGACACCACTCCTCCATTCTGAATTACGATTTCTCTATGCGTTAGCCGCATCTGGCATTATCTATTACATATTAAGGACCACTAAAGTTCGTAATGATCATATTAACTATTCAACCATCACGAAAATTTGGGGTGTTTTACTCATAATCGCATTTCTGGTGCTATTTTTTGTCAAACAGCATGTCATGCTAAACGTGTATGAAATTTTCAAATCGTACACGATCGTTGCGGACACATTAATGGCATTATCAATTGGATTCTTCGAAGAATTTCTGAGCCGAGGATTGTTGCTATCGACGTTCATGCAAATCTTCAAGAACGCAACATTAAAATACACGTTTGCTGCCTGTTCTTCAGCGATATGCTTTGGTTTGTTCCACTTCATTAACCTCGCTTCCGGCCAACCATTAATCCCAACGATCCAACAAGTCATTTATGCCTTTGTAATCGGCGTCATGTTTGCCAGCGTTCGAATAGTTACCAATTCAATGATTTGGCCGGTGCTCCTCCATACATTGTTTGATTGGCAAATGGGAATTTCATATATCACTAACCGCGACTATACGACGCCTTGGCTTTCCTTTTTCACTTCGTGGGGAGCATTGCTGATTGTGACGATTGTTTTCCTGATTTCATTGGATCATAGTGCAAATCGATCACAACCGATTAAAAAACTAAAGATGCCAAACCAAATATGATTCGAAAAGAGACTGAAACATACCTCCTAAACTGAGAGTAGAAAAACTTGTGACGACAAGTTTTTCTTCTCTC
>NZ_AZEI01000016.1 GCF_001436255.1 Lentilactobacillus rapi DSM 19907 = JCM 15042 | reverse complement strand
GCCATGGGCCATTCTTTATTTAATTAGTGTTGCACTTAAAGTGTAAATTCAAGCCACAAAAAAACTGCCTACCCTAGCGGTGATAAGCAGTTAAGTGAATATTTGCATTTCATTCGGTTACAGTATACCATCCAAACCACAGTGCTTCAACCAATAGCCATAACCCGTGCCTAGACCACCCCGACAAATCTTTGGCTTTCATTTCTTCAATTTCTTTACGGGCTTTCTTCTTCCGATTTCTAGTGTCTTTAACCAGATACCATTTAAAACTGCTTCGCCCACAATCAACACTGTTACTGAACTCATCGTTATTTTCTTGATTCTCAAAAACAAACATACTCAAGATGCATTTATGCAAACTTTAGCACACATAAAAAGGATCCAACCAAATGAATCCTCCAGCTAAACTAGTTACTTCTAAATAACCGCCTAAACAACCAGAAGTTGACCACCCCGATTACGGCCAACATCCCAAACGCCAGTTGACTACCAGCAGCAATGTTTTGCGCGTTTGAAAAGTTGGGTAAGGTTACCGAAGTCATCAACGTCGCAATGATCGTTGTGCCCAATGAACCGGCAACCATATTGCCCGTTCCGTAAATGGCGTTGGCATCGTTGCGCTCATTTCGAGCTAATTTCTTCAACCCATAGGCCATGCTATTGCCAAATGCCATCGAACGACCAGCCGCAAAGACGGTGTACAAGATGATGATGTTGATGATACTAATGTGCTGACCAAAAATCGTGAATAAAATTAACGGAATGAAGAACAGCGTGTTACCCAGGTACAATGGCACTTTGCCACCCAGGTGATCGAGCATCCAACCATACAAAGGCTGACCCAACCCGTTTAGCACACTCCCTGGCAAGAGAATCAGGCCACCAATGAACGAACTGGCGTCGTTGACCATTTGAACGTAACTTGGCAGCATGAAGTTAATCCCAATGTTAGAATATTGCAGGAGGACATATGGTAAGAAACTGAACAAGAAGACTGGTTGTTTAAAAACGGCGAGCTTAAATAGGGCTTTATGACTGTATTTTGACCGCCAGCCGAATAAACTAAACATCAAAACACTTAATCCGATGTACAATAAAAATTTAACCAGCACATGCGGTTGACCCAAAATATTGAAGCCCATTAATAGACTGACTAACCCGACTGCTAACAACGCAAACCGCAGCCAATCGAACTCGTAGTGCTGGGTTGGTGAATACTGCTTGATGATAAACACACCCAAAGCCAGCAGGATTAATGTGAATGGCACCGTCAGCCAAAAAATCATCCGCCAACTGGCAAAGGCAACCACTGAACCACCAAACGTTGGTCCAAGCGCTGGCGCGACCAGCACAATCAGGTTCGCCATCCCCATATAAGTTCCTAATTTCCGTGGGGGCACAATATCTAAAATGATATTATTCATCAACGGTCCGGAAAGGCCCACACAGCCTGCCTGAATGATGCGGCCAATTAGTAATAGCCAGTAGGAGGTCGCTAAGCCACACATGATGTCGCCGGCAATAAATAGCAGCGCGGCGGAAATAAATAATTGCTTGTTGGTAAAGCGCCGTTTCAAAAATGCGGACGTAATGGTGAGTAAGGCCACCGTCAAGAGATAGCCGGTAGTTACCCACTGGACAGTTGCCAGGGAAATGTTGAATTGCTTCATCAACGTTGGAAAGGTCACGTTCATTGACGTTTCCGTTAGAACTCCCATGAAGGTCATCAAGGCGACAATTGTGATCGCTAGGAACGGATGTTGCTTGGTGTTATTCTGGTTTGCGTTTAAGTTTGCGGTTGAATCCAATGAACTGCCCCCTAATTTCGGATAAATCGATACTTAACCATAGTACCACTGAACCCCGGGGGTAAAGAAATGGGAATTTTAGTAAAATACGAATAGTAAATCGTTACTATGAATAAGATCACTTCTATGCAAAAAACGCCAGCCACCGCCAGCGCTCACGTTACTTCTATATATGTGTCGGGAGTTAACTCCCGGATGATGGTGCTATGTGAAAGTGGGTCATACAGGCAATTGATATCTAAAATGCTGGTACCATCCCCTTATATGCTCGTTATTATTTCAATTAGACCTGCTCAATGACCCGTGAGTTTTGATTAGCTTCAATAGTTTCTTTAATTGCACTGCCTAATCGTTCGATGCCAATCTTGATCCGCTCTTCAGCGACTTTGAGAATGTCACCGACTGGATCACGATCACTTTTGGGAACTTGGTCAGAAAATTGAATTGTCATGCGTGGACACGCTCCTTATCAGTATCGTTGGTTTGCGGTTGATGATACTTTCTCATCATTTCCGCCATGTGAACTTCGTGAACCACAAACTCGTGGGTGCGGCACACATAGTTATGCTCCCGGCCGATTTTGGCAATATAACCGTTGATATAATCAACTTCCGTTGGCCGCCCCTTGGAAAAGTCTTGGTACATTGATGGATAGTGGTACTTGTATTCTTTGCTGACGGTAATCACGGAATCGACCTGCTCTTGGCGGGTGGGGATTAGATAAATGCCGGCCCGCTCACACGCATCATAAGCTTCATCAAATAATTGCCGCGACATTTCCCGCACGCCAGGGTACTCAATGAATTGACCCATCTGCATTTCAAACATCGTACATAATGTGTTGGTAACGGCGTTGAAGACGACCTTGGACATGCACATACCTTTCCATTCATCCGCGAACACTGGTCCTAACTTGGCCTTGGTAAAATCATCGAAGACCGCTTGGGTCGTCTGATCCGGCTTTTCGTTGGTGTAGCGGGCCATGTGCATGACCTCGTCACCTTCAGCTCCCATGAAATCAATGTCTGCGGGTCCATCCATTCGGGTTGCAATCATCGCTGTGCCGCAAATAATATGATCCTTCGGGAAGTAGTTCGCAATCTTTTCAAAGTGGCCCATGCCGTTCATTGCAGAAAAGACATATTGATCATCATGGAAGATCCCAGCAGCACGATCACGATCTAGTTCATCAGCTAACTGCATTTGCTTCTTAAAGACAATCCAGACATCTGGATGACCCTGATATTCTTCTGGTCGATAAATGTTGATGGGAACGATTCGCCGGTTTTGGTGATCACGAGCAACTGAAACGCCGCCTTGTTCACGAATCTGGTTGATGTTTGGTTCCCAGGTCTCGATGAAGTCAACGTCAACATTGGCGTTTTCCTGTAACATGACACCATACCTTACTCCCATTGCGCCTGCACCAATAATGCCGTACTTCATAATGACCACTCCTTTTATTTTGATTAGGACAGCTATACAAAGCAGAAACTTCCACATAAGCACCTCGGTCAAAAATTCCAAACCTGGGAATTTCTGACCAAGGAGACTTATACGACAGTTTCTAACCGCTTTGATACGCTCACTTTCAAATCCGACTAAAAAACGCCCTCTGGTTATAAAACCAAAGGACGTTAAGATAACGTGGTACCACCTTATTTTGAATGACTCTTTCAAGCAATTCCTTCAAACCCACAAGAGAAATCCTCTTAGGGGCCGCATGTTAATGGGTGCCACCATTTCACCTCGAAAAGTGAACTTGCTTGTAACGATCTTTTGCCTTCACAGTTTTAATACCTTCACACCTAATCGGTACTCTCTTTGTAAGACTGTGGGGTGACTCCATCGAAACAACTCATTTAGTCGTATTTGAATGTTGAATGAAGTTTAAGCCATGAGCCGACCCAATGTCAACCTCTTTTTTAAAATTTTGTGAGGATAATCTCATCAAAATGCCATTTTATCAGGCTTTCAGCATTAATCTATTTTTTATTCCGGATTGTCTGATCATTTTTGGCAATATTCATCATTTTCGTTATACTTTAACCAAGGTCCATTTACGAAACAAGACATTGAGGTGAGTCAAATGCGAATCTTAGTAACCGCGGCAAGTATCATTTCCCTAATTTTTTGTTTGGGCGCGATGGCATTTTTAGCAACTGGAAATAACTCAGTTGCTTTCATTCTCCTAATGATCGGCTTAGTTATGATGATTGTTAACATATTCTTTTCAAGAAGCGTGAACAAGCCAAAGCGGTGACATGGTTTGTGGTTTTCGAATAGTGGTTTGCGTTAACAATTACCCAGGGCCATCCATCACCAAACCAGCAAAGCATCACCAATCTAATTTTTCCAGAAAGGTGGGACAATCATGATGTTAATTAGAACGATTCGCCAAGAAGATTATTCAGCAGTGGATGATCTGATTCGGACGACATTTTCCAAAACGGCCAACGGTTACCGCAACGAGGCAGAATTGGTTAGTAAGATTCGGTTAGATCCCTCGTATCATAAAAAGTTAGAGGTCGTCGCTGATGATAACAATCAAATTGTTGGCCACGGGCTGTTAAGCAAAATCTCCATTGTCAATAGTCATCAGTCATTTCCCGGCCTTTGTTTAGCGCCCCTCGATGTTCATCCCGATTTTCAAAAATCTGGGATTGGGACGGCCATCATCAACGAGCTGGAAACCCGGGCCATTAATCAAGGCTACAAATTTATTAGCGTGC
Organism: Lentilactobacillus rapi DSM 19907 = JCM 15042; assembly: GCF_001436255.1. GTDB lineage: Bacteria > Bacillota > Bacilli > Lactobacillales > Lactobacillaceae > Lentilactobacillus > Lentilactobacillus rapi. The sequence goes on along the minus strand of NZ_AZEI01000016.1, from coordinate 51,391 downwards.
TTGGTTGGCCTGAGTATTATCCAAGATTCGGCTATCATAAAGCCAGCAATTACGGGATTAAGTCCCCATTCCCAGTTCCTGATGAAACGTATATGATTAAGGAGCTGGTCCCTGGCGGTTTACGGGGCGTTAGTGGGACGGTGAAGTATCTGAACGCATTTAATCTATAAGAAAAACCGGCAGCCAATGAGCGGCGCCGGTTTTTCTTATTCTAACTTATTTACTAACTGTTTCATCTTCTGAAGCGATGACTTTTTTGCTTTGCAACGCGTCCACGGCAAGTTTAACCAGGAACTTACCATAGCGAACCACCACAAACGCAACCATCAAAGTTGCCAAGGTAATCTCGACGTCTGCAACAATGCCGATCACAGCGTTAAGCCCGTTGGCCAAATTAAAACTGTGATTCCACAGATTCAGCGCCGTAGCGGAAATAACCAGTGGGAATGTGAAGGCACCGAAGCTTGGGTAAAATGACAATCTAACGTATTTCACGATCTTCAACAACGTTCCCCAGTAGAGTCCCTGGGCAAGCAAGACCATAATCAGTGAGAACGTCCAAGCAGGAGCCGAATTCATTGAGAGGTAACCAGTCAAACAAAGTGATGCCGGCGCAGCCATGATCGTCAATAATGGCAAGGTTGCTTCAAACATAAATTCGCGTCTAAGCAACCGAATGCAGACAATTGGCAAGAGGATTGCGTATAGTCCAAGGGATAACCACAAGATTGGGGTTCCGATTGCTGGAATAAAGTTATTGGCGGTAACCGGAATGACGCCGATACCAACAAAGGTCACGAACCAGCTTGGATAGACGTGGTCTAACTGAACAACGGGGCGTAATAAATGGCGGTAAACGAAGTAACCCATAATAACAAATTGTAAAATAACCGCTGCCGTCCAAAGAGTGATGGCCACAACTGGTAACCCCCAAGCCTTCAAGAACGTGCTGATAATCATCAGTGACATCGTGAAAGTTGGGGCAACTGATGCAATCACTGGATCGTTTAAATCCATCATGCTGTTTTTAAAATGAACCGCAATTTTGGCAATGACAAGTAGGATCAAGATTAAGGATAAAATTCCCCAACCATTCCCAGCAGCCGTAAAGCCGATTGCTTTGAATAAGTTTCCTAATGATGCAATACCTAAAATCAATCCGCAAATTGGTAAGGGCAATTTCTCTAAAAATACCTTCATATATTCTCCTCCTGTCTTTCGATGAGATTAATTATAACGATTATGCTACAATAAATAAAATTGATAATATTAATATTTATTATAGGCAAACTTTATAAGTGGTGATTAAATGTTTAAATTCTTAGAAACCTTCATGGTCGTCTACCGGACCCACAGCTTTTCATTGGCAGCTCAACAGCTGTTTATTACGCAGCCAACTGTTTCCAATCAGATCAAACAGTTAGAATCCCAACTGCACACTGAATTATTTGAGCGTAAAAGCCGGCGGGAAAGCATCCCGACCGAAGCCGCCGACATTCTTTACAAGCGTAGCGCCAAGATATTGGACGATTGGCACGATATCAATACTGAAATCAAGGACCTGCAAACTAACGAACAATCCCACGTCCGTTTCGGGATTTCGCAAACCGTCTCACGAATTATGTTTGCGAAAATCGCTAATCAGATCAGTGTCAGCGACCCAACCATTCATTACGATGTGATGGTTTCTAATTCCGAGGGGGTTCTAAGCCAACTTGAAGAATACAAAATTGATCTGGGAATCATTGAAAAACCACTGGTTACCCAAAATGTCCGTCGAACGTCAATTGGCAAAGACCAGCTGGTCAAGGCTGGGGCCCCAACAGGCACTTGGATAACCCGTGAACCTGGTTCTGGAATTGGATACTATACCGAGCAATATTTTCGTGAAGCTGATATCCACCCTGACCGGCTCATTCATGTTAACAACAGTGGGCTGATCCGCCGAATTGTTTCAACCGGCGTGGGTCAGGCACTCCTCTCTTCAAAAGATGTCCCGACCGGCGTTGAAGTGCAAACCTTGGGGACCGCATTCATTCGCGACTTCTATTTATTGATTCGTGACGATGACTTAGATGATCCGCTCCTTAAAACGGTTGCGGAGATTATCAAACTAGTTAATCAACTTTAACTTTAATGAACATAATAAAAAGGGAGGGCCCGTTGAATTCGAGTTTCGAATTCAACGGGCCCTCCCTTTTGTTTTCTTTCACCTAACTTAGTCAATCACAGTCCATGAGAATTAATAAGTTACTTTCACAAACTTGGCATTACCAGTAATGTAACCACCAGCGATTTGATATCTTAATGCGCCGGTCTTGGTAACATCATTTGCGTGTGAATAATCGTAGCCTTTAATCTTCACTTTGGTTCCTTTGTTGAGGTGTCGATTCCGTTTGGTTAAGTTTGCGTTTTGATAACGATTAATTGCATGCTTAGCCGTTGCGAAACGTGGTAGTTTGTGTTTACCCATCATCACCAGTTTTCGGTTTCCAGTAATGTATTGCCCATTATCCAATACATACCGGGTCGTCAAATTATGGTGAACAATTTTCTTAACGTGAAGCACTGTGCCTTGCTTGTAGTGAATTGCCTTGCCAGTCAAGTCTTTCTTCTTGTAGCCATTAATACCGCGTGGGTTAATGACCGTTAAAACTTTATGCTTACCTTGGTAATAAACCGGACGAACATAAGCCCATTGTGCCGTGATGTAACCGACCATGTTATTGGTCTTGCTTAGGTGGTTCACATCGCGAACCTTATAACGTAAGTGTCCGTTCTTCGAGTAGGCGTAACCAATCACAACAAACATTGGTCGATATGCCCGATTCTTACCAGCATAGACAGCAATTCTACCCTTCTTGGAGAAGTTCTTATCTTTATAGAGATAGATTTTCTTCAATGAATAGACCGCTTCGCCCTTTGGTAACAGCTTATCGGTTGTGACTGATTGAGGTGCTTGCGTATCCTGATCCCGATTGGTTGTCGTCGTCACTTGGACATCGGCCACCGGTCGGTATGAATCAGTGGTCGTCCCAGTCGCAACAGCATTCTTCGTGTAATAGAAGATGATATCGTGACCAGTATGAGCAACCAATTGCCAGTCTTGGGCTTCTTGACCAGGTACCAATGTGTAACCAGGAACTGTTTCCTTAGCTGGGTCAACAGTGATTGTTTGACCGACAACGCCACCAATTTGGCTGTCTGGCTTCACAGGATTAGTTGTGCCTTTTTCATAGTAATGAACCGTTATGGCATTGGCATCCCCTGGATTAACCTTGTCTCCAACAACGTACACGTGAGTATCCTGATCTTCGGTTGTCCAAGTCAAATTGTCAGGTTGTTTTTGACCATCTTTCAATTCTTCAGGTGTTGCAACGTGATAACCATCAGGAACATCGATTTGGTGACTATCAGGACCGAGGTTCAGTTCCTCGCCAGTGTGCCCAGTTGGCGTATCAGGGCTGCCAATCACCTCATCAGTATTTGGATCAATATACGTGATCGTAATATTCTTTTGCTCGTCTGCTTGATAGTAGAAGGTTAACTCATGACCATCTTTTGCCCGCAGTGTCACTGTCCGAGCCTGCTGGCCGTCAACTGGTGTATAACCTTCAATTTCAGCTGGACCGGCTGTTATTGAATCACCAACCTTACCGCCATAGAAATCATCCTCTTTAAGCACTTGGGTGGTTCCTTCCAAATAATGGTGAACCGTAACGGCATTCTCGTCCGTCTCTCCAACAGTATTACCAACAACGTAGATCTTGGCACTCTGATCATCAGTCGTCCAAGTTAAATCCTTAGGCTGCTGTTGACCGTCCTTCAATTCATCCGGAGTTGCATAATGATAACCCGCTGGGATAACAACTTGCTTACTGTCGGAGCCTAAATCAAGCTGCTCGTCAGTATGGCCACTTGGAGTATCTTTACCAACTTCTTTATCGGTGTTGATATCCACATAGGTAACCGTAATGTTATCTTGAGCATCGGCTTTGTAGTAGAAGGTAACCGTGTGCCCGTCCTTGGCATCAAGAATCAATGTCTTGGCAGTTTGGTCACCTACCAGCGTATAGCCCTTGATCTCTGCTGGGGCAATTGTCACTGGACTGCCAACCACAACGCCAACTGACGCATCGTCCTTCAGAGATTTGGTTGTATCTTCAGCGTAGTAATGAACCGTCACTGCGTTTGGATCACCCGGTTGGACCGGATTACCAATCACATAGACTTCAGTATCTTGATCTTTAGTGGTCCAAGTCAAGTTCCCTGGTTGTTTAACGCCTTTAGGTAATTCTTCCGGTGTTGCATAGTGATAACCTTCGGGGATATCGAGTTGGTCATTATCCCTACCTAAATCAAGTTCTTCTCCAGTGTGACCAGTTGGATTTTGCTTATCGCCAATTGGATTTCCGGTTGTCGGATCCTTGTAGGTAATCGTAATGTTCTTCTGTTCATCAGCTTTGTAGTAGAAGGTGACCGTCTGGCCTTCATCAACTTTCAATGTCAGGGTTTGGGCAGGTTGGCCATCAACTAACGTATACCCATCAATTTGAGCTGGGTTAGCAACAACCGGGCTGCCGACTTTGCCACCAAGGGAATCGTCGTCTTTGAGAGCCTTCGTTGTGTGTTCTAAATAGTAGTGAACTGTCACTGCGTTCTTGTCACCAGCATTCACATCATTACCAACCACGTAGACTTGAGTTTGCTGATCAGTGGTTGTCCAAGTTAAATCACCTGGTTGCTTCTGACCATCTTTTAACTCTTCTGGGGTTGCATAGTGGTAACCTGCTGGAACATCAATCTGCTTACTATCAGAACCTAGATTAAGCTTTTCATCAGTGTGGCCGGCCGGGGTACTTGTGCCCACCACATTACCCGTGTTTGCATCTGTATAGGTTACCGTGATGTTGTTTTGGCCATCAGCTTGATAGTAGAAGGTAACGGTCTGACCGCCCTTTGCTTTCAGCGTTAAAGTTTGGGCTTTTTGACCAGGTACCAAGGTGTAACCATTGATATCTACTGGCGCAGCTGTCACTGAGTTGCCAACTATCCCACCAATCAAGCCATCGTCTTTAAGTGATTGAGTGGTATTTACCAAGTAATAATGAACCGTTACCGCATTTTCATCCGTTTCTTTAACTTCATTACCAATAACGTAAACTTTGGTGTCCTGACCCTCGGTTGTCCAAGTGAGATTACCTGGTTGGGTGGTTCCTGCAGGCAATTCTGCTGGCGTTGCGTAATGATAACCTTCAGGAATGGTGATCTTGTCACTATCCTTACCTAAATTAAGCTCTTCGCCGGTGTGACCAGCTGGTTGCTGCGGATCACCAATCTGCTTGCCAGTCTTTGGATCTACGAAGGTCACGGTAATGTTATTTTGACCATCGGCCTTGTAGTAGAAGGTAACTGTTTGGCCCTTCTTCGCATCCAATGTTAATACTTGGGCAGTTTGACCATCGACTAACGTGTAACCAGCAATTTCAGCGGGTTTGGCGGTGACTTCACCACCAACTCGACCACCAATTCCTTCATCAGCTTTCAACGATGTCGTTGTGCCTTCAAGGTAATGATGAACTGTGACCGCATTTGCATCGGTTCCCTTAACTTCATTTCCAACAACATAAACTTTAGTGTCCTGCTTATCCGTGGTCCAAGTCAAGTTTCCTGGCTGCTTGGTTCCAGCTGGTAATTCATCAGGGGTTGCGTAATGGTAACCTTCTGGAATGTTGGTTTGCTGGCTGTTAGAACCTAAATCAAGCTCTTCACCAGTGTGGCCAGCTGGTGTGCTGGTACCAACTTCCTTGTTGGTATGAGTGTCAACGTAAGTGATCGTGATATTGTTTTGACCATCCGCTTTGTAATAGAAGGTAACCGTTTGGCCCTGTTTGGCATCTAATGTCAATACCTGAGCCGTTTGACCATCAACCAACGTGTAACCAGCGATTTCAGCGGGCTTAGCGGTGACTACACCACCAACGCGGCCACCGATCTTATCATCTGACTTCAATGATGTCGTGGTACTTTCAAGGTAGTGATGAACCGTCACGGCATTTGCATCGGTTTCTTTGACTTCATTCCCAACAACATAAACTTTAGTGTCCTGTTTGTCAGTAGTCCAAGTTAAGTTACCTGGTTGTGTCGTACCAGTTGGTAACTCATCAGGGGTGGCGTAATGATACCCTTCCGGAATGGTGATCTTGTCACTATCCTTACCTAAGTTGAGTTCTTCGCCGGTATGGCCTGCTGGTTGTTGTGGCTCACCAACTTGCTTGCCCGTGTTTAGATCCACCAGACTAACCGTGATGTTATTTTGATTATCGGCTTTGTAGTAGAAGGTAACTGTTTGACCCTTCTTGGCATCTAATGTCAATACTTGGGCGGTTTGGCCATCAAGTAGCGTATAACCAGCAATTTCGGCAGGCTTAGCGGTTACTTCACCGCCAACTCGACCGCCAAGTGCATCGTCAACTTTCAATGAGGTTGTTGTATTTTCAAGGTAGTGGTGAACGGTGACCGCATTTGCATCGGTTTCCTTCACTTCATTTCCAACAACATAAACTTTCGTATCTTGTTTGTCAGTCGTCCAAGTCAAGTTGCCTGGTTGGGTCGTTCCAGCTGGTAACTCATTAGGCGTTGCATAATGGTAGCCCTCTGGGATCGTGATCTTGTCACTATCTTTGCCCAAATTGAGTTCTTCGCCAGTATGACCAGCTGGTGTGCTGGTACCAACTTCCTTGTTAGTGTTGGTGTCAACGTAAGTGATCGTAATGTTACTTTGACCATCAGCCTTGTAATAGAAAGTAACTGTTTGGCCTTTCTTAGCGTCTAATGTCAGCACTTGATCCGTCTGACCATCAACTAATCGGTAACCAGCAATTTCGGCAGGCTTGGCAGTTACTTCACCGCCAACTCGGCCGCCAAGTTTGTCATCTGATTTCAATGATGTTGTCGTATTTTCCAGGTAGTGATGAACTGTGACGGCATTTGCATCGGTTTCCTTCACTTCATTGCCAACAACATAAACTTTCGTATCTTGTTTATCTGTGGTCCAAGTCAAGTTACCTGGTTGGGTCGTTCCTGTTGGCAATTCCTCAGGCGTTGCGTAATGGTAGCCTTCTGGAATCATGATCTGATCGCTATCCTTGCCTAAATTAAGCTCTTCGCCAGTGTGACCAGCCGGTTGTTGCGGCTCGCCAACCGGTTTGTTCGTATTTGGATCAACGAGGTTAACAGTGATGTTATTTTGATCATCTGCTTGGTAATAGAAGGTAACCGTTTGGCCCTTCTTCGCGTCCAACGTTAATTCCTGAGCTACTTGACCATCAACTAAGGTGTACCCGTCGATTTGGGCTGGTGAAGCCGTTACTTTACCGCCAACTCGGCCACCAAGTGCATCATCAGCTTTCAATGATGTTGTTGTCCCTTCGAGGTAGTGATGAACCTTAACGGCATTTTCGTCCGTCTCCTTCACTTCGTTACCAACAACATAAACTTTCGTATCTTGTTTATTCGTAGTCCAAGTTAAGTTACCGGGTTGCGTCGTTCCGATTGGTAATTCATCAGGGGTAGCGTAATGGTAGCCTTCCGGAATCGTGATCTGATCACTATCCTTACCCAAGTTAAGCTCTTCACCCGTATGGCCGGCTGGTTGTTGCGGGTTACCAACCTGATCACCAGTATTTGAATCAACCAGGGTAACGGTGATGTTGTTTTGATCATCCGCTTGGTAATAGAAGATAACCGTCTGACCCTTCTTGGCATCCAATGTCAATGTCTGTGCCGTTTGGCCATCAACCAAGGTGTAGCCGCTGATTTGAGCGGGTGAGGCAGTTACTTCACCGCCAACTCGACCACCAAGCTGGTCATCAACTTTCAATGACGTCGTCGTATTTTCAAGATAGTGATGAACTGTAACGGCATTTGCATCCGTCTTCCCCACTTCATTACCGACAACGTAAACCTTGGTATCTTGCTTGTCGGTCGTCCATGTCAAGTTGCCTGGTTGGGTCGTTCCAGCTGGCAATTCATCAGGAGTTGCGTAGTGATAGCCTTCTGGAATGGTGATCTTGTCACTATCCTTGCCCAAATTGAGTTCTTCACCAGTGTGCCCAGCTGGTTGTTGTGGTTCACCAACCGGTTTGTTAGTATTTGGATCTATCAAGCTAACCGTAATGTTGTTTTGATCGTCGGCTTGATAATAGAACGTGACCGTTTGGCCCTCTTTGACGTCAAACGTTAAGGTCTTGGCAGCTTGGCCGTCAACTAATGTGTAGCCGTTAATTTCTGCCGGATTAACCGTAATTTGACCGCCAACTTTGCCGCCAAACGCTTCATCAGCCTTCAACTGGGTTGTCGTATTTGTCAAATAATGATGAACCGTAACCGCGTTTTTATCACTCTTATCAATCGTATTACCCACAACATAAATTTTGGCAGTTTGATTGTCGGTCGTCCAAGTCATTTCAGTTGGTTGCTTTTGTGTCTCTATTAGTTCTTCCGGAGTAGCATAGTGATAACCTTCCGGCACACTGATTTGCGGACTGTCTGAACCAAGATCAAGCTTTTCATCGGTATGACCAGTTGGAACGCTGGTACCAATTGGGTTACCAGTATCCGTGTCAACGTAAGTGATGGTGATATTCTTTTGATCATCAGCTTGATAGTAGAAAGTAACCGTTTGGCCCTTCTTCACGTCTAGCATGATTGTTTGAGCTGCTTGGCCATCAGCCAGTGTATAGCCCTTGATTTCAACTGGGGTGACGGTTACAGGAACCCCAATAGTCCCACCAATTGAATCGTCAGCCTTCAATGATGTTGTCGTGTTTTCAACAAAATAGTGAACCGTAATGGCGTTGGCGTCTTTATCTTGAACTTTATTTCCCGTAACGTATACTTTCGTTGCCTGTTCCGTGGTCGTCCACGTTGTATTTTTGGGTTGTTCCATCCCTGCAGGCAACTCTTCCGGCGTTGCGTAGTGATAACCTTCAGGAATTGTAATCTTGTCGCTATCTTTGCCTAAATTGAGTTCTTCGCCAGTATGACCAGCTGGTGTGCTAGTTCCAACTTCTTTGTTGGAGTTGGTATCAACATAGGTGATCGTGATGTTGTTCTGACCATCCGCTTTGTAGTAGAAGGTAACCGTTTGACCTTTCTTGGCATCTAATGTCAATACCTGGGCCGTTTGACCATCAACCAAAGTGTAACCAGCGATTTCGGCAGGTTTGGCAGTAACTTCACCGCCAACGCGGCCACCGAGCTTGTCATCGGCTTTCAATGATGTCGTGGTACTTTCAAGGTAGTGATGAACGGTAACCGCATTTTCATCGGTCTCCTTCACTTCATTGCCAACAACGTAAACCTTGGTATCTTGTTTATCTGGCGTCCAAGTTAAGTTGCCTGGTTGCGTCGTCCCTGTCGGCAACTCGTCAGGAGTGGCGTAATGGTAGCCATCCGGGATGGTGATCTTGTCACTGTCCTGACCCAAGTCAAGTTCTTCACCAGTATGGCCAGCTGGTTGTTGCGGATCACCAACCGGTTTACCAGTATTTGGATCTACCAGGGTAACGGTGATGTTGTTTTGAGGATCAGCCTTGTAATAGAAGGTAACTGTTTGACCCTTCTTGGCATCTAATGTCAATGTTTGTGCCGTCTGGCCATCAACCAAGGTGTAACCATTGATTTGTGCTGGTGAAGCCGTTACTTCAACGCCAACCCGACCACCAATTTTATCATCGGTCTTCAACGATGTTGTTGTATTTTCAAGGTAGTGATGAACTGTAACCGCATTTTCATCGGTTTCTTTAACTTCATTGCCGATGACATAAACCTTAGTGGCTTGTTCGTCTGTCGTCCAAGTCAAGTTACCTGGTTGGGTGGTTCCGGCAGGCAATTCCTCAGGGGTTGCGTAGTGATAACCGTCTGGAATCGTGACCTTGTCGCTATCCTTGCCCAAATTGAGTTCTTCGCCAGTATGGCCGGCTGGCTGTTGCGGCGTCCCAACTTGGGTGCCAGTTTTTGGATCCACCAGGGTAACGGTGATGTTGTTTTGATCATCCGCTTGGTAATAGAAAGTAACCGTTTGGCCTTTCTTAGCATCTAGCATGATCGTTTGGGCTGTTTGGCCGTCAACGAGCGTATAGCCCTTAATTTCAGCTGGATTAACCGTTACAGGAACACCGATTGTACCACCAATTGAGTCGTCAGCCTTCAGTGATTTTGTCGTGTTTTCAACAAAATAGTGAACGGTGATGGCATTGGTATCGCCTTCTCCAACTTTATTCCCGGTCACATACACTTTGGTGGCTTGTTTATCTGGCGTCCAAGTTAAGTTCCCCGGCTGAGTGGTTCCAGCTGGCAATTCTTCAGGCGTTGCGTAGTGATAACCGTCTGGAATCGTGATCTTGTCACTGTCTTTGCCTAAATTGAGCTCTTCGCCAGTGTGCCCAGTGGGTTGTTGTGGCGTGCCAACCTCTTTGCCGGTGTTGGTATCAACATAGGTGATCGTAATATTGTTTTGATCATCGGCTTTGTAATAGAAGGTAACCGTTTGACCCTGCTTTGCATCTAACGTCAATACTTGCTCGGTCTGACCATCAACTAACGTATAACCCGCAATTTCAGCAGGCTTAGCGGTTACTTGACCGCCAACTCGACCGCCAAGTTGGTCGTCGACTTTCAGTGCTGTCGTGGTACTTTCGAGGTAGTGATGAACCATAACGGCATTTGCGTCTGTCTTCTCAACTTCATTCCCGATAACATAAACCTTAGTGTCCTGTTTGTCGGTGGTCCAAGTTAAGTTACCTGGCTGAGTCGTTCCAACTGGTAATTCATCAGGCGTTGCGTAATGGTAGCCGTCTGGAATCGTGATCTTGTCACTATCTTTGCCTAAATTAAGTTCTTCGCCGGTATGACCAGCTGGAACTTGAGGATCGCCAACCTGTTTGCCAGTATTTAGATCTACTAAGTTGACCGTAATGTTGTTTTGATCGTCAGCTTGGTAATAGAAGGTAACCGTTTGGCCTTTCTTCGCATCCAACTTCAACGTCTGCGGATTCTGACCAGCAGCCAAGGAATAACCATCAATAGTGGCGGGATTAACCGTTACTGAGTCACCAACTTTGCCACCAATTGACCCGTCTGTCTGAAGTGATGTGGTGGTCTTATCCAAATAATAATGAACAGTAATCGCATTCGTGTCACCAGGATTAACCTGATTACCAACCACAAAAATTTTCGCGTCCTGGTCGTCGGTCGTCCAAGTCATCTCGGTTGGTTGTTTTTGGGTCCCGTCCAGTTCCTCTGGAGTGGCATAATGGTAGCCTTCCGGTACACTGATTTGGGGACTCTTTTCACCAAGGTCAAGCTTTTCACCGGTATGACCGCTCGGATTCTCGCTTTCGCCAATCTTATCACCGGTCTTTTGGTTAATATAGGTAACCGTAATATTGTTTTGCGGATTAGCCTCGTAATAGAAGGTAACTGTTTGCCCATTTTTGGCATCGAGGGTGATAACCTGAGCTGACTGACCGTCAATGCCGGTATATCCCTTAATATCAACTGGTGTGATCGTTACTGGACTGCCGACCTTGCCACCAAATGAGTCATCTGGCTTCAATGATTGTTCAGTATGATTCAAATAGTAGTGAACCTTAACTGCGTTAGCGTCGGTGTCCTTCACGTCATTGCCAACAACGTAAACAGTTGTCTTCTGCTCATCGGTCGTCCAAGTTAAATCAGTTGGTTGTTCGTGTTTGCCTTGCAATTCTTCCGGAGTGGCATAATGATACCCTTCAGGAACACTGATCTGAGGACTATCTGATCCTAAATTGAGCTTTTCATTTGTATGCCCATCAGGCGTGCTAGTGCCAACTTCTTTTCCGGTATTGGTGTCGACATACGCAATGGTGATATTCTTTTGCTCATTGGCCTTGTAGTAGAAAATAACTGTTTGGCCATTTTTGGCATCCAGGGTCAACTTTTTGGCAGCCTGACCGTCAACTAAGCGATACCCGTTCACGGCCGCCGGATCGATTGTCACTTGATCACCGACCTTGCCGCCGACTGATGCATCCTCTTTTACCTTGTCAGTTGTGGCTTCAACATAGTAATGAACCGTAATTGCATTAACATCGCCCATTTTAACTTCATTACCGGTGACATAGACCTTCGCTTCTTGATCGGTCGTTTTCCAGGTTAAGGTCGATGGCTGCTGTTGATCATCTTTTAATTCTTCCTGAGTTGCATAGTGATACCCTTCTGGAATTGTGATCTGCTTGCTGTCGGAACCTAGATTCAGATCCTCACCCGTATGGCCAGCCGGCGTATTAGAACTAATTTCATTACCAGTCGTTGTATCAATATACTTCACTGTAATGTTATTGGTATCGTTAGCCGTATAGTAAAAGACTGCTTCTTTAGCTTTGCCATCCAATGTCAAGCTCTGAGCTGCCTGTCCTGGAACAAGCGTGTAGCCGGCAATTGTTTGTTCAGCGTCTTGGGCGTTAATCGTAATGGTATCACCAACGAAGCCGCCAACTTTCCGGTCTTCTTGAATCTTGGTCGTTGACTTATCCAAGTAATAATGAACCGTAATAGCGCCAACGTCTTCTGCCTTGATTTCATCAGGAGCAACGTATACGTTTGTCGTTTGCAAATCCTGCTTAAATTCCAAGGTAGTTGGCTGGGTGTTACTGCCAAGTTCCGTTGGAGTTGTCGCATAGTGGTACCCAGCTGGAATGTCCAAATGGGTGCTGTTGGCGCCTAAATCAATAATCCCATAAGCGTCCCCGACTGGATTACTTTGCCCAATGGTTTTACCCGTCTTGGTATTAACATAGTTGACAGTAATGGTTGCCACTTGAAGCTTCTTATACTGAATATCAATCGTGTGAGTACCAGCGCTGGCATCATTAGGCACCGTATAAGCTGTGTCTTGAGGAACGACTTCGTATCCCCATGGCGCCTTCCACTCTGGGTCGTTGGTATTGGTTGTAATCGTATCGCCCGCAAAGGCAAAGATATCCTTTGATGATAACGTTTTGCCTACGTTTCCATCCTGATCAACTTCAACTTGGCGAATGGTGACTGCCTTGAAATACGGCTTGTCAGACGTAACATAAATATTGACATTCTTATCTGTCCCAAACGTTAATGAAGTTGGCTGCTTGGCGTTGGCTGGCAGCTGATCCTTTGAGCTTAGATGATACCCAGCAGGCATATTCTTTGTAAGAAACTTACTACCAGCTACTAAGGATAACTGCTCTCCTTTAGCGGTAGGCTCTGTGTCCGTTGTCCCCAGTTCTTGGCCGTCTATTGAGCGGATAAAATGAACTTTAGCAACTTCCAGCTGAACTTGGCTCCAAACGAAGGTAACTGGCTGATTAAACTGACCGTCATTCACCTGTTTTTGAATCTCTTCTGGGGTTATTTTTCGTCCCGCAGGACTGTGATCGGTTCCGTTCCCGACCATTTGCCACGTTTGATCAATACTTGCATAGAATGGCGGCTCATCTGAATCGCCTATCTTTTGGTTGTTACCAGGAGCATTTTGAATGACCACGGTTCCCCCAAAATCACTGAGTGCCGCAAGAAAAGTGTTGGGACCGAGGGTAATTTTCCAGAGACTTGACGTCCCTCTCAACATATCCTGCATTGCGAGCCAGCCAAATCCGCCAGCTGTCTGAAATGCAAAAGTATCCCAACTACTAAGGTCGAGTGTTTGTAGGCTGCTGGCACCGTCAAACATTTGATACATTGCTCCCAAATGGTTATCATCTGGAAAATGCACTACCATTACTGCATTTTTAACATTCCACTTGCCAACATCAACGCTTTTAAGACTCTTATCATTTTGGAACATTCGAGCAAAGTTTTGGGTATTTTTTACATTCAAGTTCTCACCTTGAATATAGGTCACGTTAGGTAACCCACTGCCGTCAGGCTGTGAAAATAGGTAGGAAGAATCTACTGGGGCCTTCGTATTCGGGGCAATCATAATCTTCTTGATGTCCTTAGCAAAATCCTTCAGTGGATTGTTCGTCTTATTCACTGTTGACAGGGTCCCTTCACCGATGCTCAAAGTGCCATCCGACATGAATTTCCACTCACTTGAACCCCAGTAACCAGTCTTGATAACAGTTGCCGGCTCATCGTTAGCCATCATGAGGCTGACACCTTTGGGCATCAACTTTGATTGGAGCTTCATCGAAAGCTTGGCACTGGTCCCTTTCATCACAAGTTGGTTCATATCCTGGTCAGCTTGTGTTTCAGCATCTTTAATGGCTGCTTTCTTATCAGAAAGCTGATCGGTTTGACTTGCGACCCCGGAATCTTTGGTTGATTTTGGCGTCTGATCCAAATCAGCTTCTGGTTGCTCAGTCACTTTTTTATCAGCATGAGCAATTGATTCTGCTTTGTCGGTCGCAACGTTGGCCGCCGTGTCTTTCGTATGAACTTCTGGAGTTTCTTCTACAGCCTCATTTGTGGCGGCTTTGGGTTGTACCGGCGCTGCACTAGCTGTTGGTTGCCCTTGCTCAGCAGCTGGTTTGGCAGCGGTGCTGTTACTTGTTTGCGGCGTCACTGAAGAAGCCGCACTTGCGGGCTTTGCGGCCACTGACTGGCTGGCACTTGCTTGTGATTGCTGGTCGTTTGCAGGTGCTGTCGACTCTGGCGTCGCAGTATCAACCTGATCAGCCTGGGCCGTTTCAGTTTTCTGTTCAGCCACCTTCACGGCTTCAGATTCAGCCGCAGTGCTAGCCCCCTCAGTACTTTGACTAGTAGCGCCCTGACTTGGCGTTTTCGCAGCGTCGGACGTACCGACCGCGCTACTTGCTGTAGTCCTTTCTGTTGCTGAGACCTCGGCACTCGTATCGGCTTTGACATTCCCCTGTGACAAGCCTAAACCAAGCCCCAAACTAATTGTTGCCAGTCCCGCGAACAGCCATTGCTTACCAGCTTTGTACATTTTGTAATGTACTTTTTCCTCGCGTATTTTTGAAAATTTATTCATTGTTAACAAACTCCTCCCCTTGATCAGACGTTTTAATGCCTTACTTGTTATATCCCTCATAACTCATTGGTCATTTACCATAAATATAATATCATGTTCCAAAAAAGTTATGGGAAATTTTGCACGCAAATTTCGTATCGGTCATGATCAAGTTGGAGAGGAGCTTCAAACCATTGAATCTAAACACTTAGACAAAAAAATAGTTTCAAGTTAAGGTTCAACTCGAAACTACTTTACAGACATTATTAACTTTATTGTTATAAAATATGGCGCGATCGGGGCTAATATCTCAGCCACCCCAGCCAGTGCTGCTTCCAAATGAAAGGCTATCCGTTTAGATAACCATTCGCAACTTTTTTGCTGGCAAGTTGACATCCCGATAGATCTTTTTGATGGTCTTCTCGTAGTCTTCATTGGCAACACCAAACACAACTTTGATGTCACTACCTTCTTGGATCACGAGGTGAACCTTAATCTGACTATCGTCTAATAGGTCCAAAATTCTGCCGGCATTTGCTGGCCGTTCACTTAATTCGTGAGAAACCGCAGCAACTAATGCAATATTTTGGTCCAAGTCAACTCTGTCCAGGTCGCATTTCTTCAGTGCTGCCAAAATAGCATCCAGCTTGCCATCGAGCTGGTCCTTTTTCGCGAGAAAACTGAATGAGTCCGTTCCTGACGATACATATTCAAATGGCACGTTAAACTTTTGAATTTTGGAGAAGACCGTCGCCATAATATCAAATCGTTTATTTAATTGATATTTTTTAATCGAAATAATCACATAATCTTTCTTCCCAGCGACACCAGTTACCAGCTGATCACGATCACGGTGAACCCGGTCATGAACCAAAGTACCGTCTTCTTCTGGATGATTTGTATTTAAAATTGCAATCGGAATCTGGCGTTGAGCAACCGGTTTAATCGCCTCTTCTTGGAAAACGCTCACGCCCATGTATGAGAGTTCTTGTAATTCATCATACGTTAATTCACTAATCCGTCTGGAATGGTCAATGATCCGGGGATCGGCCATCTTGATTCCGGAAACATCCGTCCAATTTTCATATAGGTCTGCATCCACCAAGTTAGCCATGATTGCGCCGGAAACGTCGCCGCCACCGCGAGCCATGATGTGGATTGCTCCTGCTTCGTCAACTCCATAAAAGCCCGGAACAACAATTTGGGAGTCTTCAGTCAAAAAGTCACGCAGCCGATTGATGGATTCGCCGTAATTGACCTCTTTGCCGTCGAATACCAGGAAACGAGCAGCATCAATGAATTGAAATCCTAAGAAATCAGCCATCAGCTTGGCGGTCAAGTATTCGCCTCTTGATACCAAATAATCGTGGCTGCCGTCTTCAATGTGGCGTTCAATTTTTTGTAAATCATTTTCAATGGCCACGTTTAAGCCCAATGCATCGCGAATACCAATAAACCGCTGTTCGATATGGTTAAAAATTGGCTGATAATTCTCACCGGCATCCCTTAATTTTTCAACTTCAATCAGCAAATCCGTTACCTTAATTGGTTCGTCATCACTCTTACCTGCAGCACTGACAACAACCACTCGTCTATCGGCATTTGCTTGAACGATTTCTTTCACTTTTTTGAACTGACCCGCGTCAGCAACTGAACTACCACCAAATTTTGCTACTTTCATTTTGCTGCACCTCCCTTTTTCATTGGTAAGCTTGCCATAAAGGCTGTTTCGTCTTTTTGGAGCACCTGCTTCATCAACCTGTGCATTTCCCCAACCGGAATGTCGGTTACAACCAGGTAGTCGCCCCGAACCGATGGGTTAAATTTCTTAAATAATGTTGAACAATCAATTTCTGAACGAACAATGTAACTATGTTTGGTTAAATTAGCACTGTACTTAAATGTGCTCTTGAATTCGCGCTTGAGATGTTCCTTATTCTGGAAAATATCCAGGATATCTTGGATAACGGCATTGGCAGTTGGTAATTGACCAGCTCCTTGGCCCATAAACTTCAAGACACCAATTGTTTCACCGTGAAGCGAAATCAAATTGTAATTGTCGGTGGTGTGGGCCTCTAAGGTGTCACCGTAATACAACGTCGGCTCAACCATATAATCAAATTCATTGCCAACCTGGTGGCTGACTCCCATCAACTTGATAGTCATCCCCAACTGATCAAAGTGGGCCATGTCATCTTCGGTAATGTTACGAATCCCGAAGATCGGCAAATCAGCGGTTGGCTTGATGAACAAGTCATAAGCGATGTCAACGCTGATGCATAACTTGTTGGCAACATCCAAGCCATCAATGTCGGCGCTGGGATCAGCTTCTGCGTAACCTAACTGTTGCGCCTGCATCAACACGTCATTGAATGGTTCGCCGGTGCGATGCATCTGATCAAGAATAAAATTAGAAGTTCCATTGAAAATTCCCTTAATCTTATTCACGTCATCGATCCGCAATGCCCGTTCCAATCCTTGAATCCAAGGGATCCCACCGCCAACGCTTGATTCGAAGTAGAACTTAACCCCATTTTCGCGGGAAACCTTGGTGAATTCATCCATATACTGAGCAATAACAGCCTTGTTGGCGGTAATCACGTGTTTCTTGTGCTTGAGAGCTTCTACTATGTATTGATGGGCTGGTTCGATGCCGCCAAGCACCTCAACCACAACGTCAACATCGTCATCATTTAAAATTTCATCAATACTATCGGTCATTTCCGGGAAATCCGGTTTTTTATTTTTTCTGATTAAAATATGCTTCACATGGAGGTTTTGGGTCTGGCGGTTGGCCTTCTTGATAATTTTATAAACGCCTGAACCAACTGTTCCAAACCCTAGTATTGCGATGTTCACAGTAATAACCTCCTTTTTTAGTTTGTGTTCACGAATAATAAACACTTGTTTTTCCAATGAAAACAGATTATCATAGTAATCACAGAAATGCAAGGAGTTAAAAGCAAATGATGAAAAATTATACGAGTACCAGAGATAATTCCGTCCAACTATCAGCTAAGGAAGCAATTAAAAAAGGCTTTTCTGACGACAAAGGCCTGTTCGTTTACCCTCACCTTGGCGATACCCAAGTTAATTTGAATAAACTCATTAAATTAAACTATCAAGATATTGCTCGGGCCGTCCTAACCAGATTATTGCCCGACTTTTCCGCCCAAGAAATTAGTGAAAGTGTCGACAACGCCTATCGTGATTCTTTTGATTCCGATAAGATTACCCCAGTTGTCGACGTTGACAACTTCCATGTGCTCGAACTCTTCCATGGCCCAACCAGTGCATTCAAGGACGTTGGCTTGCAACTGCTGCCTCAATTAATGAAACACGTTTTAACCAATAATAATAAGGTAATGATCCTCACAGCCACCAGTGGTGATACCGGTAAGGCCGCTCTGGAAGGCTTTAAGGACCTACACAATATGGGCATTATTGTCTTTTACCCAGACGGCGGTGTCAGCAAGGTTCAAAAATTGCAGATGGTCACCACCGGCGGGAACAACACCAAAGTTGCTGCCATCAAGGGGAACTTTGACGATGCCCAAACCAACGTCAAGCGGATTTTCAATGATGATGAGTTGAAAAGCGCACTTGGAGAGGAAGTCAGCCTCTCCAGTGCCAACTCGATCAATATTGGTCGGCTGATCCCCCAAGTCGTTTACTACTTTGATTCATACAAACAACTGGTTAATAATGGCTCAATCAAGGCCGGCGACAAGGTGAACTTCACCGTCCCAACCGGAAACTTTGGCGATGTCCTAGCCGGTTACTATGCTAAATTACTCGGCTTACCTGTGAACAAATTTGTGGTTGCCTGCAACGAAAACAATGTGTTAGCCAACTTCTTTGAACACGGTGTCTATGACCGCAACCGGCCATTCTTCCAGACCGTTGCGCCAAGTATGGATATTCAAATTTCAAGTAACTTTGAACGGCTTCTGTACTACAAGAGTGGCGAAGATGCGGAATACGTTAAACAATTGATGGATGACTTGGAAGATAGCGGCAAATACGAGGTTTCTAAGGATGTATTGGCGCGGATTCAAGAAGACTTTTATTGCGGTTACAGTACCGACGAAGAAATCGAAAAATCCATTTCAGATGTTTACAACCACGATGGCTATCTGATGGATCCCCATACGGCCGCTGGCTACAAGGTAATGCGCGACTACCAAAAGCTTGATAGTGAAACACCGATGGTCCTATTGAGCACTGCCAGCCCATATAAGTTTGTTAACGCAGTGGCTGACGCGGTCTTGCCAAAGACTGCTGACGATGTTCTCCAAGTCATGAAGGACCTTTCAGCAGCAACCCAGGTTCCAATTCCCGCTAATTTGCGTCAGGTTTGGGACTTGCCAATTCGGCATCAAAGTGTGATTGAAAAGGATCAAATGAGTGATTACGTTAAGGCAAAGGTTGAGGAGGTATTCTATGATCAAGATCAAAGTTCCCGCAACTAGCGCCAATGTTGGCGTTGGCTTCGACTGTCTTGGCCTGGCCGTTTCATACTACTCAACCATTACTTTTGAGCCGAGTTCTCAGCATCTGGAAATTAGCGGTTCGCCAAAAGAATTTCAAAACGAGCATAATCTGGTTTACCAGGCATTTGTTAAGGGCTGTACTTTTCTCAATCAGACCGTCCCCAACGTTAAGATTACCGTTGAGAGTGACATTCCGGTTGCTCGAGGGCTTGGCAGCTCATCCGTTTGCGTGGTTGCCGGCCTAAAAGCAGCCAGTGACTGGTATGGTGGGGGCATTTCAGAGGAACAATTGTTAATCTTGGCAACCCAGATGGAAGGCCATCCAGACAACGTGACCCCGGCCATTCTCGGTGGCTTGTGCGTTTCCTTTATGGATGAGCACGATGAGCCCCAGATCGTTAAGTATCAGGTCAATCAACGGCTGCATTTTGTCGCGCTGATTCCGGATTATGAGGTGAGCACCCATGAAGCCCGCAAGGTGTTGCCAACGACCATGAGTTACGCGGATGCGATTCACCAAGTCAGCCATTGTGCTGCGATGACTAAGACCTTGGAACTCGGTGACATGCACATGATCCACGAAGCTTGCGATGATCGAATGCACGAGCCGTACCGGGCCAAATTGATTCCAGATTATGGCGACGTCAAGGCCATTTGTGAGCAAGCTGGCGGTACAATGTATATCAGCGGCAGCGGTTCAACCATGATGGCCATTACTGCCAGCCAACAAGCCGCCGATGAGATTGTTGCGAACGCCAAAGCTGCATTTCCAGCTTGGCAAATTCGCAAACTAACAGTCGATTCAACCGGCGTAACAAGTGAGGTAAGTGAACGTGGAAAAGTACTACATCGTTGATAGTTCGATTCTCCCTGAATCCTTTGATAAGGTCATTCAAGCCAGACAATTGCTAGAAAGCGGTAAGGTTCGCCAAGTTAGCGAGGCGGTTAAGATCGTTGGCATTAGTCGCGGAACTTATTATAAATATAAAGACCTGGTGTTTCTGCCGGAAGAAAACATGATGGACCGAAAAGCAGTGATCTCGCTCATGCTGGAAAATAAGCGAGGAATTCTGTCGGAGGTCCTAAGAACCATCTCAGATTCCAGCGCCAGCGTCTTAACGATTAACCAAAACATCCCAATCCATAATATTGCCAGTATCGTCATCTCGCTGGATCTAAGCCATTTTAGCGGCACTGTCGATAATTTGCTTAATGGCATCAAAAAAGTTGATGGCGCTAGTAATGTGCAGTTGGTTTCGATTGAGTAGACCAGTGTGCGGAGCCAGGCGCTTAGAAACTGGACCATAAGTCTCCTCAAGCAAAAATCCTGGGCTTGGGGATTTTTGTTTGAGGTGCTTATGGTCCAGTTTCTGCCTGGTGCAGCAGTCCTAATCTATGTATCGGCGAAGCTAAATCCTGGGTTTGGGGATTTTTGATGAAGGTGCTTATGGGCAGATTGCTGCTTTGCGGAGCACTATTAGGCTATATAACGGCGGAATCCTGGGATACTTACGGGCAGACCCCTGCCTTGTAACCACCATTTCGCACAATCATTGGATCCAGTAGTTCCTCACAATCAAGCAAAATCGCTAAACAATCTAAGATTACTCGGCAGAGTGTTTATAAATGCAGCTTGGTTTTTCCATTCTTATATTGATAAAACTTACGACAAACGGCTGATCTCTGCCATTTAAGCAAAAAAGTAATGCATTCAAAACCAGAATGCATTACTTTTGTCACTTAAATTCTGGGATCCAAACGCCTCTCGTCCCACTCTCTATATTTTTAGTTAGAATTCAAAACTGGTTGCCGTTCAAGATCTTGATCAAACTTAATCAAGCAAATCAGACTGGCGGCCAAGATAATCCCAAACACACCAATAATCACGAACCAGTTTGTTGGTTCCGAGGTTGCATTAACAATATCCGGCTGCCAATCGATCAAAAAATGGAGCCCGATATTCCAAATGAGTGTATTCGTGGTCACCCGAATGACCATGAATAGCATCCCCAATACAAAGGTGTACAGAACCTGCTGAGCAACTCCTTCGAAACCGCTGGAAGTCAGATTCACCATGTGAAGGGAACCAAATACTAATGATGAATAAATTCCCGCTTTCGTCATTTTCAACGATCGGTCACGGCGTCGCAGGTTTTGTAGGAAGGCTGATAAAAGCAGCCCGCGGGTAAGGCTCTCTTCAACAATCCCCGTTGCCAGCGCAACCAAAGTGTTTTGGGCTAAATGGCCAGTGGTTAAAATTGTCATCACATTTGAAGGCACACTCACCAGTAATAACATCGCCGTGACGGTCATACCAAATATCACCAACCATATTTTTAAACTGAGCGTAAATTTAGGCCGCTGCACCGTTACTTTGAACGTCCCAACTTCAATATACACGAACAATAGGATGATGCCGCCAAAAACTAGTTGGATGGCCGCAAAGACCAGACTGTTAACCCCTTGAAGCAGAAACATTTGACCAAGGTAGGCAATCAGGAAAACAATTGCTACCAGAATTTGTTCGACCCATGAGCGCCGACTTTTAATAATCATTAGAATCACTACTTTCTGAAAGAATAATGTGTTTCTGACAATGAGTTAGCTGGGATTTTCCCCCGCTATTCTCGGCTGATCGTCAGTAAGGACAGTTGAGTTCACCTCACTTCTTTTGCCCTATATATATTAATTACGTTTTTATATCCCAATATTTTTCCGAAATTTGAAAAAATTTGCAGTTTTTGAAAATTAGTCGGCCAAGTGTTTATAAATGCCACTCGGCTATCCATTCTTACATTGGCAAAATTTGCAACAAACGGCTGATCCCGGCCATTTAACAAAAATGACCAACTATTCCAAAATCAGGAATAATTGGTCATTTTCGTTAAATTCTGGGATTAGAACACCTTTCGTCCCAATCTCGCCTACATAAATTCCCATTCAACTTTTCGCTAAGTGGCTTTGTTTTTCATACTCACGATCAAATTTAACCAAATAAACAATTCCAACAACCAGCATACTGCCAAAGATTAACAAAACGGGGAGCCAACTTGTTGCAGTGCTTAAAGGGTTGGCGATTCCTGGTTGCCAGTCTATCAGGAAATGAACGCCAATTCCCCAAAACAAGGTATTTGTGGTCACCCGAATTGCGGCCAACACAATTCCCAATGCAAATGCGTAAAAAATTTGCTGAATGATCGCTGCTGAGTTGCCACTTCTTAAATTCATGAGATGGAGGCTGCCAAATATCAGTGCCGAATAGATCGTGGATCTGGTAAACTTCAAGGACCGGCTGCGATATTGCATGTTTTGCAGAAAGATTGAAAAGAACAACCCGCGAGTCAGACTTTCTTCAAAGATCCCCGCGGCTAAAGCAAACATGGTATTTTCGGCAAGATTTGCTGAATTCCAGTTCAGCAATATCTGCGAAGGCACTTGTTCTAGCAATGCCATCACAATCAGGCTGATTCCAATGAGCCCCAACCATATTTTTAAGTTTGCAGAAAGCTTTACCCTGGGCTTGGTGACTTTAAAGGTGCCAATCTCTCTGTATGTAATCAATAAAACAATCAGTGCGAACAGTAACTGCGCTTTCGCATAGGTCGCTTCACCGCTATCAAACAGGGCAAAAGCCATAAAAATAAAGACAATCAGGATAATAATCGCGACAAACAGTTGCTCAACCCAAGACCGCCGACTCTCAATCATCATTGGAACCACCACTTTCTGTGGATTTAATTAAGCTGATTATAATCTATTTGTCATTTTAGTGCTACTAGCAAAATAATATGGGCTGGGAAACATTCCAGACAAGTCCAACGTCTAATCCCCTGTAGAATTCTTCTACATCTTACATTAAAAATTCCCATTTGCGAGTTTACGAGGGGACATCAACACTGTGTGCTGCTTTTCCGACAGTCTATAGCGAATCTTTTTAAATTCAGGAACCCGATTAATCTCTACATCTTTTGAATTTCGGAATACGTACATATTGATGGTATGCTTTGCTTTAGCTTCATAAAGCGTGTAATGATAAGCAGTTCGAGGATGTTTTTTGAAATTACCTACCCTAAAATGACTGATATTACCAATATCACCGAAGGTATTTGCGATATAATCAATAGATTTCCGATTTGTAATTTGAATTGTCTGATCACTATTCGGGCTCGTAACTTTTACCCAATCATACTTACGAAAATGACTTTTCTTATTAGCAGAGACGGTATGATTGGTCTTTTGTGAAACTGCCTTTCCTGTTTTCGTACTCGAACAACCACCAAGGACCAACATCAATAAAAATACTAGTATCAAGCTCTTAATTTTCAACCCGCTGTTATACATGCGATTCTTGCCTCCTAATCTTTTAGTGACCATTTCGTTATCAGCCACTTAACTATCCAAATATTTTACAGTTTCTTCAAAAGCGCCCAACTGGTTGCGATTTACTAATAAAAATGTCGAAACCATTATTTCAAGTATTCCAACAACGACCGTAAATTGGATTAAAAATGGACTCACACCTTGAGCATAAACACTGCTAACCTCGGGAAACCCAACCAGGTCAAGCAAGCAGTGCAAGATAACCGCAATCCAAATAGTCCCGGTATAAAGACAAATCGTACTCCAAATGACGCCAGCGGTGAAACCACTCACAACTTGTAAAGAAGTTGCTGCCAATCCTTGATAGGGGATGTTTTGAACGTGCCATAATCCAAACAGAAGCGAACTCACTAATACACCCAATATAATCTGCGAATGATTAAAAGCCTTTCTCCTATCAAACAGTGGAAATAACATCAGGTAACGGAAGATAAATTCCTCTTTTAAACAAATTCCAATCACTGTTGCCAAAATATACCCAATCGACCCACTCGCAACTTGAAGTTCAAACTTGGTAAAGATCACGTGCCAGCTACCAGCACTGAGTCCTAATTCCAGCAACGCCACAACTACTAATAGAAGCAACCAGCCATAATTAACTGTGGTATTAATCCTAAATTTCGGCAAGGGATAACCCCATTCACGCATGACGTATATGCATAGCATCGAAAAACCAATTAACAACATCCAAGTGGCCACCGAATTACTGGAGGATGAATAATTGATAATATAAAGTCGCATTGAAAGTGGCACCCGTGAAGCAAAGAAAACAAAAATAAAGAGCATCCTAAACAGGGTGTTTGATTCAGGTACTATAACGAGCTGGATAAGTGGAAACAAACAAATTAATAAAATCAATATTATGATGTATGCCAAAATATTAGCCGGAATCAATTCCCCAACTAATAGTCTGGTTAATGCACACAACCCGGTCGTCAATGACGCAGGGAATATAAATAATTCAACCAGTCGAACAAATTGTTGTATGAAATGATTCACTTTGGATCTTGGCTGCCAGAGGACTAATAAAAAGCCAAGCAAACCGGCAACCACTGCCATAATAATATCAGTTTGATCAATAGGTACGATCCTGCTATTCCGAAATAGTAAAGCCAGTAATGGCAAGATCACAACCCCAGCACATTCTATCTTCATAACTAAAGATGCTGATAACTTCATCGTCTTCCTAATATTCAACACGCCCTTTCATAATTGAATGCTACTACATACATATCATTAATCCAATGAATTTTTTATGAACTTTTTCAAAGCACCCACCGATTTAGAATCTCTGAACTCCCCAACCACTAAAAAATAGGCTGAGACATTAGTCGGCAAAGTGTTCATAAATGTAACTTGGCTTTCCATTCTGATATTGACAAAACTTGCGACAAACGGCTGATCCCCACCGTTTAAGCCAAAAAATAATGCATTCCAAAATCAGAATGCATTCCTTTTTTCACTTAAGTTCTGGGATCAAATCGCCTGGCGTCCCAATCTCATAACTTGAACTATTTCAAATGTTTTTCAAACTGTAAACACACATCGTGGTAGTTTAAATTGGAATCATCAGCTTTCGCTATTCGCAATGATTTCCTCCAATACTTAATAATTTCGCTTATTCATCGCCCCTGCGGAGGTCTTCCAAAGCACCGCGATATTTGTCAAGTGCCTCAGCTAATACTTCCTGGAACGAGTCCGAGAGCTTGGATTTTGTCATTTTGCTTGAGTCCTGTTGTTCATTAGTCACGATATCATCTCCAGTAGAAGGACGAGGTTTATTAAATAGATGTGCAGGAATAATGACTGCACTCGAATTACCAACTTTTATATTTTTGACGGTTCCACGAAGAGCCTTGCCTGTTATTATGCTATAACGTCCTAACATTATAAAATGATTCGTACTATTTTCTCCTGTAAGCCTTTTCCAACTTGAACCCAACCCCATGTCATGGATATAATGCAAATATTGCTAATAATACAATTCGACTCATCTTGGAGGATCTCATGGTAAACAGCCAACCCGACGAACCTAAAAAATTTCGATTATCCCAAAATCATCATATGACCATTCCATGGAATGCTTTCATCAGTCAAAAGAAAATACCCGCCAAAAACGCGCCTTTGCGCGAACGGGCATCGGTTGTTGGCCGAGTTGGCATTATCATGTTGTCCTGTGGAACTGGGGCGTGGCGTGTTCGTGACGCAATGAACACCATTGCCCGGGTCTTGGGTGTAACTTGTTCAGCTGACATCGGCCTGACTTCAATTCAGTTTACCTGTTTCGCCGACGATGACAGCTACTCACAAATTCTGTCACTCCCCAACACCGGCGTGAATACGGATAAACTAAACATCATGGAAGGCTTTGTCGCCAATTTTGCCAACGACTTTTCAACGACAACCATTCGGACCATTCACAACCAAATTGATAAGATTCAGCAAAAACCAGCTCAGTATACGTCCGTTATTTCCGGATTGGCAGCCGCTCTAGCCTGCAGTGGCTTTATTTTTCTGCTCGGCGGTGGCATCCCCGAAATGATTTGTTCGTTCATCGGGGCTGGGATCGGTAACTTTACCAAAAGTCTGATGGGGAAGCATCGCATGACAACCTTTGCCAGCATTGCGATTGCCGTGGCGATTGCTGGAATTGCGTACATGATTTCATTCAAGCTTTTTGAGGCAAATTTCCAAGTTCTGGCTCAACATGAGGCAGGCTACATTGGCGCAATGCTATTCGTTATTCCCGGTTTCCCGTTCATTACAAGCATTTTAGACCTTTCGAAGTTAGATATGCGATCAGGTCTGGAAAGGCTGGCATACGCGATTATGATCACGTTAATCGCCTCATTAGTTGGTTGGCTGGTCGCCCTACTTTTTCATTTTCAGCCAGAGAACTTTTTGCCCCTCGGCCTCTCGCCAATTGTTTTAATGTTACTGAGATTGCCCGCAAGTTTCTGTGGGGTTTTCGGTTTCTCAATTATGTTCAATAGTACCGTCAGAATGGCAACCGTTGCTGGCTGTATTGGTGCCGTTGCGAATACGTTAAGGCTTGAACTGGTGGATTTAACAACGTTACCACCAGCTGCCGCCGCATTCCTGGCCGCCTTGTTAGCGGGCTTGATCGCATCGGTCGTCAACCGATTCAACGGTTACCCAAGGATTTCACTCACTGTCCCGTCAATCGTTATCATGGTGCCAGGACTGTACATTTACAGGGCCGTTTACAGCATCGGCATCAACCAGATCAGCGTGGGCGCATTGTGGCTCACAAAGGCTGCCTTGATTATTATGTTCCTACCACTCGGGCTGTTTGTGGCGAGAGCATTGCTGGATAGAGAGTGGCGACATTTTGATTAGCGTAAGTGAGCGGATCCAAGCGGTTAGGAATCGGAACCTAAGTGTCCTGAATCATAAATCCCGGTTTGTGGGATTTATGATTCAGGTGCTTAGGTTCCGATTCCTGCTTGGAGGAGCTGTCCTGCTCTATATAAACTAGACCAACCGCGAAACCCAAAAGCAGCTGAGACCTTAGTCATTTCTTTCATTTGTAATGGCGACTGTGATTGCCACTCTTATATTGATTAAAGTTGCACCAACCGGCTGATCCCGATCACTTAACGGAAAGGACCAATTATTCCAACGCCAGGAATAATTGGTCCTTTTTTAAGTTCTGGGATCAAAACGCCTCTTGTCCCAGTTTAAGCATCATTTAACAATAATCACCCGGCCATCGTGCTTCTCCTCAAGCAACTGGTGACCTTTTACAAAGCCATCTCGATTAAATGGCAAAGTATAGCCGATATTCACGGTTAATTTTCCATCCCGCATCAAATCCACAACTGCTTTCAACGCTTCTCGATCAGTCATGGCATTTGTTGGATGAATGTGCACAAATTTGATCGGTTTGTCGGTCATTGGTGAATTGTGGGCCACGCTGGCAATCGTACCGTTGGGTTTCACCATTTTGACATCGTCATCAGTGCCGGCACCATTCATCGCGCTGTTAATCACGACATCTCCTTGGTCAGCCAGTACAGTGGCTGGATCACTTTGATCGTAGGCGACAAACTGGGTTGCCCCAATCGATTTAACAAAATCTTCATTGTGGCTTGACGCAATCCCGATGACGTTGGCACCCAAATCCGTCGCAATCTGGACAGACAGCGAGCCAACCCCACCAGAAGCGCCCTTCACGATAACCGTCTGGTCAGGTTGGACATTGGCAAAATACTTCACAGCTTTGTAGGCAGTTAATCCAGGCGTAATGATCCCGGCTGCTCGGGTTGGGGTAATTCCGCCAGGAACGTGAACCGTCGCGTCAACATCTGCCAATACATATTCCGCGTATCCCCGTTCCGTGTGAGTCATCACTAATTCGCCAACACCGAAATCAGAAACCCGGCTGCCAATTTCTGTCACTTCACCAACAACATCTCGACCGGGAATTAATGGTGATCCCAAGCTACCACCAGTTGCCCGTTCGGAACGCTCACGATTATTGAGACCAACCGCAATCGTTTGCACTAATACTTGATCTGGTGCAGGAGTCGGTTTGTCAATTTCATATTCTTGAAAAACGTCTGGGCTCCCATGTTTGACATATCCATATGCTTTCATTGTGCTGCCTCCTTAATCGTTGTACTAGCGCAATTGTAAGCGCAAACAGGACGAGTAGCAAGGAAGTTGTCGTTCGCTTATGGAGAAAATAAGCAGGAACGTGGCCCAGATCGCATTTAAGATGCAAAAGGAACAGGGCACAATCGGCGTTTTTGATCTCAGAACGGCACAAAAGAAGCCCAATGACTCCTTAGATTGGAATCGTTAGACTTCTTTCGTTACATGATCGAAATACCAACTGATGTTAGCTTCAAAAAATTGCAAAGGATGAATTTAAAATAAATGATTATCTGCCAAACTGCCACCAGTGTTTTTTATGACCCGTCGATTCATAATGAGTCCCGTTTGCTGAGGTTGGTTGATAGTTATCTGGAATGTGGTCGTCAGTTTGTTCCTCAGCCGTTTTGGCCTCAATTGTCTTAGTTTGCACTGGGTTTGCACTCTTGTTCTCAAGTTGTTTGAGCTTGTTTTGAACATCTAACTGCAAACGTTGCGATTGATCCAGTAATTGATGGAGTTCAGCGATTTGCTTGTCCTTTTCTTCGATCTGCTTACGCTGGTCATCCAATTGTTCCGCCAATAGTGCGCTTTGGTCCTGGTTACCCTTCACAGAAACCTTATTTCCGGTTTCCTTTTCAGACTTCCGGGTTGCCGATGCCGACTGGTTCTTGAATTGACCTTTAAGTAACTCGATACCCTCATCCTTAATTAAGATCTTGTTACCTTTTTTGATCGTATATGTAGATCGGAACTTGTCGTCCATATGTTTCCTGATTGCAGTTTTGGAAACTGCTAATTCGTCCGCTAACTCTTTAATCGTTAGTTCCATAATGTCGCCCCCAAATAGGATTTGATTCGCGAACAGTCCAGTTCGCAGATACACAACATTCATTATAATGATTAAACTGGCATTCGGCAACTCAATTTCTGTTTCCATTCATAAAATTATTTTGAAGGTAAAATCCTCAACATTAAAATGAGATTAAAGTTTCTTATTGACAATCTCATGAAAATTGCGGTAAACTACTCGCAACGTCTAACGATAATAAAATGGATTTAGTCAGGATTAACACGATTTAATTGCTTTGATCGAGGAGAAAACCGCGATCGTTTTCGTATTTAGTTTATAGAAGGTTTGCAGTTAATCAACTGTTTATTGTGAGGTTACTGTTAGAACTTTCGTTAGATTCTTATCTATAATAATTGGAGTGGTACTTGATGAGTCGTTTAACTGAAAAAATGTTCCGTAAAGAGGATCCGTTAGTCTATCAAGACAAGGATTCACACCTGATCCGCAGCATGACCACCAAAGACTTCCTCGCACTGGGGGTTGGGACAATTGTTTCAGCTTCAATCTTTACCTTGCCGGGAGTCGTCGCTGCACAGCATGCCGGTCCTGCTGTTGCATTATCATGTTTAACGGCCGCAATCGTTGCCGGCTTAGTTGCATTTGCCTACGCAGAAATGGCAGCCGCAATGCCATTCGCCGGATCCGCATATTCTTGGATTAACGTTGTCTTCGGCGAATTCTGGGGTTGGATTGCCGGCTGGGCACTGCTTGCTGAATACTTTATTGCGGTTGCGTTCGTGGCATCCGGGCTTTCTGCCAATTTCCAAGGATTGATTTCAACGATTGGCTGGAAACTTCCGAAGAGTTTAGCGGCGGCCTCCACAGGAAATAATGGTGGCCTCATGGACCTGGTAGCCATTGTTGCCATTATCTTGGTAACCCTATTGCTTTCCCGAGGGGCTTCCCAAACTACCCGAGTTGAAAATACCTTGGTTGTCTTAAAAGTGATCGCCATCCTGATTTTCATCTTTGTTGGGGTCACTGCAATTAAGATGTCCAACTACAGCCCATTTATCCCTAAGTATCATCCAAACGCTGATGGTTCGGCATTCGGTGGGTGGCAAGGTATCTACGCCGGGGTTTCGGAAATCTTCTTGGCCTATATTGGCTTTGATTCAATTGCCGCTAACTCAGCTGAAGCGAAAAATCCGCAAAAAACCATGCCCCGTGGAATTTTAGGGTCATTAGTGATTGCCGTCATCCTGTTTGTTTCCGTTGCCTTGGTATTAGTCGGAATGTTCCACTACTCAGACTATGCCAACAACGCTGAACCAGTTGGCTACGCATTAAGAAGAAGTGGTCACGCAATTGTTGCGACAGTCGTTCAATCAATCGCGGTTGTTGGAATGTTCACCGCTTTAATTGGCATGATGCTGGCGGGTTCAAGACTTGTTTATTCATTCGGGCGAGATGGCCTATTGCCAAAGTGGCTTGGAAAGCTTGAACATAACCTGCCTAACCGGGCATTACTCGTCTTAACGGTGATTGGCATCTTGCTGGGGGCATTCTTCCCATTCACGTTCCTGGCACAACTGATCTCTGCTGGAACCCTAATCGCGTTTATGTTCGTTTCAATCGGAATTTATGCTTTGCGTCCTCGTGAAGGTAAAGATATTCCGACACCGAGTTTCCGAATGCCCTTGTATCCAGTTTTACCTGGGCTCGGCTTCCTTGGTGCCCTGGCCATCTTCATGGGCTTGGATATTCAAGCGAAAACTTATGCGCTTGGCTGGTTCATCTTTGGCATGTTAATCTACTTTGCTTACGGGATTAGACATTCCACATCGACTGCTGATAAAATTGCTGAACATAAAGATGAATAATATCAATTAAATTTGAAGCCTATGACAAACGGCTGATTCTGGCCATATTAAAATAACCAACTATTCCAACAACCAGGAATAATTGGTTATTTTTTATTTTGAAATCAAAACGCATTTCGTTCCAATCTATTTCAATTCAAACTGAAGGATCTCAGGATTGTGGTCCGAGTTCGCAAAGCCCAGATATTTCACGTGAACGCTCTTCACTTGAATGTTATCGGAAACCAGGAACCCGTCAATTAGTGATACGTAAGTCTTCCCTGGATGAAATGGGGTGCCGTTTGCCCGCACAGACGGCACCTTTGCGGCAGCCAGACCATCATTCGCCACTCGAAAGCCTTTGGGTAATTGATCCACGGGGAACGGATGGGTCCAATTTTCCCGCTTTTCAGTCGTGCCGAACACTTTTGGACTGTCGCCCAGCATGTCATGATTATAGTCACCGGCAACTAGTACGTAGTTTCCGTTTGCGGATTCCGATTTCATTTTGGTAAACAGCTTATTTAGCTGTGCCCTTCTCACTTTGGCATTCTGAGTGAACGCAGATAAATGCAAATTGAATACCGATAATTTTTTCCCATTCTCAACCGGAATATGAGTGACCGAAAATGCTCGGTCTAAATCCATGAACTTATTGAAATCCGTGTCGATTGGCAACGAATAACGCGTACTATCAGTCATCTTCGCTTTGGCTAAGGTCACCAACCCAGATTTAGCTTTTCCGATTGGTCGGGTGAATGGATAAAACAAGTAAGCTGAATCATAGTTCTGCGCATAAACATTGGAATAGTCAATGAATTGCCGCTGCAGCCAATTAACTTCGTTGACATGAAATGAACGATCGGCATTCGTATCAACTTCTTGGAAAAAAGCCAGCGTGGGATTTTCTTCCTTCACAGCCTTCGTGATCCCGGCCATATCCTGTTCAACCGATTGTCGACTATAAGCCCGAGAATACTTGCCGCCGTCCATGAAGAACGAATAGCTGGCTGGGTACGCGGCATAACCAATATTAAACGTCATCGCTTTATAAGTCGTGCCAGTTTTCAGGGCCGTTTCCTGATGATTCTGGGGACGCAACTTAATGTTGTCCGCTAATCGATGATAGCTCAAATACAAGTAAGCAACGTAACCGCCGATAATGATGGCAAATCCAAACACGAACATTAAGCAAACTTTGAAAAACTTTTTCATAGCAACCTCTCATCTATTTAAATCTTAATCTGATTTTTGAATCCCTTCATGGACAGCCACAGTGCCAACCAGCAAATTGCCCCGATCACAATATTGATAAATGCGATTGCCTGGACTGGAAAGGCTTCGGCAACCGAAACGAAAACCATCCCCACACTGCCCATAATGGTCCCGCCAGCGCTATACAGTGACGACGCGGACCCATTATCGTTTTCCTGCTGCTTCAAAACCAGGTAGGTGCCAGGTGGCCGAATTACACTACTAGCCAGAGTGGCTGGAAATTGGGTGAGGGCAAACATAATCGGGCTGCCCAGGCCAAACATGAGGATCAAGCCACCACTCACGATGCTGAGGAAGAAACAGCTGTAAATGATCACGAACCGATCAATGAATTTCGATAATGGAATATAAACCAGCGGCCCCAACAGCATGCCAATTGCGTTAAAAGCAAAGAAGAAGCTGAACATCTGACTGCTGAGATGGAAAGTATTTTGATAGATGTACGACGATGAGGAAATAAATCCCAGCGAAATGATCGACATAGTCGAAAATACTAACAATAGCGCGGTAAATCCCGGATCCTTCAACAGAACCCCCAAACGGCCAAATGAACGCATCACGCTGATGGTTTCATGTTCCGGGTGATGGGTTTCTTTGAATATAAGCGCCCCAAGGACAACGGTGAGCCCTAACAACGCTTGGGCAAAGAAAATCCCGCGCCAGGAAATAAACGTTAATAACAGTGACCCAATAACTGGGGCGATCGCAGGTGAAATCACCACCATTGACTGAACAATTGCCAACGTTGTTTCTTGTTTTCTACCCACATAGACATCTTTGATCACAGCAGTCGCCACCGTGGTTGCCACGCCACCACCACAGGCTTGGAGAATTCGAAACAGAATGATTTGAGTAGCACTGGTGGCAATCCCACACAAAATGCTGGCGATCAGGTAGCCAACCAAGCCGATTAATAAAATTGGTCGGCGGCCATACCGATCGCTCAGTGGTCCCCAGAATAAAGTTGCGATACTGTAAAAAATAAAGAACAGAATGAGGGTCAGGTTCATCGTGATTTCTGGAACATTGAAGAAGTGGGTCATTTCAGGAAGGGCTGGTAAATAAAGATCCGTAGATAATGGCACAAAAGCACTTAACAAGGCTAAAAAAATAATAAAACCAGTATTCCCTAACCGGGGTTGAACTTTGCTGGAACTCATTTACGATCCCCTCCTCTTTGAAGCTGCATCCCGCCACGCCATATTGATCGCCATTTCATTCGTAACTGGGTCGATTTCCCGTGATATCTCAATAAACCCCTGCTTGAGATAAAATTGATATGCTGGCTGGTTCTTCTCATAAACGGATAAGGTCAGCTCATTACGCGTGCGCTTGGCCGCCGCCATGAGCTTTTGACCGATTCCCTGCCCGCGGTACCGTTTATCAACAAATAGGCCGGCGATATAATTGTCCTCAATACCCAGGAAGCCTTGAATGGCTTTCGCTTCCTCATACAAAAAGAGCTCCGAATCACCGATTTGTGGTTTAACTTCCGCATAGTAATTACGCCAATAATTGCCGTCAATAAACCAGTGGGCTTCCAAGTTAGCCGTTAGCCAGATGTTGGTGACTTCATCTAATTGGGGGCCGGAAAGCCCGTGGGTATGAATAATCATGACAAGGTCCTCTCCAAAATAGTATTCTATCAGTATTGTAAACTAAATCGAATTGAAGCACATCTACATCGCTTTGATGATACCGCAAATTGATTAACTTGGGATGTCAGTTTCCCACAAAACCAGAAAAATATCGAGATTAATGACAATTTTGTTCGGATTTCGTGTACAATAATGGTAAACATAAGGAGGATTTACTCATGGCAGCCTATAAAAACAAAGTATATCTCGCTTCACCGTTTTTTAGCGATGGTCAAAAAGATCGGATCGATCAGGTGATTACGCTATTGAAGCAAAACCCTACGATTGATAATGACGCAATCTTCAATCCGCAGGAACATCAATTTGAACAAGAACCATTTGGCAGCTTTAAGTGGCAGGACGCCGTCTTTGCTTCGGATATGCGCCAGGTTCACAAAGCAGACGTCGTTGTTGCCATTCTGGATTATCAACTCGAGGACGGCTTAACCGAACCGGATTCTGGAACCATTTTTGAAATTGGCTCAGCCCATGAAGCCAACATCCCCGTCATTATGGTTCAATTTGGCGAAAACAGTCAGCTCAACTTAATGCTGGCGAGAAGTTATACAGCCTTCTTCAATGGCAAAGATGATATTCAGGGATTGAAGGATTACGATTTCAATAACCTTGAACAGAAGTATACAGAGAAGAAAGTACTCTAATCAATCACAACCGCAAACTAAAAACGCCTACCATTTTCGGTAGACGTTTTTAGTTTGCGATTTGTTATTAGTAATAAGCTTTAACAAATTTAGAATTACCAGTGATATAACCACCGGCAACCTTGTATCTCAAGGCACCCACGTTGTTGACACTGTTAGCGTGTGAGAAGTCATAGCGCTGTACCTTAATCTTCATCCCCTTCTTGATGTGGCGCTTGTTGCGTTGGGTCAAGTTGACGGTCTTATAACGATTGATCGTCTTCTTAACTTTGACGTAACGAACTTGCTTGTGCTTGCCCATCTCGACGAGTTTGCGGTTCCCAGTGACGTATTGGCCATTGCTGAGAACGTAACGGGTGGTTAAGTTGTGCTTAACGAACTTGGTCACATGAAGGACCGTGCCTTGCTTGTAGTTGCGGACTTTGCCAGTCAGGTTGACATTGGTATAAGCATTAACCCCACGCGGATTAATGACGGTCAATGTCTTGTGACTGCTCTGGTAGTAAACCGGACGAACGTAAGCCCATTGAGCGGTGATGTAACCCTTCTTACCCTTGTTCTTGGTTAAGTGGTTAACATCGCGAACCTGGTAACGTAGGCGACCATTCTTAGAATGACTGTAACCCGTTACCACAAACATTGGTCGATATACCCGCGGCTTCCGTGAATAGCCAGCCCGGCGTTCATTCTTAGAGAAGGTATTGTTCTTGTACAGGTAAATCTTCTTCAATGAGTAAACGGCTTCACCTTTCTTGGCAATTGGCTCAGAAGGCGTTGATGGTTCTTCAGGGGTTGGGGTAACAGGAGTTGGGTTTGGTGTAGGAGTCGGCGTTACAGGCGTTGGATTGACTGGGGTTACTGGAGTTGGAGTTACCCCTTTCTTGTGTACATAAATCTTAACTGTTTTCGGTGAGTCTTTCGTATCAGGGAAAAGACAATCGTTACCAATCGGCTGCTTCATTCCGTTTGGAAGCCCTGATGTCAAGTACTCGTAGCCATCTGGCATATTCTGTTTTACAAAAGCACTACTTGTTCCCTTTGGTAAATCTTGATTAAGTTCATACTTAGTGCCATCAGAGGCTGTCCAAGTAGCTGAATTTCCTGGCGTGCCAGTATCTGAATATGATTTTCCAACTGTTCCAACTACCTGACCATTTTCAACATCTACAAACTCAAAATTGAGCAAAGTATCTGTAGCATCTTTGTCAGTTGAAATGTATAATTTCACCATCTTATTAGGGCTTCGATATTGATACTCTTTTCCGCCAACAGTCACATCATTTGTTGCATAGATATAACCCACATATAAGCCTTTTGTCAGATTGTCAGCTGCAAGATCCTTGGTAATGTTAAATGATGCGGCATCAGAACCAGTGGCAATCTGAATTTGTCCATCGTCATCTAATTCTGGCTCAGGATTTCCATTAGCATCAGTCGAAGATGATGAAGAAACAACTTTTTGGAATAAACCATCAAAATCATAATGTAATGTAATATTTTTTCTATTTACATTACCTGGGTTGGCATTATTGTTGAAATCGTAACAATCCCGAACAAAAGTATCATTATTGGAAATTGATTGACCACTATCATCTTTCCAGTATCCAAATCTGATTAAACCCGTTCCATCACCCGTAAGGCCTGGTTCAGTAGTCGCATCATATGGATATGGGTTATCACCATTTGCAACGGAATCTTTGAAATAATTCTTTCCGTCCTTTTGGTTGCTCATCTGAATCAACTGTTCTGCAGTTCTACCGATTGCATTTTCATTTTCATACAAAACCGGTTGAAAGGCTGCCGCATTTGGATCACTAAAGAACATGTGTGCCTCATACGGTTTATCAGGTAATGCAATTGAATCAGGGATCTTGGCTTTGTCACTAGCAGGATCTCCGGTAAGAGAAGTTGTTACATTTGCCCAATCACTAGCATCCTTTGTAAGAATTGGCATTGCAACGTTCAAAGCAATTCCTTGATCCTTTTCGGGGTCTAAGCTGTCTATCCCGGCTTGATTAAGAGTATAAACTAACTTTGTATCTGTTGACTTGGTTTTATCTAATTGCCAATTGCTATCTGGTGTGGTTGAACCCGATCGATAGACGCCTAATGGCGAAGAATCCTGAATATCGAATTTTGCCTGACCAGATTTAGAACCTACAATTTGAACCGTCCAAGTCAAATCTTTATAGCCATTGGTTCGATCTTGCATTTGTTTAATCGCATTAGTTCCGGTTACATATGATTTCGGTAAAGCAATTTCGGAATATCCTATAAACGCGTTCTGACTGTATAAATACATAATATTTTTACTGTTTGTACCAGGATCTAAACAATCTTCATTGATTCTGGTTACATCAGAATACCCATTATCTGCATATGGCGTACCATCTTTAAAAAGGTCAGGGAAGGGTAATCCAGCTTTATTCTTAAAGATCATTTGGGTAAATTGTTTATAATCCCCATGGCTATCATCAATCACGTTGTTTACTTTAAAGGTTTGAGTATCATAATCATGCTCCTCACCATTTGCAGGTTTGAAAGCCGATTGAATCGTATAATTAATAGGATCTTTATTTTCGCTAGCTTTTGATGTATTTACAGAATTTTTTGACGGTTTCATGTTGATGGTGACAGTGGGCTCTACCATACTACTGTAGTAATCTGTAGGAGCATTTCTATTTGCGGTCAAAATAACATAAGTATATTTGCCATCGGAGCTCTGTTTAGTAGCCACAGAAAAAACGTTACCAGAACTAGATACATTGAGTGGTTGGATACTTGAATCGACCGAATTAGTATCGGTGTCGATGCCAGGCTTGCCACCTGTGTTAGAAACTTTAAAAATAAATTGATCCCCGTAATTCAATTTCTGATTCTTTGCAAATTTAAAAGTATACTGAAACGAAAGATCATTATTATATACCGTATCCTGATTTAATGTGGTGTTTTTAGTTGGCGTATTGTCATCAGCACTAACTGAACCAGCCACAAACATTCCAGTAAATAGTATGACTGATAATGTAATCAACACATACTTAATTAGCCTCCCAATTGGGGTTGGGCTGCAATATTTTCTAATCATAAATAATGCCCTCCTAATGACATTTATTAATTTATGTAGGTAAACATGTTCCCTCAGCAATCCGCTCTACTTGTAATGAACCAAATTCCCCGTTGTTCATTCCCCCAAACCAAGTAGGATACTATACATTAATAAGTGGCATGTTGTTTACCCATACATTTATAATATAACTCGGAAAGCATTATGGCAACCAATCACCATGTCTAAAAAGATATCATCGTTCGATCTGTATCCGTGAACAGGCCTACTTTAATGGGTTAATTGTTGATCTCCCTTTACTATTAAAAAAATCAAAACAAATCAAAAAGGATTCAGCAATTTTTGAACTGCTGAATCCCTTTTGATCTAACCAATATTTTCCAAACTAATAATAAATCTTCACATATTTAGAATTTCCAGTAATATAACCCCCGGCAATTCGATACCGCAATGCACCGTGCTTGGTAACACTATTAGCTTGAGAATAATCGTAATTCTTAATCCGAATCTTGGTGCCCTTCTTAATGTGCTTATTGCGCTTGGTTAAGTTGACCGTCTTGTAACGGTTGATATTCTTCTTCACTTTGACGTAACGAGGCATCTTTTGTTTGCCCATCTTAACAAGTTTGCGGTTTCCAGTAATGTAGTTTCCGTTACTCAAAACGTAACGAGTCGTTAAATTATGGTGAACAAACTTGGTAACGTGAAGTATTGTACCTTGCTTGTAATTGCGAACTTTATTCGTCAGGTTCGTCTTCTTATAAGCATTAACCCCTCGTGGATTAATCACCGTCAACGTCTTGTGTTTACTTTGATAATAAACAGGACGAACGTAACTCCAATTAGCAGTGATATAACCCTTCTTGTGACGGTTCTTGGTCAAGTGATTGACATCGCGAACCTTATATCGCAGATGGCCATTCTTAGAATGACTGTAACCTGTTACCACAAACATCGGTCGGTAAACCCGCGGCTTACTTACATAGCCAGCCTGGCGATCTTTCTTGACGAAGGTATTATTCTTGTACAGATAAATCTTCTTCAAGGCATAAACGGCTTCACCTTTCTTGGCAACCACACTTGGTTCAGTTGTCGTCGTTGGTTGCGGCGTTGGGGCTGGAGTTGGTGTTGGTGAAGGTGTCGGCGTCGGTTTAGGATTTGGTTCTGGTGGCGTTGGGTTGACGGATTTCTCATATTGATAAACCACGTTAACCAGCTTATCCTTTGTAAATATGCCAATTGGCTGACCAATTGTTTTAACTAAGCGATATTGTTCATTGGCTAATTTCTTTTGAGTCTTTATCACATCAGCATTTTTAGTCAAGTTATAGCGGTAACCGCTAATTCCACTAAAATCAATATCTGAAGCAATCGACTGGCCTGATTGATCTTGGAACTGTGCCACACCAGATACCTTGGATGTATTATCGGTCTTCTTGTAATAAAGTTTAATGACATTTTTAGTTAAATCACGACTAACGGTGATTTTATGATCTT
Organism: Lentilactobacillus rapi DSM 19907 = JCM 15042; assembly: GCF_001436255.1. Lineage (GTDB taxonomy): Bacteria > Bacillota > Bacilli > Lactobacillales > Lactobacillaceae > Lentilactobacillus > Lentilactobacillus rapi. The sequence goes on along the minus strand of NZ_AZEI01000016.1, from coordinate 12,119 downwards.
GGCTGTCTACGGGCTGATAACCCTCAATTGGATAATCGGCTGCGTTTGCACTAAATGAGTCACCAATCTTTTGATCAGCAACAACAGTCGGCTGCTTACCTACGATTGGCTCATTAGTCGCTTGGTCATAGTACTGAATTGTAACATCAACATATGGTTGTTTGGCAAAGACTTTTGCTGGATGAGACTCAGTAATATCATCATTATTACCACTAGTTCTTACGAAGAACGAATTAACGGCCTTTGCCTTGTCGGCTAATGGATCAGTCTTTGAAATATCTGGAACTTTTGAAGGATAGGTGAACTCAATTTTCTGTCCCATCTTCAATACTGTCCCGCTCTTTGCCTTCAGCCTAATCATCGTTACTTTCTCATAATTATTGTTAGGAACTGAATCAGAAAACTTCACTTTACTTGACGTGTAATTATTCAAAATCGGATAGAGGACTTTATCAGTTGAGTATGAGACCGTATAGCCGGCCGGAACCTGAACTGGCCCTGTTAGAGGTAATTGGGTGTTAGAACCTCTGGAATCTCCCTTTTCAGTTTTATCACCTGCATAAGGCAAGACACTGATCGTATCCAGATATGAATAATCTCGGAACCCATCATTAATTAGTGATGAATGGAACATTAACTTATCACCAACATAAGCACTATTACCAGTATCTTGAACAGGCGTGCCATACTGCCCAGTTTCTGGGTTAAATATACTTACTAGAGTAGAATTAACCAACTTTCGATCTGGTAAATACGTGTATCCTTGCTTGTCAGAAATAATCGCATTACTATTGGCTGTGTTTTGGTAAAGGCCATAAACATCAGGTGTTTTATTGGCGTTAGAATTAACTCCAAAATCGGTTTTTGATCCAGCCTTACCATTATTATTATCAAGGACAAAGAATGCCGAAACATTGTATTGACCTGAAATAACTGAATCATCAGCAGCTAACGGCAATTGATAAGACACAGTTGATCCACTATCATTAAAATCACTTGGATTGGTAATATCCGCGGTAATGGCTGTGTACGAAGACCCATTATAATTCGGTTCAACCTGAATGTTTTTGAGATTCTGAACATCTCCTGGATCCTTAGTATCATAACTAACGCCATCGGGAACGATATAAACCATCCGGCCATTCTTTGGTTGAAGCTTTAAATTTTCATTATTATTAACAATGAACCTGAAGTTGGCCTTAAGCGGGTGACCACCAAGCATTTGGTTACCAGCTTGACCAATTAGAGTCAAACCATCACTATAATCCATATTAATTTCTGGGACATCTTTGGTTAACCCAACATAATCGCTATTTGAGTTACTATCGTAATCTGAAGTTGATTGACTATAAGAAGCATCCAAATCATTGCTATAGTCTTGTTCTGAATCGCCGCTACTCTTAAAATCATTAATAGCATCTTCGGTCATATGTCCAGTTAGTTGAGCCTCAAACTTGCCCGCCAGAGAGCCATCAGTAAACTTCACCGGTGCAGTTTTAGAATAGTCGACCTTGATACTGGTGTAATTTCGTTCAGTAAACGTCAGGGGTGTCCCAAATTTCACGGTACCCAATTTTACCGTTTTATCTGTGTTCCCATCTTTATATGTCCCATAGACTTCATTATTATCCAATTTAGCCTTCATTGAGTCATCAAATGAATCATCATTGATAAACGCTAACTTATTGGTCGGATAATCAAATTCAGGCTTGTCGGTAAAACTGCTTAATGTAACTGAGTTATTTCCTGTACCACCGGTATTATTAATCCCATCTGACCAGTATTGAGAGTCGATAGGCCACAAGGTTGAAATGATTGGTGTATCCTTTGTGACTTTCCCGGCATCGGCATATCGACTATTAATACTTCCACCAAATTGCATAGATTTATCCGGGTAGGCTTTAAAATAGTAGTCATAGTGAGGTGGATTATAAACGCTTAACGACATTGAACCATCACTAGAATCAACGGCACCCTTCGGACCAGTAACATTTAGCTTCAGCGGAACAGATGTACCAGCTTCATAACCCTTGGGAAAAGTAGCGGTAAAGCCACCCAATGACACATACTGATTAGATGCAGAAGCGTTGGTTGTGTCAATATTAACCGTTTGCGTCAACGTATTATTAGTTGAATCCAGTTTCCACGAACCCAGATTAGAAACCTTGTAGCCTTTCGGAACGGTTAATGTAAATGTATACTGTCCTGGTTCCGTTCGTTGGCTAAAGTAATAACTTGCACTACTAATGTTCTGATCGCTATTATCAATTAACTTGTTATCCTTCCAAGCACTGCTACCTAATTCATTATTAGTAGTGGGGGCTTCAACACCGCTTGGATTATCCGTTATTGGAGTTATTTTAAAATTCTCATTATCTAATAACAGATTGTTCTTACTGTCATAGAACTTTACTGGAACTTTATATGGTCCCTTGTTGTCCCCATTGGTTGATACTTTACCAGGCTTTAAGGTTGCAAAAAATGGAATTCCAACATGGGCCCCACTTTGGATCGTATTGTAATCTAAATTAATAACATAATAATTTCCATCCGTAGTCACGGTTGCTGGAGTTTTTAAGAATCCACTCTGTGATACATCATTAGGATCAACAGATTCGAAGTCATCCTTATTCAGATATACTTTAGCGTGACCATCAACGTAGTCTGGACTGCTTCCTTGAACATTTGAGTAAACTTGTAACTTAATCAAATCACCAGGGTAAAATGGTCCTTCAGTTCCCAAATCATCATAGATCAAACCGCTATCTGTTAAATCCGAACTACCAGTTACAGCAGCTTGTGGCCTGCTTACAGGTAACTGCTGACCATTAATAACCCCAGAATCTCCAGATCCGTCATTGCTGGTTGCTGCCGAGTTACTCAACTGAGATATCGGCGTCAACTGCACACCAGAATCAGCACTCACCTTCAAACCAAATGGTATTAAAAAAAGCACAAAAGCAAACACGACAAGCAACAGGGCCTGAACGTTGTGTTTAACATTGTGCAGATAACTATTCATATTTAATTCCCCCTATTTGTATCCATATTCTTCCCTAACAATTACTGTAAAAGCCATCAACTATGGTCCCCGCTATAGTCGATCGACATGATTCTAACGTACACCCGCATAATATAACTGTTATTAAATATAGTCAACCCTGCTAACTATATATAAGTAAATGGAATTACTTCTACAAAAACAGAAGCCCCAGCAAGTTTTTGCCAGAGCTTTTGTCAATATTAATCATAAACTTTCACATACTTCGAATTCCCAGTAATATAACCCCCGGCAATTCGATACCGTAATGCACCGTGTTTGGTAACACTATTAGCTTGAGAATAATCGTAATTCTTAATTCGAATCTTGGTACCCTTCTTGATGTGCTTATTACGCTTAGTTAAGTTCACCGTCTTGTAACGGTTGATATTCTGCTTCACTTTGACATAACGGGGCATCTTTTGTTTGCCCATCTTAACAAGTTTGCGGTTTCCAGTAATGTAGTTTCCGTTACTCAAAACATAACGAGTCGTTAAATTATGGTGAACAAACTTGGTGACATGAAGTACTGCCCCTTGTTTGTAATTGCGAACTTTGCTAGTCAGGTTTGCTTTCTTGTATGCATTCACACCACGTGGATTAATCACCGTCAATGTTTTGTGTTTGCTCTGATAGTATACTGGGCGAACATAGTTCCAATTTGCAGTGAGGTACCCGGTTTTACCCTTATTCTTGGTTAAGTGGTTGACATCGCGAACCTTATATCGCAGATAACCATTCTTGGAATGACTGTAACCTATTACCACAAACATCGGTCGGTAAACCCGCGGCTTACTTACATAGCCAGCCTGGCGATCTTTCTTGACAAAGGTATTATTCTTGTAGAGATAAACCTTCTTCAAAGCATAGACAGCTTCACCTTTCTTGGCAACCACACTTGGTTCTGCTGCAGTCGTCGGGGTCGTAACCGTTGGCGTTGTTGGCGTACTTGGAGTTGCTGGTGTAACCGGCTGCGTTGGGGTTGTGCCACCGCCACCATTTGGAACCGTCCCGTCCTTAGCAATGTAATAAATGATTGAGGCTTGTTTAGCCGGCCAAGTCGTTGGCAATGGGGTTTGCACTTGCCCACTCTTAAGTTCACTGGCAGTTGCAGTATGATAACTATTCGGCATGTTTTCATTAATCCAAAGTTGCAGATTCAACCCACCTTGAGAAGGGGTCACCGTTGTAATCGGATCGCCAACTTTATGATTGTAACCAGGAACTTCAATTGTTCTCATCGTATGGGTCGGATCTGCTACATCGACATAGTGAATCACAATGTTGGCCGCACTGTCAGGCAGTGGGACAACCTGAGAGTTCTTGACTACAAAAGTTGTTTTCTTAGTTGTTTCATTACCCTGGGCGTTTTTGGCCGTGATCTCCAGTGTATACGTACCATCAACCGGATGGGCGGGATCAAACACATTTCCATCATACTTTGCGGTAAACGTGTACCCTGCGGCAATAGTTTCGTCACCAACTAATGGATTGGCTGGATCGTGAGCATCTTCAACGAATTGTTTCACAAATTCCGGCGAGGTAACGGTTCCTAACACGAAGTTAAAGTCAGAATCAAGTGCCTTACTAAGATCTGCCGTTTTTGTCCGCAGATCCAATGTCGGAGTGTACCCGGTCTGATCTGGATTCACATAGCGCATTTGAACCGAGTGCGAACCGGCACTTTGAGTGGCACCGCTTTGATCAACATACTGCAAACTCGTTTGCATCTGGACATAATCAGCCGCTCCAGTTCCCTTTACATTTGCCCGCCAAGGAGTTGTCGGCGTGTAAAATGTCAAATCAATCGACCAGCCAGGATGCATGGCTTCCGTCGAACACTTGAAGACAACGCCCTTACCATCCGGCGTTCTCGTTAAACTATATGTGCCGGGGGTCATCACATCATAATTCACGCCGTGGTACAGACCGCCAGTCCCATAAGAATCGACCCATGGAACAACGGAATCCATATCAATCGTATGACCATCCGTTGGTTCAAGTGTCCAAGTAACGCTCTTTGGCATCGCTGCCTGCACTGGCAGCTTAATCATTCCAAAAGCACTCATGGCATCCTGGGTATGTTGATAATACAGCTGAGCTAACGCACTACCAGTTGCTTCCGTCCGCCCAACATAGTTATCAGTATAGTTTTTTTCGACCTTATCAGCGGCGTTATCTGGAAAGCCACCAAAGCCGCCAAAAACTGCGTGAGAGATTTGATCTGGTGTGTCAGACGGGGTAGTGCCCCCGCCATCTGATTTCCCACTCGTAACCAGGATCGATGAATCAGGAAAATCAATTTTAGCCTGACCGTCTGGCGTAAAGGAAGTTTTGACATTAACCAACTGCTTAGTCATTCCCAGCCCACTCTTAATCGTTCCTGACACCACAATGGATAATTGTTGCACATCTGGCAAATCCCGTTTAGCGGTGACAGTGATCGTTCCACCATTCACAACCAAGTTGAAATCTTTGTTGGGATCGACTGAACTTGTCGTGCTTGATAAATCCATCGTGACTTTTTCCAAAACATCCTGATCCAGGTTAATCGTGAAGACATCGCCTTCATGAACTCTTTCCTGAGAACTGCCTGGTGCATTGAAATTAACCTTGAATTGCGCACTGTTACCAGTTGTTAGCTCGTCACCCTTTTGAAAGTTTGAGCTATACTGCAGCTCAGAGGCGGACACTGGCGGATATGTAGGTTCATCCGCAGCATTAACCACCTTTAAGCAGCCAAGCAGAACAGCTGCAAGGGCGATCAAACTGAATACACCAGTCACAAAGAGCTTGCGCCATTTCTTGCTTTGATCATTACATATTTTCATTGTTTTTCCCCCTGATTCTATAAACAAAGGATGATAGATATTCCCCTATGAGGTCATTATGACACTAATTGGCTAATTTGTGGGAGGGTATTTCAATAAATATAACTCTCAAGATATCAATAATGGCCGTCAGATTCCCTTCTGATAAAGAAAAAACGATCATTCCTTATTTTTTGGAATAATCGTTTAATTTACGGATAAATTCTTCAATTAAGAATGCCCATTCTCGGCAATCCCTTCACCAACGTCCACGGGAAGATCAGCTCTATCATCAGCTGGCAAATGATGAATTGCGTGCTTCAATAGGAATGGGGCAATAATCGTTGACAAAATAATGACTAGGATTAAATCAGAATAGTATGAACCCGACAGCAGCCCTGATGAAAACCCGATTTGGGCGGTAATCAAACCCATTTCACCACGGGAAATCATCCCCGAACCAATCATGTAGCTGCTATGGATATTGAAGCCGTTCATTAACGCACCCAATCCACAACCAAACAGCTTACTGATGCAGGCCAGGAAGGTCAAAATTAGGACAAAGAAGATCGAATTGCCAAGGTGGGCAAATGACATGTTCAGGCCGATGCTGACAAAGAACAGTGGGACAAACACGGCGTAACCGATCGGCTCCATATGAACTTCAATCGTATCCCGGTATGGCGTGTGAGCCACGGCAATGCCGGCAAAGAACGCGCCAACTGCACCGCTCAAGCCAGCAGCATCCGCAGCCCAAGCCATCCCTAAACAAATCACCATCGAAGTGATCGTCACACTATTGGTCATCAACAGGCGCTCGCCAATTTGCATGAGATAGGGAACAATCCAGCGAACCATGAGATAAGTCCCACCAAAGAAGATAACTTGTTCAAGAAAGATCAAAGCAATGTTGGTTGAGGAACCACTGGTTTTAACACCCTCAGTTCCCATGATGCTGATCATGATCGACAACAGGATAACCCCGATAATGTCATCAGCGACCGCCGCTCCCAAAATTGTGGCACCTTCTTTGGTATCCAGTGCTTTGTAGTCCCGCAATACTTCAACGGAAATCGAAACTGATGTGGCGCTGAAGACAACGCCAATAAAGGCTGCCTCTAGTGGTGAAAACGAGAACGCCAACGTGGCGCCGCCAATCATCACAACCGGGAAGATGACCCCAACGATGGCAACGATCACGGCTGGGCGCAAATATTTACGCAGCAGCTTCAAGTTACTTTCCAAGCCGCCAATGAACATGAGGATAATCACGCCAATCTGAGAAAACATGTTCAACATGCTATCCAAGTGAATCCAGTTCAACATGGCTGGACCGACGACGATTCCAACGACAATTTGGCCAATAACCGATGGAACCCCGATTCGATTTGATAAATGTCCTGCCAACGTGGTGAGCACCAGCAGTAAGCAGAGCGCACCGATAAAGGCCATACAATGACTTCCTTTCTTCTAAGATTATGTGTTTTCTCTATTATACTGGTTTTCTATGTGTTGACGGCTTTAATCTAAACTTTGTTGGGTACTTTTTTCGCCCATTAATTCACTGATGAAGTGAATGGCCAAGCCAAGGATCAAGCCAATTGCGGCTGGCAATAACCAATCCATTCCAAGGGATGCCCCTGGTAAAAAGTTATCTAACTTGAGAATTGATTGAGCAAGTGCTGACTTAGAGATAATGGCTGGTGCCGAAGCAATGGCGTCAAGAATTGATGGAATGATAGTGAAAATGGTTGTCCAGATGTATACGCGACGGTCATGCTTGAACAATGGTGAACTGATTGCAAGGATAATCAGGGTGATGGCCAGTGGGTAAAGGAACATCAGCATTGGGGTTGACCATGCAATGATGGTATCCAGCCCAAAGTTTGCAATGATAAATGAGAAGCCGGTTGCAATCATTAACCAAGTTCGATATGAAATTGATGGGAACTTGAGGTGCAATGCTTCAGAAAATGATGTCGACAACCCAACAGCGGTCGTGAGACAAGTCAAGGTTGCCATCATTGCCAAAAGGATTTCTCCAGTGGTTCCTAAGAAATGGTTTGCGATCTGGTTAAACGCAATCCCACCATCGATAGAAGTCTTAAATGACCCAAGGCTGGTTGCGCCCAACCATACCAAGCCGATATAAATGATGGCTTCCAAGCCAATTCCCAACGCCCCTGACTTAATCGTCGTCATGGAAATATCTTTGGCATTGGTTTGACCTAAACTGCGGATCGCTGTGATGATGGCAATTCCAAAGAGCAAACCGGCAATACAATCCATAGTGTTATAGCCTTGAAGGAACCCATTTAAAACAGAACCATTTTGATAAGCACTGCTCGTAATTGGTGCTGTGGAAGCTTTACTGATTGGGTTAGTGAATGCAAAGATAAAGATAATGGCTAATAATGCGAGAAAGGCTGGGTTCAATAATTTACCAATCGAATTTAAAATGCCTGAGGGCTTTCTGGATGCCCAGAAGGTAATTCCGAAGAAGATCAGTGAATAAATGAATAACCACATTGGCTGTTGAGATGGGGCTAAATGAGTTGAAAAGGCAATTTGAAAGGGTGTCGTCGCTGTCCGTGGAGTGGCAAACAACGGTCCTAAAGTGGCACAAACCAGTACCATGAAGAAGGTCGCATACTTGGTGCCAATTGGTTTGGCTAAGTCGTAAATACCATTGCTGTGGGTAACGGCAATCGCAATAATTGCTAACAAAGGTAACAGGGTCCCGGTAAGTAAGAAGCCAATGCCGGCACTAAACCAGTGGGCTCCAGCCAGTTGACCTAAATGAATGGGAAAGATCAAGTTACCAGCTCCGAAGAACATGCCAAAAAGCATTGAGCCAATAATCAGATAATGTTTAAACGTTAATTTCTTTGATTTTGTTTCCATAATGACCGCTCCTTATAAATACATCTAAAATAAATAATTGAAATTTCCGGTAACCGTGTCGAAATGGGTTCTAAAGGGCTGATCCTTATGATCGAAACCCCTGTGTTATTCGGTGACTCGGATAATCCCACCCGATTTTGCTTCAAATAATAATTTTCTCATTTAGATTCCCTCTTTTCTGTACAAAAAAACGTCCCTTGAAATCGATATGACTTCAAGGGACGTTTGCACGTGTTACCACCCAAATTCGCAACAGCCTCACGACTGCTACCTCACCATGTACGGCCAAATCAAATTCAGCGATACACTGGCGCTGTAATGGGCGCTCCCAACAAATACTCACAATACTGTTCGCATTTGTCGCTCGAAGGCTACTTTCATTGCTTAGGCTTTTGAATCGTTCTCACTTACCCGATTCTCCCTGAAAAAAGTCCTAAGAAATTACTCTCCTTGTCTTAGCAAACTCTAATGTTCTTTGATTGAGACTAATATTATTACCTTTACATCCAGATGTCAACCAATTTATGAAAATAATTTGGCAAAAGTGGGCAAATGGTTGTTTATTTAACCACTTGCACGTACTTCTTAGTGTAGTCTAAGTGCCAACCCTTTGGTAATCCTTGAACGTGGGCAAATTTGCCGGAGTGACTCTTAAATGACAAGATCTTCGTTCCAGACTTAAGATTCTTGGCTGAACTCAGCACTAATTTACCACCCAGCTTAGCAGAACCAGAAATCGCAACCTTGTCATTAGCTGCCAAGTTCAACGTTCCCTTGTTTGCTTGGGTGTAATTGCCCTTAACCGTGACAGCCCGTGAATCCAACTTAACAGTTCCATCAGTTAGGTTCAAGCTACCATTACCAAAAGCAGCTTCGTTTTGAGCAACCAGTGAACCGCCTTTAACAGTGGTGCCACCCTGATAACTGTTCTTGCCAAGTAATGCCAATGAACCGGAACCTTCTTTAGTCAAGCCACCTTTACCGGAAATATTGTTCTTCCAAGTATCGTTGGCATCAAAGCCACCCTTAGCGGCGTCCATGTTAACCGTCGTGTTGGTGAGCAATTCGCCAAAACCATTAGCGGCCTTGAAGAGGTTCAAACGACCCCAGCCTTCGGTATCATCGCCCATAGGGTAACCGGATGGCAAGCCAGTCGTGTAAAGAACTTCCCGGCGTTGGATGTCTGACAGGTATGGCAATCTTGTCTTGAGGAGAACTTCAGCTCCCTTTGGCACAACCATTGCTTTAGTGGTGTCGCCAATTGGAGAGAAGCCGTAAGTCAACCGATAAGTGTAATCCTCAAGGTTCTTTTGATAATCACTAAACGTGTCGTCGGCACTCGAATCTTTTTGACTTGGCAAATCAGCCTGTGCATCCTTGTAAGCTTGGTCAGCCAATTGTTGATTGTTTGGATCATTTAAGGTTGCAGCGGTCATTGCAGTACCGATAACTCGACCACCCATAACTGCCAATGGTGAATGCCGGCCAGCGAGGACTCGGTCATAACCGACTTCTGAGGAACGGGTGATTAATTGCTGATAACGTTGTGGGAAAGTGTAAGCCAATGTTTCCCCAGTTTCAAAGGCGGCAGTGGTATGCCCGCTTGGGAAATCGTAATCATTTTGTTTGGCAGCGGCCATGACGTTTGCGAGGTATGGATTAACTTTGACCTGGCTGCTTTGCCGATAAGGCCGGGTAAATTGAATGTAGGCCTTGGGGGTTCCGGTTCCGGACCAGTCGGAATCTTCGGCAGTATCAACTAATTTAACCACCGAACCCAATTTAGAATTCTCATCCGCCCACTTCATCGAACTATAAGGTGAGTCCGCGGGGAGCGGGGCGTCGGGAACGGAATTAAAATCAGTTTGGGCACCAGCATCCTTGATGAATGCGTTGGCGTATGGCCCAAAGCCACTGATTAAATTATAGCGAAGATCGCGGCGATCCGTGAGGTACGAACGATCAATCTCTGCTTGGGATGCCCCATTTGATATCTGGACTGATTTATCAAGATTCTCTTTTAAGAGATCTGCATTCTTTGCAGTCTTGGTTGTCGGATCCCAATAACTGAGGAACGTGTTGTTGAATAACGCAATTGCCGGATTGGTTTCCGGTGTCGTGTTCGTTTTGATGTTCTGCTGATACTGATCAACGAAGTACCCGTATGATGCGGCCTGTGGTGCTAACGTTTTTGCAAGGCTTGAATCATCATTAGAACTACTGGCCTGCGTATTAGTTTCTGCACCAAATAACGCTGCCCCTGATAAAGTGAACACAAAGGCACTCTTAATGACTGTCTGTAAAACCGATTTCCGTTTAGTGATCATGACTAAACCTCCCAAAATATAATAACTAAGAAATGCTTATCAGAACGGCAATAATGAACAATACGGCGAACGCAATTTCCCAACCCAACTTGGGGGTATGCTTGATTTCGTTAATCATCGTTGACATCAGTTTCACCATCTTTCAAATAGTCCCTGATAACCATTCATGAATCATCTTAAGAGTAATGGTTGGTTGTAAATAACTGATAGATTATTTGTAAAAAGTGCGTAAATTTTTGGAACGGAAACCGGAAACTTTAGTTTGCAAACAGCTAGATGCTTGGCCACCACTTCTTTTTTTTCGCTGGCCTGAAGAAAATCACCATGATCAGACTGATCGACAGCAGCATATCCAATATAACTCGGCCAATCATCATGCCTAACGCTTCATAAGTGCCTGACTGAACAATAGAAGAATTCCATGAAGAACTCAAAAAATTAATGACAATATTGACAGCCAACAACATAAAGAAACTGCCAAAAATTTCAAGCAACGTTAATCGCCGTTTCAGATTTACCCAACTCTCGTAAGAAAGAAATACTGCAAGTTCATTGATCAATAAAATCAAAGTGGTGATCGCTGAATGAAAGCCCGGCAAATCATACATATGTAGGTAACTGATAATTAATAGAACGATGTTAAAACGATACGTGGCGATGAAAACCGTTTGCCTTTTCCTAGACCTTGGTTTCTTGGTTCGATCGTCGACAGTCATTTTCGGATCCCGAATTAAATCATCTGTTGATATTCCAAATAAATCGCTCAGTTTGATGAGCATGCTAACATCAGGATAACTGCGTTCATTCTCCCAACCAGAGATAGTTTTTCGAGAAACGTGGAGATATGCTGCCACATCTTGCTGAGTCATTTGCTTATTTTTTCGTAGTCGCTTTAATTTAGTGGAAATACCCACGACTTTCACTCCTTTATTTTCATTAATGGCTTGTTATAAGTATCAGTTGTTGGCAACTTCTTATGCTGGGTGTCAAGGGCAGTTTAAAAATGTAGGTTTTCGGCAGAAAGAAATGTAGGTTTTC
>NZ_AZEI01000084.1 GCF_001436255.1 Lentilactobacillus rapi DSM 19907 = JCM 15042 | reverse complement strand
CTTTAGCGTTTGTCTCAGTTTCCCTACGCCGCTTTTAGAGATCTCAAACAGTTTCTTAGCCGTTATCCTCTTGTTTATGGCATTCAAGGGAATGAAGGAACGTACCATTGCCGTTCAAAAGCCAATTCCATTCAAGGATTCATTGAAAGCTACTGTTGGTAATAACCCATGGTACATTTTGGTTGTCGCATTCGTTATTTACTGGGTTGCACAATCAACTCGTAACGGAATTTCAGTTTACTATGCTAAATATAACTTGGGTAACGAACAATTAACTTCTGTATTTAACGGACTTCAAGTTCTTGGAATCATTGCAACTATTTGTATTCCATTCATTGTTAAGGTTACTAACAAGACCGCAACAATGTTAATTGGTTTAGCTGTTGGTGCATTTGGTCAAATCATGATGGCCTTCGTTGGTAACAACTTTACACTTGTTATCATCGCTTGGATCATTGGTATCTTCGGTGCTTCAACTGCCATTGCAATGCCATTTGGTATGTTAGCCGATACTGTTGATTATGGTGAATGGAAGACCGGTATCCGGGCTCCTGGTTTCTTGACTGCCGTTGGTTCTGCCTTCTGTATTCAATTAGGATCAGGCTTCGGTTCATTCATCCCATCAAAGATCATGGCTGCTGCTGGATTCGTTGCTAACAAGACTCAAACTGCTCACGCCTTGTCAGCTATTCACTTTACGTTTATCTGGTTACCAGTTATCATCTATGCGATTGTTGCTGCCATCATGTGCTTGTACTTCAAGTACGAAAAGATGGAACCACAAATCAAATCAGAATTGGCTGCCCGTCATGCCAAGAATGGTCAAACAAACGAATAATTTCGAATTAATTAAGTAAGATTATGTAAGCATCCTTCTGATTGGATGCTTCACACGAAACCCCATTCGTCATAATTGATACTCAAAAGATTCAAGAAAATTTGTTTGACACACACTTTCTCCCGTTCAAGAAAGTGGCAAAACGTTGTTATATAGAAAATAAAATGGTTGGAACCATCTTGCAGGGATGCTGGACGGTTCCAACCATTTTTTATACACAAATTTCTGCAACTTTATTCAGAGAGCAAACAAATGTTACATTATATAAAGTGGCTGAATAAAATTATAAAATACAGTAGTTGATAGAAGGGGAACCATATTAACCGCTTTCACAAACGCCGTTATATCTATACTAGCGATTATTAATGTTAATATAAAATCCAAATATACTTTGTATAAAATTATAAAACCATTGTTGTTTATTCCATTTGATAATTTATTGTGCACTGTATAATGGTCATTGTAAGCGATTGCAAATTAAATCGTGCATTATCGACTATTTTGAGGATTTGAGTATGATACTTTGGGAAAAGTTTTTGCAATATATACCGTCAATTCACTACCTAATCTAGAAGTGATTTGTTGGTCGATTCAAATTAATTATTTGAGAGGAGTTTTTTTATGCATAAAAAGTTACTAGCACTCGGCATTAGCACTGCGTTGCTAACATCGATTGCCTTACTTACAGCACCAGCTGGCACTGGAAAGGTTTTTGCGGATAAAACAACTACGATGGCATCGAGCACATCACAGTCAAACGCATCCGGAGTCCTTCCAACTGCGTCAGGGATTACGGATTCACAGAGTACGGATTCCAATTCATCAAACGGTACCAGTACAAAGAGCTCAGCGGAAAAGACTGGAGATAGTGATCAAATTGCGACTGATCCAGATACAACACCAGGGTCGGTTCAACCCGTTAAAACAAGTACTGGTTATGAGATGACCAATGATAACTTTAAAGTTGATATTGGTGACAACGGAACAATTCAAGGACTATATCTCAGTGACGATGATTTCGACACAAATTACGTGATGAATGCTAAAGATAATCCTGCCCAAAACACCACCGGTCACGAATGGGTTGGGGATTTGATCTTCCGTACTCAGCCTAGTGGAGCGAGTGGTGCTGATAATGTGTGGCAAAAAGAATACACGAATAAATCAGATGCAACCCGCAATATCGACATTTCAAATAATAAAAAAGTTGTTGTCACATATACCCCAGGCACAAACAATGGTGGTATTCAAAACATGGGTGTGACTGAAACTTATTCTCTAGATAATGATGGTCACCTTAAATGGGATATTACCGTTAAAAATGATAGCGATCATGGTCTTGTCATTGGTGATTTTGGATTGCCACTACCATTCAAAGAATGGTGGAAATATAGCGGCGCCGATAAGACGAGTCAAGCTTATCAAGAGAGTGTGGTTTACCACAGCTTTGTTGGTCAGAATTCGTCTTATGTTTACGCTACACGCCCAAGTGGAATTGGCAACTTCCTAGTGATGACACCTGATGATACAACCGATGCGGGCTTTGAGTATCAAGATCACTGGGGTCAATACAGCCACACAGGGGATGAGGAACCTTGGACCCAATTTAGTAAAAGTGGCTATGACAATGGTCTAAGTGTTTATTATATTCACTCCAACGCTATTAAAGAAACTAACGAAGGATATTTGCCCAACACTTCTTTGACGCTTGCCCCTCAACAGTCAAAGACCTATTCCTTTAAATTTAGTCGATCGGATATTAAGAACAATACCAAGGCAGCATCATCTAGTTCAGCAACATCCAATACATCATCCACTTCAGGAGATATGACCAGTACAAAATATGAAGACCAACTGAAGTCAATCTTGTACAAAGAAAATGTTATGGACGCCGTTTCGGTACCTGGGATGATTGTGCCTAAGAACAACGATGGCGAAGCAACTGGTAAGTTATATTTGCACACTAAGGTTCCAGCCAGTGATATTAGTTTTGACTATCAAAACCAAACCAACGACTATGAATCACAACAAGCAAACTCAAATAATGATACCAGTTCAAACTTGGGATCAAACGAACAAGGGAAAGTGACCTTTGATAAGACTATCACGAAGAATGGTGAACAATATCATATTTACAATTTTGATTTCAAATCATTAGGTCGTAATAATGTGATTGTTAATTATAAGGTCAATGGTAATCCGCTGAAAACAACTCTTCAGTACTATGTGATCGATAACCCAGAAAAGGCACTGTCACAACATGCTAACTTTATGCTGAAAACTCAGTGGAAAGACTCCAGCAAGTTCTACAACAATATTTTTGATGACTGGGATTTCAATACTCAAGCCAAACGCGGTAATTTTGGTGGCGCATCTAACTGGGGTAACTTGGGCTGGGGAGACGATTGGGGCTTAACTCACGGACTCTTCTTAGCTGCCCAAAATGCCAATGACCCTAACAAAGACCAAGTAGAAGCTTTGAGCAGTTATTTGGAAGATGGCATCTGGAATGGATTAATGAAAAACCATCATAAGGACTACAAAATTCCTAATTGGTTGACTGACCAAGTCGTTAATGGTAACGGCACAGATGACTATTCATGGAGAGGATGGGCGTACCCTCACGTTTATAACACATACTATGAGATGTATCAAATCGAAAAGAATTACCCTAATCTAATTGACTATCCAGAAAGTGCAAAGGATTACTTGCTTAAAGCTTATAACATTATGAAATCGCTTTATGTTAATAACGCCGTCAATAACAATGATGGTCTGGAAGGGGAATCTACTGACGCAGGAATCATCTCTGCACTCAAGTCAGAGCATCTGACCAGTGAAGCCAATACAATTCAAGATATCCTAAAGAACAAGTATGCTGCCTTTGCCCAAGATCCATATCCTTATACTTCAGAATATCCTTACGATAATACGGCCGAGGAAGGTGTTTATGGGCTTGGAAATATGTACAACAACCAAAATATGATGCACATGGTCGATATGAAGACAAGGGCAAGCCGAAGCGTCCAGCCAACCTGGTATCAATATAGTGTGCCAGTTACCATTAATG
Organism: Lentilactobacillus rapi DSM 19907 = JCM 15042; assembly: GCF_001436255.1. Classification (GTDB taxonomy): domain Bacteria; phylum Bacillota; class Bacilli; order Lactobacillales; family Lactobacillaceae; genus Lentilactobacillus; species Lentilactobacillus rapi. The sequence goes on along the minus strand of NZ_AZEI01000084.1, from coordinate 64,426 downwards.
GTGAAAGTTGGTGGCAATTCCAGTACACTGACTCACTCGCAGGGACTGCCATGGATAACTGGTTACGTGAACAAAATAACGGTATGAGTCAAGATCAACTGGGGCTTGCTGAACGAGCCAACTATGCCGCTAAATTGGGCAACTTAACCCACATTAACAGTGGCCAAATTGACGGGAACAGTAATAACATTGGTGCAGTTGCTTGGTATTATCAAGCCGAATTAGGCAATACGACCCGACAACATTATGGGGTTGGAGCAGGAACCATGCATAATGGCTGGATTCCGCTCTCAGGTGAAGCTGACCTTTCATTGTTCGGTGCCCTCCAAGTGCTATCGGCCGATGTAGTCAATGATCCAATATTTGGTTTAACTGGTTATGGCGCTGATGTTGAGGATAACGGTGATTCGATAAGTGTTACCCCAGAAGATGGACTGAGGACTCGCCTTAATTTGATTGATCAACATCTCGCTTATACCTTCAGTGGGGATAAGTACACGCATGCTGATGTTGATAAAGATGGTGACTCAACAACATTTGATTTCCAGAATGTTTCCAAAGAAGCCCATAATGCAGATTTGACAATCTATGACGGTAATACTTTCGACAATGCAACGTATAATGTCCTCTTCAATGGCAAAGTCGTTACTTCATTTAACGGCAGTGATGGTGGTACCAAGAAACAGGTTGAACTAAGTATTCCAGTATCTGCACAGGATGGTAAACTTCAGATTGTGAAGGCAGGCGCACCAACACCTGCACCATCCCCAAGTGCAAATGGTAATGGTGGAAGCACAACAACTACTACCACTACTACGACAACGAACCCAACTAGTTCTTCGAGTTCATCAAGTACTACCACTTCAAAGCCAACTAACACGAACTCTGATTCTCAAATTAAGAATAATGCCAACAAGCTAGCTGTTCCAAAATCTGCAGCTAAAGTTGGGTCGGTTGTCTATGCATCCAAGAAGATTGCACTGTACAAGGATTCTACATTCAAGAAGTCTCAACGAATTGCAACTTATAAGAAAGCCAAACGGGTAAACCGGCCAATGTTTATCGTTAAAGGGTATGCACGTTCCAACGATGGAATTCTTCGTTATAAAGTTAAAGATGTTAATCATGGAACTAAGACGGCTGGAAAAACCGGTTATATTACAGCTAACAGTAAGTATGTCTCACCTGTTTATTACAGATCAGTACCGAAGTCCAAGATTATTACAGTGATTTCGAAAAACGGCGTTAACGCTTATAAGACAGCAAGTTCTAAGGAAAAGGTAAAGCACTACAAACGTGGCACTCATTTAAAGATTAAGAAAATTGTTAACTACCATTTAACCAGTCGTTACCAATTGGCAAATGGCAGCTATGTAACAGGCAATAAGAAACTTGTTATTCAAGGCAATTACTAATTCATCGTTGAGAAAGGAGTAAATCATGATCAATAAAAAGATAGTAAGTTTTATAGCTCTTGGCGCCTTGGCAGGAGTAGCGATGCTCAACACACAAACGGCATCTGCAAAGGGTGTCAACAAGGTTGTCTATAATCGATCTTTGGGTGGCGCTGGTAACAGTCGTAATGTTAATTTAACGGCTCGAAACGCCATTTATTCCAAGCCAGGTATTTTCAAAAGTGCCAAGATGGTTGTTTCTAAATCAAAAGTAAGGTCTTTAAAAAATTCAAATAAAGACAATAATAATTTCAGGGCATACCGAATTATTAAAACGAATCAAGGAACATATTACTATAAGGTCGTTTCCTTTGATGCACAATATCGAGGTTGGATTTATGGTGGAAAAAGCCGAACTGGATTTTATGGTGGCGTTACACCATTTACGACAGTAAGGAGTGCGTCAACTTCATCGTTAACTCCAGATGGGAATACCAATTACCGTATCCCAAGTTCTTTAGTCAATAGTTCTTCAAATACGTTCTTTTTCCAAGCACCAAAGTACACCCAATACAAAGTTGGTCGTAAAGTTGGAACCAATCATAAAGTGATCACTGCGACAGCTGGTTATAAAGATACTGCGTTCACGTTGGTTCGGTCAGTTCAAACAACTCGTGGTGGAAACCTCTGGTATCAAATTGCTTCTTATGACGCGGACATCAATGGTGCTTGGATTCCTGGAAACTTAATTTCAAGCTCTGATGTAGTGGCTGGAACGAATAGTTCGGCAACAGGAAGTTCAACAACTAGTACTTCAAGCTCAACAACCTCAAGTTCAGCGGTTTCGAGTGCAACTTTGCAAGTTGCAACTGCCGCCGGGAGGACGGATTACTTTAACGGGAATGTCTTGAATGCCAGTTACAGTAATAATTCGGACCTTCAGGCAGCCTACACTCAAGGTTATAACGCAGCCAAGGTCGATGCCCAAAAGGCAAGAGCTGATGCGATTGCTGATGTCAAAGATGGAATGGCGCTTAACAAATCATATAGTGGCGATATTGGTGTTCAACGCGCCTATGCAAGCATGTTTAGTAATCTGACAATTGCGCGTAATCAAGGCATCCAAGATTGCACCAATGGAAAACTAAGTAACGCTAACTATAGCCTTGACGCTGATTTACAAGCAGCTTATCAAGCTGGTTATGATTCAGTTGCCGCAACCAACAATGTTTATCAACTTGGGATCAGTTTTACCGTTGATGGAACTGATCAGAGTGGGGCGTTCTGGGATGCACTAAACCAAACTCAAAAGGATGCTCTTGTTGCAGCTGCTCAAAATGACAAATTTCCACAGACCAGAACAGAAATCACTTCTGCAGATGTGCAAAAAGTCTTGGAAGATGCCAATATCATCACGATTACATTTAACGGGAGGACAATCAAATTTGCAAACGCTGATCCAGTGACAGTTACACCAAGCTCTACTGTTACTCAGGTCCCAGTTGTTGCCCATTATGTAACTCAGTAGTTCACATTAAGAAGGTATTGCAACGAGTTGTCTTGTAAAAAGGTGACTCAACTAGCTCAAAGTCAAAAGCAGGCAACTATCAGGAATCTTTTTAATTCCTGGTAGTTGCCTGCTTTTTTACGATTCTTTAGGCGTTCCCGGATCCTTATCGTGATCCAACTTCTGAGTGATTTCTTCTGGGATGGGTAAAACGGGGTCAATGACTTGATTATTATGGTAGATCTTTCGGTACTCACTTCGAAATGAGCTCGGCGTTACCCCCGTCACTTGTTTGAATTGCTTCATAAAAAGCTTGTCATCCGAAAAATAGGCATAGCCACTGATTTCTTTGATGGATAAATTCGTTCTAATGAGGAGTGCTTGGGCAGTCTGAATTTTTAATTGGATCATGTAGTGTTTTGGCGACATACCGACAAACTTTTTGAACAGCCGGGAAACGTATTGGCGATTCAGCTCGGTTTCGTTTGCGATATCAGTGAGGGTTGGTGACCGATAAATGTTTGCCCTAATCCATTCTTTGAGCTGATTGACCACCGTCCGATTTTTTTCGTCACTTTCTGTTTTGTTAGCCAAATTACCAATAACGGTTAGAATAAGCGTCATTAACAGGTTCTGTTGCTGAGTGCTGTATGTGCCTGAAACGTCAACTGCCAATAACTGATGGGTGAGAATCAGTAACTCGTCTAAACTTTGGAGGTGGTAACTGTTATCAATGATGAGATTCTGATTCTTATCTGAGGAGTTGGCGGACTGCAGTTGACCTTGGCTGGCAGCTGGCTTGGTTGGCAGTAGAAAATGAAGCCAGTAGAATTCAATGGATCGATTACTTGGCTCGGTTCCCTTCATTGACGTGTAGGGCGGCACAATGTAAATGTCATTCGCGTTTAAGGTGACAGTTTCGTCACCGACTAGCAGGTTGATTGGCCCTTTTACGCAAATGATCAATTCATAATCGCCATGGTGATAACGAAGCTTGTGTTTCCAGCCAGCGTCGGCCGAAAAATTGCCACCAATCATAAATGTCACAACTTGATTTTTGGGAAACATAAGGCTATCCAACGTGAACACCTCTATCTTTTAACTGTCTAAACTCAGTGATTTAATTGGTATCGTATTTATCCACCTAAAATCGATTTTGGCTTTCCGTTTAATCAACAGGTAAACTCAATAATTTTGACATCGCTGTACCACGGGGGCTTAAAAATCTACTAGTGAATAATTCTGTTAAATCAAGCTTACCACGTTGAAAATGAAAGCGGTAACGAAAAAATCACTTTTTGACACCAGATGTATTTTTTTATAAGTTTTAATCCTCACTTGGAACCGCTATCATTATAAGTGTAATCAAGCCTGATTAATTGAGATTAACACATTGATCAATCATGCCAAATTGGTTGGTCGCTTGAAAGGATGGTTTTAACGATGAAACAATTAACTAAGATTCAATTAAATGATGTTCAAATTACTTCGGATTTTTGGAACCGCTATCGTAATTTAATTGCCAAGGACTCCGTTCCGTTTCAATGGGATATGATTAATGACAAAGGCAAAATGGATGTAACGAATGCTGACGCTGCCGGTGGCGCAGCTGATCACAGTGGTGCCATTGAGAACTTAAAGATCGCCGCAGGGCGGGCAAAAGGCCATCACTTTGGATACCCATTCCAAGATACCGATGTATACAAGTGGTTGGAAACCGTTGCCTACGTTTTAAAATACAATCCAGATCAAAAGATGAAAGAGGAAGCCGATTGGACAGTTGATTTAATTGCCGATGCCCAAGATCCTGACGGTTACTTGTCAACTTACTTCCAAATCGATGCGCCTAAACGGAAGTTCAAGCGGCTGCAACAATCCCATGAGCTTTACTCAATGGGGCACTATATTGAAGCTGGGGTTGCTTATTATGAATCAACTGGCAATCAAAAAGCACTGGATATTGCTGAAAAAATGGCCAGCTGCATTAATAATCATTTTGGCCCTGAAGATGGCAAAATTCATGGATACGATGGTCATCCTGAAATCGAATTGGCCTTAGCCAAACTTTATGAAACAACTCAAAATGAAACATATCTGAAATTGGCGGAGTATTTTGTTACTCAACGGGGCCAGGATTTGAATTTCTTTAACGCCCAAAATGAGGCGGATGGAATTGATAACGACTTCTTCCCAGAGCTTCGGACAATTGGCGATCGTTATTACTTTGCGGACAAGCCAATCACTGAACAGAAGGATGCCCATGGACATGCCGTTAGAGTGCTCTATTTCTGTACCGGATTAGCTCATGTGGCCAGAGTCAGCCATAACAAGCCATTATTAGACGCTGCCAACCGTCTCTGGAACGATATCGTTAAGAAGCAGATGTATATAACAGGTAATGTGGGTCAAACGGCGACTGGCGAAGCATTTACTTACGATTACGATCTTCCAAATGATACTGATTATGGTGAAACATGTGCTTCGGTTTCAATGACGTTCTTTACTAAGCAGATGTTAGTTAATGATTTTGAAGGCAAATTTGGTGATGTCATTGAAAAGGAAATTTTCAATGGTGCCTTGAGTGGCATCGCGCTTGATGGTAAGCATTATTTCTATGCCAACCCATTGGAAGCTGATCCATTAGCCAGCAAATTAAATCCTGGCAAAAAGCATATTGCATTACGACGGTCCTCGTGGTTTGCATGTGCTTGCTGCCCGGCTAATATCACCCGGCTGATTGCGTCACTCGATCAGTATTTGTATGAAGTGAAAGATGATGTCATCTTATCTCATCAATTTATCGCAAACGACGCCAAATTTAATAATGGCCTTGAAATTAAGCAAACTGGGAATTTCCCTTGGGATGGCAACATTCACTACAGCATTTCAAATCCGAACAAGAATAGTTTTAAGTTTGGTATCCGAATTCCGGCTTGGAGCTTGGACAAATATTCGGTTGAAATGAACGGCAAGCCCGTTGAATCAAGCCTACAAAAAGGCATCTTGTACTTGAATATTGATGATGAAACGGCTGAAATTTCTGTTAAATTAAACATGGAAGCTCGCTTAGTCCGTGCAAGTACCCGGGTAAGTTCTGATACAATGAAAGTTGCAGTTCAACGAGGCGCCATCGTTTATGCGGCAGAAGGTGTGGATAACGAAGAACCGCTCTGGTTATATGTTCTTGATCAGAAGCCAACCTTCAAGTATGACTATCGAGCTAACTTACTGAGCGGGGTTGGTGTCCTAACGACCGACGATGTTTATCGATTAGAACTTGATTCCGAAGATGATGCGCTGTATAGCTTTGACCAACCTAAGGGCGCTAATAAGAGTCATCTCACATTGATCCCATATTACGCTTGGGCTAACCGTGATGAAAAACAAATGACCGTTTGGTTTAAGCAAAATGGATTTTAATAAAAAGCCAATGTAAGAACACAGATTGGTGAATTGGTGGAAGCTTTCTGAAATCCTGATTGAGGTTTTTGGAAGGCTTCTTTTTGGGTTGAAACGGCTACGCTTCTCAAGAATGGGTGATCCATAATATTAAAGATACCAATTATATTTCTGCTTTATGGTCGGGATGCATCCCGTTGACCCGAGGGAAACTTGTCAACTGGAAAGTCATTTGACTTAAACCCAAGTTCAGGTAGTAATCTAGTTGTAGCGCAAATCTTAGGAGGAAATACACGATGGAATCTTTGCAGAATAAAGTTGCAGTGGTCACTGGCGCCAGTTCCGGCTTTGGTCGGGGGACTGCGATCGCCTTGGCGGAAGCTGGCGTGAATCTTGTTTTGACTGCCAGAAGAGAGGCAAAATTGGCCCAAGTTGTTGCCCAATGTCAAAAACTGGGGGTCAAGGCGGTTTATTATTCAGGGGATGCCCAAAAAGAACAAACAGCAAAAATGGTCATTGAAAAGGCGATTAAGGAATTTGGAAAGATTGATATTCTTGTGAACAATGCCGGGATTGGACGAACCCTTTCAATTCAAGATACCACAATGGCAGATTTTGATTTGGTTATGAATACCAACGTAAGGAGTGCCTATGCGTTTACAAAATATGTCGTGCCCTATATGGTGAAACAGCATGACGGCCAAATTATTTTGACCTCCTCAGTTACTGGAATTGTTGGCCATCCTGACGAGACGGCCTACACTTGTAGTAAGTTTGCGCTTCGTGGTTTGGGGCAGGCCCTTGATAAGGAGTTGCTTGATAAAGGCATCCGAACCTGCGTTTTCTGTCCCCATGCCGGTGCCACCGAATTCGAGTTGGGATATGGCCGAACTGCAGCTGGAATTGCGGAATCGGGTTTTCTGACTCCAGAAGATGTGGGGGCAGCCCTAGTTAATGTCTGTCGCCAGCCAAGGCACTCACGAGTTGTTGAGCTGCGTTTAGCATCAAATAATGTCACTTACTGAAAATTTGAAGGCTTAAATGATCGTTGCTCTATAGATACGCAAACTGCCCAACCATTTCGAATCTTAAATGGTTGGGCAGTTTTACTAAACAGTTATCGTTGTGCTAATTCGGATCTATTGAACAGATAGCAATCAATTTCCAAGCGCACCTCATTCTTCAATTGGGGGTAGTTCCCGAATGATCTTTGCTGGAACGCCGCCAATTAACGAATTATCAGGGACGTCCTTGGTAACGACTGCACCGGCGGCAATGACAACGTTGCTGCCGATGGTGACCCCTGGCATAATTGAGACCTTACCACCGATCCAGACGTCGTTGCCGATTGTAACCGGGAAGCCTTGAGCCATGTAGTGCCGGCGAGCTTTGGCATCCAAGGGATGATTAACCGTGTAAATGTCAACGTTGGGGCCAATCATGACGTTGTGGCCCATTTTGACTGGGGCAATATCTAGGATGGTCAAATTATAGTTGCTTAAGAAATCTTCACCAACTGATATATTTTTGCCGTTATCGCAATTGAACGTTGCTTGAACCGAAACCCGCTCGCCAGTCTTCCCGAAGATTTGTTTAATCTTTTCGGTTTGCTTTTCTGGTTGCGTGGCAGGAATTTCATTAAACTCTTGACAAAGTTTGGCCGCATTGGCTTTTCGAGCAGCTACCTCATCATCAAGAAAGTAATAAGGTTTACCCGCATCTAATTTTTCTAGTTCTGACAAGTTATCGCCTCCTTTATTTGATGATACACCTCAACGTTTAAAAATGAGGGCTTATTTTTGATCGGCAGATGCTGATAAATCGTGAAGCCGTTCAAATTCAGCCAAGTTTTGCTTGTATTTTTCAATTGCGGTGTCACTGGAGAACTTTCCGAGTGGTAATCGTAATGGCAGATCGGCAGCGTGATTCGTCACTTGATCGAAAATAATTTGGGCGGCTTTATCAGGGTCACCGGCCTCGTGATGCGCGCCCTTTGCGTTAGCTTCAATGAAATCTGTAAATTGTTGATAATCGTCAATCGTTGGGAGTGCCTTCTTGGAAGAACGGCCAGCCCAATCGGTTCTAAATCCGCTGGGTTCGATTATCAAGACTTTAATGCCGAGATCTTTGACTTCTTTTGCCAATGATTCGCTAATTCCTTCAACCGCATATTTGGTTCCGTGATAGAACGATAGCGTTGGGAATGAGTATAAGCCGCCGATTGAAGAAAAGTTAACAATCGTACCGGATTTTTGTTTGCGCATGGTTGGTAGGACTGCTCGGGTCATATCAACTAATCCCCAAACATTCACATTGAACATGTATTCAACATCGTCGCGGTTACTTTCTTCAAACGTGCCGAAATATCCGAGGCCGGCATTGTTAACCAACACATCAATGCCACCAAATTTATCGTTGGCAGCTTTGACAGCGTCATCAATTTGACTTCGGTTGGTAACGTCCAAAGTTTGCTTAAGGATTTGACCATGATCGTATTGATCAAGGTAATCCAATTGATCCGTGTGACGGGCGGTCGCAACCAAATTAACGCCCTCTTGTTGAGCTAAACGTTGGGCTAACGAGTGACCGAATCCAGTAGATGTACCAGTAACAAACCAAGTTTTATTTGACATATTAATCAATCTCCTTTGTTTTAGATTACAATTGTTATCGTACAACTTAAACCAATGTTTAAGTCAAGATCCATTGGTTGAATGGAAATGATATACTTCAGTTACAATTAATTGATAAGAGAGGTCATTGAAAATGTACTCAATTGGTGATATTGCAAAACTAATGGGAATCAGCACGTCAGCTATCCGATTTTACGACCGGCAAGGGCTCCTACCCTTTGTGGAGCGGGATAAGGCTGGCAGGCGTCGATTCAAACCTAATGATTTGAACTTTATTGAAGTGATTGATTGTTTGAAAAAAAGTGGCGTCCCAGTAAAAGACATTGCCCATTTTGTCGGCCTATGCATGAAAGGCGATGGCACACTGCAAGAGCGGTACGACTACCTCGATAAAGAAGAGGAAATGCTTGAATCAAGAATTTCCCAGATGCAAAAACAGCTGGATTTTCTCAGGTATAAGAAGTGGTACTACAAAACCTCGGTGGAGGCTGGAACCGAGACGATTCACTTTGCGCCAGGGACGAAGACGGTTGACCCAAAGATCAAAGAACAATATGAAACTGAGTTGGCCCATTGTACAAACTTACGCGATTTGATCGATCTTAAACAAAATAGTGCTCATAATCAGTAAAACTAAGAGATCTTGATGTTAATTTGCAAGTTTTTGAACAAAATTTCATAAAATGTGAATACTTCTAATCAAAATTCTGGTAACATATAACACAATGATGTAAGTTTAGAATTTTAGAAAGTGGGAATGTTTTGTGAGTAATGTGAAATCGTATATTGAATCGGTCAAAGATGAAATCCAACGACGCGACCCAGACCAAACAGAATTTCAAGAAGCGGCTTTTACCGTGCTTGATAGTTTGGAACCAACACTGGCGGACCATCCCGAATATGTGGAAGCGAATTTGTTGGCGCAGTTAGTTGAGCCTGAAAGAGTGATCCAGTTTCGAGTGCCATGGCAGTCTGATGATGGCAAGTTCCACGTTAACCGGGGCTTTCGAGTTCAGTTTAATTCCGCAATCGGCCCGTACAAGGGTGGCCTAAGATTGCATCCAAGTGTTAACTTGAGTGTTGTTAAATTCTTGGGCTTTGAGCAAATTCTCAAGAACAGCTTAACTGGTTTGCCGATTGGCGGGGCTAAAGGTGGCAATGATTTTGACCCCAAAGGAAAGTCTGATTCAGAAGTGATGCGCTTTTGCCAAAGCTTCATGACAGAGTTGCAACGCCATATTGGACCCGACCTGGATGTTCCCGCTGGCGACATTGGTGTTGGCGCCAGAGAAATTGGTTATCTATTCGGCGCCTATAAACGATTAAACGGCTACCAAAACGGCGTTCTGACTGGCAAAGGGTTAACCTTTGGCGGCAGCTTGGCCAGAACTGAAGCAACCGGCTTCGGTCTGCTATATTACACCAACGCGTTAGTTAAAGCGCAAGGCGACACACTAACTGGCAAGCGAATTAAAATTTCCGGTTCTGGAAATGTTGCCACGTACGCGGTTCAAAAGGCAACTGAGCTTGGTGCCAAAGTGGTGACCGTTTCTGACTCCAATGGCTATATTTATGATCCAAAGGGAATTGATTACCAAGTTGTAAAGCAGATCAAGGAAGTTGAACGGGGCCGGATTCGAGAATATGCCGACCGCGTTGCCAGTGCGGAATATCATGGCGGTTCCGTTTGGGACTTTGATGTTGACTATGACATTGCGTTACCATGTGCGACTCAGAATGAAATTAACAAGGATCAGGCTAAGCTGATTGCCAAAGATGGCGCCAAATATATCTGTGAAGGAGCCAACATGCCAAGCTATCCTGATGCCATTGCAGTATACCGGGACAGCAATATTCTCTATGGACCTGCTAAAGCGGCCAATGCTGGCGGCGTGGCAGTTTCCGCGCTTGAAATGAGTCAAAATAGCGAACGACTATCTTGGAGCTTTGAGACGGTTGATAATCGCCTTCAAGACATCATGGAAGATATCTTCGAAAAGTCACAAGCTGCTGATAAGAAATATCATTTGGATCGAGACTATCAGGCTGGGGCAAACATTGCCGGCTTCGAAAAAGTTGCTACTGCTATGCTTGCCCAGGGATTGGTATAAGTGGGTCACCCATAGCTGGATCATTGATTAAAGGATTGTAACTAATAATGGCTGCCAAGCGGTCAGCTGATTGCGTTGACGTTCTCAGAGGATGTTGAAGATCAGGCTGATGGCTTGGCAGTTTTTTTTACCTAAATTCTGCCATCAAATCGCTTTTCATCCCAATCTCGTAATCTTTAATTTGCTGATAAAAACACGCCATAGCCCTTTAGTAATCTGGGCTACTATGGTACATTTGATACCAAAGAACACAAGGAGGAAAAGATCATGGGACTAATCATAACCGGCGTCATCGTTGTGCTGCTGATCATCTGGATCATTGCCTTATATAACGGCTTAGTTAGCCAACGAAACTTAGTGGATGAGGCTGCCAGCCAAATCGACGTTCAACTGCAACGGCGAGGGGACCTGCTGCCGAACTTGCTGGAAACGGTTAAGGGATATGCCAAACACGAGCAGGAAACCTTTGCCAAAGTCACTGAAATGCGGACACAAATTACGGATCCCAATGCCAGTCTAGGTGACAAAGTTAAGGCTGATAATGAATTAACTGGTGCCTTGAATCACTTGTTTGCAGTTTCCGAAAACTATCCGGAACTAAAGGCAAACCAGAACTTTATTGCGCTGCAGGAAGAACTTTCTAATACCGAAAACAAAATTGCTTTTTCCCGTCAGAATTTCAACAGTAACGTGATGATTTATAACAATAAGATTCAAACCTTCCCAAGTAATTTAGTTGCTAAATTCGGAAACTTTGCGGTTCGCGGTTATCTTGAAGTACCCGAGAAGACCAAAGAAGTTCCTCAGATGAAATTTTAGTAAAAAAGGAGAACTAGACTGATGGACACCATAAATCAGCAGGTTCAACAAAATCGACGGCGGACTTGGTTTGTGATGGCAGGCTTTTTGCTGCTAATCGCAATCATTGGCTTTGCAATCGGGGCGATTATTGCCTACTTTCAAGACCCGTTCGATATCATGACGGCGGTTTACACCATGATTGGCTTTCTGATTGGGGCAGCGATCTACTCGTTTTTCGTGTACTTACACGTGACTAATATTTTGATGAAATCAAGTAAAGCCGTCAAACTCCAAGAGTCGGACGATCCCCAGTTGTTTAATATCGTGAGCGATCTTGTCTTGGTGGCGAATATTCCGATGCCTGATTTATATTTGATGGAGGATCCTTCTCCTAACGCATTTGCCACCGGCCGAGATCCTGAACACGCAGCGATTGCTGTGACTAAGGGATTGCGGGAAATGATGAACAGAGAGGAATTGGAAGGCGTGATTGCCCATGAAATTTCTCATATTAAGAATTACGATATTCGGGTGTCATCAATTACCGTTGCCTTGACGACCTTTATTGCCGGGGCTGGGGCGGTCTTAATCGTGGCTGGAATTAGTCTAATTCGTGGCGGCCGCTGGGTCGGCTTCTTTGGCGGTGGCGATGATCGCAAAGATTCTAATAATTCCTGGTACATTTTCTTAGCGATTCTGACATTTGGCCTGATTATGTGGGTCGGCGGTTGGATTATCCGAATTATTGGGGTGCCGATTGCCCAAATCATGCAGTTTGCCGTTTCCCGTCAACGAGAATCTTTAGCTGACGTTTCCGGGGTCAACTTGACTCGCGACCCGCAAGGATTAATCGATGCCTTGACCCTCCTAAAGAACGACACAACGCCAACGTCAAACCCAACTTCTAAAGGCGCTGCTCTTTATATTAATGAGCCAGTCACCCGCCAAGGAAAGACCCCGTTCTTGGTCAAAATGTTTGATACCCACCCGCCTCTCGATGAACGAATTGCCAGACTGAAGCGTTTATTAGGTGAAAAATAGTCATCAGGCATTTGCCCTTGACACAGGCCAGAATCGGTCGTAACATTCATTACAATAAATCTCATTTAAATCTAATATTTATTTGCGACGAAGAGAAGAGTAGAAAGACCAGTACTGATAATCAGCGACCATCGATAGTGAAAGGGTGGACAGGAACGTTTTTTGAAGATGAGCTCTGAGCAACTATCAACAGTGCAAGCTGGTGGTACGTGGGAATCACGATAAAATTCCGGGCATGATTGTGCCTTTGAGGTGTGAACGGTAACGTGAACACAAATACGGGTGGTAACACGATGGAAGTCGTCCCTGTGCATTAATTGAGTTAATGTGCAGGGGCGACTTTTTATTTTGGAAAGGGGAAATTCAAATGTCAGAATTCAATACAAAGTTAATTCATGGTCAACCAGAATATGATAATAATACCGGGGCAGTTAATGTCCCAATTTATAACTCGTCAACCTATGTTTATCCAAATGCAGATGCAAAAGTAAAGTTTGATTACGAACGCTCTGGTAATCCAACGCGCAGTTATCTCGAGAATCAAGTCGCTTTGTTGGAAAACGGCGTTCGCGGGTTTGCATTTTCTTCTGGTTCGGCGGCGATTCACGCGGTTCTGTCAATCTTTTCTCCCGGCGACCATATTATCATTGGCAAGAACATCTATGGTGGGACCTTTCGAATTATTAATGACTTCTTCAAACGCTGGCAGCTTGAATTCACCGCCGTGGACACCCAGAATCCTGAAGAAGTTCAAGCAGCTATTCAACCGAATACCAAAGCGATTTACTTTGAAACGTTTACTAACCCATTGTTGCACGTGACCAGCGTCAAACAAATTTCGAAGATTGCCAAGGCCCACAATATTTTAACCATTGTTGACAACACGTTCTTAACGCCTTATCTGCAACAACCACTTAATTTGGGGGCAGACATTGTCATTCACTCCGCGACTAAGTACCTTGGTGGCCATTCGGACGTGGTGGCCGGAATTGTGGTCGCCAAGAATGAAAATATTGCCAAGTTAATTTACTTTAATCAAAATAGTATTGGTGCGACCCTATCTCCACAGGACTGTAGTCTGATCCGGCGGGGCATTCAAACCTTGGCGGTTCGCATGGATCGGCATTTGAGTAACGCAGCCAAAATCGTTGCTTTTCTGCAGAAACGGCCAGAAATTGCCAAGCTGTATTACCCAGGCATTGACGATGGCAGCCGTGATCATGAAATTGCTGCCGCCGAGACCAATGGATTTGGTGGCATCATCTCGTTCGAATTGAAGGATGGGTTGGATTCAACCAAATTTGTGAACGGCCTGCATTTGATCCAACTAGCGGTTAGCTTGGGAGCGGTTGAAAGTTTGATTGAATTACCATACAAAATGACCCACGCAGAATTGTCTCGCAAGGAACAATTGGAGGCCGGGATTACAACCCAACTTGTCAGATTATCGGTTGGGATTGAAGACCCTAAAGACCTACTCAAGGACTTGGAACAGTCACTCAATCAACTCACCAGTACCTCACTCAAGAAAGAGGCAGTCAGGTAATTAACTGAAATTATTTAAAATCCAGGTTGACAATTAAAATACAATGAGTTAGATTATAGACACATTAAAATTTGATTGAAATTAAATGCAGTGATGAGGAGAGTAACTTTGTCCAACCATTTCAGGGAGTCCCGAAAAAGTGAGAAGGGATAATGGCGGACTGAGTGAAAGTAACCTCTAAGCAGTAGATGCGAAGTGATGAGTATCTATGGTGTGCACCCCTTAAAGTGCCAGTGTATCGCCAATTTGGCTGTACATGATGAGACGGTTTGTGTGAGCAGGCCGTGAATAAAGGTGGTAACACGCAAAAGCGCCCTTGATCTTATTAAAAGATCAGGAGCGCTTTTTTTAGGACAGCTGCGTCAGGCAGAAACCTGACTCCGCTCGCTTTTCAATCAAAAATATAAAAAATGGAGAGTGATTGTTTATGAAATTTGCAATGATTGGTGCAGGAGCAATGGGATTACGTTATGGTATTTTACTACAAGAGGCCGGTAATGATGTCACATTTATTGATACATGGCAGCCACATATTGACAAGATCCGTGAACAGGGCGGCGTTTACCAAATGCGTGACCATAAAGATCGGCATTTGGTAAAGATTAAATTAGAGACCCCAGAATCTTATAATGGTGATCCAGATATGTTAATCTTCTTCACCAAACAAATGCAGTTGAACGATTACTTAAAACGCTGTTCACACTTCTTCAATGATAAGCAATATGCTTTCACCTGCATGAACGGCATGGGCCACATTGAGAAGCTCCAGAAGTATTTTGCGGATGATAAAATCATTGGTGGGACAGCCTTAATTGCAACTGTTTTGCCTGGCCCTGGTGAAGTTGACTTCATGGGCAAGCGCGGTGCCGGCAAACTCAACATGTGCCCACTTACCGAAAAGCCAGATGAAATGACTCATCGCTTGTTCGACGAGCTACAAAAAGCCGATATGAATCCGACTTTGACCGACGATTTCACTGGCACCCTGATGACGAAGGTAATCTTTAACTCCGTTATTAATACGATTTGTACGATGTTTGAAATTCCAATGGGTGAATTTGGTAACTTCCCTGGAGCCGCTGACATGGCGCGGCAATTAATTGATGAAGCCTACGACATTTGTGCGAGAGCCGATATTCATCTGGTTTCCAGCAGAAAAGAGGAGCTACATGCGATCGATATCAATACCCGAATTGATATGCCATTGCACTACCCGTCCATGTATCAGGATATGACCAAGGATCGACCAACTGAAGTTGATTATATCAACGGTTATATCGCTAATCTTGGCCGGCAATATCACTACGAAGCCAAAACGCATTTGTTCATGACTCAGGCAGTTCATCTGGCAGAGTTCCATCGGCAAAATTTGGCCAAGCAACGTGCGATCAAGGCTAAGCAGGCAGAACCACAAGCTCAAACGGCATAATAGCCAAGTAGGTGAACCTGATAGTTTGAAGCCAATTCTTTGAGCGTCGCGAATATTTCCTCCTGTTGATCGCGATTCCCAGAGACTTCAATGTAGAAGGAATACACCCCTAACTTAGCCTTTGTGGGCATTGACATTAATGTCACCAGATTTAAGCCAACCTTGGCAAAATAGCCAAGAATTTCGTAGAGTGTGCCGGGACGGTCATTGGTGGCAGGTGTGATGAACAAGGGTGCTTTAAATTGATTCGTAGATAAAACCACTTTAGAAAGGGTTGCTGCAGTGGCGGGGTTGGCTTTGAAGATAATGAAACGGGTGCTGTTATCAAGTTGATCAGCAACGTTATTCAGCTTCAAGGCACTGGAGACTTCCGCTAACTGAGACTGCGGAATGATGGCGGCGTCCCCTGGTTCACCAGATCTGAATTTTTCCAATGAAACCATATTTGATGAAGTCGTTATGATTTGGACACTAGGTAGTTTTGATAACAGTTTTTGGCATTGGCCTTCCGTCTTAAACTGCACATAGATTCGGTTTATTTTACTTAATTGATTAACGTTAGCCACTAATCCAAAATCAACTGGGATGGTGATTTCGCCGATTTCCGTGACGTCGGCAGTCTGCAAACGTTGAAGCGTCGCGGACACATAACCGTCAAGCTGGTTTTCCAATGGTAACAAGCCGATGTTATCACCAGAAACCGCTTGGTAAACCTGATCAAAAGTGGGGTGGTAGTCAAACGTAACGTGTGAATCTGGCTGGGTTGCTAAATAAGCTTTTGCGGCCGCGTCGGCAAAGGTGCCGGCAGGACCGAGAACTGAAAATTTCATTGGATGACCACCTTTATAATGAGGATAATGTAGTATTTTTATCCATCATATCAAACAAAGAATCAAAATAAAATCGCTAACGAAAACAATCTAAGATGAGATCCAGTTGGAAACTGATTCATTTCGGCTTCTGGTTGGATCTCATCTTAGGTTGTTTCAGATTCTAAATAGGAATAATCAGATGGGAAATCACATTCGTTTCTTAAACAAGAGTAAAGGTGTTTGACTTGCTGATGTTAACTAATTAAGATAACCAGTATCACAAAAAAAGGAGTTCGAGAAAATTGATGAAGATGCCATCATTAAAGCCATTATTAATTCCGCTCACGGCAATTACCGCCGGGAGTGCGTTTGTCAGTTATAAATTATTCAATTTTGCATTCAAGCGTGTCGACTACGTTCCCGAAACTTCTAAGGAAAAACAGAAATACGCGGATAAATATTACGAATACGTTGACTGGTTCCATTCTGTCCCATCCGAGGATTGGTATCTCAATGAAGACAATCCTGATCAGAAGATGGTGGCCACCTACATTCCAGCCCAAACAGCCACCAAAAAAACGGTGATTATCGCTCATGGATACAAGGGCAATCGGGAAACCATGGCCAACTATGCCAAGATGTTCCGCAGTATGGGCTACAATGTCTTAACGCCGGATGACCGGGGTCACGGCGAAAGCGCTGGCGAATACATCAGTTTTGGTTGGCTGGACCGGCTCGACTACCTACAGTGGATTCATCGGGTGATTGAGCATGTCGGTGAGGATAGTCAAATTTTACTATTCGGCGTCAGTATGGGTGGCGCCACCGTCGAAATGCTTTCCGGCGAACGATTGCCTGATCAAGTTAAGGCGATTATTGCTGACTGCGGTTACTCAAGTGTTGAAGAAGAACTGACCTATCTATTGAAGAAACAATATCACTTGCCCGAATATCCTGTTGAACCAATGGTTAGTGAAATTAACAAGCGAGCCGCGGGTTTTGGCTTGGAAAGTGCTTCTTCCGTGAAGCAGTTGGCCAAGAATCAACGGCCAATTCTGTTCATTCATGGTGAGAAGGACACTTATGTTCCTGCCAATATGGCCTATGAGAACTATCACGCGACTCATGCACCCAAGCAAATTTGGATTGTTAAGAACGCCACTCACGCCGAGAGCTTTTGGCGGGATCCAGAGGCCTATCAGGAACGGATTGGGGAATTCTTGAATACGTATATGAAGTAATCGGGATAAAAATTAATGAGAACCCGGATTTTGACTACTAGGATTTATTCTGGTGGTCATTTTTTATATATCAAGCCCGGGTGATTACAGGTCGCTTTTGAAATGTGCCCCACCAAGCAGAAACTTGCACATAAGCACCTCATCTATAAATCCCCAAAATCAGGATTTATAGATGAGGAGACTTATGCTCCAGTTTCTAACCGCTTGGTTCTGCACTCTACTTTAAACGTGCTCCGGGGCCACCCGGGTCTTGTCACACTCTACTTTTTAAAAGTAAGTCTAAATGTTAGCATTTTATTCTCTTAAGATTATACTTAGTAGTTGAACAACCGAATAGCAACAATGGAAGCGCTTGTGGCTATTTGGATAAAAAGGAGATATTGCTATGACTAAGATGATTGCAGGACAAGCTTTAGTAAAGGTACTTGAAGACTGGGATGTCGATCATGTTTACGGAATTCCTGGTGGTTCAATCAACCATACCGTCGAAGGTCTGTACCTTGAAAAAGATAAAGTGAAGTACATTCAGGTACGTCACGAAGAGGTGGGCGCAATTGCGGCTTCAGCTGATGCCAAGTTTACTGGCAAGATTGGCGTTGCGTTTGGTTCAGCTGGTCCTGGTGCCACTCACTTGTTCAACGGCTTGTACGATGCCAAGATGGATCACGTCCCCGTTTTAGCACTGATTGGTCAAGTTCCCCAAGCCGCAATGAACACCAACTACTTCCAGGAAATGGATGAAGTACCGATGTTCAGTGACGTCTCTGTTTATAACAAACAAGTCACAACGGCGGAACAAATTCCGTACGTTGTTAATCAAGCAATCAAGGAAGCCTATCGGCAAAAGGGCGTTGCAGTCGTTGTTCTGCCTGAAAACTTAACGGCAGAAGAAATTGACTACAAACCAACCCGGACGCCATTGACGGTTGCTGACGACTTCAAGCAAACAGTTGATCCATCGGCTGTTAGTGATACCCTTAAGATGATTAAAGAAGCTAAACGCCCACTAATTTATGCTGGCCGTGGCTTGCTGGGTGCTCGTGACACCTTAACCAAGTTCTCAGAACAATTCAATATTCCGGTGATGAATACCGTGCCAGCAACTGGTGTTATCAGTACCGATCATCCAAACTTCATCGGGACGACTGGTCGATTAGGTACTAAGTCAGGATTTGAAGCAATTCAAAATGCTGATCTGATTTTGTTCCTGGCATCAGAATATCCATTCGCCAACTTCTGGCCACAGGATACGAAGATGATTCAAGTTAACAACAATTCTTACGATATTGGTAAACGAATTGACGTTGACTATGCGGTGATTGCTGATGCTAAGAGTTATCTGCAAGCACTGATTGATACCGGTGAAAGCCGACCAAAGGATGCTTGGCTGGAAGCTAACCAGGAAAACAAGCACAACTGGGATAAGTGGATCGATAGCTTGGCTGATGACGACAGTGATGGTTTGAACGCTGAATCAGTTACCAAGAAGATCGCTGAAATGGCTGGCCCTAATGACACTTACGCTGTTGATACTGGAAACGTATCGGAGTGGAGTGTTCGGGGCCTGCCAATGAACAAGAACCAACGTTTCGCAATTTCTGGCTTGTTCGCAACCATGGGCTTTGGTGTCCCAGGCGGCATGGCTGGTGCTTTGAGTGTACCAGAAGGCCAAGCTTGGTCACTATCCGGTGATGGCGGCTTCTCAATGGTTAGCCAAGATATTATCACTGAAGCCCGTTATGGCTTGCCTGTTATTAACGTCGTCTTCTCAAACGACCGCTTCGGATTCATTTGGTATGAACAAATGCAGACCAAGCAGCACTTCTACGGTGTTGACTTGACCGACGCTGATTGGGCTAAAGTTGCTGAAGGTTTGGGTGGCATTGGCTTTACGGTCAAGAACATTAAGGATCTTGATGAAGTCTTTGCTAAAATTAAAGACTTACAAGCCAATGGCAACACCAAACCAATCGTTATCGATGCTAAGATCAAGCAGGATGATCCGGTTGCAACGGCGTTCATGCCACTTGATCCAAAGGTATTTGGTGAAGATACTGCCGATGCGTTTGCCAAGCAATATCACATTGATCGTAAGCAACAACCATCACTAGGTGAAATCTTACGTGGTAAAGAATAATAACTAAAAGTCGCGGCCATTGGTGCCGATGATCATCCGATGACCGTAACATAACAACTCTACAATTGGAAAGTACCCGTTTTTGCTGGAAGGCAGCGGGTGCTTTTTTTGATCTAATATATCAATGTTACAAATGTTACAAAAAGCGACTGCTTCGTTAATGAGCAATTTCCGAACAATAATCCTTGTGAATCATTGCCATATTGCCGTTGTAATAGGGATTTACATGATCGATACATGGTATGTTACCGGTTAATTAACTTTTTGTTAAGAGGTGCTATATTACAGCAATGTTTCATTGACTTTGATTTGTAACGTGCCATAATGGTGGCATCCAATAAAGGGAGGGTTTTATTATGAAGAAATTTGCAACAATGATTACTGTAGCTTCACTGGCTTTACCATTGGCACTTGCCGCACCGCTGGCAGTAACTTCAGCATTACCAACTGCTAATGCCGCAACAACCAAGACCACGGCTAAGAAGGCAACGACTAAGACAACACCAACTACTACCAAGAAAACAGCTTCCAAAACAACAACCGCTACCAAGGGCGTTACATACACTCTGGCTAAGAACGGCGTTAAGAATTTCAAGGCAGTTAGCTATCATATTAAAGCAAATACCAATGTTTATAAGGGCTTCTTCTACGCTGATGCTGCTAAAGTAACCTTCACCAAGAAGGGTGTCCTGAAGGGTGCCGTTACATATAAGGTAACCCGTTCCGTTAAAGTTACGACAACAGGTAACAAGACGAAGACATTCTTCTATGTAACTGGCCAAGGTTATGTTGCTGCATCCGCAATGACTAAAGGACCTTACCAACAAGCTGATTAATTAGCAAGTAAAGAATATTGAGCTTCATCCTTCAATGAACTGGTCAATGGCAATTAACGTTGTCGTTGGCCTTTTTGTTTAGTGAGCGGAGCAAAGCGGTTAGAAACCGGAGCCTAAGTTTCCTTTGCCAGAAATCCTGGGCTTGGATTTTTGGTGAAGGAGGCTTAGGTGCAGGTTTCTGCTTTGCGGAGCGGCCCTAATCTATGTAATTGAGAAGTCTAACACCAGAAATCCCGGATTTGAATTTTTGGTGGCGAAGGCATAGGTGCAAGCTAAGTTTCCTGTGAATAGTTGATTAATTTGTAAACGCTTATGTTAGAATGAAATTGTTGATAAGTTACGGGTAGATATTGTTATGATATGTACCAGCAAACACAATTTGAGGGGGGATTTTTATCATGGATAATACTAGTTATCACCAAAGAACAAAACTACGAGGGGTTATCAAGGCCGTCATGGTTGCGATTGCAGCAGTTTTGTTCTTGCTATCGTTTAATTTGATGGGGGGGCAGCAGAGCGCTCTAGCTGCTACTTATACAGCTAATGCCTATATGGATGCTTCTGGAAATTGGTTAGGGGGAACTTCAGAACAACGTGATACATGGCTGCAAACTGTTGTCAATCCTGCATGGAAAGGTGAAACAAACGCCGAAGGGATTCCAGGAGATGCGACTGGTAAGATTGACGAATGGATGCCCGATAAGGACTTGCAACAGATTGTGTTATATGAGTTTATCAAGACCCATACTTTACCAAGTGGCTCATCTGTAAATGATATTACCAAGAATATGATGAGCAAGATAGGAACTCGTTTCATTTATGACACTGATGAGCAGCAAAACACTAATAACCCCACATACTTTAATCAGGTTCACGGTGTCAGATCGAGTGAAGGGCTTCAGTACGATACTAGTTTAACGACTGTGAATTTGAGCTCTAGTACAGATGCTAATGCAGCCCAAAAGGGGACACCATTTGTCTATGGCGCATTATCTGACATTACATCTTTAGCATCTCTACCACTGACGGACATTAACGTTTCAATGAATCGTCTTCATGATATCAGTGCATTAAAGGGTAAAGCACTGAGTGATCTAGATGTAAGTTATAATAACATAACCGATCTTTCACCCTTATTTGATTCTACGAGTCATGTTGATCCGAGAACTGAGGTAGGGTTTCAGTACTATATGATGCCAACAGCACATTTAAATCCTAAGACTACAGAGTACACAACCCCTTCATTTATCATTAAAGACGCGAACGGTGCCAATGTTCCAGTTCACCCATTTATTGGAAATGACTCATTGGATAACTTCAATACCTATTTTGGTAATTATATTAGTACGGCAACTGGAAATGGGGGATCTACGAGCTTTGTGCCAAGTATCAAGTGGACTAATTTGCGATCCCCTAATGGATTCATGACCTCGTCTTGGGAAGTTCCGTTTTTGGACAATGATAACTATACTTACAATGGAGTAGTTATTCAGCCATATGTACTTGATGATACCGTTGGTAACGTGATTGTAAACTTTAAAGATGGCGACACTGGTCAAATTTTGAGAACATTATTCCTTTCGGGGGCTCTTAATACCTCTTGGAAGCTATCTTTATCCGGGGTAAATAGTTTTAAGCTTGCTGATCAATCGGGTCAGAATTCAGACATTCAGGCCATCATAGATGCGTTAAAAGAAAATTATGGATTTAACAAAATTTCCGTAAGTGATCCTTCAACTGGTACGTATGCTGACACAACTACGCCAACCGTTACGTACACATTTAACAAGACTGAAGCTGCAGCTCCGGTAACTGTCAAATATGTTGATGCCGATAGCGGAAACTCAATTGCAACAGATAAGACATTTCCAGCCACGGGAACTGCTAATGTTGGTGATTCATATAATGTTTCGACATCAGACTATAAGATTAACATTAATGGTTATACCTTTAAAGATGTTAAAGCTGGTTCAGATCCAGTTACGGGAACATTCGATGGAACAGCTAAAACGGTCACGTATGAATATACAAAGACTGTTGGCAAATTAGTTACCGTCAATTACATTGATGCCGCAACCGGTGAGTCAATTGCACCAAGTAAACAATTCCCAGCAACTGGCGAAGGACACGTTGGGGATGCGTACGATGTATCAACGCCAGCTTACAAGATTGATATTGACGGTTATACCTACCAAAGCCTCATGCCAGGATCCGATTCACCGACTGGGACACTGAGTGATAGAGGTCAAACGGTTACTTACCAATATCAACGAAATGCTGAAGTTAGACCAGTTATCGTTAAATACGTTGATGCTGCAACTGGTAATTCAATTGCGCCTGATAAGTCATTCCCAGTAACTGGTAAGAAGATTGGGGATGGGTATGATGTCTCAACACCAACTTACAGGATTGAAATTAATGGTTATACGTATAAGGGTGTTAAGGCTGGTTCTGATTCACCGGTTGGGACTCTGAGTGATCGTGCCCAAACAATTACGTATGAATACACGAAGAACTCAAATCCGACACCACCAAACCCAGGTCCAGGTCCTAAACCAGAACCGACGCCGCAACCAACGCCGACGCCATCAACGCCAACGGTTACCACGCAGCCCTCAACCCCTGGCATTGCCAAAAAGGGTGAAGCCGTCTACGCTTTGAAGAAGATCTATATATACAGCAACAAAGACTTCAAGCAGAGCGAACGAGTTGCGAGTTATGCCAAGAAGCCGCGGATCAATCGACCGATGTTTGTCGTAACCGATTATGCGAAGTCTAAAGCTGGCAACTTGCGGTACGTGGTTCGGGATGTCAACCATCACAGCAAGACCGCTGGTAAGAAGGGCTACATCACTGCTGACTATGCGTATGTTCGTCCCGTTTATTATCACAGTTCTCACAAGACGCTGACGGTCATTAATCCACGCGGTGTCAATGAGTATAAGAACAAGAATTTGACTGGTAAAGTGAAGAACTTCAAGCAAGGCACGCAGCTCAAGGTGAAAGGCTTCGTTAAGCATAATTTGACTACCCGATATCTCTTGAGTAATGGTCATTACATTACTGGAAACCGCAAACTTGTGATTGCTGGTAATCAGAAACAACCTAAGCAAATCAAAGTTAAGAAAGCCATTTACCGCTACAACAATGCTAACTTTGGCAAGCACAACAAACTTATCAAGAAGGGCACCGTGTTGAAAGTGAAGAAGTGGGAATACTCACATCCATACTCAACTACGACCTTTGGTGCTAAACGTTATGCAGTTGCTGGTGGTTATGTAACTGCTAATAGCAAGTATGTTAAGATCATTAAATAATATTTGAGAGAACCAATCAGTTAACTTTGCTGGTTGGTTTTTCTATCTTAACCGGACGATTACTGGGACGTGACATGGTAAAATAGCTATGAAATTTATTCTGGAGATGATAATCTTGGCAAATGAGAATCAGCTTTTGACATTAATCACCGGTGCTGACAAAGGAATTGGCTTTGAAACGGCAACCAAGCTTGGTGAAGCTGGGCAGCATGTGTTACTTGGAGCTCGCAACGCTGAGAAAGGGCAACGGGCAGTTGATCAATTACGCAGCCAAGGATTTACCGTTGATTTGGTTGTGATGGATGTAACTGACAGGCAGGGGATTGAGCAAGCTGCCGCGAAGATTGACGACGAATTTGGCCATCTGGACCTCCTCATTAACAACGCAGGAATTGCTTTGGATAATCACGAAAAAGCTTCGACGCTCTCGACAGCTACCATGCGAAAAGAGTTTGATGTTAACTTTTTTGGCTTGGTAGACGTGATTCAGGCTTTCCTACCGTTATTGAAGAAGGCCAAGTCTGCTAAAATTATCAATCTTTCGAGTAATATGGGGTCACTGGGGCTGGCTACTGATCTGCAGTCGCGATTTTATAACGTTAATTCGCTGGGGTATCAGGCCTCCAAAGCTGCGGTTAACTTTGCCACGATTTGCTTCGCTAAGGAATTGACAGGGACAAACGTAACGGTTAATTCAGTTAATCCTGGGTGGACAGCGACTGAGTTTGGCGGCCGAAGCCTCAATGAACCGACACCAGCAGGGATGCAGACGCCGGCAGAAGGGGCTGAACAAATCGTGAAGTTGGCAACAGATCCAAAGAATGCGATGACGGGGACGTTCACCGAAACTGGTGGGACGTTACCCTGGTAAAGAGAGGAAACCTGATAGTAGTAAGTTAAAACCTCCAAGACTCTTTTCTATTGAGTCCTGGAGGTTTTTGTTATTTTGTGGTATTGACAACTCACAATCGTAGTATAGAATACTACGTAAATAGTATTTAAAACTACGTACGAAAAAGGAGAAGTTACATGCCTGAAAAAATTGCCTTGTTAGTTGATTCTGCTTCGGATGTACCACCAGAAACACTTGCTCAATATGATAATATTGGTGTGGCCCCGATGCTGATTAGTATGGCCGGTAAGGAGTATCGTGACAACGTCGACATCACGCCGGCTGAATTTTACGCGGAGCTGGGGGATGTATCTAAATTGCCAACGACCTCTGCGCCAACGCAAGGCAGCATTCAGCAGCAGCTCGACGCTTTAAAAGAGCGTGGCTTCGACCATTTTATCGGAATCACCATTTCTGCCAAATTATCAGTTAGCTTTAGCTTATTCAATCAAGTTGCCAAAGATCAGGGTGGCGTTGAGATGGCGGTTATCAATACCAAGAATATCGGCATTGGCAGCGGGTTGTTTGCCGTTTACGCGGAGCAATTGATCGATGCTGGCAAACCATTCGCGGAAATTGTGAAATTATTAAACGACGCTGTTTCGGAAAGTCGCATTTTCTTCTACATCCCGAGCTTGAAATACCTCCGCGCGGGTGGTCGAATTGGCCGGGTTGCCGGCTTAGTCGGTTCACTATTGAAAATCAAGCCAGTTATTTCCTGTGACCAGGATGGGGTCTATTTCCCAATCACTAAAGCGCGGACGGAACAAAAGGCAATTTCCCGGATGGTCAATTTGGCGGCTGAAGTTGTTAAAAAGGCGGAGAATGTCCGCATTGCAGTCGTTAACGGCGCCGACGAACCTTTAATGGAAAAGGTGGGCGATCAATTGCATAATTTGTTCCCAAACGATAAAATTTATAAAGGAAGTGTTTCACCTGTGCTGGGCGTTCATACTGGCCCAGGCTTGGTCGGGATCGCTGTTCAAGTTGGCGATCCGTTTTAAAGAAAAGTAGGAGTAACCGAATTGATTGATAACCAAAAACAACTTTCAATTAAATTACCAATGTGGGATGAACTGCCGAGCTTCGATCTTCATTTGGATCAACTGTTGGATCTGACCAATCAGTATCTCAGCCCGATCATCGGCAGTAAGATCACCAAAACGATGATGCACAATTATTTCAAAGCAGATATCATTGTGCCGCCAACGCGAAAAAAATATTGGCGGATGCAACTGGCTGGCGCGATTGTGGTTGGCTTGTTGAAGAATATTTTTACCCTCGCTGAAATTCAAGCGGGATTGAAAGCACTCTTAAAGGACAGCTCACCCAAGACCGGCTATAATAACTTTGTCTTGATGTTCAACGAGCAGGCCGCCCAATCAGGCACGGTTCCGGCGGCATTGAACAGTTTGGATCTGAAGTCGGCTAATAAACCAACAATCATGCAATACGATGCAGTTCAATCGATTTTATTTTGGCTGGCAGCTAAGAAACGGTTGGAAGAAGCATCCAAAGAGTAGAAGAAGTCTGCGCAAGATCAAAAAAGAGCCAGTTCCAATCAAAAATTCATGCGAATTTTGGTTGGGACTAGCCCTTTTTTGATTGATGGCTTACTATTCAAACGGCTTAAAGGGTCACAGCATTAACAATATAATCAGGCTTTTCACCCTTGTTCATTGCCACCGTATTCTTTGCGACAATTTCGGCCATTGCGTCACGGGCTTCAACCGTTGCATTACCGATATGCGGTGTCAAAATGACGTTTTTGAGTGACTTGAAACCATCGTCAACTTTAGGTTCATGTTCGTAAACATCGAGCGCTGCCCCGGCAATATCATGATTTAATAAGGCTTCATAAAGGGCGCCTTCGTCAATCACCGGACCCCGGGAGGCGTTAATTAACATGGCGCTGTCCTTCATTGCCCGGAATTGTTCAGCCCCGATCATATGGTGGGTAGCTGGGGTTGCGGGTACGTGGAGGGTTAAGACGTCAGCGTTCTCAATGACTTCATCAACACTGGCAAATTTGGCGCCTAACTGGGCTTCCACGGTCGGATCGAGTTGTTTGCGCTGGCTGTACAGAATGTTCATGTCAAAGGCGTGCATCCGTTTGGCAACAGCTTGACCGATTTGGCCCATCCCAATAATACCTAACGTTTTGCCGGCCAATTGGTGACCGAGGAAGAAGAGGGGAGCCCAACCAGAGAAGCCCTCTTCACGCATCAACTTATCGCCCTCGACAATTCGATGGGCCAAGCTAATCATCAATCCGCAAGTGACTTCCGCAGTTGACGTAGTTGAGACCTTGGGGGTGTTGGTGACTGGAATGTCCTTTGATTTGGCATAATCCGTGTCGATGTTGTTAAAGCCTGCGCCATAATTGGCGATTAACTTGAGATTTGGTGCGCTGTTAATCACGTCTTTATCAACTTGAGTGGACAACGGGGTGATCAGGAAGTCTTTATCGGCCACGCGTTTGATGAGCTCATCTTTGGTGATCAATGCACCGCTGTCGTCAAATACATCAATGTCTAAGCCGGCATCTTTCAAAATACTTAATGCCTGTTCAGGAATTCGTCCCGCAATTAAAACCTTTGCCATATTCTGTCTCCTCCTTAAAATTATATACAACTTCATTATAGGTCATTTAAGGCCGTGAATGGAATCGTTTACGCTTTGAGTTGGCTAAAGTTGACTTTTGATTTGTTCATTGTGAATAACTGAATTAAAATAAGGGATGAAATGTGGGAATGCTGAAATCATTAAATGAGGTGGAATAAGATGAGTCAATTTACTGTCCAACCAAGTTTTTGGAAAATCTTTCCGGATGTCAAAATTGCGGTGATTACGGTTCACAATTTGGATAATCATGATAAGGGACAAGTGCCGCCGGAATTGCTGGCAGAAGCCAATGATCGGGTTGATGATTTGATCCCCAATGAACCCATTAGCGCCAACCCATTGATCCATGAATGGCGAGAAGCATTCAAAAAGTTCAAAACAAAGAAGGGTGCGCGGTTTGCGGTTGAGAATCTATTGAAACGGGCCAAAAAGGGTAATCCCGTCCGCCGCATTGATCCCTTAGTGGATATCTATAACGCGATTTCTTTGCGAACGGGGTTTCCGATTGGGGCACTTGACCTGAATAAAATTCAAGGTGGGATTAGTCTGGAGGTTGCCAAGGGCGGCGAACCTTTCACGGCAATTGGTGAAGATGAGGAAGATCCCGCCTTACCCGGCGAAGTCATTTATCGAGATGATGAAGGGGTTACCAGCCGTTGTTGGGCGTGGCGGGATGCCAAACGAGTCGAAGCCACGGACGATTCAACCGATATTTTGATGTATTCGGAATGTTTGAAGCCGGAGTGGCGGGAGAACCATGAGCGGGCAATGACGGAATTGACCGGCAATATTGAGAAGTATTTGGGAGCTGTGGCAAAGATCCAGTATGTGGCTCGCAATCAGCCGATGGTGACTTATAAATAAAAGTTGATCTTCATTAGGGTGGTCTGAAAAAATGAATCGATTATTGATGCTAACAGCTAGTGCTTACCGCAGTAAAGTCGTCCAGATAACCGAACAAACTTTTCAATTGTTATTCCCAGTGATATTGCTGGGGAGTTCAGCTGAGGTCTTACAGTTTGTTTTTTTGACTGCCAGTGGGTATGTCGCGACAATTTTTAATGTTCCTCAATGGCTGCCTTTTGACCGAGAACTTTCAGTTTTAATGGGGACGGTCTATCACTGTACACTTGGAATGGTTGGCTTGTATGGCGCTTATGGGACCTCTTATTTTACCGTTAAAGTGTATCGGCGGCAGTCTTCACCAAGCGCGGGTTTAATAGGGCTACTAGCGTTCTTGATGATTGCCTTTCAACCTCGAAACGGTGGTAGGGTTGCTTTTAATCCGCCTTTGATGGCAGAAGGGCTACTGGTAGGTATGCTGGTCGGTTATGTTTGTGGTCGAATTTTGATTGCGTTTAAAAATCAGCAGACTAATTGGGGACAAATGATGTGGCGGCTAGCCCTCATTTTTGCATTAGCCATTAGTGTGAACTTGCTGATGAGTTATTTAAGGCGAACTGGGGCTCTTTCAGTGCTGGTGATTAGCGGCCCGCAGCCAACGTCAGGGCACCCCTTGACCTTCGTCTTAATGATGGGGGCGTTAACGGAATTGTTATCTTGGATTGGGATTGGGGGACCGTTTACAGCCAGCCCAACGTTCACTGATCCAGCCTCAATTGCGAATTTAAATCATGCTTTAAAAGCGGGATCACCTTGGAATGCCCCTCACCTATACACCGATACCACGCTATTTCACAGCTTTGCTAACTTTGGTGGTAATGGCGTGATGTTAGCTTTAATTATTGCCATTTTGATTTTTTCAAAACAGGCGGGCAGCCGAACTGTCTCCAAGTGGTCGATCTTTCCGGCCGTTTTTAATAGCCATTATGCTATGATGGTGGGGATTCCAGTCTTATTTAATCCAATTTTTCTATTGCCATTTGTTTTAGTGCCGGTCGTTAATATGACAATTGCTGCAATGTTTTTGGCGCTACATTGGCTCCCTGCGGCTGTTTATCCTGTTCCAGCAGGTACGCCGGGGCCCTTAATCGCCTTTTTAGGAACGAATGGTAATTGGGCTTCATTGTTACTGGGAATCTTCTTAATTGCGATTGATGTTTTAATGTACGTGCCGTTTATCAAGTTGGCTGAAAGAGTGCAAAAAAGTGCGGGTGAGTTGAAATGACATGGCAGAAAAAGCATTGGGTAGTCGCTTTAATAAGCATTGTTATGGTTGTCGCTGTGATCGTCGTATCGCTTCAATGGTCGCGAAAAAACGTTTCACAACTAGCCCAGCGTCATAATTCAACGTTAGTTCCACTGATCATGATTCCTGGAAGTTCGGCGACAGAGAACCGGTTTGACTCGTTAGTCAAAACCTTAAACGTGAATCGAAGAAATCCTCATAGCTTACTGAAAATTCGAGTGGCTAAAAACGATCATCTAACGTTTTCTGGTCAAATCCGCCCCCGGGATCACGCGCCAATTGTTGTCGTCGGATTTGAAAATAATCAAGACGGTTATTCAAACATTAAGAATCAGGCGCGTCAATTTAACATTGCCTTTAAGGCTTTAAACGAGCGGTTAAGTTTTAGCCGGTTTGAAGTGGTTGGTCATTCTAATGGTGGGTTAATTTTTACCGTTTTTCTTGAAAAGGATTATTCGCAGTATGCCAATGAGGTTCAAGTCACAAAATTGATGACGATTGGTTCACCATTTAATTTCAATGAACGTAGCATTAATAATAAGACCCAGATGTTATCCGATCTCATCAAAAATCGGCGGGAGCTGCCCACTAATTTAAATGTCTATTCGGTCGCTGGGACAAAAAACTATACATCTGACGGGATCGTTCCTTTAACCAGTGTGATGGCAAGCCGCTACGTTTTTCAAGGTCAGGTGAAGCACTTTACAACGATGACCGTGTCAGGCTCGGATGCTCAACATTCAGACCTTCCCCAGAATCGCCAGATTGTGAGCCTCATTAACAACTACATGTTAACGGCTAAGCGGCGATACCGAGTTCGACCGAATGAACCGGAACTTCATTAATGATTTAAGCGAAATTTCAGTTTTCCCTATTGACATCGCCACGATACCCGTCTAAGATAAAAGCTAAATTAATGAGAGAACGCTGTGAGAAAGTTGAGTAGCATTTTTAGATCCGAAAGCGAGCCTTGGTTGGTGGGAGAAGGCAGGACAAAAAGTGTGAAAATCCCTTTTGAGCGATGCACCGAAGAAATTAAGTAACGTGCATTGGTGACACCCATTATCGTGTTAGCGTATCGCTTCTTTGAGGCCGTACGTGAAAGGCAGTTGTAGCGATATAACTGCAAATATAAGGTGGTAAAGTGCACATAGGCGCCCTTAATTCAGTTAACTCTGAATTAGGGGCGCCTTTTTTGAGTGAGCGGATCCAAGCGGTTAACAATCGGAGTGTAAGTCTCCTATCTCAAAAATCCTGGTTCTGGATTTTTGAGATAGGTGCTTACATGCAGATTGTTGCTTGGAGGAGCTGTCCTAAGGAAGTGAGCGGATCCAGGCGTTTAATAACTGAAACATAAGTCTCCACAAGCAGAAATCCCGCCTTTGGATTTTTGTTTGTGGTGCTTATGTGCAGGTTATTGCCTGGAGGAGCTGTCCTAAGCACTGTAACAGATACCCACACATTATTAATTTCTCAGTGTCCACAGCGTTTTCTAAATTCAAATGAAAGGTGATGGTTTTCTTGAAATCTCAGATTAGCAACGGTCCGATTAAGTGCTTTGAAAAAACGTATTTACTAAAGGAGTTCATCAATTATGAAAGATTTACAAGATTTAAATCCAAATCCGTTAAGGAAACGTGATTACTTTGTCGTCAGTTCGATGCTGTTTGGCCTTTTCTTTGGTGCCGGTAACTTAATTTTCCCAATTCATTTGGGTCAGCTGGCAGGTTCTCATTGGGTCTTAGCAACGCTTGGTTTCCTAGTGACTGCAGTGTTACTACCATTACTCTCGGTGCTGGCGGTTGCCGTTACCCGTTCTGAAGGGGTTTATGATATTGGTAAGCCACTTGGCCCGGTATTTGCCTTGGTGTTCATGATCATGATTCATGCAACCATCGGGCCATTATTCGGGACACCCCGAACGGCTACCGTTCCATTCAGCGTTGGCGTGCAGCCATTATTGCCAGCGTCAATGGCCCACGTTGGTTTACTTGTATTCTCAGTCGTATTCTTTGGGTTGGCATTTCTCATTTCATTCAGAGAATCTAATATCATGACGACAATTGGCAAAGTATTAAATCCATTATTCTTACTGCTATTATTTAGTGTTTTCTTACTTGGCTTTTCGCATCCAATGGGCAGTGCCGCTGATCAAGCTGCAACGGTTGCTTACAAACATGCTTCATTCTTCAACGGTTTCTTACAAGGCTATAACACGATGGATGCCTTGGCTGGATTAGCCTTCGGGGTAACTG
Organism: Lentilactobacillus rapi DSM 19907 = JCM 15042; assembly: GCF_001436255.1. Lineage (GTDB taxonomy): Bacteria > Bacillota > Bacilli > Lactobacillales > Lactobacillaceae > Lentilactobacillus > Lentilactobacillus rapi. The sequence continues at coordinate 32,301 of NZ_AZEI01000084.1, read as the reverse complement.
TTGTGACTGCTGTTCGTCAACTTGGTAAAACGAAACCCAGCAGTAACGCCAAAGTAACTGCAAAAGCTGGCGTTTTCGCAACGGCCGCTATCGGTTTTATCTATGTTGTTTTGATCTGGTTGGGAACGACAACTTTGTCTACTTATAAAGTTTCCGCTGATGGCGGGGTTGCCTTCAACCAGTTGGTCACTTATTATCTTGGTGGCTTTGGTCACGCATTACTAGCCACTTTATTGACGGTTACTTGTTTGACGACGGCCGTTGGGTTGGTTGCAGCATTTGCTCAAGACTTCCACAAGCATTTTCCAAAGGTTAGTTACCGAACTTGGTTAGGTTTCATGTGCTTGGCATCGTTTGGGACTGCCAACTTTGGCCTTGATACAATCATCCAGTGGTCGACACCAATGCTGATGTTCCTGTATCCATTCGCAATGGTCTTAATCTTGCTGTCAGTATTCTCGCCGTTATTTGACCGCGATCCAGTTGTTTATGCGTTGGTCGTTGGCTTCACAACTGTACCAGCCGTCCTCGACATGGTTGCAGCATTCCCACCAGTTGTCAGCCAGAGCGCCTTTGGCCAGGCTTTGGGTACCTTCCAAGCTCATGTCCTACCATTTGCAAGTCTTGGGATGGATTGGGTTGCCCCAGCCGCTATCGGTGCAGTTCTTGGATTAGGCTATCATTTCTTACGGCCAGTCTTGGGCAGAACCCGGGCAACGAGTTCGGAAAAAGAATAATTATAAATTAAAAAGGTTTAAATAAAAGAAGCAAAATCAGGAATCCGAATTCTGATTTTGCTTCTTTTATTTAAAGTTCATAATGTGATTTACACTGAATAATAAACAACTGATTGTCTTCCATTTTATAAACCAAACGATTAAAACTATCAATTCTTCGTGACCAGTAACCTTGCAATCCATGCTTTAATGGCTCTGGCTTTCCAATGCCAGCGCTTACCCCATCTCGTTTGATTGACAGAATAAGTTTATTAATTCTTTTGAGTGTTTTTCGGTCTTCCACTTCCCAGGACAGGTAGTCTGTCCATGCATCATTTTGAAAGGTTATTAGCATTTCATTACTTTTCATCATCAATTAACCTGTGTTTGTGAAAATTACCTTTCTCGACATCTTTGGCTCTGCGACGCAATTCATCCATATTTTCCTTACTGTAAAATGGATCGCGGGGTTCGAAAGGTAGGCCACCTTCTGCGATGGTTTTTTTCAAAAACATATTAAAGGCCGTAGTAAGATTCATACCTAATTCATTGTAAATCTCACTTGCTTCTTCTTTGTCATTTTTATCTACTTTGAATGAAACTGGAACTTTTTCAGGAGCCATATTAATCACCTCAATTGAATTATAGCAGAATGTATATTCAAGTACAATCCATTTGATATTAGATGAATATTAGTTAAACTTAAAATACCCATCAAGCAGATTGTGCTTGGTGAGCATTTTATCGTAATGTATTAAAGCTATTGTGGATTAGGACAGCTGCGCAAAGCAGAAGCTTGCACCTAAGCACCTCTTTCCAAAATCCCAAAACCGGGAATTTCCGAAAAAGGAAACTTAGGCTCCAGTTTCTAACCGCTTTGCTACGCTCACTGAATCACATCGGCACAAATCCGCCGTTTTCCGTCATTAACTTATTAAAGCCAGTAACGGTTTCGGTCCGATTCCAATCCCGCTGCAGTTCACAAAGCATTTGTGGAATTGTAATTAAATGAGCACCAGCTTGTTCCAATCTTCTTAATGCTGTTTCGTGGGCAATCGTTGAAGTGCCGCCAACTGCATCGACAACTGGATAAACTTCGTAGCCTTCCTTGATGGCGTCAAGGGTTGGGAAGGTTAAGCATGCCTCTGTCCATAAAGCAATAATGATGATTTTCTTGCGGTTTGGGGCTTTGACCGCTTTGTTGTAGTCCTTATCTTCCCAAGCGTTGATCGACGTTCGGTCATAGGAAGGGTGAAAATCGCCGACCACTTTTTTGATTGAGGGAATCGTATCGTTTTCTGCTTTACCATTGGCTCTGACAGTTGTCAAAACAATTGGTAATTTGTACAACTTGGCAATCTTAGCTACCATCGTGGCGTTAACAATCAAATCGGCATGTTTCATTGAGCCAATCGAGTTAACTTGTAGTGGTTGATAATCAATAATCGTTAAAAGAGAGTTTGAAGGTGAAAGCAATTCATCGTCTTTACCGCGTCTGTCCATACTTGTCATAACAAAGAAAACCTCCTTAAGATATAAATGCTGAATCCGCTTTCATGATACACCGAATTCATTTGTGAAACCACGCAATTTCTCAAAAAATGACAGGCGCTTGAAAGTTCAGCTGATTGAATTAAGATAGAAGATGATGATATAAAGACAAAGCGGCGATTTAAGAAATGAAAAATAAATTATTACAATTTATGGTGATTCTTGTAGGGTTACTGATTGGTTTTAGCCTTTATAACCCCTTGGTAAAGGCATCGGCCGTTAATAACTATATTGCGAGCCATAAGATTTCCCATGTGTCGATTACTAAGAAAATTTGGGGTGGCTTCCCACATTATAAATATCGCCACGGCAAAAGTAAGCCGGAGGGCGTGGTCGTTCATGAAACGGGTAATTCCCGCTCAGATATCTTTGATGAAATTGCCTATATGAAAAAGAACTATCGAAATGCCTTTGTCCATTCCTTTGTGGATGACGATCATATTATCAACATTGCCAACACCAAATACCTCTGTTGGGGCGTCGGTTATCCCGGTAATGCCAGGTTCGTACAATTCGAGCAGGTTGAAATGCATTCAAAGAAGAACTTTGCCGAAGAAGTTGAAAACGCGGCGTACTACACGGCATATTTGCTCAAAACGTATAAATTGAAGCCTAATGACGCCTGCTATGATGGTAAGGGAACGGTTTGGTCGCACGGAGCGGTTGCCAAATACCTAGGTGGCTCAGACCATACCGATCCAACCGGCTATTATAAGAAATGCGGCAAAAAATACTTCCATCAATCCTATACAATGAAACAATTTTATCACTTAGTCCTAACCAACTACCATAATCTGTAAGGTTCAATAAAAGTTGCTTGTAAATGTGAAAATTTCTGTTTACAAACAACTTTTTTTATTTTATGATCTAAAGAGTAATCAGTACTATTTAAAAGAGGAAGAGGTAATTCGATGTTACATAAGTTGTCCAGGATTAAATTATTATTGGTGGCGGTTCTGGTTGTTGCCCTGGGTGTCGTAGCCGCGGGTTGTTCCAATCAAGGTTCATCAAGTAACGGCAAAATCAAAATTACAGCAACCACTGATTTTTATGGGGAAGTTGCTAGGAAAGTCGCCGGCAGTAAGGGGGAAGTGACTTCAGTCATCACTAACCCCGACGTTGATCCTCACGATTATCAGCCGACAACCAAAGTGGCTAAACAAACGGTTGGGTCGAAGATTGTGATTGCCAATGGGATTGGCTACGATGGTTGGATGAGCAAACTCGTTAAGGATACTAAGGAAGTTGACTACATTAGGGTTGGGGAAGATTTGATGGCTAAACAAAATGGCGACAACCCCCATCTTTGGTATAACCCGGCAACGATGCCAAAGTTAGCCAACACAATTGCCGCCAAACTTGGCAAGCTCCAACCAAAGAACAAGGCATACTTCAAGAAAAACGCTAAGGCATATATTGCATCATTGAAGCCAATCAATGATAAGATTGCTCAATTAAAGCAGATTGCTTCGACTAAGAAGAACAAGGAAGTTTATGTGAGTGAACCAGTCTTTGACTACGCCCTGCAAGCGATTGGCTTTAAAGTTGGCGATGCTCAATTTGAAAATGATACCGAAAAAGATGTCGATCCTTCACCACAAACAATTAAAGACATGCAAAACGGGATCAAGAATCACAAGATTGCATTCTTTGTATTTAATAAGCAAGTTGACGATAAGACAGTAAATAACTTAGTTGCCTTGGCTAAGAAGAATCACGTTCCCGTTTTAGCTGTAACCGAGACCTTGCCTGCAAACAAGACTTATGTTCAATGGATGGATAGCCAGTATTCACAATTGCTGAATATTTTGAAATAAAATACACATTCGGCGTCAGTTTCGCCAGTTTAAACAAAATTTGTAATTAAATATGCAACATGGTATGTTAACTCTTGATGGTCTTTCAACTATCAAGAGTTTTTTGTCGTAATCCATGTTATCATTTTCACATGAGTTAAAATACATTTTTGAGGAGCTGACTGGAGTGGAAAAACAGAAACAAATTGATATTTTATCAAATTTAATTGCGATTCAATCCGTTAATAATCATGAGGATCAGGTTGCTGATTATATTTCATCGCTTTTTGAACCTTATAAAAGCCAAGGCGTCAAGATAGAGCGGGTAACCTATGCCCCGCACCGAGATAGTTTGGTCGTCACCATTGGGAAGGGTGAAAAAGTGCTGGGGCTTTCCGGTCACGAAGACGTTGTTGATGCCGGAGACCGTCAGGCTTGGAATAGTGATCCGTTTAAAGCAACCATTAAGGATGGCAAATTATATGGCCGCGGCGCAACGGACATGAAGAGCGGCTTGGCAGCGTTGATTGTCGCGATGATTGATATGTTGGAAAGTGATTCTGTTCCCGGTAAGATCAAGCTATTTGCAACCGTTGGCGAAGAAACTGGGGAATACGGTGCTGCCCAATTGACCAAGGAAGGCTACGTTGATGGGATTAGCGGCATGTTAATCGCCGAACCTGGTAACGAGATGAGCGAAGTTGGCTTTACTTCCAAGGGTGTTATTGATTACATCATCACCTCAATTGGTAAGGGGGCTCACAGTTCTCAGCCGGAAAAGGGCATCAACGCGATCGACCATTTGATTGATTTTGCCAATGAAGTCAAGCCGTTAATGGCCCAATTTAATAAAGTCGACCCTGTGTTAGGGAAATTAACCCACGTTCAAAGCCTCTTCAATGGTGGCGAGCAGATTAATAGTGTCCCTGCTAAGGCAGTCATTAAGGGAAACATTCGAACGATTCCGGAATATCCCAACAAGGTTGTTTTTGATGCCTTAAATAATCTGGTGGGTAAACTGAATCAAAAAGAAGGCTATGAATTAAGCATTCGGTATAGTTTCCCTGAAGAAGCCATGCCAGGTGATGCCAATTCACCGTTTATCAAATTAATTAAAAAAGTTCATGATCAAATGTATGATGAGCCTTTAGTTGCCAACGGTCAATCCGGCGCAAGCGATGGTTCCGAGTTCTTACACGCCAAAGGTGATTTTAGTATTGCCTTACTAGGCCCGGGTAACGGAACAGCTCATCAAAGTAATGAGTACGTTGATGTGGCGGTTTACCATAAGTCGGTCGAATTCTATAAGCAGTTCGCAAGCGCATTCTTTGAATAAAGTGGGGTGAAATTGAATGGATCATTCTAACCAGCCAACAAAGCATCGGTTTAAGATGCCGTCGGCGTTCACAATTCTCTTTGGAATTATCGTATTTATTGCCATTTTAACGTGGTTTATCCCAGCAGGAACATACGCAACGACTGCTGATGGTAATCTCATTAGCGGTACTTATCACACGGTCGCGAGTCACACCCAAGGCTTGTGGGACGTGTTGATGGCGCCGATTATTGGGATGATTGGCAACAAGCAGACTACAGGGGCCATTGAAATATCGATGTTTATTCTAGTGATTGGTGGTTTTTTAGGAGTTGTTAATCAAACGGGGGCACTGGATGATGGCATTCGAGCGATTGTCCATCGATATACTGGTCACGAAAAACGATTGATTGTTATTTTAATGATTCTCTTTTCAGTCGGTGGTTCAACTTATGGGATGGGTGAAGAGACGATGGCCTTCTTCCCATTGCTGATTCCGATCATGATGGGGGTCGGCTATGATTCGCTAGTTGCCGTTGGGATTATCTTATTGAGCACTCGGGTCGGTGATTTGGCCTCGACGGTCAACCCGTTCGCAACTGGGGTGGCATCTGGGATTATTAAGATCTCCCCAGGCGTCGGATTATTTTCCCGGATCATTTTACTGGTAGTTGTAACTGGAATGGCAATTTGGTTTGTCATTCACTATGCTGAAAAAGTCAAAAAAGATCCAACCAAATCATTGGTTTATAATCAGCGCCAAGAAGACATGAAACGTTTTTCGGTAGCCGATCGAACCAGCGAGCCGAAGCCATTAACTAAGTCTCAAAAACGCGTTTTGTGGGCCTTTTGCTTAACTTTTGTGATTATGATCATTGGTCTGGTTCCGTGGACAAGTATTAATAAAAGTTGGAATTTCTTTGACACGTTCAATACCTGGTTAACTGGCAACGCATTCTTTGGAACAGTTCTTGGAAAAGATATCCCAGCTCTTGGCAGCTGGTACTTCAATGAAATCACATTGTTATTTTTATTCATGTCGATTGTTATTATGTTCATCAGTCACATGAAAGAATCTCAATTTATCAAGGCGTTCATGAACGGGATGGCCGACTTGTTAAATGTTGCCATTATTGTTGCCGTTGCTCGGGGAATCCAAGCAATTATGAATAGCGGCATGATTACTGGCACAATTCTTCATTGGGGAGAAACTGGATTAAGTGGTCTACCTAAGCCGGTGTTTGCCATTTTAGCTTTTATTTTCTTCTGTGTATTATCACTGTTAATTCCTTCCAGCTCTGGCTTAGCTGCAGCGACGATGGGCATCATGGGATCGTTGGCGGCCTTTTCACACGTTGAAGGCAGTGTTGTCGTTTCCGCATTCCAGGCATCATCGGGACTGATTACGGCCATTACCCCAACTTCAGCGATTTTAATGGGAGCTTTGGCGTTATCACATGTTAGCCTGACGGTATGGTGGAAGTGGACGGCTAAATTAATTGTGTCGTTATTTGCGGTTACGTGTGTCTTCTTGGCAGTTGTATCAGTGATGTAATGTCTTTTATGAGGAGATTGGGAAAGGCGATTTGATCCCAGAATTTAAGTGAAAAAAGTCATGCATTCTGTTTTTTTGGAATGCATTGCTTTTTTGGCTTAAATGGCGGGGATCAGCCGTTTGTCGCAAGTTTTATCAATACTGAGAAGGAAAAGCCAAGTTGCATTTATAAGCACCTTGCCGACTAATCTTAGATTGTTTAAGTATTTGATGTCATTGTTCATGAATCATTAAAATATTGCAACGTTTATTGAAAACCATATAAAAATATCCGAAATACGATTATTATTTATTGAAAGTCAATAAATAATCGGAGGCCACATTTTGAAAATTAAAACATTATTTTTAAAGATGGCGTTAATTGCCATTGGCATCATTGTGCTGTTCTTTTGCGCGCTGGTGTTCCCAAACGTCTTGATTAAACTCAGCTATACTTACCCAAAAATTGTGTTGACCCGTTACCTTTTCACCGGTTGCCTTTATTTGTCAGCAATTCTCTTTTATATCGCTGAAGGGTATGCCTATCGAATCTTACAATTAATTGATCGGGATAATGTTTTCTCCGGTCAGGCACTCCACGCAATTAAGCAAATCAAGTATGCGGTCGGCGGGATGGGCGTGTGCTACCTGCTGTTTTTGCCGATGATTTACTGGGTTGCGGATGTTGAAGATGCGCCGGGGATGATTATCATTATGACAGTTATTGCCATGATTCCTTTTGTTGTTGCAGTTTTTGCCGCTATTCTTGAAAAGCTGCTGCAAAAAGCGACTCAGTTAAAAGTTGAAAGTCAGTACACGGTGTGAGGTGAGAAAATGGCAATTGTTGTAAATTTAGATGTGATGTTAGCAAAACGAAAGATGTCCGTTACGGAACTATCCAAAGAAGTTGGCATTACCATGGCGAATATTTCAATTTTAAAAACTGGCAAAGCTCGGGCCATTCGATTTTCGACCCTTGATAAACTGTGTGAGGCGTTGATGTGTCAACCTGGTGATTTATTGGAGTACCGGGAATGATTGCTCGTTGGAACATGATTATTGTGAGCGGTAGAGGCTCAGAAATTTGCTGACGAAAAATCACTATTGAAACGTGATGGCAATTCCAAATCGATTTTGAATCAAGTGAGTGTATTGAATTTAAGATAATTTGGTAAGAAAATAGACCAAAATAAAAACTGGTAGTCAGGATCGAATTAAAAGTCCATGACCACCAGTTTCACGTTAATTTTAGAACTTGTCTATTCGATGTGTCTGATGTACCGATCCAAGACCGCAGCACCTAGTAATTTGCCATTACATGGAGTAAACGCGCTCCGACGCCCCTGATCCCTACTGCATAAGCTAAAGGGTCCAACGATGAACAAAAGGCGTTCACCATTGGACCCTTTAACTTATGCTCCGGGATCACCCAGGGCTCGTCGCGCTCTACTTCAAATAGCCTCTCCAAATCCAGCCACCATGGTTCCCTGTGGTGCTCTTTACATGATAATAAATTGCATAATGACCGCTATTCTTCTTATATAATTTCTCATGCGCATCGGTGACCCAGGTAACGTTTGGTAATGCTGAATTATAACCATAACGAGTGCCGAGATGCTTGGAATAACGGGCACCCTTGGTTGTTGTATAGTAATGTCTGCCCATATTCTTTCGCCAAACCAACTTAACCGATGCAGACCGCGAAGCCGAATATTGTTTGCCAGCTGATGGACCAGGTACCAAGACAACTTGGGGCTTCTTTGATGCATGGGTGGAAGTTGGCGTCGTGTTGGATGCACTCGATGAACTTGTGGCACTGCTACTGCTTGAGGAAGACGACGTGGCGGCCCCTGATGTATTGACGGTTCCTGAATTTAAGTAGTAATCATTATTCATTGAGCTGACATCCAGATTCTGGTTGATACTTGGGAAGCGGTAATCAGATGCCCACTGCCAGGCATTGGCGTTGGGATATTTGGAGCCGCTGGGTTGGTTCGGATAATCAGCAATCCAGCCAGCATTTGTGGCATTGGTATCAACGTGGACGCCAAGCCAACTGGCCATCGTGTACAGATCAGTCTTATTGTAACCAGCTTGGTTCAGTGCGGCGTCAAATGCTGCCAGGTTGGCATCATTGTCAGCTTTTGACACTTGTGCCAGTTCACTTGATTCAAAATCGGTGACCATGACAACGTTGGTCGAGCTTGTCACTGATTTCACAGCGTTAATAAAGTTTTGAGCTTCGGCTTGAGCTTGGTCAGTCGAAGTAAAGTGAGCAAAATGATAAAAATTGATGCTTAAGCCGGCTTGTTGGGCGTATTGCACCTGTTGGGAAAGGTATGGATTCGCATATCCCGTTCCTTCTGAGGCTTTAATCGTGACGGCTTTAACCCCGTTTGAGGCCAGGGTTTGATAATCGGCGGCAGTTAAATTGCCCTGCCAGCTGGAAACATCAACCATGTCGGTTTTTGGCAAATTACTTGAAGGATAAAGGGCGGCGTTTGCATTAATAGAACTACCCATTAATATTCCACCTGCGACCAATCCCAAAATTGCCAAACCGGATTTTCGGTTTATTTTCATACTTTTTCACCCTCATTTAAGTATTGTGTTCACTCGTGATACTAACACGAATAGAGGGTTTACAGAAGGATTTCTACTTAGATTTATCCTTTTTGCGATCTAATGAAAAACTCCAGTAAATTAGCAGTAATACTACGGCTGTAATTGTAATTGTTGTAATATTATTTGGCATCTGATGGGTACTAACCCGCCAAGCAATTGCAATCAAAATAATTTGGAAAAACCAGGAAAGAATCGACTGGCCGGCAAATCTTGTTCTTAAAAATTTCATTGATGTTTCTCCTATCTTTAAATGAGTGGGTTCTAGCAACTGTCCTATTCTGGAATATCACCATTTTCTGGGATATAGTCAATTGAGTCAGCAATCCGCTTTGGAATTGGGATTTGTGGGTCAACGTGGGGATTGTTCAGGTGAATCAAATTGTAAGACTTGCGGTATTCACTTGGCGATAGCCCCATTTCACTCTTAAAGCGTCGCATGAATACCTTGGGATCATTGAAGTATGAATTATCCGCAACCTGTTTGATTGGCATCTCCGTTCGAACAAGCAATAAAGTGGCGACCTCAATTTTGACGTGATTTAAATATTGAAGCGTTGTCATTCCTGTGCAGCGTTTGAACAACCTGGTCAGATAATCGGGGTTTAAATGAACCCGATCAGCGATTTCGGCGACCGTTAAGGTGCTGGACATATTGGCCCGAATCCATTCTTTCATGTAATTGATGCGGGTGCTATCCTCACTAGCATCGGGGCGATTGAAGTAAGACTTGTACAACTGAATTAATAGGGCAGACACGAGGTAATCTCGCTCTTCAATAAAGGATAGCTCGTTGTGGATCGATAAGATCTGGTGAATTAAAATGGTTGCTTCTTCATAATCATGGAGCTTGAAATACATTGGTAAGAAAATTTTGCGTTTCTTACTCTGCTTAGCCTTCACTTCCGCCGTCATCACATCTTCGTCTGAATTCACAGCATCTTCTTTGTGCTGTGAGAAAAAGTGGAGCCAGTAAAAATCAACGTCATTTGGGGAATCTTGATACCCATAGAATGTGGTAAATGGCGGAACAATCAAGACTTCGTGGGGTTGGAGTGTATAGCGCTGGTCATTGATTTGGAGATAGACCGGCCCTTTAATACACAAAATCAATTCATAGTCACCCTTATGATACATTCTGCGATGGCGCCAAGGCCCATGAGCAACAAATTCGCCTCCTTTGTAATATAGAAGTGTTTTTTCTAGTGTAAATGTGGAAAATAACATAATAAAGACCCTCCTAAAGCTTAGTCGGAAATGGTCACCAAATATACATAAAAGAATCAACTAAGTAAATGTCGGAAATGAACACCAGATATCATGAAATTGTACATAAAGGCATTTCACAAGCGACTTATTAATGGCTAATAATAGCAACTGGTCGGATTGTATCACCTCTTTTGCTATTATAGCCCTTTTTTTCTGTTTTGAAAACGGTTACTATTTAACTTGTAAATAGGAAATGGTTCCTTGGACGGAGGAATCCATTTGGAAAGGAAGTTGAAAATCATGAGAATGATTAGTTCAACAATTAGGAGCTCACCTACTTGAGAATAATCCTTCAAATTTCGATTCAGCTATATTTTTTATTTTTTCCGCAAATGAAAGCGGTTAGATAAATTCTATATATACAACGGAGGTTTTCATCATGAGTTCAAATGCAAATGTAGATTCAAATACGGCAAGTGCCCAGGCATTACTTGCCAACGATACATTGCCATGGCACAGAAAAGTAACCTATGGCTTTACGGATATGTCTGGTAACTTGCTTTACTGTATTATCAGTTCGTACATGCTTTACTTCTTTACGAACGTTTTCGGCTTGTCAGTTGGAACAGCCGGTGTCCTGCTATTAATTGGTCGTATCTTTGATGCGATTGGTGCTCCTGTCATGGGTATCCTGGTTGACCACACCCACAGTAAGTATGGTAAGAGTCGTCCGTGGTTCTTGTGGATGTCATTACCATTTGCCGTCTTCGTTTGGTTGCTATTCACAACCCCAGCATTGAGCGGCACAATGAAAGTTCTTTACGCTGGTGTTATGTATATCTTGGCTGACTTGTCATACACGGCTATGTCAACTCCTATCACTTCAGTACTTCCTAACTTAACTTCAAGTACTGATGGCCGGATGCAAGCCAACTCAATTCGTTTGGTTCTTGGTAACGTTGGTAACTTCTTCGCCGTAACCTTTATCATTCCATTTGCCGGCTTACTTGGCGGCGGTAACGACCAAAAAGGTTGGTCATTAGCTGTTGGAATTTACTCAATCGTTGCCTTCATTCTTTTGATCGTTGCCTTCTTGGATATGCGTGAAAAGAATATTGAAAACGAAAAAGTCATCACAATTAAAGAAAGTTTGAAAGCCACTAAGGGTAACTGGCCATGGGTTTTGATCGTTGTTGCCAACTTGGCTTACTGGACTGCCTTCATTGTTCGTAACTCATCAATGCCTTACTACTTCCAGTACAACATGAGCAGCAAGACCTTAATTTCATTCTTTAATGGTTTCACAATTATCCAGGTTATCGGAATGGCTTCAGTTCCATTCTTCGTTAAGTTCATGCACAAATGGGGCACAACCGTCTTCTTCTTATTGATGACAATGGTTGGCCAAGCTTGGATTGGCTTTGCCGGTTCAAACGTCACATCTGCTTTAATTGGCTGGTGTGTTGCATGTATCGGTTCTGGTTCTGCCTGCACAATGTTCTTCGCCATGGTTGGTGACACTGTTGACTTTGGTGAATGGAAGACCGGCGTTCGTGCCAACGGATTCTTAACTGCTATTGGTGCTTCATTCTGTATCCAAATGGGTTCAGGCTTTGGTTCATTCATTGCTTCAATGATTCTCAAAGGCTTTGGCTTCAACGCTGCAAACAAAGTTCAAAGCGCAGGTAGCCTTTCAGGAATCAGCTTCACATTCGTTTGGGTTCCAATTATCATTTACGCAATCAGTTTGGTATTAATGATTGTTTACCGTAAGTGGGAAAGACATGAACCAGTTGTTAAGGCTGACCTTGCAGAACGTAACGCCAAGGCTGCCCAAGATGCAAAAGCTGCACAAGCATAATGTTGTATTAAGTTAATGGACTAACACTTTAGGAGGAAAGAGTACTATGCAAGTTTATACAACTCCAAAATTGAATAAGGTTAAAGTTACTTCAGACTTTTGGAAACGATATCGTGAACTCGTCGTTAAGGAAGTACTTCCATATCAATGGAAAGTCATGAACGATGAAGCAGATATTTCGATTTCTGAAGATCCCCAAAACAACGGTCAAGACAAGAACAGTCATGCGATTGCCAACTTGAAGATTGCTGCTGGTCAAATGAAGGGTCACCACTATGGCTTTCCATTCCAGGATACTGATGTTTACAAGTGGTTGGAAGCTGCTGCCTACTCATTTGGGTATCATCCAAATCCAGATTTGAAGAAGATCACCGACAACTTGATTGATTTAATTGCCGATGCTCAAGAAGATGACGGTTATCTGTCAACTTACTTCCAAATCGATGCCCCAGAACGTAAATTCAAGCGTCTGCAACAATCTCACGAACTTTACACGATGGGTCACTATATTGAAGCCGGTGTTGCTTATCATCATGAAACAGGTAACGAAAAGGCTTTGGATATTGCTAAACGAATGGCTGACTGCATTGACAAGAACTTTGGCCTGGAAGAAGGCAAAATTCACGGTTATGATGGTCACCCAGAAATTGAGCTTGCCCTTTCACGTTTGTATGAAGAAACTGGTGAGAAACGTTATCTTGACTTAGCTCACTACTTCTTGAATCAACGGGGCCAAGATCCAGCATTCTTTGAAAAACAAATTAAAGCCGACGGGGATAGTCCTGACCGTGACCTGATTCCAGGGATGCGTGACTTCCCTCGTGAGTATTATTTGGCCGCTGAACCAATTAAAGACCAAAAAGTTCCTCACGGCCACGCAGTTCGAGTTGTCTATCTTTGCACAGGAATGGCTTACGTTGCTCGATACACTGGCGACAAGGACTTACTTGCAGCCTGTGATCGTTTCTGGAACGATATCGTTAAGCGTCAAATGTACATCACTGGAAACATTGGTCAAACAACCACTGGTGAAGCATTTACCTACGATTACGATCTGCCAAACGATACTGACTACGGTGAGACTTGTGCCTCAGTTGGAATGTCATTCTTTGCTCGTCAAATGTTAAATATTCATGCTAAAGGTGAGTATGGGGATGTTCTTGAAAAAGAATTATTCAACGGCGCCTTAAGCGGAATGGCACTTGATGGCAAGCACTTCTTCTATGTGAACCCACTTGAAGCTGACCCAGCTGCATCAAAGGGTAACCCAGGTAAATCACACGTGTTGACTCATCGTGCCGACTGGTTCGGTTGTGCATGCTGCCCAGCCAACTTGGCTCGTTTGATTGCATCTGTTGATGAGTACCTGTACACCGTTAACGGCGACACAATCTTGTCACACCAATTCATTTCAAACGAAGCTGAATTCGATGACGGCTTGAAGATTGTTCAAACTAACCACTTCCCATGGAGCGGTGACATTCACTACGAAATCGAGAATCCTAACGACAAGTCATTCAAGTTAGGTATCCGAATTCCAAGTTGGTCAGCTAACTTTGACCTGGAAGTGAACGGTTCTGCTAAGGACTTACCTGTAGAAGACGGCTTCATCTATCTTGATGTTGATGACAAATCATTAACCATTGACTTGAAGCTTGATATGGATGTTAAGGTAATGCGTGCAAGCAACCGGGTTAGCGATGACTTTGATAAGGTTGCCATCCAACGTGGCCCAATCGTCTACGCAGCAGAACAAACTGACAACCAAGCACCACTTTCACTTTATGAAGTTACCCCAGGCGCTAAGACTGAATACAAGTTTGACAAGAAACTCTTAGACGGTGTTGGAGTCGTGAAAGTTGCTGCTAAACGTCAAAAGATCGATGACGAAAATGCACCACTCTATGTTGATGCAAGCAAGCCAGTAGAAACTGAATCTGCTGAACTTACGATGGTTCCATACTATGCATGGGCTAACCGTGAGAATGGTCAAATGAGGGTTTGGCTGAATAAGTAATCGAGATTGATTAACTGAATAATTTGGTTCGGGGGAATCACTGAAAAGATACGTCTTTTTGGTGATTCCCCTTTTGTTTGGAAATGCAATCGCTTACTCTTGCGAATTGAGGTACGTACTTTGTTACGGTAGGCATCAGAAATTTTGAAATCAACAAACATTGAGGTTGAAAACTAATTAGTAAAGAGGGTTACACATATGAACAAAGGTAGACAAATTGTGACATTGCTGGCTGCAGCTGCTATTGGTGTTGCGACGGCCGGGTTTTCAGGTATCGTTTCCAAGGCAGATACCCAGCAAATTAACGTTGACACGACAACGGCTGTTCGCCAATCAACAACTCATGTTGCTTCCGGTGGCTTATATGCAATGTCAGATGGCAATACGCCAAGCACCGACCTACTTTCAGGGATTAAACCGAAAGTATTTACGCAGGCTCCTCCGGGTGGCCAACAAAGTCCCAATGGTTTGCCACCAGCTGGTGACTTTATGAATGTCGCATCGCTGTCTAGAAAGGTTGGCAGCAAGATAATTATTAGATTACCGGATCATTTTAAAAATTTCCCATATAATTACACAACAAATGCCGGTTTTGAAAAGGACAAGGCTAGCTGGTTAGCCAGTGTCGATGAAATGGTGCAAAAGGCCAAATCATCGGGTTATGCTAACGATATTTATGGTTATGAGCTTTGGAATGAGCCAAACTGGACCTTCGTTGGTAATAGTGGCAAAACGATGGACCAATATTACGAAATGTGGAATGCCACATACAACGAAGTTAAAAAGATTGATCCAAGTGCCAGAATTGTCGGACCAAGTATTGAACATTGGGACAAAAATTGGATTACCGGATTCTTGACCAACGCAAAAAAGAATAAGACCTTGCCTGATGTTATTTGTTGGCACGAATTAGAGGATGGAACTGCTGCCTCATTCCCTGATCATGTTAAACAATTAGATGCAATCGAAGATAGTCTGGGAATTCAGCATCTCCCGGTAAGCATCAACGAATACAGTGCCCCTCAACAGACAGGTGTTCCTGGTTTGATGGTTCATTATATTCAAAACTTTGAAAATGTTTCTGAACTTGATAGCTCATGTATCGCATTTTGGTACAACTACGGGCGAATGGATAACTTGTTAACGGACCAGCAGAAACCAAACGGTGGTTATTGGCTGTACAAGTGGTATGGCGATATGTCGGGACAAATTGACAAGACGAGTACATTTGATACAAACGGTGATTTAGCCAGTGTCGCAAATACAACTAGCGACAAGGGCCAAACCTCAGTGATCTTTGGCGGTACTACGGGTGATGCAACAGTGAATATCAATAACTTGGATACTTCCAAATTTGCTAAATCAGCAACCGTTCAAGTAAAAGAAACCCCTTGGAATGGGGTTGATACTGCCGTTACTAATCCTAAGACAATTGTGACAGGAACTGTTCCAGTCAAAAATGGGAGTGCTTCGGTCCCTGTAAAGGATTTAAAGGCCGCAAATGGTTATCAGTTAGTAGTAACTCCGTCTGATAGCAGTTCAACGACTTCTCAGTTACAGTACACACAACCCCAAGCAAGTGATCCAATTCGAGTAGAAGCAGAAAATAGCACCCTTTCTGGAACTGCTAAAGTTTATCAGGGGAGTTATGCATCAGGAGATAAATTTGTTGGCACAATCGATAGTGATCAAAGTGGTGTCACTTTCAAAGCAAATGCACTTTCTGCTGGTCAATATCAATTAGAAATCGGCTATGCAAATGGTAACAAGGATAAACAAAATGCTTCTGATAAGGTGACACTGAATAATGCTCCTCTAAAGGATGCCGTCTTTCCATATACGACGGGCTGGACAAACGCGGTACCAAATGTGGATGGCACGAGAAAGGTGCTTCAATATGGGAATGTTTCATTAAATAAGGGTGAAAATACGTTAACCCTTATGAAAGGGACAAGCTCTGCCGAACTCGACTACGTTCAATTTACCCCTGTAAATCCTAACCCAACGCCAACTCCCGTTAACCCGGATAATTCTGGCAATAATGGTAATGCCAATGCTAGTTCTTCGAGCACCGCATCCTCTGCGGTAGTTTCAAGTTCCAGCAGCTCGACGATTGAACAGCCAACCACTCACACAAATAATCATGCGAAGGCTTTCAGGAACTTTAAGATATATGCCAAAAAGAGCTTCTATCAATATAAGAGCGTCAACTTTATCAAGAACAATCGTGTCAAAAAAGTTGTTGTGAAGAGTCGTACCACAGCACCAACTTTCACGGTGATTGGTAAAGCCAAATCTAATAACGGCGTTACGCGCTATAAGTTGAGTAATGGCAATTACATCACTGCCAGCTCCAAGTACGTCGGTCCACTATACTGGCAAGGTAATCATAGTAAGTTGTACGTGATTAACAAGCATGGCCTGTATGAATACAGGGATGCTAATCTTTCCAAGAAGTCTCAAGTAAAGCATCTCAAATTGGGCCAGCTGGTGAAAACTCAAAAGTTGGTTAAACACGGCTCAACAACTCGTTTTCAACTAACAAATGGTCATTATATCAGTGGTAATAAAAAATTGACTTCACTGGTACGACCATGAACCTCATTGTAAAAAATGACAGTATAAATCGAGTACCATAGAATTTGATTATCAAAGTCATCTCGTTTTGACGACGACTTATGGGAGACTGTGACAAGAAGTGATTTGATTCCAAACTTTAAATAAAACAAGCAGTGCATCTTGGTTTTTGGAGGCACTGCTTGTTTTCGCTTACATCATTAATGAAAGCATAATATCGTTTTCATTATCAAAAAAAATCTCATCTTCCTATATCACTTATGGCTATTATGCCCTATAATACTAGTGATTATGAGGAACTATCGGAGCGATCCGATTGGCTGTGGGATTTGATTTGGAGGCAATTAATTATGAAAACAAGGCCTGAAATGGTGGCTTTTTCCATTTTGGCATTATCATTACTACCGATGTCGACGGGGGCAACTGCCGCAACGATTCCGGGATTAATGAAACAATTTACTGGCGTTTCTGCAGAGACGGCAGAATTATCGGTGACAATCCCATCGTTTACGATGGCAGTATTTATCGTGATTAGTAGTTTCATTATCAAAAAAATTGGTACCAAGAAGATTGTTCTTGCTGGAACAGGGTTAACTGCTTTAGGAGCAATTATCTCGATGGCGGCGCCAAACATTAGTTTTCTATTGATTGGGCGGGCTTTGATGGGAGTCGGCATTGGCTTATTCAACGCTCTTTGTATTAGTTTGATTGATCGTCTATACAGCGGCCAAAAGCGGGAAAGACTGCTTGGATTCCAGAATACCTTTCAGGGTCTTGGGGCTGCTGGGGGCGCATTAGTAGTAGGACTCATTTTGATGTTCGCAAATTGGAAAATGACATTTGGCTTTTATCTGATTAGTATTCCCTTGTTCTTGCTGTATCTAATATTTGTTCCCGAAATCAAATTTGATGATGAAAATATTCAGGATACCCAGAAAGTTGACACAAAAGTATCCCTAACTTCTAAGTTCCAGTTTGGTTATTACTGGATTGTGTTATTCATTGTCATGGTCTTTTATATGACGGTTAATGTGAAACTTCCTTCATATATACTAAATAATAATTTTGGTTCCTTGGCCGTCGGATCCAGTGCCGTTGTTATTTTATCAATTGGGACAATAATCGGTGGTTCGATTTATGGGCTGGTTTATGCCGTTTCAAAGCAGTTTACTTTGCTACTTTCAATTTTCATTGAAGCCGTGAGTGTTTTCGCAATTAGTGCTGCCGGGTCGTCTTTGACCTGTCTCATCGGTGCCTTTGGTGTAGGCTTCAGCTTTGGTCTCTTCATTCCATTCATTTTTTCGAAGGGACTGTCATTTGTGCCTCAAAAATATAGCAATGACGCAACGACGATATTGATGGTCAGCACCAATTCTGCTAACTTTCTCTGTCCATATGTTAGTAAGCTGATTAACGTGGGCGGAACTGATCACAGCCTGTTCTTTACGGCTGGTATCATTGCGACAGTTGTATGCATCGTTGAGTTGGCCAAGATATTGGCTAATAATAGGCCAAGAATTTCAAGACAGACAATCTAATGATCTAAGAGATTTTTTCTGTTAGCTGACCTGTGATGATCTTCAAAACAATCTAAGATTAGTTGGCAAAGTGTTGATAGATGCCACTTGGCTTGTGTTCTTATATTGACAAAACATGCGCCAAACGGCTGATTCCCGCCATTTAAGCTAAAAAAGTAATGCATTCTGGTTTTGGAATGCATTATTTTTTTGGCTTAAATTCTGGGATCAAATCGCCGTTCGTCCCAATCTATTTTAGGAAAAAGAAGTAAAACAGCCTTGCGTTTTAGTAAAAACGGATGTATTCTAAAGTCGTTAAAGCGCTTACAGAAGATGGAAATACGAGGTGTTTTTAGTTGAAACGGAAATTATTTAACGAACAGATTAAAGAAAATCCATTGCGCAGTAAAGCCGATGTGAAGGCGGCATTGGTTGACATTTTAACTCCTGCAATGGAAGTCCTCAGTCAGCAAAAACGAAAAGGCCGTTTTCGGATGAGTGACAGCGGGGCCGTTTATATTCAGGATAAGACTGAAGTGGAAGGCTTTATGCGGTTGCTTTGGGGCCTGGGTCCATTCTTTAGTGATCCGAAGCGGATTTACGAAAAACCAGATTGGTACGAACTAACCACTCAAGGCATTATTGCCGGGACTGATCCTGATTCCCCCGACTATTGGGGCGGCGACTTGGGTGACTACGATCAGGTTTTCGTTGAAATGGGTGCCTTGACGGCTTTCTTATACGAAACCAAAGCAACGTTCTGGGACAACCTTTCCGTGCCAAAGCAGAAGACGATCGTTAAATGGATGGATCAAGTAAACCATAAGACAATCCCAAAGACCAATTGGTTATTCTTCCGGGCGATGGTCAACCAGTTTATCGATGATTCCGGCTATATGGATAATTCCGAGTTAATTGATGCCGACTATGCGATCACCAATAAGCAATACCTGGGTCACGGCTGGTCGTATGATGGTTATGTCAACCAGATTGATAACTACATTCCATTTGCCTATCAGTTCTTTACGATCCTGACGGTTGGCTTGGCCGATACCGATAATCAACAATCCCAATTGTTGAAAGAACGAGCTAAAGCCTTTGTTCCAAGTTATGCCAACTGGTTTGCAGCGGATGGCGCGGCACTGCCATTTGGCCGCAGCCTTGATTATCGGTTCGCCCAAGCAGCCTTTTGGGCAGCCTATGCATACGCCCACGTTGATTTGCCAGCCGGATATAGCTTAGGTGATATCAAGCACTTGTTGCTGAACAACCTGCGTTGGTGGTTTAAGCAAAATATTTTTCAAAGTGATGGTTTGATTCCAATTGGTTATGCCTATCCAAATATGAACTTTGCGGAAGGCTATAATGGGCCAGCCTCAGCTTATTGGGCGTTGAAGACGTTTATCTTCTTCGCCTTACCGGACGATGATCCATTCTGGACAACTAAGGAAAGCGACGACTTTAAATTTGAAGCGCTCAAGAAACAACCAGAACCTCGCATGTTAATTGCTCACAGCCAAAATGGCTTGGAGGTCCAATCGTTTACGGCTGGTCAGCACTCTCATGAACATGCTCATGGGGAAGATAAGTACGAAAAGTACGTTTACTCAACCACCTTTGGCTTTAGTACCGCCAAGGGAACGACGCTTTTGAAGCAAGGGGCGTATGACAATACGCTGGCTGTTTCTGAAAGCGACAACTGGTGGCGAACGGCTTTCAAGTACGAAGATTACGCAATTCATGATAATTACGTTTATTCTGATTGGAAACCTTGGGACGATGTTGAAATTAAGAATTACGTTGTGCCGGCAATGCCTTGGCACGTCCGGGTTCACCAAATTGATACCAAACGGACCTTGCATTTAGCTGAAGGCAGCTTTGCAGCGCCTGATTACGGTAAGGATTATCAAAAAGAAATCCCAAGCACCGCAGATAATGCCGTCTTCTATAAAACTGAGGTCGGAATCACTGGAATTGTTGGTCTGTCAAAAGAATTGACTGCGGAATTATCGGTTCCGGAACCTAATACAAATTTATACTTCCCGAAGACAAAGATTCCATTACAGACAGGAGTCTTGAAGCCGGGCAAGTACACTCTGATTTCTCTTTATTTGGGGGATCGAGAGTTAGAGTCCTTGGATGATGATGGTAACTTAGTGATTCCTAAGGTAAAACTGACGGGCAATCAATTGTCAATTTTGTTTAAGCATCATGATGTGACCGCAACTCTGACGGAATTCTAGATCGTGAACGATTACACTATTGTCATCAAAAGGCTGTACCTAAAGGAAATACTTAGGCAACGGCCTTTTTGTTTTTGGTAAAATTTTAGTAGATTAAACGTTTAAATTGTTTATTCGATGTTGAACAAGTGGTAAACTAAAACGGTATTGGTGGACGAATAAATTAAGGATGAATTTTTGGGGATTAATAATATGATGAATATTAGGGTGGTAAGATGACAACAATCAAAGACGTGGCAAAGGAAGCCGGAGTTTCAATTTCGACAGTTTCAAGGATTCTTAATTTTGACGATACTTTGTCGGTTGGTGATGGCACGCGTCGTAGGGTGCTAGAGGTTGCCGAAAGGTTGCAGTATAAGAAGCGAACCAAGCACACACCTAAAGCCAATCAAGAAATTGCGGTCGTTCAATGGCATTCAGATAAAGAAGAGCTAAACGACCTTTATTATTTGCAAATCCAATACGGAATTGAGAACCGGGCGGCAACGCTGGGAACTTCAATTGAGCGGATTACGTACGAGTCAATTGATAAGAATAAAATGAAAAAGTTTAGTGGCGTGATTGCCGTTGGTAAATTTGATAAGACAGAAGTCACTGAGCTCCAATCATACGGCTTGCCGCTTGTCTTTATTGGCGAGAACTATCTAGCGTATGGGTGCGATTGTGTCCGTAGTGACTTTGAAACACCGGTTATGAAAATTGTTGACCGATTCATTGACCGGGGGATTAATGATATTGGCATGATCGCCGGTAAAGAACAGACGACTACTGAGAAATTGGGTGTTCGAGATCCACGGGTGGCCACCTTTAATAGCTATTTAAAGCAAAAAGGTTTATACAATGAGGATTTTGTCTTCCAAGGCCCGTTCGGTCCAGACTCGGGCTACACATTGATGACCCAAGCCATTCAAAAATTGGGGAAGAAATTACCTCATGGGTTCATGATCGGCAGTGATTCGATGGCCGTGGGGGTTTTGCGGGCGCTTCAGCAGAACAAAATCGATGTTCCCAATCGGGTTAGCCTGATTAGTTTTAACGATGTCGCAATTGCCAAGTATACCAGTCCAGCCCTGACAACGGTTCACGTTCACACAGAATTAATGGGTGAACGGGCGATTGAAATGCTTGACCAACGTATGAAAGAACCCAAGAAGATCCCTGAACTGACGGTGATCGCAACGGAACTGATGGAACGGGAAAGTAGCCTGTAAACTGGGTGTCAGGAAACTTAGGTTAGCAGATCCCAGTTAAATTAGACTGTCACCTCAAACGGTAACAACCCGAGCGCGTTTTGATGAATGAACCCGCTCTAATCCTCTGCATTGATAATCATTTTCAAAGGCAGTTTCTAACTTGATAAAAAATTAGAGACTGGGACATTAGGCGATTTGATCCCAGAATTTAACGAAAATGACCAATTATTCCTGATTTTGGAATAGTTGGTCATTTTTGTTAAATGGCCGGGATCAGCCGTTTGGCGCAGCTTTTATCTAGGTGGCTATGGGGATCTATGTGAATGATCATCGATTGAAAAATTAATATATGTCCCGGCCGCTTTTTTCATGAAAAAGTTTTTAAGCAAATTATTTAACGAAGGCCACTCAGGGCTACTATACTGAGAGTTGAGGAAAAGATTAAAAGTTTCACAGAATTGAAAGAGGAGGAATTGATTATGAAAACACTTAAGAATATTTTAGTTCGCGTCAACGAACGAAAGAATGGCCGTTTAGTATCAAAGCAAGGTAAGTTGGATAATCGTCTATTTTGGAATCAGGTTATTACTCGTGATGAAAAATAATAGTGTGATCAATCAATGACGCATCCCTTCGAAATTGAAGTGGATGCCTTTTTTGATCCTAAACAACTATCTTAATCGTTGGATTTTACTAAATTGCGAGCTCATCAAAATAGTGAGTACATAAGCCAGCAAATCGGTGATCCAGCCAATAGCTGCGCAAATTAATTTTCGGTGTGATGTTTCTTTGACCACAAAAGTTTTTGTAAATTAGCGATTTATTTTACTAAAATATGTTGACTATCGGCCATTAAATAGTAAACTTAAGTTGTTGAATAAAGAAAGCGTTTACTTTAACTTAAATTTGTTATCATGAAAGGATCAATCACAATGGAAAAAGATCTGTTATATCCTGTTACCAATGCATATCGTGAGGATCAAAAGTTGGATGGCCTCTGGGATTTCAAGTTTGACCCTGCATCTGAAGGCGAAGCAAACGGGTGGCCAACTGGCTTGGAGGATCCAATCAAGATGCCGGTTCCTGCCAGCTTCAATGATTTCTTTACAGATAAAGACGCTCGTGAATATACAGGTGATTTTTGGTACCTGAAAAAATTCTTTGTGCCAAACTATTTTGAAGGCAAAAAGGTCGGTATTCGATTTGGCGCTGCGACCCACCGGGCAAAGATTTTTGTGAATGGTCAAGAAATTCGGTCTCATGAAGGTGGTTTTTTACCATTTACCGCTGATATCACGGATGCCATTAAGCTGGGTGAAGACAATGTGGTTGCCGTGAAAATTAATAATGAACTCCACCGGGATGCACTGCCGGCCGGGGATACGATTACTTTGAAAAATGGCAAGAAGATGGCTAAACCGTTTTTTGATTTTTACAACTATTCTGGTTTGAACCGGAGTGTGCATTTGGTCGCAATCCCTAAGGAAAATATTGAAGATTATTCGACCACTTACGAAGTCAGTAACGATCAGGCCACGGTTCATTACAGTGTTGAAGCGGATTCGAATGCGGACGTCAAAGTGAGCTTAGCTGATGAAGATGGTCACGTTGTGGCGACTGCAACCGGCGCAGAGGGCGACTTGGTGGTTGAGAACCCCACCCTTTGGCAGGTTCGCGATGCCTACTTGTACACAATTAAGATTAAACTAGTTCAGGGCGGCACCGTGGTTGATGAGTATAGCGATGAAATCGGTTTGCGAACCATCGAAATTAAGGGTCATCAGATTTTGGTTAATCACAAACCAGTTTACTTAAAAGGTTTCGGTCGTCATGAAGATAGTATCTATGCTGGCCGGGCATTCGACTTAAACGTTGAGCGCCGTGATCTGAATTTGATGAAGTGGATTGGCGCAAACTCCTATAGAAGTTCACACTATCCATATGATGAACAAGCCTACAAGTTTGCGGATCGTGAAGGAATTTTGATTACCGATGAAGTCCCGGCGGTTGGCTTTAAAATGGCCGCTGCCAGCTTCCTTGGCGGTCTGGATCAGTCGTTCTTTGATGGTGATTGGATTGATGACTTATACAAGAAACACATTGATCAAGTGAAGGATATGATCAAACGGGATAAAAATCACCCAAGTGTCTTGGCCTGGAGCTTATGTAACGAACCTGATACCTCCAGTGATTCTGCGGTTCCATATTTCACGAAATTGTTCAATGACAGTGCTGATCTGGACCCGGAAAAGCGTCCGCGGACCTTTACCCTGAATGAAGACGATACGTTTGAAACGTCCAAGTGTCTTAAATTCCCAGACTTTTACTTACTCAACCGCTATCCTGGCTGGTACCACAAGTGGGGATATGAAATTTCTGACGGTGAAGCTGGTTTGCGAGCTGAATTGGACGAGTGGCAAAAGTCTGACATTGATAAGCCAATCGTCTTCTCAGAATACGGCGCTGATACCGAGCCGGGGCTGCACAAACTGCCATCGATTATGTGGAGCGAAGAATATCAAATTGAATTGTTGGAAATGTTTAACCGGGTTTTCGATTCCTACGACTTTATTCGTGGGGAGCAACCTTGGAATTTGGCAGACTTCCAAACCGTTGAAGGTAATATGCGGGTAAACGGTAATAAAAAGGGGATTTTCACCAGAGATCGCCAGCCAAAAGCGGCCGCATTTTATCTGCGGAAGCGTTGGAACAGTTTGCCGCTCGACTATAAAGCCGACAAATAGTGATTAATTGAAGCAGTGGTCGCCCATTGAGTGGTGCAGGCCACTACTTTTTGAATCTGGTAATTCTAGGACAGCTTGCCAAAGCAGGGATCTGCATGTAAGCACCTCGAACAAAAATTCCAAAAACCGGAATTTCCGTTCGAGGAGACTTACACTCCGATCCCTAACCGCTTTGTTCAGCTCACTTTATTTTAGGACAGCTTACCAAAGCAGAAGTCTGCACGTAAGCACCTCAAGCAAAAATTCTCAAACCCGGAATTTCCGCTTGAGGAGACTTGCGCTCCGACTTCTAACCGCTTTGTTCGGCTCACTTTATTTTAGGACAGCTTTCCAAAGCAGAAGTCTGCACGTAAGCACCTCAAGCAAAAATTCCCAAGCCCGGAATTTCCGCTTGAGGAGACTTACGCTCCGACTTCTAACCGCTTTGTTCGGCTCACTTTATTTTAGGACAGCTTTCCAAAGCAGAAGTCTGCACGTAAGCACCTCAAGCAAAAATTCTCAAACCCGGAATTTCCGCTTGAGGAGACTTACGCTCCGACTTCTAACCGCTTTGTTCAGCTCACTTTATTTTAGGAGATCATATAAATGAATCATACAAACTTTGTAATTGACGGTGACCAGCTTGACCTTGATGACAAGGATGGTCATACATTTAAAGGCTTTGGCTACCTGAGCTGTAACAATTCCTCACGATTATTGTTGGATTATAAGTGGGAACATGAGGACAGCTATAATCAAATCCTCCAGATTCTCTTTGGCGGCAAGCATCCTTTGATGAGGATGATTAAGCTGGAAATGGGGGATGATGGCAATACTTCCTCTGGCACCGAGCCGGCGACAATGCGCAGTGCCGATGATGCCGCTAATGTCAAACGAGGAGCTGGCTTTCAACTGGCTGCCGATGCCAAAGAGCTCCAGCCGGCTTTAAAAACGGCCATATTGAGATGGGGAGAACCAGGATTCTTGCGTAAGCTGTGGGTGAATGTCAAATCCGCTGATCCCGACAAGTTGGTGCCGGAATCCGCGTTTGAGCCGATGTATCAATGGTACAAGCGGACCATTGTTGCTGCCTATCAGGAATATGGGTATTTGATTGATTACGTTGATCCAGATCGAAATGAAACCAAGCACCCAATGGTTCAGTGGATCAAGTGGTTCGCTGATCGAATCGCAAACGATCGCACTGCATTTCCAGCTAAGTTTCCGATTGACCAATATAACCGAATTAAAATCATTGCCGCAGATCAAAACTATGAACGCGATTTCGGGGATATGATGATTGCCGACAAGCAATTACGGGATAAAGTAGCCGCAGTTGGATTTCACTATAATACTGATGATGGGACAAACAAACCGTTCACCAAGCTGGCAGATGATCTTCAGCATGAAGTGTGGTATAGCGAAGGGATTGCCCCAATGACCTTTGGCAAATACCGGGTTAAGGCGTCAAATGGAGACGGAATTGGCGGCAAACAAAGCGGGCTGGATGTGGCTAACCGATTGATCAAGAGTTACGTCAACTCACGCCGGAGCTTCTATATTTTCCAGCCAGCAGTTTCCGCTTACTACCCCGGAGTCAACTACAGTCATAAGGAACTGATTGCAGCTAGTCGGCCATGGTCTGGCCATTTCGAAGTCGACAATGTTGGATTGCAGTGTATGAAGCATTTTAGTGACTTTGCCAAAGCCGGCTGGGCAGATGAAGGCGCCTGGCGTTATCTAACCAGTGCCTGTGACAGTGGCGTTGGTGGAACTGAAAACTTGGATCATAATCGGGAGGCACCCAGTTATTTGACGTTGATGGCGCCGGATAAGCAAAACTTTTCAGTTATAATGGTGAATGATAGTTCGCAAACTCGAACGTATCATGTTGCCATTAAAAATGTCAATTTGGCTCCCAATCAGAAACTTGTAGTTTGGGAAAGCATTGGTCCTGAAAATTCGGATCAAGACTATGACACTAATTTAAAGCGCGTCCGGGAAAAGCTTGAGATAACCGCCGGCATGGTAAACATTGTGGTGAATCCCCATTCAATTGTGACCGCCACCACCTTGAGCTTGGAAAACGATGATGAGGTGGCTTATCACAGAGTTGAAAGCCGCCACGACGATTACACCCTTGGGATCGATGGCGACAACCGGATTCTTTACGAGGATGATTTCTCTTATGCTAAGTATCCTAACAATTATCTGAGTTCGCGGGGTAATACTCCAAGATATACCGCTGATCAAGGTGGCGCATTCGAAATTGTCAAGTCAAAAGGCAAAAACGTCTTGCAACAGATGATTACTGAGGATCAACGGGCCCTTGACTGGGAGTACTCGTTTGCACCAAACTTTACGATCGGTGACGATAAATGGACTGATTATGCGGTTAATGTATCTATGAAGTTCGATCACCAGACGATTCAGAATTCACCAACCGGAAACTATTTCGGAATTGGTTTGCGCGAGTTAACGGATGTTAATGGTAGACTTGAGAGTGCCCCATATGTGTTTAAACTATACACAGACGGCCTCTGCGAGCTGGTCAAAGAAGACCGAGTCGTTAAATTAGCACATGTCGATCAATTAGCGTTAACGAAAACTCATCAAATTAGGTTTTCTGCAAATGGCAACAATTTAGAGGCAGCCGTTGATGGAAAAGTTGTTTTCAATTTTACGGATACGGATAATCCAAAATTTAGCGGCCGGGTAAAAATCGGTTGTGGTTATTATCATACCCAGATTGAGAAACTGGTCATCAAGAAGGCTGCCACAGGAAGTTCACTGATTTCTCGCCGTTTAGATGATCTTGACGATGCCATTTCGTATACTGGGGATTGGAATCACGTTTGCGGCCTGGGAAACACAAAGTGGAATCGCACCCTTTCCTATGGAACCGGGAGCGACCAGCAGCCGACGACGGTTTCGTTTGATTTTGCCGGGAGTGGGTTTTCATTGATTGGCAAACAGAAAGCTGACTGTCATTTGAAAGTAGTTGTCGATAACCAAGTCCTGGCTTGGAATATGCAACCTCAAATGGCTGAAGACCGCACGGAAAATAGCCTGTTCACCGGTTTATCCACTGGGGAACATCATGTAGAAATCACAGTGGTCGATGGGACTTACACACTTGATGCAGTTGAATGGTTGGTGTGAGTACGAGATTGTGACGAAAGGTGATTTGATCCCAGAATTGCAAAAAAGCAGTGCATTCACATTAGATGCATTGCTTTTTTGGCTTAAATGGCCGGGATCAGCCGTTTGTCGCAGCCTTTTCTAATCCAGATAGGGTGGTGAGTCACGTTAATTGATTTCTGCGTACCCGGATCAAAAAACGCTTAATCGGGTTATTCGGCTCAGTTGTTATATGTCCTGACTCTCGGTGGTACATAGCTCTCCATGAAGGCCTTTATCTCAGGTAATGAATCGGAGAACAGCACCTTTTTCCTGTCGGCAGCAGTTAAAAAGCCCACAGATACCATCTGATCGAACATTTGAATGAGTGGTCGGTAGTAATCGTTGACGTTATAGAACACGCACGGATTCGGGTTGTCTCCCAATCTTGCCCAAGAAAATGACTGAATAATTTCTTCTAAAGTCCCGACGCCGCCCGGCAATGCAATGCAGCCGTCGGACAGTTGCATCATTTTAGCCTTTCGTTCAGACATGTCTTTGACCACAATTAATTCTGATAGTGAGGCGAGTTGAGGGGATTCTGCTCCTCGCTGGACTAATTGGGTTGTCATGACGCCGCGAACCAGACCGCCTTGCTTCAAGATTCGATCGGAGATGACGCCCATTAAGCCAACACCCCCACCTCCATAGATTAATTCATAATGATTTTCAATGAACCAGTCAGCCAACTGGATTGCGGATTGGGAATAGATGGGCGAATTTCCTGAACTCGCGCCACAATAAACAGCAATTTTCTTCATATGAACGCCTCGCTTTATTATGATTCCTAATTATAGGATAGTCGGCTGGTTCTGAAAAGGTTCTTCAAGACTTGAAAATAGCTGAATCAACTTTCGCAAATCCTTTTAAATAGTCTATAATTGAATCACTTGGAGTTAATTTATAGAAAGGAGACCAAAATTGAAACAGATTATCTTAGCGGATCACGATCCTCAATGGCACCATTTTGCTAAATTAATTGGGGCCGTTTCCTGGCCAGCCGGTAAATATTTAGCAAATGAGATGATCGCTCATCACTTCCTGGATTGGGAGCGCGTGATTGTATTAACCGATGGCGATCAACTGGTCGGCTTTTGTGCAATTGTCAAAGAAGACATTGTTAAAGCCAGTGGGTATTCGCCGTTCATCGGCTATGTTTTTGTGAGTGAGGCCTATCGGGGTCGTCATTTGAGCGAGCGGCTGGTCACCATTGCTGAAAGTCAGCTAACTCAGGTTGGTTTCCGCAAAGCATACATCGTTACCAAGCACATTGGGCTGTATGAAAAGTTTGGTTATCAACAAATTGGTACCTCCATCGATCAAATGGGGCGTAAAATGCGAATTTTAGAGAAAGAACTGAAGTAGAATTTCATAATTGAGGAGAGAATTTTAAATGAAGGAAGAAACAACGCCAGTGTCCCACCGAGTTCTTCTTGGTGCCTTACTCATATTTCTGGTTGGGGCAAATATGCGGACGGCGATTACAGTTGTCCCGCCAATTTTAGCAAATATTCAAAATTCATTTAGTTTACCGGAATGGTTTCTGGGGAGTTTGACGACGATCCCCCTGATTTGTTTTGGGTTATTGTCACCAACCGTTACCTTTTTTATCCGGCGATTTGGAATTTTAACGGTCACGATGGCGGACTTGTTGTTACTCGCAATTGGAAACTTTGTCCGCGTGTATTCTTTTACGGGATTACTAATTGGAACGATTTGTATTGGGTGTGGGATTGCCATGTTAAACGTTTTGGCGCCGACTTTGGTTTCTTATTTGTTTCCGATGCGAATTGGGACCTACACCGGGATGTACGTCTTTGCGATGTCGTTATCGAGCGCAATTTCAGCCGGTTTTAGTTCCGTTATCAGCCAATGGATTTCGTGGCAAGTCATGATGCAGTTTATTTCAATTATTCCAGTTATTGCCATTATTGTGGCGGTATTATTGAGTATCAGCCAGTCAAAAATGACAACTAATAAGAAGAAATCGTATCATCACGGGCAAACGCAAACTTCGCCATGGAAACGGCCGTTAGCTTGGGCACTTGGTGGCTTCATGGGATTACAGTCATTGTTGTTTTATTCAATTTTGACCTGGCTGCCACCGATTTTGATGGCTTCAGGAATTAAGCAGAATACTGCCGGTTATCTGCTGGGGTTACTCCAAATAACCGCCTTGCCATTTTCATTTATTATTCCGAGAATTATCAGTGAGGCTAAACGGCAGTCAACCATGGTCCTGACGATTGCTGTCATCTTTTTTGCAGGACTGGGGAGCTTATTGCTGGCGACCGTGAGTTTCTGGTTTGCGGTTGTGGCCTGCATCTTGCTGGGGCTTTCGACTAACATGGCTTTCAGTGAGGCGATGACCTTATTCAATTTGAAGACTCGTGACCCGAATGAAACGGCCGCTGTTTCTGGCATGGGGCAGTCCTTTGGTTATCTGTTAGCGGCTGCTGGGCCAATGATTTGTGGGTACGTTCATAGTTTGACGTCAAGCTGGACAGTTGTCTTGATTTTCCTGATCGTGGTTGTCGCGATGATGACATCAGTTGGCTTGCTGGTCGATCATGAGCGATATGTATTTAGTGATTAAGTAGCAAAAATAATGATAGGAGTGTGGTCGGAATGAATCAAAGAATTAGTCGTTTTCAGAAAACAATGGCCCAACTAGGGTTGGATGCATTTATCGTTACGAATCCTTTCAGTTTGGAATACTTAACCGGCTTTCAAGGATTACCTGGAGATGGCTGCTTAGCGGCGACCCCGAATTCTTTGACCCTGATTACCGATGCTCGTTATCAAGTCGAATTGGAAAGTTCGCTTCCAAAGGACATTAATCTTGAAATCACCCGCGATTACTATGAAGTCGCCCATAAAGTATTAACTGGGCCGAAGTTCCAACGAGTTGGGTTTGAGACCTCCGTTAGTTTCCAGCTCTATCAAACGCTCAGTAAGCTCTTTGGCGATGCCTTAATTGCCGAAAATGGCGTGGTTGAAAAGCTTCGTGAGGTAAAAGATGCAGATGAAGTGGCTACTTTGCGGAAGTCAACTGCCCTGGCAAGCGAAGGTTTTAACGAGTTAATCAAGCATGTCCGAATTGGCCAAACTGAACGACAGGTATCTAATTGGTTAAATAATTGGATGTTGGAACATGGTGCTGAAAAGCCCAGCTTTGATACGATTGTCGCCAGTGGGTATCGGTCAGCATTACCCCATGGATCGGCGTCTGCTAAACAGTTGGAAAAGGGTGATATGGTCACCGTTGACTTTGGTTTCTACGTCGATCGTTACACATCAGATTGTACCCGAACGTTTGCTTTGGGGGACCCAGGTGATGAACTGAAAAAGATCCACCGGATTGTCTATAACGCCCAAGAGTTAATGTTTGACGTCATTAAGCCAGGTGCCAACGGTCAAGAAGTCGACGCTGCCGGGCGAGATTACATCGCCAAGCAAGGTTATGGGAAATACTACGAACATGGTAGTGGCCACGGAATTGGCTTGGACATTCATGAAGGGCCCAATTTTGGCCCCCGTTGGAAATCAAACATTTCTGAAGTTAACAATGTGATGACCGTTGAACCTGGAATTTATTTGCCGGGAGTGGGCGGCGTTCGAATTGAAGATGACCTTCTAATAACCGCCCAAGGAAACGAAAGATTGACAACCGCACCTAGAAAATTGATTATCTTATAAAATGTTCATTGTCATTAAAGCCCATAGACATCACGTTTATGGGCTTTAATGAATAATAAGAGCAAACTAATTTGATTAGAAAGGTTGACATTTTATGAGAGGATTACTATACTTCTAATCAATCATTAAATCTTGGTAAGGAGGTAGCGGTCATGAAAATTATTAATGCAGATATGAACATCGTAATGGCAGCACCTCTTAGCCAAGATTTAGCCTTATTATTAAAGATGAAGGACCCGACATTGATCGCGAGCTAGTTTATCACTAGCAAGCCATCAGTAAGTTGAGCCCTTATTTTCATTTTTAATGATGAGGGCTTGATCAATCAAGATTTTTAACCTCATTCATTAAACGAATGAGGTTTTTTTATATCTTTTGGGAGGGGTAAATATAAGGAATAGTGCTTATCTTGATTTAACGCATCAAAGTTAGGGATTAGAAATTAGATACATAAATATTGAAAGTGGGTAGATTTTATGAAGAAAACGATGATTAAGAAACTGTTTGAGATCTAAATTGAGTTTTGGTATACTTTTGCAAAAAAGGAA
>NZ_AZEI01000083.1 GCF_001436255.1 Lentilactobacillus rapi DSM 19907 = JCM 15042 | reverse complement strand
CGAAAACCTACATTTCTTTCTGCCGAAAACCTACATTTTTAAACTGCCCTTGACATTCAAACAAAGCAAAATGATCAATGCAAGATAATCATTGACAAATATGGCTAGAATATAAAAGAGTTCACCTAGGAAGCCTAAAAATAATGCTGTATTGACCATCATTACGACTAGCGCAAAGAAAAATGACCACTCCAAAATTCCTTTTCCAACGAACAACTGATTACAGAATGAACCAAACAACATGTAGATTGAGCTGAAAAGAAGCACATCCACTGAAAGATTTTTTTCATACTGGCATAAAACGAATTGTCGTGATGTCCGATAATAAACGAGATACGGTCTTCGATTTACCAGCTCGTAACAAATAAAGATATTAGCAATAACTGGGCCAAAATAGAAGATTGAAAAGAAGCCGCCAGTTGTTGAAAATAAGGCTCTCCAGACGGCTAACCCAGTGGCATTTGGCGGGACACTGGTATTTTGAGTCCAATTCATAACTAAAAGAATCACCAGTGCGATAACGCCGATAATTCGATATATTAATTTTTTCTTAGTTGAGATAAACATACCTTCCTCTCAATTTCAGCCAAAAATTTCCAACAGCGATGATGCTGCTACATATGACAAGATAACTTATGAGGGCTGAAAAATAAGTTCCCCAATCATACTCAATAAAGGGCTGAATGAAGTAGGTTGAACTATTGGGCATTGCTACCATGAAGAACCAGATGCCCAAGGAAATTGGATGAACTAGGATAGGTTTCTTTAGTAAGAGTGCCAAGACGTGCACGACTACTGCAAAAAGGCCAAAGCTCATACTAACGACAACGATAAATGAAATATACGCTAAATTTGGATGAAGTAGTTCTAATTTTAATAAATGAGAATATTTAACCGAATCTTCTAAATCCATAAATGATTGACCATTATGAAACAGTAATTCCGCTATGACAAAGTCAAGGCCAAATAGGACGATGAAGAAGACTGTAAATATGGAAAATTGGGTAAGTTCGCTAACACCTAAATATTGTTTGAATTTTGTGTATCGGGAGGTGTAAATGTAATTGCTGTCATTTCGGTTATTATCAATGATTCGTTGGGCACTAATTAGGATTAAATATAAAGGTAAAAGCCAAATGATTATTATTTGTAAAAACTGTCCTGAAGTGTTGCCTGACAAAAAGGTGGTCATTGTTGGATGATAAATATTTTGGTAAGACAAGTGTCTATGTGTCTGTTTTGCGTAATTCCAAAACATATAATAGTTCCCATACCAAGTAATTAACTCCCCTAAAATAACAACAATGAATAAGAAGATAATGGTGAATATGCTTCGCTTTGAGCTTTTAATAGAATTGAGTTCAGATGATAGCAATTCTCTTTGCCTCCTATGTATGCTGAAGAAGCGGGTTCTTCAGCTTAAGTGCGCTTTCTGGAAATGACAGATTATTGCTATATTAAGTCATTAAGTCGCCTTAAAAATTGTTGCGTCCAAAAATGGATGATTCCTGCTGCCTTGGTGTAGAAATTGAGCATTCAAGAGCAAGAATTGTTTAAATAATCGATGACTATTTCTGTAAACATTATTAAGGCTAATCGATGTTTTGACTAGCAAGTATCGCTTGACACAAAACAATCGCTTAATGGCGCCTATGGACACCTGATTCATTATACTTATGAGGTTTTGAGACAAAAAATCCTAGAGAAAGATCATCTAGGATGAGGTATAAATATTATGATTTCCAATTCTAAAACAATAATTGATTGATGTCACAACGAAACAATCTACTAAGGATGACTAAGTTGTCGATATCTGGATAAGTATAGTTGTGCTCCCATTGAGAAATCGCTTGACGAGTTACACCAAGCGCAGTGGCAACGACTGCCTGTGATAATGCCTGTTCTTCTCGTAGTTTCCTAATGTTATCACCAATATTTAACATAAAACCTCCTACATCAACTTTAGCTAATCTTTACTTAATCATAGACAAATGATTTTTCTGTGAAAGATCATTGAAAGAAATGTAAAGATGATGTGAAGCTTGATTAGAGGAGCATAAAGCTTAATCACTTATTAAATTCATGTTGTTTGCGATTGGCCTACATCTCCCCCAACTGATCTTTACCAAACAATTGGCGGACCATCAACACGCAGTATATCAATGAAATTGCCCAAGCTAATGGATTTGAGTAACAGATTGCCACGAATCCCGCAGAGCCCATTGCAATGAAACTGCCAATTGAACGACCAAACAATTCGCCAAAGCCGGAAATGATGGCATACAGGCTGTGGCCCCAGCCTTGGAGCGTGTTTCTGAAAATCATGAGTAATCCATGGATGGGAAAGAAAAATGAAATGATCGTTAAATACTCAACGGCACTTTTGGTGGTGGAAGGGGAGCTGGATCCGAGGACCATTGTTACCAAGAAGGTTTTCGACAAATTTACGATTCCAAAAGCCACAACTGAATAGACGATTTGAATTAAAATCCCGTTAGTAATGCCCTGTTTGATTCGCTGACCATTGTGGGCGCCAAAGTTTTGAGCCTGATAGGTTGCCATGGCCGCCCCGACACTTTCCATTGGAAGGGTGAATAACTGTCGAATTTTGTCCGCAGCTGATTGAGCCGCAACGATGCTTGAGCCTAATCGATTGATGGCATCTTGCATGATGATGGCTCCGATTGCGGAGACACAGTATTCAAATCCCATTGGAATGCCGACACCACACATCCGTTTAATAGCAGTTAATGAAAAGTGCCAATTAGTTCGATTGAGGGACAATTTTGACTTGCCAACGAAGAATAAACTGATGTTGAGCAGGCCGCCGACAAACTCACTGATTACTGTCGCCCAGGCGGCTCCGGCAATTCCCATGTGGAATTCAAGAATGAAGGCCAAATCAAGAATGACGTTTAAAACCAGCGAAACGGTTAAGAAATGTAACGGGTGGATGGAATCGCCAAATGCCCGCAGTGCCGCTGCCGAATAATTATAGAGAATATTTGCAGGGATGCCGACAAACGAAATGATTGTAAACGCGAGCGTCATTTCCATGATATTAGCGGGCGTATTTAACAATTTCAGTAAGGGTGCTGCTGCGAAAATCATCACCGGTGTCAAAATGAGAGCAACAATTGCGCTTAACCAAATCCCATTCGTGAAGTAGCGTTTAGTAGCCTGATCGTCATGGGCACCGATACTTTGAGAGAGGGGAATACTATAGCCGATCGAGCTTCCCTGAATAAAACCAATGATCAAGAAGCTAAGTGGATAGTAGGCGCCAACCGCGGCAACCGCATCAACGCCGATCAACCGGCCAACGATCAACGTATCAATAAAGTTGTAGAGTTGCTGAAAGAGCGATCCACCAACCAGCGGTAACGAAAAGATAATCAGGCGGGTGAGGGGGTTGCCCTGGGTTAAGTCTTGTTTATTCATAGCACTAGCAAGCCTTTCATACAGATTTAATAGAACAGGTGGCCGAAAACGGCGAAAAGTTTTCGGCCACCTGTTCTGTAAGTAAATACGTTATTTTGCGTGAGAAGTTGATTTGGAATCGACATCCCCATCATAATTCCTGAAATAATCTGGATAAGCTTCCAACACCTGCCGTCGTTCCAGCAGCATCAAGTGCAGATGCTCGTTAACAAGATATTCCAAGTCATCGATATCTTTGCCAATCACCGCATCAAAAATATTTTTATGCTGGGTATAAATGGTGCTCCAATTTAAGTCCATTTCTTTCAGGCGAAGGCGACGGAAGCGATTGAGTTGAGTATTGTTGATCTGCAGCCAATCCCAAACAGTGTCTTTATTAACGACCTTGTAAAATTCGTGGTGGAAGTCCTGATCCAAATCAAAGAAACTGTCAGGATTAATTTCGCTGGCCGTTTTGTCCTGTTCAGCCAAGTTCTTTCTTAAAACGTTCAGTGAAGTCTCAGAAATGTTGGCTGCGGCATTCAACATGATCTTTGGTTCGATGCACTCCCGAACGAATCTGGCGTCCTTAGCATCTGCCATATCAATTCTGGTGATGTAGGTGCCACTTTGGGGAATCACTTCGATTAACCCTTCCCGTTCAATCCGGATAATCGCTTCTCGCACAGGGGTTCTGCCCAACCCAAGCTCTTGAGAAATTGTCTTTTCAGATATTTTTTGACCTGGGATGTAATCAAAGTGAATGATTTTATATTTAATTTCATGGTAAGCGTCACTGCGCATATTGTCCATCATCGTAATCTCCTTTATATCACACACATTATAGCATACTGATCAAGATTATTGAGGGGGAAAAAGGTTCCTGTTGACAATCTGATATATCAGAATATAATGAATCTGTAAGCGGATTCAGCATACTAGTGTATTAGTTTCACTTTGCGTTGGTTATGGTGTGTTGATTTGGGTGGATTAGAATAGGCTGCGTAAAGCTGAAGTTTGTGCGTAAGCACCTCGATCTCTAACCGCTTTGCTTCGCTCACTTGTATTAGGACAGCTGCGCTAGGCAGAAATTTCCACATAAGCACCTCAATCATAAATCCTCAAAACCAGGATTTATGATTGAGGAGACTTATGTTCCAATTTCTAAGCGCCTAGCTCCGCTCACTATTTTTAGGACAGCTGTGTAAAGCAGAAGTCTGCGTGTAAGCACCTCGCACAAAAATTCCCAAAACCGGAATTTCCATACGAGGAGCCTTACACTCCGACTTCTAACCGCTTTACTACGCTCACTCATTTTTTAGGAGGATTACAATGGTAGAAATCACCGATAATTATTTAACGAATAAAAAGGAATTTACCGATGCCGGCATTAAAGTTCCTAATTACGACATTAAAGCTAAGACTGGGGCAACCCGGTGGGTTCACTTTGGTGGCGGAAACTTATTCCGGGCCTTTCATGCCGCAATCGCAAACCAGTTACTTGATTCAGGCGACCTTGATTCAGGCATTGTCGTTGCCGAAACCCATGATAAGGGGGTTGTTGACGATGTTTACCGGAAGTTCAACAACCGAATTCTTCGCGTGATTACTCATGAAGATGGTCAATTCGAAAAAGAATTATTCGCATCAGTTTCGGATGCCCTATTCTTCGACCAAAGCAATCCTGATGGCTGGAAGAAGCTCTTCAAGATTTTTGAAAATCCAGCCCTTCAATTAGCAACCTTTTCAATTACAGAAAAAGGCTATAACCTTTGGGACAGTCAAGGCAACTTATTGCCAATGATTAAAGATGACATTAAAAATGGCCCTAAAGCACCTAAGAACAACATGGCCTCATTAACAGCATTGATGTTCGCCCGTTTTGAAGCCGGCAAGTACCCGATGGCCCTCTTGAGCACGGATAACTTCTCACAAAACGGCGAAAAGCTTGAAAAGAGTGTCTTGACCATCGCTGAAGGTTGGGCGGAAAATGGCTTAGTTCCTTCAGAATTCATCGATTACTTGAAGGACGACAAAGCTGTTAGCTTCCCACTTTCAATGATTGATCGAATCACTCCTAATCCTTCCGAAGCCGTTTCAGAAAAGCTCAAGGAAGATGGCTTCGATGACTACAAGATTTATCACACTCCAGGTCATACCAACATCGCTGCGTTCACCAACACTGAAGAGGTTCATTACCTGGTCGTTGAAGACGACTTTCCAAATGGCCGCCCCGCACTGGATAAGGCCGGTGTCATCTTAACGGACCGAGACACTGTGAACGATGCCGATGAAATGAAAGTTACGACCTGCCTGAACCCACTCCACACTGCCTTAGCCGTTAACGGCAGCTTACTCGGCTTTAACTCAATTGCCAAAGAAGTGAGCGATAAGGACATGTTGAATCTGATCAAACAAATTGGTTACGTTGAAGGCTTGCCAGTTGTGAAAGATCCTAAGGTTATCAACCCGAAGACCTTCATTGATCAATTGGTTAACAAGCGCCTTCCTAATCCATACATCCCAGATATGCCACAACGAATTGCGTCAGACACCTCACAGAAGTTGTCAGTTCGTTATGGCGTCACTATCCAACATTACATCGATGATCCTAACCGTGATCCAAAGGACTTGCATTTCATTCCACTTGTTTTGGCAACCTGGTGCCGTTATTTGATGGCTGTCGATGATCAAGGCAAGCCATTTGAACCAAGCCCAGATCCATTGTTGGCCGAATTACAACCTAAAGTAAGCGATATTAAGTTAGGTGAAAAGACCGACGTTCACGCCCACTTGAAAGATATTCTGGCTAACAAGTCAATCTTTGGCCATGACCTCTACGCAATTGGCATGGGTGAAACGGTCGAAAATTACTTTGCCCAACAAATTAGTGGGACGGGCGCAGTCCGCAAAACGTTGGAAGACACGTTGTCCAAGTATGCTCAAAATGTTTAACTAATACATTTCTAAGAGGAGACTTTATTTATGACTTTATTAAACGACGATTTCTTATTGACCACCCCAATGGCCAAGAAACTATTCCACGATCACGCTTCAAAGATGCCAATCATTGATTACCACTGTCATTTGGACCCAAAAGAAATTTACGACAACCGTAATTATGACAATATTACCCGAATCTGGATCAACGATGGCAGTGTCGGCGATCACTACAAGTGGCGCCTGATGCGAGCTAATGGGGTTCCAGAAGATTTGATTACCGGTGATGGGGATGACTACGAGAAGTTCATCGCTTGGGCCGGGACGATTGAGAAATCTCTTGGAAATCCGCTTTATGAATGGACTCATTTGGAATTGAAGCGTTTCTTTGGAATTGATGACGTCTTTAATAAAAAGTCGGCTCCTGATATTTGGAAGAAAGCCAACCAGATGCTGGCAACCGACGACTTTAAGCCCCGCAACTTAATCAAGCGGATGAACGTCAAGGCGGTCTGCACCACTGACGACCCAGCTTCTGACTTGAAATATCATAAGTTATTGAAGAAAGAAGAAGCTGACAACGGCTTCAAAGTATTGCCAGCCATGCGGCCCGATAAGGCGCTTCATTTGACGGATACGACCTTTGGCGAGTACTTGGATCAATTATCAGACATCTCAGGAGTTAAGATTGATTCATTCAAACACCTGATGGCTGCGCTTCGTCAACGCTTTGAATACTTCGAAAGTGTCGGTGGCAAGTTGTCTGATCATGGCTTGAACTTCTTTAGATTTGAAAAAGCCAGTGACGATGAATTGAATGATATCCTTGATCGGGCTCGCCAAAACAAACCATTGTCAACTTCAGATGTTGATAAGTATCAAACAATGTTGGTTGAAAACTTGATGAAATTGAACAAGGAATTCAATTGGACAATGCAATTCCACATGAACGTCACCCGGAATGCCAATAAGCCAATGTTTGAAAAATTCGGTCCCGATGGTGGGTTTGATTCCATGGGAACTCAACCAGATATTGCCCAGGAATTCATGAAGCTCTTGATTGACATGCAGACTGAAGACCAAATTCCGCGCACGATTCTTTACTCATTGAACCCTAACGACTGGATGGAATTGGCAACTGGCATGGGTGACTTCCAACAAGATGGTGTCCAGAAGCTTCAATTTGGGGCCGCTTGGTGGTTTAACGATACCTTTGATGGGATGAAACGCCAGTTAACCATCATGGCTGAACAAAGCCTGCTGCCTAACTTTGTTGGGATGTTAACCGATTCACGAAGCTTCTTGTCATACCCTCGTCACGAGTATTTCCGGCGAGTATTGTGCAATGTGATCGGCGAATGGGTTGAACGCGGCCAAGCTCCCGATGATGAAGATTATTTGGGACAAATTGTTGAAGACATTTCTTACAATAACGCCCACGACCAGTTTGGATTCTTTGACAAGGACTAGTTGTCAGAAGAGGAGTGTCGCTCATGCAAAAAATTGAAAATAACCGTTTTAGTGCAGAAATTGACGAACATGGTTGTCAGCTGACGCATTTGGTGAACAAACAAGGTAATTTTGACTATATCTGGAATAACGATATTTGGCCAAAGCACGCGCCAATCTTGTTCCCAGCAATTGGCCGGTCTAACGACGATGCCTATTTAATTGATGGTCAGAAGTATGAAATGCCCCAGCACGGCTTTGTTGCTGATTTTGATTTTGAAGTTGCTGACAAGCAGGCGGATCAAGTGACGTTGTCGTTGAAGTCCACTGATGAGACGAAGAAATACTATCCATTTGACTTTGGATTCGATGTCACCTTCGTCTTGACCGATCAGGGCTTAACTGTCAGCTTTGAGGTTCAAAACGATGGTGATCAGGATCTTTCGTACTCATTGGGTTATCACCCAGCCTTCAACGTGCCAATCAATCAAGAAGGTTCATTTGATGATTACCGCTTGGATCTGGAACCAGCCCAAGATTCATTGGAGACCTATGAAATTGTGAAGAAGCCGAATCCTTATCGTTCAGGTAAGGTGGAAAAGCTGCCGAACTACCGCAATGGGATCGTTGAGCTGGATCATGACATGTTTGCCAAGGGCCTCTTGATTATTAAGAACGAGGGCATTAAAACAGTTAAGTTGTATTCCCAAGCAACCGAGCATTCAGTCACCGTTGACGTGAGTGATTTCGATCACGTCACATTATGGACGAAGGAAGGCGCCAACGCACCATTCTTGTGTATCGAGCCATTTAACGGCTTACCTGATGTTTATGGCGACCTGGTTGAGCTGAAATCCAAAGAAGACAATCAACACTTGGATGCAAAGCAAAGCAAGCACTATCAGGTGAAGCTGAATTTGAAATAAACAGGGTCATTTAACTAAATTTTATGGCTGTTATGCCAGTTAAAAACCGTTATCCTCCAATCAGTCAGTGATTTGGGGATGACGGTTTTTGTTGATCAACACTATTTGAGTTAATTTGCATCTAAAATCAATCGCGATTCACGAACATGGCGGCTGGTGACAACCATCAAAGTGACGATGGCTGCCGTGATTCCTGCTGAATAGTATAGGCGTTTCCTGTTCATCTAATCCGCGTCCTTTCTGATTTTATTTCCGACTAAACTAGACGGTCCTCAAAGCAATCATATTGGAGGAGAATCATGAGGGTGATAGTTAAGTAAGGACCGTTTAGCCTGTTAGCGCTCAGTTAATCAATTGATTGAATCAACACTCCTT
This sequence comes from Lentilactobacillus rapi DSM 19907 = JCM 15042, assembly GCF_001436255.1. Taxonomy (GTDB): domain Bacteria; phylum Bacillota; class Bacilli; order Lactobacillales; family Lactobacillaceae; genus Lentilactobacillus; species Lentilactobacillus rapi. The sequence goes on along the minus strand of NZ_AZEI01000083.1, from coordinate 95,014 downwards.
TCTTCATTGAATGACCTTAGAATAGCGGTTAGAGCTTAATTGAAGCTTAAAGCATTAGATTGTCTCCGGGAAATCTTTATTCTTAAAGGATGAGCATTTATCAGATGGTTTAACACCCCACCCAAAAAGCGTTCAAGGAAATAACTTCCCTGAACGCTTTTGTTCTTACATCATGGCTCAATAATTGTTTGATACAGTTACTTAGTCTTCAGTTTTTTTTTCTGCCTTTTCTTCAGCTTCTGTATTTTGAGTATGGATTTTTTCGAGGGTTTCGGCATTTTGCATGACCCGCTTCTTGTTCAATGGGTAAAGGAAGATCAAGACAAGGGCTGCTAATGCTAAGCAGGCAGTTGGGACACCGGTTGCTAAACTGTAAATTCGGTTAACAACTTGAGTGGATTGGGTAACACCACCACTCGTTGATGAAACGTAACCGATGAAGGTTAACATAAAGCCACCAAAGCCACCGGCGATTGCTTGGGCAACTTTACGGGCAAATGAATTAACCCCGTACACAATGCCGTCTTCACGGACACCGGTTAAGACTTCATGGTTGTCAATAACGTCGGTGATAAATGCCCAAACCATCAGGTTAAAGACACCGGCACCAAGGGAGCCAAGGAATAACATTGCCAGATAGAACATTGCACTGTGGGTATGAGAAACTAACAGGATGGCGTACATAGCGGCACCGAAAATCAATGCCGTAACGGTACTTTCTTTTCGGCCAAATCGTTGGGTCATCCAGTTACTGAATGGTGCCAGTAATAAGACGGTGGCGAAGTTGACGATTAAGGCTAAGGACATTGCGCCTTAATTCTGGAAGTAATCATTAAATAGGTAAGAAATTAAAGTTCCTGAAAGGTTTTGGTTCACAACTAAGATCAAATCAACAATAACCAAGATGATCAAGGCTTTGTTTTCGAGCATTCCTTTAACTAAACGGCCCATTGGAACTTTTTCACTTTTTTCAGTTCGAACCCGTTCAGTTGTCATATGGGTGGTTAATTGGTAACAAATGTATCCTAAGATGGCACAAACAACAACGACCCAGAAGAATCGGTTACCAGAAATCTTTTGTGAAGCCCCAACATACATGAACATTGGGATGATATAACTGGTAATGGCACTCCCTAGGGCAGAACCCATGGCACGGAAGGTTGACAATGAAGTCTTATCGTTGGGGCTGCTACTAATAGCTGAGGCCATTGAACCATAAGGGATGTTAACGGATGAGTAGAAAATTCCCCATGCCAGGTATGTGATAAATACGTAGGCTAGTCGAGCGCCCAATGCCCAATCTTTGACGATTGGAACAAATAGCAAAACCAATGAAATGAGCAGTGGGTATTTCATCCGGTTGATCCATGGCTTGAAACGGCCAATCTTGTGGAGCTTACTGTTATCAACCAAACGGCCAACAGTAATATCGGCAAATGCGTCAACAAATCGGGCAGTTATAAACAGCACCCCAACTTGGGCACCAGTTAATCCTAAAACGTTGGTATAGAAGATCATTAAGAACGAGTTAACCACGTTGAAGGAGAAGTTATTTCCAATATCGCCGAACATGTAGCCGATTTTATCCTTGATACTAAATGGATGAGCATCCACTAGCACCGTTTTTTGAGTTTTATCCAATTTAATCACTCCTAATTAAAATAATTTCTAAATAATGATGTATTGATAATGTCTGGAACCATATATAGTAGCAAAATTAAATTGTTGATTTTTACTTTCCAGAGTAACGACTCCTTTCTAAAACTGATACATCAGACAATTAGAATGATAGCACTTTCTGACACCGCTTACAACCAAAAACGCCATTATTTTTTAAGATAACCAGCAATTTGATATATCAGTAAAATAGCTACCTGAGATTCACTAAAGTTTAGTAATTACTACTAGATCAAGGGAAAAGACTATCAATACTTAGTGAAACGACATTTTAGGAGAGGCTTAAATTGTTGATTCAGCTCATTAAGGGATGCTTTTCTTCTAAACTTGCACACAAGAATTAAGTACCAAAAAGTAAAATCTGACATATTACTTATGAAAGACTTTCAGACCGCTGTTTTGATGAGGAAATATAATGAATCCGTTACCAATTGGATAAAAAAGGCTTTGACAAGTCCTGATTAAAGAACTAGTATATCAGTGTAAACAAAAACATCAATCTAAATCCTAAAGGAGAAATTTAAGATGGAATATAACATCGCAGTTGTGAACTCAAACAGTTTTGGTCAGGTATTTACTGAGCATTGGAAGGAACTTGAAGGCATTGGAACTGTTAAGCGCTTCATGCTGCCAACCGATATTGACGGCAAATCATTAGCTGAGAAACTTCAGGGATTCAACATCATTATTGCCAGTGTAACGCCATTCTTTAATAAGGAATTCTTTGATAACAAAGACGATCTATTATTGATTTCTCGCCATGGTATTGGTTTTAACAACGTTGATCTTGAAGCTGCCAAAAAGCACGGCACCCAAGTTGCGATCGTGCCACAAACCGTTGAACGGAATTCGGTTGCCGAAAACGAATTGGCTAACTTAATGGCTTTAGTTCGCCAGGTAGTGCCATCATCAGAACGCGAACGTGCCGGCCGTTACGAAGATCGGGCCCAATTTATGGGAAATGAATTCAGTGGGAAGACCTTCGGCGTGATTGGCTGTGGAAACATTGGTAGCCGGGTGGCTGAGCTGTTCAGTATCTTTGGCGGTCCAGTACTCGTAAACGATCCTCATCCAGCAGCTGACGAAGAGTGGTTCACCAACCACAACGTTGAACGGGTTGACCTGGAGACTTTACTCAAGCGCTGTGACTATATTTCATTGAATGCTTCTTTGGATGACAACAGTTTGCACATGATCAATTCCAAGACGATCAAGAACCTCAAGAAGGGTGCTTATATCTGTAATAATGCCCGTGGTGCTTTGGTTGAAGAAGATGCCATTCTTGACGCAATCAAATCTGGTCAATTATCTGGTTATGCGGCTGATGCAATGGAAGTTGAACCCGTTAAGGCTGGCCATCCATTCCTGGAAAATGACCGGATCTTGGTTACCCCACATACCTCTGCATACACTTATGAATGCTTGCACGGCATGGGCGAAAAGTGTGTGAGTGATGTCAAGGCAATCGTTGCCGGCAAACAACCAGGACGTGAGTTGACGCATACTTTAAGTGACTAGGTTGAATGAGTAAACGTGCTCAAAAAGGCTGACTCCAGCCGTATAAGCCACTCAAGCCAATATTGAAAAACGCAATATTAGCTTGAGAGACTTATCCACTGAGGTCAAAGCGCCCTTTTTCGCACTCTGCGCTCATTGTCGCACACTGCGCCGATTAACTGATATATCTGCTGACTATTTCTATGATATTAGTCAACATTAGAACGGAGATTATCATATGGATTATATTATTGGAATTGACGTTGGTACTACCAGCACCAAGGCGTTGCTGTACGATACCGACGGTCACATTTATGCAAAAGCAAATAAGGGCTATCCGCTCTATCAAGACACCCCTGATATGGCCGAGGAAGATCCTGATGAAATTTTTAACGCCACCGTTTCCGCCCTTCAGGAAGTCACTGGTAAGGCGAAGGACGGTCAGGTGATTGCGATTTCCTGGTCTGCCCAGCAACATAGCTTGATCGCGCTGGATAAAGACTTTAAGCCACTCACTCGCTCATTGACATGGGCGGACAATCGGTCTGGTCAATACGCCGCAGAGTATAAGGAAAATGGTCGCGGCTTTGATATGTACAAACGAACTGGCTTGCCGGTTCATCCGATGGGACCATTTTATAAGCTGCTTTATTTCAAGAACGAGCAACCGGACATCTTCAATCAGGCAGCTTATTGGGTCGGCATCAAAGAATATATTATCTGGAAGTATACCGGTGTTCTCAAGGAAGAAATCTCAATGGCGGCTGCGACTGGTTTGTTGAACATGAAGACCGCCAAATGGGATGACGTCGCCTTAAAAGAAGTCGGCATTAAGCGTGAACAGCTGCCGGAATTGGTAGATACGACGGATAAATTCCAGGGTATCAAGTCCGAATATGCTAAAGTGATTGGCTTGGACAAAGACGTTTACTTTGTCATGGGTGCCACGGATGGGGCCCTCTCCACTATTGGGGTTGGCGCAATTGAAACTGGTGTCCTGGCAATTAACATCGGCACTTCAGCCGCTGTGCGGACATTTGTCGACAACCCCCGGGTTGATCCCAAAGCTCGTTTGTACTGCTACCCGATTATGAAGGGTAAATACCTGATTGGCGGTCCTATCAATAATGGTGGGATTGTCCTCAACTGGGCTCATGATTCCCTGTTTGGTGGTGAACAGGAAGCGGCGAAACTACTGAACATTGACTCTTATGACATGTTGAGTAAGATTGCTGCAACGGTTCCTGCCGGCGCTGACGGGTTGATTTTCCACCCATATTTAGGTGGGGAACGGGCACCATTGTGGGATGCCAACGCCCGCGGCTCATTCTTCGGTTTGAACCGGAAACACACCCGCGCTCACATGATCCGGGCGGTTCTGGAGGGGATTATGTACAATCTCTATTCAGTGACCTTGGCACTCAAAGAAGTGACTGGTGATCCCAAAGCAATTTTAGCTGCTGGCGGATTTGCCCGGTCAACGCTTTGGACCCAGATGATGGCAGATATTTTTGAAAATGACATTATCATTCCAGAATCATACGAAAGTGGTAGTCTGGCCGCAATGTTCTTGGCCAAGATGGCTTTGGGGATGGAAGACAACCTTGAAGACATTAAGAAGTACATGGGTAAAGAAACTGTGTACAAGCCTAACGAGAAAGTCTTTGCTCGATATCGCAAGCTGATTCCAATCTACTTGCGCTTGAGCCGAGACTTATCCAAGGAATATAAGGGGATCGCTGACTATCAACGTGAATTTACGGATGATGACGAATAATTGAGCTTGATTAAAATTCCAAACTGAACAACTGATGGTAGTCAAGGCTACTTGGTGTTCCGGTTTGGAATTTTGTTTTGAGTGAGCTTGTAAACGCTTCATAAATAAAAGGAGATAGATAATAATGGCAAACACTGATTCAGAAAATCGATTTTCTACCGAGTTTTGGACTGCGACTTCTGGTGATTTGAAACAACGGCGTGATCATCTCGAAACGCCTAAATTTGGGGATCCGGAAACCGACGCCGCTAAGATTGTGATTGATCCATCTGAGCGTCATCAAGACTGGTTGGGTCAAGGGGCTGCGATCACAGATTCCGCCGCTTCACTGATTTGGGGTGCGATGGATAAACAGCAGCGGGATGCATTGCTGCATGAGCTATTTGATCCGGAGCAGGGCGGTTTTTCAAGCGTCAGAGTGCCACTTGGTTCATGTGATTTTTCCAGCCAAGATTACTACACTTATGACGATGTCCCATTTGGTGAACATGATTTTAAGCTGGAAAAGTTCTCAGTCGGTGAAGGAACTCCAGGCGCCGCTGATGCGACCAAGGATTTGAAATACATTGTGCCGGTTCTTCAGGAAATCTTGAAAATTAATCCAGCACTGAAGATTATTGCTTCTCCATGGTCGGCACCCGCCTGGATGAAGGATACCGGTCATTTGACATATGGTGGGCGGCTCCGATTTGGTCAGTATACCGGCAACGGCTATGGCAAAGAGTTTACTTTTGACGCGGTTTATGCCCGTTACTTCGTTAAATACATTGAAGCTTATCAACAATTAGGCATCCCGATTTATGGTGTGACGATTCAAAACGAACCATCTAATGCCGCTCATTGGCCAGCAATGATCTGGACACCTTCTGAAATCGCTGAATTCGGCTATCAATATCTGCGGCCGGCATTTGACCGGACGTTCCCTGCAACAAAGATCTACTTTTTAGATGACAGCTTTAGCGCATTGAATGAACCAATCACCGATAACGTCACGCCGGAACAGGCTGCAGCATTCGATGGTCTAGCCGTCCATACCTACAGTGGCCCTTATGACAACTTGTTCAACGCCAATCGAGCATTTCCTAATTGGCAGATGGTTATGACCGAACGTCGCTGCATGATGGAAGAATCAACGGAGAATGCGTCCCACATCATGCCAGGAATTATTGGCAACTGGTTGGTTCGAAATGGCTTGAATATGATTACCTTATGGAACTTAGCTTTGGATGAACGCGGCTTGCCAAATGCTGCGGATTCAACTGGCCGTGAAGGCGTGGTCACGATTGATCATACGACGGGGAAAGTCCAGCGGAATTTGGAATACTTCATGTTGCGAAACTTTGGTCAAGACGTGCCAGTTGGTTCGAAAGTAATTGGTTCATCAAATTACACCCCGGACGGCTTTAGCGGTGGCATTGGGTCAGTTGCTTTTGAAGCCCCAGATGGTTCGATTTCAGCTCATTTGTATAATCCAACTGGCAAACCACTAAAGGCTGCAGTAACTATAAGTGGTCATGGAACGGATTGGCAAAACGTTACGGTTCCTGCATGGGGAACGGTCACACTGCACAAAGCCAACCACGCAGTCAATGAATCTGAGGTCCCTGCAGATGATGAATTTAAGTTGAATCCGTCACCTTATAATACGGATGATGTGGCACCGGGAAAATAAGTGTGCGGAGCGCAATGGGCTGATGCGGTATCTAAACTGCTTTGGACTGAAACCCTGGTCTTGGGTTTTAGTTCAAAGTGGTTTAGATGTTAGCATCAATTTAATTCACTGCAAAAAGCTGGAATACCAGTAATGAACAAAATTTGTTCATTACCAGTATTCCAGCCTTTTTATAGTTTTCTGTTGAGATGGAATTAAGAAACTTTATTTCGTTGTATTCCAAATCTTATCCCATTTGTAGCCTGTTAAATCTTCAACGATAGATTTAGTTTGTGGATCAACATCATCTTTGTTACCACCGCTTTGAAGACGTTCAATTTCGTTGTGCAAAATCTTATGTGTCCGCTGGTTTAAGTTGAATCTTGCAACCATCCACCAAGCAATCCCAATTGAAATAATTGGAACGACAATAAGAACTATTAGAATTGCGTTCTGAGCTTGCAAAGTCTGGTGAAGTGATCCTTCTTGAAAGCCACCCCATTGAAGAATAAAGCCAAGCAGCGCAGAACCTAAAGCTCCAGTAAGCTGGCGAGTGAATGATTGTACCGCTGCAAACGTTCCAGTCCGTAATTTGCCTGAGACAATAGTATCGACATCGGGAACCAAAGGAATTACTTGCCAAGCAGTATATTCCAAAAATTGTCGACCGATTTGCCAAAGTACTCCCAAAACGATCAATGAAATAATTGTCGTTCCAGAACCTAAGTGGGAATGTTGTAATGACAGTACAAAGAATCCAGCCATTACTATAAATATCAAGCTAAATGAAGTTGACCAATTGATCTTTGGATTCTTTGTTTTAATTAAAATAAATGCGGCAATTGGTACAACAATCATTCCAACGAATGAAAGTGATGTGATACCTTGTCCAATTGTCTGGGAGAGTCCCAGAACGAAGACAACATAGTATAAAAATGCTGTTGAAAAACAATCTTTTGCAAAGTAAGTCATGAAGTATATGGATACCATATATCTAGCAGACTTATTGCGAAGCATTTCCCAGTAATCACGAAGGGAACCAATAAAACTATTTTCTTTTTCACCACTATTGGATCCGTTAGCGCTTTCAAAATTTTCCACCTCTTCAGGTGAATGTTCCCATGTTGAACGGTAAGTGATCAAAGTACAGATCGCATAAACTACACCAAATACAATCCCTGAAATTGTGTATGCTTGAGCTCCTTCTCCGAGAAAAGCGAGCAGGGTGGCAGGTAAGGCGGATACAGAAAATGTTGCAAATGCAGAGATAAACAATCGAATTGAAGACATTTTTACCCGATCATCAGCATTCGGTGTCATTTCAGTTGCTAATGTCTCATAAGCCGTTCCAATAATAACGTTAGCTGTTTCAACCATGACAAAAGCTATTAGATACCACCAGAAGCTACCGGGAACTACCATGAATAGCATCGGGAAGAAGAGGATTGTTAGGATGGCTCCCACCAATAACAGAAGGTGTCGTCTACCAAAACGTCTGCCAATTTTAGTTGAATATAATCTGTCCGAGATTGAGCCTGCTAGCATTGACATAATTGCATTTAAAAATTTTCCAATTAAAAACAGCATACCTACCGCCGCAGCCGAAAGTTTGCCATATGTTGTTAGGAAGAACATCAAGTAGGACCCTACTAACGTTCCCCATGAAGCTCCATTCATATCATTTATTCCATAACCAATAGATCGCCAAATAGAAATTTTATGAGGGGTATAGACCCATCGCTTTTTTTGATTTTCCATTTTTTCTCCAACTTTCTATTCTGGATTAACCCAGCTTTTTGCCATTAATCACTAAATTGCTAACATTGATTGTTTTAATATCTCGACTTGCATCATGGAATCTACCACCAGTTTCCTCTGCATAATTCGTTGGCAATAAATGATCTGGAGTTGCTAACGACCAGTTAAAGTTTTCAATATTAACATTTTGGATATGCGCTTCGGGTAGTCCCACGATAAAGGAAGCAGTTGCTCGGACATTTGTAGCTGTAATGTTTTTTATTTGAATATTCTTAATGTGTGGGGTTGTGTTATCAACCGGTTGAGGTTCTTCTGACAGAACAGTATCTTCTTCAGCTGGTAATACGCCAGGAGCAAAATATTGTTCAAGAGAAATGGGACACCAGCATGAGTCCATTGTTAGATCATGTAATTTTATGTCTTGAATCGTGCCGCCACGAGTACGACGAGATTTTAAACGGATTCCTCGGCGAGTTCCCTCAAAGGTGCAATTTGAGACTTCGACATTACTGATTCCAGCCGCTGTTTCAGATCCAATCGCAATTCCACCATGACTTGCAAGAATACGACAGCCAGTGACGTGAACGTTTTTAGTAGGTTGATTTACGCGAATTCCGTCCGCTCCTGAACCGGATTTCAAAGTAACGCCATCATCACCCACATCTAATAGACAGTTACTGACGGATACATTTTCACTTGAATCAATATCCATTGCATCAGTATTTATGGCATCTGCTGGATTAGAAAATGTCATATTTTCAATTTGAATATCTCTGGAATACACCATGTGTAGGGTCCAGAAGGGGGAATTTTTCAAAGTGATCCCCTCGATCACGATATTTTGGCCTTTCCAGAATTGAATTAGTGGAGGTCGTAAGAATTGGGTAGACGGACGACCGCCACCGCCAGTGCGGGTTTGATAGTCTGGATTAAGGTTTGCCAAACGAAGCTCATAATTTTCTCGTGGAAGGGTTCGGTCCTCATCTTCGATTTTTTTAAAAGTTTTCCACCAGTTTGATCCTGACCCGTCAATTGTTCCAGTTCCGTTAATTTTTACATTCTTATCATTGTTTGAATAAACGAGTGGATGCATAGCGAAACACTCAACACCTTCCCAACGTGTCCAAACGGGCGGATAAAGCATTGGGTCATCTTTAAATTTGATAATAGATCCTTCTTGTAATGTAAATGTTAAGTTTGAGGTCAATTCAATCGGACCAGTAATATGTTCTCCTGGAGTGATGATGACTTGTCCACCATTAGCCTCAGTGACTTTATTTATGGCTGTTTGAATATCTTTACCTGGATTTACTTCAATGACTAACATGACATTCCTTCTTTCTGTGTGACTTAGTCAGTTTTGGAGATTAAGATGTAGATCTTGTAAGCGCTTAATGATCACAATGGAAGAATAGCACGATTTTTTGGTTTGTAAACAAATGTTTATAGATGTAAACATTTGTTTACAAAAAAGGTGATATTTCAACAATTTGGCCCAAAATAAAAAGGCTGATGATTATCAGCCAAATCTGTACATTATGAATATGAGTCTTTTATTTATTGTAAATACCTTTCAAGAAAATTTGGAGTTAGATTGTTCACAACATTTAAATAAGTGCTCATGGTAGACTGAGCAGCCGCTTGTGTGATTCTTGCGGTTTGGGCTGCATTCAATTTACTCCGACGAGCATAAACGATTGTAGCTAAGGCAGCCGCACCCACACCATTAGTATTTAGTACTTTGTCAAGTGTAATTGGGAAATAGAATGAGTCGCTTTGTGTTTGATACAAAAAACCAATTCTTGAATCATAAATGAACACATTGGAAATTCCCATTGAAATGAGTTGATCGGCACTTTGTTTCTCAGTTTGACGATTATTAATAGTGATATTTGTAATGGCTTGGGACTCAGCAGAATTTAAAACTAATGTATCTAATGCAGCAATACCCTGCTTCAATCGAATTACCTTGTTAATAGAATCAGCGAGTAAAGGCTGATTAAATTGCTTATAGAGCCACTTAATTGTCATTTGCGGTAAATTCGGGTCTATGATAATCATCTTTGCATTTTTCAATATAGAAATTCGTTCTTTCAAAAAGTCGGGTGTGATTTCATCATGGATCCGACTATCATCTACACCAAAAATCCGTTTGGCATCTGGCTGATTAATGTATAAGTAACGAGAGGTGGGTTTACTTGATATTTGTTTGGAATAGGTAATGTCAAGCTTTCTTTTTTGTGCATCCCGCTTGAATTCTTCCCCCGCAGAGTCATTTCCATAAACGGATACGAAGTAGTTTGGTATTTCCAAATTGGTGAGATTGACAGCAATGTTGCGCCCAAGGCCACCCAAATCTGAATAAATTACGCCAGGATTGGACTTGTTTTCAAAAGCTTCCCTACTTGGAATGCCAAAAGTATCCAATGTGATTCCACCAATGACAACGACATAATTTTCAGGAGCGACGATATAGCCCTTACCCTGTAAATACCCTTTTTTAACTAGATTCGAAATGTGTGCTGCAACACCTGAACGAGTGATGCCAGCGAGCTTTGCAAGCTCATTCTGACTAATCATTGGGTTTTGCTTAATCCATTCTAAAATTTGCTGTTCGCGTGAGATCATTTGTGAAGCTCCATTCAATTAGTTTAATGTGGGAAAAATTTTAAGCTTTTAGCTTAGAATAATGAATTTGTATTTCTAATCATTATTGGAAATTACCTAGTCATTTCATTATACAACGATGCAATGAGAGCACCAATAATGAGTATTCATACCTCGGAGCAGATTTCTTAGTAAGTACAAGATAATGGAATTACAAATAAATCTGAGAATGTGAGTTAAATTATAAATATAAACAAACGAGCGAAATAAGCAAGAAATAATGGCTAAATATTAAAAAAACGCTTGAAAAGAAAACGCTTTCTGATATACTAATCGTTGTTAGTTAGTTTATTTAAATTAACTAAATAAATTATGGGGAGTGTTTATAAATGAAAGCTCAGGAAACACTGCAGCAAAGCAAGCACTTACGACCTATTGGTCATATAGGAGCCGGTGAGAAAATAGGATTTGGCCTTGGGGATTTTGCTTGTAATTTAATTTATGCAAGTTTGTCAACCTACTTACTATTCTTTTATACGAATGTTTTTGGAATTTCTGCTGGTGCTGCGTCATTGCTATTTTTGGTGGTTAGGTTTATAGATGCATTTTCTGATCCGATTATTGGTTTCTTTGTCGATAAATCCAATACTAAATATGGAAAGTACCGTCCGTTCTTACTTTACGGGGCAGTTCCGTTTGCTGTACTTGCGGTACTCTGCTTCACAGTTCCAGGATTTGGTGGAACCGGGAAACTTATTTATGCCTATATTACTTATATTATGCTGTCAGTTTGTTATACATTCGTTAATGTTCCCTATGGTAGCTTAACTGCTGCAATGACAAATGATCAGCAAGAATCCGTTAGTTTAACAACGTATCGGACCTTCCTTGCAATGTTGGCCAAGTAATCGTCGCGTTTTTTGTACCGTTTTTAGCAGACATGTTCACTAAAAATCTCGGGGCTGCAACTGGTTGGCAACTAACCATGGCAATTATGGGAATTATGGGTGGACTCCTACTTTGGGGATGCTTTTTCTCTACTCATGAGCGGGTTCGAGTTCCTGCATCTCACAATAAGATTAAGGTAAAAGATGTGTTTGAACAATTAATGCATAACCGTCCTTTGGTTATATTATGTATTTTCTTCTTCGTCATTTATGGCGTAAAGTCGATTGTTAGTGCAACTGGTATTTACTATGTAACGTATTATGTGGGCCGTGCTGATTTGGTTAAATGGTATTCTTTAGCCGGTACCCTTCCCGCACTGGCATTTATTCCAGCAATTCCCTGGTTGGCAAAGCATCTATCGAAATTTCAACTGATTATTGTTTCAATTGCTGCTGATATTATTGGAATGGCTGGATTGTTTTTCGCTAAGCCAGAATGGATTACATGGATCTTCATTTCACGAGGGATTGCATCAGTTGGTAACGGAATGATCTCAGCATACATGTGGGCCCTTATTCCGGAAACTGTTGAGTATGGCGAATATAAGACAAATAAGCGAATGAGCGGCGTAATTTACGCAATTATTGGTTTTGTGTTTAAGTGCGGAAACGCATTGGGAGGCATGATTCCAGGACTAGTTCTTTCGGCTACTGGATATGTGGCAACTACGTCTCATCAAACTGCTGGTGCTTTACACGGAATTGTAATCGCTACCACAATAGTTCCGATTATTATTTACTTCATCGCTATATTCTCAATGAAATTCTATAATTTGGATAAAGAAACATATAATAAAATCTCAGCCGAGTTGCAAGCTCGAAACAAGAAGGAATTGGCTGAAGAGGAAAATAATAAATAAAAGGTGTGAAGATTAATTATGGAGACAATTCAAAACCCAGTCTTAACAGGCTTTAATCCGGATCCTGTTTTATTTAAAGATGATCAACTATATTATATTGTTGTATCAACCTTTGAATGGCTGCCGGGGATTCGGGTATATTCATCAGATAATTTGGTAAATTGGTCTTATGAAACGTCAATTTTAAATGAGCCAAGACTTGTAAACTTACAAGGAAATCCAACAGGTTGCTCAATTTGGGGACCGTTTGCGAGTTATCATGATGGAAAATTTTACATTGTTTATACGAATGTAAATGCGACTAAAGTTCCTTTCAAAGATTGTGATAATTATATTATCACCGCTGATGATATTCATGGGCCATGGAGTGACCCTGTTTACGTCAATAGTTCTGGATTTGATCCATCTATTTTCTTTGATGATGGGCAAGCGTATTTCCTAAATGAAATTTGGGATTATCGCTTAGCCTCCCATAATAAACCAGCCGGAATTGTGATGCAGAAGATCAATTCCGAAACTTTAGAACTTGAAGACAAACCTAAATTAATATTTGAAGGGACGTCTGCAAGGAAGACGGAAGCGCCACAAATATATAAACATAATGGATATTACTACTTGTTATGTGCTGAAGGCGGCACCGAGGCTAATCACCAAGAAACGATTGCTCGCAGTAAAAATGTTTGGGGCCCATATGAAGTTGATCCTGATAATCCGATGCTCACATCAAAAGATGATCCGATTCTTCCACTACAGTGTGCAGGACATGCAAGCTTGATGGAAACTAGAGATCATGAATGGTATATGGCACATCTCTGTACACGGCCCCTTAAAGGAGACGATCCAATATTAGGACGAGAAACGGCAATTCAAAAAGTTGTTTGGACTGACAATGATTGGTTACGGTTAGCCAATGGAACAAACCGGCCAAGCTTAGAAACCCCAGCGCCTAAAGGAGTATCGGATGGAAAACCGATAAGCCATAGCTTTGTTGATGCGTTTGACGGTCAAACATTGAAGTACAAACACTGGAATACCTTACGTCAATTTGATTCCCATAAATGGCTTATACCAACGAGTAAGGGGTTGATAATAAAAGGCGGGCAGTCACCACAATCGGCATTTGATCAGCATATTGTGGCAACTAGGCAAACCGACTTCAACTGTCATGCATCAGTTAAACTAGAGTATCATCCACAGAGTTACTTGGAATTAGCTGGCATGACACTTTACCTAGATCTATCTAATTATGTACTGCTGATGGTTACGGTAAATAAATCGGGAAATCCTTGCGTTGTCTTGCAACAATCGATAGCAGGTGAATTCAAACAACTTAACGAAATCTCGATTACAAACAGTGGAAAATATCAATTAAGCATTCAGATCAATGAATCACAAGCAGAATTTTTATTAAGTGACATTGACAAACAATATTCTCTGGGCGCAGTTGATGTTAGCTTCTTATCCGGAGGCTATACAGGAAACTTCATTGGATTAGATGTGATTGATATGTATCGTCGAAATAGTACGCAGGCAGTCTTTACTGATTTTAAATATAGTGTCTAAATATCGTGCCATGAACTAAGCGAAGGCTTGGAAGAGTGATGACAGTATCATTACTTTAACCAAACCTTTTTTTCTTTTTGAAATAGTTTGGTGATATGATTGTTTATGAAAAGAAACCAACTAAAACAAATAATGGGATGGTGTGTGGTGATGGTTAACAAAGAGGAACGAACGAGGGGACACGTTTATAATTTCCAAAAAATATTAGCATTTATTTTTAATCATCGATTCACATCCCAATCAGAGATCTCTTCTGCACTTGAGATAAATAAGGCAACTGTTTCTAAAATATATAGTGAATTAAAACAAAAACAGTTTGTTAATGAGGTTGGTGCTGGAGTTTCTTCTCCAACAGGGGGGAGGAAGCCGCGTCTGATTGAAATCAATAAGACGTTTGGATATACGCTATGTGTTGAATTAACTGAACATGAAATAAAGGGATTGGCTTGTTATCTAAACGGTGCAACAATACAATTTCACCAATTACAAATATCTCGAGACTCTGATTTAATTGTGTGTTTGGATAAGCTTATAGGCATGTTTGAAAATATTCAGGGAACTCTAAATGGATTGCTTGGTATTTGTTTCGCGATTCATGGGAAAGTCCACAATAATCAAGTTTTGTCATCTTATCTCAACCTAAATAAAATTGATTTAGTAAATCATTGTAAGAAATATAACGTCCCGGTCATTCTTGAAAATGAAGCGAATTTATCGGCAATATATTCACGCGATTTTATTCGTGGAAACCGAGAAGAAAATGCCGTTACACTTAGCATTCATCAAGGAATATATGCGGGCTTCATATTAAATAATCGCTTATACAGAGGCTCCCATGGCCAAGTTGGCGATATTGGTAATAATATTATCATGTCATCTTTTCCGATAAGTAATGGGGAAAAGTTATTAACCTACCAAGATTTATATGCCCAAGATACTGTTGTCAATTCGATTGGTGAACTAGTGGGGCAAGCTAATTTGACCTTGTTTGATTTATCAAAACTTTATGAGGATCATAATGACGATGTAGTTGCTGGATTATCACAGTTTGCTAATGGAATATCAGAAATTTTGCATAATATTGCCGGAACAATTGCGCCAGACATTTTCTATATTAACTCTCCATTAATTCACCAAATACCCAGCATTCTTACTCAAATAAAAAAATATTTTGAACGGATTTCTGGTTATTCCCCACTCATTCAATCTATCCCAAATGTTCCTCTGGCAACTTTACTTGGTGGTGCGGCGTTGATGACACATTATATTTTAGAACTTGATGATCTAAAGCTAAATTTCTGGAATTATACTGAAGAGTAAATAGTGGACTATGGATTGCATCTTTTCAGGGTAAAGCTGGAAAGATAGCTTTGAGTAGAAATGTTATCGTGTGCATATAAAGGAGTGTGACAATCAAATGGATTATTACTGATTTGATTAATATACTTATGCTTTACGCATGAACACGTAAAAATAAAGCTTGACAGCGTGGATGGACTGACCTATTATTTTGCGTGTAAGCGTTAACAGAAAAATGTTAACGTGTTCATTATCAACAATTGAAAGGAAGGATATTCATGGATACTACTGTAAAGCCAAGCGGAAAAAATGGCAGTATGAAATATATTATTGCTGTTGTACTCATTGCCGCAATTGGTGGTTCACTTTTTGGATATGATCAAGGCGTGGTTTCTGGTGCTTTAAGTTTCTTCAGTGTTCATTTTAAAATGACACAGGCAGAGATTGGATTTGTTTCTGGGGTACTAGCATTAGGAGCTATGTTAGGGTGCTTAATTGCAGGATGGATGAGTGACCACGCCGGTCGAAAGCCAGTTATGATTACTGCTGGAGCACTTTTTACATTATCAAGTTTGCTTTTAGCACTATCTCCTTCGGTTTCATATCTTGTTGCCGGAAGAATCTTATCTGGAATTGCGATTGGAATGGCCTCAACGATTGTCCCACTTTATATTTCTGAGGTAGCTCCAGCAAGAATACGTGGAACTCTGGTCAGTGCAAATCAACTTGCGTTTGCAATTGGAATGACGACTGTTTATATTGTTAATGCTCTTATTGCTAATTTAAATATTTCTAGTTGGAATATTCAATTTGGATGGAGATTTATGTTTGGATCGGGTGTTGTGCCGGCTATCATATTCTTTGTTTTGACACCTTTTATTCCTGAAAGTCCTCGTTTCTTATTTAAGAGGGGGAAATCTGATAAAGCATTGAAAATTCTTACTCGAATGAATGGCGAAGCCACTGCCGAGGAAGAAAGTAAAGCGATTCAGGACCAGCTCCATCATGAAAATAAAGGCTTAATCCGAGAATTGTTCAAACCTGGAGTTCGATTTGCTTTGTTGATTGCGTTATTAGCCGCAGCATTTCAACAGCTAACAGGGACCATTGCGGTTGGGTATTATGCACCAATTATTTTCCAAAAAACCGGAATTGGAACTAATGCTTCTTTAATTGAAACTATTGGAATCGGCGTAGTGAAAATAATCTTTGTTGCGATTTTCATGGTTTATATTGATAAGCTGGGGCGAAAGAAATTATTAACTTGGGGAGCATTTTTAATGGCTGCAGCATTGCTGGCACTTGCATTAATATTTTCTGTAGGAAAGTTCAATATGCTCATGAATATTTTGATCATGGTAGGGGTTCTTGCTCACACTGCATTTTATGAACTATCATGGGGTGGTGGTGCTTGGGTTATCATTTCAGAAGTGTTTCCAACTAGTATTCGTGGTCGAGCACAATCATTAAGCTCACTGACAATGTTTCTTGCTTCATATTTTGTGAGTCAAGGATTTCCAATGATGCTCAATGGTATTGGAGCTACTTGGACATTTGTTATCTTTGCGGGTTTTTGTTTGATAATGATGTGGTTTGCTGCGAGAGTTCTTCCAGAAACGAATGGGAAAACATTGGAACAGATTCAATCTGATTTTACTCATAAGAATGCAAAACAAGTTACTGTCACTAAGGAGGGTGTGACGAAATGAGTACTATGAACTTATATTTTAAAGATAAGATTCTCAATTGTCTCGGTGATTCCACAACGTGGGGAGATAATGGAATTGAGTCAGGAGGTAATAACATTTCATGGACTACCCATTTGCAGGACATCCTTCCATTCAAAACTGTTAGAAATTATGGGGTACGGGCATCCCGAGTTGCCATTACGCCTGATCGTACTGATAGTTTTATTGAACGATATGATGAAATGGAAAAAGATGCGGACATTGTTACGGTGTTTGGAGGTATAAATGATTTTCAACATAATGTCCCATTAGGAACCATTGAAGATCAAGATCCACATAGCTTTTACGGTGCTTTGAATACTTTGATTAAAGGAGTCGTTTCGATGTATCCAACGCAACCGATAATTTTTATGACACCAACAAAAAATAACTTTAAACATCCAACTAAAAGGTATCCGACAACTCTGCAAGCAAATAAGTTAGGGCTTTTCCAAAGAGACTATGTGCAGGCGATGGTGCGATCTTGCGATTTATACAGTGTGCCTGTCATTGATTTATATACCGAAAGCGGTATTTCTCCGTTTTTACCAGAATATGTTCCTAAATATATGCCTGATGGAATGCACTATAGTGATGCTGGATATGAGCGGCTGAGCCATCGTATTGCCGGGGAATTGCTGAGGCTAGCTTATTAAAATGAGATTATTTTCCAATTAATGTTAACGTGTTCATTTAAATGCGATATACTTTAGTTGATTTAAATGTTTAATTTAATACTACCGGGAGATCGATCGGATGAGCACGGTAACATTAACGAATGATGTGTAACTGGGATTCATATTAGTACCCATATATTCATTAACAAACTGTATTAGGAGGAATTTATCATGGACTTACAATCACTATTATCAGATATTAAAGAAATTTTGGCTTCAAATGGCAAGTATGAAGATTTAAGCAATAAAGAAATTTATACTCCTTCAATTCAAGTAGATCGTCGCAACGTCTACTTCATTCTTCATCAGAAGAATAACGAAGGCATCATCGAAAAATCTTTGGTTGTGTACGAGAATCGTTTGACTGCCGGTGACTTTGAAGCTCTCGAAATTCTTGAAGATGTTGATTCAACTCTAATTGTTGGTGAACTCAATGAACATAACAACGATGCTTTAGCAAAACGGTTCCAGTGGATGCGACCAACTTCCCGCCGAAACTATAAGTACACCTTTGGCTTGGGAGATCGTCTGGGCAATGCTTCCAATGCTCATCTGCGTTTGTTCAAGGGCCGTGGCATTATGCCAGTCTTAGCTCAACAATCCATTCGGGAACTTGTCTTGATGCACCGGACCAACACCGACGTTTTCCAATCCGCATCTTGGGCTGTCTTTGAAGAGGGCTTCACGTACGGTTGGGGCGCTGATGGTGACCATGTTAAGACCCCTTATGAAGTTGATTACGCTGTTAAGATTGGCTGCTCAATGATCACCCTGGATTGTACGGAAGAAATTAACAACGACATCGTCACTTTGAACGATGACGATCTGGACAAGCGCTTCAATCAATTGGATCCAGATCAGATCAAGTACTTCAATGACACTTACTTGAACAAGACCTTTGACTTGGGCAACGGCCGTTCAGTTAAATTTACCAAGCATGATGTGGAAGAATCAGCTCTCACATTCTACGGCGCTATTCTCTTCGCAGCCGGCATTTACAAGAAGTTTGTGGTTCCTTACAATTTGGACTTTGAAATTTCAATGGATGAAACGCCTTACCAAACAACTAATCCAAACCACTTCTTCTTTGCCAACGAATTGCATCGTCGCGGAATCACCCCAACAACGATGGCACCACGGTTTTACGGTGAATTTCAGAAAGCTATTGACTACATCGGTGACACGAAACGCTTCGAGCGTGAATACGTTATTCATGAAGCGATTGCAGAACATTTTGGTTACAAGCTCAGTATCCACTCAGGCTCAGATAAGTTGTCTGTTTACGAAATTATTGGCCGAGTATCCAAGCAACATGGCTGGCATGTTAAGACTGCCGGGACTAACTGGTTGGAGGCTTTGCGGGTAATTGCCCATAAGGATCCGAAGTTTATGCTGGAGCTCTACAAGTTCTCGTATGAAAATTTGGATGATGTCAAGGACTTCTATGTCTTTAATGCCCAAACCGACGGCACGGCACCAAAGCCAGAGACAATGACCATCGATAATGTCATGGACCTCTTGGACAATGACGATGCTCGTCAAGTCTTACACACTATGTATGGCTCAATTATGAACCTGAAGCATAATTATCACTATGTCTATCGCGATAAGCTTTGGAACATTCTCTTGAAGAACCAGGCACTTTATGACAAGTACTTGAATATTCACATTGCTGAACATCTCGACTTGCTCCAAGGTGTTGTCAAGACGAAGCAAGAGGCCCAAGAAAAGCATGAACCAAAGACTGACATTTCAAAGGAAAGTGAAAAAGAACTTGAGGCCAGTCTCAACATTTAATAAGGAGGAATAACCGGCATGACGTTATTAAACGATGACTTTCTATTAGGAAACCAGACGGCAAAAACCTTATTTCACGATTATGCAGCTAAAATGCCAATCATTGATTTTCACTGTCACTTGAATCCTAAAGAAATCTATGACAATAAAAATTATCCGAATATCACTCGAATCTGGCTCAACGAAGGTACCTACGGCGATCATTATAAATGGCGCTTGATGAGGGCTAACGGCGTTGATGAGAAATATATTACCGGTGATGGTGACGAGTATAAGAAGTTCGTTGAGTGGGCGAAAACGATTGAGAACTCGTATGGTAACCCCTTATATGAGTGGACGCATTTGGAATTACGCCGCTTCTTTCATATCAATGAAGAGTTAACCAAAGAATCAGCCCCCAGAATTTGGGATAAAGCTAACGAATTATTGCAAACAGATGCTTTTAAGCCTCGTAATTTGATTAAGAACTCCAACGTTCAAGTGGTTTGCACGACTGACGAACCGGCATCTAATTTGCGCTACCACAAATTATTGAAGAAAGAAGAGGCCAACAGCGGCTTTAAGACATTGCCGGCAATGCGCCCAGATAAACTGATCCAAATTGATCGGGATGGGTTTGGCGAGTACTTGAAGACATTGAGTGCCGTCTCGCAAACGCCTATCAATAAATTTACCGACATCATTAAGGCTCTGCATCAACGCTTTGAATTCTTTAACGAAATGGGTGGTCGTCTCTCTGATCATTCACTATTGACCTATCATTTTAACGAGGCCAGTGAGGATCAATTGGATGAAATCGTCAAGAAGGGTGTTCAAAACAAGCCACTAAGTCAAACAGAAATTGATCAGTATTTAACAATGTTGCTGGAAAACTTGATGAAATTAAATACCGAGTTCAATTGGACGATGCAGTTCCATATCAATTCTAATCGTGACCTAAATCGACCGATGTTTGATAAAATTGGCCCAGATACCGGATACGATGCTGTTGGAACCCAACCAGACATTGTTGAGCATATCACCAAGTTATATACTAAAATGCAGGACACCAACGACGTCCCAAAGACAATCTTCTACTCGTTGAATAATAATGATTGGCTGCAATTAGCCACCATGATGGGATGCTTCCAAGGCGGCACGACCCAGAAACTTCAATTAGGGGCTGGCTGGTGGTTTAACGACACTGCTGAGGGAATGGACGATCAACTTCGGATCTTCGCTCAAGAAAGTCTGTTGCCACACTTTGTCGGGATGCTAACTGATTCGAGAAGTTTCCTGTCATATCCGCGGCATGAGTACTTTAGAAGGGTTCTTTGCAACTTCTATGGCAAGTTGGCAGAACAAGGTCGGGTGCCTAATAACACTGAAAAGCTGGGCAAGATTGTCCAAGATATTTCGTACAATAATGCGCATGATTACTTTGGCTTTTTAAACAATTAATACTTGAAAGTGGTATCAATTTTTAAAAAGCGTTTCGTTGAGCCGAAAATTGGTTGAAAAGATATAATTGAATAACTAAGAGTGGCATACGACCTATTTAAAAATATGGCGTATGTCACTTTTGTTGTCTGGGAGAATATTTGTAAGATAATCAATGATGATAATGGTAAAATTTATGTATCAAGTTATCGAGAAGGGAGTTGGCTTCATGAAAAATTTCGAGAAAGGTTCAGTGACAATCAGAACAATTGCCGAAATGGCGAACGTGTCGCATACAACCGTGTCACGGGCGTTAAATGGGAGTGAGTTGGTTAAGCCGGCTACCCGCAAAAAGATTGCGGAGATTGCCAAACAAATCGGCTACGTTCCCAATCTGAATGCAAAAAGTTTGGTCATGAACCGTTCCTACATGATTGGTGTCTTTTTTACCAATCTTGACACAGGGACTTCGGCCAGCTTCTTGACGGAAGTGATGCAGCAATCGCAAACAACCTTGCCAAAAAGCTATTCGCTCTCTGTTAATAGTATCGATCACGTTATGAATAGCCAAGGCGTTTCCGTTCAAAATTTTGATGGGATCATCGTCTTGAGCCAGTCAGAATCCGATGATGAATTTATTGATTACATTCACAGTATTGGCTTGCCACTGGTTGTTTTGAACCGCAAAATTGAGCGAAATGATATCACAAATTTCTCACACAACGATTTCTTGGGGGCCAAAAATGTTGTTGAGTATGCCATTCGAATGGGACATCGAAATTTTGGCCTAATTAAGGGAGTCAAATCCTTTGAGTCTTCTAAGCAGCGAAGTGAAGGTTTCTTCGAGGCTCTTAAGGAGCACCGCTTGGAAGTTGATTCTAATTTGGTTAAACGAGGCGACTATCTACCCCAAAGCGGCAACAAGTTAATGCGTCAGATCTTGTCTAGTGGCCAAGTGCCAACCTGTGTTTTCTGCGAGAACGATGATATGGCTGTTGGTGCTATCAATGCTTGCGTTGAGCTGGGGTATCGGGTGCCCGAAGATGTTTCCTTCATTGGCTATGATGACATGAGCTATTCGCAGTACTTAACTCCACCGTTGACGACTGTGCGCAAACCAACTTCGCAAATCATCAAAAAAGGGGTCGCTTCGCTGATGGACATTCTAGAAGTTGACGGGGATGCCAAAATTACCCAAGAAGTGATTGATCCGGAAATTATTGTGAGAAGCTCAGTACTAAATCGGAATGCGGATTAAATAGCCCACCAGATTCGGTTTCATTTGTATCACTTCTGCTCATTTCATAGTATACTTTTACTATGGTTGCGTTTTCATTCACAAGTGAAAACGGCGAATTAAATATTGGAGGTTCTATTATGGCCAAAGTTTTAATTGTAAACGCAGGAAGTTCATCACTCAAATTTAAATTATTTGATATGCCAAAAGAAACGGTGCTTGCCGATGGGGAAGTTGAGCGGCTGAATATGCCGGGCTCGATCGTTAAAATCAAGTATGGGGATGGCAAGAAGTACAAAACTACTGAGGATAAGATTGATTATGAGCGGTCCGCTGCCATCATGCTCAACAACCTGAAGGATCTTGGGGTGATCGATCATCTGCATGATATCGATGCCGTGGGTAACCGGGTGGTTGCTGGCAGTGACATCTTTGATAAAGTTGCCAAAATTGACGATGATGTTTTGCAGCAGATTGTTGATCTGGGTGAGATTGCCCCAATCCACAATCCAGTGGAAGCTGAATATATCAAGATTATTCAGCGGATCTTACCTGATACGGATCAGTACGCGATCTTTGACAGTGCCTTCTTCAAAGACGTGCCGGAAGTTAATTCGATCTATGGGATCCCTTACGAGTTAACCGAGAGATTCACCATTCGGCGTTATGGCGAACACGGCATCAACCACGGCTTCATCACGGGTCAAGCCGATGAGATGCTTGGGAAAAAGGACGCAAAATTAGTCACCCTCCATTTGGGCTCAGGGGCTTCTGTCGCAGCTGAAAAGGCCGGCAAGTGTTACGATACCTCAATGGGCTTTACGCCGATGAATGGGTTGGTCATGGGGACCAGGTCCGGTGATGTTGACCCTGCTCTGGTACCATTCTTCATGAAACGAATGGGTGCCAAAGCCGATGAAGTGATTGAAATGTTCAACGACCGTTCCGGCTTGCTGGGAGTTTCCGGTGTTTCATCTGACATGCGGGATCTTGAGAGCTCAAAAGATCCTAGAGCGCAGTTAGCACTCGACATGTTCGTCAACCGAACCGTTAAATATGCGGCAAGCTACATTACCGAACTCGGCGGCGTTGACGCAATCGTCTTCTCTGGAGGAATTGGTGAACATGATCAATGGGTCCGCGAGGAAGTCTGCAAGAAGCTCGAAATCTTTGGCATCAAGTTGGACGCTGAGTTGAATGATCAGCAAGCGCCTGGTGACCTCGGAACCAAGGACTCTTCGGCTCGAATCCTGTTAATTCCAGCCAATGAAGAGTTGGCAATGGTTCGGGATGTGCAGGGTGCCTTGAAGTAAGATGGATACTGTTTAATAAACAATAGGAGCATCTCATCGCAGGTACATATCTGTGATGAGGCGCTCTTTTATGTTTGCTGTTAGATTAAAACGCGTAGTCCAAAATACCCAATTACAACGATACTCAGGATAATCCGATACCAACCAAACGCCTTAAAATTATTGTGCTGGATGTAATTTAACAGGAAGCGGATTGCCAAGTAGGCAACGACAAATGAAACCAGCATGCCAGTCAACAGCACAGCAGTTTGGAGGCCGTCAAAGGTGCCGCCATGGTGAAAATATTTGTAGACTTTGAGCAGTGATGCCCCAAACATGGTTGGGATTGCCAAGAAAAACGAGAACTCAGTGGCAACGTATCGGGAAGTGCCAATCAGGATACCACCGAGAATTGTGGCCCCAGATCGCGACGTACCAGGAACCAGTGAAAGCAGTTGGAACATTCCGATAATGAATGCTGTTCGGTAAGACAGCCGATTAAGATCAGTAAACTGTGGTTTCCGGTTTGCGTTGCGGTTTTCGATCACAATAAACAGGATTCCGTATAGCAGTAACATTGCTGAAACGACTTCCCAGTTCATCAAGTGAGCGTCCATCCAGTCATTGAGCAACAAGCCAATCACGACGGAGGGTAAGACCGCAACGATCACCTTGAACCAAAGGACCCAAGTGTCGTGCTGTTCAAGATGCGTTTTCTTGGGGGACAATGGGTTCAGCTTGTGGAAATACAGAACGACCACCGCCATGATTGCGCCGAGTTGAATGACCACGTTGAACATATCAGTAAATTGCGTTGTTTGGCTCATTTTGATAAATTCATTGACCAGGATCAAATGACCAGTTGAGCTGATCGGTAAAAATTCGGTGATCCCTTCAACAATCCCTAAAATAATGGCTTTAATAATATCTAACATGATGTTGACTCCTAATCTGTTTGAATTTCATAAGGTAATCATGACATAAAAAGGAGTTATTGAGGGATGATTTACCAATTGTTTACAGGATTGAGGGGGAATTTTTACATTGTCTGAAGCCAAGCATCATTCCAAGTTGTAAGCTGTACTTTTTTAAACAATATTGTTGCGTACGTGATGTCCGTACGCTAAAATGACCTTGAGGTGATTAATTTGGAAAATTACACGCCAACAAGTGCTAGGAAAAATTTCTATAAGATTTTAAAGGACGTCAATATCCAGAGAAAGCCAGTCACGGTCACTCCCGCTAATGGTAATGAGGACGAAGCGGCAGTGGTCGTATCAAAAAGAGATTGGGAATCAATGGCCGAAACAATTTATCTAGAAAATACCGGGGAATTACCAAAAGCTCGTGAACGATCCACGGATGACAGTGGAACAACTAACATTGATGATATTGATTGGGATAAATTATGAACTATGAAGTTGTGATTCGAAACTCTGCTAAGGGAGATCTGAAAAAACTAAAGAAATCACTTTTGAAGCAACAATTTCTTCAGGTAGTTGCTGCCCTCAAAGAAGATCCATACCAGCCAACGCAATCCTTTGAAAAACTACAGCCGGCGAGTCAGAAATTTTATTCACGCCGCATTAATTCCCAGCATCGCGTGATCTACCGAGTTGACGATCAAAATAAAATTGTGACGATTTATGCTGCCTGGACGCATTATGAGTAACTAGAGGAAAATATAGTTTAATTAATGCTCTCACTATTTACGAATGTGGTGGGGGCTTTTCCTTTTGGAAAGCTTTTTGTTATGTAGATTAAATGTGCTCCGTGAAGACGATCATTTTAACCACGTTTGCCAACAAAAACTACTTTCAAACGGCAGTTGGTGCCCACGTCAATGGCTATCTCCTCAAAGACATCCCAAGTGATGACTTAATCCAGTCGATTCATGAGGTAATGGCTGGCAAAACAATTTATTCACCTGAATTAGTCAGCTCAATCCTGGGGGATGTCGACAATCCTTTGTCAGACAAAGAAACGCAAATCTTAGCTGAAATCAGAAAGGGCAGTTCAACGGCGGAAATTGCTAAGGAACTGTTCTTGTCAAACGGCACAGTACGTAATTACATCTCATCGATCTTGAGTAAATTAGGAGCTGCAAACCGAATTGAGGCTTTAAATATTGCGGAAAAACGCAAGTGGTTATAAATTTAATCCAATTAAGCCATTAGCAGCCATTAATTTGATATACTAACTTTAGATAGCGAGCCTTGATGTGGATTGGAGAGATGACTTTATGGCACTTCGGCGGATTTCAATTCTAGTTGCAGCCATTGCGTGTGTGATTTTGATGATATTTTCGGTGAACCTTGGGCTGTTGGCGATTGTTGCTTTGTTTGCTTATGTGACGTATCGGCTGTTAGTCAAGAAAGATTTTACAATCTTGGCAACCACCTCACTGGTGGGAAAAGAATACCAAAATTTGACTGAGGAAACTAAAAAGAAATACGAAATCAGAGCCACTCAAATGGGCTGGGTATGTCTAGCCATTACAATCTTAGTGGTGATCGTGGGTATCGTGATTAACGGTTAGTAGATTAGGCGAGATTGGGATTTTGATCTTAGAATTTAAATGAAAAAACGCCATGCATTCTCGCTTGGGAAATGCATGACGCTTTTTGACTTGAATGGCAGAAATCAGCTGTTTATTGCAAGCTTTCTCAATACAAAGAATGGTGAGTTAAGCTGCCTTACAGATGATTTGCCAACTAAAGGCTTAATGTTGTTGAAAAACTTCAATTATGAATTAACATGGCCCGCGAAGCTTGGCATGAAGGCACTATTAATTGTTTGAATTTCGACATTTTGACCTGGTTGAGGAGCGGCTACATATTGATTGTTGCCAACGTAGATAGCAACGTGGTACGAAGCGCCTTGACTGCCCCAGAAGAGTAGATCGCCGGGTTGAGCGGCAGAAACGGCCTCTTTAGTGACGTGGCTTTCTTGGGTGACAGTGTAATGCCCCAAGCTAATGCCGGCAGCCTTTTGGTATACATAGTCGGTCAGTCCGGAACAATCCATTCCTTTAAGTGACTCACCGCCCCAAACGTAAGGAATGTTTTGGTTGGCAAGTTGTTTGGCTAAGTTGACAACTGCATTGGCACTGGTGCTGGCATTATTGGCTGCTGGCGTCGTTGTTGTCGTTGAATTAGTTGTTGCTTTGGTGGGATAATTCGTCTGCTGATAGCTCGTTGACTGGCGAGCGGGATAGTTTGTAACTGTATCAGCACTCGCACTTGTGGCGGTTACGCCGAAGATGGCCCCGGCAGCTACCAAGCTCAAAATTGTTTTTGTGAATTTCAAAAGAACACCTCATTTTCTATTTTGTAGGTGTCATGATAATCCCCAAAAGTTTCAATTGAGTTACAGAAAATTTGTGATCCAATGACGAATCATTTCAGCCTGAAATAGTGTTAAAGATTTTATTGGGAAGTTTAAATAATGATTAAAATGGGTTGCTTTTGTTCAAAAAGCCAGAATTGGTATATGTCAAAACCAGCATGGCTTTGATACGATTCATTGAATAAACTGGCCATGTGAAAAAATGGCGAAATCAAAAGGATGGGATATTAGTCGGTTGAGAATTTATAAATGGAACTTGGCTTGCCACTCTTATATTGATAAAACTTGCGACAAACGGCTGATCCCGGCTATTTAACAAAAGAACCAACTATTCCAAAATCAGGAATAATTGGTCCTTTTCGTTAAATTCTGGGATCAAATCACCGTTTGTCCCAATCTAGAGTTGTTTCAATTCAAAATTAGAAGGTTGCTTTATAGCTAATTGAATAAGTCTTTTCTTCACCCTTTGGTAATAAGACGCTGCCAAAGCCTTCGTGATTTGGTGTATCTGGTAAGCTTTGAGCTTCAAGAGCAATTCCCATGTGAGGGACACCAGCGCCACGGTCGAACTTAAAGCCATCCAAATCATCTGGTGTGAAGACAACCAAAGCATCCCGGTTAGATTTGATTGCAACGCTGCGGCCTGATTCTGGATCAGTCAAGGTTGCAATTGGATCGGCTTCCTTGTGATCATTGATAACGTAAACTTCATCGTAAGTGTGGCCAACTTCAGCCTTCATGTCATCAATGCCCAGTTTGATGTTTTGAGGATCGCGGAAGTCATAAGCCGTGTCATCAACAGGAACCATCTTACCGGTTGGGGTCTTATCCTTGTTAAGTTCTAGATACTTGTCGGCGTTAATTTGAAGTGATTGACCATAGACATTTTGGCTGTCACTCAAATTAAAGTAGGCATGCTGAGTTGGGTTAAATAATGTATCAGCGTCACTCTTGGCGGTATAAGTAATCGTGACTTCATTGTCATCGTTCAAGCTGTAGGTAATCTTAACGTCAATGTTACCGGGGAATGAATCTTCGCTTGAGTCGATGTGTTTTGTGAAGACAATCTTGTCGCCGTCGAATGAACCGTCCCAGATTTGGGTGTTAAAGCCATGAGGGCCACCGTGCAACGTTGTCGTGCCTTCGTTAGCATCCACGTGATATTCCTTGCCCTTGATTGAGAAAGTTCCGTTGGTAATTCGGCCGGCAGTCCGTCCAATTGCTTGGCAGAAATACTGGTTCTTCATGTATTCTTCACTGCTTGGCATGCTTAACATGACATTTTCAGGTTGACCGTCTTTGCCCGGAATATTAAAGGCTTTCCAAGTAGCCCCTAAAGTAATTGCGGAAATTGAAACATCGTGATCATTCGTAACTGTAAACTTTTGAATCTCTTGACCCTTGTACGTATCAAAAACTTCTTGCTTAGTTTCCATCATCAATTCTCCTTAAATAATAAATTGTGGTTGTGTAACCGCTTTTATATGTATTATAATATTTTTTTGTATGGAGTTGCAATAGGAGAAAAGATATTTATCCGTATAAGTGTGTATGAATTGACCACAAAATATGATACTTTTATTATTGGAGAGTTATTCGAGAGTTGTTTAAAATTTAGGACAGCTGTGCAAAGCAACAATCTGCGCGTAAGCACCTCTCTCAAAAATTCCAAACCCGGGAATTTCCAAGAGAGGAGACTTACCCTCCGATTGTTGAGCCGCTTTGCTCCGCTCACTAAAAGAAGAAGGGAAGTACTATGCAAACTTTTTTACACGTCTTATCAGGGATCACTGATCTGCTGATTATTGTTTTTATTTTTTCTTGGATGTATGAATTTGCCAGAAAAGATCAGACAAAGCCGAATCACCATTTTGGTTGGTGGACATTGGCGGCAATTGCTGCAACGGCCGGGCTAATGTATTTAGCAGGACCGATTAAATGAGTGATAGGTACAGGTGGCCAGTTGAGTTAATAAGATTTCAAAATTCAGTAACGGGGGGATTCACTCATGGAAATTAAGTACGTCATGGTCAAGAAAAGTATCAAGGATAGCATTATTAATGGCAAGTACAAGATCAACGAGAAGATCCCAACTGAATCTGAATTGATGGGGATGTATTCTGTTAGTCGTTACACCATTCGTCGAGCCGTTGGTGATTTGGAACACGAAGGTTATATCTATCGAGTCCAGGGTGGTGGGATGTACGTTAATGATTGGATTAACCATAAGGTCCGTTCAGAACGTTCGAATCAAAGCGTGGGGGTGATTACGACCCACATTGCCGATTATATTTTTCCAAACATTATTAGCGGAATTGATCAAGTTATTTCAGCCGAAGGGTTGTCGGTCCTAATTGGCAATACTCATGACGAGTACGATAACGAACGCCATAATTTATTAAATATGTTGGACAACGATGTGGTCGGTTTTATTATTGAACCCACCCGCAGTACGCTTGAGAACCCTAACCTGGATGTTTATCAAATGATTGTGAACTCTGGCAAACCTGCCGTCTTCATGAACTCCCATTATCCACAACTTGATTTTCCGTACGTGGAAATTGATGATACCCAGGCTGAGAAAAAGATTGTGGATTATTTGCTGGATAACGGTCATGAACGGGTCTTGGGGATCTTCCAAGTGGATGATTTGCAGGGGGTTAACCGGATGAATGGGTTTATCAAGTCCTACCAGACCCATCCGGACGTATCGTCGTCTGGGGACATCATGATGTATCGATCTGGTGATGAGATTAACAGTGTTCTAAGCAAGATTAAGGATCGGGTAGATGTTCAATCAGAGAGCCGACCTACCGCAATTGTATGTTACAACGACCAACTTGCCATTGAAGTGATTGGCATGTTGAGTAAAGAGGGCATTTCAGTTCCCGGCGAAATTTCCGTGGCAGGGTTTGATGATTATGAAATTTCAAAGTTTGTTGATCCAAGTATTACAACAATGACCCATCCAAAACGTCACATGGGCGAAACGGCAGCCAAGTTGTTGCTTGATATGTTGGATAAAAATAAAGGTGACAACAAAATGCTGGATTCGGAACTGATTGTTAGGGATTCAACCAAGGGGATTTAAGCTAGTTGGTAAAACAAAACTGAATTTTACTAATAAAAAGAGTGCTGTAACCGTTGATATCGCGGTGCAGTGCTCTTTTTGATTTGTCCTGACGAATAATAAATTCTTGATTTATGCGTATGAATACCCTATACTGTCATTTGTAAGCGATGTCAGAAACCGTTTACAGTGTGCGCACAGTATTTTGTTTCTGCAATTTTTCTATTTTAGTAAATTAATCGAATGGGGTGCTTGAATTGAAGAGAGTTACAAATAATGGATTTATTTATACCTTCGGTGCCCTGGGTGGGTTACTTTTTGGTTATGATATTGCCTCAGTTTCTGGTGCAATTCTATTTATCCAAAAGCAACTTAACTTAGGACCATGGGAGCAAGGTTGGGTTGTTAGTTCCGTCTTGATTGGTGCCGTACTTGGTGCCTTGGGAACCAGTAAGTTTTTGGATACCTACGGGCGTCGTAAGTTACTCATTTGGGCTTCAGTCATCTTCTTTATCGGAGCCATTACATCGGGATTTGCACCGAACTTTGAAATCCTTGTTGGGACCAGAGTTATTCTCGGAATTGGTGTTGGGATTACTTCCGCATTGATTCCTGCATATCTGCACGAATTGGCTCCTAAACGGATGCATGGTGCGGTTGCGACGATGTTCCAGTTAATGATTATGATTGGTATTTTGCTGGCTTACATCTTGAACTACTCATTTGCTCATATGTATACTGGCTGGCGTTGGATGTTAGGCTTCGCTGCATTACCAGCTGCTATCCTGTTCTTCGGATCACTTTTCTTACCAGAAAGTCCACGATTCTTGGTTAAGATTGGTCACCTTGATGAAGCTAAGGGCGTTTTGCTCGATACCAACAAAGGTGATACCAAAGCCGTTGATACTGCGTTGACTGAAATCGAAGAAACTGCTAAACAACCAGTTGGTGGTTGGAAGGAATTGTTTGGTAAAGCCGTTCGACCAGCCTTGATTACTGGTCTTGGTGCCGCCGTCTTCCAGCAAGTTATTGGGAGTAACAGTGTGATTTTCTATGCACCAACGATCTTTACCGATGTTGGCTGGGGAGTGATCGCTGCTTTGCTTGCCCATATCGGAATTGGTGTTGTTAACGTTATTGTCACGATTGTGGCAATGCTGTTGATGGATAAAGTTGACCGTAAAAAGATGCTTATTTTCGGGGCATCTGGAATGGGTCTCTCATTAGTTGTGATGTATGTCATTTTGAAGTTTGATAACGGTTCTCAAGCTGCTGCCTATGTCAGTGCGATCGCTTTGACGGTCTACATTGCCTTTTACGCTTCAACCTGGGCCCCAATTACTTGGGTTCTGATTGGTGAAGTCTTCCCATTGAACATTCGTGGCCTTGGAACATCACTCTGTTCAGCAACCAACTGGCTCGCTGATATGGCCGTTTCATTGACTTTCCCAATGATGTTAAGTGCATGGGGACTCGACAATGCGTTCCTGTTCTATGCAATCATTTGTGGAATCGCTATTTGGTTCGTTCACAAGAAGTTTATCGAAACCCGTGGTAAGTCACTTGAAGAGATTGAACTTGATCTCCACAAGGCTGCAGGGATTAAAGAAGAAACTTCCGCAACCAATAATTCTAACAATTAATTAAAAACGAACCATTCTGGGCTTTGATGTCAGAATGGAAAATAAAAAATCAATTGTCCGTTGTTGGATGGTTGATTTTTTGTGTGGCTGGGGAATGGGGGCTTAGGTGCAGGATTGTAAGCCTTGGCTCACCTTTTTAGGACAGCTGTGCTAGGCAGAAATTTCCACATAAGCACCTCAATCATAAATCCTCAAAACCAGGATTTATGATTGAGGAGACTTATGTTCCAATTTCTAAGCGCCTAGCTCCGCACACTTGATTAGGACAGCTGCGTAAAGCAGAAACTTCCACCTAAGCACCTTCTACAAAAATCCCAAAACCGGGGATTTCTGCAGAAGGAGACTTAGGCTCCAGTCCCTAAGCGCTTTGCTGCGCTCACTTGGTTTAGGACAGCTCCGCAAAGCAGAAGTCTGCATGTAAGCACCTCTAAGAAAAATTCCAAGGGCAGGAATTTCCCTCAGAGGCGACTTACACTCCGACTTCTAAGCGCTTTGCTGCGCTCACTCAAAATTTTATGCTAACAAATTAAAAAAGTGATTGATTTATGCGTACAAATAATTTATAATAATTCATGTAAGCGATAACAGTAACTCAATTAATTGCTTATGTTGGCACAATTTGTTTGTTATAAATGCCTGGATGCTTGTGTTCAGACAGTAAAAAATATTTCATTACGAGGAGAGAAAACATTATGTTACAAGTTCCTGATTATGAATTTTGGTTCGTTACTGGTAGTCAACATCTTTACGGTGAAGAACAATTAAAGTCCGTTGAAAAAGATGCTAAGGACATGGTTGACAAGTTGAACGCCTCAGGCAAGTTGCCTTACCCAATCGTCTTCAAATTGGTTGCAACGACTGCTGACAGCATCACTAATTTAATGAAAGAAGTTAACTACAACGATAAAGTTGCCGGTGTGATTACTTGGATGCACACATTCTCACCAGCAAAGAACTGGATCCGTGGTACCAAGTTACTTCAAAAGCCTTTGCTTCACTTAGCAACTCAATACCTTGATCACATTCCATATGACACCATCGACTTTGATTACATGAACTTGAACCAAAGTGCTCATGGTGACCGTGAATACGGCTTTATCAATGCTCGCCTTCGCATGAACAACAAGATTGTTTACGGCTGGTGGGGTGATCCTGAAGTCCAAGACGAAATTGCTGATTGGGAAGACGTTGCAGTTGCTTACAACGAAAGCTTTAACATCAAGGTTGCCCGTTTTGGTGACAACATGAGAAACGTTGCCGTTACTGAAGGTGACAAGGTTGAAGCCCAAATTCAATTTGGCTGGACCGTTGATTACTACGCACTTGGTGACTTGGTACAATCAGTTAACGCCGTTTCAGAAGACGACATTGACAAGAAGTACAAAGAATTGCAAGACAAGTACGAATTTGTTCAAGGTGACAATGACAAAGACAAGTACGAACATTCAGTTCGTTACCAAATCCGTGAATACTTCGGTATCAAGAACTTCCTTGACAAAGGTAACTATTCAGCATTCACAACCAACTTCGAAGACCTTTATGGTTTGGAACAATTACCAGGCCTTGCAGCTCAATTATTGATGGCTGAAGGTTATGGCTTCGGTGCTGAAGGTGACTGGAAGACAGCTGCCTTGGATCGCTTGACTAAGATCATGACCCATAATGAAGGAACTGCATTCATGGAAGACTACACCCTTGAATTACAAAAGGGTAAGGAAGCTATCCTTGGATCACACATGCTTGAAGTTGACCCAAGTATCGCCAGCGACAAGCCTCGTGTTGAAGTTCACCCATTGGATATCGGTGGCAAAGCTGATCCAGCACGTTTGGTATTTACTGGCCGTGAAGGTGACGCAATGGATGTTACCATCTCTGACTTCGGTAACGAATACAGAATGATTGGTTACGCCGTTGACGGTCACAAAGCTCCAAAGCCAACTCCAAATCTTCCAGTTGCCAAACAAATGTGGACACCAAAGATGGGCTTGAAGAATGGTGCTACTCAATGGATCCATGATGGTGGTGGTCACCACACTGTTTTGACATTCAACGCAACTGAAACTCAATTCCAAGACTTAGCAACAATGTTCAACTTGACGTTTAACGACATCAAGTAGAGTGCGGAACCAAGCGGGAATAACCGGAGCATAAGTGTCTTGATCTGAAAATCCTGATTTTGGATTTACAGATCAAGTGCTTATGTGCAGGTTGTTGCTTGGTGGAGCACATTTCCGCTATGTCGCTTCAAACAACTCTTCAAACAAGGAACCATCCATATAAAACCTACGAAATGAGGTCGAGACAAGTCAATTTTGCCTCGACCTTGTTTCTGTACATAACCTTAAACTTAACTGGAGGATAACGATGACTTTAACTGAAAAAGAAAAAATGATTGCTGGTCAAAGGTATGTGAACAATGACCCCGAACTTGCCAAGGATCGGCGTCGCACCCGAAAATTAGTAAATGAATTTAACGATACGATGAAAACGGACCCTGATGCCGGTTCAGATATCATCAAGAAAATCTTTAAACGGACCGGAAAAAAAGTAGATATTCAAGCACCTTTCCAGTGCGACTATGGTTACAGCATTGAAGTTGGCGAGAACTTCTTTGCCAATTATGGTTGTACATTTATTGATGTTGGCAAGATTAAATTTGGTGATAATTGCCTGCTGGGGCCGAATGTTCAAATTTACACCGTCGACCATGCATTTGATGTCGCTGAACGAAACCGCGGCGTCGAAATTCCAGGACCAGTGACGATTGGCGATAACGTGTGGGCAGGAGGTAGTGCAATCATCACGCCTGGGGTCACGTTAGGCAATAATGTTATAATTGCCGCAGGTGCCGTTGTCACGAAATCATTTGGGGACAACGTCCTAATCGGTGGGAATCCTGCCAGAATCATTAAGAAACTAAAGTAACATTGGAGGAATTTGATGGATACGAAAAAAATCGATGCAAGAGTTAAGTTAGCCGACGGTCACACGATGCCCAATCAAGGCCTCGGGGTCTACAAGATGACTGAGGAACGGGAATTGATTGACTCGGTGAAGGCCGCCTATGATGCCGGCTATCGCTTGTTTGATACCGCTCAAATGTATGGCAACGAAGCCGCTGTTGGAAAAGCAATCAAAGAGTTGAACGTTGCTCGGGACGAGATTTTTGTAACCACTAAGGTGGCTGAAGCTAATCAGGGATACGACAAAGTGATGGGCTCTGTCGAAGAATCACTCAAGAAATTGCAGTTGGATTACGTTGATCTCCTGTTAGTTCATTGGCCAATTCACCAACACTTCTTTGAAACTTGGAAGGCCTTTGAAGCTTTGAAAGAACAAGGGTTAACTAAATCAATTGGAACCAGTAATTATGGCATGGTTCACTTGGAATACTTGGCAACCAAGGCAAATGAAATGCCAGTTCTGAACCAGCTGGAAGTGCACCCCTACTTATCTCAAGAGGCAATGACTCACTTTGATCGTGAAAACCACATTGTGACTCAAGCCTGGGCACCCCTTGGCCGGGGCAGAATTTTCGACGATCCAGTGATTTTGAAAATTGCCAAGCATCATGGCAAGTCAGCCGCTCAAATTATTTTGCGCTGGCACTTGCAACGGGGCGATTCGTTTATTCCCAAGTCCGTTCATCCAGATCGGATTAAACAAAATGCGGATATCTATGATTTTGAAATGACTGATGAGGAAATAGACTGGGTCAATGCGTTAAATAAAAATACGCGAATTAGCCAGGAGCCAGAAATGGTTTATGAGATTGGCCATCAATACCCACATCACTAAAAAACGGCTGTTAGTCTTCGATTCGATGGCATGGTGGATCAGTGGCATACCATTGTTTCTAAAAGAAACTGGTCATTGGATCATTAAACCAGGATTAAAATAAGTGACTTAAAAAGCGATCATTGGAATTCCAGTGATCGCTTTTTGAATGCTTCGATTGTTAAGAATTTGAGGTGCTTTGATTTCTAGTCCAGATTAGGATTGCGGGGTTATACGGAACTGCGGATTGGTGCTGTGGATCCGTTCATACTGAAGTAGTGGATTTTGTCTATATAGTGGAATCGTGCTTCGCAAAGCAATCACCTGCACATAAGCACCTCAATCATCAATCCCAAGCCCAGAAATTGATGATTGAGGACACTTATGCTCCGGTGATTAACCGTTTTACTTCGCACACTAACCTAATGCCACATCCAGCACCATCATCAACGTAAAGCCTGCCATAATACCAAAGATTGCCCAGTGTGATTCTTCTTTAGTTCTGGCGTGGGCTTCGGGGATCAGTTCCTTGCAGGCCACGTAAATCATTGCCCCAGCCGCGAATGCCAAGGCGTACGGCAAAATGGCATTCACCGATGCGACTAGCAATGCGCCCAAGACGCCGGCGATTGGCTCGACAATCCCACTCGATTGGCCGTACATGAACGCCCGAAAACGGGTCATGCCACTTTGACGTAAAGGGATCGAAACTGCAGCGCCTTCCGGAAAGTTTTGGAGGCCAATTCCGATTGCGACGGTCATTGCGGCTACAATCGCAGCAGTTTGGCTGCCATTTGGCGAAGCGCCGATTGCCCCAAAAGCAACGCCGACCGCCAGACCTTCGGGGATGTTATGCAGCGTAATCGAGAAAACCAGCAAAATTGCCCGTTTCAATTCCGCTTTCGAATTTTTCTCGTGACGATTATGTTTTAAATAAAGGGCCGGAATGATTTTGTCAGCCAAATACAGAAAGAAACCGCCGGCAATAAAGCCAATGGCAACGACCAGCCAAGGAATCCGATCCTGATTCTCAGCTAAGTTAATGGCTGGATCCAGTAGGGACCAAAAGGATGCCGCAATCATCACGCCAGCCGCGAATCCATACATGAGTGAAAGAGCGTTGTTGCGGATGGTTTTGAAGGCAAACACTAAGGCCGCACCCAAGGCAGTGACGCCCCAAGTAAAAAGGGTGGCGATGAGGGCCTGCTCCCAGGCAGAAAAGTTCAGTAAATTAATCATAGTAACCTCGCTTTTTTGATAGAGTAACTGTTATCTTAAGTATAACAAATTGCAACATTCTTAGGGGTTGGCCAAATGACGAAATTGTGGGTAGTTGCCGCAATTCAATTATTTTTGAAGATGATTTAAGTGATTAATGTTGCCTGATTAGATATACTTAAGTTGTGGACAAAATCTAAAGGAATGGGATGATTTTTTTGGCAAAGGTTACTGCATACATGGTGCGACATGGACAAACTTATTTGAATTTGTATAACAAGATTCAGGGGTGGATCGATTCGCCGTTGACGGACAAGGGTGTTCGCGATGCAGAGGGTGCTGGTGAACGACTCTCAAAGATTAATTTTGCGGCTTCTTTTTCCAGCGATTCAGGACGGGCAATCGATACCGCCAAAATTATTTTGCGGAAGAATCCACATAACATGAACATCGTCAGTTATCAGTATCCTGAGCTTAGAGAACAATTCCACGGTTACTTTGAAGGTAACGACGCCAATCAAATGTGGCAGTTTGTGGGTGCTCAAGTCAAAACAACCAATGAAAAAGAAGTCTTAAAAGACTTTGGTTTGGAACGGGCGCGGGACCTCATTCATCACG
Organism: Lentilactobacillus rapi DSM 19907 = JCM 15042; assembly: GCF_001436255.1. Classification (GTDB taxonomy): domain Bacteria; phylum Bacillota; class Bacilli; order Lactobacillales; family Lactobacillaceae; genus Lentilactobacillus; species Lentilactobacillus rapi. Next base: position 57,555 of record NZ_AZEI01000083.1, on the reverse strand, counting down.
CCGATCTCTATAACCAAGCTGAGAACAATGACATGTTTTGGAAACGCCTGAACCGCGGCTTTGACAAAATTCGAGAGAATACCCATGACGGTCAACAAATATTAATCGTTTCTCATGGGATTACAATTCGTTCGATTGTTGACCGCTATGCCCCACAGTTGGATTTAGGCCAGCCAACCGATAACGGGAGTGTCACCAAGTTGATTATCTCTGACGATGATATTCAAGTTGAATACTTTAATAATCTCGGCGAGGTATAGTGTTGTTTAACGTCGCCGGATATGATATATTTGTTTGATAGTGCGACGAGACTCGGGGCAACCCGGAAGCCTAACAAAGCAGTCAATGATGAACGCTCTTGTTCGTTGTTGACTGCTTTGATTTATGCAGGCTGTCGCCAAGCAGGCGAAGTTTATTTTTTAGGCAAGAAACAGTGAGGTAAATCAATGATTACGATTTCAGACATGGGATTACAAATCTCAGGTAAAAAACTATACGACAACGTTAACTTAAAGTTCACGCCAGGTAATTGCTATGGCGTCATCGGAGCCAATGGTGCCGGCAAATCCACCTTCTTAAGATTATTAGAAGGTGAACTGACACCGTCAACCGGCGAGATTCATATTGATAAAAACGAACGGATTTCCAGCTTGAGCCAGGATCATTACGGCTTTGAAGACCAGACCGTCCTCCAAACTGTCATTCAGGGTTATCAACATTTGGCTGACATCATGGCTGAAAAGGATGCTTTATATGCCAAACCGGATTTTTCCGATGAAGATGGGATCAAGGCAGCCAATTTGGAAGCCGAGTTCGCTGAAATGGACGGCTGGAACGCCGAAGCCGATGCCTCGCAATTATTGCAGTCGTTGGAGATCCCTGAAGACCTTCATCAACAGCTGATGAGTGAATTAACGGAAGGCCAAAAGGTGAAAGTATTGCTGGCCCGGGCTTTATTTGGCGAACCCGATGTTTTATTACTGGATGAGCCAACCAACGGGCTTGATGTATACACAATTGAATGGTTGGAAAACTTCCTGGCTGACTATCCAAACATTACGATTATCGTTTCTCATGACCGCCATTTCTTGAATCAGACTTGTACAATGATGTGCGATGTTGATTTTGGTGAGATCAAAATGTACGTGGGTAACTATGACTTCTGGCTGCAATCCAGTCAGCTCGCTGCCAAAATGCGGGCAGATTCCAATGCCAAGAAGGAAGACAAGATCAAGGAACTTCAGGCATTCGTCGCCCGGTTTAGCGCCAATGCTTCCAAATCAAAGCAGGCGACTTCGCGAAAGAAGCAGCTTGATAAGATCTCCCTGGATGACATTAAGCCATCGTCACGGAAATACCCATTTATTCACTTTGAGCAGGAACGTCAGTTGGGCAATGATCTCTTACGAGTGGATAAAGTCTCCAAAACTATTGACGGGGTCACAATTCTTGATAACGTCACCTTTACTTTGCGCCCTGGCGACAAGACTGCTTTGGTGAGCCGAAATGATTTGGCATCAACGACTTTAATGCAGATCTTGGCAGGCACAATGAAACCAGATACCGGTGAAATTACTTGGGGCCAAACAGTGGAAATGACATCGATTCCAAAGGACTTCTCGGCGGAGTTCAATGACAACAAGTTGCGGATCATTGATTGGTTACGCCAATATGCCCAAAAAGGCAATGATGATGACGCGTTCTTGCGGGGCTTCCTGGGACGGATGCTGTTCTCAGGCGATGACGTGAACAAAGAAGTGAGTGTCTTATCTGGAGGCGAAAAAGTCCGGTGCATGCTGTCAAAGATGATGCTGCAGAAAGGCAACACGCTTCTGTTAGATGATCCAACCAATCACTTGGATTTGGAATCAATTACCTCGTTGAATGAGGGATTAGTTGCTTTCCCAGGGTCGATCATCTTTACATCTCATGATCATGAGTTTATCCAAACAATTGCCAACCATATTATCGAAGTTTCCAACAACGGGATTATCGATAAAGCTGATACGACCTATGATGAATTTATCAACCATCCTGATGTTCAAAAGAAATTGAGCGATATGTACGATTAGCCACCCAAAGCATTTCCAAAAAGGACGATCAGTTCCAGTTGAATAATGGTGAGGAGTCAAAATTTCCCCAGCCAAGCCAAATTCCCCTTATAATTCTGATAACAGCGTTACTTCAGGATTGCTTAAGGGGGATTTTTAATGTCACAGGAATTAGGAACCAATGATTTAGGCACTTATGACTACGTTGCCCGCGTCTATAACCAAAATATGCGGTTGACGGACTATCGGCTACCGGAGTCGGTTGAAGATGGTGCGGTGGTTCTATTTGATACCGACCAGATTAAACTGACGATGCAGATTAATCACCAACGGGTCGAAAAAATCACCATTGAGACACCCGAACCCCAGTCATCAACATATATGCAGGTGTTTGAAGGCTTTGAATTTGGCCTTGATGCGCTAGGAACCTGGATCAACACGTATCACCGGTCGACATCGCAACACGGATCCGCCGCTGACGTGGTGAATGGGATTTTGGCCAGTTATAATACGACCCCAGACAATGTTCTGACGGTTAGTTTGACTCGAGCAAAGTAATCGGCCGACTTTCTTTTAAACTATTTATAATGTTCGTTTAAGCCAATAGCCTAATTATTCCTTTTGATCGGAGTGACTGGAGCTGTTGGCTTTTTTGGTTCCAAATAACATCGTAAAACGACTTTTTTGAGAGGTTTGCGGTGATTAATCAGACTCATTGTTGACAAAAGGAGCAGAGATCGATATTATGTATATGAAATCATATTATATATAAAATAGTATTACAGAGGTGACAATATGGCTATTCAGATGAGTTCGGAGCTATTAGACGGTTGTGTCCTGGGCCTCTTAGTCCATGATGATTATTATGGCTATGCCCTTACTCAAAAAATTCAGGAATCCATTTCAGTTTCCGAATCGACGATGTATCCGGTCCTTCGGCGGCTGAAGAAGAACGATTTATTAACAACGTACGATCAGCCTTATCAGGGGCGAAATCGGCGGTACTATAAAATTACTGCAGAGGGAAAGCGGCAGTTAAGCGTGATTCAACAAGAATGGCAAGACTTTAAAGTTGGGGTAGATAAAATGTTGGGAGATGAAACGAATGGATGATTATATAACCGAATTAACGGCTTTGTTGGGGCAACTGGATCCCGATGAACGCAATGAAGTGGTTGATTTCTATACCGAATATTTACAGGATGGGAACTTCACCACTTACAACGATTGTGTTCGTGAATTGGGGACCCCACGGCAGCTAACCAGAAAAATTTTAGCTGACTATTCGATCAAGAACTTGGATGCTGGCAGTAGCACCCAGTCGCGAACGGCCAAGCCTAAGGAAGATATGAAGACAGTTTGGCTGATTATCCTGGCTGTTTTATCTACGCCAGTTACAATTCCATTGGCGCTTGGATTAGCAGGGTTGTCAATTGGCGTTTTCGCGGCAGCCTTTGGCATCATCGTTGGGCTCCTTGGCTTAATTTTTGGGGTCGTCGTCAGTGGGCTGGCCAGCTTGGTTATCGGCATCAGCATCTTACCGAGCGACATTTGGTTGGGCGTTCTCTACACTGGCATCGGCATTGCCTTTGTTGGCCTAATTATCTTGATGACACCATTATTTTCAGCCGCCTTTAACGGCGTGGTCCGTGGGGTCACCACTTTTTCTCGCTGGGCGTACCAGAAGATTGTGCCAAAGAATCGAGCTGAGAAGCATGGAAGGAGACGACAAAAATGAAGAAATCAATTGTGATTGGTTCAGCATTAACCATCATTGGTGTCATCATGGTCGCAGTTGCCCTCGGCCATACTGGTTTTAAGCCAATTGTTTGGGCCAATGGATTTAAGGTTGACGACGAGCAGGGCACGGCAATGAAAATGAAAACCAAACAGCTGAACCGGTCATTTGACCAACTGAATTTTACAACTGATAGTGAAGTGGTGGTTCAACCCGGCAACGTGAAGCGGCCGACAATTGCCTATCCGAAATTCAACACGGTTAGTCAGACGGGAAAAACACTCACAATTAAGGGTGAGCAGCAACATCACACCCGCATTATGGGCTTGAGTATTAGCAGCTATCAAAATGATGGCGGGAAGATAACGATCACCTTGCCGAAGCATACGCAATTAACCCATATTGATGGTCATAATGACAATGAAGTTTCATTAACCAACGTTGCTGTCAATCAACTTCAGTTGGCTGGAGATGCAGAAATTAATTTGGAAAACGTGACTGCCAAAGCCGCGCTTGAATTAAAGAATACCGATGATACCACCTTGAAGAATGTCACCGCGCCTGGAATTACCCAAAGTAGTGATGGTGGGGATCTAACTTATCAAAATTCGAATTTCACAACTGGAACGGCGACGATATCCACAGCCGGTGGTGACGTTTCGTTTACCGCCACCAAGTTGAAGGATGCTGTGCTTAATACGGATGGCGGCGATGTTGTTTTGGATAATAACCGGGTCAAAAGTTCGCTGACTGCCAGCACCGATGGTGGGGATATTGATGCAACGATTCCTAACCGCAAGCAGGTGCAGGTCAGTGCCAGCGCTGACGGTGGCGATGTATCCCTATTCGGTCAATCGGGCAACCATTCGTGGCAAATCGCTCAGAATAACCGGCCACTCTACCGATTAACTTCTGATGGTGGGGATATCACAGTTCGATAGAAATGAATTTGAGCATTTTAATCATCAGGTTTTAAGCATGAACTAACTAAAAAAATCCGCAAAATCAACGAACTTCGAGTCGTCGACTTTGCGGATTTTTAATTGGAATGAAGCTTATTTAAATGATTAGTTCAAGCCAGATACTTCAGCGAATTTCTTGGCGGTGCGGACCATGTTTGAAACGAAACCATATTCGTTATCGAACCAGGTTGCAGTCTTGACCACTTGGAAATCACCGTTCGAGGTTACTTCCGTCAAAGTTGGATCGTAAACGGCCCCGTGGGTGTCACCGATGATGTCTGAAGAAACAATTTCGTCATCGTTCCAGCCAAATGCTGGGTTGTTGTCAGTGTGTGGTTTGATGGCATCGTTAACTTGATCGGCGGTTACTTTAGTCTTAAGAACGGAAACTAATTCACAAACCGAGCCATCAACAACGGCAACTCGTTGGGCGTGACCTTGTAAGTGACCTTCAAGCTCTGGAATAACCAAGCCGATTGCTTTAGCAGCTCCAGTTGAATGAGGAATGGTGTTGGCAGAAGCGGTTCGGTTAGGTCGGAACTTCTTGCCTTTAGGTCCATCAAGAATCATCTGCGAACTGGTAAATGCGTGAATCGCTGTCATCGTGCCGACTTCCAAGCCAAATTCTTTGTTGAGGAAGTAAGCCATTGGTGCTAATGCGTTGGTGGTGCAAGAACCAGCCGAGATGATTTGATCGTCTGCGGTTAAGGTATCGTCGTTAACGTTATAAACAATTGTCTTCATTGGCCCAGCGGGTGCTGAGATCAGGACTTTCTTAACCCCGGCGTCCAAATGAGCTTGTGATTTTTCTTTTGAAGTATAGAAACCAGTACATTCAAGGACTAAATCTACCCCATTATCTTTAACCCAAGGAATCTGGCTGGCATCTTTTTCCGCGTAAACCCGGTACTTCTTGCCATCAACAACCAATGAATCATCCGTTGAAGAAATATCGTAAGGCAGGGTACCGTGGGTTGAATCATATTTGAATAAATATGCGAGCATTGACGGACTGGTTAAATCGTTGATTGCAACAACTTCCAAGTCCGGATCGTTGATTTCCAAAATACGGCGTAAAATCAAGCGGCCGATTCGTCCAAAACCATTAATTCCAACTTTTACCATAATTGAAGTCCCCCTTTAAAACAGTGAGCGGAGCAAAGCGGTTAGGAATCGGAGTGTAAGTCGCCTTGGAGGGAGATTCCCGGTCCTGGAATCTTTCTCCAAGGTGCTTGCGCGCAGATTCCTGCTTTGCAGAGCTGTCCTAAAAACAAGTGAGCGGAGTCAGGCGTCTAGAAACCGGAGTATAAGTCTCCTTGGGCAGAAATTCCCGATTTTGGAATTTTTGACCAAGGTGCTTATGCGCAGGTTTCTGCCTGACGCAGCTGTCCTAAAAACAGTGAGCAGATCCAAGCGCTTAGAAGTCGGAGTGTAAGTCGCCAGTGAGGTAAATTCCCGGTTCTGGAATTTTCCTTACTGGTGCTTACATGCAGACTTCTGCTTGGAGGAGCTGTCCTAAAACAGTGAGCGGAGTAAAGCGGTTAGAAACTGGAACCTAAGTCTCCTTCTGCAGGAATCCCTGGTTTTGGGATTTTTGCAGAAGGTGCTTAGGTGGAAGTTTCTGCTTTACGCAGCTGTCCTAAACCGAAGCAACAGTCAATGTAGCTATTTACTGATACTAAATAACCAAATTCAGATTAACTGGTTTTGAATTGAAATTCAAACAAAAAGCCTTGTGCACAATGGAAAGGTTGAAATTAATTAGTTTGGGGTGATTGATGCCGCCGCTGAATTCTAAAGTTGATAATGGTAGCGATAAGGGCGGCTGCACTCAAGAGGGTGGCGAGTAAGAAATCGTAGCGGCCACCGATAAACGAACGGGCAGCTAAATTGCCGGTGCCGTTGTTTTGACTGATTGCCATGACCGCTGCCATAATCCCAACACCAATGGAGCCGGCAAATTGTTGGAGCATGCTGAAAAAGGAGTTGACGTCAGCCGTATATTGCTCGGGAACGTTTAGCATTGCGTTGGAAATCGTGTTTGAAAAGCCCATGTTGAAGCCAAATCGGAGAAACGAATAAACCAACAGAATGATCCAGGCTGTTAGCAAGCTTTGGATACCAAAGAAAATGCCACCACCCAAAGTCATTGAGATCAAACCGAGGATAATCGGTAACGCGTAACCCTTGATATCAGCCAGATGACCGGCATACGGAGAAATTGCGGCACCGACTAATGAACCGGGCAATAAAACCAAGCCGGCGATAAATGGTGACGTATGCAGAACATATTGACAATAAACCGGAATCAGAAACGAAACGCCAATATTCACAAATTGCAGCACAAAATAGGTGAAGGCCGATAGGGAAGTTGACAACCATTTTAAAATTTTAATATCCAATAACTGCGAGGATCCGTGGGTATCCGAATAGATGAATAGTCCCAGCGCAATCAAGCCGATGAGAAATGGCAGCACGACAGCAGAACTGAAGACGGGATACTTGCCGGCCTTACTGACGGCGAAGACCATTGAAAATAGGGTGGTCGCCAACAATGCCAGACTTAAGATGTCAAAAGAACCGGTGCCAACTGGATCGATTCGGATGTAGTGGGAGCCAAGCCACCAACTAATTACGATGATCGGCAGAATCAGCCAGAAGATCATTCGCCATGACATGGTTGAAGAAACGGTTCCCCCATAGGTTGGCCCTAATGCCGGGGCCAGTGAAATGACCATCCCGGCCAACCCGGTCATTGAACCAATTCGCCCGGCTGGAATCTTGTTGAAGATGATATGGAACATCAATGGCGTGGATAATCCGGTGGCGATTGCTTGAATGAGCCGACCAGTTAGCAGTATCGAAAAGGTTGGCGACGTGGCACACATGACATCACCGATTACAAAGGCAATTGCCGCAAATAGATGGATCCGTTGTGACTTGAATTTTTTCAACAGGAAAGCCGTTGTTGCCATGACGATGGTGACCATCAACAGATAACCAGTGGTGATCCATTGAACCGTATCCAAGGAAACGTTGAAGATCCTGGTGAGCTCAGGAAAAGTCACATTCATCGATGTTTCGGTGAGGATTCCCGTAAATGAGAGTAGCGCTGCTGCTAGTAAAGCCAGCATTGTTTGCCGGCTAATTTTTTCGTTGTTGATTGTCATGATTTCATCTCTTCTTTATTCAAGATCGTTTTTAACAAGAAAGTCCTGAGTTAATTTTCGTGTGAGTGGCGAGTGCTTGGTTACTTCCAGAATATTGTCTTTGGTCAACGAGTCCAATATTCTCCTTGTCTTGGTATTGGCGATGTTAGTGGTGGCCAATTGGAGCTCTCTATCTTCAAGACCATCACTAATGTCATTAAACAGAAATGATTGGGCATAGATGAAGAGAACTTCTCTGACATTTTCATCAGTGAATGTTCGTTTAAGTGTTGCCCCAATTGCGTCTAATCGCCGACTATTTTCTCTGAATTTCTGGATTAAAGCAATCTGGCCTTTCGCAAGAATCTTCATCATTTCCAAGACGAAGAAGGTGATCTCACCCATATTACGTTCATCGCCGACCTCTTGAAAAGCAGAATAGTACTTATTTCGATTCTTGTTAATTTCGCTTGAAAAAGTAATGGCTGTCATCGGATCAAGCTTGTAGCCAATGTAAACACAGGCAATGTATCTCCCAGTTCGGCCGTTACCGTCATTGAAGGGATGAATATATTCAAAATAATAGTGGGCAATAAAAGTTTTGATTAAAAATGGCACGGTATCATCGTTGATAAATGAAATCCAATCAATGAGGTCTGGAGAAAAATCGGCTTCAAATTCTTTCGGTAAATGGACGGTATTGGTTTCATTCCCAATGCGAACAAAGCGGTTCCTGAAAAGCTTGCCATCAGGAATGCGATCCGGAGAAATTTCACCGGCCAACAAGAAATCATAGATTTTTCTAATATCTTCTAAAGATCTGATTTGGAGATTTTCGCGATTTTGAATTTTAAGATACATTTTGGCAAACGATTGTAATCGGCTCTTTTCTTCAGAACGATTTTGAGCCGCTGCAATTGCCTGATTAACTTCCTTATTGGTTGTTTTGACCCCTTCAATTTCATTTGTACTTCGAATTTCATTTGAGAGGGTGTTAAGAAACATCTGACTAGAGGCAATGCCCGGCAATTCAGCCATTAGTTTTGTGATTTCGGTAGAATTTTGCTGGATTTGATCCTGTAGCCTGAGGATCTCCTGGATGGGTAGTAGAAAGAGTGGAAAAACAGTTGCTTGCTTAATGCCCTTTCTCATCGGATTAATTTTGAGATTTGTGATGATGCTGGTCGGGGAGTTAAATCGATTTTGATATTCCGCTTTGATGTTAGCAGTCGGATGCTCATATTTAAAAACTTTCAAATTATGATAATTTGCCATAATTGATTTACCTTCTGCTTTCGAATTTTGATGATGATTGAAAACCTGAGAGTTTAGAATTAAGTGTATTTTGAAATAGTAGCCATATTTGCAATTCTTAGTAATTATATTATGCCGAGACTTGAAAAAATGGTGATATTTTAAAATTCAACTTAAATTTTATCATAGGTTATCTAAAATATCATAAAATTTAAAATCTCAGCGAATGGTGCGTGGCCAATTTCAATAAAGGGCGACAAAAAAGCGAGTGGTAATTCACTCGCTGTGGTTCAAGTTACTTGCTAAGTTTATCCCAATCAATATCCCAAACAACGCCCATGGCTTTTTCACCAGTGTGAACAGTGATTGCTGGGCTAATTTGATACGTGCTGATGGAGACGGTTGGAAATTCTTCATGGAATCGGTTAACCCAAGCTTCACTGAGCTTTGGATTGTTGGCGTCAACTACCGAAATTCTCATCGGCAGCTGAAAGGCAGGTTGACTTTCGGTGATGAATTTGACGATGTGTTCAAGTGACTGCTTCATCGTGCGATCTTTGGCCAAGGGAACAATTTTCCCAGCCTCATCGAAAGTTAACATTGGCTTGATTTTCAGTAGATTGCCAAAAAAAGCTGAGGTGTTGGAGATCCGACCCGTTCGCTGGAGATGCGATAAGCTGTCAACCACCAGACAAACGTGAATGGAGTCTCTCAATTGGGCTAGTTTTGGCATAATGGTGGCGGCATTTTCACCAACCAGTGCCAACTTGCCGGCAAGCAGTGCCAAGTCAGCTTCCCCCGCGCTGGCGATTTTCGAATCGAATGGGTACACCTTAATATTGGTCACTTGCTGGCTGTAGGCAACCAAGTTTTCGTAAAACGAGGTGATCCCAGAGGACAGATTGACACAGATGACCTCATCGAATCCCTGTTCACTGAGTTGGTCAAATGCTGCCTGCATCTGGCCCATTGTGACTTGGGCGGTTGTCGGCAGTTGATCAGTTTCAGCCAATTTCTTGAGAAAGGCTTCAGAGGTGATATCAACACCATCGCGATATTGCGTTTGACCAAAAATCACGGTGATTGGTAAAACGGTGATCCGGTATTTATTAGCCAGTTCCTTATCAAGATAGCTGGCACTATCAGTTATTACGGCTGTTTTCATATTCAAATTCCTCTCCTACGGGGTTCTTTATCATTCTAACCTTGATTTGAAAGGAATACAAAGGAAGCGCGCTTGAAAAATCAAAAAAAGTTGTCGCAAATTTGAATTATTTTAATTTTCTTATTTACTTTTCATAATCAACATGATAATATCTTATTCAACCCATGAAAAGAGGAAATCGACATGAAAAAAACTAATCTTACTTTCAACTTAAATATTATTGCCGTCCAGATCGTCGTCATTATTTAGATCGCGGGCAATGTTGTCATGCCCGCAAGACGCGGGCAGGATTGGTTTAGACACCAAGGACTGTCAAAACAGGCCTTGGTGTTTTTTTAAGCCTTAAGGGAGGTGATGCTTGATAAACTTTGCAGTAGAAATGATTCTCATTTAATTTTAATAATTAATGGTATTATTCAGAACTTTTCGTCAATCAATCGTTAGGACAGCTGCGCAAAGCAGAAACTTCCACCTAAGCACCTTCTGCAAAAATCCCAAAATCGGGGATTTCTGCAGAAGGAGACTTAGGCTCCAGTTTCTAACCGCTTTGTTCCGCTCACTAAACAAGGACAGCTGCGCAAAGCAACAATCTGCATGTAAGCACCTCCCTCGAAAATTCCCAACCCGTGAATTTTCAAGTGAGGAGACTTACACTCCGATTGATAACCGCTTTGTTCCGCTCACTAAATAAGGAGTGAATTTTATGGAAGAAACACCGACTACATACACCGCAACAAAAGCAACCAAACTGGAAAGAGACCCAATTAAGACCGTTATTATGGCATCAATGATTGGAACGGCTATTGAATTTTTTGATTTTTACGCATATGGAACTGCCGCAGCAACTTATTTCCCGAACGTCTTTTTCCCAAACGTAACACCAACGATTGCCATGATTTTGAGTTTACTGACTTTCGGCGTTGCTTTTGTGGCTCGGCCGCTGGGATCATTATTGTTTGGTCACTTTGGCGATAAATTAGGTCGTAAACGGGCCTTAGTTGTTTCATTATTAATGATGGGCCTATCAACGGTTGCCATCGGATTTCTCCCCGGATTTAAGGCAATCGGGATGGCCTCAATTGTTTTACTCTGTTTAGCCCGCTTCATTCAAGGGATCGGCTTGGGCGGTGAATGGTCAGGTGCCGTTTTAGTTGCCACTGAAAATGCCCCTAAAGGTAAACGCGCATTGTTCGGTTCCTTTACCGAGCTGGGTGCCCCAATTGGGTTCTTCCTTAGTAATGGGCTGTACTATATCTTGGAATCAACACTTAGCCAATCACAAATGGCCTCATTTGGATGGCGGATTCCGTTCCTGGCTTCAGCTATTCTGGTTGTCGTTGGTCTCTGGGTTCGCCGCAGAATGCAGGAGACCCCATTGTTCCGCTTGGCTCAACAACGTGATGAAGTTCAAAAAGCGCCGCTGGTTGAAGTATTTGCCAAGAACTGGCGCCAAGTTCTTCAAGGAACGATGGCAATGGCCGTTTCTTACACATTCTTCTTCCTATTGTCAACTTGGTCATTGAGTTACGCGACGACCGCGCTTGGATTTGATAATAAAGAATTCTTGTTACTATTGATGGGATCCGTTATTGCATTTGGCGGGATGATTGTTTATTCTTCAATCTTATCTGATAAATTTGGTCGCCGAAAAGTGCTGTTAACCGGAACGGTTGTCATCGTGGCCTTTGCATTTATCTTCCCATTCTTCTTCCAAGGCCAGCATAATGTATGGGGGAGCCTCTTCTTCTTGCTAGTTGGTTTTGTGGCAATGGGAATCGTCTATGGGCCTGTGGGGGCATTACTCCCAGAATTGTTCCCAACTAACACGCGTTATTCTGGTGCGGGAATTGCTTATAATATGTCCGCAATTGTCGGAGCAGCTTTCGCCCCAACGATTGCTTCCTGGTTGGTTGCAGAGTGGGGAATCCATGCCGTTGGTTACTATTTAGCGATCATGGCGGTGGTTTCAATGATTGCCCTGTTCTTTACTAAGGAAACTAAGGGAATTGATTATACAAAGTAGTGTAGTGTGCGCAGCAAAGCGGTTAATAACCGGAGCATAAGTCTCCTCAACCATAAATTCCCGGCTTTTGGGGATTTATGGTTGAGGTGCTTATGTGCAGGTTATTGCTTTGCGGAGCTGTCCTAATCTATGTAGCAAGTCAATTCTCTTGGTTTTGGATTTATGTCGGGCGGGGCTTATGTGCAAACTTCTGCTTTGCGGAGCACCATTCGGCAATGATGCCAAGAAATTCCCGGCTTTTGGGGGATTTATGGTTGAGGTGCTTATGTGCAGGTTATTGCTTTGCGGAGCTGTCCTAATCTATGTAGCAAGTCAATTCTCTTGGTTTTGGATTAATGGCGGGGTTATGTACAAGTTCCTGTTTCGTGGAGTTATCCTAACCTATGTAACATTGAAAGCCGTACACGCACACGCCAAGTAAGCTTGACACGAATTGTGCGCCCATTGGATCACCATCATTTCCTAGTAGTCATAAGCTCAATAAAATATACACTTAAAAGGACCTGCAATTCAACATTGTCAGGTCCTTTTAAGTTAACAGAAATGATTATTTGGTTGTAGAATTCTTCTTCTTTTCAGCTGCTAGTTTCTTTTTCATCTTCTTGACGGCAGGATCGGCTGAGTTCCCAATCGTAACTTGTGAGATCATTTTATCGATGGTTTTGCGTGCCTGATCATTTAAAGCATTGAATGTAATCATATTATTCGCTCCAATTCATAATTGTTAATATGATGCTGGTACTAGACTAGCCACTTGTTTGAGAGGGGCAGTAACCTCATGTAGGTAGCTGTTCTATCCCGTAATTAGCTTAATCATAGCATACTCTTTCAGACCTGGGGATAATCATTTATAGTTATTTTTGATCTTCATATGGTTGACCGTAGCTTCATTGTTCTTTAGCTTCTCTCTTTGATTTCGCTTCAGCTTAAATCAGGATTCAATATAAAGTTTCGAAAGAAGGTTATATCACGTAAACGGTCATACAAATTCAACACGTGTTTTTCTTCAACCTCCAAAGTCAATCTAATGATAGCATATTCCTTCAAATTTGGTTTTTTTGAGATAAACTGCTTAGTCAGTTCTGGATCATTCCAAAATCCATAAAGGCCATATCCAAGACTGCCGGGCTTTTTCCGATTCCCATCCGTGTAAAAGTGAGCCCAATCGATTGCAGGAATTTTAAGGCCGTTTGCCTGAATCTTTTGCCAGTCGGAAACTGCCGTTGCGTGGTAGATCGTTTGTTTTGCCAAATTATGCCACTCCTGTGATTCGTATCTAGGATGATTACTTGTTACCCATATAGTTATTAATTACGCAGAATTTTGGTTGATTATTTTAAGACCGTCTTTGGAATACTGTAGAGAATAATTAGCAAGCGTTAATCAACCATTTAAGCTTCAGTATGATAATATGGATATACAATTAATAATTAAAGCTACAAGCATCAAGAGGGGGATAATGATATGATTAGATTTGGGAAAATGGGGCTTGTCTTAGGTGGAGTTGCTGCCGGGATATTCATGTTTGCCACTAGTCAACAAGCATCAGCCAAGGCTACCAAGGTAGTTTCTAATGTTACTATTACATCTGCTAATGTCGATAGTAAGAACGTTGCGTTGACTGGGAAAAACAAGATTTATACCAAGGCAGGGGTTTTAAAAAATGCCAAGCAGGTTACTTCAAAGACTCAGTTGAAGAAGTTAAAGAATTCGCAGCGAGCTAAAGATTTCTTTGATGTCTATCGGATGGCCGTCACGAACAAACACCAAGTGTATTATAAGGTGGTATCGTTTGAAGGTAAGTGGCGAGGCTGGATTTACGGTGGCAGAGTCAAAAATACCTATCAAGGTGGGATTAAATCTGCCCAAACTACTAAGGTTGTTACATTATCCGACGATATTAAGAATTCCCAGTTCCAGTTAAAAAATTCAGGTAATGGTGGAACAGATAATACGTGGGAAAGCATTCCGTGGTCAAAATATCACGCTAAAATCCATACTAAAGATTCCAGTGCTTATGGGAGTGATAAGTTGGCAGTGACGGCTGCAAAACAACAAACCCGCCAATATTACAACACATACTATTATGTGACTGATGAGACCCATCCAGAATTTAACGGTTGGATTAATCGGAATGCGTTATCCAAGATTACGACGACGCCTACCACAAATCCGACTGTAATTAATCCTAATCCAACGGTTGTGACCAATACAGTCACTAATACGGTGACGAAAACGGTAACAGTTCCTGCAAAAAATGAACTTACGATTAACTACGTTGTTCATTCTCGAATTGGTACCCAAAAGAAAGAAGCATCCGATGCAATTATTAAGGAATATCAGCAAGAGTATGCCAACGCACTAAATGATGTGACCAAGGATCCCAGCAGTGCAGTTGATAAGTTATCAGCCCTGGGAAACGGACAGTTAGTAACTACTAGCACGACACCAAAGTATTATGCTAACGTTAATGTTTCGTTCGATAAGGATAAAAATGTTATTACGATTGATTTGAATTGGCGGCAGGAACCTATGATTAATGGTGCCACGGATAAGCAATTACGCATGGAACTGGGACAGGTGGATTCCTATGATCCTAAAATCGGAGTTACTGCCACTGACGCAATGGGAAATGATGCAACTTCAAAAATACAAATTAGTGGTGATGCCACTACCGGCAGCATGTGGTACGGAACGTACCACGCTAAGTATGTAATCGATTCTTATGGATTATCCACGAGTAAGACAATATCGGTCACAGTTACTAAGTAACATTTAATTTACGCTTGATTAAAAGGCATCTAAAGCAAATCTTATTGGATTTGTTCGGATGCCTTTTATGATCGCTAACTTTTCGAAGTAAGTGAATCAGATATTGGTTAAAAACTGCTAATTCAGACGCTACCTGGATCAATTTATCCAAAGAAGCATTACTCGCCATTTTACGGATAAACGGTCATACTCCCCACATAAAAGTCTTTGCCACCAACGTTATACCTGACAGAGATAACCGTGTTACTGCCATACTTTTGAACTTTCGAATGGTTCACCGTAGCCAAGTAGTGGTTGGTCTTGGTCATTTTCAGACGGTAACGGTACTTGCCGGTGCTACTGATTTTGGTCATTGGTAAGCCGGAAACTTCGGTCTTGGTGTAGAAGTACGAGGTGTTGCCTTTCTTAACGAACTTTTGGAGCTTGGCATAGTCAGCTGGCTTGGCGTCACCATCTGTGTATCGGGTGATACCGGTGAAATATTCCAGGTAACCGTCGTCAGTGACTCGAAAGGCATTCTGCTTCGACAAGAATTGGTCACTTGGCAGGGCCTTATTGCCTTCCCACACGTAAGGATCCTGAGTGTAATTATCTGGTGTTTTGGTATAGGCGAGGTAATTGGGTTGCTTCACGATTTTGAAGAGGCTCTTTTTCGCCCAAATGTAAGTGGTCATCTGTTGATTATGTTTGGACTCATCGACCACTTTTCGCAGCGGCCAGCGGAGGTTATCCATGTTAATGTTGACGTATGGTTTGCCAGTTGTAACACCCTTGCCAATTGAGCCGGCGTTAAAGACGGTGCCTTTTGGAATCGTAATGGGAATATCCTTAAAATAGGCGTTGGTCGTATGGATGGTCTGTTTTGTTTCCAAAAATAAATTATGAGACTTGCTGGTTAAATATTGACTGCTGGCGAATGTTGCGGTGGTGAAACTGATTGTTGCAAATAACGCCACTGCCAATGCCAGACCAGCTTTTTTGATTTGTTTAGTTGTTATCAAGTTCCTTGCCCCCTTATTTAAAGTTGCTGACACTATTAATTTCAAACCAGTCTTCTTTATTAATCCGTGAAACCCAGCTGGTCAGTACCTTTTGGACATCTTCGTCATTTGGGATGACCGTCACGTTACCGTATGAGGTTCCTTGAATGGTGAGCTGGTAATGGTTTTGGCTCAGCTTAACAAATGGCAGTTGAGCCACATCCGTTTTGAAGTTCAAAATGGTCTTACCGCTGCTGGTTGGGTGGGTCGCGCTTTGGACTTTAACACTGGTAGTTGGCTGTGGTGAAACTTTGAAGATATACGGTGAATTTTCGTAGTATTCTAAATAACCATCGGTCGTCACTCGAATTCTCGTGTTGGTTTGAGAAGCATAGTCGGCAGGGACAATGTAACCCTTCCAAAGGTTGCCAGTCTCGGTTTTGACCTTCTTCAACGATCGTTTGCCATCGGATTGGGCGGCGTAGTAGTCTAAATAAACTGGCTTTTCAATCTGCTTAAAAGTGGCCTTAGTGGCTGGTAGCCACCGTGAAATGGTGCTGGTGGCTTTTGACGAGAGCAACGGTTTTCGCAGGTTATAACTCAATCGTTCAACGTCGGTATAAACGTACTTCTTGCCAGCAATGGTTTTGACACCACCAACTTGTAATGGTGTGTTCTTAGGAATAGTTATTTTAACCTGTTTCTTGCTATTAGTCGTTTTGATGGTTTGTTTGGTAACGACAAAACTATTTTTGCTGATTTTAGCCTGAGCCGGTTGAGCTTGGAATAATGTTACCCCAAGGAACAATAGGGCACCGGTTGTGAGCTTAATCTTTGTTACTGATTTCAATGGAATATCCTCCTAAAAGATAAGTGAGCGTAGTAAAGTGGTTAGCAATCGGTATGTAAGTCTCCTCGAATAGAAATTCTGGTTTTTGGAATTTTTATTCGGGGTGCTTACATGCAGATTGCTGCTTTACAGATCTGTCCTAAAAAAAGTGGGTGTAGTAAAGCGGTTTGGGACTGAAACCTAAGTCTCCTACTGGGGAAATCCTGGTTCTGGAATTTTTGCAGTAGGTGCTTAGGTGCAAGCCCCAGCTTTACGGAGCTGTCCTCTAACCCTTCCATTCTACCAGTATCCACCCCACAACGCAGGCCTAACCTCCGCCAAATAAAAAAAGATCCGATTAACAGTCATCACCAGCAGGCTGTAATCAAATCTCATTTATCTTTAAATGCTCATTAGTTATTAATTAATTTATCAATCAACTTATCCAATTCGTCAACGTAGCTATTCAGCTTAGCGTCCACAGCTTTCTGGCTCTTGTCGACGACTTCAAGGTAGAACTTCACTTTTGGCTCAGTCCCCGACGGGCGAACCGCAACCCAGGTTTCGTCGTCCAACCAATATTTCAACACGTTGGATTTAGGTAAGCTGATGGTTGACGTCTTGCCATCCTGATCAGTCAGAATAGATGATTGGTAGTCGGCATGGCGGATAACCTTGTGACCGTTGATTTCAGTCAGCGGATTATCACGCAATTCAGCCAAGATGTGGGCCATTTTGTCCTTGCCATCAAGGCCATCGAATTCTTTAGCGATGGTCTTTTCTGCGTAGTAGCCATACTTCTGGAACATTTCCTGAACGCCGTCATATAAAGTCTTGCCCTGATTCTTGTAATAGGCAGCCACTTCAGCCAGCAATAGGACAGTTTGAATAGCATCCTTATCCCGGACAAATGGTTTGATTAAGTAGCCAAAGCTTTCTTCAAAGCCAAACAAGAAGGTGTGATCATGCTCAGTTTCGTAATGGTGAATGGCCTCAGCGATAAACTTGAAACCAGTCAGAACATTGTTAGTTGCAACACCAAACGAAGCAGCAATTTTCACGGCCAAATCAGTTGAAACGATGGATTTCACAATCGTGCCGTCAGCTGGTAAATCGCCGGCATTCTTTTTAGCGGTTAAAATATAATTCAGTAAGACGCTGGCAATTTGGTTACCACTCAACAATTGATAATTGCCATCAGGTTGACGAACCGCACAACCTAGCCGGTCAGCGTCAGGGTCTGAGGCAATTAAGACGTCGGCTGCTACTTTTTTGCCAAGTTCCTTAGCCAAATCAAAGGCTTGTGGGAACTCTGGGTTAGGAAATGGGGTGGTCGGGAACTCAGGATCAGCGATGGTTTGTTCCGGCACAACTACGTAATTCTTAAAGCCGGCTGCTTCCAATGCACGGCGGGCAATGATTTTACCGGTTCCATGTAAGGGGGTATAAACAAATTTCATGTTGGCGCCGACTTTTTTGATCAGGTCTAAATCAATGTTGACGGTCTTGACCTTTGCCAGATAGGCTTGATCAACGTCTTCGCCAATCAGATTCATGGTTTTAGCTTCCCGCAATTCTTGTTCAGGCGTTACCTTGATAGCGAACACGTCACTGTTCTTACGAATATAGGAGGTAATTAAATCAGATTCCTTTGGAGGCATCTGGCCGCCGTCTTCGCCATAAATCTTGAAGCCATTGTATTGCTTGGGGTTATGGCTGGCCGTAATCATAATGCCGGCATAGGTGTGGAGATGACGGACCGCAAAGGATAACTCCGGGGTCGGGCGGATGTCATCAAAGACAAAGGTAGGGATGTGATGATATCCTAATACTTTAGCAGATTCGTGGGCAAATTCCTTGGAGTGGTAACGGGAATCAAAACTAATTGCAACCCCCCGTTTTCGAGTAGCTTCATCCAACGTATCCATGAAGGATGCAAGGCCCTCGGCGGCTTGGCGAACGGTAAAAATGTTCATGCGATTAGTGCCGGCGCCCAGAATTCCCCGCATTCCAGCGGTTCCAAAGGATAAAAAGGTGCCAAATGCGTCTTCTTGTTGATTTGAATCAGTCTTCATTTGATCTAGATCAAGTAAAATATCTGCTGGTAAATTCGGTTGCTGTACCCATTGTTGGTAGGCTTCCTTAATTGTGTCTTTCACGACATGACCCTCCCTGTTTAGTCAGTCAGCTGATCCAAGTATCAAATTGCCATGAGGTTCAGTAACGAAAATGTTGATTTTGAAAGGTTCGTTGCCGATACTGATGAACAGAGCTTAACTTGGAGCAGCTGTCCTTGGTAACTCAGTTCAAGTTCATTATAGAAATTCATAGCGGTTACGTCAATAAGTTTACTAGCCAAAAACGTTATTATGACGGAATATCCTTGACTTATCAGGCTAAACAAAAGATAATTATTTTAGTAAATTAACTAAATTTGTTAATGGTCAGTTGAAGAAGGGATTATACTGTATTTGAAGGGGTGACATAATGGCAACAATTAAAGATATCGCGCATAAAGCCGGGGTGTCAATTACAACGGTTTCCCGGGTACTTAATTATGACAAGTCACTTTCAGTCAGTGACGCGACACGCAAGAAAATTTTTCAGGCGGCTGAAGACTTGGATTACACCAAGAAGCATCGGGTGAGCACGACTCGCGATAGCATTGCCGTTGTTGAGTGGTATTCCGAACAACAGGAATTAGATGACTTATATTATTTGTCGATTCGAATGGGTGCTGAGAAGATGGCCGATCAACTCCATTACAAGGTTAAGCGCTATTTTGCCGGCGATTCTTTGAATGCGATTGATCGAGACGTCAAGTCGATCATTGCAATTGGTAAGTTTAGTGACCAACAGATTCAGGCAATGCTCAAAGCGACCCGCAATATTGTGTTTGTGGATTTTGATACCTTAGCTAAAGGCTACAACTGTGTTGTCACCGATTTTGACAATTCGACTAAATCCGTGCTGGACTACTTTATTGATAATGGCTTGAAGCAAATTGGGATGTTATCAGGAATTGAGTATACCAATGATCACAAGTTGAAGATCGTGGATCCGCGCTTGGAGGTTTTTCGGAATTATTTGGAACACAAGTCCTTATACAACCCAGACAATGTTTTTATTGGGGACTATACGCTGCAGACTGCCTACAATTTAATCAATCAAGCGATTCAAAAAGACCGCGAAAGTTTTCCCAATGCTCTGTTTGTTGCCAACGATGCCATGGCTGTTGGGGCGTTAAAAGCCCTTCACGAAAATGGGATTGCGGTTCCTGATGATGTGAGCTTGGTCAGCTTCAACGATACCGCCGTGGCCAAATACGTCATTCCATCATTGACAGCAGTGAAAGTCAATACTGGCATGATGGGGGAAGTTGCCATGCAGTTGTTAAACCAGCTGAATACGTCAACGAGCGCAGAAGAAAACCGGACGCCCCAAAAAGTCGTTGTGGGCAACCGGTTAATTAAACGAGAAAGTAGTATTAACCCAGCAGATAAGTGACCCCAGTTGCTTCTGGGCCAATAAAAGTGGTCATCTCTGGATTGGTGGCAACAATTGAAATTGGGACAAACGGAAATTCTTCGTTCAGCATGTCATACAAGAACTTGGCCCGCTCATCGCTGCCGGAATGAAGAATTGACAGCTTGACGAGATTTTGGTCATGCATTTCCGCTAATTGTTTTTCCCAGAATTGATCGATAAGGTCTTCTTTTCGACTGCGGGTCACAAATGTAAAGTCATTATTTAAAAATTGCAATATATAAGAAACGTTCAGCTGTCTATCCAACATCCCCCTGATTTTGCCGACAATTTTGCGGTTAATCAGCTGGGGGTTATTTTGGACTGAAAAGAAGATTCGGGTATTGTTTTGGATACGTTTGAGCTTATCACAAACCTCGGCGATCTCCGTACCAGCTGCGAGCCATTTGGCGGCTGCGAGCACCTGGTAAGCCAAGCCCGCTGCCGTGACGCCACTATTAATAACAGTGACATTACTCGTGGATGCTTTTGCGGCAATGAGGGCATTTTGATAGGTGTTGGTCAACTTGTCACTTAGATGGATGGAAAGGATCTGGCTGCCATCTTTGCCGAGACGATTGTAAGTGTCAATCAGCTCTGGAACGGCGATTTCACCAATGGTTGGTTTAACCGAACACTTTTCAAACAGTTGGAGAAATTTTTCACTTTTGATTTTATTGACGTAACCGAACAGCTTGTTGTCTATCAGAATAGGTGGATTCATAACTGCAATGCCATAGTTATGAATGTCCGCATTAGATAGATGAATGGCTGAGTCGGTTACTATTTTTATCTGGTTCATTTAATCACCCCTTGATTGTTACGATCACAATATTTATTGTATATGAAGAAAACAGTTATGTCTGGATTTTACGAAATTATTAGAAATAAGTTCTAACTTTATTCATAATTAACTTATGTAAAATGAAAGGATGATGAATGTGAAAGGGAAGTATGAGGTGTTTCAATATATTGGTGTGCCCCTCGAAACCAACGATTCAGGTCAGTATCAGATCAAAACTGATGAGGAGGGGGATTTTAAGCTGCATAGCTGGCGCACCGGAAAGCATACCAAGGGCAAGTACAAACACATTGGCCAAGTATTTATGACGGAAAATAACTTGATGGTTGCCATTATTAAGGTCAACCCGGTGGCTTTTAAGGACCGTCATGAATTTACGCCGTTGCAGCGATTCACCAGCCAACAAGTTGACGATGCGATCATCGCCCAGGCAAAACAAAAATTGTGATCAGGTTGATTTAAATGATCTAAATTTAAGTATTCAAGGATCCTGATTGGTATAATTGCATTAATAAACAAAGAAAAGAGTGATTATTTTGAGGGGAAAGCAATTAATCATGGCAACGCTGAGTGGTTTTTTGGCGCTGGGGATAGGCGCAGCCATAACGGCCAGACCGACCCAAGCGGCAACCAAGCAAACCATTGTCAACGTGGCCTTTAAAGCAAGCAACGAAACTGATTTGACCAACTACGTTTATAATACGGTTGATCCGACTAGCAGTGATTATCAACACTATTTGACACCAACGGAATTTGCGGCCAAGTTTGGTCAACCAGATAGCTATATTCAATCTTTTAAGGACTATTTGAATAAATATCACATTCGGACTTATGCCTATCCGGGTAACTTGTCCTTGAAGTTAACGGGAACGGCAACCAATTTGCAACGGGCTTTCAACGCCAAGTATGTGCCGGCAGCTAAGAAGGGTTACCGGGCAACAACCAGCTACAAGCTGCCCGGTCAACTTTCCGATGAAGTTGTGGCAGTGATTGGTCTTTATTCTAAGAGTCCGGCGAAGAAAGCCACTAAGGCTACCAAGACGACCAAAGCTACCAAGAAAGCCAGTTCTCACAAGGCTGCAGCCGTTACCAGTGCGGCGGCTTCCGATGTAGCAACTTCTGACACGAAGCCGGACACCAATTTGACTGGCAATGCGTTCTCCAAGAAGTACGGCGCAGCGAAGTTTGCGAAGGCTTATCAGCTTAACCCATTATATGAAAAAGGGCTGCAGGGCCAAGGCCAGCGGATTGGGATTATCAACGCCAGCGATGTTCGGGATAGCGATTTATCGACCTACTGGCAACAGGCCGGGGTTAATCCGGATTTAAGCCGGGTTCGTCACATTTATACCGTTGATTCCAAGGCTCAGGCTCAACAAGCACTGAATAAGATTATGAGTGCCGGCCAAATGGAGGCAACCCTAGACGTTGAGTCCGCTTCAGCAATTGCCCCGCAAGCTGGGATTGATTTGTATACTGGTGATTCAACCGGCACACGAACCACATTGCCATCCTCATTCTTTGCCTCAGTGATGACTGCGATTTCAGACAATAACGATAAACAAATCACAACCAGCATGGCTCCCGGCTTCGAAATTCAGTCTGAATGGGGTGACCCAAGTTCAACTGTTAAACAATACAGCCACGCCTTTAACCTGGTCTTGGAACAGGCTGCTGTCCAAGGAACCACCGTTTTCAAGGCAAGCGGCGACCGGGGCCCTTATTCACTTTCTGGCGCCAAAGAAAATCACATCATGTCAACCTCGCCTTACCAAGTTGAAGTTGGTGGTACCACGTTGCCTTACCAAAAGATTATCGATGGTAAAGTGGTCACCGTTGAAAAAGAACGGGCTTGGGGCGATACCTATTCCAGACCAGCTTACGACACCAAGTACAGCAGCTTCAGTGGCGGCGGTGGCGGCTTCTCTGCTTTGAATCCAACCCCTCGATACCAACAGGGTGTTCCTGGCGTCAATACATTTAGAGCCATTAATTACTTAACTTTCAAGAATGGCAAGTATACATTAACTAAAAATCCGCACGTGATCGTTGGCACTGGGAATTCGCGAAATCTGCCTGATGTTGCCGGTAACGCTGATCCTAAGACCGGTTACGCGTCATTTGTTTCCGGACCAAAATATACTTACAATGCCAAAACGAAGAAGGCCGTCAAAGGAACCACCAAGATGTGGGGCGTTGACGGTGGGACGAGCTTTACTGCCCCACAGATGGCGGCTGCCAATGCGGTTATGAACAGTGGCCGTCAGACACCGATCGGCTTCTGGAATCCGCAGATTTACAAGTTTGCTCAAGAAACGGACAGTCCATTTACCGTACTGGATGACGCTGATAATAATGATAACTTGTACTATACCGGCCAACCGGGGATGCTTTATAACCAGGCAACCGGACTAGGAACCATCAATTTTGAAAAGCTGTTTGGCAAGTTTAATGGTGCCGCCAACTAAATTGAGCGATGGTATGATTCATAGACAGAAAAGAGTGATTATTTTGAGGGGAAAACAGTTAATTGTTGCGCTATTAGGTAGTTTAACGGTCGTTGGCGTGACAATGGCGGCTAACGTTAAGCCGGTTAACGCCGCCACGAAGAAGACGATCGTGAACGTGACTTTTAAGCCAACTAGTCAGTCAGAGCTGACAGACTATGTTTATAACACGGTTGATCCGACGAGTCGTGATTTTCATCATTACCTAACGCCGACTGAATTTGCGGCTAAATTTGGTCAATCTGACAGCTACATTCAATCTTTTAAAGATTATTTAGCTAAGTACCACGTTCAAACGAAGACGTATCCAGGAAATTTATCACTGAAGCTGACTGCTACTGAGGCAAATATGCGAAAAGCGTTTAATGCCAAGTATGTTGCTCCAGCTAAGAAGGGTGACTATGCCCGCGCAAGTTATAAATTGCCCGGAAAATTATCAGATCAAGTTGTGGCCGTCATTGGGCTTTATGGCAAGAGTCCAGCAAAGAAGACCAAAAAAGCAAGTTCCAAGTCATCCCAAAAAGCAATTTCAAGTCAACAAACGGCGTTGACTGCCGACTTGCCGACGACAACGACCAAACCGGATACTCAGCTTACCGGCAATGCCTTTTCCAAAAAATACGGAGCTGCTAAATTTGCGAATGCCTATCAGCTAAACGACCTGTATAACAAAGGTTTACAAGGACAAGGGCAGCGAATTGGGATCATCAGTTACAGCGACGTTCGGGATAGCGATTTAACCACCTACTGGCAACAAGCCGGCGTGAACGACAACTTAAGCCGGATTCACCGGATTTACACTGTTAATACTCAAACCCAGGCTCAGCAGACCCTAAACGAGATGCTGGGCGGCTTGCAAACTGAAGCAACCGTTGACGTTCAAGCAGCTTCTTCAGTTGCTCCGCAGGCGGATATTGATTTGTACGTGGATGATTCAAACGGAACCAAGACGTCTGATGCATCATCTCACTACGCTTCGTTTATGACGGCAATTGGTGACAACCAGGACAAACAGATTTCAACCAGTTTTTCGCCAGATCTTGAAGTGGCTGCTGACTGGGGCGACCCGAGTGCATCAATCAAACAATATAGCGATGCGTTTAATGTGATGCTCGAACAAGCGGCCGCTCAAGGGATCACCGTTTTCCGTTCCAGCGGGGATGGTGGCCGAACGGAATCCCCAAGTGCCAAGGAAAACCACGGGATGTCAACGTCACCCTATCAAGTCTTAGTCGGTGGCACGACCTTACCCTACGAAAAGATTATCAATCAAAAGGTCATTAGTGTGCCGACTGAACGGGCGTGGGGAAACGTTGACGCGACATCTGCAACTAATTTGAAATATGGAATCTTTGGTGCCAGTGGTGGCGGCTTCTCGGCTTTAAACCCAACGCCAAGATACCAACAAGGAGTTTCTGGCGTTAATACGTTTAGAGCGATCAATTATTTGACGTTCAAGAAGTTTAAATTTGTGGTTAACCCACATCCACATCTTATTTTTGGCACCGCGAATGCTCGAAACATCCCAGACATTTCCGGTAATGCGGACGTTCAAACCGGATATGCCAGCTTCGTTTCTGGGAAAGACATGACGGTCAAAATGGTTGGTAAGAAGCGAACCGTGGTCAAAGTGCCAACGAAGAAATGGATGATTGGCGGCGGGACCAGTTATACTGCCCCTCAGATGGCTGGTGCCAACGCGATTATGAATAGCGGCCGCCAGACGCCAATTGGCTTCTGGAACCCACAAATTTATAAGTTTGCCCAAGAATCGGATAGTCCGTTTACGACTCTTGACGGTGCTGATAATAACAATTTGTATTACACTGGCCAACCAGGTAAGTTGTATAACCAGGCAACTGGACTGGGAACGATTAATTTTGAGAAGTTGTATGGGAAGTTTGATTATTAAAGAGTGAGGAAACAAGCGCTTAGGGACTGAAATATAAGTTGCCCTCCTCAGAAATCCTGCCTTTGGATTTTTGAGGAGGGTGCTTATATTCCAGTCCCTGCTTGTTTTCTCACGTTTACTCAATGTAATGGAGAAATGATGGCCCGCAGCCTGAAAACGTCTGCCATTGTGTAAGCTGAATGTGTTCTACCAAGCAACAAGCTTGGGTTCCGCACTCTTAAACGTGCTCCACCAAGCAGCGACTTGCACATAATCACCTCAGCCACAAATCCCCAAGACCAGGATTTCCGGCTGAGACGACTTATGCTCCAATCTCTAACTGCTTGGTTCCGTACTCTAAAAAAAGCACCCGCGCAAATTTTGCGTGAGTGCTTTTTCGGTAGAGCCGAAAGCTACTTTTTGAGTAACTTCTCAGCATCAGCTGTAATGTCGTCAGTCGACATATTCATGTATGGCTCCATGTCTTTTTCAGTCTTCATGGTGTCATGATCATTTTTTTCCATGTAATAATCCCATAAAGCATCTCGTACTGGAAGTTTACTATCGCTCCAATCGAAAGCCTCATTCATTTTTTTGTTCAATAATGGGGATTCTGCACCGGGTTCTTCTGCCATAAGTAACTACCTCCTTTGTTGTTCTATAACCATTATAGTTCAAATTTTAATTTTGGCGCAAAAATTGTTTCAAAAATGTAAATGATTTACTTAGCCGGCTCGATTTTCATGATCCAGTTAACCTGAGGGTTCGGCTGATTCAAGCGATCAATATCCTCTCCAATTGCGGTATTGCGCTCGATCACTCGTCCAGAAATGGGGGATTTGAGTGTCTCAACCGACTTATCACCCTCAATATCAAGTAAATCGTCATCGGTCTCAATAATTTTGAGTTGGGTTGGGAAATCCGCAAATGTGATCTTGCCGATCTGTTGATACACGGATTCATCGATGCCAAGTAAATAATCACCATTTTCATCTTCGGCGTACCAAACACCATTTTTTACTTGCGGGTTGCGCAATTTTGGTGCTTTGCGACGCTTAAACAAATGAATTAATTTTTGCCAAATTGAAGTTGTTTCCATGTTGATTCCACCTAACAAGTGAGCGGATCCAGGTTGCTGCCTGGAGGAGCTGTCCTAAGTATTGTTTAGTTAAATTATAACGTATAATTGAGGATATAAGAAAGATTTGCAAGGAGGATTGGCAATGTACTTAATCGATAGTTCCAGAAATGGCAAGCCCATCTATGACGCCCGGGTTAACCAATCGTTAGACAATTATTTTGTCAATGATCTGAAGTTGCCCGGTCATGGGTTTCTATTTTACGTGAACCAACCATCAGTGATCATCGGGCGTAACCAGAATGTTTGGGCGGAAGTCGACATCGACTATTTGCATGAACATAACATTCAGCTAGTGCGGCGAACGTCGGGTGGCGGAGCGGTCTATCACGACTTGGGGAATTTTATTTTCGAGAATATTTTGACGGACAATGTTGATGACTTTGGCGACTATGCTCATTTTGCCGAACCGGTGTTGGCTGCCCTCCGAAAATTGAACCTTGATGTCAAAATGAAACCCAACAGCAGCGACCTGGTTTTGAATGGCAAGAAGTGGTCGGGGATGACCATGTTTAAGAGCGGGTCGGGGATGGCGGCCGGCGGGACAATTATGGTTGATTTGAATATCGAAAATGCCGGGAAAGTTTTAACCGAGGATCAGCTTGAGAAACAAAAGAGCTTGGGCGTTCGCTCAAAACGCAGCGAGATCGTGAACTTGAAGGATTATTTGCCAACCGGAATGACCAAGGCGGACTTTCGGGAGTATTTGTTGAAAGAAATCTTTGCGGTGAAGTCACTAGATGAGATTGAAACCTATCACATGACGGAGGCAGACTGGCAAACCGTGGATCAGCGATTAGCCGAAACATATGGAACCGATGCCTGGAACTATGGCCATAATCCCGGATACGCTGAGTATGCTGACACAGAATTGCCAGTCGGTACGCTGGGGTTAAACTGGACGATTGAGGATGGCAAACTTGTTCATCTTAAGTTCAATCCATTCTTTAAGGTGGCCGGCGACTTGAGATCAATTGAAGCCAATTTGATTGGTAAGAAGCCAAGCCACTGGAACGTGAGCCGGGCAGTTAAGAAAGCTGACGTTACAAATATTGATAGTCACCAATTGGTTCAATTCTTGATGGATCATTTAACTAAATAGGACAGCACCACAAAAACGTCTCGCAGAAATGTGAGGCGTTTTTTGACGTTATATTATAGGAAGAGATGCCTATAATTATTTCCTTATGTAAACAATTACTAATAAAATTCATAAAATCTTTAAAGAATGGGTAAAACTTATTGCTATCCTTATGGCATGAATAAGTTAGCTGTAATCGCATACAACTACGGAGGGAAATATAATGAAAGTACTTAAGAAAGGTTTTATCGTTCAATTTGTAGGAGTCCTGACCTTAGTGTTTGGGAACTTTTACACTGCTGGTGCAGCTGTGGCTGACGTGGTTTCGACCGATGAAATCGCCGCAAAGAATGCCAAGCTAATTGATGATAAGCGGCAGTTAGTGAGTAACGCTAAGGTGGGTGACAAGGCAAACTTGGCGTTCGATACGACTGTGGGCTCATTGTCACAGGCCGGTAAGGTTAAGTTTGAATATGATCAGGACGTTTTGCGGATTGATAAAAAGAAATACAAATTTCATAATGGCAGGACCCAGGTTGTTGTCGATATCGATGGCAAGGATTCCACTATTCAGTGGAAACACGCTGTTGGTCGGACTGACCTGGAAGTTGTTTTGCCCGTGAAATTTAATCAGGCAGTGGACCACCGTGAATTGACGTTTACGGTTGATGAAAGGGAAGTGAAGCTGCCGACGTTGACGGTGGTTGACAAGGATTCCAAAAAGAGCAAGGAAACCACTACGCCTGACAAAGGCAAAGTTGACGGCAATTTGCAGGACGATGATTTGGTAAATAAAGTGCTGGCGGAAGCTGAACGAGATGAGGCTGCCAGCGACCAGGCGGAAGCTGCAAAGCAGGCTGAAGATGCCAAGAAGCAAGCAGAAGAAGCTAAGAAGCAGGCAGATGCCAAACAGAAAGAGGCTGACAAGAAAGAGGAAGCCACTGAGCAGCCCGTGGCAGAAGAACCAAAGAAAGAAGCTGAAATTGACGAAAATTCCTCGCAAGCAGATGCCATTGACATGCCAGAAAAATCTGACGCTGACAAGGCCAAAGAGTTTGTGAAGGAAAAACGTGAGGCAGATGAGAAGGCGGCGGAGGAGAAGAGTCGCCAGGCGATTGAGGATGCTAAGAAAACCGATGATCAGTCATCAAACAATCCTGGCATGAATTCAACTATGAATAATAATGATCAAACGGGAACCAATCGTGAGAGTCAAACGCCTCAAGCACCAAGTATTGCTAATGTTGATGGTGCCAAACGGGCAGTGACCGGTGGTGATAGCACTGAAGCTGATCCTGTCAACGGTGAGGATGAAGGTGACGACCTAAAGAAAAAATTGCCAGTAATGCAGACGTTTGATAATGGCATGGTGAGAAATATTACGGATGAAATAAATGGGAGTACGAACCCCAAGTTCTTCGACTCGATCACTATATCATATAAAAATGCGGCCGGAGAGCCAAAAACAGAACCAATCGATCCGGTCCTGAATGATACGAAATCACTACCGGAAATTCTAAGAACAAATAAGAATGTTCAAATTGACTATAAATGGAATATTGCTGCCATTGAAAAGAATACCAACGTTGAAACAATTCAAAATGGTGACTATTACGAATTCAAACTTAAAGGCTTGAAATATAACTATGGCAGCAGTGGTAAATTTGACCAGTTTATTGAATATCAAGGAAAAACAATTGGTCGCGTTATGATGAAGGCCAGCAATGATTCTGAAGATGCAGACAGGGATGATGTGCAAAAAGTGACAATTGTCTTCTTGCCGGGTGAATTAGAAGGACAAGCAAACATTTGGTATGCTGCAAATTTTCAAACAGAAATTAACGCTGATGCAGAGGACATTACGTTTGGCGAGAATGTAACTAAAGATGGCCGAATTGAAGTTGAGAAAGAACTTATCAATATAAAAAAGGAAGGCGAATTTTTTAAGGATAATACGAGTGGAGTTACAGACTTAGACAAACTTGTATGGACATCTACCTTTCAAACTAAGGATGGTGAAAAGGCTTCTGAAGTAGTCCTTGAAGATACATTTGGGGAGGGTTATGCGAAAACGGACAAAGAGGGCGACGCTGTCTATACCTTTACAGTCTATTCGTCTGAAGATGATCCCGTCGAAATCAAGAAAGGTAGCGATAAATACGGCTATATTTTGACTTCGGACCCAACAGATAACAAACAGTTCATGTATTTCAAGAGTGCCGAACTTGAAATTAAGGACATCACTAAAATTGTTGTTGAAATGCAGACCCCGACAACTGATCTTACACGAGAAACATTTAAAAATAAGATAAAGGTGCAATCTGCTAGGGTTATTGACACGGATAAGAAATTGTCAACTCTTGATACCGAGGCAACTATCAGTCGAAAAAACGCCCAATTGAAAAAGACTGCTGAACGAGATAGCAATGGGAATATCAAATATACGGTTGCCTTTACGGTTAAGCATGGGCAGACTAATTTGACCATGACGGATACGCTGAATTCAACAAACTTCAAGTTTTCTTCAGATCCAAACGATTATAAGTTGTTTCGAGACGGAGTTGCACAATCCGATTGGCGCAAAGATGGTCCCACAATCAATGGGCAGACAATGACGATTCAGTTTAAACCTTCAATTGTGCCACCTAACGAAGGGGGAACTCGAACGTATCAGCTAACGTATCTGGTTAAGCCTAACGGATCAGTTGAGGATGAACATTACCTTAATTTGTCCAATCATGTTGTTTGGAATGATCACCAAAAGGGGCATTTATTTAAGCCAACGTTGAATGACAAAGCTTGGAAAGAAATTAATTGGCAAACAATGATGACTAGTTGGAAAATCTTGGTTAATCAATCAGATCGACCGGTTGAGAATGGTTTTACCATAAAGGATCCTCAACCTGGGGAAAACAATTACCTGGATTATAAGGCCTACTATGACAAGATTGCCCAGAAAAACGGGAGACTAAAATCAGAAGCGGTAAACTATCTTCAATTTTTTGATAGAGATGAAGACAAGATCGATTATGAAGTTACCAAAAATGGCGATGCGCGTTGGAAGTCGGCAGGTGAACCTTTCAAAAAAGCATTCACGATTAGGTATCAAAATGATCAGATTATTATTCATGTTGATCATTTACCAGCTGATAAGAAGGCCTTCAGTATTCGATTAATTGATATTCCAATGGATAAAGAAAAGATTTATGCAGCAAGCAACTCAAATAATGAATTGAAAAATATCTGTAATACCGCATCCATTGATTACGAAGGAATTGATGACGGTAATGTTTCCAGCTGTCAGGGTATTCCAAGTCAAATCAAGAAGAATATCACCAAGGCAGGAACATTTTCTAATCATTTTTTCAATGATAAGCTGATTGATTGGACGACTATTTTCAACTATCGTCAGTACTTTGGCAATAATGAGAAAAAGGCTTTAGTTGATGATGGAATTGATATTACCGATAAAGTTGGTCAGGATGTCATTAAAGATGCTGCCGGAGATTTGAAATCTAAGGACTTGCAAAAAATTGTGGATGTTTTATTGGATAAACTGGAAGTTTCGCTAAATCGAATTGGTTCAAATGGATATTCGATTAGTGATGAAACTAAGCTCAATAAGAATACGGATTACACAATCCGTGTTGAAAAAAATGATCCGAAGTCACCACAAGAAGTTCAGTTTATTTTGAAACTAAAGGAAGATGTCTACAATACAATTTATCAACAGGCTGGCAAAAAAGTCTTTAAACTGAACTATCAATCTGAAGTGACTGGTTTGGGGCTTGATGATGATAAGACTTATGAGCATTTAAAATCCTGGACCTTTAATAATGAAGTTGGAATCAAAGTTGATAACCGGGGCTTTAAAACAACTGCTAATCTGTCCTATACCGATAATGGGTATCTCTTGAATAAATCGGGTCAGCTTTTGAAGGATCCAATTACGATTCAAGAAGAAGATCATGAGCGAAAAGTTTCGGCTCTGAAATGGGACGTCGTGATTAATGGGAACAGTTTTAAACTAAATAATCCGGTAAAAATTAAGGATACGATTAAAGGTGGTAGTCACCATCATTTAAAGACAACCGATAAAAACTACGAATTAAAAATATATGAAGCAAAAAAACAATTTGTTGCCAATAAGTCAGGAGAAGTTGAATATGTAAAAGACGGTGATCCTCTAAGTGAAGGAACGGATTTTACGGTCAACTATTCCAGTGACTTGAATACCATGGAAATTGAATTTGATGGGAATTATAAGGTTTATGGGCCTTTAATGATTGAATACCATACTGTTGTCGATAACACTGTTGGAACGTCTTATAGTAACGAGATCGAATTAAAATTAAAATCAGGTGATTATTCACAAAAGGAAGAAGTTGTTTCTCAAGGAGACGTTTCTGGATATTTCACAAATTTTGCGGTTAACATTCAAAAGCGTGATGCCATAACCGGCGATCCACTAAAGGGTGTTGGCTTCCAAGTTAACAGGAAAGGTGATAGTGGTTCCTATGTACCTGTGAGTGAAATTAGAAAAACCGATAAGGATGGATTTGTATCATTTGAAGGCTTGTACGATCAAGCAACTTATCAAGTTGTGGAAGTGAGTGGCATTGAAAATTATGATGGAAACTTTATTTCCGATGACTTTACTATTAAAGATGCCCAAGGCACAGGTAACAATCAAAGTACATTCTGTATAGATGTTGAGAATGAACGAACCAGTCAATTACAGATTAAAAAGATTGTAACCAATCAGGAAAATGTTGTCGAGAATGATCAATTCAGCTTTACGGTTCTTGTGAACGATGACAATGGCAAATTGAATGATAACTTTAATGGGCAATTCAACTACCAAGTCAATGATGGCAGATCTGGCATGGTTAAATTTGTGAAAGGGAAATCTCAAGGCCTACCTGCAATCAAGCACAACCAAGTCATTACAATTACAGGTTTGCCACAAAGCCAATTTTACCAAGTGATTGAAATGAAGAATGGCTCGTATAACACGACTCATAAGATTTCAAACGTTCATCGTGTAAGTGTTAATGGTAATGAAAGCACGGAAACTGATACTTTTGAACTTGATCAAGGACAGAAGCCTAAAATTGGCATTGTTAAATTTACCAACGAGTACAAAACAACCCACTTCTCCTTCTCCAAGAAAATTGAAGGACCAAACGTCAACAACGAAGAGGATAAAAATAAACAGTTCGACTTCAAGTTGGAAGTGACCGACCAAAAAGGTAATGTTGATGAAGACTTCACTGGAGATATCAAAGGACTTAAGCACTCGGATGGTTCAGATAAAGCTATGTACTTTGTCTTCAAAGACGGTGTCAGTGATACGATGAAATTTGATAGTAATGGCAAAGAACAAGCAATTCAACTGAAGACTGGTGAAAACTACAATAACATTCAGTTGCCTGCTGACGTATACTTGAAAGTTTATGAAAAAAAGGATAGTCAATACACTCATACTGCCTACAAAATCAACGATGATAGTGAAAACGAAGCTAAAGAGGATGGAGAATACCACGTTGTTGGCCCTATCAGCGCAGATGATAAACACCTCAAATTCATCAATGAACAAAAAGAAAACTCCTTTGAATTTGAAAAATCTGTCAGTGGCGAAATTCCTGAAAGCATTAAAGAATTCACGTTTACTGTTGAAGGCGTGGACAAAGAGACACTTAACTCTGGTATCAAAGGTAATGAGTATACAGCGTTGGTTAAGAATGCTGGCAGTGGCACGACCGTAAATAATACTGGAAAAATTACTTTTGATGAAGATGGGAAGGCGACACGGATTAAGTATGGTGAAACTGACCCTGAAGACATCAAATTAGAACATGGGCAAAAGCTGGTGATCCTTGGATTACCAGAAAAGGCGACTAAATTTAAAGTTGTTGAGACAACTGATGGTAAGTTTGATACCTTTACTCATGTTGAAGGTGAACCACGTAAAGAAGGTAAAGATGCAACAATCGAATTGAATCGACCGCACGTTCAAAATTCGATTCTGTTTGAAAATATCAATGAGGGATATATCCCGTTAACAATCAAGAAGACGATTAGCGGTGTTGTCCCGCCGAAGCATGAGAAATTTGAGTTCGATGTCTTAATCAAGAATCCGGGTCAGAATTGGGGCTCTTCAAAAGAATTCAATGCCATCATGAGCGATGGAGATGAGGAATTCCAACTAGAATTCAAGAAGGACGGTTCTAATTATAAAACGACAATTAAGCTTGAGGCCGATCAATCAATCACAATATATCTCCCTAAAGGCTTGAATGTCGAGGTAATTGAAAAGACTGAAGGCTATGATGTTAGTCATCAATACGGCAACCACAAACAAAAGGGCAATTCACATGAGGTTGAATTGAACAATAATGACTGTGATCAGCCGTGTCTCCCACCTCTCATTTTCAATAACCATGTGCCGGGAACGGTTGTGGAGATTGAGAAACAGGTTGTGGGGAACAACCTAAGCCAGTCAGACTACAACAAGGCATTCAATTTTGATGTGATGGCCAATGATAGTGAAAATAAACCACTCACCAAAGAGGTTCAATACAAACTCGAACAAACTAATGGTGAGGTAAAGACTGGTTCAATTAAGTTTGAAGAGGGTAAAGTCGCAGCCGTTGATGGCAAAGAAACCACTCGGTTGAAAATCAAGAACGATCAGAAGATGACCATTCTGGGGCTTCCGAATGGCGCCAAAGTGATAATTACTGAAACAAATGCTTTTGGGTACAACCCAAGTTACATTGTGAATGGGAGTTCTGAGAAGCCAGGGAATAAGGCTGATTCATTTATAACGGACGAGGATAAGCCTTCTAAGGTTAAGTTCATTAATACAAAGAAGAACGTTGGTTTGAAAATTAGTAAGACTTTGGCAGGTGCTGGTATTAAGGAAAGCGATAAGACGAAAGCCTTTGACTTCAAGATTTCCGCGACTGTACTAAACGGGAACGCTAAACTGAACGGCAAGTTTAGTGCTTGGAAATATACCGATACTGGAACTGCTAAAGAAGACGTTACATTTAAAGACGGTGTTGCAACAGACATCACTTTGAAAGGTGATGAATCACTGGAGATTGGTGGGTTGTCCGCTGACTATTCATACATTGTTGAAGAAATAATGCTTGAAGGTGTGGAATACGTTGTTTCACACAAGGTGAATGGAAAAGTGGAAAGTCAGGGAAATTCAACTGATCCTCTTACGATTGCTGACCAAACTCAAGTAACTGTTGAATTCATCAATACCCGTGACGGGGCATCTTTAGAAATTGCCAAGTTATTGGATGGTAATGGCATTACTGAAAAAGATAAAGACAAGATTTTTGAATTCCAAATAAAAACTGACGAGAAAATCAACGATAGTTTATACCGAGCAATTAAGTTTGATGATCATGGGCAAGAGTCAAGTCAGGATGTTACTTTTGAAAATAGTAGTTCAAACACAATTAAGTTGAAGGCTGGAGAACGTCTTGTGATCTATGGGTTACCGACTGATATTGATTATGTTGTAACTGAAACTAATGCAGCAGAATTTGAGACTCATTACAAGATGGATGATACCGGATCGCATGAAGGCAAAGAAACTAAGGACTTTAAGCTGAAGAAAGACGACAAGACAACTGTCCTCTTCTTAAACAGTAAACAAGCCAGCTCACTAGTTCTTACCAAGACTCTCGCTGGCGACGGCATAACCGAAGAAGACAGTGACAAACGCTTCAACTTTACCATTACAGCAGATTCTCCTGAAGTGAATGGCGAATACGACGCTGTAAAGAAGACGGCAGCGGGTCGTAAAGAAGATACTAAGGTTGAATTCACAAAGGGGGTTGCGAACGTTGAACTTCGCGATACCGAAACGCTCACTATTTCCGGTCTCCCACTTGATGTGGACTTCACTATAAGTGAAGATGAAGAGACTGCTGAAGGTTTCGAAATTACTCACCGCCTCAACAACGGTCAAGTGATTAAGAAGAGTGAGACTACTGATTTCGATCTCCGCGAAGAGGGTGCCATAGTTGAGTTCATCAACACCAAGCATCTTCCAGAAACTGGCAGTCTGCTCATCCAAAAACAGCTTGCCGGATCTGGCATTACGGAAGCGGATGAGGATAAGACCTTTGATTTCCAAGTGTTGACGGATCTTGTTGGCGAATTCAAAGCAACTAAGGTTAACCAAGATGGTACTCAAACTAAAGATATTGAGATTGAATTCAAGAATGGTAAATCAAATACCATTAGCTTGAAGAGCGATGAGCGGCTCACCATTTCCGGCCTGCCACTTGAAACTAAATTCTCAGTAATTGAGTTAGGGGCAACCGACTTCCAGACTAACTGGCTGGTCAACAACGCTAAGAATCAAGATGGTAAGCAAACAACGAAGTTTGAGATGATGAATCAAGAGACCACCCCAGTCCTCTTCACCAACAGTAAACAAGCCCCCGACACTGCCAACTTAAAGATCAGCAAAAAGCTTGCCGGCGACGGCCTCACTGATACTGATAAGGACCGCGTCTTCAACTTCAGAATTTATTCTGGGGCAAGCGGCACCTACAAGGCAGTCAAGACCCAACAAAATGGTCACACCAGCAACACGACCATTAACATTCAGAATGGGCAGTCTGATGTGATCACGTTACGGGCTGATGAATCATTGAACGTAACCGGCTTGCCGATCGAGCACACTTACGCGGTTGGCGAACAATATGTTGGCGACTACGCTGCTTCCTACAAGGTAAACGGCAGCACGGTCACTAACGGTATGACAACTGATTTCTTCAAGATGATTGCTGACCAAAACGGTACGGTCGAATTTACCAACACCAAGGATGGCGACATCGGCATGGGATCATTCTCCGTTAACAAGTTCGTGAACGAAACTGGTGACCGCACTCGGGCCTTCAACTTTAGCTTAGAAGCTGTTGATGGAGCAGGTAATCCACTGGATGGGACCTTTAAAACCCAGATAACGACGAATGGCGGCACGCCAACCAGCGGCATGATTAACATTACTGGTGGTAATGCCAAGTTCACGTTAACCCATGGTCAAAGTATCAAATTTGTCTTACCAATGGGCGCCCGCTATGAAGTTTCCGAACAGGATTACACCAAGGATGGCTATGTGACGACCGTAACGAAACGCGGTGCGGCCTATACCGGCACTCACGTATTTGGAACGGCAACGGGTGACAATGATGCCATCAGCTACCACAACGATATCGAAGAAGATGAAGCTGAATTACCATTACCTGCTGATGAAGACACACCGGATTCAAGTGCAACCTTAGACGAACCGGATGCCTTACCAGCCAGTGATGGCACAAATGGAACCAGTGGCAGCAGCGGAACCAATGGAATCACCAGTCCCCAAGGCTTACCGTCAGCCGGGTACACCGGCAAGCAAGCTTTACCACAAACTGGCGAAGCAAATGACAAATTGTACACGATTATCGGGGCGATTGCCTTGGTTATGTTAGCGGTAATTGGAACGATTTACTATACAAAACGTAAGAATGCAAAATAGAAAGGAATGAATTGATGAGAAAAATAATAATCCAATGAAATGACAAAAAGGGGCTCTGGATCGCGACCGGAGCCCTTTTTGCGTTAGGCAAAAAATAATATTCATATTTATTTTTAAAATACTATTGACAATTTCTAATCCGCCTCTCATAATACGAGGTATCAATTTGAAAGAAGCTTTGGTTAACATTCTTCGACAGAAAAACCATTCGGCGGCTGAGAGATGGTGTTGAATTTAACGATTGTGACTTTCATGCTTTACCTCTAAGTTGGTGAGCGATGAGTAAGCCAACTTCGGACTTGTCCGTTAAAGCAGTTAACGAGTGGGCACAATGTGTCTATGAAGGTGGTACCGCGGCCAAATGTCGTCCTTTTATCAGAAATGATGAGGGGGCGACTTTTTTGTAGTATGCGGAACGCAATGGGCTGACGCGGTATCTAAAGTACTTCGGGCTGAAACCCTGGGCTTGGGTTTTAGTCCGAAGTGCTTTAGATGTTAGCGTCAATTGCGTGGAGCATCATTCGGCTATGTTGCCTAAATCTTCTGCCCGGCGGATCATCATTCGACTCGGTTGCCTAGAAAGAGGGCATATGCGGAAGTTTCCACCCAGCAAAGCATCACTTGGCACGGTTTCCAAAGATCTATCACCTGAGCCCACCACCGTCAACTTTAACGGACATTCAAACAGTTTTTACATAATAGTCAATCAAGAAAGGGAGTATTAGATATGAAATATACAGTATTAGGTGCAGGTGCAATGGGATTGCGTTATGGGGTATTGTTGCAAGAAGCAGGATTTGACGTGGATTTTGTCGACACTTGGGACGAGCAGGTTGAAACCATTCGCAAGCAAAAGGGTGTTTACGTTTCCCGGGATGGTCAAAATAAGCACCTTGTGCCGGTGAATGTCTATTATCCAGAGGAATACAAAGGTGATCCGGATGTTTTAATCGTCTTCACCAAACAGTATCAGTTAGCTGATTTCTTGAAGCGGTCTGCGCGTTTCTTTAACGACCGCCAGTATGTCGTCACTTGCATGAACGGCATGGGCCACGTTGACAAATTAAATCAATATTTTCCTAAAGAACGGCTGCTTGGTGGCACCGCATTAATCGGGACTGTCTTAAATAAAGCCGGTGACGTTGACTTCATTGGCCCTAAGGGAGCCGGGTCGATGAACATCGCCAACGAAACTGAAAAACCGGATGAAATGACCCATAAGATTGTCGATGAATTCCAACAGGCAGGCCTTAATCCCAACTTGACCACCAATTTCTTAGGCACTTTAATGGCCAAAGTCATCTTCAATTCCGTGATCAATACGCTTTGCACGATGTTTAAGATCCGGATGGGTGAGTATATTCAATCCCCAGTTGCCCAAAAGTTGGGCGTTCAATTAATTGATGAGGCCTTTGACGTCTGCGAACGAACCGGGATTACCCTACTCAATACGCGCCAAGAGGAGTGGGAAACCGTCAAATATGTCAGCACCGTTTCCAACCCACTGCACTTCCCATCGATGTACCAAGACATTTCCAAGAATCGCCAGACTGAGGTTGATTATATCAATGGTTACATCTATGATTTAGGCCTCAAGTACCATTATGAAGCCAAGACCCATGATTTCTTGAGAAACTTGGTTCATTTGGCTGAATTTGCCGGCACGTTTGACGTGGATGGTTATATGAAGTCGGTGTTGGACGCAGAAAATGCAAAGAAGACGCAAGCTAAGACGGAAAAGGTTGAGGCCGACGCCTAGGTTAGAGTTTATTTCTAAAAGTAAGTGAAAAACGAGATCCAGTTAGGACTGATCAATGTCAGTGGCTAACTGGATCTCGTTTTGGTTATTTGCTTAGTAAGTCGGTTTGATATAAGGAACCCGCTTAATCGTGGCTCCTACAGAACTTTCAGTAATCCAAGAACGGTTGCGTAAAGCCTTAAAGTTCTCACTTTTCCCCGTTACGATCACGCCAGCAAATTTAGCCTGTTTTAACGTTGGGTGCTGCTTGGCATATTTATGGGCATAGCCACTTAACGAGAAATTGTTATATGAGTGCAGAGTGGAAGCTGATACTTTTTTGAGCGATTTCTGGAAATAACGATAGTCTAAGCTGGATAACTTGCCCGCTGGCAGTCCTGACTGGATCCCCAAAAAGTTATTTTGTTCGAAGGTGGGGTCGGCCTTGCCGCTAACGCCTATCCAATACCAGGCGGCCCGAAGGTTATGGGGGAGCCGAGCCTGAATTTGTTGGTAAGTGAGAGGCTTCTTGAAGGTGATTGCGACTTCGGCAACGTATCCGGTCATCTTGGCAACGGCTGGCAGTTCGAAGGCTTTCTTAACGTTGGGCTTGGCAACGTTGTTATTGTAAAATAGTGGAATCTTTTGTTGGGTTAATCGGGTATAGGCCGCGGTCGGGGTGGTGTCGATCAGGCTAGTAGTGGGTATCGAGTTGAAGGACCAATTGTATTGCCCAACTATGGTGGACCATGGAATATGATAGCCGTCAATTTCCTTGTATTGATGACTGACAACTTTACCTCCCCAAAATGAAGAATCATCGAGTGCTTGGTCACTGATTTGAATGTTGGGAGCCGCAATTTCTTGAACAGTTTCCATTTTGTTACTCAGTAGCTGAGTCTGGTGCCCAGCGAGACTTTGAGTAAACTTGTAGCCAATTCCAAACATAATTGGCACAGTGATGATCACAATTAAGATGGTGATGAGCCATCTTTTTAACTTGACTTTAAATGCCATTTTTTCAAATTGTTTATTATCCATTAGAAGAATCACCTAACACCTTTCTGATTTTGCGTCTAATGCGGTACAAGCGCATCTTGATAGCGGCCGGACTTTTCCCAGCTTGAGTTGCAAGTTGGTCGATTGACTGGTTGTCGAGGTACTTTGCTTTCAACAGTTGTCGGTCTTTTGCAGCCAATTTGTGCAACACTTTGGCGAGCTGGTCATTTTGTTCGCTGGTGGTCTGAACAAGGGGCCGATCAGCTTTAGGGATCAAATATAATTGCAAGAGTTTTTTAAATCGGGCTTGGTGCCGATAGCGGTCAAAATATTGATTGCGCGCCATCCGATACATATAAGGCCGAATGTCGTTGGGTGGCAAAATGATGTCCATTTCGAGAATTTTGACAAAGACATCTTGAATGACATCTTCAGCCAACTCTCGGTCGGCACCCTGCTGGATCAAGTAGTGCATCAGGTCAATCGAGATATTTTTAATTAATGTTTCGTAACCATCGAGCTTCATGACAACCCCCTTTCACTAGGAATAACGAATGAGTGTCGGAAAAGTAACGGGTGGATTTAAATTAGAATCTGAGAGAATCCGTTCGGCAAAAAAAGATAAGCGCTTACAAATCAAATGAGTTACTATTTATGTAGATGCATAATCGGTTAATTAAACAGGTCAGTGGAGGCAATGCGATGAGAGTTAATATTTTGGATCATTATGAGTATGCCGCAATTCGCGATAATGCCACTCAGGCAATTCAAGAGGCAATTGATGCCTGCCATGCATTTGGCAATGGGACAGTCATTGTCCCCAGCGGCACTTACGTGATCAATGGAATTACATTGAAGAGTCATGTCACCCTTAATTTGATGGCGGGAGCGACACTGATCGGCTCGGGTGATGAATCCCAATACATATTTCGACCGGGACCGTTTGAGTTGAATGCCAATCAGACACCGATTTCTGGCTTGATTACGGCTAAAGGGCAACATAATATTGCGATTGTTGGTGAAGGGACGATTGATGGCAATTATCAGAAATTTGTCCTGCCGAACCAGCCCAAGGCCCTGCATTTGAAGTTCTACAAGTACCCGCGGCCGATGACCGTTTATTTTGAAGACTGTACCAATGTCATCTTAAAGGGTATCACGATTCAAAATGCCCCGTTTTGGACGGTTCATTTGGTCGGTTGTTTGAATACTGAGGCAGCGCGGTTGACCATTCATAATGAAAAACGGATGCCGAATACTGACGGCTTTGACATTGACCGGAGTAAGAATACAGTTATTCATGATTGTGAAATCATTACCGGCGACGATGCCATTTGTCCGAAGTGCACTGAGGAAACGGCCCGGTATGGCGACTGTACGGGGTTGATTGTCACTAATTGCCGAATCACGACCCAGAGCGCAGCGGTTAAATTTGGTAGTAGTAGTTTTGGCAACTTCGTAAATTGCCAATTTTCTAATCTTACGATCGAGGATACCAACCGTGGCTTAGCGTTTCAACTGCGGGATCCCGGTAGCGTTGAAAATATTTTGTTTGAAAATATTACCATCAAGACTAAGCATTACAGCAAGGACTGGTGGGGATCCGGCGAACCAATCTTTATCTCAATTTTACCGCGGGATAACCAAACAGATCTGACTGGGCAAAGGATTCGGAACGTGATTTTTAAAAACATTCAGTGTGACGCTGAAAATGGCGTCTTTATTGGCTCGGCCGCCGATGGGATGATCACAAATGTCTTGTTTGATCATGTCGAGATTCGCCTCAGGAAGGCATTAGCAGCCGCCACGGAATTTGACCTGCGTCCTTGGAAAGGGGTCGCAAAAGTTGGTGCGAAATTAGCCGGCATCAATTCTGTCCATAGCAATCACTATTCATTGCAGAATTTTAGGGTAACAGATATTGGCGGCCATCTTTGGAATGCACAGAAAGAAGGCCAGCCATGAATCTGTTAATTGGGATTGTGCCAGCCCTCTTCTGGGGAATTTTACCAATTTGGATGAGAAAAATTACCGGCGGCAGTTTCTTACAGCAATTACTAGGAACCAGTGTCGGCATTGTGATCACTGCGGCCACTCTCCAGCTCATCTTTGGTTTTGAGATTAGTTCTCATGATTTTTGGCTTTATTACTTATCAGGTGCCTGTTGGAGTGTTGGTCAAGGTGGTCAGTATCGGGAGTATGGTCGGCTTGGAGTGAGTACGACGATGCCCATCTCGACAGCCTTTCAGATCATTGGTAACTCATTGATTGGTGGTTGGCTGTTTGGTGAATGGCACGGGATTTCTGAGAATTTACTTGGAATTGGTGCCCTGATTGTGAT
Organism: Lentilactobacillus rapi DSM 19907 = JCM 15042; assembly: GCF_001436255.1. Classification (GTDB taxonomy): domain Bacteria; phylum Bacillota; class Bacilli; order Lactobacillales; family Lactobacillaceae; genus Lentilactobacillus; species Lentilactobacillus rapi. The sequence continues at coordinate 15,057 of NZ_AZEI01000083.1, read as the reverse complement.
TATCGTTGGCGTTGTTATTACCAATGGGTTGGGGACGATGACTTGGCGAAACTTTCCGGAATATGTATTTCTGTTGGTGACGACAGTCGGGTACTGGGGGTATTCAGGCTTCCCCCACTTTGCCAGTTCTGATGCTGGGATTAACGGCTTTTTACCGCAGTCATTGGGGATGCTGACCACGGCTGGGCTGATTTATGGATTTGGTCGCAAGAAATTCCCCGGGAACGATTCGCTTGGAATTCGAAATATTACGTCTGGCCTGATCTTTTCAGTCGCGGCGGCTACCTATCTCATTTCACTTGAGCTCAACGGGTTAGTAAGCGCATTTGTCTTAACGCAGTTAAACGTGGTGGTATCAACTATCTTAGGAATTGTGATTTTGAAGGAAGCCAACCGCCGAAAGGTCATCTCAGCTTCGATTGGGTTAGCAGTGTTGATTGTGGGGGCCGTGATGATAGTGATGATTTAAGCTTAATCATCATCATAAATGGTTCACTTAAAATGGCTAAACATTGACAAAGATAATTGGTTTGAAACGGGCCGTTACACTCCTACTCATGTTGACTCCTAACGGGATTCTCTCTCTTTCGATAATCGAAACTTTATATTTCACAATACCACTAAAATATGAAATAATAATCATGTTAATTAAAGATTACAATAAGGGGATAGATGCCGCTTTCGTTAATCATTTTCGTTGCGGCGTCCGCAATTGGAGGGGGAAATGATGAGTAAACATCAAGAAGTATTTAGGAGATATTTATTACTATTAGGACTGTTATTGGTTGGCTTCGTAATTGGGGGGATGCACTCGCAGACAGTGATAAAAGCAGCGGGGAATCCATTGGTTTATACTGGGACTAAACCCAATACGAATGTACCTACGTATAATAATCTTACACATGAGTTATACTTTTCTGTAACTGGTAAGGATGGAACCACGGCGAATTCTAATTACGCGGCTTTATCTGGATCAGGTGATCAAAATGACTCTGTTATTGAAAGCCAAACTTATCAGAGTGTTGTTGAGCATTTTAAAGCAACGAATATATCGGACAAAGCGGTTTTTGTAAATGAAATTATTTCCCTGCCAAGATACTATGGCAACACAAGTAACGTTGTATATGCGGGAGATGATGTGCCAAAAATAGTGACACATTATAATAGTTCAAATCAGTCTGTCTCTGATGTGGATATTTCGTATATGTATTTGAATGGTAATACAAGCGACTTACAAGATCTCTATGAATATCGAGTGATGGGCACACTACAGCCAGGAGATTCAATTGAGGTTAACACACCGCTGAAAGTTCTACCACGAACTAATAATTCGATTGACGGTATGCAAGTGAGTGATTTTAGTAATCAAAGAACTGCTGACGGTCAAGGATGGAATACTCAAGAATTTGGGTTACTTGCCCATTTTGGTAAATATGTCAGCCCTCTAGATTATTGGAATCCTGAGAATCAGAATGTATTCATTGCAACCATTGATGATAGTGATGGATTACCAATTCTTGCGAAAGATGTTCAGGATCTGATGCCAATTATTTCTAGGAATCTGGATGCCTTTACGTATTCAAACATTCGTGGTGAGACAATTCCAGCAGGCGGGGCGGCGTACACTGGCTCTACTGTGACGATTCATTTAGCTAAACTAAAAGGATTAGATGGTCAAACACCGCTTACCGATGAACTTCATAATGAAGGTTATGCCTATAATATTTTGCCCGACGGGACTGAGCAGCCTACTTATACCTTTACGCTAGGAACAGGCGGATCGATTTTTGGGGATAATGGGGCAATCATCATGAATGAAACTAAGTATAATGGGCGGACATTGGGGGATGCCTATCTATACATGCATAAGTTAATCGATGCCAAGAACGAAACTTATCCCGTATCATCAAAAACAACCTGGGATCCGAACGCTTATAAAGATGTACAGTTCTATGATATAAATGGTAAGAAAATCGATAAACCGGCGAATGCATCTTATACGGTTCAAAAGATTGACGCTAACGGGACAGCCACAAAGGTTGCCAATAATGAAGTTGACATGACCAAAGATGGTGTTTATCAGGTTACTTATATCTATCCGGTTACTGGCAGTGTTACAGTCAAAAAGACAATCACAATCACAGTTGGTAAGGGTAATCCGACGCCCGTTGTTCCCGGTGGCGGTGGTTCATCATCAACGCCAACAACGCCAGCAACAACGCCAAGCAATAACAGCAACTTTTCAAATGGTACCAAGAACACCACGGAACCAGCGGTACCAAACTACGCTGCTAAAGAAGGCGCCGCAGTGTACGCTACTAAGAAGATTTATCTTTATAAGAATGCAACTTTCAAGAAAGCACAGCGCATCGCCACTTATCCAAAAGCCAAACGGGTTAACCGACCAATGTTCGTAGTAACGGATTACGCTCGATCAAAGGGTGGCGTCCTGCGTTACAAAGTTCGAGATGTGAACCACGGCAGCAAGACCGCCGGCAAAGTTGGCTACATCACTGCTAACCGAAAGTATGTGGTGCCGGTTTACTATGCTTCCATGCCAAAAGATAAGAAGATAACGGTCATTTCTAAGAAGGGCGTCAACGCCTATCGAAATGTTAACCTCACTAAAAAGGTTAAGCATTACAAGAAGGGTGCCCACGTAAAGGTTAAGAAGATTGTTAAGCACAATTTAACCAGTCGGTACGTTTTAAGCAACGGTGATTATATTACAGGTAATAAAAAGTTGATTATTCAGGGAAATGATTAATTGAATCGAAGATCGAGCAGCTCATCGACTTGATGGGCTGTTTTTAGTACAATGAGCTTCGTAAGCAATGGCCGACAAACAGATACGTGAGGTGATCATCATGGTAAAAAGGGCCAATCGCAAAAAGACATATTCTACGCACGCGAGTGAAGAGCTGGGCGATAGAGCTCAAGACTATCTGAAGAAAGATCATTTGACATCAGAAAATTATCTGCGGGATTCAATTGAGAAAGCTGCTAATCATGAAGTGGCGTTTATTGATTTTTTAGATACGCCTGAAGCAATGGCAGCAAAAAAAGAAGCTAAAGCTGGCGATGGGAAGACTTATGATTCCCTAGAGGATCTGTGGCGAGACTTGAATGCATAATCATTTAAGACAGAGGACGGACTTGACATTTTGAGGCTTGATCATGCAAGCAGAGATAGTGTTGAAAAACCTAAAAGGCTTCTCATGATTGCTAAATTGGCATACGACATATAGTAAAATAGGTCGTATCGTATTTTCTAAAGTGATTCGAAATGGTAATGAATTGAAGTGAGCGAAGGGCAAGCCTTATCCCCTTCTTGGGAAAGAAGTCTTCAAGGACATTGGTGGCTTAGCCAAATTAGAATAGTTCAATTGAAAGTAGCAAACATCATAGATTTTATACAGAGAAGGCCTCAGGCGAAGAACTAATCCTGGAGACCTTTTTAATTTTTAAAATATAAGCGCTTGATTATTTTGCCGGAATGAGTTACATTATCCTGGAAGGTGTATCGATACACCAAATTCAAAAATGAATTGGCCATTCATATGTGATCTAAGTACGTACTAACGATTTGGAGGATGAGACTCATGGCATATTTTGATCAAAATAGTTTTTCATTAAAAGGGAAAGTTGCCCTGATTACCGGAGGGGCAGAAGGATTAGGGAAGAATTATTCAATCGCGTTATCACTGTATGGTGCTGATATCTTTATTGTCAGTCGAACACAAAAGGGTTGGGAAGAGACGCAAAAGATTGTTGAAGACAATGGTCAGAAAATTGGGTTTCTTCAAAAGGATATTACAGAGCCTGGTGCCGCCAAAGAAACAGTGGCGGCCGTTGTTAAACAGTTTGGTCACTTGGATATTCTCGTCAATAATGCCGGGATGCAGCTTCGAAACGACGTGTTAGATTTCAAAGATGAAGATTGGCAGAAGGTGATCAACCTTAATTTAACTGCCCTTTATTACATGTCCCATGAAGCGGCTAAGGTAATGGCCGGCCAAAAAAGTGGCAAGATCATCAATATTGGCTCGATGCAATCTTATCGGGCTGGCAAGTTTATTTTTCCTTATACCGCCAGCAAGCATGGGGTTCTTGGGTTGACGAAGGCTTATGCCGATGCACTGGCTGAATATAACATTCAAGTAAATGCTTTGGCACCAGGTTATATTAAGACCAATATGACTAAGGCCCTTCAAGACGATCCGGTCCGGGGGCCTGAAATTAAAGGGCATATTCCATCTGGTGAATGGGGCGTCCCCGAACAATTGATGGGGCCAATGGTATTTTTAGCCAGTCAAGCATCGGATTATGTCACAGGGGTCATGTTACCTGTTGATGGGGGCTATTTACTCAGATAATCCAGATTATTGAGAGAGAATTTTAAGCGATTAGTAAAGTTAATTGTGATATCAGGCACTTATTTATCTTGAAAGGATGTTTTAGGTATGCCATTACTAATTGTTGCGATTGGCGTTGCCCTGTTGGTTTTCTTGATCACAGTGGTTAAGCTCAACACATTTCTATCGTTAATTATCACATCGTTTGTTGTGGCTTTGATGTTGCAGATTCCAGTTGCGAAAATTCCCTTAAGTATTGAAACTGGAATTGGTGGTCAGTTGGGGCATTTGGCAGTTATCTTTGGCTTTGGTTCAATGCTTGGTAAGTTGGTTTCCGATTCAGGGGGCGGTTATCGAATCGCCCACACGTTGATCGATAAATTTGGCAAACGCCATATTCAAATTGCGGTTGTTTTGGCTTCATTTATTGTTGGTTTGGCCTTATTCTTTGAGGTTGGGTTAGTTGTTTTGCTACCAATCATTTTCGTGATTGCCAGAGAAATTGATTTGCCATTGATGTATTTAGGAATTCCAATGGCCGCCACGTTGAATGTGACTCACGCATTTTTGCCGCCCCATCCAGCACCAACCGCAATTTCTGGGATTTTCCATGCGGAATTGGGGCAAGTATTGCTAATTGGGATTATCGTTTCAATCCCAACAATTATTGTTGCGGGACCGTTGTTTAACATGTTTTTGCATAAAGTGTATCCAAAGGTTTACCGTCGCGATATTAATATCAGCACGTTGGGAGAGTTTAAAGAATTTAAAATTGAAGACACGCCAGGGTTCGGGATTAGTGCTTTAACGGTGATGCCAGTTATTTTAATCGCCTTGGCAACAATTTGTGAATTTCTCCTGCCAAAAGGGAATCCGATTAATGAAACGATTCAATTTATTGGCGCTCCAGATGCGGCAATGCTGATTTCGCTGGTATTTGCCGTCTATACGATGGGACTTGCCCGTAGTAAGAAGATGGCGGAGATCAGTAATTCTATGGTCGTTGCCATCAAGCAAATTGCAATGATGCTCCTGATTATTGGTGGTGGTGGAGCGTTCAAACAAGTTTTGATGGATGGCGGAATTGCCAAATATATCTCAGATCTCTTTACCCAGATGAATCTATCACCATTGATTGCTGCCTGGATTGTGGCTGCGCTGCTTCGGGTTAGTTTGGGATCGGCCACCGTTGCTTCATTAACGGCGGCTGGATTGGTGGCCCCATTAATTGCTCAATCCGGTGCCAATCCTGTGTTAATGGTATTGGCAGTGGGTGCCGGCTCAGTATTTGCTGACCATGTTAACGATGCTGGCTTCTGGATGATTAAAGAATACTTCGGCTTAACTTTAAAAGAAACCTTCCTGTCTTGGACAACGTTAACGTCGGTCTTGTCGGTAACCGGGTTATTGTCAGTATTAGCAGTTTCGGTATTTGTCTGATTTGATCAGCTAAGAAAGCGTGCTAGAAAAACAATATGAGACTGGGATAGGCGATTTGATCCCATAATTTAAGTGAAAAAAGTAATGAATTCTGGTTTTGGAATGCATTACTTTTTTGCTTAAATGGCGGGGATCAGCCGTTTGGCGCAGCTTTTATCCAAATGGCTACGGCGATCTAGGTGAATGATCATCGATTGAAAATCAATATATGTCCCGGCCTTATTTTGGAACGGTTGTTGAACGATGCTTGAGCGATAGCATGGGGAACTTCAAAATGAATGACCATCAACCCGAGTTGCCGGGATCAATTTTGTGCTTGGCTTTGTACCATGGGGATCTTCAATCGAAGCCAGGATCATCGTTGCCGCGCGACGGCCGATTTCCTTTGGATCCTGTTGCATTAAATCAATCCCACCATTCACAAATTTTGACCAGTCCCAGTCATCAAAGCTGGCAAGGCCAATTTGGGCAGGAAATGTCAGTTTCAATTCCTGAAGCGCAGCGAGGGTTCTAAATAATAATGGCCCCATTAGAGAGATAATAGCAGTCTTCTTTGATCCATTTGCGTTATAATGTTGGATTTGCTGAGTCAGCCAGTTTTCGGGATGACCCGCTAAGTTTAGTTCGGTCACAGTCGCAGTGGTACCGGTAACGGTCTGCTTAAATCCTTCAATTCTCGGAACTTGGGCGGAAATGTCTACGGTGGTCCTGCTAATTAATAAGAGTTGCTGATAGCCGGCACAGATCAACTCAGCGCCCAGCTGTTTGCTGGCCTCAAAGTTGTTGGTCATGACCTTACCAACTGACTTTGGTTGGTCAACGAGGTCTCGGTCAACCGTGACGAATGGGACCTGGTTATTTAAAATGAATTGATAATCGGCAAATTTAGCTTGGCTTGGCTGGATGATTAAACCATCGACTTCTTGCTCAAGAAGTCGATTAATCCCTTTGCGTTCCTCTTGCGCTGAGTTGTTTGCGTTCAATAGGAGAACGCTGTAATCACGAGGTTGAAGCACTTCGTAAATTCCACTAAACAGCAGTGAGGAAAAGACATTGGAAATATCGCCAACGACCAGACCAATTACTTTGGATTGGTTGGTTCGCATTCTTCTGGCTGACGCAGAAGGATGATAATTGAGTTCTTTGATGACTTGGGTAATTTTTGCTTGAGTTTCAGAACTCATTTTTGCAAAGTTACCATTAAGGTATCGAGAGACTGTGGTAACCGAAACGCCAGCCTCTTTGGCGACGTCGGAAATGGTTACGCTTTTCATGTTGAACGACCATCCTTACTTATTTTGATAGTTTCATGATAACCCAAAACAGTCCGGGAATGATAGATTGCGGGGAATGTTAATTAAAAACCAACAAGAAACCCATCAAAGTCGATGAACTCGAATCCACTTTGATGGGTTTCTTCCTATTATAATGATCTTTTTCTATGTGTCCCGATCAGGGGGTAAAACAATATGTGTTCTCAATACTAAGTTAGTTATTATTGGCAACTGGTGCATTAACGGTCTTGTGAACTTCTTCAGTGGTATGTTGACGCCACCAGGAAGAAAGAACTGAACCGGAAATGTTGTGCCAGATTGAGAAGATCGTTGATGGAATGGCCGCTGCTGGAACAAAGTACTTCATTGCCAGCGTAGCGCCCAAGCTGGAATCTTGCATGCCGACTTCGAAAGTAATGGCCTTTCGTTGTGGCTGGTGAAGACGAATCAGATGACCAAAGACGTAGCCAGGTGCATAGCCACTTAAGTTATGGAGCATTACGACTGGGATCACCAAAGCGGTTTGAGCGGTGAACAGATCATCGTGGTTAGCCGCAAACACAGCACCGATGATCGCAAGAATTGCAATTTGAGAAATCAGTGGCAAGACCAAGTTAACCTTTGCGGCTTGCTTACTGAAGAGACTGTGAACAACAACCCCTAAAACAATTGGGATCACAACAATCTTTAACGTACTCAGGAATAGAGAGGTTGTTGGAATGGCAACATAACGGCCTGCGTAGAATTGAAGTAAAAATGGCAGCATGATTGGTGCTAACAAGGTTGAAAGAGCTTCGATTGAAACGTCCAAGGCAACATCACCTTTAGCTAAGTAGGCCATCACACTAGAAGAAGTTCCACTTGGGCATGAACCAACTAAGATAACGCCGACTGCGGTTGCGCCAGTTAAATGAAAGATCTGGCAAAGTAAGAATGCGATAAAAGGCATGATGACATAATGGGCAACCGTTCCGAGGATAACGGGAACCGGTCGTTTCAAAATCCGGGCAAAATCTTCTTTACTTAATGTCAGTCCCATTCCAAACAAGATGATTCCTAATAGATAGGAAGTGTTTGGGGCGATCCATAAACTTGCTTGGGGTAAGAAATAATTCACCGCGGCCCATAAGATGACCAATAACGTAAACCATTTACTCATCCAATTACCAACTTTTGATACTGCTTGCATAAGCATTCCTCCATATTATATGTGTTTATTTGTGCTACTCGTTAAACATTTCTTCATAACTCTTCATCACACCACCGGTATTGGCAGAAGTAACGAGGGCTTCATAGCGAGCTAAGTAACCTGAACGGACCTTTGGCTTGAATTTAGGTAAAGTTTTTCGGCGTTCAGCAAATTCTTCGTCAGAAATATCAACTGAAATATCGTGATTATTTAAATCAATCGTAATCTGGTCGCCATTTCTGATGAGGGCGATGTTCCCACCTTCAGCTGCTTCGGGTGAAATGTGGCCAACTGAAATCCCACGGCTGGCACCTGAGAACCGACCGTCGGTGATCAAACCAACCACTTTTCCTAAGCCCCGGCCAACGATACTTGAAGTTGGGTTCAACATTTCTGGCATACCAGGGCCGCCTTTAGGACCTTCGTAGCGAATGACAACAACGTGACCGGGTTTGACTTCACCAGAATCAATTCCGGCAACGGCGTCATCATGGGAGTCGTAGCAAATTGCCGTTCCCACAAATTTACCCTTATCACGGATTTCTGGATCAACCCCACCGACCTTGATAACGGCACCGTTTTGCGCGATGTTGCCATGAAGGACGGATAGACCACCCACCTTGGAATAGGCGTTATCAACAGTATGGATAACTTCTGGATTCTTGGTATGGGCACCGGCAACATTTTCTCGTAAGGTCTTGCCAGTAACGGTCATGCGATCTGGATGAAGCACGTCGCCTTTTTCGATTAATTCATTTAAGATGGCAGGAATACCACCGGCGGCATGGACGTCTTGCATGGTCCAGTGAGAGGATGGGGCGATCTTAGCGAGATATGGAACCCGTTTACTGATCTTGTTGATATCGTTCAAATCGTAATTGATGCCTGCTTCATGCGCGATTGCTAATCCATGAAGCACTGTATTGGTTGAGCCGCCCATTGCCATGTCCAAAGCGTAAGCATCATCAAAAGCTTCCTTGGTCATCAGATCACGTGGTTTGATGTTGTTCTTGACCATGTACATGACTTGTTTAGCTGCTTTTTTAACCAATTCCTTCCGTTCGTCCGAATCGGCAAGGGCTGTTCCGTTGTAAGGAAGGGCAACTCCTAAGGCTTCCATTAGGGAGTTCATTGAGTTGGCCGTGAACATACCGGCACATGAACCACAGCCCGGACAGGCATTCTTTTCATATTCCAGCAGGTCGTCTTTGGAAATCTTGCCACCCTTGAAAGCACCAACGGCTTCAAACATGGTTGAAAGGGTGGTTGCCCGACCTTTAGGATCAACTCCGGCTCTCATGGGGCCGCCGGAAACGAAGACTGATGGGACGTTGGTTCTTGCGGCAGCCATTAACATTCCTGGTGTGATCTTGTCACAGTTTGGCATGAATAAGACGCCGTCAAACCAATGGGCGTTAATCACCGTTTCAGCAGAATCTGCGATGATTTCCCGACTTGGTAATGAATAACGCATGCCAACGTGGCCCATTGCGATCCCATCGTCAACCCCGATCGTGTTAAATTCAAACGGAATGCCGCCAGCTTCACGAATGGCGCGTTTGGCGATATCGGCTAACTTGCGCAAATGGATATGGCCAGGAACAATTTCAATATAGGAATTACAAATGGCAATGAACGGCTTTTTCATGTCCCGTTCGTTCTTAACCCGTCCAGTTGCGTAAAGTAGGCTCTTTGCGGGTGCTTGGTCGACACCAACTTTGATTTTGTCACTCCGTTTGTTGATGCCGTCGCCTTCTGCATTAAAATCTAGTGTATCTGACATGTAACCTCATCCTCTTTCTTATGTACTTTTGATCTTTTCAACTAACTGAAATCAAAGATAGAAAAAGGCCAAGAGCTGTGTTGAACAGCTCTTGGCCTGGAATACCAACGCTGCCCGCTGTGATGGCGGGCAATCACAAATTACCCGCCTATTTAATGACAATCACGACGAGGACAATAATTTGTAATAATAAATTGTTGGTATTTTTCATGGTTTTGACTTCCTTTCAGCTATATGAGAATTGATGTTAGTTTATTATAATAAAACTAATCTGTAAACAGTAAATTTTAATAATCGGTGGTTCAAGGATTTGTTTGACTAATTGACCAATAAGGAGATTCTTCTAATAAATAAGTAACGGGACCATGGTAGGTCTACATTTTGCGAGTGATTAATTTTACACAATTAAATAACGGAATTGTTATCAAAAAACTAATTAAACCGAAAAAATAGTTATCGTAGTACAAGTGAGTTATCTTAAACCAGCATTCGGTATAACATCTGGTTTTCCTGCAGGTTGATGTAGTTCGGGTCAAATTGCTTTAATCGATCCACCAGACCAGCCAGATTCTTGGATTGGCCCAACCGAATCCCGATTAAAACTGGTCCTGAGCCGCTATTGACTTTTTTGGTGTACTCAAATTTGGTGATATCGTCATCGGGATTTAGGATTTCGTTGACAAACTGACGGAGGGCACCAGCGCGTTGAGCAAAATTCACGATGTAATAAAGCTGCTGCTGATTGTAGATAAGGGAACGTTCTTCAATTTCCTGCATCCGGTTGATGTCATTGTTTCCACCGGAGAGAACACAAACCACGGTTTTACCGGCAATTTGTTCCTGATTGAGTTCCAAGGCGGCAATGCTGAGCGCGCCTGCTGGTTCCGCAACAATTGCTGATTTGGTATATAAATCTAAGATGGTGTTGCAGACTTGGCCTTCGGGAACTTGGCAGAGGCGATCAACGTTTCGTTTAGTTGTCTGATAGGTGAGGCCGCCAACTTTTTTCACGGCGGTTCCGTCCACGAAGGTATCAATTTCGGCGAGGGCAACTGGTTTATGCGCATCAAAAGCTGCCTGCATCGAGGAAGCCCCGGTCGGTTCAACGCCAACAACTTCAGTGCTCGGATCACTGCCTTTAACGTATGTACTGATGCCACTGATCAAGCCACCACCGCCAATTGCAACGTAGACCTGATCGATATGAAGATCAGCCTTTTTAGCATCGGCCAGTGCTTCAACGGCAATCGTTCCTTGACCCGCAATCGTATTGGGATCATCGAAGGGGGCAATAAATGTTTGGCGATTGGTCGTACAAAATTTGGTTGCCGCCGCAGCACATTCGTCGAAGGTGTCACCGATCAATTGGATATGGGTGTTACTGTCACCAAAGTATTTTACCTGATTGATTTTTTGAGCCGGCGTCGTGGTTGGCATGAAGATGGTGGCGGGAACTTTCATCTTTGCACAAGTCCAGGCGACTCCCTGGGCGTGATTCCCCGCACTGGCACACACCACCCCGCGTTTTCTGGTTGCTTCTGGGACTTGAGAAATGGCGTAATAGGCACCGCGAAGCTTGAACGATCGGACCAACTGTAAATCTTCCCGCTTTAAATATACCTGACAGTGATAACGTTCGGACAAATAGGAATTGTACTGAAGTGGCGTATGGTTAACGATTGGCGCCAGTACCTCATAGGCTTTTTGGACATCTTCTTTGGTTAATACTTGGTTCTCAACTAACATGGGATCATTTCCTTTCTGGAACTATTTTTTTGGTGAACAGGGGTGGAGATGGCAAAATAGACAAAAAAATAGACTGAGGGCAAGTTTCGCTTGCTTTCAGTCTGGGGTGGGGCAGGGTTCATTCTTTGTTGGGGCTGTGGTATATGGCTTGGGTGGGCTGATGAATCTGCTCATAAGCACCACAACTACAAATCCAAAACCGGGATTTCCAGTTATGGAGACTTATGAACTGATTGCTAACCGCTTGGTTCCACACTCTAAACGTGTTCCGCAAAGCAAGAACCCTGCCCATAAGCACCACCAACCCAAATCCCCAAAACCGGGATTTAGGTTGGTGGAGACTTATGCTCCGGGTTCTAGGCGCTTTGCTTCACACTCTAGTCGAAATGTGTTCCACCAAGCAGCAATCTGCTCATAAGCACCGCAACTACAAATCCAAAACCGGGATTTCCAGTTACGGAGACTTATGAACTGATTGCTAAGCGCTTGGTTCCACACTCTAGTTTTCCATATACAACTGCAACACATACGACGATCCCGTTGCTTGCGTGCACTTTTGCGCCGCTTGCTTGGGATGGTACGTATCCAAAATGAATGCCGGACTGATTCTTTGCGTATTGCCAAATGTCATTTTCGCATTATCTAACGCCAAACCAATTTCTTGGTTTGGCACCATAATGGCGCCAATGATCGAAATATCCTTTGACGAGATATTGCTGATGACAATTTTGGTGATGCCGGCTGAATGAGCCGCTTCAATTCTGCTTTGAAGGCCTGCCAAACCATATTCTGAAAAGCCTGTCAGATTGGCGATGGCCGTTGTGTTTGTTTCTGCAAGAGCGGTTTGAGCTGCTGCCAATTTTTCCGTATAGGCATCTTCCGAAAGTAAAATCGGTGTCGATTGCTTACTGCTATTGGTTGAATCTGAGATTAATAAGTTGTTTGCGCCTGCTTGGGCAAGCCGGCTGGCCGTACTGGCAATACTGTCTGGTTGGCCAAACGACGTATCTGCAAACAAGTCCGCTTGGGTTGTCATTCGCAAACAGCGAAGGTAATCAGCATAGATTCCCAGCCCCAACCTTTGATGGCTGTTGGCCCCAAATAACTGGTTGGCAACTGATTCCTGATCTATGTAAAGTTCGTTGAAGCCTTGAGATTCAAAGTATTTGAGCATTGGTGCATTGGCAGCTGCTGGAATTATGTGAGTTGTCATATTCATCATTCCTTTCTAAAATCATTCTGCAAGTAACACAAAACGCCCTCTGATGCAATTTCCAAAGAAATTGCTCAAAGGGCGTTTATAACGCGGTACCACCTTTATTCACGATCAAGCTTTCGATCGCCTCAAACGACATGATCTAAAATCACGACCGGATAATGGGCGGCGCCAGATCCAAATTCATTAATTGGAGTTACTTTCATTTGGCGATTGCTACCCTGTTCCATCAACCCAGAGCTCTCTGTTAAGCAGTCAGTCAAGTTACTTTTTCCTGAATTTGGTTCACTTGTTTACTAGTTTCACAAAATATATCACAGGCAACAAAAAAAGCAAGCCTTAAATTGCGACTTGCAGATGTGAAAAAATTTTTTGAAGGAAAATCTTCATATAATGCGCCAAATTAGGGATTTGAGAATTAAAATTTGTGCTTGACTTTCGTTTTTTAGCTAGTATTGTCAATAGGCAATAATTAAAAGCAGCTGAGTTAGCCGCAAAATATTTGCTGAAAATTATTTTTTGATAATCATTTCACATCGGAATTCTCCAGCCACATCAGGCATTTGAGCATTCCACAAGATTACAAAATGATTAGTTAAAAATGAGAATGTATTAATTTAACTGTTGCTAATTATGAAATGACGTGTTAATTTGATAAGCATCACAAAAAAATTATGAATTGATTAGGTCAAATCGGATTGGAAGTGATGCCACGATTTTTTGAAAGGAAGTGAGTCGCATATGCTACTAGAGGAATCCCAAACTGAGCCGGTGGTTGAAACTGGTGCGGAAATTTTGATTGATGCTTTGGCGGATAACGGGGTTGACTCGTTGTTCGGCTATCCCGGCGGCGCAGTGTTACCGTTATACGATGCGCTTTACACCAAATCATTCAATAACATATTAGCCCGCCACGAGCAGGGAGCGATCCACGCCGCAGAAGGTTATGCCAAGACAACCGGCAAAACCGGAGTGGTCTGCGTTACAAGTGGTCCCGGAGCCGGAAATGTCGTCACCGGGATTGCCGACGCGATGATGGATTCAGTCCCACTAGTTGTCCTAACTGGTCAGGTGACTCGGTCGGCAATTGGAACCAATGCGTTTCAGGAATTAGATATTGTCAGGGTCTCCAAGCCAATTACCAAGGCGAACTTCCAAGTTCAAGACGTCAATAACTTGCAGGCAACTGTGAACAAAGCGTTCAAAATTGCCCAAAGTGGTCGTAAAGGACCGGTGCTCATTGATTTGCCAAAGGATGTTTCTGCAGCGAAAACCAGTTTTACAACTAACACAGATCAAATATACAAAGCCGGCGGTTGTAAGCTTCGGCAAAAGCAGAAATCAACTTTGAAAGCGGCCCTTGATCAGCTGGCGCAAGCATCTCGACCACTGGTTGTGATCGGAGCGGGCGTTGCGGCAGCTGGTGCCACGCATGAGTTTCAGCGATTCATCCAGAATTGGCAATTGCCAGTTGTCTCCACGCTACTCGGGCTGGGGAGTTTCCCCAACCATGATCCCCTATTTCTGGGAATGGGTGGCATGCACGGTACATATAGCGCCAACATGGCACTCGCGGATTGTGATTTCTTGTTAAACATTGGATCCCGGTTTGATGATCGGCTCATTCCGAATGCCGGTGAGTTTGCCAAGGACAAAACGATTGTGCACATAGATATTGATACCAATGAACTTAACAAGATTCTACCGGCAGACTTTTCAGTCAGGGCCGATGCGAAAGCAGCATTAAAAGCCATGAACCGACTGCCGGTTGGTAACCGAACCAGTACAGATTGGTTGGCAATTAATGAAATTCGCAAGCAGTCGCGGACCAAACCCAGCATTCACACGACTGATCAATTTGATCCAAAAGCAGTTATTCCGCCGTTGGTAAAGCCACTAATGGTGAAGCAATCGTCGTGACTGATGTCGGTCAGCATCAAATGTGGGCCGCTCAAGCTTACCCGTTCAAATATCCCCGCCAATTGGTCACTTCTGGCGGCTTAGAAACTGTTTGAGATCTCTAAAAGCGGCGTAGGAAAACTGAGACAAACGCT
>NZ_AZEI01000015.1 GCF_001436255.1 Lentilactobacillus rapi DSM 19907 = JCM 15042 | reverse complement strand
AGTTATGTGCCTGAAAATTATTAAATATTATCTCCAACTATTGGGGTTCACTTCAACCAGAATGCATTACTTTTTTGACTTAAATTCTGGGATCAAATCGCCTTTCGTCCCAATCTTTCAAATGAATCTGACTTCAATTATTAGTTAATCTTTCGCTTTGGATTCAAGATATTCATTGGGTCAAACAAAGCCTTAATCTGGTGTTGAATCATATCCACATCGTCGCCGAGCTCTTCATTGTTCCATTGATTCTTGAGCATGCCGACTGCGTGTTCACCTGAAATGGTGCCACCAAGTTTGAGGGCTTTTCTAAACATCAGTTGGAGCGCTTTTTGAACCTCATCGGGGATGCCATCAATATCTTTTGACCAGATGATGGTTGGATGAACGTTACCATCCCCGGCGTGACCAGCGGTATAAATTTCAAGGTGGAGTTGATCGGCGACTTTCTTGATGTAGTCCATCATCTCCGCTAATTTGGATAACGGTACGGCCATATCTTCCATGACGTGTTGGCCATTGGCAAAGACGGCTGGCAGCATGTCTTGCCGTAATTTGGTGATCTGGGCGGCTTCTTTTGGATCGGTGGTCAAATGTAAATTCTGACCGCCGCGTTTAGCCAAGATCTCCTTAGTTGTGTTCAACATGTCATCATTACTACTATCCAATCGCAGGATTAGCATCGCGCCCGCATTATCTGAATAGTGGGTGCCTTCATATTTGTCCAAGGCCTTAACGGTGTCAGCGTCCAAAGCTTCCAGCATGGAAGGGTAGGCGCCGGAGCCACGAATTTCGGTGACCGCCGTTGACAAAGTCTTCATGTCTTTGAAAAATGCTAACCCCGTAATGGAATCGCCCAATGGAATTGGGAATAAGCGAACGGTAACTTCGGTGATAATCCCTAAGGTGCCTTCCGACCCAACAAACAGCTGGGTTAAATTATAGCCAAATGCTTGTTTCAGAGTGCGGGTGCCCACTTTGATTTCGCGGCCGTCTGCTAAAACGACTTTCAATCCAAGAACGGAATCTTTAGTAGCACCATAACGCACGGTGCTCATTCCGCCAGCGTTGGTTGAAGCGTTGCCGCCGACCGATGAGATCTTTTTGGAACCAGGATCTGGGGCATAGAATAACCCAAACTTGCGGGCCTCATCATCTAAGTCCTGATTGATGACGCCGGGTTCAACCACGGCAACTTGGTCAGCGCGGTTAATTTCCTTGATGTGGTTCATCTTAGCAGTTGAAAGAATAAAGCTGTTGGCGATGGCATCTGAACCGGAGACGGTACTGGTTGCAGTGGTTCGAGGGACAACTGGAATGTGAAATTTTCTGGCCGTTTTTAATACCCCTTGAATGTCTTTAACGGTCTTGGCTTCAATTAACGCTAACGGCAGGCCATCCGCTAATTTCACCCCATATTGGTCGTTTTCCGCTTGCTGAAGAAAATCCTGATTCGTATTTACTTTACCGGTTGGGACGTTATTTTTTAAGTCCCGTATAATTTCGTCGTTTGAATAAGCAATAAATCGATTCATGATCACAAACACCTCCACTTTATTCATGTTCTGTATTAATGATAGTCGGAATGAAAGCGATTACCAGAATTTCGACTTTGGTCATTCAAGTGGACAAAATATTACCACAATTTTTCTGCAATAAGATTATTTTGTTCCGGTGACAATTCTCTTCACAAGAAAATAGGATCATATTAGCAAGATTATGACCTGGTTTTGATGGTATATTAGCTTCAAATTGATGGATAGAACCAGACGATATCCTTACAGTGAGGTGCTGAATGATGTTAGAAAAACGAACCGGGTTAAAGCCCATTTCAGAAGCTGCAAAAAGTGAAATGCAAAATAAATTGAATCATAAATGTAAACCCATTGGTGGGTTAGGAAAGTTGGAAGGGTTAGCCGTTAAACTGGCCGGAATTGAAGGGACCGTTGACCTTAAGACGCAGAAACGGATGTGTTTGGTATTTGCGGCTGATCACGGCGTTGAACGGGAAGGCGTTTCGGCAACCCCCCGAAATGTAACCGCGCTTCAAGCTCAAAATATGATGGCGGGGCACACAACGGTGGCCGCAATGGCAATCGCCAACCATTGTGCCGTGCAAGTGGTTGATATTGGCATTGATGCTGATTTGAATGATCCCAAGGTGTTGGATCGAAAGATACGCAAAGGGACGACGGATATCCTGGATGGCCCAGCGATGACTCGAGAAGAGGCGGAAGAGAGCATTCAGATTGGCCATGACGTTGCCCAACAGGCGATCGATGATGGTAACCAGATATTAGCGATTGGTGAGTTGGGAATTGCCAACACCACCATTTCTTCGGCAATTATTTCCGTGATGTTGAACGAACCGGTAGCAAACGTCGTTGGTCGGGGGTCCAACATTTCTGATAAGCGGATGTTGCACAAGATCGACGTGATCGAGGAAGCAATTAGTAAATGGCAGCCGGACGCGACCGATCCAATTGATGTCCTTAGTAAAGTTGGTGGGTTTGAAATTGGCGGTAAAGTGGGCGCCATGATCTGCGCAGCCGAAAATGGGGTTCCAATCATCATGGATGGCTTTATCTCTGAGGCGGCACTGACGATTGCGGATGGGTTGTATCCTGGAATCAGCCAGCACATCATCGCTTCCCATGCATCCAAAGAACGTGGAACTCAATTGGTGATGCAACGATATGACTTGGATCCATTGCTAGAGTTAAACATGGCAGTTGGTGAAGGAAGTGGCGCTGTCCTGGTGCTGTCCTTAATTGACGCGATGCAATCCGTATTGAAGAATATGAATACGCTGGAAGACTTGGACGTGTTCTTTACGAAGTAAATATTAACGATGAACAAAAAAGGGATTCCAAAGTTTCTAAACATTGATAAACTTTGGAATCCCTTTTATTTTTTTGATGTTTCACGTGAAACATATTCTAAACCGTTCCTATTGTGCCAGAACACCACCATCCACGATGAATTCAGCGCCAGTGGCAAATTTTGATTCATCTGAAGCTAGATAAACCAGGATATTACCAACATCCTCAGGAGAACCCATGTGTTTTAGAGGAGTTTTGCTGATTGCAATTTGTTTCATGACGTCTGGGACAATTCCTGTATCAACCCAACCTGGGTGGACTGAATTTACCCGAATTGGATAGTCAAGTTCTGCAGCTTCGATTGCAGCCGTTTTAGTAATTTCTCTCACGCCGGCTTTTGATGCGGAATAAGCAGCTGCTCGAGCCAAACCGATATTTCCAATGATTGAAGAAATATTGATAATTGAGCCACCAGTCTGTTTCATATATTTCATTGCGTATTTTATTCCAATAAGTGTACCTGTCAGATTGACGGCTAATACTTTATTCCACACATCAATGTCCACATCTTTTATATAACTTGGTTTATCTCCAATTCCTGCATTGTTTACCAGCACATTGACGGGGCCAAATTTTTCTTTAGCAAATTGGAATATCGCGTCCCAATTAGCTTCATCGGTAACATTTAACAAAGAAAATACGGCATGGTCCCCCAAATCAGAGGCGACCTTGGTTCCCAGTTCTTCATTCATATCGGCAATAATAACATCCGCACCTTCATCAATGAACATTTTTGCGTCTTCAGCACCAAGCGTGCCTGCACCGCCAGTAATAATTGCGACTTTCCCTTGTAAACGATCCATGATGGTTTCCTCCTTATGGTTAAATGGAACAAAACGGTTAAAAAGCAGTGGTTACCGATCAACGAGGTTAGAGTAAGCCCATATGAAACCGGTTACAAGCAAACGAACTTTTTATTTGCGTGATTATTTTGAGTGGTTTAAAGAATGGTGGTATCATATTCCTACTTATTAATCGGAAGTATCTATACATTTCCCCTCAGGAGGTTGCCGTCATGCAATTAACCACTGCAAAAAATTATTTACTACTAACCGAACGAATTGGCAAGAAACCTATGTTACGGACGCGATTTACAAATCAGGCTTACTTTGTTCTGGCATCTGTTTTGGATTTGGTTGATCAACAAATCTTGAACATTGGAAACGATCAATTAACGATTCAAAACCAACCCATGTTTGACAGACTGCCAAAGTATTTGGACGGCTTAAACTCCCGAATTCGTGATGAAATTCAAAAGGGCAACAAACTCAACGATGCCTTGGATTTAATTACCAGTTGGGATATCGCCAATGAAATCTATGATGGTGTCGGTGGCGAGCTGCTACAAGCTGAGTTGGTTGAAAAAACTTCGGTTAAAACTAATCTGGATACCCATACCATTTACTTACCAACGACTGCGGCTAGAACACAGGTAACCACCTACCTTAAGCAGCAAATGGCAACACCGCACATTGAACAAGCCGCAATTAGTTTGATCACCATTTACGAACAATTAGATGCTTTGAAATGGCTGATTACTGATAAAAATGAGCTAAGCCAATTAATTAGTATTTTTCACCAGAATGTCGCTAATAATCCGTTTTATCTGTTGGAACAACCGTTGGTCAAAACCGTTCAAGAAATCATTACCAAGAAAAAATTTTGGTATGATTCTTGGTTGAGTTAGTTGGTTGTGATGATAATGAATTGCATGATTAACTAAGTGCATACAGGCGGGATTGAATAGAAATTCATCGACCTCTTGGATTCCTTGAGTCAATTCAGGTCATTGGGGAGATTAATGGACCGGTTTTCCCACCTAAAATCAAATTATTTTAAATTAAAAGTTTTTTAAACGAAAAAGATTGAAACGCTTGAAATTCTAATTTTTGCATGTTAATCTATGAACAACATCAATCGTATAGGTTTTTAAATGAGTAATATGCCGTTTCGGAGTTAAGAGAAATAGTGGTCGGTGCGAACTATGCAGGACGGTATGATGAACTACAAAGACCAGGTACGCGGTGACTTCATCGATATTTGAAGCTTAAGAGCAGGGTATGGTGATACCCTGAACTAGGGTGGTACCGCGTAAAAGGGCGTCCCTTCGTTATTAATTTAACGGAGGAACGCCCTTTTTGATGTTGTTAGAAATAGAAAATGCTGCAAGTCGGAAACCAATTCATGAGAGGAGTCAAATACGATGAAATCAACGGATACAACGATTCATTGCCCAGAATGTAATGATATCGAATTTATCAAACACAACGATGGGACAGTTACTTGTGCAGCGTGCGGGCATACTATCGTGAGCTAAGCAGAGGAATTAAAGTTGATGAAAATGATTGAAAGGAGGCACCCCAATGAATCGATTAGTAATGAAGTTACGACAGGTCGTCCACCAGCCTAAGGCGTTACGAAGCGGACTCCAATTGTTATTTGTCATTCCGTTGGTCATTATTTTACTCACGGCCAATTGGGCAAACGTGACGCTGGCGTCAGGGATGATTATTCTGGTCATGATCGTATCATTACTCGTTGGCCTACACAAATTGGCCAACCAAATCGCAGCAGTCATTGAAAAAGGCGCAGATAACAACTTCGAATAGGAAGTGAGTACTGGGAATGGGTTTTCAAGACTGAATGGGGGCGATTGGAATGATCGATTTAGACGATCCCGATATTATGTCATCATCTGAGGCCGCTAAACGTTGGAATAAGGCCGACGACTATGTTCGACAAATGTATCGTAAGACCCCGTGGAAATTTCCAAGGGGCAGCATCAGGAAGTTCGGTAAACAACTTGTCGTAACTCGGCGGGGAATGGAAATGGTGACCGGCGTCACTGAGGCAGAAGCAAAGAAGATTGCAGCACGAAAACAAGTGAGCTAGTTCTCTGAAAAGCGAAGAGAACCGGCTTTTTCTTTTGGGTTAAAATAATGGCAAATTTCTGAAAATACATCTTTATAAAATGAGAACATGTGAAAATTAGGTGATTAGCTGCCATCCAGATTTGGTTGACATTGTTAACCTCGCTATTTATGTTTGTGAAGGATTTTGGTACCAATCTTAACATTTGGAGGTAGTGAATAATGAATATTATCGATGAACTGACTTGGCGAGGGGCAGTTAACCAACAAACTGACGCCGAGGGCTTGAAAAAGTTGGTGAATAATCAATCAATTTCCTTGTATTGCGGGGTTGATCCAACCGGTGACAGCATGCACATCGGCCATTTAATTCCGTTCATGATGATGAAACGCTTTGAGTTGGCTGGCCATCATCCTTACATTTTGATTGGTGGAGCCACTGGCAGCATTGGTGATCCCAGCGGCCGCAAGTCGGAACGCCAACTGCAGACCATGGAGAAAGTTCAACACAACGTGGCAGCTCTGTCGGCCCAGATGCAGAAGCTGTTTGGCGGTGCCGCCCAGATTTCATTCGTGAATAATTATGACTGGCTCTCCAAAATTTCATTGCTGGATTTCTTGCGGGATTACGGTAAATTATTTAATATCAACACGATGCTGGCGAAGGATATTGTTGCCAGCCGGCTGGATGTCGGGATTTCGTTTACCGAATTCGCTTACCAGATCCTGCAATCGGTTGACTTTTTGACTCTTCATCGAAAATATAACGTCCAACTCCAAATTGGCGGCGCCGACCAGTGGGGCAACATCACCAGTGGAATTGATCTCATTCACAAAGTTGAGGGCGCCGAAACTGAAGTCTATGGGCTGACCATCCCGCTGATGCTCAAAGCTGACGGGACCAAATTTGGCAAGACCGCTGGCGGCGCGATTTGGTTGGATGCTAAGAAAACATCGCCGTATGAATTCTACCAATTTTGGCTGAATCAAGATGATCGCGACGTTGTGAAATACCTCAAATACTTCACGTTCCTCGATCAAGCTGAGATCGGAGAAATTGAAAAAAGTCTGCATGCCCATCCCGAAGATCGGTTGGCTCAAAGACGGTTAGCTGAAGAAGTAACGCGGTTTGTGCATGGCGAGGAAGCGTTAAAAGTCGCTCAGAAGATTTCTAAAATTCTGTTTTCAGGCGACGTTGATTTATTGAGCGTGACTGAAGTGCAGGACGCGTTTGGGAAAGCCCCGAGCGTGGAAATTTCAGCCACCCCAACTGACGTGATCAGTTTGTTGGTGGCTACCAAAATTGAGCCTTCCAAGCGGCAGGCCAGAGAAGACGTTACCAATGGGGCCATTACCATCAACGGCACCCGGGTGACAGATGTGAGTGAGCAAGTTGATCCGAGTGATAAATTTGATGGCAAGTTTGTGATTGTGCGCCGAGGGAAGAAGAAATACTTCCTGGCTCATGTTCAAAATTAAATAACTAAAAATTTAATTAGAAAATAATTTGAACAAAAGGATAACCGATATCGGTTATCCTTTTTTGATGCGTGTAGACGTTGTCAAGAAAATTTTGAAACTTTTTCGTGAAAATTAAGAACCGGTTTAGACAACTAAATACCCTTTACAGTTTCTTTTTGAAAGCGTATTCTGACAATGCAATTGCAAATGATGCAAATGGAGGGGTATGAATGATGACGAAAGAAACGGCAGATTTGAACTTAAATGCGCTCTTTATTGGGGATAAGGCCGAGAACGGCGATCTTTACAAGCGCTTATTAACGAAGTTGGTGGATGAACATATTGGTTGGCGGCAGAACTACATGCCACAAGACAAAAATATGATTTCCCACGAGGAACAGGATTCACCAGCGTTTGAAAACACCGTGAACCACATGGAAAGTGTCTTGGATGAGTTGTCTCAACGAATCAGAACGGAATCAGTCCCGTGGCACTCGGCGGGTCGTTACTGGGGGCATATGAATTCAGAAACCTTGATGCCAGCCATGTTGGCTTATAACTACGCCATGATGTGGAACGGCAATAACGTGGCTTATGAATCTTCACCCGCAACTTCGCAGATGGAAGAAGAAGTTGGCCATGATTTTGCCGGCATGATGGGCTATCGGAATGGCTGGGGGCATATTGTGGCCGACGGTTCTTTAGCCAATTTGGAAGGCCTCTGGTATGCGCGCAACATCAAGTCACTGCCATTGGCGATAAAGGAAGTGATGCCAGAACTGGTTGCGGGGATGTCTGAGTGGGAATTATTGAACATGTCTACGGAGCAGATTATGAAGGCCCTGGTCAAATCAGGAAATCGCCTGGACGAAATTAAAGAACGATCAGCTCGCAGTGGTCAAAACCTGCAGAAATTAGGTAAGTGGTTAGTCCCTCAAACCAAGCATTATTCTTGGATGAAGGCTGCCGATATTATTGGGATTGGGCTTGACCAAGTTGTTCCGGTGCCGCTTGATAATGATTTCCGGATGGATATTAACTCCCTGGAAAGCATTATTACCGATTTAGCTTCAAAAGAGATTCCAATCCTAGGAGTTGTTGGGGTGGCTGGCTCGACTGAAGAAGGCGCGGTTGACCAGATTGATAAGATTGTCGCTCTACGAAATAAGCTGGCTAATGCAGGCATTTATTTCTACATTCACGTTGATGCTGCTTACGGTGGTTATTTCAGAACGATCTTTTTGGATGAAAACAATGAATTTGTGCCATACGATCAATTACCAGAGCTTCACCAAAAATATGGCGTATTTACTGAAAACAAGCAATATATTAAGCGGGATGTCTATGAAGCTTACAAAGCCTTTGATCAGGTTGAATCCATTACGATCGATCCACACAAGATGGGCTATGTGCCATATTCTGCTGGTGGCATCGTGATTAAAAACATTCAAATGCGAGATGTGATTTCCTATTTTGCGACTTATGTGTTTGAAAAAGGCGCCGATATCCCAGCACTACTTGGTGCCTATATTTTGGAAGGATCAAAGGCTGGGGCAACCGCGGCATCTGTTTGGACGGCTCATCACGTATTGCCTTTGAATGCCAGTGGTTACGGTAAATTACAAGGGGCATCGGTAGAAGGATCCCATCGATATTATGATTTCCTGAAAGACCTTCACTTTAAGATTGGCGAGCGAACCATCGAAGTTCATCCACTGGTGAACCCAGACTTTAATATGGTTGATTACGTTCTTAAGGAAAAAGGTAACGATAGTTTGGCTGATATGAACAAGCTCAATCATGCTTTCTATGAGGAAGCCTCATACGTTAAGGACACCTTATACAGTAAGGAATATATCGTTTCCCACACCGATTTTGCGATTCCAGATTATGGAAACAGCCCCCTCGAATTTGTGAAGAGCCTCGGTGTTTCTGAAGCTGACTGGAACCAACAAGGCAAAATTACCGTTATTCGGGCCGCTGTCCTGACCCCATATATGAATAAAGAAGATAACTTCTATTACTTCGTGCCAAAAATTAAATTAGCCATGAAAAAGGACCTTGAAAACATCTTTGAAGGGGTTCGCGCAAAACAATTATCATAATTTTTGGTCAGCACCGAATAACTTATTTTAGGGAATAGAAGGGATTTTTATGGATAAACAAGGGGTAAAACTTGGTCTGGGAACCTTTATCGGGATGACAATGGCGCTTTGTGCAACGGTCCGCTCGATTCCATCCGTTGCGGCGGCCGGCTGGGCACAAATCACCTATATGATTTTTGCGGTGGTTTTCTTCGCCCTACCCGTGGCATTAATTTCCGGCGAGCTGGGAACCATGCTCCAAGCTGACGGGGGCCCACAACTTTGGGTTAAAACGGCCCTCGGAGAACGGTGGGGATTTGTAACCGCCTGGCTGCTGTGGGTGCAAATGTTTCCAGGAATGGTGATGGTGGCTTCCACAATTGGGCCACTGTGGGGCAATGCGTTTGGTAACGTCGCCCTGGGCAATAATCATTGGTTCATTTTTGCCAACATCTTGGGCTTTTACTGGATTATCACGATCTTAAATTTGAAGTTTGATATGGCCAAAGTCGGCGGTAACATTGGCGTCTGGTTGGGCGTTTACATTCCAATTATCATTATGTTGATCATGGGAATCGCCGCTTTAATCAAAACCGGGGTCAATCCCGCTGGTTACCTGGGCAGTTTCTCAATGGGTAAACTGCTGCCAAGCTTAAGTAATTTATCAACTTTGAAGTATTTTGCAGCAATTTCATTTGTTTACACGGGGATTGAAATTTCATCAGTCTTTATTCCAAGATTACACAATGCTAAAAAAACTTATACTCGGGGAATTTTCATTGCGTTGATTGGTTTGGTACTGATGAATGTGTTAAATGCTATGTTGGTTGCCAATACCGTTCCAAACGGCAAAATGCAACTATCAAATATCACTCAGCCAATCGTGCTTTGGTGCCAAATTTTAGGCTGGCCAACCATTATCGCCAATATCTTTAGCTTCATGGTGGTGATTGGGGTGTTGATTCAGTTATCAGCCTGGGTAACCGGCCCATCTAAAACGATGACCCAAGTAGCCCGGAGTGGGGAATTACCAGCTAGTTTCGGCTACCATAAAGTCAATAAGTACGGTGTTTCTCGCAACGTGGTCTTAACGCAGAGCATTTGCATCTCAATGTTTGCCTTGCTTTATGGCGTTATGAAAGACGTTAATGGCGTGTTCCTGACCCTAACCAATGCGACGACGGTGATCTACGCATTAGTTTATATTTTGATTGCAATCACCTTGATTAAGTTACGTCGCGCCGAACCTGATTTGGAACGACCTTATCGACTGGGAACTCACGGAAATGGGGTTGCTTACTTTGTCGCCTTTCTTTTGATTTTTGGAATCACGGTAATTATTGCGGCAACTCTGTTAACCACAGATATTCTTCAGGCAGTCTTTGTGCTATCGATTACCGCAATTCTGTTCATTATTCCACTCTATATTGATAGTCATAAGAACACGGAATGGATGTCACAAGTGCAGGCTGATCTTCAGACGATGAACTAAACAACATTAATACGAGATACATTAGACAGTACATTTATAATTCAAGGACTTGTTACAAAACACTTTGTTTTGTCGCAGGTCCTTTTTCTGAAAGAAGGTATTCGGGATGAAACAGTCTCAAAGAGTAGGAAACTTTTCTTTGGTAGAAAGTTTGTTAGTGATGGCGGTGATGTTTGGTACGCTGGGAACGCTAATTATTAAATTTAACCTGGCGCCACAGATTCCGATTCTGTTGGTATTCACGCTGTTGATGTTTTATGGACGGCTCAAAAAGATTTCTTGGGATGACATTTTCCAAGGGGTGGTGGAAGGGGTGACCCCAGGAATTATTCCCATCTTAATTTTTCTGATGATTGGGATTTTGGTCGCCAGTTGGCTGAAATCAAACACTATTGCGACGATGATGTTTATCGGCTTTGACATGCTTTCAGTCAAATTGTTTTTGCCAATGGTCTTTATTGTTTGTGGATTGATTGGTGTGACGGTGGGAAGTGCGTTTACAACCGTTTCAACTGTGGGGATTGCCTTTATGGGGATTGGCCATGTGCTGGGATTCCCGGCGGCAATGACAGCAGGAACGATTGTTTCCGGCCCATTCTTTGGCAATAACATGTCACCACTTTCTGATACTTCGAATTTAACGACTGGAATTGCCAAAGTTAATTTGTACGCGCATTTGAAAAATATGGCAGCGACTTGTCTGCCTGCCGCTGCTGCAACGGTGGCCTTGTTGGTAATCATTGGTAGTCGGAATTCAACAGCTCACTTGAATTCAATCGAGGTGATTAAGACCGAATTAGCCGCCAATTACCAAATTTCTTGGATTCCACTCATCCCAATTGTGCTTCTTCTCATTCTGGCATGGCGAAAAGTGCCGGCCATTCCGACCTTGTTGGTGAGTTCAATTGCTGCCTTGGCATTCGTTTTCATTGAAGATCATTCATTTACATTGACTCAACTGGGGGATCTGCTGATGAATGGTAATCAAGTGCATGGTGGTAGCGCCCTGATCAATCGGTTGATGAGTGGCGGCGGGATTGTCAATATGTTGAGTTCGGTGTCTTTGATTATCGTTGCACTATCGTTGGGTGGCCTGCTGATCAAATTTGGCATTATCAAAACGCTGATTGAAAGCATGACGGGGTTAATCGGAACCCCGGGACGCTTAATTTTAGCAACTTTAGTGGGGAGCGTGGGGGTTAATTTTTTGGTTGGGGAACAATACCTGTCGATCATTTTACCCGGAGAAACTTTCAAGAGTACCTATGATGCCCAGGGGATTGATCGAAAATATTTATCACGAACGCTGGCCACCGGGGGTGCGGATATTAATTCGTTGGTTCCGTGGGGCGTTAGTGGTGTGTTTTGCGCGGCGACTTTGGGCGTGAATCCATTTGAGTACGTCGGCTATGCTTTTTATTCGTATTTGAATCCTTTGCTGACGCTGATATTAGGATTTACGGTGGTGGCCTGGAAATGTCGACAGAATGTGCTCCATGCATAGTGCCCGGTTGGGTAATCCTTCGTGATAAGCGGGGGATTTTTTATTTTCAAAGTCGGCGGGTTCCGTGCGTTATAATTAGGATACTTATTATAGAAGAAAAGTTGGATTGTTCCGTTATGAAAGCGCAGCGAAAGGGAATGAAAATAGGCATGCAAACGGCAGACGAAATTTTTAAAGCGATTCAAAATGATCCTCAGAACCGGGAATTAACCAGTCAAGGAATTTTGCCACTTTATCATATTGAGCCGGATGCTGAAATCCTGATCATTAGTCAGGCACCAAGCAGAAAAGCCCAAGAATCCATGACGTTTTGGAATGACCCAAGCGGTGATCGCCTGCGAGCTTGGATGGGCGTCACGAAGGATCAATTTTATCATTCTGGCAAGATTGGCATCTTGCCACTAGATTTTTATTACCCAGGCAAGGGGAAACACGGCGATTTGCCGCCTCGCAAAGGTTTCGCAGAAAAATGGCATGAACCGCTCCTGCAGCTCATGCCAAAAGTAAAAATTAAGTTGTTAATCGGCCAATACGCCCAGAAATATTACCTGGGTGACCGCTGCCAGAAGAATGTCACCGAAACGGTCCGCCACTTTGAAGATTATTTGCCAGAATATTTCCCGCTGGTACATCCCTCACCATTGAATTATGGGTGGTTGAAGCGGAATGCTTGGTTTGGGGATGAGGTGGTGGGGGAGTTGAGGGAGAGAATTCAAAATTATTTATGTTAATAGTAATTTATTTATTCACTAGGTTAACTAATATTAATAATGCCAACTCTCGTCAAAGAAAATCCGTTGGAATCTTGAACTGAGGGATAATAATTTACTTAGAAACTGTTTGAGATCTAAATTGAGTTTTGGTATACTTTTGCAAAAAA
>NZ_AZEI01000014.1 GCF_001436255.1 Lentilactobacillus rapi DSM 19907 = JCM 15042 | reverse complement strand
GTTACTGTTTAGTGTACACTCATTTTTTGAAATAGTAAGTTTGACTTTCTATAGGATAGGCGTTTTGATCCCAGAATTTAACGAATAAGACCAATTATTCCTGATTTTTGGATGCAGGAATAGTTGGTCTTATTCGTTAAATGGCCGGGACCAGCCGTTTATCGCCGCTTTTATCCAAGTGGCGACAGCGATCCAAATGAATAAGTACTGAGTGGAAATTAATATTTGTCCCAGTCTCTAATATCTCAAGCTAGCTATCTAATAATGCTTCTCTCTGTGGACATGCAAATACCGGGCCAAAAAGAATGCCAAATCACAACACCAAGTCTCAATTTGCTTCATCACTTAATCCTCCAAAATAAACATTAATCGTTTTAACTCACTCAACGCATCCCCAGCATTTTGCCACTGGAAGTCATACCCGAGGGAAATGTTCCGGTACTGGATACCATTATAGTCAACTTTGGTCGGCATATGGGAATGACCACTAATTGATATGCTAACGTGGTTTTGTTCAAATAATTTCCGATATCTTTCACTCCCTAATTGATACATAAACCGATCGTAAAACGGAATCGGCATTTGCCGAGCAAGCCGCTTAGTTGGGAGCATGTGGCTGGCCACTAAAAGTTTCCGGGAACCGAGCTGCAATTGATTAATTTGGTGCTGCCAGGCGAATATTTGCCGGGTGACCCAGTTGCGATCACGTTGATAGTCGATTTGATTGCCATTAATATACATCTGATCCGGCCAGACGTGTTTGGCCACAAAATTATCCGCATACTCAGGACCCCTTTGTGCTTTGAAATTCTTGGCAAAAGTGTAATCATACCAGCCATTGATCCCGGTGATTGCCCAGTGAATGGTCAAAATTGGATGCCGCGTTAAAGCGGTCGATAAATTGTCCAACTGAAAATATGTTTGCCGTGACTCACGTTGAATACTGTCAACACGACGCCTTCGAGGATGACTTACATATAAATCATGATTACCAATCAACGTGTTAAATGGAATTGGTAATTTCTGAGTTAAACGAGTATAAAAGTTCAAATTACGTTGCCGCCCATTAGCAGAATCGCCCATGATAACCAGTCGATCCAGCTGTTCATCTTGTACCAGTTTGGCCAAGATATCGCAAAAATCATACTGGCGATTAAAATCGATATGGAGGTCTGACACAAACCCAATCCGCATAAGTCCACCATCCTTTAATTGCCGCTTTTCTTTATTGTATCTCAATTTAAAGTTTTTTTATCTTTCAGAAGAGACACCATCCATTGCAATCCTTTTACGTAACAATCTCGACCCGCATAAGACAAACTGCATATTCTTGGCAGTTTGTCTTATGTGGCTTTTTTATAAATAATGCCTCGTAAAAAACTATTTGGCATTATTTTCGTATTTATAGTATTAGGTGATCAAAATGTGTGAAAGAGCCCATTGTATTAGGTACACCCAGAGACCAAATATATCGACAACCCCTTTCATAACATATATGATATAAAAGGCAGCTAAGGAGAAACTGTTAAAATTCCAATACTATAACTACCAAGAATTCACGAAGTTTTTAGATAAACTTTCGAATGAGGATGTTTCACTTATTTTATCTAGACTCAAGAAGCTTGAAACGATCGACATTGTAACTGCTATGAGCTATCAAATGATTAAAAAGCTTGAATCAAATCTTTACGAGATTAGAATTCATCTAAGCCATGGGATAAGCCGTTCAATTTATTTTAAAACGGTTGACCACAACAATGTTATAGTAACAACGTTTATCAAAAAATCTCAAAAGACACCCCAGTCTGAACTAAAGAAAGCACGCAACAGAAGGAGGAAGTATCATGACCCAGACTGATGATTTAATTAAAAAGTTTACGAAGAAACGTCCCGGCTTGGAAAAGCAGATTGCATACTACGACCAACAATTTGATTACGCAACAGCAATTGGCGGACCGAATCGGGGTTCCTCAACCAACGATTGCGCGTTGGGAAACTGGTAACGGTAATATCACCATGAAAAACATGGAAAAAATTGCCCATGCGGCCAACAAAAAGTTAATCATTGGCTTTGTTTAGTCATTTTGCTATTCTGATGGTTTCTTTCATATACGACATATAGTGTAAGATACCAAAATATGTCGTATCTAAAAAATTCAATCACTATTTTGACCGCCAATTGGCGAGACCGGAACATTCATTTTTGGGTTTTGCTTTTTTATGTAAAAAAGACCGACCAATTCGAAAAATGGTCAGCCTTTTGTTAATTTTTGAATTATGTGTGAATCGTGTTTCTCTTCTCTGTAGATTAGGACAGCTCCGACGCAACTGATGCTAACGTGTAAGGTCGAAATGATTTAAATCCAAGACCAGGATTTTAATCATTTCGACCTTACACACCGCATCACCCGTTGCTAGTCGCTCACTATCCCAAGTACGGATTATCCGGTACTCTTACCAGATCATCAGCAACTAATCGTTCAGCAATCTGAACAGCGTTCCACGCAGCACCTTTTAACAAGTTGTCGGAAACAACCCACATATTGAAGGCACCCTCGTTTTCATAATCAGGACGAACCCGGCCAACAAACGTTTCCCGTTTGCCTTCAGCGTTAATGGATTGTGGATAAATTTGGTGAGCCGTGTCATCTTGTAAGACAACGCCATCAGCACCATCCAAAGCGTCTTTAATTTGATCAGTCGTTGCACTCTTGTCGGCAACTTCAAAGTAAACCGTCTCGCCATGAGCAATTCGGATTGGCACTCGGACACAAGTTGCAGTTACCTTAATGTCCTTGGCATCCATGTCGTCCAACATGATCTTCTTAGTTTCATGGATCATCTTCCACTCTTCGTGAGTGTAATAGCCATCTTGTTCGAAGACATCAATTTGAGGTAAGAGGTTAAAGGCCATTTGGTAATGCTTTTTATCACCCTTAGTTGGCAAAATCTTTGGATCAGTTGGTTCGCCGTTCAAGACTTGTTGAGATTCTTCCATCAACTCATTAAGGGCAGATTGACCCGCACCGGAAACGGCTTGATAAGTTGAAACGATGACTTGCTTCAAGCCAAATTTCTTATAGATGGGTTCCAAACAAACCACCATCTGAATAGTTGAACAGTTAGGGTTTGAGATAATCCCGCGATGATTGTATAGAGCTTTTTCGTTAACTTCAGGAATGACCAATGGCACTTCTTTTTCCATTCGGAAAGCACTGGTGTTGTCAACGCACACAGCACCACGTTTAACAGCTTCTGGCAGGAACTTCTTAGAGGTTGAGCCACCTGCTGAAGACAGCACCAAATCAATCCCATTGAATGAATCTGGGGTGGTCTCTTCGACGGTCACATCTTGACCTTTAAATTGAAGCACCTTACCTGCGGAACGTGATGAAGCCAGTAACTTAACACTCTTCACCGGAATGGTTGATTGTTCCAACTGCTGGATCATCCGAGTTCCAACAGCACCAGTAGCACCTAAAATTGCAACGTTAAACTCTTTCATCATAAAACTCCTTTTCTGTAGTGAGCGGAGCCGGGCGCTTAGAAACTGGAACATAAGTCTCCTTCAGCGGAAATTCCCGCTTTTGGAATTTTGGCGGAAGGTGCTTATGTGCAAGTTTCTGCCCGGCGCAGCTGTCCTAATATAGTGAGCGGAGCAAAGCGGTTAGAAAGCGGAGCATAAGTCTCCTCAAACTGAAATTCCCGATCTTGGAATTTTGGTTTGAGGTGCTTATGCGCAACTTTCTGCTTTGCGCAGCTGTCCTATTCAGCTAATTCTAACAAATATTGATTCATGCGATCCATTGCCAACTTGATATCTTCATCAGCGGCTGCATATGACATCCGAATCCAACCTTCACCTCCGGGGCCAAATGCTGAACCTGGAGTCACGCCAACCTTAGCTTCCTTTGCTAATTTTGTCGCAAATTCCACTGAGGTTTCGTTTATTGTACCAGGAATTTTGGCAAAGATGTAAAATGCGCCTTGAGGAAAGGCAATTTGCATCCCCATTTGCTTCAATCGATCCGCGATGTAGTCCCGGCGCTTCTCATAAGTAGCCCGCATTGGAATTGGATCATCCAAGCCATTTTTCAAAGCTTCCGCAGCCGCATATTGAGCGGGATTGGAAGGGGCGGTGACAACAAATGCATGCATCTTGGAAGCATTGGTAATAAAGTCCTTGGGAGCGGCTAAATAACCGATCCGATATCCGGTCATCGCATGGGACTTGGACAAGCCGTTGATCAAAATCGTTTGCTCAGGAATCATGCTGGCAATTGAGTGATGCTCAACCCCATAAGTTAGTTCACAATAGATTTCATCGGCCAAAACATACATCTTGTGCTGCGAAATAATGTCTGCCAACGCCTTTAATTGGGCTTCAGAATATTCAACGCCGGTTGGGTTAGTTGGATAATTTAAAATAATTGCTTTAACCTGATCGCCATTCTCATCGAGAGCTGCCTGCAGTTTCTCAGGGGTTAGGACAAAACCATCGTCAGAAGTATCAATTGTAATCAATTCTGCGCCAGCGACTTTGATAATTGGGAAATACAATGCAAATGCTGGGGTTGGCACAATCACCTTATCGCCAGGGTTCAAAATCGTGGTTAGGGCTGAGTAAATTGCCTCTGTTGCCCCAACCGTGACGATTACTTCTGATTTAGGATCATAATAAACGCCAGTCCGTTTTTGAAGATAATTGCTGATACCTTCGCGCAATTCAATAATTCCCTTTTGGGCTGAATAATGTGATTTGTTCTCCTTGATACTTTCAATCGCGGCTTGTTTGGCATGTTCCGGCACGTCGAAGTCCGGTTCACCAATCGTCAATTTCACGATTCCAGGAACTGATGAAATCTCTTGATCAAATTCTCGAATTCCTGAAGGGGCAACTGACGCAACGTTCTTGTTAACAATCCCTGAAATTTTGCTATCTAACTGTGGCATTTTATCCTCCCGTTGTTGATATCTATTTTAACTCTGTTGTTGCTATAAAATGTTTTCCAATCCGAAAATGAGCTCCGTCGCCTTGGCCGCAAATGGAACCGCGATTTTAACCCCGCTCATAAACGAACCGCGGTCAAACGAGTCCTGTCTAATGGTTAAGGCCTCGCCTTTGCTGCCGAAAAGCACTTGCTCATGGGCAACGTAACCTGGCAGTCGAACCGAATGGATCTTGATGCCATGATAGTCACCGCCACGAACACCTTTTAACGTTTCCTCTGATGCTGGTGCTGGCTTGTCACCACGGACTTCACTGATCATTTGAGCAGTGGAGAGTGCCGTTCCTGATGGGGCATCCAATTTGTCTTCGTGATGCATTTCAATGATTTCAGCATCCGGCATGTACTTCGCAGCTTCCTTAGCAAATTTCATCAACAACACTGCAGAAATCCCAAAGTTTGGCGCAATCATGCCGCCGACCTGTTTCTCAGCTGCAAGCTTCTGTAACGTCTTAACTTGGTCTTCACTCAGACCTGAAGTTCCAACAACTGGATGAATGCCATGTTCAATCGCAAATTTGGTATTCTCAAATGCAGCCGCTGGAACCGTAAAGTCGATCCAGACATCCGCATCAGTTTGAATATCATCTAATTGACTGAAGACTTTCACATTGTCACTCAAGCCCATCCCCTGCAGATGGTTCATATCAATTTCGGGACTATAGGCGCCAACCAGCTCAAAATCGTCAGTATCATTAACCATTTGAACCGTCTTTTGACCCATTGAACCCGTAAATCCAGCTACTAGAACTTTGATCATCGGAAAAACTCCTTTTTAATCATTATTTTTCAATTTAAACCCGTGCTTTATCAAACGGAATGTCTGACAATTGGGCAACCCCAAGGGCAGCTGCCAATTTGGCCTCTTCCTCGTCGTTCAACGAAAGAATCGGCAAGCGGCAATCACCGACGCCATACCCGTTGGCGTTTAACACAGCCTTAACTGGAGATGGTGATGGGTACATGAACAATGCCGCCATTTTAGGGGTAAGGTCACGCATCAGTTTGCCCGCTGCGTCAACGTTTCCGGCAGCCAAATCATCGTACATTTCACGCATTTCGTTACCATAGATATGACTGGCAACGGAAATGACCCCGTTGGCACCCACTGTTTTAGCGAATAATGCCTGGGCATCTTCGCCCGTATAAACGTTAAATCCTTGGGCAACGTTTTGAACCAAGTACTCCAAGTCTGCCATTGACCCACACTGCTTAACACCTGCAATGTTTGGGTTCGAGGACAAGGCCACGATGGTATCGGTTGTCATTGTCACGCCAGTTCGGCCAGGAATATTGTACATGATAATCGGAACAGCAGATTGAGCTGCAACCGTTGTAAAATGCGCCACCATTCCCCGTTGGTTCGGCTTGTTATAGTATGGCACAACTACCAGAGCGTAATCAATACCGGGGATCTGGCTGACTTCAGCGGTAAACTCAGTCGTTTGGCGGGTATTGTTACTTCCCGTTCCAGCGATGATCGTTCCTCTACCATCCACAATCTTGGCAAATCGGGTATAGAGTTCGATTTTTTCATCATGGCTCAAAGTTGGCGTCTCGCCAGTAGTGCCACCAATGACAAATCCTTTACTGCCAGTTTCAATACAATGGTTGGTGAGTCGTTCGAGGGCATCAAAGTTGATTGTCCCATCGTCCCCAAATGGCGTGATAATTGCTGTCATAATATCTGCATTAATCATAAGAACCCCTACTTTCTTAATTGACTGTGATCTTCATCGATTACTCATTCATCCTGTAATTCAAGAATCTGATAATTGACCCAACGCCCTTTGGAATTGACGACTCCTTCGGGTTCAAGGTCGCTGAATGCAGTTGAGAGTCATCATCGACTCCCAGCCAAAACATGGTACCCGGGATCTTCGAAAGCAGATAGCCAAAATCTTCGCCGGTCATGGCCGGTTCTGTTTCAACGAACTCTGTTTTCGCGTCCTGTTTAGCAAATGCTATGAAACGTCTGGTTAATTCGTCGTTATTCTCGACTGGTAAATAGCCACCTTGATTAAATTGGATATCTACCTTGGCACCATAACTAGTGGCAACCCCATCAGCAACTTGCTGCAGTCGGTCGACAATGTGCTCGATCATCTTCTGGGTGAGCCCGCGGATCGTTCCTTCGATTCGGGCTTGACCGGCAATCACATTTCGGATGGTGCCGGCGTCCAATTTGCCAAAGGTGATCACGCCACCTTCAATTGGATTAACGCTTCTGGAAACAATTGTCTGCACTTGGTTAATGAACTGGGCTGCCGCAACCACCATATCGTTAGCATCTTGCGGATAAGCCGCGTGCCCACTTTTACCGATCAGATCAACATTCACTTCAGTGGTTCCGGCAAACAATGTTCCCATCCGACAGCCAATCGCTCCAGCCGGTAAATCAGGATTGTCATGCAAACCATAAAATTCGTCTGGCCGCCATTTTCCTTCAAATACGCCTAATTCATAGGCAACCTTACCGCCATTTTCACTTTCTTCAGCGGGTTGGAAAAAGAAGATCATGTTGTCTTTTGGCTGATGTTCCGTGAAGTAGTTAAGAACCCCAAGGGCCACCGTCATGTGAATGTCGTGCCCACAAGCATGCATCACACCGGGATTTTTGGAGGCAAACGGTAATCCCGTAGCCTCGGTCACCGGCAGGGCATCGATATCAGTTCGATAACCGATTGTCCGCTGAGGATCGCTGCCGTTCACATAAACCAGCAAAGCAGTCGGTAAGGATTTAACTTCTCTAATTTCGATATACTGTTGATTGAACTTTTTAATCGTCGCCAGCAGGTAATCGTGAGTGGTAAACTCGTGCATTGCCAACTCTGGATGTTCATGCAAATGGCGACGAATATCAATTAATGCTTCCTGAGTAAGTTGAGCCATTTAATCACAGCTTTCTTAAATCGTCTTCCAAACCCGTTTCAGATGTTGTCTTATCGTCAACATCTTTGATTTTACGGGCAGGGACACCGGCAACGACTGTGCGGGGAGCAACGTCTTTGGTTACAATTGCGCCCGCAGCAACCACTGCGCCTTCACCAACGTGGACGCCTTCAATGACAACTGCGTTAGCGCCAATCAACACATTATCGTCGATTTGGACTGGTGTTGCCGAGGCGGGTTCAACCACCCCGGCAAGCACTGCGCCGGCACCGATATGCGAATGTTTCCCAACAATAGCTCGGCCACCCATGACAACGCCCATGTCGATCATGCTGTCATCGCCAATTTCCGCGCCGATATTGATAATGGCGCCCATCATCACAACAGCGTTATTGCCGATAGTGACGTGATCCCGGATAATCGCACCTGGTTCAATCCGGGCATTAATATCTTTAACATCTAATAATGGAACAGCGGAATTTCTGGAATTTGCTTCGATTTCATAGTCATCGATTGCTGATTTGTTTTTCTTCAAGAAATGTTTGACGTCTTTCCAATCACCAAACAAGGTAGCCGTGTGCTTTTCCGCGAAGGCCTTGATCGTTTTTGGAAATTTGATGTCCTTGATTGATCCCTTGAGATAGACCTTGACGGGCGTCTTCTTCTCAGCATTACCAATAAAATCGATGATTTCTCGTGCGCTTAATTGTTCCATTATGATTCTCCTTCGAATTATTTCCTATTGTAATGGTTGATCGAGTGATACTAAATCTGCAAATGTTTCTCGTTTAATTGCTAACTGGGATTTGCCATTTTCGACAAATACCACAGCCGGCCTTGGATTACGATTATAGTTTGATGCCATTGCGTAGCCGTAAGCCCCAGTTGCCAGCATCGCCAGCACGTCTCCCGGCTTAGTTGCCGGTAAAGCCTGCTTTTGGATCAAGATGTCGCCTGATTCGCAATACTTGCCGGCAACCCGAACCGTTTCTTTCATTGGTGCCTTGGGATTGTTGGCAAGGACTGCTTCATACTTGGCTTGGTATAGGGCGGGACGAATGTTGTCGCCCATACCACCATCTACCGTCACATAAGAACGAATCCCGGGAACGTCTTTGCGGCTGCCAACTGTGTACAGATTATAGCCTGCCGGGCCGGCAATTGAACGACCGGGTTCGATCCAAACGGCTGGCATTGGTAAGGATAGTTCACCAACTCGTTTCTTGATTGCCTTGACAATCGCGTCCACGAACATCTCAGGGGCAATTGGATCGTCTTCTTCAGTGTAGCGAATCCCAAAGCCACCGCCGACGTTGACCACTTTGGCTTCGTACCCAACTTCTTGATGCCATTGACCTAACGTATCGATCAATTTAGTGGCGGCCATTTCAAAGCCCTTGACTTCAAAGATCTGGGAACCAATGTGGCAATGAATGCCAAGCATGTTCATCCGTTTGTCTGCCAGCACTAAGTCCAATGCTTTTCTGGCCTGGCCACTTTGAAGGTCAAAACCAAATTTACTATCTACCTGGCCGGTTTGATCATATTCATGGGTATGAGCGGAAATTCCGGGCGTCACCCGTAACATCACATTGATGCTGGCGTCTTTTTCCTCTAGAATCTGCTTCAATAAGTCAATTTCATGGAAGTTATCCAAGATGATGACCCCAATTTGGTGATCAACAGCCATTTCCAACTCATCAACTGATTTGTCATTGCCGTGAAAACTGACATGATCCATTGGAAAGCCTGCTTTAATTGCGGTGTACAACTCACCACCAGAAACAACATCGATGTGCGCATTTTCTTGATTTACCAGTTGAAACATAGCGATGCAGGCAAAAGCTTTGCTGGCATAACTGACGGCATAATCAACTCCGTTATCATTAAAGACCTTTTGGAAATGATGAATCTGATCTCTAATTGCCTTAACATCATAGACAACCAGTGGCGTTTTATATTGTTTGACCAAATCAAGGCTGTCGACACCGCCGATTTCTAGATGGCCTGATTGATTGACTGATAACTGATCGAGCTGATTACTCATGTTGGGTTCCTCCGAATGTTTGTAGTTGATGGACTGTTAATTTTGATTCAATGTTTCTAATTCATATACGACACGTAGGCATGCACTTTGTTATGGATGCCATTACTCCGTTGGGTAGAAGATCATCCATAAACGCCTTCTGCTTGGCAACAGAGATGAAATGTGTTCCAACAAGCAGTGATCTGCACGTAGGCACCTTTCTACTTGGCATCATAGGTGAAATGTGTTCCACCAAGCAGGAATCTCCGCATAAGCACCTTTAGGAAAAATTCCAAGCCCAGGAATTTCTCCTAAAGGCGTCTTATGCTGCGATTCCTAACCGCTTGGTTTCACACTCTCCACAAAAAAACGTCCCTTCATTCAGCGCTTGCCAAACAAAGAGACTCAGAATTTTATAGTCGCAATAATATTCTTTATCAATTGTCGTTAGCGCCCCGCCACGGCGTACCATGGCGACAGTCCAAAGCCTCTTAAGCTAAGTCCCAGCGCGCCAAAGGCTACCTCCCTTGGTGCTTCGGCAACCGCCCCTTTTGCCAGCTTCAAAGTCCAAGTAGGAACTCCACTGGTTACTGATGTTGGTCGCAACCTCTAATGATTTAATTGACATAATTCTATAATGTTTCTCATAAAGTGTCAACTGTTTATGGAAATTTATGCAAAATTGCCATGGCAAAGGATATCAATTTGCAGAATTTAATTTTTCTAGGCAACACAGATTAAGATCGTTCCGCAGAGCAGAAGTCTGCACATAAGCGGCCTCGTTCAAAAATCCCAAGCCCGTGGATTCTTGAACGAGGCCGCTTATGTACCAACTTCTAACCGCTTTGCTACACTCACTTACTTTAGGACAGTTCCACAAAGCAACAACCTACACAGAAGCAACTCAACCGTCAGTTCCAAAGCCAGGAACTCACGGTTGAGCCGACTTCTGCTCCGGTTATTAACCGCTTTGTTACACTCACTCTTGCAAATTCATTCAAAAATGCTAGAATTCGTTTTAACGATTTCTAATCGAATTGTTAATTAATGGGAACATCCAGGGAGTGGAAATTAATGAAAGTTGTCAAGTTTGGGGGCAGTTCTCTTGCGGACGCCGCCCACGTTGAAAAAGTCGTTCAGATTGTGCAAGCCGATCTAGATCGCAAGGTTGTGGTTACTTCTGCACCCGGCAAACGTTTTGCTGGTGACATCAAAGTGACCGACCTGCTCATCAAGTATGCTAACGCCACTTTGACGGGCGACACCGATCCAAAATACGTTGCCGATATTTTCACTCGTTATGAAGAAATTGGCCAGGGATTCAATGTTCCCGAAGCTGTATTAGCTGACATCAAGGCCAAATTAGAGTCGCTGCCAAAACAATCTTATCCAAATGATGATTATTTGATGGCGGCTTTTAAAGCTCATGGTGAGCGATTAAATGCCGAACTTTTTGCGGCCTGTCTCACTCAATCTGGAACCAAAGCCCGTTTTGTTGACCCTAAGGAAGCCGGTATTTTACTCAGTGATGATCCGAACCAGGCGTCTGTGCTGGAAGAAACCTATGATAACCTTAAAAAAATTAAAGTGGGTGACGAAAAGCTCGTCTTTCCTGGATTCTTCGGCTTTACTAAAAATGGTTATATCGCAACCTTTGCCCGTGGTGGCTCTGATATTACCGGTTCAATTCTTGCCCGCGGTCTGAATGCTTCTCTATATGAGAACTTCACCGATGTCGATGCCATTTTTGCTGCTAATCCTAAGATCGTTGATCATCCACTGCCAATCACCAAGATGACTTTCCGCGAAATGCGAGAACTCTCTTATGCCGGCTTTTCGGTGTTCAATGACGAGGCCATCATTCCAGCTATCCAGGGTCAAGTTCCAATCAATGTCAAAAACACCAACAACCCTGACCTGCCGGGAACGCTGATTGTCCCTGAAAAAGATGTCACCCCCACCCGACCGGTAACCGGGATTGCCGGTTCAAATCGCTTTGCGGCTCTCTACCTGCATCGTTACTTGCTGAACAAACAGGTTGGGTTTACGCTTAAAATTTTGAACATTTTATACAAGTATGGCGTATCATACGAACATATGCCTTCCGGAATTGATGACCTCACCATTATTTTCGACCGTAATCAGCTGGATACCGACACCATCCACAAGATGTGCAACGACATTCAGAAGACGCTCAATCCTGATACTTTGGAATGGATTGACGATTATGCGATCATTATGGTTGTCGGTGAGGGAATGCGTGCTAAAATTGGTACTATTGAGAACATTATTCGTCCCCTCGCTGAACATGGCATCGCTGTCCACATGATTAACCAAGGTGCATCCCGAATTTCAATCATGTTGGGGACTCGCGAATCGGATGCCGATGATGCTGTCAAATATATTTATCAGCATTTCTTTAGTAATGCGAAATTAAAGGTTTAACAAATCAGTTTCATAATTGGAGGAACACATGATGGTGCAGTTATTAAAAGTCCACGGATCCCAAAACCAATTTTTCATTCTTGATCAAACGCAATTAAAAAATAAGCTTTCCGATCAGGAACGAGTTGACCTGGCAAAACACATCACGGATGAAAAAGCCGGCCTTCTGAATGGTGCCGATGGCTTATTAGTGATCGACAGTTCAGATCATGATGGTGCGCTTGGCAGCATGGAAGTCATCAACACGGATGGCAGTATCGCTTCAATGTGTGGCAATGGCTTGAGAACCGTTTCCCGCTATTTGTCAGAAAAATATGGCAAGGATGAATTCAAGGTTCAGACCCAGGATAGTGACCTCGCTGTTCATAAAGAAGCTGACCTCGCGGCTGGTGTACCAACCTTTAGTGTTGAAATTTCACCCGTTTCTTTTAACAAGGAATCCCTGCCATTTGATAACTTTGGCGTGGACAAAATC
Organism: Lentilactobacillus rapi DSM 19907 = JCM 15042; assembly: GCF_001436255.1. Lineage (GTDB taxonomy): Bacteria > Bacillota > Bacilli > Lactobacillales > Lactobacillaceae > Lentilactobacillus > Lentilactobacillus rapi. The sequence continues at coordinate 35,319 of NZ_AZEI01000014.1, read as the reverse complement.
ATTGACCAACCAATTCCTGAATTTGGCGTTGGCGTTCATTTTACGGCCTTAGCAGTTCCAAATCCCCATTTGATTGGCTTTGGCAACTTCAAAACGATGAAGCCTGATGGCCTGAGAGTATTAGGTTCCATGCTCAATCACAAGAACAAGTATTTCCCAGATGGTGTGAACGTCAGTTTCGCGGAAGTCGAAGGGCCAAACACCCTCTTTGTTCAAACTTTTGAACGCGGGGTTGGCATGACCAACGCCTGCGGAACCGGGATGTCAGCCGCTAGTTTGGCCTTTTGCTTGAACAAGCCCGGGATGGCTGAATTTGAAAAGACCATCACCGTTTATAATCCGGGCGGCATGGTCAAGACCCGGGTTCATAATAACGATGGCGACTACACCATCGATTTGATTGGTAACGCCACCTTCACTCACACCGTTGATATCGATGAAGCTGCTCTTCATGCAAATGACTTGAGTGACGCTGAAGTTGAGGAAACCAACGAACAGGATGCTTACGATCAGTTTGTCGGTGCCTTGGATAACGGCCGATTCTAAACATTAAAACAAGTCTAAGACAGGGTACAGTTGAATCTAAATTGAAGAGGTTGAGACATATATTAATTTCCAATCAGTCATTATTCGTTTGGATCACTGTAGCCACTTGGATAAAAGCTGCGCCAAACGGCTGATCCCAGAATTTAACGAAAAGAACCAACTATTCCAAAATCAGGAATAATTGGTTCTTTTCGTTAAATTCTGGGATCAAAACGCCTATTGTCTCAGTCTCTTTTGTTATACCCCCGGAGTTGTCCGCTCATTCTGCCACACTTCAGCAATCAATTGGTTAGCCATCACCTTACAAATCAATTCAATCAACTGGTCCTGCATGTATTTGGTTGCGTCAAAAGTGACCGCATGACCATTAATCTTAGTCAGGATCATCCCCTTTGTTTCAATGGCAATCTGATACTTGGCAAATGCGGTCACAATTGCCTGCAGCTTTTTTTCATTCATCAATTTACTGGCCTCCCAACTTCAATTTTAGCCGCCATTCATCTTGACGAACCTGATTGTCAGTTAAGCGCAGATCCATATACGGAGTCACCGATAATAAGAAATCTTTCACCTGTTCATAATGAGCCTTGCTGGAAAAATAGTGATTGGCTTTCCGCTGTGATAGCTTATCAATTTTAGCCTGTAAATCTTTCAAATAGGCCTCAACCAACTGAATGGTATTTTCTCGAATACTGGCCACGTAAGCGATCTTCTCGTCCTTAGGATCTTCAATCTCCAATTCTTCAACTAAGTGAAAATCGCTAAGTTGGTCAGCATCGACATTCAATAAGTCAATCTCGTGATTCAAGACAGCCGCTTTGAAGCCTTCGAGATCCGTTTTATCCAGATAGGCTGGCAGCTCATGGCCATTCACCTTTACCAATAGTTGTGCCTTTCGGGTAATCCCGGCGCCAAATTTGATATGGATCACAAAATCCTTTTTGCCAATATAATTAACATTATCCAAAATAAGCTGTGGATTATTGGTCACAACTGTTCCCAAGGCAAAGTACCGGGCGTGTTTAGTTTTCAATAATTGACCAAATTGCAGTTCCATCGCTGCCTCCCATTTCGTTGAATTCAATGTTTTAATTGTATAACGTCAAATTTCGACTGTATAGTGTTTTTAGTTCGTTCAGCTATTGTATAATGTAGAGCAGTGAAAAATCGAAAGGAGTGGCAACATGACTGTTCATCAAATTGGCATTCGCGAGCTGGTTGAATTTTTACTGCGAACCGGCGACCTGAGCCCTGTCATCAGCAGTGAAAACACCCCTCAGGAAGGCAGTCGGATTCACCGAAAAATTCAGCGTAGTCGACCAAGCACCTACACCCCAGAAGTCGCCTTGAAAACTTCATTTGATTATCAAGACGATGAGTATGTCATCAACGGCCGAGCGGATGGGATCGATACCCAGGACGACCAGATCTTGATTGAAGAAATCAAAACGTCCGATCTGGAATACACAGCGATCCCGCAGGCCACCCTCGATCTTTATTGGGGACAAGTGAAAGTGTACGCCTATATCGTCCTTCAAGATCAAGATCTGGCGTCGCTCACCATGCAATTGACGTACGTGCAAACCCCGGATGAAATCATCACCACCAAGCAACAAACAATCACCAAAGATGAGGCCAATCAATTTTTTGCAGACCTCATCACCGAATACAAGGAGTGGCTCAAGCTGCGCCGTGAACTTGACGAGCGCCGAATTTCCTCAGCTAAGCAACTCAAATTCCCATTTGCCAACTACCGTCCCGGCCAACATCAACTCGCAACCAATGTCTATAAGGCGATCATGCTGGAAAAGCACTTATTTGTTGAAGCACCGACTGGAACGGGTAAGACCATTTCAACCCTCTTTCCAGCCATTAAATCAATGGGTGAGGAATTGATTAGGCGGGTCTTCTATTTCACCGCCAAGCAAAGCACGCGCCACGTTGCAGAAAATACCATTTCAATCATGAGTAAAAAAGGACTAACCCTCAAAAGCATCACCCTCACGGCCAAAGACAAGATCACCTTCCCGGCAGAAAAGGACGTTGTCCCCGAAGAAAATCCTTACATGGTGGGCTACTATGATCGAGTCCGCCCCGCCATTAAAGACCTCATCCAAAACGAGAATCAAATCACCAAAGAAACGATTCAAAAATATGCGGAAAAACACAAGGTTGACCCGTTTGAATATTCACTGGATGTCAGCTTATTTTGCGATGTGATCATCTGCGATTATAACTACCTGTTCGATCCCCAGGTCCACTTACAGCGATTCTTTTCGGTTCCGGATAAAGACAACTGTTTTCTGATCGATGAAGTCCATAACCTGGTCCAACGATCAAGAGAAATGTACTCAGCCACCTTGGAGTCAACCCCGATTGACCCCTTAATCAAGCGGTTATCACATAAAAAAGCTGCGAACGCCAAATTAATTAGCAAGCTCAAATCACTGAAGCGCTCATTCAAACGTTACAGCAAGGATGCTGCAGCAACCGTTGATCACCAGCTTGCCCAGCTTGAACCACTAACGAATTTCAACAGTACTCTCGGTGATTTGATTGAAATTACTCATCAATGGTTAGCCACTCAACCGCCGAGTGACACGGTTGATGCGGTGGTGGATTATTACTTTGCCTGCCGCAGTTATTATTTGATGGTGCAATTTTATGACGAAACGTACCGTACCAGAATAATCGTCAACGGTGACCGCATCATTTTCCGTCAGTTTTGCCTGGATCCCAGCGAGCACCTCAAGGAAAGCTTGGACTTAGGGCGGGCAGCGATTCTCTTTTCAGCAACTCTCAGCCCAATTAACTATTATCAACAAGTTCTGGGAAATGAAGCAGAGAGTTTGTGTATGATTTCCAATTCCTCATTTCCACAAAAAAATTCACAGGTCATTATTGCCAATAACATCAACACCCTCTACGCCAACCGGCAAAATAGTATCGAGCCAATTTGTGAGACTATTTTTACCATGATTTCGGCAAAAACTGGCCATTACATGGTCTTTTTTCCTTCCAACACTTATATGAACTTAGTCCTCAACCGCTTTGTGGAGCGCTATCCGGACGTGACCGTTGTCAATCAACGCCCTGATATGGATAACGCCGCCCGACAAGAATTTCTGGATGAATTTCGCACTCCCGATGGTCAAACCAAAGTCGGGTTTGCCCTTCTTGGTGGGATTTTTTCTGAAGGAATCGACTTGAAATACGACGCGTTAATTGGTGTCGGTATCGTGAGCGTGGGTTTACCTGGCATCAATGAAGAATCCGACTTGATTAGGGATTATTTTGATCAACTGAACGGTCAGGGATTTTCATTTGCCTACCAACTTCCGGGATTTAACAACGTCAGCCAAGCCGCTGGCCGGGTCATTCGCACTGACGACGACAAAGGCGTGATCGTGTTGATGGATCGGCGATTTAACCAAACCCGTTATCGCCAAATTTTTCCTCAGAACTGGCAAAATATTCAAGTTTCCAATAATGACCGTCAGCTGAATCATTTATTGGGACAATTTTGGAAGAATGGCAATGTTTGAGAATGAGTCGCTTTCTGGACACACTCACTCTGGTTCCCATTCACAATTGGGTGTATACTAATATCGCTATTTGTAATTGGACTATGCCAGGAGGGGTTATATTGAAATTAGCAATGTATGAAGATAAGCCAACATTGGTGGCTCTCCAAAATAATCAATTCTGGGGAGTCCCAGTTGATGGCTACAACTCAATCGACGACATTTTAAACGATTGGCAGGGATTCGTATCCAAAGTTCTGATTGATGTCAGTGACGAAAAAATCATTAACAACGATGATTCCAAAGCACTTGATCCATCTCAGTTTGAGTTACCCGTTCAACATCCCCGTCAAATTCCAGCAATCGGCTTCAATTATCTTGATCATATGAAAGAAATGGCGACTGCCAAGCCTAAAGCACCCAACGTCTTTAACAAATTTGTCAGTTCATTGGCGGGCCCGCAGAACGCCATTCACCTAAGCAGCGATACCGTGGACTGGGAAACTGAATTAGTGGTTGTCATTGGCCGCGGTGGCCGTAACATTAGCCGTGAAGACGCCGAAGATGCGATCGCCGGCTACATGGTCGGCCAAGACCTTTCCGATCGGCACCTACAGTCGATTGACGGTGCTGGCACTCAATTCGATCTCAGCAAGTCATTCAAGCACTACTCACCAGTTGGCCCTTACATAAGCACAATCGCCGATACCGATGACATTGTTTCCAAGCAAGTCATTACCAAGGTTAATGGTGAAATCGTCCAACAGGCGACCATTGACCAGATGATCTTCGATATTCAGACACTTGTGTCCTATATTTCCGGCGTCATTGAGCTGTATCCCGGTGATCTCATCTTCACTGGAACCCCTAGTGGAACAGGAGTTGGCCGGGATCCCCAAGTATTCTTGAAATCTGGCGATGTTATTACCAGTGAAATTGATGGCTTGGGAGCTATTTCAACGAAAGTTAATTAATGTGTTAAATACAAAAATTCCGGGAGAAGTTGTCTCTCGGAATTTTTTGATTGGTCTGTTGATGTTGGATTGGGGAATGGTTTTAGCGGGCTTGGCGGCGTGGATTAGGACAGCTCCTCCAAGCAGGAACTTCCACATAAGCACCCCAATCAAAAATCCTCAAAACCAAGGATTTCTGCTTGGGGAGACTTATGCTACAGTTCCTAACCGCTTGGATCCGCTCACTTTTCTTAGGACAGCTGCGTAAAGCAGAGATCTGCATGTAAGCACCTCGAACAAAAATTCCCAAAATCGGAATTTCCGTTCAAGGAGACTTACACTCCGATCTCTAACCGCTTTACTCCGCTCACTTTTCTTAGGACAGCTCCTCCAAGCAGAAAGCTGCATGTAAGGACCTCGGAGAAAAATTTCAAAACCGGAAATTTCTCTCCGGGGACACTTACACTCCGCTTTCTAGTCGCTTGGATCCACTCACTCTTTTCTTAGGACAGCTGCGTAAAGCAGAAACTTCCACTTAAGCACCTCAACCACAAATTCCAAACCCAGGAATTTCTGGTTGAGGCGACTTAAGTTCCAGTTTCTAACCGCTTTACTCCGCTCACTTTTTTCTTAGCACGCTAACCCCTTCCGGTACCGCGAAGTCCTTCTGGAGCATGGTTAATTTGCCAGATTCTGCATCTCTGGCATATAATGTGGCATTGTCAGAATTTTGATTTAAACAGATCACAAATGACTCGTCATCGCTCAAGTTGAAATCTCGTGGGAAATCGCCTTCCGTTGAGATTCTTTGGATTAATTTCAGGTCACCTTTTTCATCTGAGCTGAATACGGCGATCGTATTATTGCCCCGGTTGGAGACATACACAAATTTGCCATCGCTGGATTGTCTAACGGCAGCTGCACCATTATGTTCCGTCCAGTCATCTGGAATGGTTGATAAAATATTTCTCAATGACAGCTGACCGTTCTTGGCATCATAATCCAAGACGGCAATATTACTGCTCAATTCACCCACCAGATAGGCCACCTGCTTTTTTTCATCGAATGTGATATGGCGGGGGCCATAACCGTCCTCCATCTGTAATTCACTGACCGGCGTCAACTTACCAGCCTCACTTACGTCATAAATAAAGACCTTGTCAATTCCCAGGTCAACGACAACCACCCGATTATCCGGAGTCAAGTCGATATAATGTGGATGAGGGCCATCCTGCTGTTCTTTTCTGAAGCCAAGGGTTCCCTTATCCATAATTCGATCAGCCAGAGAAATTGACCCATTGTCAGCAATTTTATACGTACTGATAATGCCAGCATGGTAGTTAGCTGTGAAGACTAATTTTCGGGCATCGTCTACCGCGATATAAGCTGGTGAAGTTTCTTGATCGTGAATCCCGGCGATTGGAGCAAGTGGATAATTATCGTTAGTCCCATCCCATTCATAAAAACCGCCGGTGACATTACCGTTATTGTCATCTCTGACTTTAGTAATCGCATAGATGCGTTTTTGCTTCGATTCAGCGACATAGGTGGGATCAATGGCGCTGCCAACAAATTCCAAATTTTTTAGTTTTTGATTATCTGGATCCAATTCAAGTTGATAAACACCTTTACTGATTCTTCTGGTGTAGGTTCCAATTAAATATGTTTCAGTCAAAATGATACCTCCAGTAATTCAGTTTATATATTCATTATGCCACAGATAAAGCGCAACCAAAATACTTTGAAAGCTTTTTCACGAAAGGATCGTTTTACATGACTTCATTTGAAAAGTTTCATCCCGTTCTAACCGCCTACTACACGTTAGATTGGCTGACCCAAACACCCGTTAAACAAGTTGACGCCCTTTTTAATCAGCCAGTAATTTCAACCACCAAAGCCGATCACCTGCCCACCCAAATTTTGGATACAGTTAAAAGTATCAACCGGGTGATGCAAAAAGTGATGAATGGCGCTGAATTGACTTGGGGAATCACTAACTCCGATTCTCAGCAGTTTATTGGAATCATCACAATCTCTGGCTTTGAAACCACCGATCAAGTTGGCAACATCGACTTCATCATTGACCAATCAGCAATCAATTCTTCGAAGGAAGTCATTGAACGAACAGTGAAATTTGCCAGCGACCATTTTAATTTCTCAAGCTTGCAGATTGAACTCGCCCAAAAAGATGATCAGATGATTCAGATTTTGGCAGGGCTTGGCTTTTCTCGGGCATCCTCATTAACATTCACCACCCAACTGTAACCAGCCAACTTGTCGCAATTGAACCGCTTATTATTTGTAACCAATTTGTAACTTCATAATGATTGAATAAATCGTCAAAACATATTAGAATGATTCTAAAGTAGTTAACGATTCTATTTCACGTCATTGTGTGAAAGAGGCCCACCATGCCCACTAATTCAACATTAAATCACTCACTTGGTCGCCTGAAGGAACAAGGCGTTCGGATCACACCACAGCGAGAAATTATTTTGGACTATTTGATCACTCACCACAATCACCCATCCGTCGATACAATTCGGGAGGGGATTGAATCTAAGCTTCCCAATTTGAGTGTTGCCACCATTTATAACACCCTGAAACTGTTAGTGGATAAGGGATTGGTGATTGAATTACCAAATAACGACGGCGGCATTCGCTACGACTTTTTTGGCTTTCCTCACTATCATGCGATCTGTGAAAATTGTGGAAAAATTATCGATATTTTCGACGATGAGTATCCGGATATCGTTAACCATGTCCGAGAAACGACCAAGGCAAAGACTGGTTTCCTAATAACGGGAACTCAACTCGAAGTTTCCGGTATCTGCCCAGATTGTCAACGCAAACTTCACTTAGATAGCGGTTCTAAACAATAACCGGTTTGCTTTATTCAGGCAATTGTTACAAGCTAAACACACTGGTACATCAATGTTTTAATCAGTTTTCGCCCATTTTGTCAACAACTCTTAATATGATTGACAATAACGACGCTAAAGCCCGTGGGAACGCGTTAAATCGCGACTCACGGGCTTTTTGTCTGGTTGAAATGACCCACCCAAATCGTTTATATTAACACTCGTAGCATTAAACTATGTAAATATATGATATATAAAAACAACTAAAACTTTACTTTTAAAAATGCAACTTGTAACAAACTATTATCAATTCTGAAGGGGAAATCACTTTGAAAAAGCAAACCATTTTAACTGCCGTTTGCTCGCTGTCATTTGCAGCACTCGGCCTATTTTCACTTAATACCACGCCGGCCCATGCCAGCAGCGTCAACGACTATATCGCCAGCAATAATATTGGCCATTCGAGCATCACGTCGTCCATCTGGAGTGGCTTTCCCAAAAATAAATACCGCAACAACAAACCAGAAGGCGTTGTGGTTCACGAAACCGCAAACCCAAATTCAACCATTTATAACGAAATTGCGTATATGAAGCGCAACTATTCTGCTGCGTTTGTCCACACCTTTGTGGATGCCAGCCGAATCATTAACATTGCCAACACCAATTACTTGGCTTGGGGAGCCGGTTATCCTGCCAACGCCCGCTACGTCCAATTTGAGCAGGTTCGCGTTCACAGCAAGTCAGCATTTGCTCACGAGATTGCAAATGCAGCCTACTATACTGCCTATATTTTGAACCAGTACGGTCTCACCCCAAATGATGCTGCTTATGACGGTAAAGGCACTGTCTGGTCACACGGCGCCGTTTCCAAGTATCTCGGTGGCACCAATCATACCGATCCAACCAGCTACTACGCATCAATGGGGAAAACTTACTTTGGGGCCAGTTATACATTTGCCCAATTCTACCAATTGGTTAAGACAACTTACAATAACCTTCAAAGCAGCGGCTCAGCTCATGGGGCAATTACGTCGAGCGTGAAAAAATCATATGATCAAGTTTCGTATGCCAGTGCAGATTCACAAGCGTTATTAGGAGATAACTACGATTCATACAGGCTATACAATCATGTGAAAAATTCTCGGGCGAATGTCAAAAAGTACTCATGGTCCTCTGTCAAGCCGAAAGTTGGTAAGAAGGTCTATATTGATAACATTGGGACTAAAGATAATGGTCACGATTGGTACCGAATTCGTTTCTCATCGGATGCTGGAGCAACCAAATACTGGGTTTACGAAAAGGCCCTCAATTTGGAACAGTAACAGCCAATCAGTTGACAATTACGCATCAGTTAGGATATGATTACGGTGTTTTAGAAGACCAAGTAGTGCCCCTCAGAGAGGATGCCAATAGCTGAAAGGTGTCCGTTGTGCACGAATCCTACCTTCTTCATAATTTGTCTTAACCTGATACGGATCTTTCCGTTATAAAATCAAAAGTGTGAAGCCTAGCTTTGAATGAGAATGGTACCGCCCGCAATGGGTGTCTCAATTCAAGGCGGGCTTTTTTTATACAAAAATGGTGGTGAAAAAATGGGAACTAGAAAAATTAACGCAAATCGAATTGTCGTCAAAGTTGGAACCAGTAGCTTGATCCATCCAAATGGCGCCATTAATTTAGAAACCTTTGACCAGTTGGCCTATACCCTGAGTGCCCTCAATAATCAGGGGAAAGAATTGATTCTGGTTTCCTCTGGCGCGATGGGGGTCGGTCTTAATAAGATGCATCTCAAGCAGCGGCCAGCAGAAATTGGCGCTCAACAGGCATTATCAGCGATTGGGCAATCGGAATTGATGACGTTATTCACCCAACGGTTTGACCATTACCTGACAGATATCGCTCAGGTCCTGCTCACCCACGATATCTTCGACTATCCCAAGAGCAACAAGTTCGTTATGGACACCTTCAATTGTTTGCTCAAGGACAATGTTGTCCCGGTTGTCAATGAAAATGACACTGTGGCAACCGATGAATTGGATCACCGGACAACCTTTGGTGATAATGACCAGTTGTCAGCAATCGTTGCCAGTCATATGAATGCCGATTTATTGATTGTCTTGTCAGACATCGACGGCTTTTATGACCAGAACCCCAAAAAGTTTACCGATGCGCATTTGATTAGTGAAGTTTCCAACGTTGCCGATGATGAGTTTACCGTTGCCGGCGGCAGTGGCAGTCGTTTCGGTACCGGTGGCATGCACACCAAGTTACTCGCCGCTCAACGCATGTTGGCTGAAAATCGGCAGATGGTGCTTGCTAACGGCAAAGACCCCCAGATCATTTTTGATATATTGGCCGGTAAACCCGTAGGAACCCTATTCTCAAAGGAGTGTGTTACCCATGAATGAGGAATTAATCCAGATAGGTCAAAACGCAAAGGCAGCTGCTTATAAACTGAATTTGTTGGATACCGTTACCAAGAACCAAATCTTGAATCAGTTTGCCGAATCCTTAGTTGCAAACACCGACGACATCCTGGCCGCAAATCAAAAGGACGTCAAAGATGCCAACGACATGCCAGCTAAATTTACTGACCGGCTTAAACTAACCGAACAACGCATCAAAGATATGGCAACCGGCTTACAACAAGTTGCTGCCCTCGCCGATCCAATCGGCAATATTGATAAGGGCTGGACCAACGATGCCGGCTTACTCATCGAAAAGCGGCGCGTGCCATTAGGTGTCGTTGCCATGATTTTTGAGGCCCGGCCAAACGTCACCGTTGACGCGTCTGCCCTCACCTTTAAAAGTGGCAATGCCGTCATTCTTCGAGGGGGCAAGGAAGCTTTGAACAGCAATCTCGCCCTTGCCAACGTTTTACGGGGTGTCCTTAAGAAAAATGGCCTAGATGAGAATGCAATCCAAATTTTACACGACACCAGCCATGCCACTGCCAATGATTTAATGCATCTCAACCAATACGTTGACGTGTTGATTCCCCGTGGTGGTGCGGGCCTCATCAATGCGGTTGTCAAAAATTCAACTGTCCCCGTCATCGAAACTGGGGCCGGCAACTGTCATATCTACGTTGATAAGGACGCCGAGGAACAAATGGCCATTGACATCATCGTGAACGCCAAGGTGCAGCGCCCCTCTGTTTGTAACGCAGCTGAAAAATTGCTGATTCATCAAGACGTTGCGGATCAAATGCTGCCAGCCATTGCCCAAGCACTCGCGGATCATGGCGTTGAGTTGCGGGGTGACGACCGCAGCCGGGCAATTGTCCCTTCAATCAAACCGGCAACGGATGAAGACTGGTCAACTGAGTACAATGATTTGATCATGGCAATCAAAGTCGTTGACGATGAGCAGGCTGCCATTGATCACATCAACACCTATTCCACTGGCCATTCAGAGGTCATCATTTCAGACAATTATCAAAGCGGTCAAGCGTTCTTGACCCAAATCGATTCAGCGTGCGTTTACGTCAATGCTTCGACCAGATTCACCGATGGCTTTGAGTTTGGATTTGGTGCCGAAATCGGCATCAGTACCCAGAAGTTACATGCACGGGGCCCAATGGGATTGACCGAACTTACGACCACTAAGTATGTGATCCGTGGAAATGGCCAAGTTAGAAAATAAACTCAAGGATGGACATTAGTCAGCAAAGGATTTATCAATGCAATCTGGCTTTCCCGTATTATATTGATAAAACTTGCGACAAATAGTTAATCCAAATCTCAAAAAAGCACTTCGAAATCAAAATCCGCGGCTTGGATTTTGGCTTCGAAGTGCTTTTTTAGTGTGATCATTTATTCATCGTTTTATCCTGAACTTTTTTCAACCGAAAACTCATCATCCAAGTCGTAATTGGAATCGTCAGGACGACCCCGATCAGCGACACCACAATTGCAATCAGCTCAGCGGCGAACACCTTATCATTCAAGATTTCACCCAATGAGTAGTTCAAGCCATAGAACCAAATGAACAGCGCCAGGGAACTACCGAAGAAGCCAAAGAACAGGGTGTTGACCGCCGTGCCGATAATCTGCTTGCCGATAAAAACGCCATCAGCAAATAATTCGCCACTTCGAATTTTATCATGCTGGGTCAAAATTTCATCCAGGCCTGAAGCGATCGCAATCGCGGCTTCAGCAATCGCACCAAGTGAGCTCAAAATAGCTGTGGCAATTGCAATCTTGGTAAAGTCAATTCCAATGTAGGTCGACAGGCCCTCCAATTCCTCGCTGTCCTCCAAGCCAAATCCACCAACCTGCGCCCAATACTCAATTGGGATAATGATCGCAATGAGGAGAATCAAGATGACACATGAAGCTTGAAATGCGGTCGTAGAAGCATTATCGCTAGCGCTGCTCCAGAAGATCGTAATGGACAGCAGAATCACGCTGGCAACTATCGTCACAATGATCGGCGGCGTGTGAAAAGCAATCAGGACAATCGAGAAGAACAGGATTCCAAAATTGACCACCATACTGAGAAATGAAGTGATCCCCTGCTTGCCGCCAACAATCATCATTAGGACGAGCAAAACGATCCCCAGACATGTAATTGATCCCATCAGCGTTCATCCCCTTTGATCCACAAGCCGGCAAATAGGCTTGATAAAATGACCGTCAAGACAATTCCAATGCCACTAATCAGACTGGAAGTCATCCCCAGTGACATGTTCATCGAAAATGAATATTGCCATGTATTACCATTTTTCAAATACAGCAGCGTCATTGGCAATGTTTCCGCCATGAAAATGAAGAATAGGACGTTAATCAGCGGTCCCATGATCGATTTCCCAATTTGACGGCCAGAATTGAACAACTGCATTTTAGAAAGTTCGGGCTTCTCAGTCTTCAAAGTCGCCAATGAGGCCACAATATCAGTGGCTTCATCCATGACGGCACCAAGGACCCCAATCAAAACTTCAGCGATGAAAAGTGGCTTCGGCAGCTGAGTTACATATTGCATCGATTCATAATAAACGCCCTTTTCATGGGTAATACCAAAGACCATTAGCGTGATCAAAATGGTAATTGCGGTTGCTGCCAACACGGCTGAGAGGGTCACCAACATTTTCCGACTCCAGCCCATGACTAAAAACAACGTGACGAAGCAGAAAATCACGGCGAGAATGCTAAAGATTAAAATCACGGCAGCCCCGTCATTATTGTGATCAATTATGATCGCAATCCAAAACAGAATGGTATTAATGACGATGCTGGAGATGACCGTCACCCCTTTCCATTTCAAAATGATAAACAACAAGCTGATTGCCAAGGCAAACAGAAAGGCAATTGGCGCGTCCCGCTTCAAATCTTTAACGGTTGCGTGAAGTTTGGGGCTTGTATGGAGGGTGATAAACAGTTTCTGGCCTTTAATGTAATGATGATCCATTGCGTGGGAGTCTGAATAAGCGTTATCAATCGTCAGCCGATGACCAGCATATTTGCCATTCACGATCTTGCCGTAAAGCGTCTGTTCATGATAATGATCGACATTTTGAAATTCATCCGTCATTTTGGATGTCTTGCCTGATTCCACCTTGGTCACTTCAAAAATCGGCTGGGAATATAAGGCATCATTATGCATAAATAAAAACGCGGTCAAAAAGCAAAAGGCGATTGCAATTAAAACTTGGACCCACGTCATCTTGTTCGTTAATTTATTATCCATGTCAGCCATCTTTTCAAAATTAAGTTAGTGTTATTGTAACATTTGAAAAGACCAGTTAAAGGGTAATCGTTACATATTAAAAAAACCGCAAACAATGACTAATTGCTTGCAGCTTCTGGTCGCCCACCAGATTTTCCAGCCTGTGCGTGGAGATTTCTCCAAGCTGAGAGAATACCGGCCATCGGAGCTGAACCCGGGCTTCGAGTAGCACAGCTCACTTCTAAAAAGGGGCGCTGATTCAAACCCTAAAAGTCAGGATTTAATCCAGCGTCCACTGTCGAAAATGATCCTAAAAGCCAGCTTCTTTCTATGCGCGCTGGTCAATAACCATCACATTTACTTGAGAATGACGAACCACATATGCGGTAGTTGAGCCTAAAATCGCTCTGGAGATGCCGTTGACACCCGATTTCCCCATGACGATCAAGGATGCGCCGTATTTTTCTGGTAATTCTTTTGAAATTTGAACCTTTGGCACCCCAACGACAAAGTGGGTTTCTGCCTTGGCATCTGCTTTTTCAGCTTGTTGCTTAGCATCAGCCAAAATCTCTTCGCCGCGCTCACGAAATGTCTCCATCACATCTTGGCCTAAAGTGACCCCGTATTGAACATATCTTTGGTCACTGGCCACCGACACAATTTGCAGCGTTGACCCAAATTTTGCGGCAAGGGTGGCTGCTTCGCCAACAGCATGCTTGGAATTTTCACTCCCATCAACTGGGACTAAGATTGTTTCATACATAACCGACACCTCCAAATTGGTATTTTCACCTTTAGTTTACCATTTTGGTCATGATTAGACATGCATAAGGATTGTTAGTTTGATAAATGTTTCAGAATCGTTTGATTAGCTGCCAATTCGGTGTGTCGACTCGCCAACCGGTCTTGAAATCCCCCACATATGAATTTCTCTTCGGCACTTTCAGGCACTAATTTTGGAAACTGGATTTGCTGAGGATCCGCCATCACAATTAAGGTGCAAAATGCAATGAACGCCGGTCGCACTGCCCTCGTTTGCTTATTAAACGTTGAAAATTTGGTGAACACCTCAACTGATCGTTTATCGGCGCCAGTCACATACGACGTGCATTTCAGGATATCTTCCGGCGTGGCTGGGCTGACAAACTGAACGTGATCGTAACCAGCCGTCACGAAATCTAAGTCGGCCGGAATAAATTTAGCCGCTGCCAAGCCAGCATTGGCATCCAAAATTTCCAGCGTCTTGCCACCAAATTGAATCCCGCCATTATTGAGGTCAGCGGGAAAAATATAACTTTCATGAATCGCATAGGTTGCTGCACAAGTTATTTTCTCGATAAAGATCGCCTCCAAAAAACATTATGCGGACCATACTTGCTATCATGATACCTTTTTTAGTGGGGCGAGGACAACTTCCACCATCGTCATTTTTAAATCAAGTGATTGCAAATCCCAGTTCATATGTTATGATCTTCATATGAAAGAAGTGACATATATGAAGACTGAATCGGATCTTTCGACTCAACCAAGCTTGATTGATTTAAAACATCTCTCCGAATCGGAACGGATTTTTAAGTTACTCAGTAATCCCACCCGGCTGCAAATGCTCAACGTGCTGGAACAGCAGGAATTAAATGTGACTGAATTAGGCGAACTCTTGAATCTGGAACAATCCGCCGTCTCTCACCAGTTGGCCCTGCTACGGAAGCATCAGTTAGTGTCCGCGAAACGGGTTGGCAAATCAAACTATTATCAATTAGATGATCCCCACATTTTAGATGTGATCAATGAAATGTTGGAACACGCGGATCACGTTATTAGGGGGAAGCAGCATGGCCAGTAACTCACCAGCAACATCGCTCGTCACCAAAAGCCTGCGTATCGAATATTTCTCAACGGCGTGGATGGCCTTCGAATTTATGGTGGGCTTTTATTCAGGCCTCAAAGCAGGTTCAATTCTGCTGATTGCTTTTGGCCTTGATAGCTTTTTAGAAATCATTTCCGGCAGCACCTTGATATGGCGGCTGCGAAAAGAAAACGCCGGCGCACCAGCAGCCGAAATTGAAAACGCGGAACGCCGATCATCGTTAATCGTTGGTAGCGTTCTATTACTGCTGTCAGTGTACGTGGTTGGGGTCTCACTCTTTAATCTGTTTGCTCACCAGGCTGCGGACACCAGTTTTTCTGGGATTGCCATCGCGATTGCATCGGTCATTTTAATGCCGGTCTTGACTTTAAAGAAACGATCACTGGGAAAATCATTACATTCAGACGCGTTAGTGGAAGATGGCATGTGCAACATCACCTGCGCTTACATGGCGGCAACCGTCTTGATTGGTGGCCTATTGACGGCCTTGTTTAACTGGTGGTGGGTTGATTCTGTCGCCGCATTAATTTTAGTTTACTTCATTGCCAGTGAAGGTTGGGAATCATTTCAGGCAGGCCGAAACCGTGACTAATCAGGGCATTTAATAAAGCGAGGCGGGGAAATCTATTGATTTTCAATCAATGATCATTCACTTAGATTGCCGTAGCTACCTAGATAAAAGCTGCGCCAAACGGCTGATCCCCGCCATTTAAGCAAAAGCGGCAGCGCATTCCAAAATCAGAATGCACTGCCGCTTTCACTTAAATTCTGGAATCAAAACGCCGATTGTCCCAGTCTTATCATATTTTCTTTGACATCCAAACGTCCGTCGTTTCAAAGCCACTCTTCTCGTAGACATGAATGGCCCGCTTATTCTGACCGAATACGTGCAGGCCAATTTTTTTGAAACCCAGATGCTCCGCTTCATCATCGATGAGTTGAAGCGCCTTGGTTCCGAATCCTTGATTTTGATACGCTGGCGAAATCGAAATATCATAGATAAAGGCCTCTTCAGAACCGGCCTTGCGTTCCGCGAGCCAGACCACCCCAACCTTGGTGTTGCCCGCCACAATTTCATAGAGGTAATGTCCCGGGGTCGATAAACCATCCGGGAGCAGTTTTTCGAATTCTTGATTGGCATTTGCCTGAGCAGTATCCTTTTCCCACGCCCCAGCTGTCACTTTTTGGTTAGCGTAATTGACAACCGCAGTTTGGCGATATCTATCAAAGTCTGATTGAGACATTTTCTCTAATTTGAGCAGAATAACAATCATCTCCTAATCAGATAGTATATTACAATATAACCAACCCTAAATAAAGAAGGCTACCCAAAAAATGACAAATACCAGCGACCATCTATACGAACTCTGGGATATATATGATCATGATCTCAACATCGTCGGAACGCAGCAACGCGACCAAGACGTGCCTACTGGCTATTTTCATCTTGTCGTCAGTGCATTTATTTTTACTGATCAAGATAAAATCATCCTACAACAACGTTCCGCAACCAAATTGAATTATCCCAATCGATGGGACTGTTCTGCTGGTGGATCCGCCTTAAAGGGTGAAAATCACCTGCAAGCAATTCATCGAGAAATCTTTGAGGAACTTGGGCTAACGATCAACGTTACTGAAAAGAACTTCATCGTGCGTCGTTATAACAGTGATTGGATTGAAGACTGGTTTGCTTTGAAAACTCATTTAACAATGGACCAACTGCGGATTCAAAAATCCGAAGTCAACCAAGTTCAGTTATTCTCATTTAACGACGCAGTGGTCCAACTACGACAATTTGGCGTCGCACCTTATACCAGTGAATTAACGGCCGCCAAAGAGTGGCACGATCAATGAAAATCACATTCCGAAAAATAACCGCAGGCATCCCAATGAAATCACGCCAACAATGACGATGACCAACAAGTTCTTCCAAATCACGGCACTGATGATGCTTGGGGCTGAAGCTAAAAAGTTGCCCCAATCAATTGATGGCAAATGACCAATATGTTGAACAAATAAATTTTCAAACCAGAGAGCAGACATAATCGCAATGGGGACAAAGCTCAAAAATTCGACCACTCCGGCTGACAATTTGAATTTTTTCAAGATGACAAAGGGTAAGATCCGTGATAGCCAAGTCACCAGACCCGTCCCGATAATCGTGAACAGCACAAAATTAAAAGAAGACATGTTTCATCACCACCCCAAACGTGCAGGCTACCAAAGTCACCAGCAGAATTAATAAACTACTTGGAATGAAAATCAATCCAAAATAAATGGCCACCAATACGAATCCAACGACAATCAATTGCAAATTAAAGTTGATTGATTTATCGGAAATTAATTGCAAATACAACAGCCCAATAAACATGGCAACTAACGCAAAGTCCAAACCAAACTTCTCAGGATTACTGATGAAGTTGCCCAACACAGCTCCTACCAGAGAAGAAACAATCCAAGTTAAGTATGAGATCACGTTTGCGGTATTAAACCAGCTAAAGTTCAGGTGATTGTCCGTGTAGTTAAGCTTGTTCATCCCCAACGCAAAACTTTCATCAGTGAGCAGTGTTCCCACCAACACATTTTTCAGGAGACTTTCTTTCTTGAAATATGGGGCCAAAGTCGTACTCATCAAAATCATCCGGGAGTTCACGAGAAACACCGAAAAGACAATTGACAACAACGGACTATGGGTTACCAGCATGCTCACGATCACAAATTGGGCAGAACCGGCATATGTAATAATTGACATCAATGTCACTAATAATGGGCTGAGTCCGGCTGCCTTGCCAACAATCCCGAAGGCAACCCCAATCCCTATGTAACCAAAAACAGTCGGCAGCGTTTCTTTGGCGCCGCTTGGAACGTTTAATTCATTGTTCATTCAGGTTCCTCCTTTAGAACATAATCTATGTAGCACCACGTTTGGATTATTTTGACTAACCTCACACGAACGTGTCCATGATACATTAATAAAATTCTAATCTGGGTCTCATTTAATGTCAACGGGAACTTGCCCTTAATTACGCTAAAAGATTAGCTATTTGCTTCTAGGAAACAACAAAAAGAGTGTTGAGCAATAAGCGGCTGACACCTGCCATTTAAGTGAAAGCGGCAATGCATTCCAAAACCAGAATGCATTGCCGCTTTCACTTAAATTCTGGGATCAAATCGCCTAGGTCCCAATCTTTTCTTTTTACATAGTCACAATTTCATGACGTATTATTGATGATCTGTCATCAGTACACGCTCAAAAGCCTCATAAGTCCCACTATCAAAACAAACCATCGTCACATCCAATGGCGCATCAAATTCTTTAATCGCATCAATTGCGATCTTGGCGGCCTGGTCTAGGGGATAATCGTAGACGCCAGTGCTGATCGACGGAAATGCGACCGTTTGACAGTCATTTTCGACCGCACGTTTCAAACTATTGACATATGAATTTCTCAATAATTGCGGTTCATTTCGGCTGCCGCCATGCCAAATTGGTCCCGGCGTATGAATGACATATTTTGCTGGTAGTTTAAATCCAGGAGTTACCTTGGCCTCACCCGTTGGACAGCCATTTAATTTGCGACAAGCCGCATCCAACTCCGGCCCGGCTGCTCTGTGAATTGCGCCGTCAACACCGCCACCACCAGACAAAGCTGTGTTAGCGGCATTCACGATCGCATCAACTTTCATCGTGGTGATATCGCCCTTCATTAATTTGAAATTAGCCATCGTTATCTCCTCCTTGTCGGTGAACCTTTTCCCAATGCTTAATCTGTTCCAACCGTTTCTTGAAGCGAATTTCGTTTCCTTGCTCAGTCGGCTCATAGTAAGTCTGGCCAACCAATGAATCCGGCATGGTTTGCATCGTGGTCAACTTGTCTTTGGCCTCATGGGCGTATTGATAACCCTTGCCATAGCCCAACTCACTCATCAAATCAGTTGGGGCGTTTCGCAATTGCAGGGGCACTGGTTCGTTGATTGAATGCTTCACATCTGTTTCGGCTTTGGTGACGGCTTTATAGACCGCATTGGACTTCGGTGCCAGGGACAAATAAATAACCGCTTCAGTCAAATGCACGTTACACTCCGGCATCCCCAAAAATTGGCAGGCTTGAAAGACGTTAATTGCGACATTGAGCGCATTGGTATCAGCCAGCCCAATATCTTCGCTGGCAAACCGCACCAGCCGCCGAGCAATATACAGCGGGTCTTCGCCGCCGCTCAACATCCTGGATACCCAATACACTGCGGCATCTGGATCACTATTTCGCATGGACTTATGAACCGCAGAAATTAAATTGTAATGTTCTTCGCCATGCTTATCATACAGAAATGATTTGGTATTCATTAATTGATGGAGACTGTCGGCGGTCACCTTAACTTGGTTGCCAGTCTTGTCACCGTTATTAACGGCCATTTCCAGGGTATTCAAGGCAACCCTGGCATCCCCATTGGCAAATTCAGCGATCGTCTTAATGGCCGGCTCGCTAATTTCAATTGCCTGCTTCGGAAATGCCGCTGGATTCTTCAAGGTCTGATGAATCAACTGCACAATATCTTCAACTTTGAGGCCGTGGAGGACGAACACCTTACACCGTGACAAGAGTGCTGAATTAATTTCAAACGATGGATTTTCAGTCGTGGCCCCAATCAGCGTGATGCTGCCCCGTTCGACAAAGGGCAAAAAGGCATCCTGTTGGGCCTTATTAAATCGGTGGATTTCATCAACGAAGACAACTGTCTTGCCGCCCATTTCCCGGTTAGCTTCAGCGTACTTCATGATGTCACGAATTTCTTTGATCCCGCTGGTGACGGCACTAAAGGTAATAAATTTCGCCTGGGTCTTCTTGGCAATGATCTCAGCCAAAGTTGTCTTCCCAACGCCCGGCGGCCCCCAGAAAATCAATGACGGCAGCTGGTCGCTTTCGATGATTTCACGCAGCACTTTACCCTTTCCTACCAATTGCTCTTGGCCAACAAATTGGTCCAAAGTCGTCGGTCGGACTCGATAAGCCAGCGGTTGATTGGCTTTGCTGCTGCCGGCAAATAACGATTCCTGCTTCAAAAAATCCACCTCCTAATTTGATATAGAACATATGTTTGTGTTTGCTAAGTTCATTATAACTGAACCTCATTTATATGTTAATACTAATCCTTCTCACATTTCATGGGGCCATTTTAACCACTCATCTTCTTAAAGCCACCACTTAACGAAATTTCGCGCTATTTTATCGGTTGACCTGTTAATATTTGCGGTGTAAGGGAGATGACCTCGATGATTATTCAAACAAAAGAGCTCACCAAAACATTCGGCGAAACGGTCGCTGTTAATCATATCAACATGTCAATTCATGAGGGCAGCCTGACCGCGATTTTGGGGCCGAATGGAGCTGGAAAAACAACCACCATGTCAATGCTCACCGGCTTGCTCAAGCCCACCTCAGGAACAATTGGCCTTAATGCGAACACTAAGATTAGCATGGTCTTCCAACAAAGTATCCTCGATAACCAACTTTCAGCCTATGAAAATCTGGTCATCCGCAGCCATATGTATCGGCCAGCAACCGCTGATCACCTTGATTTCTTGATTGAAAAGATCGGCCTCAAACCGTTCATCAAGCAAAGATATGGCAGCTTATCAGGCGGTCAGAAACGACGGGTGGACATTGCCCGCGCGTTGATCAACCAACCGGACATTTTATTTCTAGACGAACCGACTACTGGGTTAGATATCCAAACCCGAGAGGCCATCTGGAACTTATTACATTCCCTGCAGGAAGATCGGGGGCTCACCGTCGTTTTAACCACCCATTATCTGGAAGAAGCCGACCACGCCGACGAAGTTTATATCATTGATCATGGCAATGTCATTGCGGAGGGATCTGCTGCCGCAATTCGGGAACGCTACTCCAAGAATCAATTAACTTTGCGGAGTTCAGATCCACAAAAAATCATTAAGCAAATCCCCACCACCATGAAATTTGTTCAGGATAAAGAAGCGATTGTCTGTTTTCCAACAAGTACGACGGCCACAATTGAGTTGCTCGCAAAAATCCCCAGTGATCTCAGTGGGTTTGAATACCGCCCCGGTACGATGGACGATGCCTTTCTCAATTTGACTGGAAGGGAGATGCGTTAAGATGTTGTCATTATGTAAAAGAAATTTACTGCTCTATTTTCGGGACAAATCGGGCGTCTTCTTTTCGATTCTCGGCGCGATGATTTCACTTGTCCTCTATGTGATTTTCATCAAAAAAAGTATGCTGGCTGAATGGTCTCAAGTTCCCGGAGCCAAGCAATTGTTAGATCTGTGGTTAATTGGTGGCACCCTGGCGATTACCGCAGTAACTGCTACGCTGGCTTCATGGGGGCAATTCGTGAAAGATGAAGAGCACAATGTCCTCAAAGATTTTTATTTAACTGACATTTCCCCGTTTCGACTTAAAATGAGTTACATGCATAGTGCCGGCATCATCGGCTTTATGATGCAACTCATCATGCTGGCAATGATGCTGGCCTATTTCAATGTCACTGACAACTTAGCGATTCCCTGGTCAAAGCTTTCGGCAATCATCCTTGTGGCCTTCTTGAGTTCCTATTTAGCCGTCATTCTCAATATGCTCATCACTCAATTTGTCCATAAGGTAGACACGTTTAGTCGGCTCAATTCGATCATCGGAACAGCAGCTGGATTCCTAATTGGGACTTACATTCCAATCGGCGCCCTACCCAATTTTGCCCAAATCTTGATCAAGCTCACACCACCGGCTTACGTTGCCGCCATCTATCGCCAAATCCTAATGGGTGATAAAATTAAGGCAGCCTTTAAAGCACCGGTTTACGAAGATAATTTCAACAAATTAATGGGTGTCAAATTAAGTTGGTCGCACCTGTTAAGCCTGACTGCCACTTCAGAAATCTTATTCATCGTATTTTGGGGTAGTATTTTCCTGATTTTCATGACAGAATTGGTTAAGAGGAAGCAAAGCGCGATTGATATCATCAAATAATTCTGGATTAAGGGACTCGCTATATGGAAATTCACTTTCAAAAAAATGAACAGTTAAAGAACGACGAAATCGACGTGACCGTAACTGCTAAGGAACGGTCACCCAAGGTTGATGCCTTATTGGCGCACCTGAAAAGCTACGAGTCCTTGCCGCCAACCGTCATCCCGATTAAATCAGAAGATCATGTTGTCCTGCTAAAACCCCAAGATATTATTTTAATCGATGTCACCGGCAACGATCTCCTGATCTACGCCAAGCAAACGGTTATCAAGTCAAAAGGCCGGCTGTATGCGCTGGTTGCCAAGTTGAATAACCCGAATTTTGTTCAAATATCCAAACACGCTGTCATCAACTTGGATCATTTGCTTTCACTGGAAGATAGTTTTGCTGGTGGTATGACGGCTTTTTTAACTGGAGATTTAAAAACCAGCGTTAGCCGGAAATACCTCGGATTACTTGAACAACGGTTAGGATTGTGAGAATTAATATGAAATCATTAAAAATGAGCTTAAAATTCTTTTTTGAAGGTGTCGAAATTGGCTCGGCCATCTACCTAATTATCCTGATGATCGGTCTGCAGGCTTCAAGCCCAACACCACTGAATATTGCTAGCATTATGTTAATGGGCGGTTTGGTGGGGTTATGCTCATGGCTATTTACATTTGAAAATATTCGCTTTTTGACCGCTTTTGCCATTCACTTTGTGTTCACCTTTATCTTGGTCATGATCATGATGGCAGTTAATGGCTGGCTTATTTGGCACAGCCCAACTTTTTGGCTTGAAATTATCATTTTTTATTTGGTCGTTTATGCAATTGCCTGGGCATTAGTCAGAATTGGTAGTTATACCAAACTCAAGCGGATCAACGACGCCCTGAAAAAAAGAAATCAATAAAAGACGACCATCGATTTTCTCGGTGATCGTCTTTTATTGACGCTTCATAATTATAACTTGGTATCAATTAAATCTGCTGCCATGTGGAATACATCGGTCAACGACATATTCTTATCGGCAAACTTCTTGTTCAATAGTAACTGTCTGAAGTCTTCGATTGAAATGTTCTCGCGGTCCTTTATTGGGAATCCTTGACCAGAGAATGAACCGGTCGTCAAAGTCACAACCAGGCCATCTCGACTATCCAGCCGAACACCATATTCCTCGAAGTAATAACCGTCATCATAATTACCAGTTAATTGCTTGTGATTCTTGAAATAATCTGTAATGAATTCGTGGAATTTCTCTTTTGAGTTAACGACGTCTTTCCATTCTGTTTGAGTAGTAGCTGCCATACTAAAGCTTCCTTTCCCTCTATAAACAAACTTAGTACAAATCAATAACACTCGTAAAATGGTTTAGAAATGTAAATGAATGTTCCTATCTCACTTACAATTTTCATTCTAAACACTTCGAGCCCGATTTCAAGGGAAAGTGTCGATGTAAACGTTGCCAGTTTTGAATTTGTAACATCCAAAAAATTAACCGTTTTCAGAAAATAAATGAAAAAATCATGATATCGCTGGTCCACCCTACTCCGCCTACAATGAAGTCGAATTAGAGGATACGTCATCATTTATTGAATGGGAAAACCGCTTTACTCCGCTCACTAATTGTTTTTCAATTCCTCCAACGCTTCCTCCAGCTTCTGCTTTTCGGCATCATCCAAATCTGGATAACTCAACGGTAAATCCTTCATCCGCTGATCGATAATATCCGACACACATAATCTGGAATACCACTTATCGTCTGATGGGATCACATACCAGGGATTCTTCTTACTAGATGTATGATTAATTGCGTCTTCATAAGCTTTTTGATAATCATCCCAATAACGACGTTCACGAATATCCGCCGATGAGAACTTCCAGTTGTGATCCGGCAAATCAATTCGTCTGCGGAAACGGTCCTTTTGTTCGTCCTTAGACATATGTAAGAAGAATTTCAGGACCAGGAAGCCATTTCGAGTTAAGTAATCTTCAAAGAAATTGAAATCTTTGAACCGATCTTCATAAAACTTGTCGTCAACTTGATTCAATTTGGTGATGCCACCAATATGCGCATCGACAATTAACTGTGGGTGAACCCGGCTGACCAAAACATCTTCATAATAAGAACGGTTAAAAATACCGATCATCCCCCGCTCAGGCACATGGCGATGAACCCGCCAAAGATAATCATGAGAGAGCTCAATACTGGTTGGCTGCTTGAAGCTGGTTACTTCACAGCCCTGCGGATTAATGCCACTCAAAATATGGCGAATCATGCTATCCTTGCCAGCGCCATCCATGCCCTGAATGATGACCAGCACGCCGTAGTGAGTCTGAGCGTATAGCTTGCCTTGTAAATCTTGCAAAGTCTCAATGTTTTTTTCGATGCGGGCCTTAATATCGTCTTTTGACAATTTTTCGTCCACTGCTGCCGTTGACGCTTTATTGATTTTAAATTCCGTTTTTCCTGTGTATCTAAACGATTTTTCACGATCAAAGATTTTTTTATTATCCATTGTGTAATCCCCTCAGTTTGTGATTGATATTTTAAGTTGTTTTGTGAGATAGGATTCTTCTCGCTTACAAACTAAATCTAACACAAATCAAACGGAATGGCTCAGATACTCACATTTACTTCTCGTTTTGAGTATACTGGTTACATAGTCTGAGTTACAAAAAAGGAGGAATCAGTTTGGATAAATTTGTTCGCGCAACCGAAGTAACCGGTGGCAATTCTGATCAGCCAACCGACGATTCAATCGACACTGCATTATTAAAGGATGACCTTTACAAGGCCGTTAACGGCAGATGGGAAAAGACGGCTCAAATTCCCGCCGATCATTCTTCAACCGGTGGCTTCATGGATCTGAACGATAACATCGATAAGCAGTTAATGGGTGACCTTGACGAAATTATTGCGACCAAGAAGTCCTATGATGGCCCCTTCGCTGAATTTTTGAAGCTGTATGAATTAGCCAGGAACTTCAAAAAGCGGGACGCCGATGGTGCTAACCCCGTTAAGCCTTATCTAGAGAAGATTGAAAGCCTCTCTGATTTTGACGACCTCAACAATCAGTTAGTTGACTTAACTAAAGCCGGCTTCCCACTGCCAATCGGCTTTGGGGTTGAGCCAGACATGAAGAACACCAAAGTAAACGCGCTGTTTGCCGGTGCCCCCGGCCTCTTTCTTCCTGATCGAACTTATTATGAGAACCACAACCCGGCCTATCAACAACTGATGCCAATCTTTACCAAGATGGTCAGTCAGCTCTTTGTCCTGGCCGATTATAGTAGCAGTGAAGCCGATGAAATTGTTGAATCGGCCAAGAAGTTTGATGCCGCCATCGCGCCTCATGTAAAATCTGCGGAGGAATCAGCCGATTACAGTAAGATGTACAACCCGATGGCTTTTGATAAATTTGCCCAATCGAGCTCGCATTTTGACTTTACGAAGCTCGCTGACGGCTTGTTTGACGAAACACCAAAACAAGTGATCGTCACTGAGCCGAAATACTATCAGGCTTTGGATACAATTACCAACGATGACACCTTCAACGATATGAAAAATTGGATGCTGGTTAACATGATCACCTCAGCTGCCGGTTATTTGTCAGAGGAATTCCGCCAGACTGGTTCCACCTTTAGCCGCGCATTGTCTGGTAAAAAAGAAGCCACCCCACAGAAGAAATCTGCGTTCTATTTGGCATCCGGTACTTTTGGCCAAACGATCGGTGACTACTACGCCAAGAAATACTTCGGCCCCAAAGCCAAAGCAGACGTTGAACACATGGTTAAAAATATGATTAGCGTCTATGAAGATCGCCTGCAAGCAAATACCTGGTTGGGAAAAGCAACACGGGAAAAAGCCATTTTAAAGCTCCAAAAGCTGGAGCTTCAAGTGGGCTACCCGGATCACATTGATCAGTTGGAATACAAATTTAAAGTCACCCCTGAAAATGAAGGTGGGACTTTATTTGATGACATGACTAAGATCGGTGAAGTCGCCCTGGCCGATAACTTTGCCAAATTAGGCAAGCCGGTCGATCGAACCAAATGGGAAATGAGCGCTGCTACGGTGAACGCCTATTACGAACCATTCAAGAACATTATTGTTTTCCCAGCGGCTATTTTGCAGGCGCCATTCTACAGTTTGAAGCAAACGTCCAGCCAAAATTACGGCGGGATTGGCGCGGTCATTGCCCACGAAATTTCCCATGCTTTTGATAACAATGGGTCGTTGTTTGATGAACTCGGTAATTTGAATAACTGGTGGACCAAGGAAGATCACGAATACTTCTCCAAGTTGGCCGACAAGATGGTCAAAGAATTTGACGGGATTGAATTCGCTGGCGGCAAGGTCAACGGTAAGCTGACGGTATCGGAAAATATCGCTGACGCTGGTGGCTTGAGCTGTGCCAACGAGGCCGCCAAGAACGAAAAAGATTACAACTTGTACGACTTCTTCATCAACTGGGCAAAGATCTGGCGAATGAAGGCAACCAGCCAGTATAAGCAATTACTGCTAAATATAGATGTCCATGCCCCAGCAGAATTGCGAGCTAATGTTCAGGTTAAGAATTTGGATGACTTCTATTCCACCTTTGAAGTTAAACCCGGTGATGGTATGTATTTGAAGCCGGAAGATAGGGTGAAAATCTGGTAGAGTGCGACTACACATCGGTAGTTTCCGGAGCATAACTGGTAAATGATCATTGATCGGTGCTTTTTCCGATCAGTGATCATTTTCAGTTATGTGCAGGAAACTGATGTGTTGAGCACGTTTAGTGAGCGGATCCAAGCGGTTAGAGATCGGAGTGTAAGTCGCCTCGAACGGAAATTCCGGTTTTTGGAATTTTTGATTGAGGTGCTTACATGCAGATCTCTGCTTGGAGGAGCTGTCCTAAAATGAGTGAGCGGAGTAAAGCGGTTAGAAGTCGGAGCGTAAGTCTCCTCGGAGGAAAATTCCCGGTTTTGGAATTTTTCTTCGAGGTGCTTACGTGCAGACTTCTGCTTTACGCAGCTGTCCTACTCCGTGTAGCACCAGAAACGCCACTCCTTCCAACTACAAATCAAAAAAATAACGATCAATCCTCCATCTAAAAAAGGATCGATCGTTATTTTGTCTCATCCAAGAAACTAATCTTTCATAGCCCACACATAACCGCCGACTACCAAGACGATCCCCACAGCTATCAACGATCCCGCCAAATAATGAGCTTGATAAAACATGCTGTAACAAATGATTCCGGCTCCCGCAACCATTGCCGAAACAATCACAGAGGCTAATAACGTCTTTAGAAATGAATTAGGTCGCCAAATACCATTGACACCCATGTTGATTGAAAACATAATCAACCAAGAAATAAGAAATGTCCACGACATGTTATCACCTCTTGAGCCACAATGTATCCACAGTATTAAAAATTTGGCCCAAGTATACTACCTTTGCGCTTGGCGTCAAGATACATGTTCCTTATCAGTTAAAGAAGCCCCACAAAGTTGATTCAGGTCAACTTTGTGGAGCTTCTTGTTGTTACTAGTATTTAAAATCAAAAAACATTCATTAATCAGTAAGTATGATGACTTTAGACCAATTGTATTAATATAGCTGCTGCTAACTCACTACTTCTTCACATAATAATCAACCGCACTAATCAACGCTTCCAAAAACATCCCGATCACCATCAAATACATGACAATCATATTCATGCCCATGTAAAGCAAAATACCCATCACAAAATATAGGCAAACAAAGAACCAACGTAACCAAATATTGTGGACCATGTGGGATCACTCCCCCTCTTTATGTAGTTTTTAGTTGTGCAATTTCCGCAGAAGCCCTGAATAATTGATCATTTCCGGGAAGATACCCCCAAGCAGAATCTTCCACTGGTGAACGGCTGGTGGCTTTTGTGGGCAACCTTGCAGAATGGTGCTTCGCAAAGCAAAAGTTTGCACATAAGCACTAACCTGTCAAAACTTCTAGACAACATTGCAGAATAGTGCTCCACAAAGCAATAACCTGCACATAAGCACCCATAGTGTAAGCCCAAAGCCCAGGGCTTACACTATGGGAGACTTATGTTCCGGTTATTAACCGCTTTGTTACGCACACTTTCTACTTTAGAACCATTCCAACTTAAAAACAAATCAATTGTTATTTTTCACCATCAAATGTAAACTGGAAAGCGTTAATATATATTTCATGTAAACGACGCATTAATGATATATAATATATATAAAGAGTACCAAACCAGTGAGGTGATAGCATGAAACTAACAGAATATCTTCATGACCAACTGCAGTTTTTGAATGAGCAAATGAGTTCCGCTAAAAAAGACAAAGACGAAACCATGCAGTACTTGGTTGACTCTAAAATCACGGAAGTTAAATTAATTCTTGAAGCCTTGCAAAAGGGCATCATCGACGAGATGAGTTAAAAAGTGGCCGCTTGGCCATTTTTTATGTTTTAATAGGTATTAGGCTTTATGAGTTATTTCAATCAAAATAAAAGGAAGTAAAGTAATTGATTACATTAAAATCACCACGTGAAATTGAAAAAATGGCTGAATCAGGTGCCGTTCTTGCCGGAGTTCATAAGGAACTTCGTAAGATGATCAAGCCTGGTTTGGATACCTGGGACATTGAACTGTTCGCCCGTCGCTACATCAAGGAACACAATGCTTATCCCTCAGAAATGGGCTTTGATGGCTATAAATTTGCCACTTGTATCTCCATTAACGAAGAAGTTGCCCACGGAATTCCACGTAAGGGCTTAAAGCTCAAGAATGGTGATGTCCTCAAAGTTGATATGTGTGTCAACAAGGACGGCTTTGAAAGTGATTCTTGCTGGACTTACGCAGTTGGCGACGTTTCAGATGAAATTAAGAAGTTAATGGAAGTGACTCGCAAGGGCCTCTACCTTGGAATTGACCAAGCTGTCATCGGCAACCGTTTAGGTGACATTGGTGCTGCAATCCAGACTTACGTTGAAGATGAGAACCACATGGGTGACGTTCGAGAGTTAATCGGCCATGGAATTCAACCATCAATCCATGAAGCACCAAACGTTCCGGCTTATGGTGTCCCAGGTCAAGGTCTTCGTCTTAAAGAAGGCATGACCATCACCATCGAGCCAATGGTCAACACGGGTACTTGGGAAATCAAGGACCGTTACGACAAGAAGGATGATTGGACTTATTACGTATCAGCTGATGGCACCCCATCTGCCCAGTATGAACATACCTTGGCAATCACCAAGGATGGTCCGAAGATCTTGACTTCACAAGATCCAGATATCGACAAAAAATACTTGCTAAACTAGTCTGACAATCACGATCGACTGGTTGCAACCAATTAATAAAACCCAACGCATTCCAAGCCGGAATAGTTGGGTTTTTCATTAAACACTAAAATGATAAGTGGCTTAAATTGGGGAGTAATCAATTGTCTGCTGTCTCCAACATTAAGCCATTCATTTCACTTGTCCCCTGGATAATCATGATCAGTATCGCCTGTGAGCTGGCATCCCCATTTTTGTAATCCTATCATTAATACTTTATAACCAACTTGTTTTATAATTGTGAGAGGAAGGACTGATTACATGAACAATAAAGATTTTAAGTTTCCAGACACCGCCGCATATAATTTTGTCATTGATGCTTTAAAATCACGGGGCGTCACCCCTGAAGATATTTCGAAAATGGCCTACAAGCTACAGAAAACGTACATCCCTGACATCTCCATGGAAGAAGTCAGGAAAGACACCACGGATGTGCTTCATAAGCGAGAAGTGCTGAACAACGCAATGGTCGGCCTTGAGCTTGATCGTTTGGCAACCCAGGGTCTTCTCAAAGAACCCTTGGAAAGCATTGTCATGAATGACTCGGGTGTCTTTGGCGTCGACGAAGGGATTGCCCTCAACATCGCCAATATCTACGGCACCATTGGGATCACCAACTATGGCTACGTTGATCGTGATAAGAGCGGCGTCGTTAAAAAGCTGGACGAAGAAAAAGATGGCACCTCCAATACCTTTATCGACGATATTGTCGGTGCCATCGCCAGCGCAGTTTCGGCAAAGATTGCTCACCGGAATAACTAACGCCAGCCAAAATTTTCTAAGTCCACGTCACGTTTTTTAATTCCCGAAACATAGGGATTGCCTTTAACAAAATATCTCAGCGGCTTGGTCGCCCAATCGCCCTGATTAGCAACCCCAATTCGATTTGATGCTTCAATCGCTGCGGGGATTTTTTGGGTTTGTTTATCGATATTCAACTGACAATCACCAAAGATTTCGAAGTTCATTTTCTTATCGTCAATCCCAAACGCCTCCATCAATTTGCCAGGTCCATTGGTCAAATTGACCCCGGATTTGTCCCGATTGGTCAGCATAATATCTTCACCAATTGTCGGTTGGATTGCTCGAATCAAAATCCCTTGGGGCACGTCCTGTTCTTGGGCGGCCACATCCAGCAAGTAACGCCCGTGGATCGAATAAATATAAACAGTGCCCGGCGGTCCGTAAAGCGGTTCGTTGGATGCCGTTCGCCTGCCTTTAAACGCATGAGCTGCAGAATCCTGCTGCCCCATGTAGGCCTCGGCTTCGACAATCCAACCGCCGACCCTGCCTTTAGGAGAATCATATGTAAGCAGCATCCCCAAAATGGCTTTGGTGAGTTGACCAGTTGGGGCACTGGCGTAAAATGGATCAGATTTACTCAAATTTAAACATCCCTTTAATAAAAAATAACTACAAGGAGATTCTATAATGGAACTTAAACTAGAACGAATTTATGATAAGCCTCAAGACATGTCTGGTTACCGCATCTTGGTTGACCGCTTATGGCCACGGGGAATTTCGAAGGTCAATGCGAAATTAGATGAGTGGGAAAAAGAAATTGCCCCTTCAAAAGAGCTGCGGTCCTGGTTTTCCCATGATCCAGAAAAGTTCCCGGCCTTCAAAGATAAATACGTGGCAGAACTTAATCAAAATCCTCAAACAGCTGACTTTATCAAGCTCATCAACGACAAGCTCAAAGCCGGCAACGTTATCTTGTTATACGGAGCCAAGGATCGTGAAAATAATCAGGCGGTCGTTTTGAAACAATATCTTGAGCATCACTTAGGCCAAGCCTGACGAATATTTTCAAGGGTCAGTTCTTTAGTGGAGGTAAAATTGATGTCTGCCTCGTGTAGAATCTTCGGGTCACCAACGCCGATCGACACCACGTGGGCGGCATTAATTGATTCAACGCCGACGACCCCATCATCGATACCGATACATTCTTCCGGTCTTAGATGAATCATTTCAGCTGCCTTTAAAAAAACATCCGGTGCTGGCTTGTTATGCTTGAGCTTGGTGATATCGACAATGAGCGGAAAATAGTCCTCCAAGTCGAGTTTTTTAATTTCTTTTGGGGCATTGGCAGACGCGGAAGCAATAATCATTTGGTAGTGATTTTGTTTAAGTTCAGCCAAAAAATTGTGAATTCCCGGTAAAATATCACCTGGATTCATTTTGTCCAGCATGGTTTGATAAATCGCGTTCTTTTTATCTGCCAGCCGTTCTTTTTCTGCATCAGAAAATTGGTCGAGTTGACCGCCAACCTTTAAGATCTCATTGAGTGAATCAATTCGATCCCGCCCCTTAATCGCTTCTTCAAGCTCAGCACTCCAGGCGATCCCAAGAAATTCTGCAACCTCTCGCCAAGATTTACTATGGTAGCGCCACGAATCAGTCACGATGCCATTTAGGTCGAACAAAACGCCTTTGATGTTATCAAATTCGCTCATCGGATTCATCTCCTGTCTAAAGTGGTGAAGTAAAGCCATAAATTAATAATAAGCCTGATTGTGAGGGAACACCACTTTTTGGTTCGCAGTTGAGCAGGCAAAAGACACCTGAAAAGTCTCAGTACCTATGATATAAGGCAGAAAGACCAACAATGAACAAAATCGTCCATCAGTGGTCCTTCTGCCTTATTTTTTAAGCGTCCTTCAGATCTAATCAGGCAGTTACTTTTTGCCTTCAAATATCCAAGTCACGCCATATTTATCAACAACTTGTCCGTACTTATCGCCGGAGGATTTCTTTTCAAAGGTGACAATGACCTTGACTTCCTCCGATGCCACAACTTGTTTATATAAATCCTCCAAGTCATTGGCAGCATCCGAATCGTGTAAATCGACTTGCAACATTAATGATATAAGTGATGATATCACCGGCTTGCCCATAAAGCTGTCGGCGCAATCAACTTCTTGCCCCAATATCTTAAAGCTTGCCCGCAATGTTAAATCATCGAGGTTAACGTCTTCGTTTAATGACATCTCTTCCGCTTGTTTTTCAGTCGGTGCCTGACGGGTTACGTCGGTGACACCAAATACCCGTTGATAATAGTCGAGGGCACTTTTTGTATTTTCAAAGGTTAGATATGGAATTAATTTGGTATTATTCATTAAGTCAGCAACCCTTACTTTAAGATATTATACAAAATTTAGAATACCGTTAATTACGATAGTTGTCAATGTTAACAAGAGGCCCGAACGTTGCTACTAAGGTTTTGAATGCATTATTTAAGTAACATATTACCCAAAAGTGATACACTATTCACTAAATACAGTGGGAGGAATAAATTCAATGAAACTTGCGATCACAATTTTTATTTTAAACGCTTTATACATTTCGATTAACACATTTAGAACGATGCTGGTTGTAAAGGGC
Source organism: Lentilactobacillus rapi DSM 19907 = JCM 15042 (assembly GCF_001436255.1). Classification (GTDB taxonomy): domain Bacteria; phylum Bacillota; class Bacilli; order Lactobacillales; family Lactobacillaceae; genus Lentilactobacillus; species Lentilactobacillus rapi. Next base: position 2,183 of record NZ_AZEI01000014.1, on the reverse strand, counting down.
CACCAATACTTGGCGCCAATTGTGGCGGTGGTTGAGGAATTCGTCTACGTAATGGCCTTGGCAATCGCCCTGCAGCACATTGACAGTCCCTTAAACATCGCGGCTTATGCGATTGGATTTGGGGTTGGGATTTATATTGGGATCATCATTGAAGATAAGATTGCTTTGGGCTACGTTAACTTCGAAGTAACCGTCCAAATTGATCCCACCAATCCAATTCATGCCCACAACGAAGAATTGGCCGAACACCTGCGAGATCTTGGTTATGGCGTCACCGTCAGCCGGGCTCAGGGTCGTTCCGGCGCCCGCTTGGTTCTCAGTATTTTGGCCCCACGGAAAGCTGACCGCCGCTTGATGGAACAAATTCAGGAACTCTCTCCGGATGCGTTCATCATGGTTCAAGAACCGGTTCAACTTTCAGGTGGCTTCTGGAGCAAGGAAGTCGACCGCCGATATCACCACGTGAATAAAAATCATTGATCATCGTCGTCAAATAAACCGAGTTGCTTCAAATTGTGTTCAATGTCTTGAACCGATTTTTCAGTATCATGACTTGGTTTAAGATCGGTCTCATGCGTCTTGGATGAAGCGGGCTTGGCAGCCGGTTGAGAAACTGGTTGTCGCTGACTGGCAGTTTGAGGCGCTTTTGCTTTCATTTTGTCCATGGTTTCATTTAGCAGCCGATCAACGAATACGTTGCCTTCGTTGTCCGCATGCCCCTTCGTCCAATATAGTGACAAATGCGGAAAGTTCCGCAGCTCTTGAGCCAATGAGCGCCACAATTCCTTATTTTCAAGCTTTTGTCCCCCACTACGCGTCCAACCACGTCGCTGCCAGCCCTTGAGCCAATTTTTGTTAATGGCATTTAGGACGTATTTGGAATCTAAAACCGCATGGATGTGGCTGTCTTGAAGATCATGAGCATTGAGGTAGGCAAGGGCTTCATAAAGGGCCATGATTTCCATCCGATTGTTCGTCGCTCCAAATTCACCACCGGAGTCTGAAAACCGATTGGTCGGCGTTACAATCAGGTATGCCCAAGCTGCTTTATCATTAGATTTGACATGGCCGCCCTTCACGTTGCCGTGATTTCTGGCCCCACCATCCGTATACAGAATAATGTCGTCTGTGTCAGCGGTCGGAAATTTGACATCCGGTTTGCCAGATTGATGAGAAGTTGACGATAATTGGCCATTGAGAAATTGCTCGGCTTCAGATTTTATTTTGAAGCTCTTATATTTGGCGCCTGGATAGCCTTTGACCTGTTTTTCAGCAGCATCCCAGGTTGTAAAGATCCCAGTCTGCCGGCCTTTTCTTACTGCGTAATATTTCATTTAAATTGGTTCTCCTACTTGAATTTAGTCTCCACAATCTTAAATCTTACCATGTCTGCTGCAGTTAACATAGTCGACCGATGCCGACACACTGTATAAAAATGCTGATTAATTTGTTAATTATTAATTATAATGTTTCTATCTACTTTCCAATTAGATAAATCTATGCGAAAATAGATTATAAAAGGGGGCAAAATTTTATGACCCAAACTAAAGCCACATTGATCTCGGTAACGGAGGCAACCGCCCTCTTAAAGGACCGCTCAGATCAAATAAATGAACGTTTCCCTCAACTGAAAAATAAGGGCAAGTACATTTTACCTGATTATCGGTTGACGCGTAAACGTGAAGCGTTCAAAATTCGCAAACATACATTTTTGCAGCGGCATGCCCGCTCGTATGTTGCGTTCGATTCAGAAAACGGTCAAACGCTCTGGATGCATAATTTCCCAAGCTTAACAGAATCACTCTTTTGGTTGGACACAGGACTTAAGCCAACTGATACGGATACGAACACCTCGTATAAGCAGTGGAAAAGTCAGCACGAAGATGACATCAATGCGCTCAAAGACATTCTGAGGGAACGTTCCAGAAGGCGAAAGGAAGCAGCGGCTGCCAAAAAAGCAGCAGCAAAAAAGCCAGCGGTACCAAAGAAGTCACCAGCTTTAATGAAAAAGTCGAAAAAATTATAGCATGGACTTCAAGCCGGTTCGTTTCTTATCTTTGAAACAATCGGGATGAAAAGCGCTTTGATCCCAGAATTTAAGTCAAAAAAGTAATGCATTCTGATTTGTGAACTGAACCCCTTGAATTGGAGAAATCTAATTCAAGGGGTTTTATTATGTTTTC
>NZ_AZEI01000082.1:108032-131791 GCF_001436255.1 Lentilactobacillus rapi DSM 19907 = JCM 15042 | reverse complement strand
TGGTCGTTTTAGCGTTTTTAGCACTATTACTTAAGAGATTTTAGACAGCTTCTAAGAAATCCAAGAACGGTAATCTTCGTTACCAAGTTCGAGACGTTAATCATCTAACCAAGAACCGTCACCTAAAGGGCTACATTACTGCTAAATATTCATTTGTACGGCCAGTTTACTACCAGTCAACTCATAAGGTATTAACGGTCATTAATCCCAAGGGCGTTAACGGTTACAAGAATGTTAACTTAACTGGTAAGATTAAGAATTATCGTCAAGGTACAAAACTTAGGGTTTACAAGGTAGTTCATCATAATCTTACGACTCGGTATGTCTTAAAGAATGGTCAGTACATTACCGGTAATCGGAAATTAGTTAATATGAATAAACAGAAGCAGCCGAAATATGCCATTGCTCGAAAAGCCATTAATCGTTACGAAACAGTCAACTTAACCAAACGTAATCGGCACATCAAGCGAGGCACAAAGCTGTTGATCAAGAATTATGATTTCTCACGGGGCAATAGTGTTACTAAACATGGTACAATGCGGCTCCACGTTAAGGGTGGTTACATCACTGCTAACAAGCGGTTAGTCAAAATAGTTTACTAATCGTTTTTAATCGAAAAAATACCGTCAAAGTTAAAGCATTCAGCTCTAACATTGACGGTATTTTGATTTGGTGCCGTAATTGTTTTACTCGAAATTAATAGTTTCCTTGGATGATTAGTTTCTTATTAGCAGTAATGTAGTAACCATTGCTTAGTTGATAACGGGTGGTTAAGTTGTGTTTAACGATCTTCTTAACTGTTAAACGAGCGCTCTTCTTGTAGTGCTTGGCCTTGTTAGTCAAGCTAGCATTCTTATAAGCGTTGACACCCTTCTTAGCGATTACCGTGACCTTTTTATTCTTTGGCATTGATGAGTAGTAAACTTTCACGACGTAATGCTTATTGGCAGTAATGTATCCTCGCTTATTAGCGGTCTTAGTACCATGATTAACATCCTTTACCTTGTAACGTAAGGTGCCGTTCTTAGTGTGGGCATAGCCGGTAACAACAAACATTGGTCGGTTAACCCGCTTTGCTTTAGGATACTTAGCAAGTCGTTGGTTCTTATTGAAGGTAGCGTTCTTGTACAGGTAGATACTCTTGGTAGCGTAGACTACTGTTCCTTTGGCTGGTAGATTGGAGATTGATGAAGTAGTCGTAGCTGGTTTGTTTGGTTCCGTAGTCGTGGAACCGCTGTTGCCAGTTGTTGAACTGCTTGAATTGCTCGATGAACTATTCGCGTTAGTAGAATTGCTGCCATTGGTCGATGGGACAACAATTGTGCCAGAACCGCCACCACCGTTGTTAGGGGTGACAGGCGATGTTTTAGCTGGAATTTTCACATTAAACGTGTGGGTAATGGTTTGATCAACTCCACTAGTAACGGTGAAGCTCAGCGTTTTGCCGGCTTCGGCAGCGTTGTCTAAACCGGTAATTTTACCGGTTGAATCAATCTTAACGTTAGCATCCCCACCAGCCCAAGTTGGTTCGATATAACCGGTTTGATTAAGTTGTAAAGTCTTGGCACCGGATGGGGCAGTGATTGAGCTTGTAGTGGTGGAATCTGTGATGGCAGTTGGGTTACCAGCGTCAAAAGCATATGAGTAACTAAAGTTGGGTGTGTATTTACCGTCATTGCTGAAGAATGCGTAATATGTCCCAGTCAGATCAGTTCTGCTTGCAACAGGTGTGATCTTTACAACAAGCACATCTCCAGATTTAAGAGTGGAAATTCCGGAGATAGAACTATCTTTAGGGTCAATTTGCAGATTATTATTAGAAACAAATTCGCCGTTTGGATCATATTCTTTGGCCTGAGTAGTTATTGCATCAGTGTAAGGGTATATGGTACCGTTCTTAAATACCTGGCCGTTGCTTGGATATAAGAGTAGTGAATCAACAGTTAAAGTTTTGCCAGCATATTCAGGTGAATCTGTATTATCGGTTGTTAATTGAACAGATTTTATGATAGGAGCTGGTTGAGTTAACGAATTAGTTTTATTGTAAAAGTTGCTGTCAACATAATCTGTCATTAAGGTTCCATTCTCAGCATCCGGAATTGTTCCCCAAAACTGGAGCCACCATTGAGTAGCTGCCTTATCGCCGATGTTTAAAGTTGCTTCAGCAGCATAAGCAGTCGGAACTGGTCCACCCACTATTGGTGTAATGGTCACTGCAATTCCAGCTGTGGTAAAGGCTAAAAGACCGGCATATAAAAATGGAAGTATTTTTGATTTCTTCATATGATAATCCCCCTCAAATTAATTTTATGTTAGGCCATAGTAACTAAGCTTGTTAAAAGATCCCCCAACTTGGCAACTAATAACCATGCTTAAATTATAAACTACTTTTTGGGCCATTGAAACAAAAGTGTAAGGGTTTTACTGTCATTCTTGTAATGAAACATTTTCATAGAAAATTAAAACTGTCGCCGTCGAAGCATTTAGCGATAACGTAGACGGCTTTTAGCTGGTTTAGTAATTACTTCACTCTAAATTGATACTTTCCTTGGACATCAATTCCTTGTTGTTAACAGTAATGGGCATAATGTCATGTGTAGCAAGAAATTAGTTCTTCGAAGTAATTGCTAAAGTGAATATGTGACGGTAATCAGATGATATTTGACCATTAATTCATCATTTTCTAATCGGTATTTTCCAACATTTTATAACCGTTGCTGACATAATTAACTTTAAAAACAAAAAATATACGTAAATGAACATTTTTTTACTTAATATAAATGCGTAATGCTATAATAAAAATATCATGATAAGGTTAACGGATATGTGTAGTAATCATATTACGATAACGTTATTGGATGGTGTAATTCGGACTAATTATATTCTGTGGGGGAGTGAGCATATGATTAAAAATAAACATGGTTTTAAAAAAACGAAAAGGGAAAAAGGGTTCCAGAATAGAAAACAATTCATAAAGAAATTTTCTATTTCTCTGGGCGTTAGTGCAGGAATTCTACTTGCACCAGCTGTTTTAGGAGCTCAAGGGGGCAGTGGTCCGCTAGTAGGCAATCAAATAACTGCCTTGGCGGATGATGATTCAGGGACACTGATTAATGTTAATAAAGACAACTTTAATCAATATTTTACTGAACCATCAGGGAATAATAACACGGCTAAATACGATCCAAATACTGGCATTATTAACATGGTTCAAGATGATTCACCAAAATGGACGGCTCAGGCTGGAATGTCTTTACTGAATGGTGTAATTGATATGTCTAAGAATTTTTCGATGCAAGGGGATATTGAAATCACTCCCGGCTTTGGTGGCACTACATACAGTGATGGGGTGCTATTTGCTTTTCGTCCGGGAGATCCAACCCAAATTGGGAATCCCGGCTCAGGAATGGGGGTTGGTGGTATCCCTAACGCATTCGGGGTTACTTTAGATACCGCATATTATGCGTTCGACGAGGCTGGAAGAAGTGAAAAGGATCCTGGCACGCCATCTAATCCTTATGTTTCTTTCTTTCGAAATATTGAGCGCCCAGATTTTACTACCCATAATGCAGCGGATATTTTACCAACTTCTGATTGGGTCAAGCATTTACTTTCAGACAGTAATAGTCCACAAGGGTTAAGCTATAATGATTTCGGAAATGGTAAATGGATTCATTTTAATATTAGCCTCAAGAACAAAGTCATGACTTATACATTTACAACTGATGCAGCTGATGGTTCTCGAACTTATACAGCTACGCATGATTTTTCCGAGCAAATTTCTGATGAAAATCCTAATATGAGCTTGGCCATTTCTTCTGGGGCTCAATCGTCTCAAGCTAATGTCAACGTTAAGATTGATTCATTAACATTTTCTGCTCAAGGGGTTGTCAATGTTGAATATCTTGATGAGGATACCAACGACAAAATTGCTGATACGCAGACTTTAAATGGTTCGTTAACAGACACCGCAACCATTGATCCTACTGAAATCCAAACGTTGAAAGACAAAGGTTACCGGCTGGTAAAAGTCGAAGCTCCTGCCGGCTACAACTATGACACTGCAACTTTACCGTTTGGTGGCACTGATGCTAAATCCAGCATTCCGTTTGATGATGTCCTCCAACAGGTTAAGTATTACTTTAAGAAGGATGCCGCAACACCAATGACGGTGAATGTTATTCACGAGGATGCAGATAATGGCAATAAAGTCATTGGGAAGACTGATACAATTACTGGTAATTTTGGCGATACTAAGGCAGTTCCAAGCCAGTCAATCTCCGGATACACACCAGCTAGTTCGAATCCGACATCATTTAGGTTAGGGACTTTGGACAAGGATGGCACCACTCAAGAGACAATCGTTTTGTACTACCACAAGTCCACGCCGGCAACTGGTGGGGGTTCATCAAGCACGACGACTCAGCCAACTCAACCTACTAACAACCAGTGGGCACCAACTACCAGCCAAACACCAGCCACCCCAACCGCCAGCGATGGTACTGTTGCCAAGAAGGGTGAAGCAGTCTATTCCTTGAAGAAAATTTACATGTACAAGAATAATACCTTCAAGAAATCAGAACGGATCGCTAGTTATGCCAAGAAGCCGCGGGTGAACCGACCAATGTTTGTCGTGGCTGATTATGCCCGTTCGCAACAGGGTAAATTACGGTATGTGGTCAGAGATGTTAACCACCACAGCAAAACTTACGGCAAGCAAGGCGTGATCACGGCTAATTGGAGTTATGTCCGCCCAGTTTATTATCAGAGTTCTCATAAGACGCTGACGGTTATCAATCCACGTGGAATTAACGAATATAAGAATAAGGACTTAACTGGGAAGGTTCGAAATTATAAACAGGGCACCCAGCTCAAAGTTAAAGGGTTTGTTAATCACAACCTAACAACTCGCTATCTTTTGAGTAACGGCCATTATGTCACTGGTAATCGTAAACTGGTGATTGCTGGTAAATACAAACAGCCTAAGCAAATTAAGGTTAAGAAGTCGCTTTATCGCTATAACGATGCTAACTTTGACAAACGAATCAACAAGATCAAGAGGGGGACCGTACTAACTGTTAAGAAATGGGATTATTCACATCAATATTCAACCAGTAACTTTGGTGCTAAACGATATCAAGTGGCTGGTGGGTATGTAACGGCAAATAATAAATATGTGGAAGTAGTTAAATAGTGTATGAAATAAAAGGATCAGTCAAAACATAAGGGCTGATCTTTTTGTTGTGTGCTAGTCAGCAAGACAGGCTACGTCACCGCCAACCGGAAGTTCGTGGTCAACATCTACTACAAGACGATGCCAAAGAACAAGAAGATTACGGTGATTGCCAAGAAGGGTGTTAACTCTTACAAGAATGCCAACTTGACTCAGAAGTCCAAGCATTTCAAGAAGGGTACCCGTTTAACAGTTAAGAAGATCGTTAAGCATAACTTGACTACTCGTTACCAATTGAGTAATGGTCATTATGTCACTGCTAATAAGAAACTTGTTATTCAAGGTAATTACTAAAAGTAGTGCAAAATAAAACTTCGAGGATTTTGATTCCCTGAAGTTTTATTTTGCACTTTTTGATTACCAAGTTGCGGTATCTGGATTGGTAGCCAAGCCAAATTTGCCGTGGAAACCATTAATCATCTTCATATCGGTATTTGATAATTTAAAGTCAAAAATATCAGCATTTTTATATTTGTAGTTACTAATCAGGTAGGACATCGGGGTGAAAATTCGGAGAGGGATGTATTGAAATGGGCAGAAAGTGATTGGCGTGTTCAGAAAAATATATATAACTATACATTTATGTTGACTCGGAGATTGGAACATCATACAATCGAGTTATAAAAACGATTACAAATTTTTGGGGAAGGGTAATTGTTTTTTTGACAATTTAAAAAGGGGGATACAAATGATGAGAGAAAAAGGTACTAAGTATAAACATTTAGTTCGAGATTTGTTAATGATTGTATCAATTGTTTTTGTTGGAATGGTATATTTCGGAAATCAAAGGGCTTCAGCTGATGAAAATCCGGTTGATCTGAATGGCTTGCATACTACTATTTGGTATACCGCAAACGGTAACAATACACCGTTATTCTCACTTGCGTCCAGTGATGGTGTTTCTCAAAGCCTGGACACTATGAACCTGGATAAGTATAAGGATCTAATCGTACATTACACAGCAAAAAACGAGACCGGTAGCACTCAATCCGTCGAACCCTCGTTGACGCTTCCGCTATTCTATGGTGATTTGAGTGAGAATGACGGGATTGTACCAGGGCTAACTTTTGATACTAGCCGAGCAAGTGAATTAACAACTTCTGTAGAAGGTAATGAGAGTGGCGACAAATTCAATACTTATTATAAGGGTAGCGGGGATTATACTGATCAGCTACCCTCTACTCCATTGCAAGTAATTTGGATGGCCAAAGAGCTTTGGACCTATACCTCTCTCGCAAATAATGCAACTGTTTCAATATCTGTTCCGTTAAAACCAACCCAAGAATACGATTGGGCTAATCCTAGTAAGCTGCCGCTTGCTGTGGTTTCGGATATGTTCTATTATAGCAATAGTATTCAAGGATACCAAAGCAGGGCGGTTTGGTTGAGACTATATAGATCACTTGTGGTTCAAGATTTCCAGACGGCTGATTATAATACCTTAGTTGGCACTGCAAAACGAAATGGTATCGTCAAGTTATTTAAAGACTTTGCGGGTGACAAAACGCAGGCGAACCCCCAAAATATGCTTCCCGTTGAAGTTACCGATCATACCCAAGCAACGGTTGATTCAATTACGCCAACTGATACTGCCGGAGAATATACGGTAACGTATACTTTTGATGGCGTGACAAAATCAGTTACGGCAACCACTGTTGATAAATCCTACATTGATGCCAAAAACTTCACAGTTGGGTATGGTAGTGATTGGGCTTCACAAGAATTTAATGGCTTAACAACCCATAAGGATGCCAATGGTAATGGTGTCACACCATTAAGCAAAGATGTTACTGTGTCAATCAAGCTCAATGGGCAAGCTGTAGGTAAAGTTGATACAAGCAAAGCTGGATCCGTTTACGATGTCACTTACACTGCTGGTGGCGCATCAAAGACAATTCAAGTAACGGTTGGCCCTCAGGGGAATACACCTAGCAACAATGGTGGTGGATCGAGTTCAAATACGACACCAAATACCACTAACAACGGCAACTCTACCAACAACCCAGTCGGCAATGGTAACTTCAATAACGGCTCTACCACTACGCAACCAGCCGTACCAAATTACGCTGCCAAGGAAGGCACTGCAGTATATGCCACCAAAGGCATTTACCTGTACAAGAATGCCAACTTCAAGAAGAGCCAGCGGATTGCTAAATATCCAAAGGCCAAGCGAGTTAACCGCCCAATGTTTGTGGTAACCGGCTATGCTCGTTCAAGTAATGGCACTTTGAGATATAAAGTTCGTGATGTCAACCATGGCAAGAAGACCGCAAATAAAGTCGGTTACATCACTGCTAGTCGCAAGTACGTCGTTAACGTTTACTACAAGACAATGCCAAAGAACAAGCAGATTACGGTGATTTCCAAGAAAGGCGTTCATGCTTACAAGAACGTTAACTTAACTGGGAAAGCTAAGACCTACAAGAATGGCAAGCATCTTCAGGTTAAGAAGATTGTTAAGCACAACTTGACCACTCGTTATCAATTGAGTAACGGTTATTATGTAACAGGAAATAAGAAATTAGTTATTCAAGGTAACTATTAATAAATATATATGTGAAACAAAGGTCGGAGTACATCTCCGGCTTTTTGTTTTCAAAAAATGACTGTATTCCAGCTTGAACATATCGAGCGGAAGCGTATTCATACAATGTTATATATGTTAATATATAAATAACTGGTGCAATGAATTATGGGGAGCACCAAAAAATATTTTGAGGGGTGTTTATATGAATGTCAAAATACATCAAAAGTTGAAAAATGTACTTAAAGTTGCATTGCTTTCAGCTACATTTTTCGCAGTGGGAGTTACAGCTACTAACACCGGCGCTAACGCTGACGACGTTAGTCCAGCAATTTATAATTCTCCAAACGGGCAAAAGGGTTCAACTGTTACAGGAAACTTCAGTGAAGCTGAATATTTTACCCTTGGGGCAGATAAGTCCAACAATTTGAGTCAAATGAATCCGAGTGATGGGTGGTCAGCTAGTAAGACTACTTCAATTATTGATGCAGGCAAGTATTTAACTTTATCACAATCTACCAATGATCCGGTTCTATACTTGCACTATGCCATCACTAACACTAGCGATGCCGATCAGGAAGTTCATCGTATTGTTACCTTACCATATGGTCTAGCTGGTAATACGGCATTCTCTAATTTGTTTAGTAGGCAGCTTTCTTCCCAAGTCGTTTATGGCGGTACCACACCGGTTCAACTAAAGTTAAGCTCCAATGGCGGAAGTACAAATGATTCCTCATTCGTAGTTCAATATGCCTATGATGCTGATTATGGAAGTTCAGAATTTCTCCCAAGTCATTCCAGACAAATTGTTGATCTCGCAATTGACGGTACATTACATGGTAAGCAGACGATGAGCATAGATATACCACTGAAAATCGTTAAGAATTCAGATGATGTATTAACCGCTGGCCCAATAACATCTGTTGATGATATTCCAAATAATGGTTATTCAACAACTAGTCCGAGTGCGGTCCTAGTTTATGATACTGACAATCAGCATTTGTATATTGCTTCTATGTTTGTTTTGCTAGCTCAATATCAAAATATAACAACAACCACATCTAACAAGTACTTGGTATCCTATAAGAATGCGGACGGAAGTTATTCAGTTGCAAACGATCTTGAAAGTTTGTTACCCGGCATCAAAGATAGTCACGGGTTATCAATTGCCGACTTTGGGCAAGACGTTCATACGTCAGCTGCCAATGATACCTATCTATACTCTGGCGGTCAATATTCCGTCAACACTGACAATGTGATTGGTACTAATGGCAAGAACCTTACAACAATGGCAACTGAAAATGGGTATAAGTTACCGTCTAAAGTTCTTGATTTTAGTTGGGATTACAAACCGAGTGCGGATATTGCACAACTTATGAATAAAAATGGGCTTGGCAATATTAACATTCCGGTTATTAAGATTATTGATGCGAACGATGTAACCATTAAGCAAGGTGATACTTGGAATGCCAAGGATCACGTAAAGATTCTGGATGACAATGGCAATGTTGTTTCAAATCCCGACGTTAAGGTTGTGAGTGATAACGTTAATCCAAATGTACCGGCCAACAATTACAAAGTAACTTATAGTTATAAATCTGGCGACACGACATTTACGAAGACGATTAATGTTACGGTTCTTGGGAAGTACAATCCAACGCCAACACCAAATAATAATGGCGGTGGTTCAAGTTCAACAACCACTCCAACTACCAACAGCAACTCTACGAACAACCCTGTCGGCAACGGTAACTTCAACAATGGCTCTACCACATCACAACCAGCCGTTCCAAATTACGCTGCTGTCAAAGGTTCAGCCGTATATGCTACCAAAGGCATCTACATGTACAAGAATGCTAACTTCAAGAAGAGTCAACGGATTGCTAAATATCCAAAGGCCAAGCGAGTTAACCGCCCAATGTTTGTGGTAACCGGCTATGCCCGTTCAACCAATGGCACTTTGAGATATAAAGTTCGTGATGTCAACCATGGCAAGAAGACGGCTAACAAAGTTGGTTATATAACTGCTAATCGGGAGTTCGTGGTTAACGTCTACTACAAGACGATGCCAAAGAACAAGAAGATTACGGTGATTGCCAACAAGGGTGTTAACTCGTATAAGAATACCAACTTGACTAAGAAGTCCAAGCATTTCAAGAAAGGTACTCATCTCACCGTTAAGAAGATCGTTAAGCACAATTTGACCACGCGTTATCAATTAAGTAATGGTCATTATGTAACAGGTAACAAGAAGTTAGTGATTCAAGGCAACTACTAAAGTGACTAATAATTGAAAGTTTTCGAGAAAGTGGTTCATCACTGTTTGATGGGCCACTTTTTTGATAAGACTCTTCAACGGACTTTATTTTATTGATAATTTTGAAATAATATAAATATTCCAGTTCCGTAATTGACATTGGCAATTTAGATATAGATAATATAACTGTAGGGAACTATTAACGGTGGTTACTTAAAATTTGGGGGACAATTATTTTTTGTTCCCATCCTGAGGGGGAATTCAAATGAAGAAGATACTGAGGTTTGCTAAAATTATTGCCATGTCAGTGAGTGTCATATGGGGAGCTGTTCTTTTTGGTAACGTTTTAACAGCCAATGCGGATGACACTGCAACAGAGACTGTTAATATTGTTGATACCAATGGTAACACCCTAAGAGCGCCGCAAACGATTCCAGTGGGGGACGGCAAGAATCCAATTAATGTCAATATTTCAGGGTATGATCCCGCGGAGACATTAGAGAAAATAGACACCACTTTCGTTTATCCGTCTGGATCAGATACCCCGAGTGGAACTATAACGTTTACGATAGATGATGATAAACAAGTTGCTCATATCACCGTATCGAGTGGCGACGAATCACATGATGGCGGCTACCAAACAAAGGATGACATCGAAAAGACCTTGGGGGTGAAGTTACGGACAATAAATGAAGGTCTGGCTAAGTCTATGGATAAAACTGGTGGTGTCTATTTTTATACTCCAGGGGAAATCCCTGAATTAACCTTGAAAAATCTTAAAAAAGCAATATTTACCGTTACCTACAAAGGTGCGACTATACCTGTTGAATATGTTGACAGTAATGGAACTGTCGTGGGAAATGATACCATTACCGGAATTATTGGCAAAACGGGAAGTTACACGCCAATTGCTCCAAAGGGGTATCAGCTGGTCGACACTAAAACGATTGCTTACGATATCGCAAAGATTACTAATCCAACGATTAAAATTCCAGTAACTGCAAAAGCACCAGTAGTACCAAGTCCGGGAGGCGGCAGTTCAACCATTGTCACCCCAACTACACCAGTAACGCCAACACCATCGAACCCGACCCCTAAGCCGACGCCTCAGCCTGCAGAGCCAACAATTCCTAACTATGCTGCCAAGAAAGGTGCCGCAGTTTACGCAATCAAAGGCATTTACCTTTATCGAAGCGCTAACTTTACCAAGAGTCGTCAACTTGCCAAGTATCCTAAAGTAAAACGGGTTAACCGACCAATGTTTGTTGTCACCGATTATGCTCGTTCAAACGGCGGTGCCCTGCGCTACAAGGTGCGGGATGTTAACCATGGCAGTAAGACCGCTGGTAAAGTTGGTTACATTACGGCCAATTCCAAATTTGTAGTGCCGGTTTATTATCAGTCATTGCCTAAGAACAAGAAGATCACCATTATCAATAAGCGTGGTGTGAATGCTTATAAGAATGCCAATTTGACTGGCAAAGTTAAACACTATCAAAAGGGTGCTCGCCTTACAGTTAAGAAGATCGTTAAGCATAATTTGACCACGCGTTACCAACTAAGTAATGGTCATTATGTCACTGGTAACAAGAAGTTAGTGATTCAAGGCAACTACTAAAGTGACTAAATCAATGATCCTCGATGGCAAACCGTCGAGGATTTTTTATGCCAATCAATGTGTTAATATTAATTTTGAATCAGAAGAAAGTAGTGGCTGAATCTAAATTGGGGATGAATGCTAATGGTGCTTCATTTCAATCAACTGAAATCACCGTTGTTATTTGACGGTGCGATGGGGACGATGCTTCTAAGCGCGGCACCAGCAATTGAGCAACCAGTCACATTTACTAATTTGACACATCCTGAGCTGGTGCGGCAAATTCATCAAGCATACGTGGCTGCTGGGTGTGATATTGTCACCACCAATACGTTTCAATTGCACCAAATTGAATTCACGCCTGCTCAAGTGGCCCAAGTGATCGCTGCTGGAATTAAACTCGCCAAATCTGCTCATCCCAAATGGGTGGCTTACGATATGGGACCGGTAAACGACCCCCGGGCACAGCTAACGCCCAGTCAACAAGCCGGCCTATTCAAACAACAAGCCCAATTGGCGGAGAAGGGGCAGGTTGATTTCATTTTGATTGAAACAATGACCGACCTTCAGGAAGCGCAATTAGCGGTGAAGGCCGTTCGAGAAACTACCCGGCTGCCAGTCGCCGTCACCTTTAGCTTTCAATCCAATGGGCGACTTCCAACCGGCGAAGATGCCGAAACGGTCACTCGATTTTTACAAAGGTTGCCGATCAACGCTTTGGGTCTGAATTGTGGCTTTGGCCCTGTTCCAACCAGGCAACTGTTGGAAGATGTGCTGATGGCAAGTCGGGTGCCGGTGATTGTTCAACCGAACACCGGGATTCCGATTGATGTGACTAAAAATCCGGCCCAACTCATTCAACCAATGACTTTTGCGGCAGAAATGGGTGAGATGCTGGATCGTGGGGTTCAATTGATTGGAAGTTGTTGTGAATCGACGCCGACAATTACCCGTGAGTTAAGAAAGCAAATTGATCAGTTTAACCTGAGATCATCATTGACTTGAAGTCAAAATAAGAGTGGCTCATCAACGTTTAGCGTGTTGGTGAGTCACTCTTATTTTGATGCCTTCAATCACCTCGCAAGCAAATGACCCTGACGGCTTTTCGGGTCAACAGTTCAAAAGGTTTTAGCTAATTCACTGTAAAAATCACAAAAAAGTCACAAAAAGATTTCGTTGCTTACAAATCCCTAGTAATCGGTCACAATGCCACTCTGGCAAGGCCTTCCCCATCAACAAACGGTTGAAACATTTTGGAATCAGACCTATAATATTTATATTTTTATGATACAAAAAACTCAGCGATTTATATCGGTGAATGGAGGATTTTTTAATGGAACTTACTGAAGAGAAAGATGATGCAAACGCTAAACTACCAGTTTTTGAGAAGGTTAGCTACGCATTCACGGACATGGCAGGTAATTTATTGTATGTTAGTATGTCCAGTTACATTTTATACTTTTACACTGACGTTTTTGCCATCCCCGTTTCCAGTGCCGGCATGATTATTTTACTGGCCTGTATCGTGGACGCAGTCAGTGCCATCTTTTGGGGCTCAATCGTGGACCACACTCATACCAAATGGGGGCAAAGCCGACCGTATTTTCTGTGGCTGGCGGTTCCGTTCGCGGTGACCACCTTTTTGGCCTTTACTGCGCCTAACTTGAGTGGCACTGCCAAGCTGTTGTATGCGGGGATCACCTACATCCTGGCAGCCGGCGTCATTTATACGGGGATCCAAACGACGATCTCAGCCGTTTTACCCAACTTGACATTAAACGCCAGCGAACGAATCGGCGCCAACTCATTTCGAATGGTTGGCAGCCTGATCGGTTCCTTTGTAACTAGCACGTTCACGTTGCCATTGGTTGCCATCTTAGGCAAAGGCAATGACAAGGTCGGCTTCATGATTACAATTGCCCTATTTGGCGTTGCAGCGGTGGTCCTACTGCTCACCGCCTTCAAAAATATGCGTGAACGCGTTCCAGTAAGCACCAAATCGATTTCATTGAAGCAAAGTATGAAAGCCACCGTTGGTAACATTCCTTGGTTCCTATTAGTGGTATCGTTCTCAACATTTTGGATCGCCCAATCTGATCGGAATAGTTTCTCAACTTATTATGCTAAATACAATCTCGGTAATCCCGAATTAGCGGCCGTTTTCAATGGCCTTCAAGTTCTTGGGATCATCTCAAGTATTTCCATTCCATTTATTGTTAAAGTAACCAACAAGACGGCTACAATGCTGATCGGTTTGGCGATTGGGGCGGTCGGTCAAGCCATGATGGCCATGGTTGGCGGTAACTTTGCTTTGGTCATCGTTTCATGGTGTGTTGGCGTGATCGGGTCAGCTTTGGCCATGTCGATGCCGTTCGCAATGCTTGCGGATACGGTGGATTATGGTGAGTGGAAGAGTGGCATTCGAGCAGCCGGCTTTCTAACCGCCGTCGGGAGTGCCTTCTGTATCCAGTTGGGATCAGGCTTTGGGAGCTTCATTCCATCTAAGATTCTTGATGCGGCTGGTTTCGTTGCCCACCAGCAACAGACTGCCCATGCCTCTGCTGCCATTAGTTTTTGCTTCATTTGGCTGCCAGTCATTATCTACGCCATCGTGGGCTTTATCATGGTATTTTATTTCAAATATGAGAAAATGGAACCACAGATCAAAGCAGAACTGCTGCAGAGAGCTGAAGCACGTGACTGATAAGTCAAATTAACTAAGGCAAGGTGGTTATACGATGAAGTTTAATACCCAGTACACGGTTAAAAATGTGAAGATTACGTCTGATTTCTGGAACGAATTCCGGGAACGGGTTGTCAACGAAGCCATTCCGTATATGTGGGATGTGCTCAATGACAATGCGGGGATCAGTGTTGCCGAAGATCCGCAGAATAGCGGGCTCGACCAGAATAGCCACGCAATTGAGAATTTGAAGATTGCCGCTGGCCGGTCAAAGGGCAAACATTATGGTTATCCTTTCCAAGACACTGATACTTACAAGTGGCTTGAAGCGGCTGCCTATTCCTTCCGATATCATCCCAATCCCGACCTTAAAAAGATTACCGATGGGTTGGTGGATTTGATTGCCGACGCGCAAGAAGATGATGGTTACTTATCAACCTTCTTCCAGATTGAGGCCCCTGAACGCAAATTCAAACGCCTGCAACAATCTCATGAGTTGTATACGATGGGCCATTATATTGAAGCTGGGGTGGCCTATTATGAGGCAACCGGCAATCAGAAGTCTTTGGATATTGCAACCCGCATGGCAGACTGTATTGACCGTCACTTTGGTTTGGCAGATGGCAAAATTCCCGGCTATGATGGTCACCCAGAAATTGAGTTGGCGTTGGCCAGATTGTATGAGTTGACCGGCGAACAACGTTACATGGATTTGGCTCATTATTTCCTGAAGCAACGTGGGGTTGACCCACAGTTTTTCGCAAAACAAATTAAAGCTGACGGCGACACACCGGATCGGGATGTGATTCCGGGGATGCGCGATTTCCCACTCAGTTATTATCAAGCCGCCGAACCGGTTAAAGACCAACAGTACGCAGATGGTCATGCTGTGCGGGTCGTTTATCTTTGTACCGGGATGGCTTATGTTGCCCGTTATACGGGTGACAAGGATCTCCTAGCTGCCTGCAAACGGTTCTGGGCCGACATTGTCAAACGGCGAATGTATATCACTGGTAATATTGGCTCCACAACGACTGGGGAAGCCTTTACCTATGATTATGATTTACCAAACGACACCGATTATGGGGAAACTTGCGCTTCGGTTGGAATGTCGTTTTTTGCTCGTCAGATGTTGAATATTGAAGCCAAGGGCGAGTACGGCGATGTCTTAGAAAAAGAGATCTTCAACGGTACAATTAGTGGAATGGCTTTAGATGGTCGTCATTTCTACTATGTTAACCCGCTGGAGGCTGACCCTGAAGCATCGAAGGGCAACCCGGGCAAGAGTCATGTGTTGACTCACCGGGCCTCCTGGTTTGGGGTAGCCTGCTGCCCAACCAATTTGGCACGGTTAATTGCTTCTTTAGATCAGTATATTTACACGGTGATTGATGGCACGATTTTGTCGAATCAATTTATTGCGAACGATGCCGAGTTTGAAAATGGCGTCACGATCTCCCAGACCAATCATTTCCCATGGGATGGCGACATTCATTATGATATTCAGAATCCAACCGATACTCCTGTGAAGGTTGGCATTCGAATTCCAGCCTGGAGTCAGGATAAATTTGATGTCCAAGTCAGCCAAAGTGGTCAAGAGGGTCAACTGGAAGATGGCTTTATTTACTTCACCGTTAAGGATTCATTGAAGATTGATTTAACCCTTGATATGGGCGTTAAATTCATGCGCGCCAGCAACCGGGTTAGTGCTGATTTTGGCAAAGTTGCCGTTCAGCGTGGCCCAATGATCTATTGTGCCGAGGAAGCTGACAATGACAAGCCACTGTGGATTTACCAAGTCGACCCCAAGGCAAAGCCAAGTTACAAGTACGAAAGTGACCTGCTGAAGGGCGTGGGGACGATCACCGTCAAAGCTGCTAAGCCGGCATTGGCGTCTTCTGATGCGCCACTTTATGCGCCTGAGGAAACGGCCCCTAAAGCAGAGCCAACCGAATTAAAGCTGGTTCCATATTATGCCTGGGCTAATCGCAAAGATGGTCAGATGCGCGTGTGGTTGAACAAGTGATGGTGCCATGAAGTCGCTGGACTAAATGGTTATTTGAAAATTTTTAAATTAGATAAACACTCTCATATTTAACGTGAAGTGGGATCAGAAGATGGTTCCTACTTGACGTGAATACGGGGGTGTTTTGACTTTGTTTGACGCCTACAATTACAGGCAAATAAATTGCTGAAAATGCGTAAATATAGGATAATATCCTAGTAATCAAAAGCATGTTGATTCTAGAATGATTCTGTGCGGGGGCGCAAATCATTTGGAATTTGCTGGCTTGACTGCTAGTCGCTTGAATGGGTTTAGGACAGCTCCGTAAAGCAGAAACTCCCACCTAAGCACCTTCTGCAAAAATCCCAGAAACGGGGATTTCTGCAGAAGGAGACTTAGGCTCCAGTTTCTAACCGCTTTACTCTGCTCACTCATTTTAGGACAACTTCTCCAAGCAGAGATCTGCATGTAAGCACCTCAAACAAAAATTCCCAAAACCGGAATTTCCGTTCGAGGAGCCTTACACTCCGATCTCTAACCGCTTGGATCCGCTCACTTGTATTAGGACAGCTCCGTAAAGCAGAAGTCTGCGTGTAAGCACCTCTAAGAAAAATTCCAAGAACAGGAATTTTCCTCAGAGGAGCCTTACACTCCGACTTCTAACCGCTTTACTACGCTCACTGGGGGAAGAGACTATGAATATGAAATTAATACAATCCGTTGATTTTAAAAACGATGAAAATTGGCTGGAAACGAGTAGGGGACGCGCGTACAATGGTGATCATGGTGCTTGGATTAGTGATGACCTATTTGCGGGTCGGCCAACGTTACGCAACATCACCGAGCCCCGCCACGCAACTATTCACTTTGTGGACGTGCACGGTCGTCAACTTGGCAAGTCCAAACTGATTGTCGGCACAACCGGCAGTAGATTACGATTCCAGCCACCTGAGTTCACGGGATATACAGCAGTGGCGGATCAAGTTGAGGGGGTATTTGAGATAGATAAAGAGAAAAATGACTTTAAGGTGATTTATCGGAAAAATGTCGCAACCGATCAATTGCGAGTTCATTATCAAAGCTTCACTTGGAATGGAACTGCCCCAGCAAGCTTTCGGGTATACGTTCCAGCTGTTTTTAATGTGCCGAGTGATTGGAAAAAAGTCCGGGGTGAGATTCATACCTATGAGGTTGCCGCAGATTATTTAGCAGGCGTCACTGCTAATGCAGGTAAGCACGATCTTCGGCTGGCACCAAAGGGTTTGGAAGCACTTAAGAAAGCCAATTTGGACCTGGCGTTTTATGATTGCCTGCCAGCAATTGGGACCCTCAATATTTGGCCGAAGTTAACCGTGGCCTATGTGGATCAGAGCAGTGGCAAAGAAGTCGCCCAACATGTGAGTGATGACCACCACGCTGCCAAATCCGGTCGCTACTATGTGGACGTTCCGGAAGGTTATGACTTGGCAGATGGGCAACCCAATTTTGTCGACTATCCAATAACCGCTAATGAACCGAAAGCCATTGTAAAAGTAAACCAATTAGATTAACAAATAAGCTTCTCGAATTGGATTGTCCGCATGTGGGCATTCATGAATTCGGGAAGCTTTTTAAATTGTGGCTTAATTTGTCACACTAATTTAATACATTTGCGTCTGAATTGCCCTTAAACAATAGTTCCTAAAGGGTTATAATTGTAAGCATATGGAATTAGTATTTGGGTTACATCTTCTAACCGCTTTGCTTAGCTCACTGCTTTAGGACAGCTCCTCCAAGCAATAATCTGCATATAAGCACCTTCTGCAAAAATCCCCAAAACCAGGATTTCTGCAGAAGGAGACTTATATTTCGATTATTCCCGCTTGGATCCGCTCACTACTTTTTACGGAGGAATTACATATGAAGGAAACTATTCAGAAATCACTTTTCGTTTCACTTGCAGCGCTTGGATTGTTTACCGCTGTTACCACGACTAACGCCGGTGCCAGCGCCAAGAAGACTTATCCCCACATTACGATGAATCGGGTATTGGACACCAATCCTTATAATCGGAACGTCAACTTTACCGGGACTAACGCCCTTTATAACAAAGTTGGAACGTTGAAGGGTGCCCGCGTCGTTGCCACTAAGACGACCGTTAAGGCGATTGCCAATTCAACTAACTCCAAGGACAACTTGCGAGCATACCGCGTTGCCAAAACCAGCAAGGGATCCGTTTATTACAAAGTGATCTCATTTGACGGGAACTACCGTGGCTGGGTATACGGTGGCAAGAGTACGCAATCATTTGGCGGTGGTCTTGAAAGTTACACGACCTTCACTGAAGGCACTTTGACCGACAGTCAGAAGACTACCTTGTATCGGATTGCCAATCCCGGCATTGCCAACGATGGCAAATCCGCAACCTATTCACAACCTCACTTCACGCAGTACACGTTGAACCATGACGATCGCCAAGTTGATAACACGACAACTTATGGCGATGCCCGCTTCCATATCGACCAGATCGGAACTCGGACTCGTGAAGGCGACACTTGGGTTCATATTGTTGCCACCGACCCTGCCTACACAGTTGCCAACGGCTGGATTATGTTGGCTGGCTTAACAGCTGCTTCTCCAGTTACCAACTAACACTGAGCATCGCTAGCACTGCTAAGGCAAACTGATTCAAATTAAATTCAAAAGCACATGAAAAAATCATCTCTACTCATTTCTGAATAGGGATGATTTTTATTTTCTTGATTACTTCGGAATATAGTCTTCATCAAAGTACTTTTCACTGACTTTCTTGGCCGTGCCGTCCTTTTGAATCTTCATGATGGCGACGTTAATTTGCTTTAGTAGCTCGGCAATCTTTCAAAGCAACTATTTGGGTAGGGCCGCTTTTTACGAGAGACTGTTTCCATTCCATTTTCAAAAAATACATTGACAAGCTTAACAGCCTGTATTAGGATTTAACATAACTCAAAAGTTAGACGTTGATGAGAAGAGTAGCTGATTTATTAGAATTAAAAGAGACCGCCGGCTGGTGAGAAGGCGGATTCGATCGATTAGTGAAGATGAGCTCGTAGTCATGTGGCAAGTGAAAGCTTAACACACGGGTGGAGTGCGATACGACTCCGGATATACCTTTCGAGGTGTGTCTTTGAGGTCACCATGTGCAATTGTGGTGATAATACTGGGTGGTACCGCGGTAATCGTCCCTGTTTGGAGGAATCTGAACAGGGATTTTTTTGTCGACTGAAATAAGGAGGCCTGCAGCATGTTACAAATTATCGCTCACTATCGGCATGCCGGTGGCGTCGCGTTGATGTGTCAAAATTAAGTGAATCAAATCTGTAAGATGAGTAATTAAATGAATTAAAAAAAGGATGATAAAATTGGCAGATAATCAATTCGACACACAACGACTTCACGCAGGTTACGATCCAAAAGAACATTTAAATTCACCATTGCCGCCAATCTATCAAACGGCTGCGTTTGCTCTCGGCGATACCGATGAGGCTGAACAGGTTGCGGAAGGGAGTAAGGAAGGCTTTACCTACTCACGGGTGGCCAACCCAACCGTGCGGGCATTTGAGAATCGGATTGCGGCTTTGGATGGCGGGATTGACGCTGTTGCAGTGGGGTCCGGCATGGCGGCCGTCAGTTATGCGCTGTTAAACGTCGCTGAAGGTGGTGGCCGAATTATTGCGCCGACGAATCTGTACGGGGCCAGCATCGATGAATTCCAATCAATCTTTCCCAAATTTGGCATTCACATCGACTTTGTGGATGATATCAATGATTTCGCCACCGTCAAATCACTGATCAAGGCTGACACCAAAGCCATTTTTGTGGAAAGTGTCGCCAATCCCAGCACCGACATTGCCGATATCGAGAATCTGGCAACCATTGCCCATGAGGCCGGGATTCCGTTGATCGTGGATAACACCTTCCCAACGCCATACCTGTTCCGGCCATTTGATTTTGGCGCCGACATTGATGTCTATTCTTCAACTAAGGCGATCAATGGACATGGAAATGTGGTGTCCGGGATTATTGTCGACCACGGCCAGTTTGACTGGGGCAATGGCAAGTTCCCTCAGTTTACCGAGAATGAATTTACCCTTGAAACGGCGGATGGTCAGCCCGTGAGCTTCAACGAAAAGTTTGGCTCGGCTGCGTTTATTTCCCGGGTCCGGATCAAATACTTGCGACTGTTTGGGTCGGTCATGAGCCCATTTGATGCGTACCTGGCGCTATTAGGAGTGGAAACCATCACTGAACGGTTGGATAAAGAGGTTAGCAACGCGACGGCCATTGCCAAATATTTGAAGGCCGAACCCCACGTCAAGAAGTTGTACTATGCCGGAATCGACCAAGAAAATCCGTTGGTCAAAAAATACTTCCCAATGGGCATCGGCGCGATCTTATCGTTCGAAGTAGATGGTACT
The DNA here is from genome assembly GCF_001436255.1 of Lentilactobacillus rapi DSM 19907 = JCM 15042. Classification (GTDB taxonomy): domain Bacteria; phylum Bacillota; class Bacilli; order Lactobacillales; family Lactobacillaceae; genus Lentilactobacillus; species Lentilactobacillus rapi. The sequence goes on along the minus strand of NZ_AZEI01000082.1, from coordinate 111,056 downwards.
GAAAAACAAGTAGACGCAATTTTGAACCATGTTAAAGTCTTTACATATCTGCCGAACGTTGGTGATGTTCGTTCCCTTATCGTCAATCCGGTCAAGATTACTCATAGAGAAATTCCAGCCAGCTTGCGGGAACAACATGGCCTGAATACGCGGGTGATTCGCTTGTCGGTTGGCTTGGAAGATGTTGACGACTTGATTGGGGATTTGAAACAGGCAATTGTTTCGGCGTTTTAGGGCAAGAGATTGGGAAAGGCGATTTGATCCCAGAATTTAAGTGAAAAAAGTAATACATTCTGGTTTTGGAATGCATTACTTTTTTTGCTTAAATGGCGGGGATCAGCCGTTTGTCGCAAGTTTTATCAATATGAGAAGGGAAAGCCAAGTTGCTTTTATAAACACTTTGTTGACTAATCTTAGATTGTTTGTCGTGATCTTTTCCGCTAAGGTTATTGGCGTCTGCCGTCCATCGCAGATCTCATTACGTTAGCCGTGTTATGTTCCAGCAGTGCGACCACGTATTGATTTAAGCTGACATTTTCCTCTTTGGCAAGCACCGTCAGTTCCTTATGAAGCGATTTTGGCATTCTCAGCGTAATCCGGCCGGAAAACGATTCATCTACCGGTTCTGGTATCTCAATTCCGTCTTTGAGGCAAGTTTTAATGAAAGGATTCGCAGAAATCTCCTGGTTTTAAACAGGTAGATGAATGCACAAACTAACACCGAAAGGTGTTATCAGCGTTGATTATCGATATAGTGTTCAACAACTTCCCTGCTCATGTTGCCAAGCGTGCTCATGTAGTAGCTGTGTGACCATAAATGGCCACCCCAAAACTTTTGGGCTTTTACTTCCGGGTGCTTCTCAAAGAACAGGCGCGCAGAGCCACCCTTGAAAGCTTTGACAATATTGGTTGGCGCGTATTTAGGCTTAAAACTAATCAACATGTGAACGTGGTCCGGCATAACTTCCATTCGTTCAATGGTCACCTCATTCAGATCGGCAATTCGTTGCAAAATTGATTTCATGTCGGTAACTAATTGTGAGGTTGTGAATGCGGGGTGCCGATATTTAGTTACCCAGATTAAATGAAAATGAAAATTGTAAACATAGTTGCGTTCGTAAATAGCTTCATCTAAACGCTGCTTTTTATTACTCATGTGACAACCTTCTTCCTGCCGATTTATCAGCAATGTTATCCCTAAACGTTTTCTCATGTGTTATCATTAGAGTAACATGTTTAGGAGGTGAAATCTACATGAGTCAAACAATGGCGCAGTTGCCGTATCATTATGGGGTTAAAGTCCGCGTTTTCCCATCCAATCAGCAAAAGCAGTTAATCAAACGTAACAGTGACGCAAGTCGTTTTATTTATAACGAAATGAATGGCATGAATCGCGAACTATATCAGTTGAAACAGGTTAAGATCCCGATTGGGATCGTCCAGCAACGCATCCAAACGCTTGAACAGCGGTTGAAAAGGCCGGCAACTGGCATCTCGAATATCCATGGCTGGTTGAATAATAATGATTTGGATAGTCTGATGAAAGCCAATGCAATCCAAAATTACCGAAGTGCCTGGAAAATGTTCCATAAGGTTCATCAATCGGGCACGCCGATTTTCCATCGTAAACGAACCGAGCAAAAGTATCAAACTTCCTGTCTGTATCCAGGAAAAGTGAAGTCTCCCAGCGTGACTAATGGGAGTGTCCGCCTTTTGGATTACCAACATATTCAGATTCCTAAACTCGGTCGATTGCGTTTTCGAGGAATACCGGCGAAAATATTGGCCAAAAAGAACGAGATTCGGATTGGAACCGTGACGATTTCAATGGATGCCACGGGTCGCTATTACGTTTCATTGCAACTAGCTTCGAAACAGCCTTTCGTTGTCCAAACGGTGAGGAAAACGCAGATGACCATCGGCATTGACCTCAATACGGACAACTTTCTCACGGATTCCAATGGCAACGTCATTGCCAACCCCCATTACTATCGAACAGTCAAAGGTAAACTGGCCAAGGCCCAACGTAAGTTATCCCGGCGAGCCTTGCGCGCCAAGAAAGAACACCGACAACTGCGCGATGCCAAGAATTATCAAAAGCAACGTATGATAGTGGCTGATATTCAGCACAAGGTCGCTAACCGCCGTAACAATTTTCTGCATCTCATCTCAACTACACTGATCAAGAACCACGATCTGGTGGTTGCGGAGGAGTTGCGTAGTAAAAATCTGTTACGAAATCACGCATTAGCAATGAGTATCAGTGATGTTGGTTGGCGAACATTTTTAGGCATGTTGACTTATAAAGCGGATCTGTATGGCAAAAACTTTATCACCGTCAATCCCCGCAATACCACCCAAACATGTCATAATTGTGGCTTCATTATGGGGAGTCATGACACTCATAAACTTACACTCGCCGATCGTGAATGGACTTGTCCAGCCTGTCATCAATCCCATATTCGAGACCATAATGCCGCCCAAAATATTTTAGCAAGGGGTATCATATCCCGATAATAAACTTTGTCCGTCTGGCAACCTGCGGACACTAAAGGCTTTGGTAATTAGCACGTAAGACCTGCTTGTAGGCAACCGCTGTATCTAAGCAAATTGTGGTCGTGACACCGTGAAGTGTTATTCTCACAAGCTCCTGAATTTATTCAGGAGTGGTTGACAGGTTTCATTTCATTACGCCTCGCTTTTCAATTCATCCAAGATTTCAATCGCTAATTTGATCTGATAACTTTTCAAAATGCCGTGGTCAGAGAAGGTTGTTGGGTATTAGCCTATTTAGGGTAATGGTGTTCAATATCGCATCGTATGTAGTGTCAGTTTAGCATAATGGCATATTGGTTGCGACTAATATGTAATTATGGAAAATGAGGGGGATTTGATTTATTTTTTTGAAATTCATGGGTGCTACAAAAGTCAAAAATCGCTATAAAAAATCGCCAGATTAGCAAAGTATGACTAGTCTGACGATTTTTCTTTTAAAATTAATTTTCGGTTATTCTGCTGTATAGA
>NZ_AZEI01000082.1:15136-108022 GCF_001436255.1 Lentilactobacillus rapi DSM 19907 = JCM 15042 | reverse complement strand
CAGAAACTTCCATATAAGCACCTCCAACAAAAATCCCCCAAAACCGGGGATTTCTGTTGGAGGAGACTTATATTCCAGTTTCTAACCGCTTTACTCCGCTCACTTGTTTTAGGACAGCTCCTCCGGGCAGAGATCGGAGTGTAACCGCCTGGATCCGCTCACTAATCACCTAGCGAAGCGACCGTATCTTCAAAACGAGTCCGGATATAGTTAGCTGATTCAGCCAACTTTTCCTTTTCTTCATCGGTGAGGTCCAAGTGAACTTGTTCTTCAATCCCGTCACGGCCAACAATGGCTGGGTAGGAGAGGTAAGTGTTGTATTCTTCATGCCAGTTGGAAACGGGTAGTTCAGTGTGGGCGTCGCTCATGATGGTGCGGGCTAATCTCACTGCGGCTGACGCAATCCCGTAGTTGGTGTACAGCTTGCCATGGAAGACGGTGTAGCCACCGGCCTTGGCAATTTCGTCTAATTCAGTTAAATCAATGTTACGTTCTTTGGCAACTTTGGTGATTGGATGACCTAAGACTCGCACGGCAGACCAAGCGGTGAATTGTGAGTTCCCGTGTTCGCCTAAGTTGTAGCCATCGACCGAACGAGGGTCAATGTTTAATTCTTGGGCAACGGCCCGCTTCATTCGAGATGAATCGAGTAACGTTCCAGTTCCCATGACGTGTTTCTTAGGAAGCCCCGTGTACTTTTGGTACATGGTGGTGATAACGTCACATGGGTTGGTGATGTCGATTAAGATGCCGTTGAAGCCGGATGCTTTGATTTTAGCGGAAACGTCCTTGACGGCTTGCTTGGTAAATGGTAATTCAACGAACCGGTCATGCTTTGGATTATCTTTCTGTAGGCTGATTTTACCAACGGCAGAAATGATCACGTCAGCATCTTTTAATGCGTCGTAATCGTTAACGGTAATTTTAGTATGGAAAGGCAGGTTTGCTAAAGCATCGGTGAAGTCGGTTGCATCGGCGTTCACCTTTAATTCGTTCGTGTCAATTAAGACAATATCATCTGTGAACCCACCATTAATTATGTAATTTGCAACAGTTGAACCAACGTGTCCCATTCCAATAACGCCAACTTTTCTTGTCATATAACATCCTCCTGTTATTCTTAGAAAATTATTATTTTTAACCTAATATTATGTATTGATTGTCAATCCTTTGTTAAATGGATGCCTGAATTTTATGGGTGAGAATCCATTCAAAACAGTGGATTGCAACCGATTGCCATCGTTGTTTAAACGAAATTCAATTATTAGATTAATTATCATAAAAGTCTAATACTTTTTGAAGATAAGTCAACCTTTTTCTGACGGGAAATCAAAAAACCAGAACATCAATTGGCCAATGTTCTGGTGACATGGAGATGATAGTCGGTTATTGCTGCAACACCAATTTCTTATTGCCTGAAACATAGGTCCCGTCGGCCAAGTGGTAGCGGGTCAGGTTGCCGTGTGTCACAATCTTGGTAACTTTGAGCAGCTTGTTACGGGAAACGTGGCTTTTGGCTGCTTTCTTCGTCAATTTGGCGTCCTTGTATTTGTGGAGGCCTTTGGTGGCGATGACCTTGATTTTCTTGCTTTTTGGGGTACTTTGGTAGTAGAGATTAGCAACGTAGTCTTCATGGGCAGTGACATAACCCCCAGCTACTTTGTAACGCTTAGCCCCATTTTTGGAATAAGCAACGCCGAGAACTTTGAATGTTTTGGCTTTGTGACGAGCGACTTTCCTGTAAGTTTTGAGTGGGGAAGTGAGCTCTTTATTTTTGTGTACCCGAATGGTCTTTTTGTTATAAATCATGTAGGGACTCTTGGTGGTCACTTTGTCGGCCGATTCTGACTGATGTGGGAAATCCAGATCGGGTACGGGGTGGATATTGATTGTTTTGCCGGAGCTATTATTGGTTGAGTCGGCTGAACTGCTATTAGTGTCCGGCTGCTTTTCAGTTTCTGGGTCAGGTCCCGGCGTTGGTGGCGTGGTTGGATCCACGATGGTGACCAGGGCACCGGTGGAGTAGTCGCCGATTTTTGTTGATCTGGATTCTTTTGAATTGCGGTTAATAGTTTGGTTTAAATTAGATTCGGAGTTAACGCCGTTGGATGGTTCATAGAGAATGTAAATTCCGAATTTGTTATGCAAATCGGTTGCCTTAGGGATGTTTGTGAACTGCCTATTATTATAGTTATTTTCAACCTCTTTATTAAATTGATCGTCCGTTTCCAACTGGTTGATTGTTACATCATTCGGCTTGATTTGCTGGATACCATTAATCTTAAATGACGGCTGTATGGATTGAGTGATCGTTTGCCACTTGAGTGGATCTTGGTGGGGAACGTTTGCTTTAAATGCAGAATTTTTGAGCTGTAAGCCATTATTTGCGTTTGACAGATTTTGCCAAGAAAATGCCTCGGGTTTAATTACAATCATACTACTTTCCTCAGAACTTCTTAAATTGACATTAGACAAACTGTTAAATGCGAATGCAGCAGAAGAAAGAGTTTGTATCTTTGGTAGATTAAGACTTTTAATTCTATTAAATATGAAGGCAGCATCTTCAATTGTAGTTACTTTAGGCAAAGAGACGTCAGAAATTTGATTTTCAGCAAATGCCCCTGACCCAATTTCAACAGCCGCAGGAAGATCAATGGATGAAATTTGGTTTTGAGAAAAGGCTCCATTTCCAATCACAGAAACATGTTGGGGGTCTGCAAATGTTATCCCTGACATTCCCAGAAGAGATGAATTTCCTCCTTGGAAGTGATCAGTATTATCTCCTTTCAGGAGATAAGATAAGTTAATATAGCTGAAAACACCTTCACCTATTCCGGTCACGGTAGTTGGACCAATTTTACCTGGAACTTCTAAATGTCCGCCGGCCAATAACTTAGCTGCCTTTGCAGGGTTGCTAAAGTTATGGATGATACCGCCTTGATCGATTGTCACATCATCACCATCAATTGGAACCCTTTCATCTTGACCCGGATTAACTCGCGAAACTCGCGAATTATCCTCTGCACTACCATCATTCGCCATCACCGCCCCACCAGCACCCATCAGGAGCAATGCTGTCAGTGCACTCACACAATAAAATTTAGCTGATTTCATGTCATCTTCCTCCATATGAATTTCCCTAACTACTTGTTTTCGCAATCATCGTAACAAAGGGAATCATCGGCGCTCAACTTTCCCGCTTATATTCACAGAGGTTTCGGTTTTTGTTCACAATTGACGATGTTTTCTTCAATCGTTGAGATTCCTTCCGTGGAATCTAACTGAGGTACCAACATTTAAGTCGTAACAGCAGGGACGCATTTTGCAGTTAACTTCAGCTTCTTTCAAGATGTTTAGTAAATGAATGTAAATGCATCTGGTCAATTTTCCAAAATATTGTAAACTAGATTCAAACAATTATTGAAGGGATGACCCACATGCTCGATTACAATCATCAGGAACAATGGTCCAATGGCTTTGGGACCCAGCAATCACCGATTAATATTGAAACGAAGACGGCGGTGGTAAGAGAGGGGACACTTGAATTCAGCACTCAATCCAAGTATCACCTGCAACAAGAAGTTGACGACCAGACCACCGTCCGCTTGCCTGGAACTGGCAACGCAGAAATTTTTGGGCGATCGTTTGCATTTCAACAGGTTCACTTTCACGCGGGGTCAGAACATCTAATTGATGGCAAACAGTTCCCGCTGGAAATTCATTTGGTCCATCAAAATGCCATTGGCCAGTTGGTCGTCGTGGCGTTGCTAGTTCAAACTGGGGCCGCTGATCCGGCATTCCAACAGATTATTGATGGTTTCACTACTGGCAAAACCGATCCGGCCGACATCCAAATTGATCAGTGGCTGCCAGAACAGCCAGTTGGTTTTCATTATTTGGGATCACTAACCACGCCACCGCTAACTGAAGGGGTGGAATGGCTGGTCGTGACGAATCCAAAGGTGACCGTGAGTGCGGCTCAGCTGGATTGGTTTAAGCAACAATTTCCGTATGATAATCGACAACCACAGGAATTAAATGGTCGGATGATCGAATGGTACAAGTAGTTGCATCGCAGAATTACTTCATTTACTGATTTGACTTAATGTGAAAATCACCAACTAACATTAAAATCATTACTATTTAAACATATACCAAATTGGGGCACCACTGATCTTCTACAGATCAGCAGTGCCCTGGTTTTATCTTTAAAATCTCATTTTCAATAGGCTTATTCTTTGAAACCCATTTCATAAACTGTATAATGAAAGTGTAACAGACATAAGATATATTGTTTAGGAGGGGTTATTTATGAGATTTGATCTTAAAAGATCACTATTCTTGTCAGTAGCTGCATTAGGTTTCGTCGCAGCTGCAGGCATGGCAAATTCTCAACCGGCAAGTGCCAAGACTTATGCTCGAGTCACATCTAATAGCAAGATGGCCATGTTGCCGCAAGATCGGAATGTCACTTTTACTGGGGACAATGCTTTATACACTAAGGCTGGTACTTTGAAGGGCGCCCGGGTCGTCGCTTCAAAAGCTACCTTAAGCAGTTTCTCAAACGTTTCATCTTCAACGCATAATGTTCGTGCTTATCGAATTGCCACTACTAACCGTGGCTCCATCTATTACAAGGTCGTTACTTATGATGGTTCTTACCGTGGTTGGATTTATGGTGGTAAAACTGACTCCGACTTCAACGGCGGGGTTCAACAATATCGAACATTTACTAACCAAGCATTTTCAACATTAACAAGTGCCCAACAAAACGGGACTTATAAGATTACCACACCTGGAACTGCCAACGATGGCACCCAAGTTACTTATAAGTCACCTGCATATACCAACTACAAGGTTGGCCGGGCAATTACTGATTCAAGTCCATACGCCAACACCCAATTCCGAATTGACGCAGTTGGTTATCGAACCAAGGAAGGCTCATCAGATCAATGGGTTCACATCTATGACCCAGCAAATCCAAACAGCCAAGCAACTGGTTGGATTAAGATGAGTGGCTTGACCCAGATGAACGCAACAACGCCGATTGCTGACAACCAGATCCAATTCAACATCATGGATCCAAACAACAGCAACAACACGTTGGTATCATTCAATTGGACCAAGGCTGGTGCTACTAGAAACTCTTATCTAGGAAACTACAACACCACAACTCACAACTGGTCATTAGATTCCAACGACCAAGCTTCATTACAAACAGCTATTAACAATGCTTTGTCTGGTTACAACTCCACTCATGGCACAAACTACAGCTACAATATTTCTAACTTAACTCAAAGCCAGTTGAATAATTTGGCGGTTGCTCAATTTGGTGGTTCAGTCAAGTTGTACTTGAACTCTAATATTGCGGATAATGCATTGAGAATTAATTTGGTAGAACCAAATGGAACGACTCTCAAGTCAACCGATTGGTACAGATCAGGTGCTACCAGAGGCTCTAATGTTGGTTATTCACAAAGCAACAGTTCTTACTGGACTTTGAATGCATCTGACATTAATAGCATCACCAGCCAGATTAACCAACAATTATCTGGAACTGGGTATCAACTATCTGGTAATTCTTTGAGTACAAGTCAAATTGATACGATTGCTAGAGGAAACTTTGGTGGACAGGTTAATATTGGTATTGTTTCTGCAAATCAAGTAACCTCAACAATTGTGCCAATGGCTGATAATCAGCCTTTGAGTCAGTTTAGGCCAGCAAGCGATAATACGAATGCTTATGATACAACGAACGTTGATTTCCCAAAGGGGACTTCCTCAAGTTCTAGTGCTGATACTAAGTTAGCAGCAATTGATCTTGGCAAGATGAGTAACGCTGATCAAAAAGCACTTGCCGATTATATTGGTGGCGCCTATGGTACTCCTGAACTTAATAAATTAAATTCAGATTTTGAGTCTGCTGCTGAAGGCCAGTATGTATATGGTGAAAATCAAGATTGGACTTATGGCCCTGGCACTAGTGGATCTTCGTTTAGTTCAAATGCCATTGTAAATCAAATAAAAGCTAATAATGGCATGGGAACACTATATTCTCCTGTATTCCCACAAATTGAACCCGATAGTAGCACTAACCCTGCATCATTTAAGTTAGTGTGGTATCACACTCCGTTCACATTTTCTAATAACGCCAATTCTGGCACTTTTGGAACCAATGTAAGCGCATTTTACAGCAAAATCGCTAAAGAAACCGCAACGATCAAGTAGGCAAAAAATAGTATATTTGAGACAAATTAAAAGCTTTGGGACTTTTGAGTTCCAGAGCTTTTAATTTTAAAATGAATATTTGTTTAATTGTATTTTACCTAACCACCCGACTCATCCCCGTCCGATAATCAATCCTAACGCCAGCCTGCACATTCTTGATGTACACGTTGAAGTGGATGCGATTACTGCCAACGGATTTGCCTTGCATTTGGACGCCACGGGCCAATAGGTCGTGGGCTTTGAAGACAGGGCGGACTTGATATCTAATGTAGTGTTTTTTACTACTCTTTAGATAGTAGGCAACCCGATTTTCATACCGCAGCATGCCCGGCGTATTCAGCGACCTGGTACCGGTGATCAGGTTTCTTAGGTTGTTGTTTTGGCCGGTCAGCTGGTAGCCGATCAGGTGACAACGATTATACAGCCAGCCACCGTGAACTTTCTTGTTATGCCAGCCGGTGGGGTCGACGTACAGTGGTTCCCGTTCAGCTCTTGGCATCAGCCGCTTATTCAGCATGGCATTTGCGGTGGTTGCCCGGTTCAAGAAGTCCAACTGACCGTACTTCTGCCAGGAACCATGGCGCAGTGACAGGGTGTTTCTGGAGAATTTCGGCTTGTTATGATTGATGATCACCACTTGTTTGCCGGCAATCTTCAGATGCTTGCCGCTGGAACTGGCGGCCTTCTTGCGGACCGTCTTCGCTCGTTTCCGAGTTGTTCGGCGGACCACTTTGCGTTTACCAGGCTTGTAATCAGTTTTGGCCAACGTCAAGCCCTTCTTACGAGCCGTTGATAATTTAACCCGATAGACTTTCTTGGCTCGGTTTAAGCCGCGATTATGCCGGTGGTAGAAATAGTGCTTCCCGGTCCGGGTAATGTAGACGTAAGTCGATGCACTGGGCGTTTCGCTTGGTTGCGCATAACTGACGCCACCAACCATGAGGATCGTTAATAAAAAACAATAGATAAATTTCTTAATAGGATCATCCCCTCAGTCTCATTAACTTATTTTTCCCAACCACAAAGACGATAGTGGTGCGATTTAGCCCAATGAAGGGTCACGTGGCGCTTGTGGCCGGCGTTATTCAATCCGCGGCAACCCCGGGTATAGTGATATCGTTTGCCATGATTTGGAGCAATCCACACCCAAGTCCGACTGGCCGATGCGGTCTTCGGCGGCACGATTGTAAAGGTTCCCCCAATAGTAAATGTCGCAATTAACACTAATGAAGCCTGTTTGAGCTTACTCATTTGCATTTCCTCCCAGTATGTTTGTGATGCACTGCACTTACTATTTTATCACTAATACTTAAATAAGATAGAAGAAAATAACGTACCACCGTTCCCAATTTTCATTTTATAAAATAGGTTGACAGCAAAAATGGATCGGCAATCATTAAATTTGACTGCTGATCCATTTTGCGTATTTGTTTATCGATTTTAGTAAATTCAATTCCGATAGACGCATGTTCATGAAATGTTCATATTTTGTTGACCTCATTTTGCGTTCGCTAACGCCTGTTGTGCCAGCAATACAAACGGTTTAATCAACTCACCACCTATAAATTAACCACAAACTTTTGACGATTTTATGAACTTTAGGTTATCTTAAGGGGTCCTTTACGGAATTGTGATATTGTGTTCTGGCTGTAATGTTTACGAAATAATGGGGAAGAATTGTTTAAGTTTAGTAATATCATAGACGATTTTACGCGATATACTGTATCTATTCTTTGCTGAAACGCAATTGGAGGAAATTATATTGAATAATCGTATCAAGAAGTCATTGTTCGTTGGCTTAGCAGCTTTAGGCTTTGTTGCCGTTGCTGGTGCCGCCAATGCGAACCCTGCAAGCGCCAAGACGTATGCAAAGGTTGTTTCAAACAAGACATTAACTGCTAACGCTACTGATCGTAACGTTAACTTTACTGGTAACAGTGCATTATACAGTAAAGCCGGTACTTTAAAGGGTGCCCGTGTTAAAGCAAGCAAGACCACTTTAAATGGTTTAGCATCATCAACCAGCTCAAAGAATAACGTTCGAGCTTATCGAGTTGCTACAACGAACCGTGGTTCTGTTTACTACAAGGTTGTTACTTTTGATGGTCAATACCGTGGCTGGATTTACGGTGGCAAGACTGCTAACGTATTTGGCGGTGGTGTTGAATCATACAGCACAACGACTGATCCAAAAGCAGCTGACAACACAGCATCAAGCAACTCATCATCTGCAACCAGCACTTCAACATCATCAAACCAAAACACTGGTTTAACTGATGCTCAGAAGTCAGCAACTTACAAGATTGCAACGACTGGTACTTCAAATGATGGTACTCAAGTCACTTACAAGACCCCAGCTTGGACTCAATACAAGCAAGGCCGTGTCATTACTGACTCAAGCAAGTACAAGGACGCTACTTTCAAGATTACGGATCAAACAACCCGTACTCGTGAAGGCGATCTTTGGGTTAAAGTTGAAGCAACTGACTCAGCCAACAGTGCCGCAAATGGTTGGATTAAGTTCAGTGGTTTGACGACTGGCTCAACAACTCCTACTGACAACTTTGATGCTAACAAGAGCGTTAAGATTGCTTACCGTGACGTAACAACTGGTAAGACAATTGACAAGACGAATACTTGGACAACTGCATCAACTGATACTAAGCAAGGTGATGCCACCACTGGAAAAGTTGATAACACTGGTCGCAGCGTATCAGACTTTATCCCTTATACCGGTGCACCATCAGGTTATGCATTCTCATATAAGGATGCTAACGGCTCAAAAACTGATATCAATAATTTGAGCGTTACTCCTTCTGCAGACAGTGCTAAATTTGGTGATACTTTAACCGTTGATGTAACCCCAACCGCTGCTGCTACAAAGGTACAATACTACTATGAGAAGGGTGCTAACGGCGACTTAGTTCAGATGAAGCCTAGTGACTTTGCAATGAACTCATTCCCAGCATTAACTGCTGATGCACAGTCAAGAGCACTTCCTGACAATTCAAACACTGACAAGTCATTCAAGATGTCAGACTTCTTTAATGATGGTGGTAACTTTGTTAAAGAGTTAAATAAGGCTGACAACGCTGTACCTGTTGCTGCTAAAGCTTTGACTGATCCTTATGCTAATAACCAACAAACTGGTAATCCTAAGACTGGATTCTACGGAGATTCATTAAATAGTGGTAACAACCATTACTTCTATGTTTATGATGCCGCTAGAACTCTTGGAGTTAACACACCAGATCAAACAAAGGGTGCAACAGTTAAGGTTGTCTTCCAACAATTCACCATTAATGGATCAGTTCCTGCAACTGTAAACACTCAACATGGCAACACCGATTACGTTGCTAAGTAATCACGCATCTTAATCAATCTACACCACATATTCATGGATTAACTCATCTTTTTAATAGGGGGCTCGAACAATTAATTTTGTCGAGCCTTTTGTTATTCCTTCAAAATAATATGATTTGTACCGCGCGGTTATTCAAGCTGATCGTGTGGGAACTCACTAAAGATTGGGACAAACGGCGATTTGATCCCAGCGTTTAAGTTAAAAAAGCAATGCATTCAGGTTTCGGAATGCATTGCTTTTTTAACTTAAATGGCGGGAATCAACCGTTTGTCATTCATTAATGCTAAGTTTAGTAACGATAAATACTGCTGGTTTTTGCCGTTGTCTTCTTAGCAGTCGTCTTTGAGGTGGTTGTTTTTTTAGTAGTTGACGTTTTGCTCGTTGACTTGATCATATCCTTTGGGTAATTTTTGATCATGAACTGCGCAATTTCGCGTCCCATCAATTGATAAGTCATTGGGTTTGGATGCAGACGGCCATCATTGAAGCGGTCGATATGGTTGGCATCGGTGATGATTGGCTTGGTATCATTTCGCCAGTCGAGGTAAGGGATGTTGTTGTCCTTGAAGACTTCAGCTTCCGCATCCCGCAACTGATTCATGGTGTAACCGCCTTGACCAGGTACCTCATCCGAGTTGACATTGCTGTCATAACGGGTCAGTGGTAAGATGCCGTAAATAATCAGGTTCTTGTTATCTGACTTCATCTTTTTAATATCATTGTTGAGCTGGGTCTTGATGTCATCCAATGAATTGGTTGAATGACCATAATCATTAGTGCCGTATGCGATGGTTGCAACGTTGTAATTTTTGAAATTGTGTTCGTTGACAACCGTGTTCAAGTCGCCGGGAGTTTCAACGTTACCGTCGCCTTGAGACAAGAAAGCACCATTATAACCAACGTTGGTCACCTTGGCATTTAAATAACGGGATAACCAAGTTGGGTAGCCCATATTGTCAAGGGTCTGGTAGCCATCGTACCCGCAAGTAATTGAATCGCCCATCGTAATGATCTTATTTGATTTGAAATAATTGCTGTTTTTCATTGCGATATTAAAGGTTCCTTCCGCGATGCCTTCTAGGTTACCGTGCCAAATGTAACCGGTTTGTTTGCCGCTGCCGCTTCTGACATAGTAGAAAACGGAATTGCCGCTACCTTGAGCTGATCGGTCAATTGTAACCTTTTTGTAAGCATAGAAGGTGACATTGGCAAAATCTTTGGCAGATCCCAACGTTTTGGTGAGGCCGGAATCCGAATAGATGTAGCCTTTCTTCATGTGATAAGGCATTGGTTCATCGGAAAGGTCGGTTGTGTTGATAACCGATGCCGGCTTGACAGCTTCTTGTTCCTTATCTTTAGTTGTTTTGGAACTGGTTGTCTTAGTTGAAGTACTCGTCGTTGTTGTGGTCTTGGTAGTTGCAGCTTGAGTGGTTGTTAACCCAGCCATCCCCAATGATGCAGCAAGTGCTGCGACTATGTAGAAATTTTTATGCATACTATTATCTCCTCAGAATGATTTCAATCAAGTCTAAATATAACATTGATATATTACGAGAGATTTACACAATGGTGATAAATACATAACCAACTTGCCAAAACGCCTAAAGTACCTTACCATAAGATTATACATTTTTAAATATATTTAGAATGCACCCAAGTCAGGGGATAACAATATTATGAGGAATAACCTTAAGAGCCGATTGCCACTTTATGCAGCATCGTTTGCATTGGCAATGTTCGGACTTGGTATCCAGGGGAAAGCGGACGTAACGCCGCAGGATACAAGTCAAAAAGCAACTGTTCAGACTGAGGTCAAAACCGAAGCCAGTAGCAGTAGTGCAGCAGATACAGTTCATGATTCAAAAGCGGATGATTCGGTTTCATATAAAAATGCCGACAATAATCAAGTCAAGCCGACAGATGATTCATCCAGCAATCAGAATAGTAGTAGCGATAATAGTTCAGACAGCAAAGATTCAAGCCCATCTGACAGTAATAGTTCAAGTGACACGTCAACTGATTCGTCAGATTCGAAGGCCGATACTGGGGCTGCAACAGATCAAAAAGAATCGACGACCAGCTCCGATACAAGTGCTAAAGACACTGCGGCCAAGCAGGAAGATCCCGCTTCAAAGGATACGGCCAGCACTGATACAACCAACGATGCAGATAGCGATAACGATGCCACGGATGATGATACCAAATCTACTGGTAAGACCAGTAATTCTACCAAGGCGCCTGTTTCTCAAGCAATGATTGGCATTGGCAAGCAAGGAACCACAACAGAGGGCAGTACGGTTGATGACGTTTTGAAGACAATCATTGATGGCGTGCTCCCAAATGACCAGCCAGACGCTGGCAAGTCGAGTTCGACAACCAACACCCAGTCATCAAGTTCGGTGACGGCGACTCCTTTAACCGGAACGGCTGTTGTTTCAACTGATCAGAGCCAGTTTCCAGCCAACAAATCAAAGATTAAGAAACCAGTCACGAGCAAGGACTTGGCGAAAGCAAACTTTGCTGAAGTGGTGGTTGAAAGCGATGGCAGCAGCAAGACGAAGAGTAAGACCAAGCTGGTCACATTCGATACTTTCAGCAAGTCATTCTACAAGACGCTCAGTAATAAAAAAGTGAACGCCGGTAGATTAACACCCATCAATGGGGATAAGGTCACAATCACGACCCCAGTCTCGCATGTGAAGTATCTGATGCATGACAAGACCAGTGTTTCTGATATGTGGCCAATCATTGCGACAGTTGCTGTGATCGGGCTGGCCGGATTGTCATTCTTCGTGTTTGATCCACTCAAATTCTTGTTTAAGTAGTCTATAATTGGTCGGAAGGCATTTTTTCCAGCCAAACGGTTAAATAACGTGATATGAAGACCCATCGTTGGGAATCCTGAATCTGAGGATGCCTAATGACGGGCCTTTTTTGAGCTAGTAGCCCCCAATCTGCCCCCCATTTAAACAAAATGAAAAAGTTGAGAACTAATCCTTGCAAACGCTTCCAGATATGGTATTATATAGTCAAGGAAGGGAAAGGAAGTTCGAAGCATAGGGGTTTCACCTACTTTGAATGTTCTCTGATCCAAAGATTAATATGTTGGAATGTAACTAGATTATTTTCAAATGTTTCACAGTTTGAAATGACGGATGATTATTTTAAGTGTTAGAGTTTGAAAGTTTCAAGAAGTATTTAGGAACATGAAAGTTTAAGTATAAAGTATCAAGCACCATGTATTTGAATCATAATGTTTCATAAGTCTCAAGAGAGTTTCAAATGTTTAAGAGTTAAAATAACAAAATTAATTCAGGTGATTAAGTGTTTGAATATAATAAGTTTGGTTTCAAATGTTTATGCAACCTGAAGGCTCACTATTAATACCTGTTGGAGTAATTGAATTAGATTAACATTAAAGAGGTCGCTTGTAGTAAGCCAGATGGTTCCGCAGTCAAATTGATGAGATATCAAGTTGATACCAATTAGTTTCACGAAGAACCATTCGTTGATCGCACGGCAAATTTATCAAAAGTAAATTAAGAAACGTGATTAAAGTTTGCGGCAGATGGGTCAACAATTAGTTAAATTGAGGCGATAAAACATTAAATTATTTATGAAGTGGGTATTAACCCCGATAATCCCTTCCACATAGGATTTAAGCTCGTAGCATGTTAGAACGAGTTTAAATCCTATTTTTTTATGGCCTATGCGCAGCAAAGCGGTTAGGAATCGGAGTGTAAGTCTCCTCGAACAAAAATTCCGGTTTTGGGAATTTCTGTTCGAGGTGCTTACACGCAGATTCCTGCTTTGCGGAGCATCATTACTCTATGTAGCCAAGGGCTTACGTGTTGATTCCTGCTTTGCGGAGCATCATTATTCTATGTAGCCAAGGGTTTACATGCAGATTCCTGCTTTGCGGATCAGTCCGACTCAATGCAGCCAAGTGCCGATGTTCCAGTTTCTATTTGGAGGAGCAGTCCTGATGTCACAGGGATCGGGGCCGTCGGAGCCCATTATCACACTAACCATGCCAAAATCAAATTCCTCGAAAAGTCAGTCAATCTACTTAGCAAGTGGGTTCAAAATTTCACCCAAAATCCGATATCTTTGTTTGAATAACCTAAATGACATAGCCGACAAATACCTTAACAAATGTTCACCACCTATCTTAACAATCGTTCAACCATGTGAATTTCCTGAATTGTGAGGCTGGAGCGACATCGAACACCCCGTGCCACATTAGACTTTAAATCGTTAACAGTGTGAACTTATTTCACAATTTTAAACTTCTTTATTGTGGGGGCGAAGGATCTTTGCTATAATGAAAGCGCAATCAGAAAAGTAAAAGGTATTACCTGCCATTATTTCTGGCCATTTCAATTTACAATGTTCGTTTAATTGGGTATTCTATTCAGTAGAACTATTTCACATTTGGAAATCGAAACGGGGAAAAGGTGAATTCTATGGATTTTCGGCGGGTTATTGTTGTCGATCTATCAGCGCTTGGTGTCGGTGAGGCCAAGGACGCCAATGAATTTAATTCAGTTGGTGCCGATATGCTTGGCCACATTGCCAATAAAGTGGGGGGTCACTTTAAGTTACCAACCCTGAGCAAATTAGGCTTGGGGAATATTCGTTTTGGTGATCCGATCCTTGGGATTGCCCCCGTGGACGTGCCGATTGGCTACTTTGGCAAAGTTCAAATGGCAAGTAAAGGGTCCGACTTCAACTCTGGCTTGCGGGAAATGTTCGACTACCAATCTGATGTTAGAATTACCAGCTCTATTGACTCGGTCGTTTATAACGGCAAGGGGATTAACAAATCAATCGTCATCAGTAATTACGACAGCTACATATTTAACCAAGATTTAGCGACGATTCTCCCTGCGAATAGTGACGTTCGGGCATTTAGAGAATTGCATCAGCAGGCCAGCAGCTCAGGAAGCGGCTTGATCTACATGCGGACATTAGGGATTCAGGAGTGCTGCCGGCAAGCCGATATCGAAGGCTGTGCCAAATCGTTGCGCTACATGGACCAACAACTCGCCGAGCTGATCAACGAACTGCATTCAACGGATCTACTGCTGGTCACGTCCTCGTATGCCAACGATCCGACGTTCAGTACCACCCCGACGCGAGAATATCTGCCGCTGATTGCATACGTACCATCTAATCCTGATGGGAAATCACTGGGCATTCGGCGTTCATTTGCCGATGTGGCCGCAACAATCGCTGACATTTTCCATCTTGGTGCTTCGCCGAAGTTTCTTAGAAGCAGTTTTCTTGGTGAACTGGCATAGTTCATCGTATGATTATTTTGGGTTTAAACTTTAAAACCAATTTCGTCTTATAAGGAGGATAGTCGTCAGCTTTTGTTTCTAGCCATTTTTGTTTATAAATTCAGAAAAGAGGATTTAAGAATATGCAATTAACCTATTTGCTGGTTAACGTTCTTGGTATTGTTGTCTACCTTGGAATCGCGTTATTATTTTCAAATGCCAAGAAAAGTATTAACTGGCGTTCTGTAGCTGTTGTGTTAGTGATTAACCTTGTCTTAGCCTGGATCTTGACGAGTTTTGCTTGGGGCCGTGATGCCGTTAAGGCCGCAGCCGATGGATTTAACTGGCTGGTCCAAGTTGCTTATCAAGGGATCAATTTTGCGCTGCCTAACTGGGTAACCACTCAGTACGGTGGAACTGCTAAATCAATGAACTTTGTCACCAGTGCGTTACTGCCAATCTTGATGATTGTCCCATTGTTTGATACCTTGACATACATAGGTGTCTTGCCTTGGATCATCAAGTGGGTTGGCCGAGGACTTTCATTCATTACCGGCGCTCCTAAGTTTGAATCATTCTTCGCCGTTGAAATGATGTTCCTTGGTAACACTGAGGCACTTGCCGTTTCATCACTTCAATTAAAGCAAATGTCCGCAAAGCGTAACTTGACTTTGGCCATGATGTCAATGTCATGTGTTACGGCTTCAATCATTGGTGCTTATACCCAAATGGTTCCTGGTCAATACGTTTTGACCGCGATTCCATTGAACGTGTTAAACGCCTTGATTATTACAAGTATTTTGAACCCCGTTAAAGTCACTCCTGAAGAAGATACTATCGCTAAAATGGGTGGTAGTGGCACGAGTGAAGCAGCTGTTGAAGCTGGCGACGTTCAAGCCAACGGCAAACGGGAAACATACTTCTCATTCTTGGGTGATTCAATCCTTGGTGCCGGCCGTTTGATCTTAATCATTGCTGCTAACGTTATCGCCTTTGTTGCTTTAGCTGCCTTGATTGATAAGATTTTGGCCCTCTTCAATCCATGGTTATCATTGGAACACATCTTAGGAATCATCATGTTCCCATTTGCATGGTTAATGGGACTCGATGTCAGCCAAGCCTTCCAATTTGCTCAATTCATGGGAATGAAGTTGGTTACCAACGAATTCGTTGTTATGGGTAAGATTGCCGGGACAATCAACAACCTCAGCATCTTCCCAGCTCACTATCAAGCTCAATTGACTGTTTTCATCACTTCATTTGCCAACTTCTCAACCACTGGTATGATTATCGGTGCCTTCAAAGGCTTGGTTGACAAGGAAAAGAATGATTTGATCAGTAAGAACGTTTTGACAATGTTACTTTCAGGTATCTTGGTATCGCTGATGTCAGCTGGTATCGTTGGATTATTTGTTTGGTAATATCGAAAGTTAGAAAGTTAGGTTTTATTTTTGGATAAAAAGCAACAAGCTGAAGCCGTAGCCAACAAGCTGCGGCTTCGTGAGGCTATAAAAGATAAAGCACTCATTAAACGAGAGATCATTGCTGGAATTACCGGATTTTTCGCCATATCTTACATTATTATTGTGAATCCGGTTATTTTAAAAGATGCTGGGATCCCGGTTGACCTGAGCGTGTTTGCGACTATCATTTCTTCTCTGATCGGATGTTTAATCATGGGATTCTGGGCGAACGCACCAGTCATTTTGACACCGGGAATGGGGGTTAACGCCTTCTTCACCTACACGATTGTTGTCGCAATGGGGTTGTCATGGCAGGAAGCCTTAGCGATCTCAATTGTCTCAAGTGTGATCTATGTGATCGTTGCCTTTACCAAGCTCAGCGTTGTGCTGGCTAAGGGAATCCCGGAGACGCTTAAAGCAGGGATTACAGCTGGAATTGGGTTATTTCTGGTGGAAATTGGGCTTGAAAAAGCGCAGTTGATTCAGCAGGGTAAAAATTCCATTCTGGCACTGGGAAATCTCACGAATCCGGCAACTTTGCTGGCAATCTTTGGCCTGTTGATTACCTTGTTCTTATTTGTGCGCAACATCACCGGGGGCTTCTTCATTGGGATTCTGGTCACTTCGATTGTGGGGATCTTATTTGGCATTAAGGATCAAGCTTCGCCATCTGTTGGCATCGGTGATATTACCAAATACACGAACGTGCTTGCCAAGGGCGACTTTAGTCAGGCTTTCAGCATTCCGTTTATTTTGGCGGTATTCTCCATGACCATGATTTTGGTGTTTGAATCGATGGGGTTGCTGGAAGGCATTATGCCCAACCCTAAGAAATTCAAAAAAGCGTTTGAGGCCAGTTCAGTGACCAGCTTTCTTTCCGGCATTCTTGGAACCAGTCCAACGGTTGCCGCTGCCGAAAGTGCTTCTGCCATCGAAAGCGGTGGCCGGACTGGGCTAACTGCGATCGTGACTGGCGTGATGTTTGGCTTATCGCTGTTCTTTATCCCATTACTGTCATTTGTACCTCAGGCGGCCATTTCACCCGTCATTATCATCACGGGTGCGTTGATGATGAACCAACTCAGCCGGATTAACATGTTCGACTTTTCAGATTGGTTCCCCGCATTCCTGATTGTGGTGATTATCCCGTTTACTTCCAGCATTTCAACTGGATTGGCATTTGGGTTTGTGACCTATCCACTATTGAAGATCGCTGCCGGCCGGCAAAATGAACTGACGATTCCAACGTATGTTTTGGGTGCTTTGTTTCTCTGTGATCTCATTTTAAGTGCATTACTATAGTGCATGTTTGGTTATTTGAGATTAACATGAGAACTGGGAATGACATTGTCGTTTAGGATGTCGTTGCCATTATTAATCGTTATCAAAGAAAGCGAACAGATTCAGGATTGTTCGCTTCCTGTTGCTAAAAAATTGTAAGCGTTTGATATAAGGAGGAGTTTGAACAATGACGATTAAAATTATCATGGATACTGATCCGGGAATTGACGATGCCGCTGCTTTAACGATGGCATTAAATGATCCTCAAATTGATTTGAAATTGATCACCAGTGTTGCCGGCAATGTGACTGTTGACAAGACGACCAAGAATGCCCAGAAGATTGTCCGGTTCTTCAACAAGCAGGTGCCAGTCGCTGCCGGTGCTAAACAACCACTGATCAAAGAATTCGAAGACGCTGCCAGAATTCACGGTGAATCAGGGATGCCTGGCTATGATTTTCCTGAGGACTTGCCAAAGCCACTTGATGTGAGTGCCGTTGAGGCTTTGCGGGACGCCATTATGAGTAGTGACGAAAAGATCACCTTGGTCCCAACCGGTTCGTACACCAACGTTGCCTTACTATTCAGTGAATATCCTGAAGTGAAGGATCACATTGAACGGATTGTTGCCATGGGTGGCTCCCTCGGCAAGGGCAATATGACCAGTGCCGCTGAATTTAATGTCTTCACTGACCCAGACGCTGCCCGCATCATGTACAACTCCGGGATTCCAATCACGATGGTCGGTTTGGACATTACCATGAAGGCGTTATTGACGCCAGATTCATTGGCAAAATTGGAAACCATGAACGAAACTGGCAAGATGCTTCACGATATCATCATCAATGATGGCGATAATAGCGACAAGGGGATTGCCATGCACGATGTCAACACAATCTTCTATCTGCTTCACCCAGAAGCAATTAAGACGGAGAAAATGTGGATCGATATTGTCACAGATGGCCCAGCCATTGGTGAAACGGTTGGTGACATTCGCGGAGCTTACCACGATGGCAAGACCAATGCCAATGTTTGTGTGGATATTGACGCGGAAGCATTTAATAAGTGGTTCTTGGAAGAAGTTTCGAAGATTCAGAAATAAGAGTGGGGCGAAAGCCGATTTGATCCCAGAATTTAAGTGAAAAAAGTAATGCATTCTGATTGGTGGGATGCATTACTTTTTTGGCTTAAATGGCAGGGATCAGCCGTTTGTCGCAGGTTTTATCAATGTAAAAAGGGCAAGCCAAGCTGCATTTATAAACGCTTTGCCAACTCATGTCTTAGATTGTTTGTTGGCTTAAATGGCAAAAATTTGCTTTTATCTAAGTTGCTATGGCGATCTAAGTGAATGATCATCGATTGGAAATTAGGAGATGTCGTTGTCTCTTTTTATTTTCCAAAATTAAAGTCATCAATTATCATCCGCCCATTATCAGAATAATTAATGTGTTCAAACACCTTGTCATATAAGCGATTTTAAGTTAAAGTATAATAAGACGTGAAACAGATTGTTTCACACACTGGGAGAAATAATAAATGAACAACGATCAATTTTTAAAAGCTCTTTTGGATAAAGGTATCGAAGTTACTGACAAGCAGATGAGTCAGTTCGATGCCTATTTTAAGCTGTTGGTGGAAGTTAACGAGCATGTTAACCTTACGACAATTACAGAAAAATCAGCCGTTTATTTAAAACATTTCTATGATTCAATAACGCCTGCTTTTTTTGTTTCACAGATTCAAACAGACCCTTTGACGATTTGTGACGTTGGTGCAGGGGCAGGATTTCCGTCAATTCCGCTGAAAATATTATTTCCACAACTTAAGGTGACGATTGTTGATTCCTTGAATAAGCGCATTAATTTTCTCAAAACATTGATTGAAACCCTTGGGCTCGATGACGTTGAGCTCTACCATGCGCGTGCCGAGGAATTTGGTGGCAAAAAGTCGCCTCACCGTCAGAGCTTTGACATTGTGACTGCCCGGGCCGTTGCTCGAATGACAGTGTTGAGTGAATTGTGCTTACCGTTAGTCAAAAAAGGCGGCAAATTAATCGCCATGAAGGCTACCAAAGCTGAGGATGAGTTAACCGATGCCAAGGCTGCCATTCAGCTTTTGGGCGGTCAAGTCAGCGATGATTATGAATTCACCCTGCCAATTTCTGATGAACTTAGGCATATCATCGTGATTGATAAGGTTAAGGATACCCCTAAAAAATATCCACGAAAGCCAGGAACTCCCAACCGGGAGCCACTGATAAAATAAACGATAAGGAGGGATGACTAATGGCGTATGTGATTTCACTTGCCAACCAAAAAGGCGGTGTCGGTAAGACCACGACTGCTGTGAATTTAGGTGCCGGCATGGCTTCGTTGGGCAAAAAAATTCTGCTGGTTGATGCCGATGCGCAGGGAAATGCCACCAGCGGCGTTGGGATTTCAAAGGCAGACATCAAAAAAGATATTTATGACGTCTTGGTTAATGAAGAACCAATGAAAGAAACGATCACCCATACTTCTCACGAAGGCTTGGATATCGTGCCGGCCACGATCCAATTGTCTGGTGCTGAAATCGAATTGACACCACAAATGGCTCGGGAAACCCGCTTAAAGGCCGCATTGGATGCCGTTAAAGATCAATACGATTTTGTGTTGATCGATTGCCCACCATCACTTGGGCTGATCACGGTCAATGCATTTACGGCCAGCGATTCAATTCTAATTCCGGTCCAAAGCGAGTATTATGCCTTGGAAGGGCTCAGTCAACTGTTGAATACCATTGACCTGGTTCGCAAGCATTTCAATCCAAACCTGAAAATCGAAGGTGTTCTCTTAACTATGTTTGATGCCCGCACCAATTTGGGTGAGCAGGTTAATGCGGAAGTCCGGAAGTATTTCAAGGATGAAGTCTACGACACAATCATTCCCCGCAACGTTCGTTTGTCCGAGGCACCAAGTTATGGTTTGCCAATTATGGATTACGATCCCAAATCAAAGGGCGCAGAAAAATATATGAAGTTGGCGAAAGAGGTGCTGGCAAATCATGGCTAATAAGAAGAAACCCACTGGGCTGGGAAAGGGCATTGAGGCCCTTTTCCAGGATAATAATGTTGATACCAGTAAGGAAGATGTCATTGACATAAAAGTCAGCGAAATCAAGCCTAATCCATAC
Organism: Lentilactobacillus rapi DSM 19907 = JCM 15042; assembly: GCF_001436255.1. Classification (GTDB taxonomy): domain Bacteria; phylum Bacillota; class Bacilli; order Lactobacillales; family Lactobacillaceae; genus Lentilactobacillus; species Lentilactobacillus rapi. The sequence continues at coordinate 87,233 of NZ_AZEI01000082.1, read as the reverse complement.
CAGCCGAGACACCGATTTGATGAGAAGGCTCTTCAGGATTTAGCTGTTTCCATCAAGAATTCTGGGGTGTTCCAACCGATCATTGTTCGTCAACCCGATCCAGAAGTGGATTCTTATGAATTGCTGACGGGTGAACGGCGACTACGGGCTTCCAAGATTGCCAAGCAAGCCACGATCCCGGCAATTGTTCGGGACGCGACTGAAGAACAAATGATGGAAATCGCTGTAATGGAAAACTTGCAGCGAGAGGATTTAACCACCCTTGAAGAAGCTGAAGCGTATAATATGTTGATGACCAGACTTGACCTGACGCAAGCTCAAGTGGCGTCAAGATTAGGAAAGAGCCGGCCATACATTGCCAACTATCTGCGAATCCTGGGATTACCCTCAGAAGTGAAGGATCTCTTGGAAGATAACAAGCTGTCAATGGGCCAGGCCCGCACGTTGTTATCAGTTAATAACAAACAGGATTTGATTAAGTTGGCCAAGAAATCCGTCGCTGAATCCATGACGGTTCGTCAGTTGGAACAAGCAGCTGCCAAGATTAACGGCAAAAAGGGTGCCAAGAAGAAAAAGGCTCCTCGTAAGTCACCGTTTGTCAGGGAATCCGAAGGTCAACTTCAAGAAAAATTTGGGACTCAAGTTTCGATCGTCAATTCTTCCCGGAAAAAGGGGAAGGGTAAGATTGAGATTGAATACGGGTCAGTCGATGATTTGAACCGGTTGCTTGAGATGTTTGGTGTGAATCTGGATTAGTTTTTAAAATAGAAAGAGGTTGTTAGGATGTATGACCTTCACGATATTGTCGAAATGAAAAAGCCTCATCCATGTGGCACCAATCGCTGGGAGATCATTCGGATGGGCGCCGACATTAAAATTCAGTGCACTGGTTGTGGGCACATTGTGATGATGCCCCGCCGTGAATTTGATCATAAATTAAAGAAACTACTGGAAAAAGCTGAAAAATAAACTGAAAGAAGAGTTGTTAAGTTATGTCACTAACTGCAGGAATCGTTGGATTACCAAACGTCGGCAAGTCGACACTTTTTAATGCGATTACCAAGGCCGGAGCGGAAATGGCCAACTATCCATTTGCGACGATTGATCCTAATGTGGGGATGGTTGAAGTTCCCGACAAACGGTTGGATCGGATTCAAGAATTAATTCCAGCCAAAAAGGTGGTACCAACCACGTTTGAATTTACCGATATCGCTGGGATTGTTAAGGGTGCCAGCAAGGGTGAAGGACTTGGAAATAAGTTCCTGGAAAATATCCGCCAAGTTGATGCCATTGTCCACGTTGTCCGGGCTTTTGATGATGACAATATCACCACTGTCACGGGAAAAGTGGACCCAATCGATGATATCGAAACCATCAATTTGGAGCTGGGCATTTCTGATCTAGACGCCGTTAATAAGCGTTTGGGCAAAGTTCAACGGGCTGCCAAGGGTGCTGATAAAGAAGCCAAGGCCGAACTCGCTGTGCTTGAAAAGATTAAGCCAGTCCTTGAAGACGGCGGCTCTGTTCGGTCAATTGATTTTGACGAAGACGAACAAAAGATTGTGAAGGGGTTGTTCTTGTTAACCAGCAAGCCAGTCCTGTACGTTGCCAATATTGCCGAAGATGACATGGCTGACCCTGAGAATTCAAAGTACTTTGGCGTGATCAAAGACTTTGCCGACAAGGAAGGTGCCCAAGCCATCGCGGTGGCTGCAGAACCCGAAGAAGAAATTGCTGAGTTGGACGATGCCGAAAAGAAAGAATTTTTGGAGGCAGAGGGTGTAAAAGAGCCAGGGTTAAACCGGCTTATTCGCGCCTCATACCGACTTTTAGGCTTGGAAACATTCTTCACTGCAGGTGGCAAAGAAACTCGTGCCTGGACGTTTAAGAAGGGTACAAAGGCCCCTCAAGCAGCCGGGATCATCCATTCCGATTTTGAACGGGGCTTTATCAGAGCAGAAATTATGGCTTTTGAAGACTTGGATAAGTACGAGACCCCAGCAGCGGTCAAAGATGCAGGTAAGCTGCGTCTTGAAGGCAAAGATTATGTGATGCAGGATGGGGATATTGTGGAATTTAGGTTCAATGTCTAGAGTGCGAAACCAAGCGGTTAAGAATCGGAGTGTAAGTCTCCTTTGAAAGAAATTCCTGGGTTTGGAATTTTTTTCAAAGGTGCTTACACGCAGATTCTTGCTTGGTGCAGCACATTTCCACCATGTAGCAGGAGGTGCTTACACGCAGATTGCTGTTTAGTGAAACACGCTTTGACCATGTGGTTAACAAAGCGTTGTCCACCAATCACATCAGAATTTGAGATCGATGTCAGAAGTGCCTCAGTACTTATTTCCAGTCAACTATTAAGGAGCGAAACAAGTGAGTAGTAATAATGATGAAACAAAACAAAATATGAGTGTGCGTGAAAAAAATGCGCACGTTCATCAAGATCGGGATCGGTCTGCCAAAATTCTCCATTCCCAATTTGATAACATTGGATTAACCAAACGTAATTCTGAATATATGTACAAGTTTAATCAGGCCCTGGCCGGCACAAAGTTGACGGCTGCCCAAAAGACTGAAACGATCAATAAGATGGTTCAGGAATTACTTGAGGGTCAAAAATCAGGCAAGACTGCCCGGAATATGTGGGGAACCGTTGAAGAACGGATTCAATTTATTGTGAACCCACCTAAGCGTAAACCGGATCCAAAACGGGATTATTGGCCAAATGCGGGCTACAATGCGTTGCTATTCTTCATGATCTTTACATTCATGTACGGTATTATTAGCTTCTTCCCCGCCAAAAATGGTCCTCAACCCGTCATGGGAATCACTGGAATCATTTTGAGTGCAGCAATTGCTGGTGTCGGTATTCCATTAGTGACGATGATGTTTACACCGGGCGTTAAGCACAAATACTCCATCTGGATTCGAATTGTGATTATGATTCTATTCGTTGTTGTTTGGATGGGAATCTTTACTGGCGCTGCAATGCTACCGGCTGTGATCAACCCGGCCCTAAACCGTTATGCCTATATCGCCCTTGGCTTGCTAAGTGCCGGCGGTTCATGGTGGTACAAACGAAACTTCAATATCACGGGTGGTCTGTTCTAAAGGTTACACCCCAAAAATTGCTCAAAACCTGCTTGGTAGACAGTCATACCAGCAGGTTTTGTTTTATCCAGGTAAAACACGAACGTTAAGATTCTGGTCCTTCAAATTGATTGCAGAAATCGGAAATTAATTCGGATAAAGTCCTTTAACTATTTGAAAAGTTCGTGTATAATCGATAACAACTTTTAAGAACCCGTTGCTTCGTAATTGGCCTATTCATGAGACAACGATGAGATTTTGGTAAAGATCGTTGCTTGTTTTGAATGAACATGATATGTTACTAAGCAACCTAAAAAATAAAGGAGCGAGATAGATGGTTAGTTGGGATAGTAAGTTCGGTAAAAAAGGCTTGACGTTTGATGATGTGCTGTTGATTCCTGCAGCGAGTGATGTATTACCAAATGATGTGGATCTATCAGTACAATTGGCTGACAATTTGAAGTTGAATGTTCCTTTCATCAGTGCCGGAATGGACACTGTTACCGAATCAAAGATGGCGATTGCTTTGGCAAAGCTCGGTGGCCTTGGCGTTGTTCACAAGAATCTCAGTATCGAAGCACAGGCTGGTGAAGTTGCAAAGGTTAAGGCAGTCAAAAAGACCGCAGATACACCTAAAGCCGCTGTCGACAAGAACGGCGCATTATTGGTTGCTGCTGCTGTTGGGGTTTCCGCCGATACATTTGATCGCGCTTCAGCCTTGCTCAAAGCTGGTGCCGATGCAATTGTGATTGATACCGCCCATGGCCATTCCGCTGGTGTTCTAAGAAAGATCGCCGAAATTCGTGACCACTATCCCGATACAACCTTAATCGCTGGTAACGTTGCAACCGCAGCTGGTACCGAAGCTTTATACCAAGCTGGTGTTGATGTTGTCAAAGTTGGAATTGGCCCTGGCTCAATTTGTACGACTCGAGTTGTTGCCGGTGTCGGAGTTCCGCAGATAACTGCCGTTTATGACGCTGCTTCAGTTGCTCGAAAATGGGGCAAGCCGATTATTGCCGATGGTGGAATTCAATACTCTGGCGATATCGTCAAGGCTCTTGCCGCTGGTGGCACCGCTGTGATGCTTGGTAGCATGTTAGCCGGTACCGAAGAAGCTCCTGGCGATGTTTACGAAGAAAATGGCAAGAAATACAAATCATACCGTGGCATGGGGAGTGTAGCTGCGATGGAACAACAGCATGGTTCAGCTGACCGTTACTTCCAAGGCGGTGTGAGCGAAGCCAACAAGTTGGTTCCTGAAGGTATCGAAGGTGAAGTTGAGTACAAAGGCAGCATCAACGACATCGTCTTCCAAATGGTTGGCGGCCTTCGTTCAGGAATGGGTTACACAGGTTCCGCAACCGTGAAAGATCTCAACGACAACGCACAGTTTGTTGAAATTTCCAATGCTGGCTTGCGTGAATCACATCCGCATGATATTACGATTACTAAGAAAGCACCTAATTACGAACCTGAAAACTAATTGGGGTTTAAGAGAAGTGAGAGATTGGGACGAAAGGCGATTTGATCCCAGAATTTAAGTGAAAAAAGTAATGCATTCTGGTTTTGGAATGCATTACTTTTTTTGCTTAAATGACGGGGATCAGCCGTTTGGCGCAAGTTTTGTCAATATAAGCAGGGAAAGCTAAGTTGCATTGATAAACACTTTGCAGGCTGATGCCTCAGCCTTTTTTCCCTTAACTGGCGGGGATCCGCCAGTGGCCACAAGCTTTTCAGCCAACAATTAATCTAACATAAAAGGGGATCCTGATTAAAATCAATGACGAATTTAATCAGGGTCCCTTTAAATAATGCCTTCAATTCATTAATGCTTTAACAGCCAACAGCAATCTTATGGGCGTCAACCCAGCCACGGACATTATTTTGTGTGTTGATGACATAAATATAAATGCCCTGATGTGGAGACTTCTTGATAACTGCTCGTTTGATAGAAATTACCGGTAGATAGTCGGCGTCGCTATCGACATGGTACACAACTTTACTAAAACGAAGGTTATTATAAATATTTGCGTTATTACTCACGAAGACATTGCTCTTTTGAAGACGGGTTATCTGAACAGACCGAGTTGTCCGAATCGCTGAGCGACTGACTGGCTTGGCCTCAACTTGTTTCGTACCGAAAGCGACGGATGTCCCCATCGATGCGATTAGGGTCACGATCATGAATTTAATACTGTTGCGATCTTTATAGGTCATAGCAGCTCCGTCCTTTCTTAAATTAACTTTCCAACAATAGTATAACATCACGGTACACAATTTACTTAAAAAACGAGAATATATCAATTGACAAATGGCACAATTTGTTCAGAAAATCGATAAGGAATTTTTAGCATATATATTCTCGAAAATATAATGCTTTTATCATATAATGTAACTGAATTTAGGTTGCCTCGATTGATCTGTAACCCGTTTGGGGAGGCGTTGAATGTGTTCAAAAAGATTATGATCGTGATACAAGCATTTTTATTAATGATGCTCGTTTGGGTTGGCTTGTCTACTATAACGGTTTTGGCTGCAGCGCCGATCACTCCCCACGGAACAGCGCGATTTTCAAGTGCTACCGCCACGATCAATATTTCACATAATTCGACAAAATACAAACGTATTTGGGAGCGGGCAATTCAGGCTTGGAACCGAACTGGCGCTTTCACATTTGTGATGACGAAATCAAAAGCGATGGTGTCGGCCGCAACCGATACCAAACTTGGCGCCGATTATGCCGGCATGGCGTGCGTTACGGTCAACAAACAGGGATATCTCAGTCACGTCGATATCAAAATCAATCCGGTAACGTTTAAGATTTTTAAGTATTCAACCAATGAGATGGTCAACGTCGCCGAACATGAACTGGGTCATGCAATGGGATTGAATCACAATTCGAACCGTGCCAGTGTCATGTATCCTGCTAACCGTTATTATAGTGTCCAGCGGGTGGACATCGAGGGGGTTAACCGTTTCTACAAATCTCAGGCTAATATGGTTAAATTGCCTGATCGGACCGGAATTTTCATGGATCCAGCCACCGACAGTCGATCAAAAGTTCTGTTCGATCGCTTCGATTCATTGTCGTTTGCGACCTTCAAACATACGCCATTGGAACTCGAAACGAAACTGAATTTGGTGGCATGCATACAGGATGAACAAATATTTTTGGAGAAGCTGGCTTATATTTATCCTGTTTAAAAAGCTTTTGACGTTGAATATAAGTTAAACAAATAGCGCAGTCATTCTAATAACCTTGGAATGATTGCGCTATTTATTTAATGTCGTGATTAGCTGAGGTCCAATTTCTTTTCTGAGTTGAGCGCTTCATTGTTTGATTAGTATGCAAGTGATGCCAACACCCACGTTGTTACTTATCGCTCACTTAACATTGACCGGGTCTCTAAAGAGAATCTTCTTATTTCGCATCGAAACGCGATCCATTTGAGTTGCGTATAATTGCTGAACACTTTGAGTATCAACCTTTTGAATACTATAATAACGGTTAGCAGCGAACATCACGCTGGCACGGTTGGGATTATGGAGAAGGCCAATTGCGTGACCTAACTCATGTTCGGCCACGTTGACCCTTTCAGATGTCGAGTAGTCGTACACATCCAGCGTTTGCGGGTTGAGCTCACTGGTAACTGACTGCATGTAACCATCGCTGCCAGTGGTGATATAGGTCATGCCCGTGAAGCTGCCGCCCAAGCCTGTATTGGTGCTGGCGTTAATTTGGGCGCTCGAATCCGATGTAAGGGTAAACTCAAATACCCCGGTTCGATTCCACGCCTTAACCGCTTTATTCCAAATTTTTTGGTATTTAGCCGAATTGTTTGAGGTGTTAATTGTGGCTGTAGCTGATGCCCATCTGGCCGTGCCATGTGGTGTCATTTGGGCAGCAGCAGAAACGGTGATTGAACTAACTATAAATAATGCGGTTATCATGATAATCGCACTGCTAATTTTAATGAGTTTTTTGAGCACGAGGAACACTTCCTTCGGCTAATCAAACGAATACTAACAACCTGATTGAAATCAATATAAATTGATAGATATAAACCTACCAATATAACTATTTCATTCTATTGTCATTATAATCTGAAGAAGTTTGATAAACAATGAATTAGGCTTTCGGTAATCCGATGCCCTGTGAAACGTTGGCTTAGCGGTTGATACCGGTTACAAGCTGGATTTGTAGGTAAAGTGTTTTAATATTGCTTGGTTATTTTGTGAAAGTGTTCTATATTTGTTATATATCATCTTTAATAAATGGAGGAATTCCGGTGGCGACTACTAACGTTCTTGAACAACCCTATATTAATATCACCAACATCATCTGGAGCTTCGATCACGCAACCAACCAGGTGAACATTTTGCTAGTCAAACGTGATAATGCCCCGTACAGAAATTTTTGGGCGCTGCCAGAAACATTTATGAGATTTCAAGAAAGTGCTGACGATGCGGCACTGCGATTGGTCAAAGAAAAAATCGGCATGGAATTATCGGATAGTCATACGGAGCAGTTGGCAACCTTTACCAACAAGCTGCGGACACCCGGTTCACGGGCATTGTCTTTGGCATACATGACGTTTCTACCAGATAAGCCGGAACTCAAGGCGGGGTATGGCGCTGCCGACGCCCGTTGGTTTGCGATGGGATACACCGAACAGCGGTACCGGTTTTCAAATGGCAACCTCTCATTTGAAACTGCCAGGGATGTGAGCGAAACGACCTATTATGAACAATTTGCGACCAATCAGGCACATCCGGATCAGCATCTGGCCTACGATCACGAATGGATCCTTAAAATTGCTTGCGATCGAATCCGCAACAAGCTTGACTACCAGCCGAATATTTTGCTAGTACTGGGGGCAACGTTCACGTTGAAGGATGCCCGGCTTGTATACTCACCATTTCTAAAAACGCCGGTCAATGAGATTGATAATTCGAATTTTAAAAAGAGTCATCGGAAGTTGTTTACCGATATCGGAACAACGGCTGCCAAGCGACCAGGCCGTCCGGCACGTTTATACAAGCTGGCCTACATTGGGGCTTGAATTAATTGCCAATTGGCGTTAATGTGTAATAAAAGTTTTGAATACTTTTATTTAGGCTAATAAAAGTTAATTTTACTTAAATTTAGCGAATTAAAAAGAAGGATGACTTATGGATAATTTATCAATGTTGACGGACTTGTATGAACTTTCGATGGCAAATGGCTACCAACAAACGATTCCTGACGAAGAAGGGGTCTTTGATGTCTTCTTCCGCAAGGTACCAGATAAGGGGAGCTTTGTCGTGGTTGCCGGCCTCCAACAGGTTGTCGAAGGATTGCGCAACTTCCATTTTGACCAAAGTGATATCAATTACCTACGTTCCTTGGGATTGTTCAAAGAAGACTTCTTGGATTATTTGAAGAATTTCCATTTTGACTGCCAGGTATCGGCTATCCCTGAAGGCACGCCAGTCTTTCCACGAGAACCACTACTGACAATCCGCGGCCCGCTGTTACAGACTCAGTTGTTTGAAACGATGGTCCTCAACTTGATGAACCATCAATCACTGATTGCCACTAAAGCTCGTCGAATTACGTACGCTGCTGGCAAACGACCGGTGATGGAGTTCGGTGCCCGCAGAGCTCAGGGCCCAAGCAGTGCAACGTATGGTGCCCGGGCAGCTGTAATTGGCGGCTGCTCCAGCACGTCCAACGTTTTGGCCGCTAAGAAGTTTGGCATTCCAGCTGCCGGCACCATGGCCCATGCCTGGATTGAAGCCTTTCCGGATGAGTTGACCGCCTTTGAAAAATGGGCTGACGTCTATCCAGATACCGCAGCGTTGTTGGTTGATACTTACGACGTCTTGAAGTCTGGGGTTCCAAATGCGATTAAAGTATTTAAAAAGCTCAAGGCAAGTGGTCACAAGCCGGTCGGCATCCGCATCGATTCAGGCGATATTACCCAGTTAGCCCGTGGTGCCCGTAAGCTCCTCGATGATGCCGGCTTCCCAGAAGTGAAGATTACTGCTTCAAACGCGTTGGATGAACACGTTGTGATGTCCTTGCTGAATGAAGGCGCTCCTCTGGATAATTTCGGAATCGGTGAAAATTTGATCACCAGTGCTTCGTCGCCTGTTTTGAGTGGGGTTTATAAATTGGCTGCCGTTTCAGATGGCGGCAAACTCGTTCCGAAGATTAAAGTGAGTGCCAGTCGTGAAAAGGTGACCCTGCCAGGCTTGAAACAAGTTTATCGATTATATCACCATGGGACTAAGCGGGCATTTGCCGATGTGATCGCATTGAAAGATGAAACGTTGAATGATCAATTAGATGTCGTGAAGGCAAACCCGTTGGCTACAAAACGGGATCAGTTCCTAACAGATTTTGATGCGGTCCCTCTTCAAGAGGCTGTTTTAGATGGTGAAAAGCTTAAAGCGGATTTACCGGATGTTTTCGAGATTCAAAAGCACAGTAAAGCATTATTAAGCGAATTACCTTCCACCACCCAACGATTGGTCAACCCCGACGAATTCCCAGTGTATGTGACCCATGCGTTGGATCAAATGCAGGAGAAGCTGCTGGAAGCCCAGGGAAAGTAGAATAGTGATGGTTTGAGCCGCTGACTTGGGTTGGTGGCTTTTTTGTTATGCTCAGAATGCTAACCGCCTGGACTCGCGCACTTTTTAGGACAGCTGCGTAAAGCAGAAACTTCCTCCTAAGCACCTTCGGCAAAAATCCCAAAACAAGGGATTTCTGCCGAAGGAGACTTAGGCTCCAGTTTCTAACCGCTTTACTCCGCTCACTTATTAGGACCGCTCCTCCAGGCAGCAACCTGCACATAAGCACCTAATCCAAAAATCCCCAGAACCGGGATTTCCGGATTAGGCGACTTATGCTCCGATTGCTAACCGCTTGGACTCGCGCACTTTTTAAGGAACATTTAAGTTTATCTTGATATTCTGATTTGCATTGGGAAACCGGTGGGCACACAGTATAATTACCTGTAAGTTGTCCTTTAATCTAAAAAGTGTAAAATCTATGTTGAATTATTAACTTGAATCAATTACCTATAAATTATTTGAAATTGGAATTTAAATCAGAATGAGGTATAACAAACCATGAAAATTTTAGTTGTCGATGATGATAAAGAAATCGCTCAGTTACTTGAAATCTACATCCGAAATGAAGGCTACGAGCCAGTTTCTGCTTATAGCGGCAAAGAAGCCTTGACTCGGCTGCGGACCGAATCTGACATTGGATTGATGATTTTGGATATCATGATGCCCGGCATGAGCGGAATTGAAGTCATCAAAGAAGTTCGCAAGGATTCTCAGATTCCGATTATCATCTTGTCAGCCAAAACCGAAGACATGGATAAAATTCAGGGCTTGATTAGTGGCGCTGACGATTACGTCACCAAGCCATTCAATCCACTAGAAGTCATGGCCCGGGTTAAGTCGTTACTGCGGCGAACCGAGGAACATGTTACCAACGATACCCCAGACGTTTTGGATATCGGTCCCTTGACCATCAACAAGGATTCTCACGAAGTTAAAACGATCACGGGTACGCCGATTCAACTGACTGCCTTGGAATTTGGAATTCTCTACCTGTTGGCCAGCCATCCCAACCGGGTCTTTTCGGCGGACGAAATTTTTGAACGGGTTTGGCGACAGGAAAGTATCGTTTCCGCCAAGACGGTCATGGTTCATGTGAGTCACTTACGAGATAAGATTGAGGAAGCTACCAACGGCGAAAAAGTCATCCAAACCGTTTGGGGCGTTGGCTACAAGATCGAATCACACTAATTTTGAAGAGGGATTATATTGAAGCTAACCGGCCGTGAGAAAACTGAATTATTTTTGGAAGGGATCGTAACGGTCATTCTCCTTCTGTTATTAAACTTGTCGATTGTGATTTTGATTAATGAATCTATCATGACCAATCCTGGCCTGCGGGACGGGATTTTTATCATTAAACGATCGATTTTAATTGGCCCCAATCACTATCATCTCTGGAGCTGGGAGAACATTTTCATCGCGCTGATGCTGGTGTTTGACGCGGCCGTTGTATACTGGCGATTGATTCGGCGCTACCATCAAATGCAGTTGCGCCATATCATTACCGAGCTTCATTACATTGCCAACGGTCATCTGGACCATCGGATTAATTTTAAATTCAAAGACAACACCCAATCAGTTGTTGAAAGCATTAACGCCCTGGTTGATAGTGTTATCCACTCGATGGACGAGGAGCGGGCAATTGAGAGTTCTAAAGATGAGCTGATCACCAATGTCAGCCATGATTTGCGCACGCCGTTAACTTCGATTTTGGGGTATCTTGGCTTGATTCAAGATAAGCAGTACCACAGTGAAGAGGACTTGCTCAAGTATACTGAGATTGCTTATCTGAAAGCCAAACAAATGAAGTCCTTGGTGGATAATTTATTTGAGTATACCAAAGTCAAACAGACTGGGACGCCACTATCGATCAACAAGATTGACCTTAACCAGATGATGGAGCAACTGGTCGCCAGCTTTGAGCTGGAAGCCAAAAAGAGCGGCTTGGCGATTTCTGCCAAAAATACTGAGAAGCCTCTCTACATCGAAGCGGATGCCGAAAAGCTGGGGCGGGTCTTTAACAACCTGATTTCAAATGCGATTAAGTACGGCAAGGGTGGCCGCAACATCTTTTTGAGTGCCAGAATCGGCAAACCCGGTGAAGCGGTCATTGATGTTGCCAACGACGGGCCACAAATTCCCCAGAAGTCGCTTGACCAAATTTTTGAGCGATTTTATCGAGTTGAAGAGTCCAGAAACAAAGATACCGGTGGCTCTGGCCTGGGCTTGGCGATTGCGCAGAGCATCATTGATCTGCACGGCGGCTATATTAATGTGACTTCGAGCCCTGAAATTACAACGTTTGCGATTCACGTTCCGATCAATCATGGTGATCATCTTTCAAAGCCCAGTGACAAATTAAAAGGAACGCGGTAGAAGGGATGAAAATGAACTTACGATTTAAAGCGATCATTGCCTTAATAGGCACTTTTTTGCTGTCTGCAGGATTTGCGACCAGCGTTCAAGCGAGCTCCGTCACTGATCAACCGGTGATTGCTGCCAAAGCCGCGATTGCCGTTGATGCCAGAACCGGACAGATCTTGTATCAGAAAAACGCCAACCAAGCGCTGCCGATTGCCTCAGTATCCAAGCTGATGACCATTTACATTGTTCATCAGCAAATCAAACAGAAGAAGTTAGCCTGGGATGACCAGGTAACCATTTCACCAGCGATTGCTAAATTGAGCACCGCTAGTGGCCTGACCAATGTGCCGTTGACTGCTGGCAAGTCATACTCTGTGCGTCAGTTGGTTAATGCAACGTTGGTGGCCTCGGCTAATGCAGCTGCGTTGGCGTTGGGCCAAAAAGTCGCCGGAACGCCGGTGAAATTTGCAAAATTGATGACTCAAACTGCCAAGCAGATCGGAATCAAGGATGCCAAATTTTATAATGCCTCCGGGCTGACCAACAAGCTCACTGGTGGGCTGGCCTTGGCAAACGTGAGCGGAGATGCCGAAAATGAGCTGTCCGCCAGCGATGTTGCCTTATTAGCCAGCAAACTAATGAAGACTTTTCCGAGGGTGACTGAGATTACCAAGAAGACGGCCTCGACTTTTTATGGCACAGCAATTACCGGCCACAACCAGCTGCTTAACGATCACCAAATTGCCAAGGGCGTTGTGGTGGACGGCTTAAAGACTGGGACGTCCGATAAAGCCGGTGCCTGTTTTGTGGGATCGGCCACCCGCAAGCATCACCGAATTATTACGGTGGTTCTTGGTAGTCGTAACAAGAGCGCAACCGATCCGGCAAGATTTATTCAAACGGCTAAGTTAATGCGGTACGTATTCACCAAACAGCATCCCATTACATTAAGCAAAGGAAGCCAAATTAAAGGTGTTGACAAGGCAACGGTTCCGGATGGAAAACAGGTCGATGTTCAACCGGTTGTCAAGAAGACAACGTGGGTATGGGCGCCGAAAAATGTTTCCAAGCAGCAAGTTCAGGGGAAATATGTCCACCTGAATCAAAAAATTGCTGCCCCGGCCAAAAAGGGCACAGCTGCAGGCAAGACTCAGCTGACTTACAAGCAAGGTCTACCGAAATATTTGCAAACCGAAGATTCTGAAGTTCAATTGGTCACCAACCAATCGATAAAAAAAGCCAACCCGTTCATTCTCCTATGGCGCGCGATTTTGCGACTGTTTTAGCAAAACATTTGGTTAAAAGTGTTTATTAATTTGGTGATATCCAATATAATTGTATCTGGATTGTGTTTACATGATTTTTACACGGGCTTACAGTCCTGATTGCTTAATGATGGAGGAATCCTTTTGGGTAAAGACATAGCGAAATCTAGAGAGAAGCTTCCATATTGGCGTCGAATCCTTGATGCTTCGCTACCGGTAGATTTGAGTTACATTCCAATCGGCTTGGCGTGTGGAATTTTGCTGAACGCTTCTGGATTCAACGTGTGGACAACTTTAATGGTTTCAGTAATGGTGTTCTCAGGCGGGGCGCAATTTTTGATTGCGTCACTGCTGGCAACGAGTGCACCAATGTATTCAGTTATTTTGATGATGTTTTTCCTTGAGCTGCGTTATGCCTTGCTGGGATCGAGCCTTTCCAAGTATTTGCATGGCCAGTCGCTTGGATTTACCGCTTTATTTGCGGCTTCAATGAATGATGAAAACTACGCACTTAATTATTTAAAATTTTCAACGGATAAGAAGTTTACGCCCAGGGAAGCCTTACACGTCGAACATATGACGTTGGTGTTTTGGACTATTAGTAATCTGATTGGCAGTCTGATTGGCAGTGCGATCCACATCGATTTAACCATTGTGCACTTTGCGCTAACAGCATTATTCCTTTATATGATCGTTGTTCAACTCAAAAATGGGTTGATTATTCTGATCTGCATTCTATCAGGGTTCTTGGCCGCTTACTTCATGGTGCTGACCAAATCAACTCTTGGCCTGGTTATTTCAACCCTGGTCGCTTCGTTTATTGGATTTATGGCAGAAGCATCGATCAGAAAATATTTTCCGAACAGTGGCCTGCTGCGGCATATTAAGAACCCGGCCGGATCGCCTGAAGACGTTGATGAGTAGGAGTTAGAGCGTATGGAATGGAACACGACACAACATGTTTGGTTGGTATTAGGGTGTTTTTGTGTGGCTTTTGCGCCGCGACTAATTCCCCTACTATTTTTTCGTACCCGAAAAATTCCCGTTTGGTTTAACGAATGGATGAGATATGTCCCAGTTTCACTATTTACTGCTTTAGTTGTGAAAGATATCTTTATCACTCCGGACTACGTAGTTTCAATCGCTGGTCGGGCCCCAGAAATGATTGCGGCGGTTATCGTGATTGGAATTGCTTATTGGACGCGTTCAATGGCTATTTCGGTTGTGCTTGGATTGGGCGCCGTATTTTTGCTGGCGATGGTCGTGTGAGAATTTGACGAAATAAGTTACATAGATCAATCAATAAATAAGCCTGTGTCTTTACTCAGTTGGAATTCAATTGAGTGAAGGCACAGGCTTATTTGATTTTTCAAAGTGGAGGCTGGGACATATATTAATGTCCAATCGATGATCATTCACTTAGATTGCCGTAGCTACTTGGATAAAAGCTGCGCCAAACGGCCGATCCCAGTCTCGTGAAAATTAATTGCCGATTCCAAACAATCCCAGAATCGTTCTGAAGCCAGCGTATGCCATGAAAGCAACTACGATCCAGCCAGTCCACGTCAACCATGCCGGATGATGATATTTCACCCCCATGATTGGTTGTCGGTGCGAAGCCAGCAGCAGGATTGCCAAGGCGATTGGCAACACAAATCCGTTGAGGGCCCCCACAACAACCAAGACTTTGGCTGGGCTGCCGATGAAGTAGAAGATGGCAGTTGAAACAATGATGAAGCCAATGATGAAGCTACTTCGGTAACGTTTGAACATCACTCCGGCCCGATCACTCACCGCGTAATCCAAGAACGATGTGGAAGTGAAGGTGGAGCCTAAAGTTGATGACATCCCGGAAGCAAATAACAGCAGGCCAAAGAATTTATAGCCAAAGTTACCAGCTGCGTACTTGAAGATTGAAGCCGCCGGGTTGGTTGGATATAGTTTATAACCTGCGGTAACCACTGCAAGGCCAGCGAGAAACAGCATTACCCGAATGACCGAGGCAATTCCAATTCCAGTCAGGGCACCTTCGTTGACATATTTAATGGCGCCAGGACCCTTCGCGCCACCTTCAAGCAATCGATGACCACCCGAGAATGAAATATAACCACCAACGGTTCCACCAACGATCGTTACGATGGAGTAAAAGTTGACGTTTGACGGATCAAATGCATGCGCTGCAGCGGTGCCATATGGAACGGTCATCACTGATAGAATATAGAGCAAAATACCAATTTTGATAACAGCGAGAATCTGGACAGTGATGTCCATGGCTTTTAACGCATTTTTGATAATCAACACAATGATGGCGATTGCCGCAGCGATCAAGGCACCGTTTTCCGGTGAGATCCCAAACAACACGTTGAGGCCTAAGCCAGCACCACCGATATTGCCGATGTTAAAGAACAAGCCACCCATCGCCACCAGGAAGGAGAGGACGTATCCCAAACCTGGAAACACCTCATTGGCAATCACTTGGGCTCGTTTTCCTGAAACGATAATAATTCGCCAGATGTTTAACTGAACGACGATGTCAACAATAATACAAATCAGAATTGCAAATCCAAAGTTGGCACCCAACTGGCCGGTAAACGTGGCGGTCTGGGTTAAGAATCCAGGACCAACGGCGGCCATCGCCATTAAGAAGGCGGCACCTAACGCAGCACTCCGTAGTCGTTTGTTCTTTGCGGGTGTTTCAATTTGAGGCTCTTTCATAAGCATCTTCCTTTCGAATTAACGGGTCTTAATGGCAATTCCTTCTTGTTTCAATGCTTGAGTTAAATGCTTTACGATTTCAAGAGCCGCACTGTTGTCACCGTGGACACAGATGGAGTCGACCTTGATTGGCACGGTTTCTCCAGTCACCGCGACAACGGATTGGGTCTTGATCATTGAGATGGTTCGTTTGGCAATTTCATCGGGATCGTGCAACACGGCGTTATCCTGACTTCGTGGAACTAAGCTGCCGTCTGCTTGATAGTTTCGGTCGGCAAAGACTTCTTGCGCAACGGGAAGGCCGAGATTCTGAGCGGCAGTAACCAAGGCACTGTTGGAAAGGGCATAGACCATCAAATGAGGATCTTCAGCCTTGATCCCCTGACAAATGGCAGTGGCCAGTGCCAGGTCTTTACCAGCGGCGTTGTAAAGTGCCCCATGAGGCTTGACGTGATGCAGTCGGTGGGTCTTTGTGAAGCCGGCCAGTGCGGCAATTTGGTAGGTCACCATGTGGGTTACCGCCGCGGCGGAAAGATCCATTTTCCTGCGGCCAAAGCCATCAAGGTCAGGGAAACCAGGATGGGCACCGACGCCGATCCCCGCTTTCTCAGCCATTTCAACTGTTTGATACATCACGTCAGGATCGCCAGCGTGAAAGCCACAGGCAATGTTAGCTGAACTAATGAGTGGAATCACCTGGTCGTCGTTGCCTAAATGGTAGCGGCCGTAACTTTCACCGAGATCACTATTGAGATCAATTGTTGTCATTGGAAATTCCTCCTTGGAAAAGCTGTCCTAGTATTTTAATGTTGCATTGACAACGTCGGTCACCAGCATGTGGCCCGGCGCGTGGGTAATGACCAGCGGCGGCTTGGTCTGCATAATTACGTTTTGCGGTGTGACCCCACATGGCCAGAAAACAGGTTGTTCGCCAGCTTTAATTGTCACCGGATCGCCATAATCGGGATGCGCCAGATCAGAAATGCCAATGGTTTCGGGATCACCGATTTGGATTGGCGCACCGTGAACTTTTGGCATTGCGCCGGTTACCTGGACCGCTGTTGGAATTTGAGCTTCTGGGATGGGACGCATGCTGACGACCATGTTGCCGTGGAATGGCCCAGCGGATTTTAGCGGAATGTTCGTGTTAAACATTGGCACATTCACTTTCTCGGTGATGTTTCGAACTTCAATCCCGGCAGCGAGTAACTCAGATTCAAATGAGAAGCTGCAGCCAATGATGAAGCTGACAAAATCATTCTGCCAAATGTCTGCAACCGATGTGACTTCGGCATCGACTTTGCCATCGCGGTAAATCCGGTATTTTGGAAAATCGTTGGCCAAATCAATGTCGTCGGCGAATTCGTGTAGCTTGCGGCTTCCCGTATCGCTCACTTCAAGCACCGGACAGGGGCGGGGATTTCGTTGCGTAAATAGTAGGAAATCATACGCGAGATCTTTGGGAAGAATCGCCAGGTTTGCCTGGGTATAGCCTGGGCACAAGCCGCTTGTCTGCCCGGAAAAGTCACCACTGCGAATTAAATGCCGTAGTTCAACTGGAGATAGAGTTGTCATATCAGTCGTCATAAGAATCTTCCTCCTTCTCAGCCAGTTGTTTATCGAGCCAGTTGACGTCGGTTTTCTCCTCAATCAAGTCTGGTTCGGCCAACAACTGGGATAGCATTTCCAGATTGGTCGAAATGCCGGCAATAACTGTTTCATCGATCATCGTTCTCATTTCATTTAAGACAACGTTGCGATTGGGGCCGAAAACAATCAGTTTGGCGATCATGGCGTCGTAGTTCGGGGGCACCGTATAACCCTGATAAAGGGCGGTGTCAACGCGGACACCCAGTCCACCAGGTAAATGTAAGCCAGTGATGGTTCCCGGCGTCAGCGCCGTGATTCGGCACTCCAGGGCATAGTTGGAAACGGTTGGTCGGCTGTCAACCAACGTTTCACCAGCGGCGACCCGAAATTGGGCATCAATGAGATCCAAGCCGGTGGTTTGTTCAGTAATTGGATGTTCAACCTGAATCCGGGTGTTCATTTCCATGAAGTAAAATGCACCAGGGCCGTTGTAAAGAAACTCAACGGTACCAACGCCTTCATAATGAATCTTGGAAACGGCCTGTTCGCTGGTGGAAAACATTTGTTGGCGGGTGGCGTCGTCTAAAGCCGGTGCTGGGGCTTCTTCCATGACCTTCTGGTGGTTGGCTTGAATCGTACAATCCCGCTCGCCGATTGCCAGCACCTTGCCAGCTTGATCGGCAATCAACTGAATTTCAATGTGCCGGGGGTGCGTTAGGTATTGCTCAAGATACATATGGTCGTCATCGAACGCTGACCTGGCTTCATCTTGGCAGAGCTCAAACGTGCTTTCGAATTGCTCAGGATATTCCACAACTCGCATCCCCTTGCCGCCACCGCCAGCGCTTGCTTTAATCATGATTGGAAAGCCGATCTTTTTAGCTTCAGTCAAAGCTTCCTTTGAATCGGTCAGGACGGTTGGACTGCCCTTTACGAGGGGCATGCCGGCCTGCTTCATCGTTTCTCTGGCCTGTTCCTTATTGCCCAGCAATGAAACTGCATCGGCGTTTGGCCCGATAAAAATCAGATTGTTTTCTTCACAGGCGCGGGCAAAATCGGCGTTTTCTGAAAGAAAGCCATAACCTGGGTGAATGGCATCCGCGCCGGTTAATTGCGCGGCGGTGATAATGTTATTGATATTTAAATAACTGTTGGCAGCATTGGCTGGGCCGATACAGATAGCTGAATCAGCTAGTTTGGTATGCAGCGCGTTTCTGTCAGCTGTGGAATAGATTGCAACCGTCTGCAGTCCCAACTGGCGGCAGGCGCGAATAATCCGCACGGCAATTTCACCGCGGTTGGCAACCAGGACCTTATGAAATGGCCATTGTTCAATTGGTTTATGCGAGTTGAATAAGTGGTTCATCGAACTCAACTCCTTGGCCGTCCGTGGCAAGAATTTGGGTAACGGTTCCCGCCTTGTCGGCTTTGATTTCATTCATCACTTTCATTGCTTCAATAATGCCAATCGTGTCACCGATCTCGATATGATCGCCAATCGAAACAAATGGCGGGTCGTCAGGGGACTTGGATGAATAAAAGGTCCCGATGGTCGTGGCATTGATGGTGTTTTGTTCGTCAGAGACGGCCGGTTCAGGAGCCGCAGGAGATGATGGCGCTGCTGGCTGGGTAAGCGCCCGCTTCAGCTTCAACCGGTCGTTTCCTGATTGGTACGTTAACTCAGATAACTGATTCTCTTTTAAAATCTTTGCTAATTCACGAACCGTTTCGATGTTCATGATGGCACCTCCTTCAATAAGTGAGCGGATCCAAGCGGTTAAAGATCGGAGAGTAAGTCTCCTTGAACAGAAATTCCGGGTTTGGGAATTTTTGTTCAAGGTGCTTACGCGCAGATCTTTGCTTGGAGGAGCTGTCCTAAAAATAAGTGAGCGGATCCAAGCGGGAATAATCGGAAGATAAGTCTCCTTTGGCAAAAATCCCTGGTTTTGGGGATTTTTGCCGAAGATGCTTATATGCAGATTATTGCTTGGAGGAGCTGTCCTCAACAAGCGTTTGAAACAAAGCGGTTACCCCTTAGAAAAACCGCCCTCAAACAATCCACGAATCCGTTGCGCGGCTGATCGATTGATTCCGATCGGAGCTTGGTAACGTTGCTCAATAAATTCGGCTTTCAGTCGCTGCAGTAACTCGGTTTGTTTCTGGAGTTCGTCTTCAGCGGTTTTCAAGTCGGTTAATTGAAATTGGATCAGTTGGTGATTTTGACACTGAACGATTTTGCCAATGTCAGCGGTTAAGATGGTTGCAATCACTGGATAACCACCAGTCGTCTGTCGATCCGCCAGCAACACAATCGGTTGGCCATTGCTGGTAATTTGAATGCCACCAAAGACCGTGGCTTCGGAAAGCAAGCTCTTAAGACTGGTGGTCAACGGCTTGCCAGCTAACCGGTAACCCATCCGATCGGCTTCAGAGGTGAGCTGGTATTGCTGATGCTGAAGTAATCGTTGATCTGATTTAGAAAATAGCGACCATTGGGGACCCTTCAAGATTCGAATAACCAATGGATTTTGCAACATCGTCTTTGGATCCCGGAAACTTTCCAGGAAGGCCTGGTTAACTCGGCGATGGCCAAAACTTCGGAGCGTTTCCTGGGGTGAGATCGGCAACTGATCACCTGCTTGGAGAGCTCGACCATTGAAGCCGCCGATGCCAATTCGTAGCGTCGTTGAGCGGCTGTCCATCACTTCCGGCACCTGAATGCCGCCCTTGATGGCTAAGTAGCCGTAGCGGCCGGCGTTGGCAGAACCAATGGCCAGCTCATCGTTTTCATGGACTCGAATAGCTTCATTTTCTGGAATTGGTTTGCCATTTAGGGTTGGCGAGAATTGACCGCCGGTGATGGTGATGAACGTGGCAACCCGAAAGATCAATGTTGGTCCGGTTAAGGCAAATTCCAAACAAGCCGTTTTGCCGCGGTTGCCAACCAATAAGTTGGCGAGCCGGTGGGATGCCTGATCCATACTGCCGGAAACAGGGAAACCATCAATTTGGTGACTCACCCGGCCCAAATCCTGAATGGTCGTCTGTAAACCTGGTTGAATCACAGAAAGGTTATGCATTTTCCGTCACCACCTTTACGTGATAATGACCTAGTTCGTCGGCTTGTTTGATAACGTCAAAGGTTTCCTTATCGATGGCTTCAAATTTGATTTCGTCGCCAGCGTGATAGAACGGTTCGGGATTATCCGGCTGGTAAAGGGTGAGCGGCGTTTTGCCAATCAGTCGCCAACCACCTGGCGAGGTGACTGGGTAGAATCCGGTTTGGATACCGGCAATCCCAACGCTGCCAGCTGGAATCTTGACTCGCGGTTTGGACAATCGCGGCATGGCGATCTGGTCGTCAACACTGGCCATGTAGGCAAAACCCGGTAGAAAACCCAGAAAATAAATGAGGTAGGACTTGCCAGTGTGACGTTTGATGACTTCGTCGGTCGAAATACCTGCGTAATCGGCAACGTCTGACAAATCTGGTCCATAGGGATCTTCATAGCACACTGGGATGATTAAGGTTCGTTTAGGAGGTAGCGGCGCAGCTAATTGATCTGCGATAATGCGTTCAAGTTGCTGCTTGAGCTTCCTTGGCGTGATCCTCATTGCGTCAAATGTGACGAGTAAGGTGTGGTAAGCGGGGATGACAGCTTGGACGCCGACCACCTTGTCCGCGGTGATAATTTTGGCGAGTGCCTGCAGCCGTAAATTAATTTCCGGATTGATTTCATTTGGAAATTCGATTGAAATGGCTTGGTCGCCAACCGTTATTAACTGATAGGGTTTCATGATGTAACCTCGATTCAGTGTGTATAATTATTAGAGATTCGGCAATAAAATTAATTAAAAATAATATTAATCTGTGTAAATGTGTTTGTCAAATTCATTTTAATGCATGATAACAGGGAAGTGTTAGTAATTAGATCTCACGAAAATAAAAAAGAAGCCCCAGAAAGGCGACTTCTTAACATGTGTATAAAATTACAATAGAATTCGACGCTTGATTTTTTCCTTGGGGGACGCAATCACCAGTCCAAAGTCATGAGGCCCAGTGTGGGCTTCAACCCGAACACCATTTTGGACCAAAACGGTAAATTGATAATTGTGATCAATTGCCATACCCATGTAATCTTCGACCAAGGTGTCGTCCATTTTGCCGTTCAGATACATCCGATATTCTGGATAATTGGTAATCACTTTGGCGACCATTGCCGTGGTTTCGGGTTGACGCAATTGACTAATCGTTAGGGCAAGGGCAACCCGTTCTCTGAAGTTACCCAGAAATGCCCGCTTTTCATCAGGCTTGAGTTGTGGGTTGCCAAACATGTGCTGTTTAATATAATCTTCGGAATCGTTTGCCATGAGTGGGCTCCTTTCTTAAAATACTATCCCAACTGTAACAAAATTGATGAGAAAATGCATGTGAAGGGTTGGCAAAAATGAATTGATTTAGGCAATTTGGCCAATCAGGCGACTACGGACCTCAATGAACCAGCAGGCTGCATTGAATACGATGCTGTCAATTTCAATACTTCACGTTCAAAAATTGCCTCATTGCTGCATAGTGTACGCTCATTTTTTTAAATCGTCAGCGTCACTTTATATAGGAAAAATCTCTAATCACCTTTGACAAACACTTGAATGTGATCAGGCCATTGATGTTATAATAAATCTGAATAAACTTTAATTAGGAGGGCTTCACTTTGAAAAGATGGATTTGGATTGTAATCACCTTAGTTATCGCGCTTTCGATTGGTGGTTATGCATTTGCCCGACACAGTCAAAATGAAAAGCTTTATACGGACGCAATGCAACGAGGCAGCCTGCAGATTTCTAATAAGAACTATACTGCGGCCGAAACCGCCTATACGAACGCCTTAAAGAGAAAGCCCAATGATGAAAAAGCATCCACGATTTTAAATCAGACCCAGTCGTTTATGTCTGCCAATGATCTGTTCAAAGACCGTGAGTTTGCTAATGCCAAGAGTGGCTATCAATCAGTCGCTAACACTAAGAGCGGCAGCGAATTATTAAAGAACCGGGCCCAGTCCCAGTTGACACTGATTAAAACGATTCAGAGCAACATTAAAAAGTATGATGCTATTTATAATCAGGCGTTAAATGAGACCGGCGAAGGTAAGTACGCTGAGTCAAACAGCACGTTGGATAAGATCTTCTCGGACAAGTCGATTAAACAATCATACTATAAAGATGTTTTGCAAAAGGCTGAAAAACTGCGTGATAAGAATAACAGTGCCTTAAATGGCAGCTCCAGTTCGACTTCAAATGATTTCGAGTCTTCAAACTCAAGCAGTAATAGCAATACAACCAATAATCCGAATGTGGCCCCTAATAAGAATGCCAGTTTGACGTCCTCGGAAAAGAAGGCCGCGGCAAATTATAAGGGTTCAAATGAATATACCGTGACGCCAAGCCAAAAGGAAATCAATGGTAAGGAAATCACGGCAAGCCAAATTGCCAGTGCCAGAAAGCAAATTAGCGCTGCGGGAATTGATTCCAACGCAATGAGTGATCAAGATGTCCGAAATGTCATCAAGGGTGCACATAATAGTAATGAATCGATTGGAAAGTATGTGAAGGCGCACTATTAGAGAGTGTGGAACCAAGCGGTTAGCAATCGGAGCATAAGCACCCTAAACCCAAGCCCAGTTTCTTCGGGCTTGGGTTTAGGGTGCTTATGTGCAGATTGCTGCTTGGTGGAACACATTTCGGCTATGTATAAGCGACGGGCTGTCCCTGGTTTCGGGGCTTGCGATAAAGGTGCTTATGCGCAGACCCCTGTTTTGTGGAGCACCATTCGGCTATGTAGCCTTAAAACATAATCACTGTTAAAGGGTGCTTATGTGCAGATTGCTGCTTGGTGGAACACATTTCAGCTATGTGCTCGAGAAACACATCCCGAATTTCACCAACCAAATAAAAATCACAACAAATCTCAGAAGTGCTCAAAACTGTCACTTCTGAGATTTTCCGTTTAAGGCAAAGTTATGCAAGTCTTGACTAAATAAAACTTGTCTAACCAGACTGGGACAATGTATCATTGAGGCACGAATAAAAATCGATCACATGACATGTGAGGGGAGTTGGTTGTTTGACGGCGTGGTCCAAATTTATTAATAACGTAGCACTACGAAGATTCACCGTTTTGATGTTCGTTATTTTTGTCCTTTACGTGACCAGAAGCATGATGAGTACGGTTCTACTGACGTTTATTTTTTGCTTGTTGGTTGTCAAATTAACTAACAAGATTCGCCAGTACATCAAGATTCCTGCCCCGTTGATTGTGACGGCGTTATACCTGTTGGTGATCCTGGCCTTGTATTATGGCATTACCATCTATATTCCTAAGATTGCGGAACAGGCGATCAATGCCACCCAAGACATTATCAACTTCTATTCAAATCCCCAAAATGTACCCGACGACACGACGATTCGGTGGTTCAATGAGTTGGTGAAGCAAAGTAATATTATGTCACAGATGAAAAATGGGGTCGGCCTCATTTGGAAATACATCACGGGTGTTGGAACGATGGGACTCACGTTCTTCCTATCCATGATCCTGAGTTTCTTTTTCACCGTTGAAAAGCGGACGATGGACAAATTTTCGCTGTTGTTCTTAGAGAGCGACTTTGGTTGGTTCTTCCAAGACCTTTACTTCTTTGGTAAAAAGTTTGTGTCGACCTTTGGCGTTGTCATTGAAGCTCAATTCTTCATCGCAATCTGCAACACAATTTTGACCACGATCGCCATGGCGTTCATGCACTTGCCGCAGTTGGCAGTCTTGGCACTGATGGTGTTCATCTTAAGTTTGATCCCAGTTGCCGGGGTGATCATTTCCTTCATCCCATTATCACTTGTCGGCTACTCCGTTGGCGGCTTTCAAGATGTCTTCTACCTCATTATTACGATTGTCATCGTCCACGCCTTTGAAGCCTACGTGCTCAATCCGAATTTTATGGCCTCCAAGACCAATCTGCCAATCTTTTATACCTTTGTTGTCCTCCTGGTTGGCGAACACTTCTTTGGCATCTGGGGCCTGATCTGTGGGGTACCGATCTTTACGTTCTTCTTGGATATTTTAGGTGTGAAACGCCACGATGAACCGGTAGCGGTCGCTGCGGATAAAAATGCCGCCAAAAAAGGCTGAAAAATTATTTCATTTGGTGTAAAATCAACTGATAGACAAATAGAGAAAGAGGTAATGATATTGGCAAAACTTGTTTTAATTCGTCATGGTCAAAGTGAATGGAATTTATCTAACCAATTTACTGGTTGGGTTGACGTTGATTTAAGTGAGGAAGGCGTTAAGCAAGCGATCAACGCTGGTAAGTTAATCAAACAGGCCGGCATCGAATTTGATTTTGCGTTTACTTCAGTATTAACTCGGGCAATCAAGACGTTGCATTATGTTTTGGAATACTCAGATCAACTTTGGATTCCAGAAGTTAAATCATGGCGTTTAAACGAGCGTCACTATGGTGCATTGCAAGGCCATAACAAGAAGAAGGCTGCTGAAAAGTACGGTGATGAACAAGTTCATATCTGGCGTCGTTCATATGATGTTTTGCCACCCCTTTTGAAAGCCGACGATGAAGGTTCAGCTGTTCATGACCGTCGCTACGCAAACTTGGATCCCCACATTATTCCTGGTGGTGAAAACCTCAAGGTAACCCTTGAACGAGTAATGCCATTCTGGGAAGACCAAATTGCCCCTAAGTTATTGGATGGCAAGAACGTTGTCATTGCTGCTCATGGTAACTCATTGCGAGCACTTTCTAAGTACATCGAAAACATTTCCGATGAAGATATCATGAATTTGGAAATGGCAACTGGCGAACCAGTTGTTTATGATTTTGATGATAAGTTGAATGTATTGAATAAGTCCAAGTTGGACTAATCATTCAAAGTTAGCTAAATCAAGTTTTTAGAGCCAATCTATCTTAGGTTGGTTCTTTTCTTTGCCAGGGATTATTAAATTTGACTTTGAACAATAATTCACATACACTAAAAATGAATATGATTGATTACGTTTTCATTATCATGATTGGAGGGGGAAATAATGATAAAGAATCGGATAAAGAGGATCATGATGGCGTGTTTTTTGGGTCTAGCCACTGCCCTAATATTGTTAGCTGGCGGTCAGTTTCATAATGCGCAAGCTGACGATCCACCAACCGAGATTACAACAAAGGTTTATGTGGTTGATACCAAGGGTAATCAGCTAAAAGCGCCAGAGCAATTTACGGTTACGGCTACTAATTCTAATGTAAACTGTGTTAACGTAAGTGTTCCAGGTTATAATCCAGTGGAGACGGCTTCTTCAGTTAAGTTCGGGATAGATCCGGCGTTTCAAACGATGATAGGGTCTTCGAGTAGAATCATGTCGTTGGATGTTCCCAATAAGCGGGTAGTTGTAACGGATCAACCAGTTGATCCCGATGCTGCTCCTAAAATCGAGTATATGGATATGGCATTTTTAAATGCTTTGGTGAGTCACGAAATGATGCAGCCATTTAACACAATTTCTGAAGGCTTTGTCAATCTTCTTGAAGGCATGAAAGCGGGAATTTCATTTAATGGGGCACCACAACTAAGCATGCAATTTTACGGTCAATTGGCACCGTCATCCATCACGGTTATTTATAAATACCAACCGGCTTCAGCAACCGTTAACTATGTGAATGATAAAGCTAATGGTGCGATTGTAACTACTGATTCATTTGATGGCTTTGTTGCCAAAACTGGTGAGTACACACCGGTAGCACCTGCAGGCTATCAGTTAGTTGATCCAAAGCCAATTGCTTATACATTAGCCAAAGACACAAACAATTTAACCGTCCACGTTGTGCCTAAAACAGCGCCGGTTGTGCCGTCAGGTCCAAGTGATAATCCGGTACCAGCAAAGCAAGAATCAAGTACAACGCCAACAGTTCCAACCCCTAGCAAACAGCCAACTGTGACTGAACAGCCAGCTGTTCCCAATTATGCTGCTGTGAAGGGTGCCGCCGTGTACGCAACTAAGGGAATCTATCTCTATAAGACTGCTAATTTTAAGAACAGCCAACGAATCGCCAAATATCCTAAAGTTAAGCGAGTTAACCGACCAATGTTTGTCGTTGTGAATTACGCTCGTTCAACGAATGGTACGCTTCGTTACAAAGTTCGCGATGTGAACCATGGCAGCAAGACCGCCGGCAAAGTTGGTTATATTACTGCCAACCGCAAGTACGTTGTGCCAGTTTACTACCAGACAATGCCTAAAAATGACAAGATGACGGTTATTAACAAAAAGGGCGTGAATGCCTACAAGCAGGTGAACTTGACTCACAAGATTACCAATTACAAGAAGGGCACTCGCCTGACCGTTAAAAAGATTGTGAAGCACAACTTGACAACCCGTTACCAGCTGGCAAACGGCAATTACATTACCGGCAATAAGAAATTAGTGATTCAAGGAAATTATTAGATACAGTTAAAAGTGTTCGGGTCAAACCGGGCACTTTTTTTGTTTCCTGCGAATAATCTGCCATTCGTCTGATATACTTTATAAGTAAACAAACTGTCAGTTCAAAAAGAAGTACTAAGGAGTCCCATCATGATTAACATTCGTCAATTAGCCAAGCTCGCCCAAGTATCTCCCGGCGTTGTTTCTCGGGTTCTAAGTGAGGACCCCAGTCTCTCAATTTCGCCGGAAACCCGGCAGCGGGTGCTTGACATGATTAAAAAATACAATTATCAACCGACGAGGCGCAACGGCCGCAAGTGGGTTCATTCGTTATGCGTTATTACCACCTTGAGCGAAGAAGAGGAGGTCAATGACACATACTTCCGGGTGATGATGCAGGGAATTTCTCAAGCGGCCGCTGAAGCGCACTACAAGGTTAAGACAATTTACCGTTTACCCGAAGCCCCAGAGATGAATGATTTACCCAAATATGCCGGCCTGGTGCTAGTGGGGGCCATTGAGGATCAGGTTATTGAAAAGCTGCGTGGGGAGAATGAACATTTGGTGCTCGCCGACAACCAAATTAGTGAACTCGTCGCCAACCAGGTTAGTCCCAATTTAGCTGGGATGATCACCCAAACCTTAGACCAACTCAACAGTCAAGGCTTAACTCATATTGCATTGATCGGCGGCCGTCTGCGGAGTGTGGGGTTCAATGGTCAGCTCATTCATCAACATGAAGACATTCGGGAGACGCTTTTTAAAGCAACCGTGGCCAAAAATGACGCATTGACTGGCCACACTGAGATAGGGGAATGGACGCCAGCGTTTGGCTATCAAGCCACTCAAAAATTAGTGAGTGATTTTCCGGACGTTCAGGCGATTATTGCCGCATCCGATCCGATTGCGATGGGGGTCATTCGCTGTCTCCATGATTTAAAGGTGGCGGTACCGCAAAAAGTCCAAGTCACCAGTTTCGATGACTTGGACTTTGCGAAGTATTTAGTTCCCAGCTTAACGACGTTTCAAATTCCGACGATGGAGATTGGCACTGAAGCGGTCAGAATTTTGGTTGCGGAGCTTGAGTCCCAACATTCGACCATTCGCCAATTAACCCTTCAAGGGAAATTAATTAATCGTGAGACGGCACTTTTTTGAGTTCAAAGCGGGCGCTGGTAAAGTCGTGACTTGGTTGGCCCATGGGGTAGAAGCCGAGGTTCATTAATTCACTTCCATAGGCGACCTGCCCATCATTGATTTGATATTTGGCGTTTGGATCTAATCCTTGCAGTTTTAATACGGTCAGTGGATAAGAGGGTTGATTCATCAGGTTAAAGAACATGACCACAGCCTTGGATTGATCGGCATCAACAAACATCCAAGCAGCTTGATTATTGTTGAATGGACTGATGAGGCGATAAAAGGTGCCAAATTGGATCAAGTTCCGGTTTGCTTTATACCACTGATTTTCAGCTTTAACAACATCCGCCTGTTCAGGGGTTAGTGTGAACGGATCCAGTTCGTAACCCATGTTAGCGGAGTTGGCGACCATTGACCTGAACTGAATATCGATCGTGCGACCGGTATTTGGATTCGGCACTTTTGACACGTGGGCGCCCATTGAAACCGGTGGGAATACCAAGCTGGTGCCGTATTGAATTTTGAGCCGTTCGGCCGCATCCGTATTGTCGGATGTCCAGATCTGTGGAGTATAGGCGAGCATGCCGGCGTCAAAGCGGCCGCCGCCACCAGAACAGCCTTCAAATAAAATATTCGGGTAGCGGGTCGTTAGCTGATTCATGAAATCATAGACGCCAAGAATATACCGATGGGATGCCTCACCTTGCTGATTGGCTGGCAGGTCAGCATTATACAGTTCGGTGATGTTGCGGTTCATATCCCACTTAATGTAATCAATGTCAGCGTGATCGAGGACGTCACATAGTTGTTTGAAGATGTTATCGCGAATTCCTTTGCGGCCAAAGTCTAGGACGTATTGGTCGCGGCCAAGCGACATCGGCCGGTTGGGGGTGTGAATTGCCCAGTCTGGATGCGCCCGATAGAGGTCGGAGTCGGCAGAGATCATTTCTGGTTCAAACCAGAGGCCAAATTTCATTCCCTGTTGATGAGCTAAGTCTGCCAGGCTTGATAAGCCGTTTGGCAGCTTGTTCTTGTTGACGTACCAGTCCCCCAGTGACGATTTATCATCGTTTCGATGGCCAAACCAACCATCATCTAATACAAATAGTTCAACTCCTAGTTCAGCGGACTTCTTAATAATCCGCTGAATTTTTTCTTCGTCAAAATCAAAGTAGGTGGCTTCCCAGTTGTTAATGAGGATCGGTCGGGGCTGATTGACAAACTTGGAACGGATCAAGTGTCGCTGGATCAGCTGATGGAAATTCTGAGATAAGTCATTGAGACCGTGATCGCTAAAGTTCATCATGACTTCAGGCGTTTGGAAGGATTGGTTTGCTTCAAGCTGCCAATTGAAGTTAAAGTCATTAATGCCCATTTGAATTCGGAGTTGTTCATAAGGATCTTTTTGAATCAGGCTCTTGTGGTTGCCGCTATAAATGAGGCTAAATCCATAAGCCGTGCCGCTTTGTTCATTGATTCCGGGGCTCACCAACGCAAAGAATGGGCTTTGCATGTGACTTGAAGAACTGCGTTTGGAGTCCAATACTTTAATTCCAGCGCTGATTGGTTCGATTTGCAGTTGCCGTTCTTCTGCGTAGCGGCCAGGCAATTGAAGTAATTGGTAATTGTTTTTAGGCAAGTCCAAATTCATGCTGGCTGCCCGTTGAATGTCAATTGGTTGGTCGCCAGTGTTTTCGATCGTCGAACTGCGGGTGATAATCGGTAAGTCGGAAAAGATGGTGTAATGAAGGGTTACCGCGAGTTTGGCGACCTGGTCGTAAAGCTTAATTGAGATTGTTCTGGCCTCACTTTTGCCCGCAAAGGTACTTGGCAGGCCGGGCAAGGTTTCTTTGCCTTCAGTCAATTTGTAATCTTGATAAGTAAAATTGGTGATTGAGGATCCATTTGCTTGATCGATGACAATGGCTGGCTCCCGGAAGTCGCCGGCGCCAAAGCTGGGGTATTCCTGCGGGAGGGTATCAAGGGAATAGTTGCGATCCGTCGCATCCCCAAAATTAGGCGAAAACGAGCGGTCGAGTCGCGGATAGCGCAACGTCCCGGAATAGTCCGGCACCCGTTTGCCAAAGTAGTAGTGGGTAAGGACTTGGTGATCTTCAACTCCGAAGATGTAGCTGATTGTTGAGTTACTTAAATGAAAAATCGGTTGATTATGAATGGTAGTGACCTTGATTTCTGCTGGCATGGTTGAATTCCTCCGCGTTATTTGTTAGTAAACAGTAAACATCTATAAGTGACATTGTAAGCGCTTTTAGCACACCTGTCAACTACCGTCTAAAGCTGAGGGAACCATCAGCTTTTGATGGTGGTTTGTTATTTTTAGTCGAGCGGCCTTATTGGCTAAAACTAAGACTACATAAAGGATCGAATGGATTTTGATAATGGCGAATGATAAAATTCGGACAAGTTAGGCTTGACTTTTGGGTCGGAATTGGCGTATAAGTAAACAGTAAACAAAATTGAAAACGGTTTCTGTAAGTGATTACACGAATCGTGATTGATACCAAAGGGGAGACAGGCAATGAGAAATAAAAACAGTTTTATGAGCAAATTAGCGGTCCTATCCGTTTCGTTGGTCTTAACCAGCGCAGGATCAATTAATGGGGCATTGCCGTTAATTCAGTCGGGCTTAAAAATTTCGAATACTGAAATGGAACTATTGTCCACCGCACCAGCATTATCAGTGGTTATCTTTGTATTATTATCAGCTGTGTTAGCCGATTGGATCGGAATTAAGAAGACAATTGCTTTGGGGCTGTTACTGGTTGGAATTGCCGGCGGGGCACCAATGTTATTGCAGAACTATCCGGTGATCTTAGCGAGTCGGTTCATTTTAGGGGCTGGATTTGGCTTGATTAACTCGTTGGCTGTTTCGATCATCAACGTCTTATTTGACCGCGAACCGAATACGAAAGCGACGTTACAGGGCTTTCGGGGATCCGCTGAAAATGTGGGTAATGCCACATTGACCATCATCGCTGGGGTGTTGTTGGCAATGAACTGGCATATGTCCTTTGCGATCTACTTAATCGCTTTCCCAATTCTCTTGGTTTTTTGGATCTTTGCGCCAGAAGTCAATCCTCATTCAAATGATGAGCAGGATTCTCAACCCGGATCGCTGTTCAACCTGTCACCAACTGTCTGGATCATGGCAATTTTCGCCTTACTGTTGGTCATGATTTTTACCGCCTTAAGCGTTCGTTTCTCATCAATGGCTGTTGCGATCAAAGGGGCCAACTACAATGCCTCTAATATCTTAGCGGCAATGCCGATCATTGGCATTATTACAGGAAGCTTCTTTGGCCTGTTGAACAAATGGACAGGCAAAGGGTGTCTTTACATTGGGATTGGTCTGTTAATCATCGCAAACCTACTCGTCGGCTTTTCTGGCGACAATTTCTCGATGTTACTCATTGGTTACGTGATTAGCGGGATTCCCGGCAGCTTAATTTTCCCATTCATTTATAATTCACTCAGCCTTTACGTTTCCAAAAAGCGGATGGCGTTTGCAACTTCTTTGATTCTGATCGGCTGCAACCTCGGCAATTTCTTGTCACCATTCGGCATGAAAATTGCCCAAGTCGTTTCCGGAACTACTGGCTTGGGCGCGCCATTCCCTGTCTTTAGCATTGTGCTGGTCGGAATTGGCATTGTCTTTTACTTTCAAGACAGGGTCATGACGAAGCGGGCAGCAATGAGTGAGACTTCCGTTAAATAATGCTTGTCAGATGGAACTTGCCACAAACGGCTAATTTCTGTTGTTTAAGCCAAAGAGCAGTGCATTCTCAAACCAGGATGCATTGTTTTTTTTGACTTAAATCCTGGGATTAATTGGCTTTCGTCCGATTCTCTTATTCCCAAATTAGATTTTCCACACCGTTCCCTAATCAGAAATTACTTTTTTGTAATGTTGATGGATCTCTCGTTGTGGATTGCTTCACAATTGTGCCTGTTTGGCCTTGTTAGAACGGCGGTTTAACGGGATATACAAGTTCTTGCTGGTTTTATACAAATTGACTGGATTTGCTTACTGTGAATTTGGCCAGATACTTTAATAATTGACAACCGAATCATCAAGGCTTTTTGACATGATTTTAATAAAGCCATGCTAAAGTTAACCTTGTTTTTTCTAGCAAGATTATTCATTTTATCAAATAAATTATTTTGGGGTATGTCATTATTATGAAAAAGAAAAAAATCACACTTATCAGTCTGATCCTGATGATCATGTCGACCATTTATGGTTTTGCCAACACAACGGTGGCCTACGATCAGATGGGCTATGCCAGCATTATTTGGTACGTTTTTGCGGCCTTGTTATTCTTACTGCCAAGTACCTTAATGTTTGCTGAATATGGGTCAACCTTTAAAGATGCCCATGGCGGAATTTATTCGTGGCTGGCCGGCTCAATTGGTGACCGGTGGGCATTTATCGGGACATTCATTTGGCTGTCTTCTTGGATTATTTGGTTAATGTCGACGGCGTCTAAAGTCTGGATTCCATTTTCAACGACCATCTTTGGTCATGACCAGACCCAAAGCTGGGCGCTGTTCGGCTTAAATTCGAATCAAGTGATTGGGGTCATGGCGATCTTCTGGATCCTGGTGGTCACTTCATTTGCGGTTAGAGGCGTGGATTCAATCTCCAAGATTACGTCATTAGGCGGGATCTTTGTGTCACTGCTGACCGTCATCTTTGCTATCGCCAGCTTGATTATCCTGATCATGAACGGCGGTCAATTAGCCGAGCCAGTGAATGGCCTGCACAGTTTCGTTCAATCTCCGAACCCCGATTTTCAATCATCACTAGCCCTGTTGTCATTCGTGATCTACGCGGTATTTGCCTACGCCGGAACCGAAACAATGGGTGGGGTCACCGACAGTATGGATAATCCTGAAAAAGATTTTCCCAAGGGTTTGGTGATTTCAACCATGGTCATTATGGTTGCCTATTCACTATCAATCTTCCTCTGGGGGATTAGTGCCAACTGGCATTCGGTCATTGGCCAGGGCCAGGTTAACCTTGGTAATATTACCTATGTTCTCATGAATAACCTGGGGGTTGTCTTAGGCCAAAGCATGCATCTATCTAACGCTGCCTGCCTGATTCTCGGAACGTCATTTGCCCGTTTTGCCGGCTTGAGTATGTTCATGGCTTATATGGGGTCGTTCTTTATTCTGATCTATTCGCCATTGAAGTCCTTTATTATGGGATCAAACCCCGACTTTTGGCCGGCTCGAATGACGAAACTCAATGATAAGGGGATGCCATCATTTGCGATGTGGACACAAGCGGTTGTCGTCGCAGTTTTGATCTTCTTCGTGACCTTTGGTGGTTCCAGTGCCAAGAAATTCTATATGATTTTGACCAATATGGGGAACATTTCCACTTCGTTCCCATATCTCTTCTTGATCGGCGCCTTCCCATTCTTTAAGCGCCGTAAGGACCTCAATCGGCCGTTTGAAATCTTCACTAATCGCTGGTTGACGGATATTATCGTCGCCATTGTCATGATTGTATTGATTGTCGGCATTGGATTCACGGCGGTTGCCCCAATCATGAGTCACGATTACGTCACGGCGTTCTGGACCATTATCGGGCCAATCTTCTTCGGCTTTGTCGCCTGGATGTTCTTAATTTATCAATCTAAGAAGTTAAAAGAACCAATTGACAAATTGTAAGCTTATTGTGAATGCTAATTGGGAGATCATTTGAATTCTGAATGAAATCTCAGCTATCTAAAAATAATCCGCATCATTTCCACTTCTGGAATGGTGCGGATTATTTTTGTGCATCCAATCTGTTGTGTCAGTTGCGTAAGAATTTACTGTTACTTCGGGCTATAATAAACCCATAGCAATGGTTGGAGGTGGTTGATTAAGTGATTGATCCAATTCCGCTTTATCATAAGATGCTTCAAGCAATGGGGCCGCAGCATTGGTGGCCGGCTGACAGTAAGATGGAGATCGTGATTGGGGCGATCTTAGTTCAAAATACCAACTGGGCAAATGTTGATTTGGCATTGGCAAATTTGCGGCAAGCGACGAATTTAGATCCTAAGCAAATTTTGAAGCTGAGCCGGGAACAAATTGAACTATTGATCCATCCAAGTGGTTTTTACCGAAACAAAAGCCGCAGTTTATTGGAAGTGCTTCGCTGGTTTGATCAGGGTAACTATCGTTTTGACCAGATGAGTACTCACTATGGATCGAACCTGCGCAAGACGTTATTAAGCTTGCCTGGGGTCGGCGAAGAAACCGCTGATTCGTTGATTGTTTATGTGTTTGATCAACCGACGTTTATTGCGGATAAATATGCCCGCAAATTGTTCAAATACCTCGGCTGCAAAGACACTTCGAGCTATCACAAGTTGCAAACTCAGATTCAGCTGCCGACGTCCTTTGATTTCAAAGATGCGCAGGAATTCCATGGCTTGATTGATGAATTTGGCAAGCTTTATCTCAAAAATGAGCAGCAGTTTGGCCAAAGCTTTCTTAAAGACTTTAAATTGACGATTAAATTTGATAGGAGTGATTGAGATGACAATTAAAGACAAAGTTGTTGTGATTACGGGTGCGTCCAGTGGAATTGGCAAAGCGACGACGGAAGTATTGGCCAAAGACGGTGCTCACGTAGTCATTGGGGCTCGCCGGGAGGATCGGTTAGCAGAAATTGCGAATGAATTTACTTCAGGGCAGGTCATTTATCAACAGACAGATGTGACCGACCAACAAAGCGTCCAGCAGTTGGTAGATCTGGCAGAATCTCGATATGGCAGGGTAGATGTGTTATTTAATAATGCTGGGTTGATGCCCCTGTCACCATTGGCGGATTTGAAGGTTGCCGAATGGGAACGGATGATTGACGTTAATATCAAAGGGGTCCTGTACGGAATCGCGGCCGCATTACCCATTATGATCAAACAAAAGCATGGTCATATCATCACAACGGATTCCGTTGCCGGCCACGTTGTTCATCCGGGAAGTGCAGTCTATGCCGGAACTAAGTATGCGATTCAGGCAATTATGGATGGTCTCCGGCAAGAACAAATTGACAATCACATCAAAACGACCATGGTTTCGCCAGGGGCGGTTGAAACTGAATTATACAGCACAATTTCAGATGAGCAGACCCGGGCACAAATTAAGCAGCAGGAGCAAGAGGCTGGCCTGCAAGCAGACGACGTCGCCAATGCGGTGGCCTATGCACTTGACCAACCTGAGAAAGTTGCGATTAATGAAATCTTACTGCGGCCGGTTAATCAGCGGGTGTAGAAATGAAGCTCAGGCAGTGATCATCATTTTAATTGCTCACTTATTTAGACTGCAGCAAGTGGCTAACTTTAGAATTGAATGAAGCCCGGCTGAGACATTAGTCGATAAAATGTTTATAACTGTTCCATTTCTATACTTTTAAAATTTGTACCAAGCGGCTGATTCTGGCCATTCAAGCAAAAAAGTAATGCATTCTTCAGTTCTGGAATGCATTACTTTTTTTGCTTGAATTTTGGGACCAAAGCGCCTTTCATCCTAATTTGATTTTGGAAAATTCTTTCGTTAAATGATTTAAAAAATGAAATTAATTTACTGATGCCGTTTACATTTCAGGATTGAAATTATATGATGGACTTCTTAGTTATTTTAATAAAAATAAAACGGGGGTCAATGTTTTGAACATACTGTTATTATTACTGCCAGCACTCGGATGGGGATTATTACCGCCAGTGGTTGCTAAACTGGGTGGCAAGCCCGCCAACGAAATATTAGGAACTGCAGTCGGAACATTGATTGCCAGTGTCGGGGTCTTTATCGTGTTGCGGCCACAAATTACGTTGTCCAGCTTTTTGTTGGCAGCGTTTGCAGGCGCATTTTGGATTGTCGGCCAAGTTGGTCAATATCAAGGATATCACAACATTGGGGTTTCCCAGACCATGCCGATTTCTACCGGGTTGCAGTTGGTGGGAACTTCATTAATTGGCGTGTTTGTATTTGGTGAGTGGTCAACGGTTATCGAAAAAGTATTTGGTGCGCTTGGCGTGCTATTGTTAATTATCGGGATCTGGCTGACTTCAATTACAGATAGTAAAGGCAGCCAAGCTAATGAAAAGCAACGAATTAATACAATTATCATGCTTATTTTGACCTCGGCAGGTTATTGGGTCTACAATTCAATTCCGCGAGGGTTGAGCGAGTCCGGCCTAGCCATTTTTTTACCAGAATCAATTGGGATGGTGCTTGCGGTCATTATTTACATTGCCTTCACCAAGCAGGGAAATGTATTTAAGGAAAAGACCAGTTGGCGAAATGTGTTAGGTGGATTGATCTTTTCGTTCGCCGCAGTGACGTATATTCTTTCAGTTAAGGCCAATGGGGTAAACACGGCGTTTGTTGTTTCTCAAGTCTCCGTGGTTATTTCCACATTGCTGGGAATGGTTTGGATGCATGAAGCCAAGAGTCGACGTGAATTAACCTATACCATGGCTGGATTGGTCCTGATCGTTGCCGGGGCAGTCATCACAACGATATTCTAAATGATTCCATCGCCTCATTGGCAGTCATTCAACACAGAAAAAGAGCTAGGTCCAAAATCATAAATGATTTGAACCTAGCTCTTTATTGACCAAAATAAAAAGCCCCTCACAGGAGACTTTTCATTTACTAAATTAAATTAGTCGTTTACAACAGAAACGTTAGCAGCTTGTGGGCCACGGTCGCTGTCTTCAACGTCAAGGGTAACATGTTGGCCTTCTTCAAGGGTCTTGTAACCGTCAGCATTGATAGCTGAGAAGTGAACAAATACGTCCTTGCCGTCTTCCAAAGTGATAAATCCGTAACCTTTGTCGCCATTAAACCATTTAACTGTACCTTGTTCCATAAGAATGAAACCTCCATGCGCTTTGCGCCGTTATATTTGCATTTGAAACTTGAAAATAGGAATCATTCTTAATAGAACGGTGTACCTTGTTTCGAAGTATAAATACATTATCTATACTTTAACAGCCATCTTCGAAAATAGCAATGATTTGCGCCGAATAAGTCAAAATATTGCTATCGAATTGGCTGTAGTCGATGAGGGGGGATCGTCGGGATAAATTTGGCCTTTAAGAAAAATTCTTCTTTATATAACGCTTAAATTATCACCGAAAGCGGTTATAATGAATGTGGCACCAAAAATAAAAAGAAAGTTTTCGGAAGCTGAACTCAATCGTGATGTAATCGGTATCACTTATTTTTACATCTATAAAACAAAAAGTTTAGGGTTGACTAAAAATTTAATGAGTATATAGTACTTAGTGGCAATTAGTTGAGTTCATTCAAATAACTGACCTGAATTTCAAACCAATGGAAAGAGGGCTTTCGAAATGCGAGAGAACACCATGGAACCAAAGAAGAAACTATTTTCATTTGAAGATACACCAAGTAAGAGTCTGGATGAAGTAAACGGCAGCATCAAGGTACCAGACAATGCCGGCTTCTGGAAGACCTTACTCACCTATACCGGCCCGGGAATTTTGATTGCGGTTGGCTATATGGATCCAGGTAACTGGATTACGTCAATTGCCGGTGGGGCTCAGTTCAAGTACAGTTTGTTATCAGTGATCCTGATTTCAAGCTTGATTGCGATGCTCCTACAAGCCATGTCAGCCAGATTAGGGATTGTCACTGGTAAGGACTTAGCCCAGTTAACCCGAGAATCAACGTCTAAGCGAACCGGATTCGTTCTCTGGGTAATTACCGAGCTGGCAATTATGGCGACTGATATCGCTGAAATTATTGGTTCAGCGATTGCCATTAAGCTTCTGTTCAACATTCCGTTAATTGTTGGAATTTTGATCACCAGTGCCGATGTATTGATTCTGCTATTATTGATGAAGCTAGGTTTTAGAAAGATTGAAGCGATCGTTGCGACACTTGTTGCCGTTATCCTGTTGGTCTTCTCATATGAAGTCTTCTTGTCTGGACCACAAGTCACTGAGCTGCTAGAAGGTTATTTCCCTTCAACTGACATTGTCACGAACAAGTCAATGTTGTACTTGGCTCTCGGGATTGTTGGTGCGACGGTGATGCCTCATGACCTTTATCTTGGGTCGTCAATTTCTCAGACCCGGGCGCTTGATCGCAGTGATCGCAGTGCAGTTAAGAAAGCGATCAAGTTCACGACAATTGATTCAAATATCCAATTGACAATTGCCTTTGTCGTTAACAGTTTACTGTTGGTATTGGGAGCTGCCTTGTTCTTTGGAACTGACAGTCAACTTGGCCGATTCGTTGATCTGTTCAATGCTTTGAGCAACTCACACATTGTGGGTGCGATTGCAAGTCCATTGCTTAGCATGTTATTCGCTGTTGCCTTGCTCTCATCTGGCCAGAGTTCAACGATCACCGGGACCTTGTCCGGCCAAATCATCATGGAAGGCTTCATTCACTTGAAGATGCCACTTTGGGCTCAACGGTTGTTAACCCGATTGCTCTCAGTCTCACCTGTGATTGCCTTTGCCATTTATTATCATGGCAACGAAGCCAAGATCGAGGATCTGCTGACAATGTCACAAGTGTTC
Organism: Lentilactobacillus rapi DSM 19907 = JCM 15042; assembly: GCF_001436255.1. Lineage (GTDB taxonomy): Bacteria > Bacillota > Bacilli > Lactobacillales > Lactobacillaceae > Lentilactobacillus > Lentilactobacillus rapi. The sequence goes on along the minus strand of NZ_AZEI01000082.1, from coordinate 48,393 downwards.
TTGAGTATTGCATTACCATTCGCTGTTGTCCCACTGGTGATCTTCACCAGCAGCAAGAAGTTAATGGGTGAGTTCGTTAACCGGGCTTGGGTCAAGTATTCCGCTTGGATTGCCACGATTGTGCTGATTGTTTTGAATATTTACCTCATCATGCAGTCATTGGGAATCGTCAAGTAAGCTTTAAATTCCTTTATAAAAAGGTTGCGACTCCAAACCGCTTTGCTTCGCATGGTGATTAGGACTGCTGCGCAAAGCAACAATCTGCATGTAAGCACCTCGAACCAAAATTCCCAAGACCAGAATTTTCGTTCGAGGAGACTTACATTCCGATTGTTAACCGCTTTGCTTCGCACACTGATTAGGACTGCTCCACAAAGCAGGAACTTACACGTAAGCACCTTATCCACAAATCCTAAAAACCAGGATTTCTGGATAAGGAGCCTTACGTTCCAGTTCCTAACCGCTTTGTTTCGCACACTCTTTATAAAAGTATTTAAGGAAATTGGAAGCTGCAGAATTTCTCCTGCGGCTTCTTTTCTTTTACGGTAAAATGGAATCAGTTGAAAATAAGGGGATTATCAAATGATTAAACCTGAAAAGATCATTGATGGCACTAAATGGATTGAAACAATCAAGCTCACACCTGAAGAAGAAATCCAATTACAGAACGATTATGGGATCGATGAAGATATTATTGAATATGTGACCGACCGGGATGAAAGCACCAATTATGTGTATGATGTCAATGAAGATGACCAGTTGTTCATCATGCTGGCACCATATGCCCTGAATAAAGAAGATATTCGCTACATTACCCAGCCCTTTGGGATTTTGATCCATAAAGGAATCCTGTTTACTTTTAATCAGAGCCATATGACAAAGGTCAACGATGCGTTCCATTCGGCTTTTGAAAATCCAGAGGTGACAACCAGAGATTCATTTATTCTGGAGTCGCTCTTCTTATTAATTGACAGTTACATTCCAATCGCCCGTTCGGTGACGAAGAAACGGAATCAGTTGGATAAAATGTTGAACCGAAAAACGAAGAATGCTGATTTGATTGCTTTATCCCATTTGCAACAAACGTTAACGTTTCTAACGAGTGCCGTTCAGCTTAATCTGAGCTTACTGAAACGGATGCCCAGTACGCATTTTGGTAAGGGCGCTAATCAGGAAAAACGGGATTTGTTCGAGGACGTCACAATTGAGGCCGAGCAGGTCCAACGAATGGTTGAAATTGAAACCCAAGTGGTCGACCGAATTGATCATACGTTCAATAGTATTGCCAATAATAACTTGAACGACACAATGAAATTTTTGACGATTTGGTCACTAACGATGGCGGTGCCAACGATCATCACGGGATTTTATGGCATGAACGTGAAGCTTCCAATGGCAACAATCAGTTCAGCGTGGTTGATTGTGATTGGCATCTCCATGGTGGCGATTGCTGCGTTGCTGGTATTGCTGAAAATGAGACATAAGATGTGAATGTGTATAACCGGGTGGATATGGTTTTATCGACTTGCTCGATCTGCAGACAGTTATCCGTCTCGCTGCCAGGTAACATTTACCAAACCTTTACGCTTCCAACACCAAGCAAATACATTCACTCACTATAATAAAAGTGTTAAAACAATAGATGTGAGATCTTTTTTAGGGAGTGAGTGAATTGAAGGAAAATAGAACAGAATATTCAACTTCGCCTGTTCAAGAGCAGGGCATTCCAACCATGCAATCAATTGCTGCGGAGGCTAGACCGACAATTTTAAGCCCCGTTAAATCAATTCAGGCACATGAAATTAAGCTCCAAGGGGCTTTTAATGTGCGTGACCTGGGTGGTTACCGAACAAAATCAGGTTTGATGGTCAAAAAGCATCTCTTATTACGATCAGCTCGATTAAATCATCTCACCCGCAGTGACATTGCTGTTCTGACCCAGCAGTATCATGTAGGGGTTGATTTTGATTTGCGGCGGCCTGAAGAAATTCAACAGATGCCGGATAAACCAATGCCTGGCGTTAGTTATATCAATGATCCAGTGGATACTGACCAAAGCTTTCACTATCAAATTTCTGTTAAAAATAATCGAAAACATTACCGAAGTTATATTGCAAATGAGCGGGCCCGAAAAGCTTATCACCACTTGTTTATGACGTTACTTGATAGACCAGTTGGTAAGTCCATTTTGTGGCATTGCGCATCCGGTAAAGATCGAACGGGTCTGGGGGCCGCATTGATTCTTTATGTCCTCGGCGTCGATGGCAAGACGATCTTAAAAGATTATGTGGCGTCTAACGATTTCTTACGAGCCCATAATCAAAAGCGGATTGCCATTTTACGCGAGAACGGTGCTTCAGCCGGGGAAATCCGCCACGCTAAGATCGATGGTGGCGTGGATCCAACTTACTTAGAGTCTGCTTTTGATGAAATCAATCACGAATTTGGTTCAGTCGATGAATACATTGAGAATGGCCTGCATGTCACTCCTGAACAGCAAGCGATACTTAGAAAACGTTACTTAGAATAACGTTTAGATCCTGTGATTACCGGAATGGAATTGCAGGATTTTTTAGTCTCAAATTTTGAAGTTTTACTAAAATACGAGGGAAGTGGGCCGTTTTTACTTTAATGACCAACTGTTTTGGTTCGGAACAGATTATTTTATGTAATCAATTGTCGCTCTCTGCTCTACAATCTTGAGAAAGAACGTTATCTATTTGCAAATAGAAGGGAGACGGCTGTAAACACAGATTTTAGTAAAAAATAGGAAAAAATCATTGACAACGCTTTCACATAAAGCTATATTGAAGTTGTTGACATGCAAGTAAAAGAATTTTGATGAACAGCCCGTTTTACTAATAATTGGTATGACAGCAATCTATTTTATTTGATATCTTGGTAAAGCTGAAGTTCAAGACTTGTATGGTCGGAGACAAATGTAAGCGGTTCACGAAGTGCTTTGCCGCTTCTTTATCAGTTGTGGTTTAAGCGAATCCAAAGGACGGTGCTTGGAGATGTTGGAAAGTAAGGATACGAGTTAGTCATTTTGCTTCAATTAGTCTTTATACGATAATCGATCTTATATAGGAGTGAAAATAATGGCAGATAAAAATACAAAAAAACCAAAGGTAGTTGAAACGGCGGTTGGTGAAATTTCGAATGCCAAAGTTAAAGATTCTGAACAACCGAAGCTGCCTTGGCTTGTTTCATCAGCGATGTTCTTGGCGCCGCTGTGCTGGTATGGCCCAATCGGATCAACCCGAAGCGTCTTAATTCCGCAGTTGTTTGCGCAAATTGACCCAGTACATAAAGTTTGGGCCGTTGGGATTTTGGCAACGATCGCCTCAATTACCGGAGCGGTTGCCAACTTGATGTTTGGGGCATTCTCTGATGTCACTCGGACCCGCTTTGGTAAACGGAAGCCTTACATTGTGCTTGGAACCATTGCAATTGCGATTTCATTGTGTGTGATTGCCAACATGAAGTCGGTTGTCGGGATCATCTTAGTTTGGATCGTTGCGGCGGCGGCCGAAAACGCGATTGCCGCGGCGATATATCCGCAGATTTCTGACCGGGTTGCCCCGAAATGGCGGGGAACCGTCTCGACTTTCTATGGGGTTGGCTTTACGATTGCGCAACAAGGATTTGCGTTGTTAGCAGCTCAATTCCTGGGCAACGTTAAGTTTGGTATCTATGTCATGGCTGCAACAACCGTTGTTTTGGCAATTATTCATGTGGCCTTGATTAACGAAAAGAGTAACTTAGACGAACCAAAAGTTAAATTTAACAAAGATACTTTGAAGAAGTACTTCTTCTTCCCAACTCATGGGGCGCGCAACTTCTACCTGGCTTTAGGTGGTAAGTTCTTCATGGTTGTTGGTTCAACCATTGTCACGACTTTCCAGCTGTTTATCTTTACTGATTACATTGGTCAAAATACCAAGTCAGCTGGTCAATCAATTTCAATCTTCTCGATGATCATGCTCTTTATTGGTGTGTTCTTCGCCTTAGTTGGTGGACCACTTGCCGATAAGCTGAAGCGAGTTAAGGGTCCGGTTGTTATTGCCACCTTTGCCCTTGGATTAGCTGCCATCTTCCCAATGTTCTACAAGGAAGCTTGGGCAATGTTCGTATACGCTGTTATCGCTGCTTTTGGTAATGGCTTGTATAACTCTGTCGATGGTGCCTTGAACATGGATGTTTTGCCTTCATCAGATACTGCCGGCAAGGACCTTGGCTTAATTAACTTGGCTAACACCTTAGGCCAGATGCTGGGTGCCATGGTTGCCTCAGCAATCGTTGAAGCCTTTGGTTACGGCGCTATCTTCATGTTTGCCTTGGGAATGGAAATTATCGGTGGCCTGTTAATTTGGGCAATTAAAGGAATCAGATAATGTTGATGATCGAGTACTGATTACCTGCAAATGAAAGAAGGATATCGAATGTCATCAAACGAAAGTGAATGGAAAGCGGCATTACAGTCAAAAGAGAAGTTTGCGGATTTTATCAATGCCTATTTCCAAGAACACAAGGAATTAACTGGGAATTATGAAACCCCGAGTTACTATGAATACTATACGGTTACGCTGGACAGCAAAGAGGGCTTGGTCATCACGCTGAAGACCGGTTTGAACCAAACAACCAATGCCGGGCCAGTACTACCGTTCAAAGATTTGGAACATATTTCAATTGAGCAGTTCCGCCAACTGATTTTGAATAAGAAGTTCGAGGATCAAAGTGAAACCTTAACCGATGTCTTTTCTAAGATGTTGGCGAGTCAGCCTAGTGCGCATATTAAGAGAGATGAATAATCAATCGTTAACCAAATAAAACTGTCATTCCATGAGGAACGGCAGTTTTATTTGGTTAGACGTTGTCACTTAAAGAACTCTGAGATCAAATGCCGTCACATCAGCTTGCGAAATTGATTGGGCGTCAGTCGATAATACCGTTTGAACTCATGAATGAATCTTGAAATATCATTGAAGCCAACCGAATTACCAACTCGCTGAATTTGCCAATCGGGATGGATGGTGAGCAACATCTTGGCTCTTTGCAGCCGATAATCAGTCAAATATTTCAGTGGCGTCTGACCATATGAACTTTTAAAAACGCGATTTTGATAAGCGACAGAATACCCGGTGAGGGCAGCTAATTGTTGATTTGTGATGGCGGTATCAAAATGCTTTGAAATGTAGGTTAGGATTGGCGCCACAATCTGTTCTGTCTGATAGCCATTCGTGACGTAATCGTCGGCCTGCTTGAGGAGCATGATAAAACGGTAAAGTTCGCTGGATTGGCGCAAGGTAGCGATAATATCGTTTTTTTGGAATTCAGCGTAGGTTTGGTTAATGAAGGTGGCCAATTCTGGGAAGAGACTGGGGAAGAATAGGTAATCGCGTAAGCCAAGAAAGGCCATCAGTGCTTCAGCCTGGTCGCCGCCAAACGCTAAAAAGGCAGTTTGCCAGGTCTTATGAGGGCTGCTGGACTGATAGTTGTGCGCAACGCCCGCCCGGATCAATATGCCTTGGTTGGGGCCAAGGGTGATCGAGTGGTCGTTCACAGTGACGATGCCTGTACCGGCTTCGGTTTGCAGCCAGTGAAAGACGTAGTAGCCCTTAGGCCGCTTGATCGGTGGCTGCTGCCACTGATAGCCAATGCTTTCACAAAACAGCGGCATCTGTTGGCTGGGTTGTTTAAATGCAATCCTCATGAATGTCCTCCTCCAATCCTTAGGTTCAAAATAGCCTATTTTTCGTCGAAATCATTATATTAACCTGCTCATTTTTCCACTATAATTCAAGTATTAGCAGTTATGCTAACCCTTACAAAAATACATGATCAATTGTAGCATCTATTTTAAATTTTAGTATTCATTCATGAGATTGGAGTGTGATAGTTGAATGACACCAGATATTAAATGGCTCGATGACCCGACTGTCTTTCGGGTCGGCCAAAAACCGGCCCACAGTGATCATCAAGCTTATCGGAATAACGATGAAATGGCGATGGGTCAGAGTGGCTACGTCGAAAGTTTGAATGGGAATTGGCAATTTAAATTTGCCCAGGATCCAATGAGTCGGCCCCAGGACTTTTATCAAGAAGGCTTTGACAGCAAGGATTTTGACACAATTAAAGTGCCTCAACACATTGAGTTTGCCGGCTATGATCAATTTCACTACATTAATACGTTATATCCTTGGGAAGGCCATGCATTTAGGCGCCCGGCGTACGCGTTGGATCCGAAAGATTCTGGCGCAGGGATGTTTAGCCAGGCCAACGATAATCACGTCGGAGCATACATTAAGGAATTCACGTTGCCGCCGGAGTGGAAAGACTTACCCGTCCGCGTTCAGTTTGCCGGCGTTGAAAAGGCCATGTATGTTTGGCTGAACGGTCACTTTTTGGGATACGCCGAAGATAGTTTTACCCCATCAGAATTTGACCTGACGCCTTATCTGAAGCCTGGCAAAAATAAGCTGGCGGTTGAAGTATTTAAGCTGAGCACGGCGGCCTTTCTTGAAGATCAAGATATGTTTCGCTTCTTTGGCATCTTTCGGGATGTGACACTGATCGCCCAGCCGAAAGTGCACGTTGAAGATCTTTCGATTGAGCCGGTGCCAACCGCCGACCTAAAGGATGGGCATCTAAGTGTTTCGGCGCGGCTTGTCGGTCAAGTTGCCGGCACAAAGGTCAAATTGACGGTTCAGGATGCTGCCGGCAATCAGTTACAATCGACTTCCCAGTCGGCAAGCGACCACCTGACAATAACCAGCCAAATACTTAAAAATATTCATTTATGGGATAATCATCAGCCCTACCTATACCAATTAGTGATTGAGTTGGATGACAGCCAGGGCAATCTGTTAGAACTGATCCCATATCAATTTGGCTTTCGCAGGATTGAAATTCACAATAAAGTGATTTTGCTGAATGGCCAGCGACTGATTATCAACGGGGTGAATCGCCATGAATGGGATTGTCGTTCGGGAAGAGTTATCACTGATGATGATATGAAATTCGATATGAGAACGATGCTCGATCACCATATCAATGCTGTCCGAACCTGTCATTACCCGGATCAGGTCAGCTGGTATCAGCTGTGTGACACCCATGGTATCTATGTCATGGCCGAAAATAATTTGGAAACTCATGGAACCTGGCAAAAATTAGGTCAGGTGGAACCTTCATATAACGTTCCGGGTTCTTTGCCACAGTGGCAGGCGGCTGTCCTGGATCGGGCAAAAAATAATTATGAGTTATTGAAAAACCACCCCAGCATCCTTTTTTGGTCACTTGGCAATGAATCGTATGCCGGTGATGATATTGCGGCCATGAATCACTATTATAAGTCCGTTGATCCCACCCGCTTGGTTCATTATGAAGGGGTCTTTCATAATCCGAAATACAAGTCTCATATTTCTGACGTCGAAAGTCGGATGTACGCGACCCCCAAAGAAATTGTCGATTATTTGGAACATGACCCGCAAAAGCCATTTATCTTGTGTGAGTACATGCACGATATGGGTAATTCTTTAGGCGGGATGAAGTCGTATATGGATCTGATTGACAAGTATCCAATGTATCAAGGCGGGTTCATCTGGGATTTCATTGACCAGGCAATTGAAGTTAATGATGAAGTCACCGGGCAAAAGGTGCTCCGCTATGGCGGCGACTTTGACGACCGGCCGGCTGACTATGAATTTTCTGGTGATGGGTTGATGTTTGCCGATCGGACCCCTAAGCCGGCAATGCAGGAGGTGAGCTACTATTATGGCCAATACAAATAAGCAATTGCATATCATTTACGGCGATGGAGATCTCGGGGTTGGCGGTGATGGCTTTCACTACCTGTTTAGTTATTCCCGGGGTGGGTTGGAGTCACTTGTGATCGACGGGAAGGAATGGTTGTATCGTGAACCGAAGCCGACTTTTTGGCGGGCAACGACCGATAATGATCGGGGCAATGGGTTTTCCCGGAAATCGGCTCAGTGGTTGGGAGCGGATATGTTTTCCCAAACCACAGATGTTGCGGTTAAAGTCAATGATCAAGCGATTGCCTTTCCAGGTGCCAAAACAAATAACCAATACTCCAACCATGAGTTTAGTGAAAAAATTGAAGTGATTTATCAGTTTGAAACGGCAACCACGCCCACGACAAACGTGTCTGTCAGCTACACCGTCACCAGCGACGGCACAATTGCGGTCCGGGTTCATTATCAAGGTAACGAGAAACTCCCTGAGTTGCCGGTATTTGGACTGCGCTTTGTGATGCCAACTGCAGCGACTGGCTTTGAGTATGATGGTTTATCAGGTGAAACCTATCCGGATCGATTGGCCGGTGGTCAACCTGGGACATACCAAGTTGAGGGGTTGCCAGTTACTCACTATTTGGTTCCCCAAGATTGTGGGGTTCATATGAAGACCAATGCCGTCACGATTAGGCGTGATCGAACCAAAAATAACGCTGACAGATCTGAACGGCCATTTCGACTCAAATTTGAAAAGCTGGCAGACCCATTTGCGTTCAGTTGTTTGCCGTATACGGCCGAAGAATTGGAAAATGCCACGCACATCGAAGAATTGCCCCTGCCAAGGCGAACCATTGTCTCAATTCTAGGAGCAGTTCGCGGTGTCGGCGGTATCGATAGTTGGGGGAGTGATGTGGAGGAGAAGTACCATATCCCAGCTGGTCAGGATATTGATTTTGGCTTTAAGATTAGAAAAGGATAATCAACACGTTATCCGTAAACAAAACTTATTCTCACCGCTGTTATATTGATAAAACTTGTGCAAAAAATTGCTTTCTACATTTAAGCGAAAAGCGGCATGCATTCTGTTTTTAGGATGCATGTCGCTTTTCATTATGGGATCAAATTACCTTTCGGCCCAATCTTTCGTTAATGATCTTCTCGATCACTGTAATAAAAGGTGCTCTTAATACCTTGATCATGATTGCCGAACTGATTGCCGAAAATTGTACAACCACCCACGTGTTTAGCGTCGGATTTAACTTCGAAACGAAGGGTCCACGAAGGCTTTTCGATGTCGATATCGCTAATCAGGGTATCTGCTGAATGCTGACCGTCAATGTAGGAGCCGTGCTTGGAAATGCGGAACGATTTCAATAAACCATATTGATTCATGTCGTTGTAAACCCAATCTGGTGTGTAACGGCCCCGGGTATCAGAAAAGTCGCCAGGACTTGTCCAAGTGCCAATTTCATGTTCATCCAGGGAAACGGTAATGTCAGACGGCCAATGATTATTGGAAAATGGGAATTCAGAACTTAATTCCGCAGTGAGTTCGATCATTTCCAATTGCTGATCAGTTTTCAAGTAGTTGGGAATCTGATATTCAACGAAGCCTTTGGCGAACCACAGCATTCCTGCCTGATAGCGCATTGGATCCATGAAGTAACTTGGATTGTCAACTTTGCCGATAAACCCTTTAGGACCAGCAAGCCCACAAGTCGGCTCAACGTGGAAATTCGTATATTGGCCAACTGGTAATTCAACCTTCCAATTTTCGTACGTTGTGTATAACTGTTGGGGAAACGAGATGTTAATGGTATCAATTTTGAGAACTGAGATGCGTTGTTTGCCTTTCTTAACACTACGAATGACGTTGGCCTTTTCAAGCTTATTGAGATGCATTAAGGTGATCGGGCTGCTGAGACCAAGCGCACTGGAAATTTCGGAGACATTCATGCGTTTCTTGGAAAGTAACTGAATAATCCGAATGCGAACGGGACTGTCTAAAGCTGCGAAGACGGCCAACGAATTATCGGAAATGTCGAGATCCATTTTATCACTCCTTTGGTAATGCTTACATTAACAGTATACTCGTAAAAGCCAACTGTTTCAAATGTTAATTAATATATATATTAACTTGGTGAAAGATATCGACTTATTTTGATGAAATACGTAGGATAAGGGTTTACATCTATTTCTGTAAGCGCTATATTTGTGGCGTAAGGAAATATACCGGTAATAGATCCTACATCAATTAACATATATATTAAATGAAAAGGAAGGCTGTCTAAATGGCAATCAAATTATTGGATGAGCAAACGGGGCCAAAAATCAGCAAGTATATTTACGGTCAATTTTCGGAACATCTTGGCCGCGGAATTTATGGTGGCTTGTATGTGGGCAAAAATTCAGACATTCCAAACGTTAATGGACTTAGAACAGACGTTGTCGATGCCTTAAAGAAGATTCACGTCCCTGTCTTGCGTTGGCCCGGTGGCTTATTTGCGGACACGTATCATTGGCAACAAGGAATCGGCCCCCAAAAAGATCGTAAAAAAATCGTGAATACCAACTGGGGTGGTGTGACAGAGGATAATTCATTTGGCACCCATGAATATTTTGAACTACTCCGCCAACTTGGAGCAGATGCCTACATTAATGCCAATATTGGCAGTGGGACTGTTCAAGAGATGGCAGAATGGGTTGAATATATGACCATGGCTGGTGAATCCCCAATGGCAAACTTACGACGCCAAAATGGTCAACAGAATCCGTGGTCGGTAAAGTTCTTTGGCATTGGCAACGAATCATGGGGTGGTGGCGGCAACATGCGGCCTAAATACTACTCGGACGTTTACCGCCAGTATCAGACTTTCTTGCCGCAGTATGATGCCAAGCACCCAATCTATAAGGTTGCTTGTGGTCCTAATGAAGATGACTATGAGTGGACCGATACGTTAATGAAGAACGCGACAAAGTACTTGGATGGCATCAGCCTTCATTATTACACCTTACCAACTGGCGACTGGGATCACAGCAAAGGTAGTGCCACGGATTTCCCAGAATCACTCTGGTATTCTGCGATGGCCAAAGCTCAGCTGATGGATCGCTTAATTACCAAACACGCTGCCATTATGGACAAATATGACCCTCAAAAGAACGTTGATTTAATCGTTGATGAATGGGGAACTTGGTATGACGTTGAAAAAGGGACAAATCCAGGATTCCTGTATCAGCAGAATTCGCTTAGAGACGCGCTTACCACAGCAATTACGCTCAATATTTTCCAAAAGCATGCTGATCGGGTGCACATGGCAAATATCGCCCAGATGGTCAATGTGTTGCAGTCGATGATTCTGACTAAAGATGACCAGATGGTGAAGACACCAACTTACTATGTGTTCGATATGTATCAAAAGCACATGGATGCGCAATTGGTTGAGGGTCAAGGAGATGTGGCTGACAGAGTGACGTATACCGCCTCTAAAAAAGATGGTGCCTTAACAGTTTCACTTGGTAATTACGATCTTACTCACGATCGGGAAGTGACGTTCACCTATTCCAGTGATTACCAAGAAATTGCCGAGGCAACAATTATCACTGGCGCTAAAATGGATTCTCACAATACATTTGCCGATCCAGATGAAGTTGTTGAGAAGGCATTTAACGGGGCTAAGCTTGGAAACGGTAAGCTAACAATTCAACTTCCTGCTAAGAGCGTTGTTTCAATTACGATCAAGTAGGCACGGTAATGAATGTCATTTAGGTGATGTTCATGACGGATATAAATGAAAACGGTTACGGAGACATTCTGCCAAAATCAAAGGGAGGATCACTATGGCAAGTATGTTAGCAAAGATTAAAGCACCTTATAACTCTTTTGGGAAGTTTTGGTCATACATTATTTCCGAAATGTCATTTAACTTTATTTGGCCGGTTGTGCAGACCTATTCAGCATTGTGGCTGGTTAAATACGCCAACTATTCTCACGCAAACGTTGGGTTGGCCTTTTCGATGATGTCGTTAATGGGTTTAATTTCAGCCCCAATTATTGGGTACGTTGGCGATAAAGTTCTTGAAAAGAAATATTTATTGTATATCACATGTGTACTATTGGTTCTGATGGGACCGTTCATGGAATGGATCATTTTACCTTCCCACGGCAACCCATATGTCATGTCCATTATTATGGGGCTGGTCATCGGCCTGGTTATGAATGGCGGAACCAATGTGAACGAACAGTACGAGCAACGAATGAGTTTTGTTAACAACTTTCAATACAGTTGGGTTCGTTCTGGGGTGACGATTATTGGGTTTATCGCGCCATTAATTTGTGGCTACATTCTGTCAACTGTGCCAGAACAATTCTTCTGGAGCTTAACCATTAGCGGCCTGATTTATATGGCAATGGTTATCTTCTTTATCAAACATGATAGCAGTAATCTTGGCGTTCTTCATGATAAGAAACACGATAAGATCAATGTCAAAGGCGTCTTGAAGAGTATGGCATCCAAGCAATTTATCTTCTTTGTGATTTTTCTACTGGGAACGGTACCCTTGTCTCAGATCGCTGATCAACAAGTCTCAAATTATTTCCAGTCATATTTCAATACCGCTCATGGCACCATGCTTTTCTCATACGCGACAACGATCCAACAAGTCATTGCTTTCTTAGGGATGCTGCTTATTCCACTGATCATTAAAAAAGTGGGTTACAGAAATGGTTTGGTCATTATGTCAATGATTATGGCTGTTCGACTATTGATCTTTGCCTTTGCACGCAACTGGGTATTGGTCGGCTTTGGTCAAATCTTAGCAGGCTTCTACATTCCATTTTGGTTTGTCTGCCCAATGGGATATATCTTCTCAGTCTTTAACAAAAACGAATTTGCAACCATTCAATCTTTGAGTACTGGGGCAGCCGTCCAAATTTCCCAAACAATCTTCTCTGGAATTATTGGAGCTGGCTATGATCAGCTGGGCTTTCACTCAACTTACTTAATTATTGGTGTTATCTGTTCAGCATTTGCAATTTTTGGTGCTTTCTTCTTGGTAACTGGGAATCATAATAACCTTGGTAAATCCGAGCAGGAACCAGTTCCTGAGCATCAACCAGAGACTAGTGACTGATAATTGAATGTAATAACAAAAAAGAGTCAAGTAATCCGGTAGGGCTGGGATCAAATCGTCTTTCATCCCTAACTCATCGGTTGCTTGGCTCTTTTTGGTTGACTTATTACTTGCGGCCTTCATCTGAGAAATAATCTGGAAATTGCTGCAACAGTTCGTCTTTTTCTGCCAACATAAGATTGAGGTGATCAAAAGCCCGTTGGCCGGCGAGCTCTTCGTTGCCAGCCTCAACTGCATCCAAAATTTTAGCATGTTGATCGATCAACTTATCCAATGGCATATCGGTCTGCTTAATTCGCAGGAACCGGTAACGATCGAGTTGTAAGGAAAGGTTCGCCAGCCAGTTCCAGACTTCGTCACGTTTGGTTGCGGTATAAAACGTCTGATGAAATTCATTGTCTAAGTAGAAAAAATCAACTGCGTTATGTTCTTCAGAAGCCAATTTTTGCTTTTCGATCATATTTCGGCTATCCAAGATATTTAATTTGTTCATCTGCTGAGCGGCTTCAGTGACCACACTGCGCTCAACACTCTGGCGGACAAAGCGGGCATTCAGAGCGCTTCGCAGGCTAATCCGGGTGACGTAGGTGCCGCTTTGGGGAACTGTGGTCATCAAGCCATCGTTTTTGAGTCGTAGGATTGCTTCTCGAACAGGCGTCCGGCTGATTTTAAGGCGTTCAATGAGTTGTTTGTCCTGAATTCGTTCACCGGGTAAGAATTTTAGCTTAAGAATGTCGCTTAAGATTGATTCATAAGCGACTTCATTTAGACTTTGCATTTTAAATCCCTCATTAATATTGTCAATTTCGTTAATCACATCTATTGATTTATTGTACCACCTAGAATACTAATATAGCGAAAAAACTGTGGATTCTCAAAATATCATTGACAGCGGTTTCAGTCAGTGGTAAATTTAAGTTAATTGATATATTAGAATTCCAATTTTAAAAGGAGTTTGTGATAATCAATGGTAACTGTCATACTAAACTTAATTAATCAATTTTAGGAGGAAAAACATGTCGCAACTTAAGATGGGGTTTCGTTGGTTTGGGTCAAAGGATGACGATATCTCCTTATCCCAAATCCGCCAAATTCCAGGAACAAAACAAGTCGTTGGTGCATTGTTTGATGTGCCGGTTGGAGCGGTTTGGCCACAAGCTGAAATTGATGCGTTGAAGAAGGAAGTCACAGATGCCGGCCTTAAGCTTGAAGTGATCGAGTCCGTGAACATTCATGATGATATCAAAATTGGCTTGCCTAGTCGGGATAAGTACATCGCTAACTACATCCAAACCATCAAGAATTTATCGAAGGCAGGCATCAAAGTGATCTGCTACAACTTTATGCCCGTGTTTGACTGGCTCAGGACAGATTTACATCACCAATTAGCTGATGGCTCGAATGCCATGATGTATGAACAATCAAAGCTGCCTCATGATCCAGAAGCGTTGATGGATCAAATGAAGACGGGGTCGCGGGGCTTTTCACTGCCAGGCTGGGAACCAGAACGATTGGCAGCCCTCAAGGACCTGTTTGCAGCTTATAAGGATGTTAACGAAGAGAAGTTAGTCGCAAACTGCAAATACTTCTTGGATGCCATTATGCCAACCTGTGAGAAGTATGATGTTCGAATGGCGATGCACCCGGATGATCCGCCGAAGCCATTATTTGGTTTGCCGCGAATTTATAAGAACGTCGAGGATATGCGGCGAATTGAAGGACTGCATGAATCTCGCTACAACGGCTTCACCATTTGTACAGGCAGCCTGGGTGAAAATCCAGTCAATGATTTGCCAGCAATTATTCGAGAGTTCGTCCCTAAAGACCGGGTACCGTTCATGCACGTTCGTAATATCAAGTTTGTTAATAAGCAGGGCGATTTTCACGAATCAGCTCATCCATCGTCTGAAGGCTCACTTGATATGTTTGAGATCATGAAAGCTTTGCACGATACGAATTATGATGGCTACATTCGCCCTGACCATGGTAGAAACATCTGGAATGAAGATGGCCGCCCAGGATACGGATTGTATGATCGAGCCCTTGGAATCACCTATTTAACAGGACTTTGGGAAGCTTTGGAAAAGATGTAACAAGCATGTGGTGTGAACTGCAGACGAAAGGATGGTTATAATTTGAGTACACAATAACGGTCGCTAAGAACTAAAGGAGACCTGGGTTGTATCAACAAATTAAATGATGGTTTTAGAGCAATATTTCTCAAATTTAGAGGTGCATTTAACCGAGAGTTTATTATAATTAAGCTAAATTGATTATCATAAAAAGGAGTGGTTCGAATTGTGCACAAGTGTCACGTTCTTATCTGAAACTGGTGATAACTTTTTAGCCCGAACAATGGATTTTGCCTTTGAATTAAATGGTCGGCCGGTGGTGATCCCCCGCAAGCAACATTTCCCAAGTGATGCTGGTGGTGCTGGGTACGATTCCCGGTATGGATTTGTTGGTGCCGGCCGAAACATGGGCAATTACGTCTTAGTAGACGGCGTTAATGAGAAAGGGTTAAGCGCTGCGGCACTCTACTTTAGCGGTGAAGCGGTTTATGCCAATCAGTTAACTGACCAAGTCAATCTGGCGCCTCATGAAGTGTTGAATTGGATATTGGGCAACGCAGTTGATTGTGGCGATTTAGCCAACCAACTCAAAGACATTAACATTGTCGACGCACCGATCAAAGCATTGGGAAAGACCACGCCGCTTCACTGGATTATTTCTGATCGTTCTGGGGAATGCTATGTATTGGAAGTCCAAAAAGACGGTGTGAAGTATATTAAAAATCCAGTGGGTGTCATGACAAACAGTCCAGACTTTGACTGGCACATGAAGAACCTTAACAATTACACTGAATTAAAGCCATCACCCCATCCAGCCCGTTCGTATAACGGCTACACCATCACTTCATTTGGTCCGGGTAGTGGGGCGCTTGGCATGCCGGGGGACTATACCTCCGTTTCCAGATTTATTCGAACAGTCTTCATGAGAGAATACTCGGATCAAGTTTCAACTGATCAGACGGTTAACGAGTTGAGCCATATTCTTAATTCGGTTGAGATCCCCAAGGGAGTTAAATTGAAGCAGGATGGCAGTGAAGACTATACACAGTATCGTGGTTACATGGATACCCAAAACACGACGTACTACATGCAGCCTTATGGGAACCAGACGATCTATCGGGTGGCATTGTCGGAAGACTTATTAAATAAATCCCAGCCAACCGAATTCCCGATTCACAATGAACAACAATATGAATCATTAAATTAACGCTTAAGTTAGCAATTAAATAGTCAACAAAAAGCCCAGTTCAAGCTGATTAACAACTTAAACTGGGCTTTTTAAGGCTTAGTGATTTGTTCGATGTTATTTCGAACGAATTTCCTTTAATTTTTGAATATATTCCTTGGCATTTTCGGTTACCTGATCATAGTCACCCGTTTCACCAGGGCCGACTAAATTGCCACCAGCACCGACACAAACGGCTCCTGCTGCGAACCATTTGTCCAAGTTGTCTAAATTAACGCCACCGGTTGGCATGATGTTGAGTTGTGGGAATGGTGCCTTAACCGCACTGATCATCTTTGACCCGGCAACACTGGCAGGGAAAAGCTTAACGATGTCTGAACCGCCTTCAAGAGCACGTTGCATCTCGGTCATGGTGCTGCAGCCTGGCAGATAAGGGACTTGGTACAGGTTACATAAATTGGCGATGTCTGCATCATAGGTAGGGCTGACAATGTAGCCAGCGCCGGCCATCATGGCAAGTCTTGCGGACGTCACATCCAGAACAGTTCCGGCACCAATCACCCCATCTGGCAGCTCTTCGGTTAACTTGGCGATTACTTGGTCTGCGTGAGGAACTGTGAAAGTCAATTCAATTCCCATGACGCCACCCTTGATCGCTGCCTTACTGATTTTTTCGGCTTTTTCCGGTGTATCGGCTCGGACGACGGCGATAATACCAGCATCAACGATTTTCTTGAGGTTCTGAACCCGATTCATACTCATAGTATAAGCTCCTTTTATTTTGCTTGGTTCTGTATTATAATATTAATATATTACATACACATATTAATATATTACTTTTAACGGAATTTTGCAACGCTTTAGAATGAAGAACTGGATTTTGATTGATTTTATTTTTGGATATCATTGTAAGCGCTTAATATGGAGGCATAATAATTATGAGTGAATTTCTAACGATTGGTGAACCGATTAGCTTGTTTGCTTCACAGGATGCTGATCAAACGTTGGCGGACGCAACCCATTTTCAGAAGTTTTTAGCTGGTGCGGAAGTAAATGTGTCGGTTGGCGTTTCTCGGCTGGGCCATCGTGTCGAATATGTGAGACGATCCCATGGGTGAGTTTGTCAACAAGCAGTTGGAAGCTAATCACATATTGACGGACTATATTGACAGCACTTCAAAATACTGGACGGCATTCCAATTAAAGCAGCGGGTAACAAAGGGAGATCCTGGCATTTATTACTATCGCCGCAATTCGGCAGCCGCTCATTTTGACAAACAGACGCTGGATCATATTGATTTTGAAGGCGTTAAGCTGGTGCACTTATCAGGCATTTTCCCAGCGATCTCCGAGCAGGCGCTGGTTGCGTTCAAGTATTTGCTTCATCTCATTGCCCAGCATCCGACTATCCGGACAACCTTTGATCCGAATTTACGACCCCAACTTTGGTCTTCGCAGGAAAAGATGGTCAAAACACTTAATGAACTGGCTTCACACGCCAACGTGATTTTACCTGGTGTTAATGAAGGCGAGATTCTGATGGGGAGCCGGGATCCCGAAAAGATTGCCGATTTCTACTTGGCAAATGGTGAGGTTACCGACACAGTTATTGTGAAGATTGGTGCCAAGGGGGCTTTTGTGAAAACGAGGGCAGGCCAGGCGACCATAGTTCCCGGCTATTCCGTTGATCAGGTGATTGACACGGTTGGGGCAGGCGATGGCTTCGCGGTCGGTGTGATTACCGGTTTGCTGGAAGGCTTGTCTACCGAAGAGGCTGCCCGCAGGGGGAATGCAATTGGATCACTGGCGGTTCAGGCACCGGGAGACAATGATGGTTACCCAACTCGGGATCAATTGGCTGCCTATCAAAACGATGAACAACGCGTATAAAACCATAAAAGGTCACTTTAGTTGACCCACGAATTTTCTGGGGAGATACTTCAGGTGTGAACGATGTTGATATGAGGACAGCTCCTCCAAGCAGGGATCTGTATGTAAGCACCTCGAACAAAAATTCCCAAAACCGGAATTTCCGTTCAAGGTGCTTACACTCCGACCCCTAACCGCTTGGATCCGCTCACTTATTTTTAGGACAGCTCCTCCAAGCAATAACCTGCGCATAAGCACTTGATCTGTAAATCCAGAACCGGGATTTTCAGATCAAGACACTTATGCTTCGGTTATTCCCGCTTGGATCAGCTCACTTATTTTTAGGACAGCTGCGTAAAGCAGAAACCTGCACGTAAGCACCACTGAGAAAAATTCCAAAACCAGGAATTTCTCTCAGCAGCGACTTACGCTCCGGTTTCTAACCGCTTTACTTCGCTCACTTATTTTGAGGAGGAATCTATCTTGACAAACTATGTAATTAAAACGGATGTTGACTATGATCCGGTTAATCATCAACTGACCGACATTTACTATGATGGTGACTTGAAACAAAGTCGTGGGGCCATCATTGACATTCACGGTGGGGGTTGGTTCCGGGGGAATAAAACTAAAGACGCCGATTCATCGAAACGCTTTGTGGATGAAGGCTACTTGGTTGTGACCCCGGCTTATCGAATTACCCCAAAGGCTTTTTATCCCGCTCCCTTGGAAGATATGGATCACATTTATGAATGGCTGGTTAAGTCGGATTTACCATTTGATCACGCGCACATTGGCGCCTTTGGTTCGTCTGCCGGTGGCAATATGACCGTTGAATTGGCAATTAAATATGGCATTCCAATTGTCTCATTATCCGGTATTTTAGATATTGATAAATGGCTCGGTGAACATGTTGGAGTGGTTGCCGAAGAAGGCGACACCAGTGGCTTCAATTCCACAGCCAGTGCGAAAATTAATCAGGATGGGGCCAACGATCCATTTTACAAATGGTTTGTGACCAACTACTTTGGTGGCCGCACGGACCAATATGAAGCCGCAACGCCGGTCCATCGGGTAAACGATCAGACTGGCCAAATGTATCTGGGTAATTCCCTCAATGAATTTGTGCCCACCAGTGGAGTTCTCGACATGGCCAAAGCCCTCACGGATCACCAAATTCCGTATCAAACCAGAATGATTCCGGGAAGCCGCCACGCCAAAGGGTACTTGGATGATGTGTGGGATGATTTGGTCCTATTCTTTGATCGAACGATGAAATAAAAAAATGCACCCAAACAGTTTGACATCATGATAAAAGGCTGGGGCATATATTAATTTTCAATCGATGATCATTCACATAGATCCCCATAGCCACCTAGATAAAAGCTGCGCCAAACGGCTGATCCCGGCCATTTAACAAAAATGACCAACTATTCCAAAATCAGGAATAATTGGTCATTTTCGTTAAATTCTGGGATCAAATCGCCTAATGTCCCAGTCTGTTTTATTGATAGTTAATTTTTCGACCCAAGTTTTACCAATAGCCGATTGACTTGGTGAGTTTTGCCCGATTAATATCGCGAGTTGATAATTTACCAGTTAAAATCGCAAATGAATTGTCGACAATTTTATAATCGTTCCAAGTGTACTTGAAATCCGAACCGGCAGATTCAAACTCCGATGCCATAATATCGTTGGAGTAGGGGGTATGATCCAATCCCAAGCTGTGCCCCAATTCGTGAGTGATGACCGCTGTCCAATAGCGCTTGTATTGATGTTGGTAAGCGGCCGAGTTAGGTGAGGAGGCTCCGGCCATTTTGTCGCCAGTTAAATCGGTATAAACCGCCGGCAGGTAGTTGGCGTTATTGTAAAAATTGGCGTTGACGTAGACTTTGTTGGTTTGATAGTAGCCATCCCAGGAACCATCCGCGGAGGTTGGCCCGTCTTTCATATTGACGGTGATGGTATGGTTGGTAGCTGTGCCAATTCGAAATACCTTGGTGCCCAAAGCGACATTCCAATTCTTGATTGCTGCAGTGACATAGCCGGTCTCTCGAAGTTCAGCTGAAGGAACGTAAACGGTTGCCTGATGATGTTTGAAGACAGTCGGTTTACTCATCCGTTGGACGTTATAATTCTTATTAAAGAGGGTAAAATAGCTGTAGTAAGTGCGAAAAGAAAAATGCCGGACGCTACTGGTTGGATTAAGGTCCGGGGTTTGTTTGATTGCTTTAGCGAGTGTTTGCCGATTGACTGATTTGGTAGTCTTTGCAGCTACCGTGACCGCAGACGTTGGATTTGTTGGTGTCGAAACAAATGGCGCTGCCAGAACGGCTGTCAAGCCAATTAATAGTAAGGATCGTTTAATCTGGTGCATGGTCTCATCCCCTAATGTAAGCGTTTCAAGTTCCGCCTGAATCATATCATTTATCTGGAATCATATCAAAAAATACTGGAAAAAGGATTGGCGATCATGGTCGCAGTTCTCGTACCATGTTGTACCAAGTTTCACCTGCATGATCAGATGCCGAAACGCCCTCGTTTACATAACCGTGGCGTTCATAGAATGGAATCAACTCTTTTAAGCAGGTGAGCGTCACTGCTTTGCGGCCTTGGACTTTGGCAACCATTGCCAATTCATCGAGCAATTTACCGCCAATGCCTAACCCTTGGAAGGCGGGATGGACGACTAGGCTCAAAACGGTTTGGTACTCGTCGGTCGAACTATTGGGGTGGGAGGTTTCAAACAGGTCATCAGCCAAATACCGCCGATGATATGCTGGGCCAACAATGTAGCCGGCAACCTTGTCTTTGGCATTGGCCACGATGAACGTATCGGGATACAGCTTAATGCGGTTTTCCATGGCTGCTTCAGTCGCTGCTTCAGCTGGAGAAAAGCCGGTTTGCTCAATAACCATAATCTCTGGTAATTGGCTGAGCTTAGCCGACTGGTAAGTAATTTTCAAAGTGAATAACTCCATTTCCAGTTTGGATATTTTGGCTGGGTGCTGGTTTTCACCCAACCGAGAATAGTATAATAGTAACATTGATTAGAAGTGAGATGAATTTAATGAATGAAAAAGAATCTTTGCATCAGGACCATAACAAGCGGTGGGTAATCATGACGGCGGTATTTATCGCCACGTTCATGACCTCCGTTGAAGTCACAATTGTGACCACGGCGTTACCGTCAATTATCAGTGAACTGCACGGATTGGCATTTCAAAGCTGGATCATGAGCGCTTACTTACTGATGACGGCAATTACCACGCCAATATACGGCAAGTTGGCGGATACCCTCGGGCGACGCAACGTCTTTCAATGGGGCGTGATTGTGTTCACGCTGGGTTCTTGTCTGAGTGGGCTGGCCCCCTCTATTTTGATTTTAATCTTTGCCAGGGCGATTCAGGGAATTGGCGCTGGGGCAGTTATGCCATTGACGTTTACAATCATTGCCGACAATTTCAGCTTCAAGGAACGGGCCAATGTTTTGGCGTTTAATAATACCGCTTGGGGATTGTCCGCGCTGGTTGGACCGTTGATTGGTGGTTTCTTAGTCGATCAGCTCTCCTGGCACTGGGTGTTCTTCGTGAACGTTCCACTGGGATTATTTGTCGCCTTACTGGTGTGGCTGGGATATCATGAAAAAGTTGAAGGGAAGCAAAAGCTGACGATTGATTGGCTGGGCATTACTTGGCTGACTGTCTTTTTAGTCGGCCTGCTGCTGGCGATCCAATTCATTGATACGAAACCACTGCCGGCGTTGGGATTATTTATCATTGCCTTCATCGGCTTAGGATTACTGGTCAGGCAGGAACGCAGGTTTACTGATCCGCTGATGTCACCGAAGATGTTTCATTCAGCAACCTTTACGATCCAAATTGCCACCGCGATGATTTTGAGCGGTGTTCTGATCGGCTATCAAGTGTACTTTCCAATTTGGCTGCAATCGTTATACCACGTCTCAGCAACCGGTGCCGGCCTAGTGGTGACTTCCAGTTCGATTATGTGGCTGCTGGCCTCATTTGCGGTCGGGACGCTCATTGCTAAATACGTCCCAAAGTGGATCGCTGTGAGCTTGATTGGTGTGATGCTAATTGGCTACGTCTGCCTGATTTTTGCTGGGCACTCGTTTCCAGTCTGGGCATTCTATGTGATCGCGATGCTAAATGGAACCGGGATGGGCATCATTATCAGTATGAACACGATTTTGAGCCAGCATTTAGTGCCGACAAACATGGTTGGTTCGGCCACTTCGATATTGACACTTGGCCGGTCGCTGGGTCAGACCGTGATGGCCGGAATCTATGGCGCCATTTTGAATTTTGTCATTCGCCTGCAATTACATGGTGAATTGACGTTTGCGAAAGTGAATCGGGTGATCAGCTCCAAGCAGCGGCTGCCGATCCCTAATCAAGCCGCCATTGATCCCATTGTTCTGACTGCGCTGCATATGGTGTTTGTCGCCGTGGTCGCAATGCTGATTGTGGCCGTGATTATCAATTGGTTGGATCCAAATAAGAAAATTGTGAAATAAACTCGGCGATTGTTAACTTGATTAGTTGGGTCAATTGCGAGATTATAACCTTAATAATGGTGTAAATGGAGGCAGTTATGGCTAAAAAAGTTGTGGTTCCAGAATCTCTGTCAGAGGATGGCAAAAAATATCTAACTGATCGCGGAATTGAACTGGTTGAAGTTCCAACGACCAGTGGTGAAAATATTTTAAAATATGGTCAGGATGCTGATGGCATTATTTTATTTGTCGATTCGATCGGCGAAGATGTGGTTGCTCAAATGCCTAATCTAAAAATCATCGCCCGTCATGGGGTTGGCTACGATAATGTTGATCTCGATGCCAGTGCCAAACATGGTGTCTGGGTTACAATTACGCCCCATGCAAATGCGGCGACTGTGGCTGAAACCACCATCGCTGAAATATTTGATTTATCGAAAAATCTTACCAATATTTCCAATGCCATGCGCCGAGGTGATAGTGGTTACGAGATGAAGCATCGCGGATTCGACCTATCAGGCAAAACCCTTGGGATCATGGGATATGGTCGAATTGGCCACTGGGTTGCCAAGAAGGCCAGTGCTTTGGACATGAACATTTTAATTTATAACCGCACGCCAAAAGAGTCTGCTTATGGTAAATTCGTTGATTTTGACACGGTCATTAAAGAAGCCGACGTGTTAACGCTGCATTTAGCATCAACGCCAGAAACCAAACATATCATTGGCAAGCAACAGCTAGCCGCAATGAAAGCTTCCAGCGTGATTGTTAACCTGGGACGCGGCAGCTTAATTGATGAAGCTGCATTGATTGAAGCCTTACGTAACCGGACGATTGCCGGCGCTGCCCTGGATGTCTTTGAAAAAGAGCCACTACCAAAAGAGAGTCCGCTCTTTACGTTGGATAATGTTTTACTGACACCCCACATCGGGTCCAACACCGTTGAGAGTTTCTCGCGGATGGCAACTGACGCAGCTAGCGAAGTGGTAAGGGTGCTGGATGGTGAGAAGCCTCAGTGGCCGGTGAACGAAGTTAAATAAGGTAGCTAGTCTCATATGTGTAAAGGACTGGCACGAATCGATTTGATTCAAAGAGTTACTAAAGAAGGGCAACCATTTCTCAATCTGGAATGGTTGTCCTTCTTTAATGAATTTTGTGAGTCAGCTTCTTGTAATAATTATTTTACAAATAATAGTGGTCTAATCTGATATCATTTTTCTTGTTGAAGATACAGATGAATCCCTTTTTCAAGCCGGTGCAATCCATCTGCCAGCATTGTTTCAGGACAAGCGATATTGATTCGTAAGAATTGGTGACCATTGCCGCCATACTCGGAGCCGTTTGAAACGAATAAGCCGGTTTCTTTTCTGATGAAGGCCTCCAAATCGTCCGTGTTATCAGTGATTTGGCTACAATCTAACCAACTCAAATAGGTTGCGTGAGATGGAACTACGCTGATTTCTGGAATCGATTGGGCGCAGTAATCAACGAGGGTTTGATGACTCTTTTTTATCTGTTGTTTCAATTCTGCCAACCATTGATGGCCTTTTGTATAGGCAGCAATGGTTCCTGGGATCGCCAATAAGTTTGGCTCGCCAAGTTCATCGTTATTAATACCGCGGTTAACGTTGTTTCGCAGGGCTTCATTTGGCACGATCACCGTTGCGGCGTGCAGGGCGGCAACGTTAAATGTCTTGCTGGGGGATACACAGATGATCGCGTTTTGAATCAATTCTTCAGGCAAGCTGAAGAGCGGGGTGTAGTCAGGCTGGTCAAAAACCAAATCGCCATGGATTTCGTCGCTCAACAACGTGACAGAATGTTGATTACAAAGCTCAACGATCTTTGTCAGCTCGTCTTTTGACCAGACTTTGCCCACCGGATTGTGGGGATTACATAGGATCATCATCGTGCTCAGCGGGTCAGCTAATTTAGCTTCCAGATCGGCAAAATCAATGCTGTACTGGTGACTTTGCGGATCATAGGTTAAATCGCTGGATAAGACATGGCGGCCATTATTCACGATTGAATGATAGAAGATATTGTAAACCGGCGCCTGAACCACGACGTTATCGCCAACATTGCTGACACGGCGCACAGCTGATGAAATTGCGGGAACGACACCCGTGCAGAATAGCATCCAGTCAGGATTTGCACTGGCATGGTGTTCCTGCTGGTACCAATCAGCAACGGCCTGAAAATAATTTGGGTGAGGTTCCTCGTAGCCAAAGATCCCAAATTCGACTTTTTGTTTCATTGCCGCAATGATCTCTGGTGCGGCTTTGAAATCCATGTCAGCGACCCACATTGGTAATTCATTGGTTTTTACATCCCACTTGACAGAATCAGTATTCCGACGGGGAATAATCGACGTAAAATCATACATCAGGCAGTCTCCTTTCCCTGGGCCTTGTCATCAGTGATAATGGTGGTCTTGCTGGGGTTAACCTTTGTTGGGTCGAGAATGACCTCAGAGATTGACCGGGCATGAATCGTGCCGCTGAGCGGATTCTTAACGCTCATGATATTCGAGTTAATCTCGGCGTCAATATCTGAGCAGTATTCAAATGCTAAGTCGGTTCGCAACAAACGACAGTTGCGCATCTTGAGATGGTCAATGTAGCAGAGCCCTTGATCGCTTTCGATGGTGCAATTAATCAAGGTGAGGTTTTTGGTATTCCAGGCTAAGTATTCACCATTGATAGTTGAATCATAGATGGTGACATTTTCGCAATTCCAAAAGGCATCTTTTGAAACAAAGGTCGAATCATGGACCTCAACGTTTTTGGCACCGTCAAAGACGTAATTACCAATTAAGTTGAGATGATCGACATAGATGTTTGAACTATTCATCCCAAAATAGTCGCCGCTGGCCTGAACATTATTGAGGTTGATATCTTCGCAGTTCCAAAGGGTTTCCTCAGCATTTGAAAAATGATCATTTGTTAACCTGATATTTGAGCTGCGACGGAAAATCTTGGGTGCTTGAATTGAACTGTCTTTAATCGAAATATCATGGGTGTACCAGATCCCAGATCGAGCCATGGTTTCTAAAATAGAATGAGTGACTTGAATGTGGCGGCTATACCACAATGGGTATTTCCAAGTAAAAATAGAATCCGTTAATTGAATGTTTTGACTTTCCTTCAATGGAGACTCACCCTTACCGAAGGTGGTGCCTTCGATGACTGCGTTGGTTTCAGCGAACAATGGTCGTTCGCCTTCAAAGTATTGATTGTGGTATTGTTTCATGAGTTCTCCTTTCAAAATCATAATTAATGATGCGATTGGTTGAATAAGGTATAGGTTTAGTATAGTCACTTTAATTGAAGAACTGAACCGATAATTATTTTGGAAGCGATTTAATAATAGTCGGTCCGGTTATCGCTTCAGGGCCCTGCTATAATAAAAGGTGGAGGTGCTAGCAATGACAACAATTTATTTAGACCCTTCAAAAAAGAAGGAACAGATCGTTAAGCTGTCGGATGGTAGTCGGGGTGTCATGCAGGCGAAGAAAGAAAAGGGTGGCGTGGCTTATGACTTTGAATTTTATAGCCACATGCACCCAAGTTTCTTGGTGACCCATGCGCCAGTTAACGGAGATGTTGAGACGGTTCATTCAATTGATGGTGAACAGCAGTTTAAGTTTAAGTGGAATTGATGGATTTGGATAAGCACTATTTTTCAGTTATTTTTTGAAAAAAAGGGATCTGGCTACAAAGTCGTTCCGACAATATAAGCCAATCACCCAAACATTCTGAAATTGAATGTCTGGGTGGCTGGCTTATGTTGTAAAATCAACTGCTTTTAAAGCTCGTTTGAGCCTGCTTTTACTGCAAACGCATGTGATAAATAAGCTTGAACTTCGGTTGGGGTTCGCCAATCTGAGTTCGGCGGTCGTTGGCCGGATGAAGGTGTTTGCTTTCTTGCTCCTCACAGTCACGAAGGGTCAACAGCATCTTTGCTTCGCCATCCCCGTTGGCGGCCCGAAATTCTAGTTCATTTCTGGCAAATCTGGCAACCATCGCTTCGGAAAAGCAATGGGGATGTAGTTTTTGAAAAAGATCGTAATTACTTTCGTTTTCCATTAGTCAATTTCCCTCTATGTAATAACTTCAAATTTATAAATACACGACTATAACGTTATTATTTTCTGTTTGTGAAGTCAATATTGATTATGAGCTTGAACCGTGAAACAGGTTCGCTGAAAACGGTTTAATAAATATTTAATAATCCCGGAATCCCTATGGATATTGAGGATAGCCGCTTAATCAGAAAAGGTCAGAGTATTTTTCTTGACTCTTTGTGAATTCGCGGTAAACTTATGACAATTTCCTAAAAGTTTATCGGGAAATAAATCAAGAAAAGAGGTATTTAATGACACTTTTAATTTTGGCTATGGCAGCCGTTGCCGGTTACTACTACTTCAAAAACACCCAATCACGAACTCGGACTAACCGTTATCAAAGTACCCAGGATCCCCACGCATATGCGTATGCTCGCAATGAACATCCAGAAATTTTGGATAAGGGGCAGGGCACTGGCCGACCGAGAAAAAATATCAATTAAGTGAGCAATCCTTAATCATGAACATCATGGATTAGGGAAAGTTAACGACTAAAATCGAAGCAAAAAGGAGCCCCATCAAAGTCGATCGTCATTGACTTTGATGGGGCTCCTTTTTGGAATTCCTGATGTTTGTGGTGAATCGCTGCAAATCTACTACAGACTAAGCTAAATGATGATTATAAACGTAATTCATCAATGAACGGGTTTCGGTAAACTCGTTTTCGTCATGCAGGACAACTGTAATGATTCGGTCGTGGCCTGATTTGCGGCCAGTTCCAACAAAGCAGTAACCCGCAGGAATGGTGTAACCGGTTTTTAAACCGTCAACCTTGAGGGATGCTTGGTAATACTTGCGACCGGGCAATAAATTGTTGTAGTTGTACAGCTTTTGACCACTCACAGTCATTGATTTAACTGATGCATCGGTTAACACGTCGTTGAAATCAGTGACGTAATTCTTGGCAATTTTGGCGAGATCGTTTGACGATACCATATTGGCGTTAGCGCCACCGATGTTATAGCCATATGGTGAAAGGCTATTCTGTTCCATCCCTGAAGATGAAACAAAGTGGGTGTGCTTTAATTTCCATTCTTTTGCCTGGGCATTCATCATTGAAATGAACTTCTTGTTGTACTTGGGGGTTGAACCGCCTGCCACCCATTGGCCCAATGCAATGGCGGCGTTGTTTGACGATTCAATCAAGCCGGCCAAGTACAATTGCCGAACAGTATAGGAATTCTTGGTAAACTTGAAGCCACCAAAGACACTGGATTTACCAAGCTTTTTCAGCCCGGAATTGCTAGTATTAACCTTTGAACTCCAAGTACCACCGCCGTTTTCAATCTTTTCGCGAAAGAGGTAGAGGGTCATTAATTTGGTTAACGAAGCAATTGGTCTGGCAGTATTACCTGCCTTGGACCAAACAACTTTATTTGTGTTAACATTCAAAGCCGTTGCGGACTTGGCATATGTAACGGTTGGTCCCTTTGCGTTAGCAGTGGTCGCTTGGGCACTCAGGCCGATTCCAAACGTGAACACTGCAGCGCATGTGACGAAGGCTGTTTTCAGCCATTGATTCATTTTCATTCTGACACGCTCCTCTTTAACTTACTGTTGAAAATTGTAACATGGTGAACAGGCTGCATTCTACGTTTTAACTAAACTGTAAAAGAGGGGAGTCCCAATCAATTTTAGAAGGAACTCAAAAGCGCGACAAAAAAGCGATCCGAAATCAGATCGCGTGTTGTTGGTACATAATATTAATATTTTTGAAATAATCGGAAAATTCAGAAATCACTGACTGCTGTTCATTGAGCATCAGTTCAAGGTGATTGTAGATTAACTTTTCTGCTTTATCTGGGTCATGCTCAGCCAGAGAGCTGATAATTGCCTGGTGTTCATCAGTTAACACCGTAAGTGGCAATTTATGATCATATACCCTGAGCAGTCGATAGCGGTTGAGGTCGGTACTAAAGGCCAATTGCCAATCCCAAATGGCCAATTTATCGGCAAATTGGTACATCTTGCGGTGGAATTCGTTATCTAAATTGAACGATAAGTTGATGTCTTCATCAAGGGCGGCATTATTTTGCTGAGTAACGATATTCGCCAGTTCAGCGATTTGAATTTTAGTAGCCGTACTGGCGATTGATCTGACGATTGTTTTCTCCAGCGTTTGGCGGACAAACCTCGCATCCAAGGCATTTTTTAAATTAATCTTTGTCACGTAAGTACCACTTTGAGGCATTGAATACAATAACTGATCACGCTTCAACCGCAACATGGCCTCTCTGACAGGTGTTCGACTAACCCCCAATTGTTCCTCGAACTGTTTGTCAGATACCTGTTGGCCTGGACGAAGCTTTAGGGTCATAATCTGATTATAAATAGTATGATAAGTTTTATCCTGTAAACTCTCCAAGTTATCCCCCGTCTTCCATGTCAAGTATTTGAACTTATAGTAACACAGAAGACAAAGCTTGAGTGATTAAAAAATTCTTAAATGCCTAAACAATCAGTAATGGTAAGGCTTTCGAAAATTAGCGATTCATATTATTTCCATTGGCTGCCATGATGGCTCTAATTTCTTGATCAGTTGCCAAATTAAAATCACCGGGGATTGTTAATTTTAGAACTGCGGCTGCCATGGCGTAATTTAATTGATCCCGGGGCGTGAATTGATGCAAGAAGCCATGAATCATGCCAGCACCAAACGCATCGCCACTGGCCACTTCGGCATTAACGTTGATGTCATAAGCAGGACTTTCGTAAAACTGGCCATCCCGTAACATCAACGATGCCCATTTGCCATGTTGAACGGAGTAAATATTGCGCACAATGCTACCAACCGTGTGAACACTTGGATACATATCGGTAATTAAGCTCATGCTGTCTTCAAATGACATCTTTTGGTCGATGACGCTGCTGCGGTCGCCATTAAAGGCAGTCTCGATGCCAAACGCGTCAAAAATATCTTCATCATGGACGAGGCAAATATTGACGTAGGGCATGATTTGTTCGTTAAAGGCAATGGCATCCGCTGATGACCAGAGCTTGCCCCGGTAATTGGCGTCGTAAACCACGGGGATTTGCTGTTGCTTACAAACTTTGACGGCGGCCAATAAAGCGGTTTGTAATTCTTCTGAGAGTGCCGGGGTGATGCCCGAAATATAAAAGTAGCTGGTAGCTGCCAGTAGTGTGCTCCAATCGTAATCGCCGGCCTTGGATGCCGCAAAGGTGCTGTTAGCACGATCGTAAATCACTTCGCTGGGACGGATGCCGTTACCACGTTGAAGAAAGTAAATTCCCAAGCGACTGCCGCCACGGAGAATTTTGGTTGTATCGACACCAAATTTGGCAACCGCCGCTGCCGCAGCGTTGCCTAAGTCGTTTTCTGGGAGCTTGGTCACGTAGGCAACCTGATCCCCCAGCTGGGCCAATGAAACGGCAACGTTGGCTTCAGCGCCGCCGTAATTTGCATCGAAATGAGTTGACTGCATTAATTTGTCATTACCAGGAGTTGTTAATCTGAGCATGATTTCCCCGAACGTTGTGACCTGCATGTGAATATCCCCAATCTAATAGTCTGATGTGATGAAATCCTTATTGCCATTATCGTACCACAATCGTCTTTTTGAACCATGCTTTAGATGAAGTCCCTGGAATACAAAAAGAGGCCGTGATATTAGTCTGCGAGTGTTTATAAATGCAACTTGGCTTTCCCTTCTTATATTGATAAAATTTGCGACAAACGGCTGATCCCCACCATTTAAGTGAAAAAAGTAATGCATTCTGGTTTTGGAATGCATTACTTTTTTCGCTTAAATTCTGGGATCAAATCGCCTTTCGTCCCAATCTCCGAATAAAACAGATGAGATTACTGTTTAGAATCGTCAGAGGTATCATCGCTTGATGAACTGTCTGACGAGTCAATTGATTGTTGTGGCGCATCGATAACCGAAGTGGTGGGCTGAACAGTTTGCTGATCGGCCAGTTCGTTGTAGAAGTTCGCAAAGCTCAACGTATAGTAAGGTTGAACCCAGATAGCTGCAATTCCAAAGGTGATGAGAACCACCAAGCCCCAACCGATGAAGCTCAGGATCATCACGAAGTATTCCCATTTATGACCGTCCATCAATTGGCGACTCCGGGTAATCGCGTCAAGATAGCCAATTTGTTCACCATGATCAATCGCGTCCCGGTAAATATAATAGGCTTGCGAATATGAGAAGGCCTTGATAATTCCTGGAATGACCAATAATAAGGTCCACAGAAATGTGAAAATGCTAATTAAAATATACAGTAAGATTGTGCCTAAGAAGTATTCTCCTCGAGAAAAGATGGTGAATGACTTTTGCAGCGGATTCTCGTACGTTAAGGTTTGTCGAATCGCGTCGATGCTGATGAAGAACACACCGATTGTCATGATTGAAGCAAGTAGGGTGAGGAAAAACCCAATATTGACGGTCATCGTAAACGGATCACTCCGTTCCATATCGGGGACATACATGATCCCCCCAACGGCTTCCAGAATAAAGATTGGTAACCACAGTAGAAAATAAAATGAAAAATGGCTATTTAAAATACTTTTGGCATCCTTTTTTAATGCAGGCCTGTCCATTTTGACCAACTCCTATCTATATAATATGTAAATGAAAAGGTGTGATGCCCGGAATGAACATCGCACCTTCATTGTAAATTGTGTTTTGATGAGGCGGATTAAGTCGCTTTAAGACGATTGCCATCATAAAATTAATAACGAATCGTTAACGACTTAATTTGCCTAATAAATTAGTCCGCTCTTTCAAACGCACCTTTAGTAATCAATGCACTCTTAACCCAGCCTTGACCCTTTACATAAGAGAATGAACTGGTCTTCTTGGTTGCAAAGCTCTTAGCTTTCATTGTTTTGTCAACTTTGAAGGTCGTGCTTGGTTTGATCTTACCTTTTACCGTAAAGATAACGTTTGGTGTGTCGGCACCAATCGCACCCTTGTAGACAGTTACTGGATTGTCCTTAGTGTGATAGGTTGCGGCTTTTTTGAAGAATTTTGATGATGTAATGGCAAATTTATAACTCTTTGTTTTAGCCGCATTAGCAGTCATTGGTGCAACGCCAATAAAAGGTGCTGCTAAGATGGCACTTGCGACAACTGTTGCAAATTTACTCATAACTTTCTCCCCCTTTGTCTCTATCTGTAGAACCAGTTTGAGTATACAATATTACAAATCAATGTCAAATAATTGGCCCTTTGCAATCTTGATGTAATATATTCGCGATGATATTAATCAACTATGCATTGAATTGCTAATTAACATGACAAAATGTTGATAGATTATTCAAAATTTGAAACAGTAAGGTTCGGCACGTGGGATCAAATTGCGTATTTAAAATTTGATCGGGGGTTTCGTGAAATCTTGATCCTCGAATAAAATCACGATCCGCCGCAACCAATCCGCTCAGGGTCGCTGGAGTCGATTCAAGATGAAATTGCAACCCGATTCCAGAGCCAAGCTGAAATCCTTGATTTGCCCAGTCCTGACTAGAGAAGAGGTCGTTGGCATTGGCGGGGTTTTCAAAGCCTTCACCATGCCAGTGAAGAACTTGATAGGCATGATTTGCAGCAAATAAACGTTGGGCAAGTTGGCTGGTTGAAACTGGGCCGAAGCCAACTTCTTTAGGGGTGGGAATCACCTTACTGCCGAATGCCTTAGCCAATTGTTGGCCGCCTAAGCAAACGCCTAACATTGGTTTACCTGCTGTCACCACTTCCTTAATGAGCTGGCGTTCCGCTTGAATCCATGGTAAATGATCATTGGCGCTCATCGGGCCACCCAGCACAACGAGAAAACTGATTGTGTCTGCGGTTGGTAACTGATAGCCATTCTCAAATAGTGGGACCAGTTCGCGCTCATGCTGGTTCTCGGTAATCCATTGATCAATTAAGCCGGGAACTTCAAATGGGACATGTTGAATGATGGTTATTTTCATTTGGCTACCTCATTTCTCAACACTATGACGGATTAAATCTTCGACGATTAGTTTATATAGAAGAGATTGAATGGCAATTGACTGATATTGTTTGGCAGAAGCGTGGTCGTGGTCCAGGTTCTTAAGCTCATCGTTGAAAACTTTGATGAACTGATCGTAGGCTTGCGGGATTGGGTTTAGCGTCAACGCAATTTTGATTGCATCGGCAACCGTGTCCAATGATAGGATTTGCTTGAGAATGCTGACGACTAGAATTGTCGCAATATGGTCACGGGAATATCGTTTTTTTATCGGGCGGTCAACCAACCCTTTCTTGACATAACTATTGATCATTGATTTGGTGATGGTCGTGTTTGTGAGTGGGGTCAGGTACTGATTGATCTGATCGATCACCTGATCCATGTACAGGTCAATTGACGGCAGTTCAGTGTATAATGGCAATGAAATTTGTGATAATTTGTGGCCAATCGTTTGTTTGAGCATCTAAGCAGCTCCCTTGGTTTGAATATTGCTATTATGACATATTGGAGCTTGAAAATAAAGAACGTAGAATTGATGTCTACATTATCTTGACTGGATGACCATTATATCTTATGATGGTTTTAGGATAGCTGTGCAAAGCAGGGATCTGCACATAAGCACCACCAACAAAAATCCCCAAAACCG
>NZ_AZEI01000082.1:0-15126 GCF_001436255.1 Lentilactobacillus rapi DSM 19907 = JCM 15042 | reverse complement strand
ATTTCTGTTGGTGGAGACTTATGCTCCGACTTTTAACCGCTTTGCTCCGCTCACTTACTTAGGACAGCTCCTCCAAGCAGAAGTCTGCATGTAAGCACCTTTGAGAAAAATTCCCAAACCCGGAATTTCTCCCAAAGGAGACTTACATTCCGACTTCTACCCGCTTGGATCCGCTCACTTACTTAGGACAGCTCCTCCAGGCAGCAACCTGCACGTAAGCACCACAAGCAAAAATTCCAAAGACCGGAATTTCTCCTTGCGGCGACTTACGCTCCGGTTGCTAACCGCCTGGATCCGCTCACTTTAGGACAGCTCCTCCAGGCAGAGATCTGCATGTAAGCACCTCGAACAAAAATTCCCAAAACCGGAATTTCCGTTCGAGGAGACTTACACTCCGATCTCTAACCGCCTGGATCCGCTCACTTATTTCAGGACAGCTCCTCCAAGCAATAATCTGCATATAAGCACCTTCTGCAAAAATCCCCAAAACCGGGATTTCTGCAGAAGGAGACTTATATTCCGATTATTCCCGCTTGGATCCGCTCACTATTATCAGGAGGCGTCATCATGAAAAATGGAACCGTCAAAATTACCAAACAGCAAATTGTATATGAGGTATTGAATGCCGTCACCCATGGGGTCTCCTTTGTTGTTGGGGTAGGGCTGTCAATCATGCTGCTCATCAGGGCATATCATGACAAGTTATCCACCGCAGCGATTACCAGCCTGATTATTTATAGTATGACTGTGCTGTCACTCTATTTAGCGTCAACGTTGCTTCATTGTTTTGTGTTTACGCGGGCAAAACGGATTTTCCAGATTTTAGACCACAGTAATATTTTCCTATTAATTGCCGGTACTTACACCCCGTACTGCATTATCTTTGTGAATAATATTTGGGGAAATATCTTATTGGCAAGTGTTTGGACGTTGGCGTTAGCTGGCATCATCAGCCACATCGTGTTTCATGGTAAATACCAAAAAACGGAGACCACCATTTATGTGCTGATGGGTTGGTTATGCATGTTTTTGGGGAAAGAATTATACGCCAATTTGAGTACAAGTGGCTTTTGGCTGTTGGTAGCCGGTGGGGTGATCTTCACGACCGGGGCAGTCATCTATAGTTTCCCAAGAATTCCCGGCCTACACTTGATTTGGCATTTCTTCGTGATGGCTGGGACGTTGACAATGTTTTTATCCATCTATATGAATGTTTAATGGTGAACGCCTGGATATGCTTTCTGGAATGGTCAGTTAGATACTGGCGTCGATTCTTTGACCCTGTTGAGGCAGTTTCCTGACCGCCATTTTTCAGAAGATCCAACGTAAAATTATTTCATTTAGCAATTTTTGTAGTCATCCAGTAATGTGTTTGCAAAATGAGCCTGGTTATTTTCAGTCGCTGGTCAAATAGCGGCCAACTTTTTTCATAAAATATCGCTAAAACATTGATAAAACGCCACTGGTAGGATCATCTATCAGTGACTTTTTTTGTAAAATAATTGTAGTCAGATGTTTAAATTCAAATGATTCAATGCATGATATACTTTTATGCAAGGAGGTGCGATCATGAAAAAGTTACGTTTATTAGTCCTCGCTGCACTTATTGTCTTTGGTATTAGTCTGTCCATGAACCCGGTTGAAGCTCAAGCGAGTTCTTCTACGACGACTCCCAAGGCACTCCGAGGAACTTGGTATGAGTACAAAGGTGACAAGAAGTTCAATGTCATTAAAATCACTACCCATAGTTTCACAGCCAACGGTAAGACCTACACCCCTTCTAAATCGGGCTATCGAAAGTTACAAGTATCGAAATGGGGTAGTTGGTATTCATTTAATAAGACCAGCTCAGATTCAAAAGATTTGGGTCAATATAAGACCAAGAAGAAGCTTATTGGTGGGTCTTATAAAAATGTGCTCGTGAAGTATAAGGGCGTGGGCACTTACCATGTCTTCCCAACCAACAAGTATTATCGAAATTATTCATATAGTGTGTTGGATTAATGTGAGTCCCAGAGTTGGTGGACACGTTACTGAATTCTGACACTTTTCCAATTTGAGTGTAAAACTTAAAATCCTCAAAGGTGAATGGGCTTCGTTCATCTTCGGGGATTTTTTGAGTGATGAAATAGCCTTTGTAAACATAGTTGCAAAATGCCATGTCATTTTCAAAGTGATAATGTTCGTATTTTAATGGCTTGTCCGATATAATTAGTTCAGGAATATATTACAGAATGTTTATCCTAGGTTGATTAGTTGTGGGAAATGATTTTAAAGCACGAGTTCGAAATTTTAAGATTTTGCTTGTCACCTTGGTTTACACCCTTTTCTAGGATTGTTTCGACACAACTGGTTCTAGCCTGGCTTGTTCATCACTCGCTTTTTAAGGAGGCCATTTTATCATGAAAAAATCATTAGCTGCCGCTGTCATGACGTTGATTGTGCCCTTAGTACTTGCTGGGTGTGCCCCTAAATCTAACAATCAAAGTCAATCAAAATCAAGTTCTTCCAGCAGCACTCAAACCACTGCCCAAAGTGATTCACAAAGTTCTTCGGCGACAACGGCCAATCAGACGACTGGACCGCGGGCCTTAAAGGTCCAATATCAAGCTGCTTCTTTCACAACCACTTTGGATCATGAATATTACGAGGAACATCTTTATAAGTATGTTCCCGGTTCAGTCGACCGCAACAAGACCTACACTTGGGATTCTAAGAATGTTTCAACCCAAACCAAAGTTCATGTTGATAAAAAGGCAATTGCAACTTTCAAGGATGAGGATGACCACGAAAACGAACACGAAACATTCTATCGAATTAAATTAGGAAATGCCGCCCAGAAGTATTGGGTTAATGATGACGTCCTGCAAAACGACCATGAGAATGATTATGACGACTGATTGGCCATAATGGTTGCAATTTTTTCCGGAAGGTTGTATATTATGGACAATCAAAAAAGGAGGTGATGCTTTTTGACAAGTGGAATATCTCATAAAGCATCAGCTGTGGAGAACGAATTAAAATAGTTGATGTTTAAGAGAAAGAGCCGGCGAAATACAAATCGCCGGTTTTTTTGTACCATTAACTATTTGAATGAGGTAGAGATTGGAGTGATTGGGATGACTGGCATATTGCAATGGGCAGCAACCTATGCGTTAAGTGCGCTATATTATTTCGTTTTCTGGGTGTTTAGTCGGGGAAATGCAATTAACGGCGGCAATGATCTTTCGCCCATCTTTGATTGGTTTAATATCATCAACGCCGTTGGATTATTTCCAATTTCTTCCATGTGGTTCAGAAATATCTTACATAAAGTTGGTCATCAAACGCATCTTGGTGGGTTGCCAATGGATCGCGGAAACGGTCCGACATATTTTACCCCGCTGAAAAATGGCAACCAATCCCGATTTATTTTGGGTGGAATCGATACGGCGCTGTTTAAAAATGCCGAATTGCTCGTTATTTACCTGATTAATTATGTGGTGGCATTGCCGTTGTTTATTCTCCTCAGCCTATCGCAGCTTTTCGGCTGGCAGTTATTTGAGCGCATTATTTTAGCCATTGAAAAATACCGGTATCAAGAAAAAATGAAGTTGGCAGAATTTGTGAAACCGATCGACGTTGACGAAATTACGAGGCTATTCAACGAGCATCAAGCTGGCATTGTGTTTATCGGTTCTCCTGACGATGTGATGAGTCGCATGATTGCCGAACGGATTATCGGCGCGGGCAAATTGAATTCCGTGGTGATCCATTATTTTGACGTTGCCAAGGCGACTGATGAACAGAATCAAATGGTTTTATCAAAGCTTCATTTATACAGTTCCCCCAATCAACTGCCGGCACTTGTTCGAATTGGAAGTGATGGATCGGTGTCGCCCGTTGATTTTGATCGAATTGATGAAGTGATTCGGCTTTGGGCTGAGAATCCGGACAAGTAAATGACGTTGCGGATTGCTAATCACCGCGCGTTACACGCTCAATATTACAGCCACATTAAATAATTAAACTGTTAGCGTTTTTACAAAACTTTAACCTAGCGACTTTCAGAAAAACACTGTAAGATATGAAAGGTTGAGTTTCAAAAAACGAATAAGGAGATGAAAATCGATGAGACAGTTTAAAGTTCAAAGCTTTGTGTTGGTTCTGATTGCATTTGTGTTGGGGTTCAGTGAATTCCTGATTGTGGGGATTTTGGATGATCTTGGCACGCAATTCGATGTGCCGGTTGCAACCGTTGGCTACTTAGTCACTATTTTTGCAATTGTGTATGCCATTAGTACCCCATTTATCACGATTCTAATCAGTCGCTACAACTTGTTTGCTGGATTACTGGCCATGATGGGAATCTTTACCCTTGGCAACATCCTCAGCTTTTTCGCCACCAACTTTGTCTTTCTGGCAATTTCACGAATCGTGACCGCTTCGGTTGCCGGTGCCGCCATTTCGCTTGGATTAACCTTTGCGGGTTATATTGCGCCAATGCCAAAGCGTGGCTGGCTGTTATCATGGGTTTTCTCAGGATTCAGTATTGCATCGGTTGTCGGGGTGCCGCTGGGAACCTGGATCTCCACTAACTTTGGCTGGCGGATCTCGTTTTTAACTGTGATTGTGATTAGTCTGGTTACCGTTGGCCTGATTGTGCTGAGCTTGCCACGGGATTTGAAAGTTAAAGAAAGCAGTATTAAAGGGCAAATTTCCCTTTTTAAGGACAAACGGATTCGAATCGGCATGCTGCTGCCGATGTTTAATTTGGCAGCGATCTATGTTTTCTACACATACTTGCGCCCGATCATTACGACGCAGTTGCAGTTCTCAATTGGGACGTTGACAATTTTATTATCTGTATTTGGAATCTCTAATATCATTGGCAACCTTGCGAGTGGTCGATTGAGTGAAGGACCTGGTATGCGCGCCATCCCCGGCGTTTTCATTGCCCAGTTCATTTTGATGATGCTGATGCCAGTTGCTTTCAATTATAGCTGGGTCGGGGTGGTTGTTTTATTCCTGGTCATTTTCACGATGCCACTATTAAATTCCCCGATTCAACTATTCTTCTTGCAAGTAGCCGAAAAGGATTATCCTCAATCTATCGTTCTGGCATCGTCGCTCAACTCGATTTTTTCCAACTTTGGTATCGCCTTAGGTTCAGCAACCGGTGGGGTGATTGTGTCAAATTTCAGTTTGGATGGCGTTGGCCCTGGTGGTGCCGTTTATGCAGTTGTCGCGTTTGGATT
Organism: Lentilactobacillus rapi DSM 19907 = JCM 15042; assembly: GCF_001436255.1. Taxonomy (GTDB): domain Bacteria; phylum Bacillota; class Bacilli; order Lactobacillales; family Lactobacillaceae; genus Lentilactobacillus; species Lentilactobacillus rapi. The sequence continues at coordinate 9,889 of NZ_AZEI01000082.1, read as the reverse complement.
AGTCGTAGCTTTAAACCGCATGACCCAAAAATTATTTCAATCTCACAGACCAAACGTGTAAAATAAGACTATCAACGACCAAGTACCAAAGGGAGGTTCTATGGACCGAATTAGTTTAAAACTTGAATCTAAACGACTATTATCAAGTCATTTTCCATTTTTTGTGATCTTATTTTTACCCGTGATTATTTTACAGTTTGGCAATTCCTTTGCCAGTTCAATGATTGATGTGCAGTCAAAGGCGTTTCAGAATACCTACGCCATGCTCCTTGAAGGGGACATGAACGCTGGTACTGAAAACTTGCTGCTGATTTTTGCCATTATGGCTTTATTAGGAATCATTATTAGTTTGCTGTCTGCAGGGATGACCTTTGCCAGCATCGATTTGTTGCGAAATAAGGCTAAATTTGATCAGCCAATGACCAAATCGTTTACGATCTTGAATAATGGCACTTATTTTATCAGTGCGATTATCATGGGAATCTTGACAACAATCATGATTTTTTTGTGGTCGCTTTTGTTCGTGATTCCTGGGATTATCAAGAGTTTCTCTTACGTTCAAGCATTAAACATCTATCGTGATGCATTAGACGCTGGCAAACCAATCGGGTATTTTGAGGCAATCACCAAAAGCCGACAGATGATGGCTGGGCATAAGATGGAATACTTCATTTTGGCCTTAAGTTTTATTGGCTGGTACATTCTGGAAGGTTTGTCATTTGGCGTTTTGTCATTTTGGGTATTGCCGTATACGCAGTTGGCTTTCGCAAACTTTTACGTCAAGATCGCCGATGATTCCCAGTCAGAAGATTTAACCAGTATTTTTGATCATCAAGCGTGATCGAGATTGGGACGGAATCTGGTTTGGTCCCGAAATTGAAACGAAGGCGGCCGTGCATTCTAGTTTTGGGATGCACGGCAGTTTTTGTATGAACAGTGGGGGTCGTGGTATGTTGCAATCCCTGATCTGGATCACAATAGTATGTATCGTTAACTTCGTAAGCTAGCGAAAGTGGCTCGGGCGGAAATTGTCCGGTCACTTTTTTGTTTCAAATAGTGGTTTTCCTTCACAAAGGTTGATTTACAAACGTTTTCAATCATCATGATACTTTATTGTGTTATTCTGGGTTTAATTGTTCAATCCTTGATATACCAACGCTTATAGAACCTGCTAAAAAAGATTTGACAATCAAAAAATATTTGTGAAATTATTTACAAAAGCAAGTGGGAATGCTACGATGTAACTGGTTTCAAATCTGAGTGAATTACATTGGAGGATCCTTATAATGAAAGAAAATTTTGACTTTTTAATGCCTAGTGTGAACTTTTTTGGTAAAGGCGTTATTGAAAAAATTGGTGATCGGGCTAAGATGCTGAACATGAAGAAGCCTTTGGTCGTGACTGACACCGTTTTGCGTTCAATGGAAAATGGCCCAGTTGCTCAGACCCTTGCTTCATTGGACAAAGCCGGGGTTCCTTACGTCATTTATGATGGTGTCGAACCCAACCCGAAGATTCGTAACATCCAAGAGGGGAAGCAGGTTTACCTGGACAACGACTGTGACAGCATTATCACTGTCGGTGGGGGTTCCTCTCATGACTGTGGTAAAGGGATCGGCATTATTTTGACAAATGGGGATGACATTACCAAGTTAGCTGGGATTGAAACTCTCAGCAACCCATTGCCACCATTAATGGCCGTTAACACGACTGCTGGCACTGCTTCAGAATTGACCCGTCACTGTGTCATTACAAATGAAAAGACGAAACTGAAGTTCGTTGTGGTCTCATGGCGAAATGTGCCGTTGGTTTCATTTAACGACCCAATGCTGATGCTGGATGTTCCGGCAAATTTAACTGCGGCAACTGGAATGGACACATTTGTTCAAGCAATTGAACCATATGTTTCAACCAACCGAAATGAAATAACCGATGGCCAGTGTGTTGAAGCAATCAAATTAGTTGAAGAGAGTTTGCGAGAAGCATACGCCAACGGTCACAATGTCGAAGCACGAACCAAGATGGTTGAAGCTGAAATGTTAGGCGGGATGGCCTTCAATAATGCTGATTTGGGATATGTTCACGCAATGGCACATCAATTAGGTGGTCAATATGACGCCCCACATGGTGTCTGCTGTGCAATGTTATTGCCAATCGTTGAAAAATATAACATTATTGCCTGCCCAGAGCGATTTGCACAATTAGCCGAGATTATGGGTGAGAATACAGAGGGCTTGTCAGTTCGTGAAGCAGCTGACCTGTCAATCAAGGCAATGCGCCAAATGTGTGATGACGTCAATATTCCACGGAGCATCAAGTCAATTGGGGCAAAACCAGAAGACTTTGAATTGATGGCTGAAAACGCCTTGAAGGATGGCAATGCCTTCTCGAATCCTCGCAAGGGAACCAAAGAAGATATCGTGAAGTTGTTCCAAGAAACTTACGATATGCCAGAACGCGACTAGGATCTGGTGCGTTTTGCCTATCACCCGAAACAAACAATCTGATATTGGGATGAAAGGCGTTTTGATCCCAGAATTTAACGCAAAGGACCAATTATTCCTGTGATTTTGGAATAATTGGTCCTTTGCGTTAAACGGCCGGGATCAGCTGTTTGGCTCAATAGTTTCTGAAAGCTGGCGTAGTCTGATTACTGATATTATGGTTGCCTAATGATGACAATAAAATTTCTTCAAAAATTCAAACATAATTCATGACATTTCACAAATATTCAGGTATCATTATGGTGTTGATAAGGATACGATTTAATAATTAGGATTTTTGATATTGGAAGGTGAGACACATGAGACGAGGACTTTTTGTAGATGCCGGCTTGCTTTTGTTGATTCCCATTAGCATCGTGGGCTTTTCAATGAGTATTGAAAGTGATCGAAGCACATATAGGACAACTCAAACGGCTAAAGTGAATGATATTGCCACGACTACTGACACAGAATATACCAATGATGATGCTAATGATAACCTTAAGGTCCAGCCGATGGACTTCAGTGTGTCCCGGGTGTATCGAGTGAAATATAGTAACACCAAGTTTAGGACGACATTAGACGATGATTACCGTGAAGAGCGACTTTACCGCTATGTTCCAGGTTCTAAGAAGGCCAATCGAACTTATAGTTGGTCCAAGATTAAAGCTAAAGTTGGCAAACGGGTCTATGTCGATAAAAAAGCCAAGGTCTACTATCGTGAAGATGACGGTGAAAGGGATACCGAAGACTTCTATCGGATCCGAACTTCTAACAGTAACAAAGCTCAGAAATACTGGGTAAATGAAGATGCAGTTGAAATAGACGATTAATTTTCACTTGGTCATCAGTCACCTTGGAGCTAGAATTTAAGTGAAAAAAGTAATGCATTCTGGTTTTGGAATGCATTACTTTTTTTGCTTAAATGGCGGGGATCAGCCGTTTGTCGCAAGTTTTATCGATATCAGAATGGCAAGCCAAGTTGCATTTATGAATACTTTGTCAACTCATATCTCAGCTTCAAAACACTAAGTGCCCCAGTCTGTCTGAAAATGGATTTTGACAATGATAAAAGTGTGTTAACTTAGGGGTATAGACATCATGTGACAACAGTAGGAGGAAAATGATGAATATTTTAGTCACCGGTGGGGCCGGCTTCATTGGCTCAAATTTCATCCGTTATGTATTGAAAACCGATTCGGGAGATTGCGTCATTAATCTGGACGCACTCACATATGCTGGTAATCTGACAAATTTAAGTAGCGTCCAAAATAATTCCAGGTACTTATTTGTCCATGGCAATATCGCTGATGAGACACTCGTTGGCAAGCTTTTAGCCGATTATCACATTGGCGCCGTGGTTAACTTTGCGGCCGAATCCCACGTAGATCGCTCAATTTTAAATCCTCGTCAATTTGTAGAAAGTAATTATGGTGGGGTCAGCATTTTTTTGAATTGCCTGAAGAAGTTTCCGGGAACCCGGTTTATTCAAGTTTCTACCGACGAGGTCTATGGGAGTGCACTTAACGGGCAAACCTTTTCAGAAACAGATTCGCTTAATCCAAGCTCCCCATACGCAGCAACCAAAGCCGGTGCCGATTTGCTTGCCTTATCGTATTACAAGACATTTGGAATGGCCGTTTGCATCACTCGGTCAGCTAACAACTATGGTCCATATCAGTTCCCAGAAAAGTTAGTCCCATTGATGATCAGTCATGCGGTCATGGGAGAGAGGCTTCCGGTTTATGGCGATGGGCAAAACGTTCGCGACTGGTTGAATGTGCTTGATAATTGCCGGGGAATCGATGCTGTTTTGCACCGTGGAAAGCCTGGCGGGGTTTATAATATAGCCGGTCACAATTATCACAGTAATCTCGATATCGTTAAACTCATTTTGGCTCATTTGGGGCTGTCAACGTCTGCGATTCAGTATGTAGCTGATCGACCAGCTAACGATGAGCTTTATGCGATCGATGATAGTAAGATTCGGACCCAGTTAGGGTGGACGCCACAAGTCAACTTTGACCGTGGGATGGCTCAAACAATTGATTGGTACAAAAATAACAGGGACTGGTGGCAGCCCCTGCTTGCAAAGGTTAAAAATAGATAGTTTGAGGTGAAAATATGAAAATTGGATTTATTGGCACTGGTGTCATGGGAACAGGAATGATTAATAACCTACTTGCTGCTGGCTATGAGGTGACCGTCTATAACCGAACCAAGGCTCATGCCAAAACGGTTTTAGAAAATGGAGCGACTTGGCAGGATTCCTCAAAAGAAGTCGCACAGGCAAGTGACGTTGTGATCACAATTGTTGGATTTCCAAAGGATGTTGAGGCGGTCTATTTCAGTGACCAAGGAATCTTTGCCGGATTAGGCACTAAAAAGACAGCGATTGATATGACTACCAGTTCACCGATTTTAGCAAAAAGAATTGCCAATTACGGTGCCAGTCATCAAATTAATGTGCTTGATGCCCCGGTATCCGGTGGGGATGTTGGTGCTAAGAATGGAACCCTCACCATTATGGTCGGTGGGAAATTTGACACCTTCAAGAAGATGGAACCAATTTTCCAAGCAATGGGCACGTCAATCCGCAGATTTGGTGAGGCAGGTCAAGGCCAGAATGCGAAGATGGCCAATCAAATCATGGTTGCAGGCACGATGACCGGCATGATTGAGGCCTTGGCTTATGCGAAAACCGCTGGCTTAGACCTTGATCAGATGATTCAAACCATTGATGGCGGGGCGGCAGCCAATTGGAGTATGGCCAACTATGGCCCCAGAATTTTGAAGGATGACTTGAACCCGGGCTTTGCTGCAAAACACTTTCTAAAAGACTTACGAATTGCCTTGGAGGTTGCAGATGAAATGCACATTGAGTTACCGGCCACCCAGAAAGCCAAGGATCTGTACGAAAAGATGGTTGATCAAATGAAACTGGGAAATCTGGGAACGCAAGGACTGATTAAGCTGTATGAGAAATAATGTAATGGATTTCCGAAAAACAGGCCTTGAAATTGGAGTACATGGCCGATTACTAATTTAACTTGTTGATTCCACAACAACTATGAAGATGCTGGGATATATGTTGATTTTAAATCAGTGATCATCATTTGGATCGCCATTGGTATTCAGATAAAAGCTGCGCCAAACGGCTGATTTCGGCCATTGAACAAGAAAAAACCAGTTATTCCTAATTTTGAAATAACTGGTTTTTCTTGTTCAGTTCTGGGATTAAAACGCTGTTGTCTCAGTCTATTCTTTTAACTACCGTGTGTTCATGGTTATTTTTTATCCCGGCGGCGTTGATTGGCTTCGATTACGTTAATGACCACCGAAATCAGCAAGAAGATCCCAGCCAGGATAATGAAGCCAACTTTCACATTATCGGCAAACGACGAGCGTTGAATTAGAAATGCAATTAAAATTGATAAAACGAGTGAAATATCTGCCACAATTAATCTTGGGGAAAAACCCATTAGAAGTCATTCCTTTCTTTTCACTGCATTATAACAAATTGGCTCCCATAGGAATAGTGGGAGATGCCAGTCATTGTAAAATTGGTTGACAAGCCTATTTGGTAATTTGCCAATCGTGGTAGGTCTGATATAATTGCAATGAGATCATTGTTCGAAACAAAATTTGAATTGGGTGGGCAAAATGACAGATTTAAATCCTGATGAGTCATTTATCGATACGAATAAGCTGATTTTTGGCATTGGCCAGGTTCAAAAAATCACCGGTGTTTCTGGGCGCCAGCTTCGTTACTGGGAGTCACAGAAGTATATTGCGCCCATTGATCAGGAAAAAGGCGTCTCCCGACAATATTCACTCCATACCTTATTTTTGATTTTCCATATTAATCGATTTATCAAAAAAGGGTTTACATTACAAGCTGCCGTCGATCATGCTCGGCAATTTGACGCCCAGATTCCGGCTTTACGTCAGTTTCTTCGAAGCCAGTTGAAAGGGGTTGAAACTGGCCCCAATAGAACATTACTCGACCTAGGCTACCTGAATGCCGAACACGCACAACGAGTTTATGGGGTGATCGATAAAACAGGTGAGACGTCTTTTGAAATTAAGGATGTTAAGTGAGATTGCGACGAAAGGCGATCTGATCCCAAAATTTAAGTGAAAAAAGCAACGTATTCTGGTTTTTGAATGCGTTGCTTTTTTGGCTTAAAAGGCAAGGATCAGCCGTTTCTCGCAAATTTTATCAATATCAGAATGGAGCCAGGTTGCATTTATCAACAAATTGCCAACTAATATCTCAACTCGAATTGATATTCCCCAAAACGTTGGTTGCTTATACGCCTTGATCATCGAAGTGCTTGTACAGGCCGATGATGGTTTTGTCATCCAAGTCGATTGGTTTACCATCTAATGTGACACTTTGAATTTTATAGTAATCCTCTAAGTCTGGAACTTCCAGCCGCTGATTTGCCATGAAGTCCTGTGCTGATTTGTATTCGATTGTTTCAGTCGAGTTGCCACTTTCGTACGCAATTTTTAACATATGAGTCGCTTTCTTTCTATGATAGTAGTCTTTGAATAATTGTTTCTAAATTTATTCTAGAGTTTCCGCTTACAAAACTCAACAAACAAGGCTTTGAATATTTTGTGAAGATAGTTTGAAAATTCGTAGAGTTTAAAGTTGAGAGTCAGCTATAGGAGATGATATATTATTATCAAGGGGAACGGAGGAGCGAATTTAAAACGATTGACTACTCTTCCGATCAATTAAATATTCTGACGCTTATGATGACTGACATTTATTCAAGGGGGAGTTAAATGTTTAACTTTAAGCATTTTTTTGTTGTTGTGATGATGGTATTGGTTGGCTTTATTGGGATGGCTGCACATTCGGATGATGTGTCGGCAGCACAAACAATCAGATTTACCAGCGCAATGCATACAAACAAAAATTTGACTTACAAGGGAACCATTAAGTATTACGTTAAAGGGGATGCGAAGAAATATCAGGCGGATATCAACTACGCTGCTAATCGTTGGAACAAGGCATTGGGGAGAAAAGTGCTGCGGCCAACCAACAGTCAAAGTGGTTCCAGACTTGTGTTTACGGGGACAAACAAGCTTGGAGCCGGGTACGCGGGGATGGCTGAGATTAATAGCGGCGTGATCGCCTTAAATAATTCCTGGATGAATCGATATAGCAACCAAAAGCAGCGCGCTGTCGTGATTCATGAATTAGGTCATACATTTGGGACCAAAGACCTTTACAATTATCCGGATGCTTCATTAAGAAACACGTTTAAGAAGCAAACGATTATGGGCGGTAATTATTCAACCAACATCAAAACTTTTGATGCCAAGTTGGCAAAATGGACGTTATCAAAGACGCGCAGCATGTCAGCAACTGAGTTTAATCATTATCGTTCAAATAAAGGGCTTTATTACCAACAAATGCTTCATGGCCAACTTTAATTTGTCTCTGAAATCCATTGACATTAGTGGGCTGACCATCTATCATTAACTTATTGTTTGTGGATGTTGAATCAGTAAAGTAATTAGTTAATTCGAGAATCCAGAAACTTGGCGGGGATGTGAGCCAAGCGGTTGACTAATGAATTTACAGCTGAGGAGTCCATTACGTTTAGTTAGACGAGTCATTTCGTTACCAATGATATGAGCGATTATTGGCTTTTGCCGGTAATAACTTGGGTGGTAACGCGGAAATTTCGTCCCTGGCATTTATTGTCAGGGACTTTTTATATTTAGGAGGAATTTTTGAATGAACATTTTAGATGAGCTGAAGTGGCGTGGCGCGATTAATCAAGAAACCGATCACGATGGGCTGAATGATTTGGTGAACAAGAAGTCGGTTGGGATTTATGTCGGAATTGATCCAACGGGGGATAGCATGCATATTGGGCATTTAATTCCCTTTATGATTTTGAAACGGTTCCAGTTGGCTGGTCACCATCCGGTAATTGTCATTGGTGGTGGGACTGGCGCAATTGGTGATCCAAGTGGTAAGAAATCTGAGCGGGTTCTCCAAACGATGGATCAGGTTAAGCACAATGAAGCAGCTTTAACTAGCCAAATGGAAAACTTATTCGGTCAAGATGGTAAGTTTGAAATTGTTAATAACTATGATTGGCTTTCCAAGCTGTCACTGCTGGATTTCTTGAGAGATTATGGTAAGTTGTTTAACGTTAACACCATGTTGAATAAAGAAATTGTCGCTAGTCGACTGGAAGTTGGCATTTCGTTTACGGAATTTACATACCAAATTTTACAATCAATCGATTTTCTTCATCTATACCGACACAATGATGTCCAAGTTCAACTGGGTGGTGCGGATCAGTGGGGAAATATTACCTCTGGAACTGATTTGATCCATAAAGTTGAAGGTGCTGATGCTCAGGTGTTTGGCTTAACCATTCCATTGTTGCTCAAATCAGACGGCACTAAGTTTGGCAAGTCCGAAGGCGGTAATGTTTGGCTTGATCCTGAGAAGACCACGCCATACGAATTTTACCAATTCTGGATTAACCAAGATGATCGCGATGTGATTCGTTATCTCAAGTATTTCACATTCTTGAGTCAAGACGAAATTGCCGAGTTGGCAAAAAAGGTCGAAACCGCCCCTGAAAAGCGGGAAGCACAACGAAAATTGGCTGAAGAGGTTACTGAGTTTGTTCATGGTAAAGCAGCTGTTGAACAGGCGGAACATATTTCGGCAGCCCTATTCTCGGGTGATGTTTCAAAGCTGACAACTGCGGAAATTGAACAGGGATTCAAAAATATGCCAACAGTGGAAGTGTCCGCTGAACCGCTTAACATTGTTCAATGGTTGGTTGATTCAACTAAAATTGAATCATCACGGCGTCAAGCGAGAGAAGATATTAATAACGGGGCGATTAGGATTAACGGCGAAAAAATTCAAGACGTTGATTTTATGATCGATCCATCTAAAAAATTCGACGGTAAGTTTGTGATTGTCCGCCGTGGTAAGAAGAAGTACTTCTTAGCCAGGGTCAAGTAAGCATTTCAAGACAAATCAATTTGATTTGTCTTTTTTTGTTGACATCGTCTTTAAAAGCCGGTATATTATTTAGTGCGGCTTTTGATAAGTTCATTTTTTAAAAGTTGTGGAATTACAAAAAATCATTGACACTTAATCGTCATCATGATAGTATTAAATAGTTGTCAAAAGCGATGAACAAGCGCTTACGACGACTTAGTAGACCTTTGAAAACTGAACAAAATTTTCGACAGACAAATGTGCAGGGCGTTCCGATTCATTTCGGAACCAAACATTTGCGAAGTCAATTCGTAAAACAAGTAATAAATATAATCATGAGCTACAACAGGCTTATCATTTTAAGATGAGAGTTTGATCCTGGCTCAGGACGAACGCTGGCGGCGTGCCTAAT
>NZ_AZEI01000013.1 GCF_001436255.1 Lentilactobacillus rapi DSM 19907 = JCM 15042 | reverse complement strand
AATTTCCTTTTTTGCAAAAGTATACCAAAACTCAATTTAGATCTCAAACAGTTTCTCAGCCACAGTTAGCCAAACGATTACTAAGAAAGAAAATGACTTGGATCACCAGTTAAAATCCCTCATTGCTCACATTAAACATCAACTGAAGGTTCATTTAAACCACGCTTTCCTAAATGTTTATGCCAACTTAATTTGGTTACCATTCCTGTCCCTACTTGTCATTCCAATATTCGACTTTAAGACCCACCAAAAAATCTGATAACCTGTTACTAATTACTGTTGTTTTGATAACATTTCTCGTATCATGAAGACAGTAATAAGTTGGGGGAGATCATATGTACTCATTTATCAATCAAATTAGAAATTATGTTTGGCTCAAAAGTTTGGCTTATATCATTTTTGGCCTACTGTTCCTGTTTGAACCACATGAAACTTTGAACATTTTTATTATCATATTGGCAGTCTTTTTCGCGGTGTTTGGCATTATCAACTTGATTTCTGGCTGGTGGCAGCGATCCCACGATGATATCACCAGCTACAGCCTGACAATGGGCGTCTCACAGTTGATTATTGCGCTGATCATTTGGATATTTGCCAAACCATTGCTTGCCTTTTTGCCATTTATTGTCGGCCTGACGCTGGTTATCATGGGCATCTCCAAAACGGTTGACGGCATTCAACAGCATCGTGAATACGTGAACGTTTCGCCTTTTCCAAATAGCCTGTATGGGATTTTGTTGGTCTTAGTGGGCATCATGCTGATGTTTAATCCATTCGGCACTGTGTTGGTGGTTCTCCAATTCTTCGGGGCAACCTTAGTGGTCATATCGATCTTGGATATCGTGATGGCTTGGCGCTGGAGTCGGTAATTTTTCAAAATATCACAAAAACAGATCCATTCCAATTTGAAGTTAATTGCACTTCAAAAGGAATGGATCTGCTTGTCTTTTTAATAATTTCATTATAATCATTCAAACGGATCCCGCCAAGCAAATTTAGGCTTAGCCGACCCATAAATGGCGGTGTCCTTTCCTGACTTCCAGGCCCAGTTTTGATTGCCATAGTCGTAATGCCACCACTCATCGGTATAGTTGGTAAAGCCAGCACTTATCATCACTTGGTACAGAAGCCGGCGGTTCTTAATGATCGTTATCTCTTTTTCGGTCAATGATTCATCCTTAAGACGTTTTTCTTCAAAATACGTCGTCCTAGCAACCTCCGTATGATCATCAAATGGCGTTCCAAAATCCAATAGATGACCACTAGCGTCTGCAATCGACAAATCAACCGCCCCACCCGTATTATGCGGTGAAGGCCTTTTCGGATCTTTGGAAGGTGGGGCAACCGTAATCAGGGTGCGGGCAGTTAACTTTTCTTCTGATAAATCCGGGAACAGCCCACGCAATTGATTTTTGAGAGTATCGAATAAACTTTTCTGGGTGGGATTAGAACGCCAGACATCAAATAGGACAAACTTATAGCCTTTCGGAAGGCTAGCCGCTGCCTTAATTAGTCGATCATAGGCTCCTTGACGAATGAAAATTGGCAACACCGTCCCATCTAATCCTTGATAAAAATATTCTGGAAACGTTAAGATTCGTTCTGGGTAAAACGCCGCCTCAATTAGCGGCTCCCCTGATTCTTCAATCAACGGATCATGAGACAATTTCCAATCCCACGGTTGTTTTGAAACCGGAATGGGTTGGTCAATATCGTTAGCCATTTAAAGAACCTCCTTTGGATTACTTGAGACATTTTTAGAGTTAAGTAACTGAGAATCTGCTCCCATAAATTCTTCCGAAACAGATTGTTCGCCCTTTTGAGTAAAGTAGCTTACTAGCCCAAAGCCACACCAAATGGCTAAAATAATGTATTCATATGGCCAAACAAGTGAAACGGGGGTTCCCGGAATCAATGTCAAACCAGCTACCCCAAGCGCAATCACCCCACCAAAAGTTGGAAAGAACAAATGCTTGTTTTTGAATCCACCATCCAGGTATGGGTATTTGCGCCGAATCTTCAACAAACAAAATGTACTAAATGACCAAGCTAATGCTACGAGAAAGCCACCCATATCAAGGAAATAAACTAAAGCTCCTTTCCCGAGCCAACCCATTCCAAGAACGAGTGCTAAGACCAGCCATAATGCATTGACGGGCGTCCCATATTTTGGATGAACTTTCGTAAATCTTTGAGGCAGGATACGGGCTCTGGCTAACGAAAAGACAAGACGGGATGCTGCAGTAAACAGCGTCATGGCACTCGTTGCCAACCCCAAAAATGAAATGGCGTAGGCAAAAACACTCAGGATTGGAAAACCAGCTGCTTTGAATGCATCAATTGTCCCCATTTGCATACCGGCAGTCTGCTGCCAAGGGTACACCCAAGCTGATGATAGCAATACCGAAATGTAATAAACCGCAGCGATTACAATTGATAAGATTACCACCGTCCCGATTCGTTTCTTCGGAAATTTTGCCTCTTCTGCCATGATTGCGACTGATTCCCAGCCAGTCAGAAAGGTCATTGCAGGTAAAATAAATCGAAAAATTGAAGATACTTTATCTTGGCTTTGTGAAAAAGCCGGGAGAAAATTAGCAACGTTTCCCCGTGAGAAGCCGACGACAACCAGAGACAAGCCAAGAACTACCAATAACAGAAACATCAATATCTGCACCCGACCAGTTAATTTGGCACCAAAATAGTTAATCAAAAAAACCAACAGCATGATCGCAATTCCAATTACTAATTCAGTTAAATAAACTTTAACGCCTGCAAATGAATAATACGGGCCAATTGCAATTTGAGGAAAAATCGTTGAGATGAGCAAACTGGATGCCGTCACATAAAATGCCAACGTACTAATATATGCCCCGAGTAATGCCCAACCAGCAAATAATGATCCTTTTTTTCCAAAAGCCGCGTAACCATACACAACTTCCCCGCCTGATCGAGAGAAAGTTGTTGAGAGCTCCGCGAACGACAATGATACCAAGACTGCAAGACAAGCCGCGGCTAGTAACCCAAATATTTCGCCGCCGGCACCATAAGTCTTAAAAAATTGACTATTGGTATAAATCCAACTGCTGCCAATGACGCCACCGGCTCCTAATGCGATCAGTCCAAAGAAGCTAATACTATGCTTAAGTGAATGCTCCATCTAATGGCCTCCAATTCATTTCATGTAATATCTTTTAACATGAGTTAAATGAATTGTAGCATGATTATCAGGGTTGTCAATGTATAAATATATATAATAGTGCGTTTATTTAAATTACATATTCATTTATTACATGGAAATGTTAGGAGAATGCTTTAGATGCTTTCGGTTTTTGTTGCTTTAATTAAAGCTTTAATTGGAATAACAAATATGCATAATTATTAGCACATGGTTGAACAGCACTGGTGAGGTCATCACTTTTTATTACATACATTTTTTCCAAAATATATGTAATAAAAAGTTACATACACTTGCCGATAATTCTAAATCGCCGGCCGTGTTCATTTCAAAAGGTTAATCAAGCTTATCCAAACCAACAAAATTCACATTGTTTATCATTTCACAATATATTATAATAGAGGTGTGGAGATTTAGGTATCCAGCTAATCGCACTTTGAATCTTGCTGTACTGCATACACCTATCATATTCAGCTTTAAAGCGGGGGTCCTATAGTCTCAAAGTTCTGAGGGAACTTGTTCGAATCAACTATCCGTGCTGATAGTTATCAATATTTAACGCGGGAATACAATTAAATCAATCATTGGACATTGAGTTGAAATAATCGGCTTTCACTCAAATGGCAGCCTGATCGGGATCTCCAACCACCGAAATACCACTTAGCTGGTCGATTGCGACCAGATTACTCGCAGGTTTGACCCACGATTTGACTTGATTTAGTTGAAACTATTGATAATCACTTTTAATGCGGCGGATAATTGAACATATTAGCGTGATTAGCGCAACTGTCCACACAAAAAGGCGACTTCTTCGTTAAAAAGAAATCGCCTTTTACTGTGGTTACTAATTAAAAGACATTGTTTCACGTGTAACAATGTCGAAGACTTATATCGATTCACTCACAGACTCGATTCTTATTTAATTTAATCATTTTTTTATTTCATGACACGTTAATCGAAATATAACCTTGTATAAGCAACTTTGATAATCTGTTCTTTCAATACGTTATTACTTCTAATAAAATGAAGTCTCATTAGATGGTTTACAGACCCTTGAACAAATTCAAAGTTCCGTCCTTGAAGATTTGTCTCTTTGTTTTTTGTAGAATCATTAACCTCAAAAGTTACCCAAACAATTTTAAATTCCCTGCTTGATAATTAAAAATTAAATTCTGAGGTTTTAGTTGGGTTGTCCGATTACTGCCTATGATTTGCCAATCTATAAAAAAGATCCATCACTTGAATGAGATTTTTTTGTGTTCACTATTAATTACCATGGAAATTAGAAAATTATAAACACTATTTTTCGTATTAAAAAAGCCATTTCAATAACCTTAGCTTTCGGAATGGCTCGTGCCGAACTACAACGGTAAATAATATTTAATTTAACTCGCCAACCACCTTAATTCTCACTTTGGTCGTTTTACCAGGGGCATATGCGAGTGGAGTTTCATTTACATCAACAAGTTCCAATGTACTTACGTTAGCTCCGGCAGCAACTGCCTGATCTTCGGCAAAACTGCGGGCGTCATTTAAGGCATCCTCTCGTTGAACTTTTTCGTACGAATATAATTTTTCGAAGTCCCCACTGACCTGAGCAATTGATGCGCCAATCGCATTTGCAACCGACCCTTGAGGGTGTTGAATAATTGTTTTAACCCCCTGCAGTTGTTTAGGAGCAATAATTGCCCCACCACCTACGAGAATCAAATCAACATCGTCACTGCTGGTTTTCATTTGATCAATGGCATTCTCAATAATTTCTTGAATCTTATCTTCAACCCGTTGAGCAAACGCCAAGCTAATTCCGGCAACATTTTGATATTCGCCAACATCTGACTTGCCTAACCTAACAGCGATATCAGTAGTTGTCATCGTTTTGCCACCAAAAACCAGTGATTTCTCTTCAATTTGATAGCCAACACTTTCAGGACCAATAGTAATGTCCCCATTATCGTCCTCAGTAACGATGCTACCACCACCTAATCCAATCGAAATGATATCAGGCATTCTAAAATTAGTCCGAATTCCGCCGACATCTACCGCAATTGAAGATTCACGTGGGAAACCATTCACGAGGACTCCCAGATCAGCTGTAGTGCCACCAATATCCAACACGACCGCATTTTTCGAATCAGCCAGATATGACGCACCCCGAATACTATTGGTTGGACCGCTGCCAATGGTTAAAATTGGATAATGGCGCGCATAATCAATCGACATCAATGTCCCATCATTTTGACATAGATAAGTCTTAGCATTTTTAACGCCTTCATGAATCAGTGATTGTGCAAATCCGTTTGCCGTCCTTTGAATAACGTTATGAAGAGCAGCATTTAAGATTGTTGCATTTTCCCGTTCAATAAGTCCGATAGAGCCAATGGTTGAAGACAATGAAACTGGAAAGTCTTCTCCATATTCCTCTTTGATGATTGCTGCAGCTTCATTTTCCTGTTCGGGTTTAATCGAGGAAAACACCCCAACAATCGCAATTGATTCAACCTGACCGCGCCAATCCTTAAGCAATTGTCGTAGCTCGTTTCCATCAAAATCAGAAATCGGATTGCCATTATATTCTGCACCACCGTGAAGAATGCTGTACTTGCCAGAAAGAACCTTCACCATATCTTCGGGCCACGCAGTATAGGGAAGAATTGACACTGACGCTGGATACCCTAATCTGATAATTCCCACTTTTGCTAAATTCTTCCGTTCGACAATTGCGTTTGTGCATTGAGTTGTCCCCAACATTGCATGCGTAATCATGTTGGGATCAATCCCAGAATGATCAATAACTGTTTTCATTGAATTATAAATACCAGTTTCAATATCTGGGGTCGTATGTGATTTAGTACTCTCAATCACATTAAGTGATTCATCAAGAATGACTGCGTCCGTATTGGTTCCACCAACATCAATTCCTAAACGATATTTCATACTTCAACCTCCTCATTAATTGATTCAATTGTTTTATAGTCAAAATCATAGCCGAAGTATCTTGGTCCGACTGTCTCAATTCCCTTTGGTGTCCGCCATTTTTTATCAGCTGGCAAGCCTAAGACTGTGATCCGCTTACCATATTTAATTGATTCAGTAGTACTTGGTAATAGATTATCCATATCGGCCAAACAGATTAAGTCAGGAACACTGGTAACGATCTCATCATTTCGTTTAGCAATCAGGTTCTCATTTTGAAATTCAATCACCATTTGCTGATCCTTATAATCATTTAGTCCTTGAATTGTCATTTCACCATAGTTAAAGCCATCGCGGGTTTCTCTTGATATATCAACGATTTTACCGTCAAACAGATGGAAACCTTTTGTTAAATCAAGTAGCTGGTTTAATTGCCAGTCCTTTCCTTTAGTATGGTTTTTAACAATTTCTCCAACTTTTTCACATCGACTAATAATCCCTCTGATACCATTTTTCTTCATTTGCTGACCAGTTGAGGGATAAAGAGAAACTGAGGCACTGGCTCCCATCTCGACAACTTGATCTCTAGCCAATAGTTCCGACCATTTATCGGTCACGGTTTCCAAAATACTCAAATTTCCCTTCTCATCAGTAACAACCATGGGCGTTGCTGAGACACCGCCTAAATGGAAAGTTGTCATTTGAAGCTCCGGAAATGCTCTTCCCATTCCATCACAATCAACTAAGGGAATCCCCGCTTGAGCGGCAACAACGATTGGAATCATCGAATTAACTCCACCGGCCTCCATTGGAAATGTTCCCGTGATTGGCTTACCAAGGTATTTCCCAAGTCGATTAAATGCCCGAGTAAATTCATCACCTTTAGGAAATTTTTCGGTCATAACTAGTGGCGCTCCCATGGAAGCAGCCGGCATATAAATATCATCATTATCAATTTCATCAAGCGATAACAATTTTACAGGGCCATTTTTTTCAATTGCGGAAATTGCCATCATCATCCCAACATATGGATCACCACCACCACCGGCGCCAAATAACGATGCTCCAGTAGCAATATTTTTAACATCTTCTTTATTTAAATATCGCATTGTAAATTACCTCTCTTTAATTTGAATGTTTTGTTTAACTCGTTGTCGAACAGCCACTTTTTGTAATATTAGATAAGCGAAAAAGGACAGAATAATCCCAGTTAACGGATTAATTTGTGGGTGGGCAATATTGGGTATCAGGCCCATGATAACTGGCACGGATGCCACAATGCCTCCTATCAACCAGGCAATAATGCCTGACCATTTGAATCCAGGATTTGATTCCCAAAGATTTGCGTTGCCACGATGCGTTATCCAATATGCTGCAGACATGACACCGGCAACTGGGGGAATCATTGCCCCTAAAATATTCATAACGGGGGTAAAATAATTCATAATACCAATGATTGCCAGGCCCGTTCCAGACAAACCCACCAGAAATACTGTTATTTTTTGGTACCGATCTGGAATATTAAAAGCGTTCACGACGGCAATACCACCGGAGAAAGCATTGATAACATTCACTTTCCAAGTTGCCAACACTAAAGCTAAACCACCAACAAGCGGAGAGCCAATCCTCATGAACACACCATTCAAGTCAGCATTATGATAGACGATTGTTAAGATTGCCCCAACTCCGATCATCAAGACACCGGCTGGGATTACTCCAAAAACGGCTGCTTTAACAACATCACTTCTCTTAGGGGAATATTGGGAATAGTCACCAGCAATGACTGCCCCAATCGCAAATGATCCTAATGTAATCGTCAGTCCAGTACCAATCGGCAAATTAGTTGCCGGATGGTAGGCATTAATTTGAGAAAAACTGTTTGATTCAAGAGCTTGGTAAAGTCCATATAAACAAACTCCGATCAAATATGGGACTGCCACATATGTAAGAAGCCGAATCACTTTAATCCCATATATTGCGGTAACAACCATAATCATCCCCCAAATAAGAGATGAAATTGAAACGGGAATTGTTACCCCTAGATTTTTTAGTAAGCTGGCAAATGCTTCACCGCAAACATTTGCCTGAATTCCAAACCAGCCGAGGCAGCCAATTGCAATGAGGATCGAAATCACCCGTTTAGAGCCTTTTTGGCCAAAAACCTGTTCGGCGACTTTGACAGTTGGTTTGCCTAAATCTGTACTCTGCATTCCTTGAAAAATCATGATTAAAACAACTAAGGCATAACCAATAAACGCAGTTAAGAGCGTCTTAGTAAGTGACATTCCTGCTACCAATGTTCCACCCAGAAGTAAGCTTGGGATTGACACCAGCGCTCCTGCCCAAACAAAAGCAAGACTAATCCAATTCTGATTTCTCTGATTATTATTCATAAAAAAGACCTCCTCATGTTATTCTTGATCAACTTTTTCCTTTTCCGGTGGCGTCATGTATGTTTGACGACTTGGGTGAATTCCTAAGCGGGCATATAATTCTGTGAGCAACATGGCGCATTGACCAGCTTCTAACACTGGCACATCATATCCATCCGCTTTAAGTCGTGAGGTCATTTCTTCAACAATCCCCGCAATTCCAGTACACCCCATCACTAGGACACTCACATGATCATTCTCGATTGCTAATTTGCATTGTTTATATAGATTTGTCATTAATAATTTTCGATTTTCAAGCTGCAAAACTGGTATCCCCAAGGTCCGGATAGTTGTGACCCGAGAACCAAGGCCTGCCCTGGCAACGGCGCCTTTGAGCATTGGGACAACGTTTTCCAAAACCGTCACAATCCCAACTGTATCTCCCAGCCCGAGTGCTAAATAAATTGCTGGTTCAAAACCACCAAAAACTGTGATCGGTAATTTTTCTCGAGTTGCTCGGACCCCTGGGTCGCCAAAACAATTAACAAAAATGCCATCGTAATCACGATGAGTCATTTCTTGACTCGCCGTCTTAACAACTTCGGGGGCTGCGAAAGCCTCATCATACTCGCTCTCAATCGTAATCGGTCCAGTACCACCAATTTGAACATGGTCCACCTTTGTATTCGGCATTAGATACTGCTCCATGTCTTCCTTCATACTTTGGCTCAGGATCCCTTCGGCAACAACTGGTACAATATCTAAAAGCCGTATTTCCTTATTCAACATTAGCAATTACCTCACTTAATAAGATAAATGATAATCAATCTAATCATTTTCTCATTTATTTAATTGTTAACGATATTACGGTCTTTTGGAACAATTGTCATTGGTCTTTATGACAAAAAAATAGCGTCTCCTTTTGTCTCATTTGACAAAAGGGACGCTATACTGGGTCTCCGTTGATGATTCTGTATATGGCAGAAGCTTGATAAATCAAAGATGAATCGGGCATTAGGCCCACCTTAAACCCAAAATAGTTATTCAGTTTCTTAAGTCGATACTTTGCTGTGTTGCGATGAATAAACAATAATTTTGCAGCCTCTTCGATGTTTCCACGGGCATCCAGCAAGAATACTAATAGGGTTTTGATCATATCAGTTGATAATTGTCCAATCAGTCCCAACTGTGAATTAATTAATCCACCACCATGATCAATTAGTTCTTGACATGACTTTGAAAATAACAAATCCTGACCAGAAAATATCGTCCGCCGGGGAAAAATAATTTGAGCTACTGGCAAATACTGATGATTATTAAGATAAGCTTCCCGAATATTTCCATCACCGTGTAAGTCATTAAATCTCGTTGTCGTTATTTTTAATTGCTTCTGATCACTATACTGTGAGATTGCAGCCTGCCAATCATGCCACTCTTGAAGCGTTGAGGGCCGATTGACTGGTAAAATCAAAATTTCGTCATGATAGATCTCACAAATTGCAATATTCGCTAACGCGCGAGTTATTCGCACAATGTCCGCTTCAGCATTATTCAGATTATCAATATTTTCCAAGTTGCTAACTATTAGGAGCATTGATAAAGATTGGATCTTGATATGGTTTTTATTGGCTAATTGGGTGATCTTTTGAGGCTCGTTTTGAATTATCGCATCGAGTAACGCTGCCATTTCATTGTTAGACGAACCAACTTTCCCCCACAGATTCAGGGATATCCGAATCGTTTCAACGGCCTGCTTCTGGGTTGTGTGAGTTAATTCTCCGTGTTCTTTACAAAGAACTAAGGTTTGATTGCTCTTACCCAAGCCATGAGTGTAGACATGCATACCATCTGGTTGGTTTTGTCGTCCAATGTTATTTAAGATCCGTTTCCAATTCAAGCTATTTGTTTGCGGCCATTGTTGGGAACTAATTAATTGATCCTCACTATCAACAAGAGCTACCGATGCTCTCAATCGATCACTTAAGAGTCGTAAAACCATATCAAGATTCTGTTGGTAACTCGGCATCGAGGAAACTTTTTCAACTAGCTCGGCAGAAAAGTTAGGATTCTCAATTTGATCATTAAAAACAGAAAACATGATTTCAGTGATGACACTACGGTATGTCAACTCAGGCTCGTTTTTTGGCATTAAAATGATTATAAAGTTATACTCATCCGCAACTTTAATTAATCGTTGATCGACTTTTGGTAGGATTAATCCAACATAAAAGAGAATGAGTCCAAGTTCACCAGCCTTTGCTAACGTTTTAATATTTTCGCATTGGGCTTCAACATCATCACGAACGCTTGCAAAGGCTGTCAAAACTAATTCATCATTATTAAAATTGATGTGTTGGTATATCTCAGCTTGGGTATTCGTAATTTGCGAATATTCCAAAACTGAAACAGAGGCAACAACTTTGGTAACAGCTGGTTGTCCGGCAATTACATTTGCATTCTTCAGAGATGGTAACCCAAGAATATCTTTTACCGTCACACTGATAAGCATCACCTTCAATTAGATTATTTCTAATAATCTTATCACGGTGTGAGAAAAAAATAAAAGATCACTTCGCCAACGTCTTCTTAATCAACCTCGCAATATTTTCCGTCACCTGAGCGACATCGTGGGTTGCAGTATCCAAGGCATCCTGCAGGGTTTTAACTCCTGCCACGCTGGTAAAGATTGCGTCGATTGATTTGTCAGAATAAAGTTCATTGATGCCATCCCCGACACTGCCAGCAATCACAATAACAGGTGCTTGAGGGGCCACCTGTTTGGTCGCCAAAGCAACACCATATGGGGTTTTCCCAAATTTAGTTTGGAAATCAATCCCGCCTTCACCGGTGAAGACAAAATCAGCCCCTTGAGATTTTTCTTTAAGGCCACTATATTCAACCACAATGTCAACGCCCTTCTCCATCGTGGAATTCGTGAATGCTAACAAGCCTGCCCCTAAACCACCAGCAGCACCGGCACCCGGATAATTAGCCAAATCCTTATCAAGGTCTCGCTGAATAATAGCTGCGTAATGTCGCAGATTGCGATCAAGCGTTTTAACCATCTCCGGGGTGGCGCCCTTTTGTGGCCCAAATACAGCCGAAGCCCCATCATCACCAACTAATGGGTTCGTCACATCAGAAGCAATCAGGATTTCCAAATTTTGAATCCGCGGGTCAACTTTTGACGTGTCAATTCTTGCCAACTGATCAAGGCTGCCACCGCCGACTTCAATCTCCTTATCCTGCTGATCGAGTAAGCGGACCCCAATCGCTTGGGCCATGCCAGCGCCGCCATCATTGGTTGCACTACCGCCAATCCCTAAAATCAACTTAGAGATGCCATGGTCGAGAGCCTTTAAAATTAGTTCTCCAGTACCAAAAGTTGTCGCAATTAAAGGGTTGTGAGTCTTCTCGTTAACAAATTGAATCCCACTGGCTTGGGACATTTCGATGACGCCGGTCTTACCATCACCAAGAATGCCAAATTTGGCATCGACTTGATTTTTCAACGGTCCAGTCACTTTTTCCGTGAACAGCTTACCATGAGTGGCATCAACTAAAGATTGAACGGTTCCCTCACCACCATCAGCCATTGGCACCAACGTGTAATCTGCATTGGGATACACGCGGGCAAGGCCGGTTTTCATCGCTTCTGCAGCTTGCTTAGCAGTTAGGCCGCCCTTAAATGAATCAGGTGCGATCACAAATTTCATACTTTTTGTCCTCCTGCAATGTCTTAAAATAATTCATCTAAAACTGGTCATTCATGAATCATGATGGCTTCACCAAATCAGCTTGCATCAGATACGGGCAACTTTAGAAGAAACCGTACATCACCGTTGCGACAATGGTCATTGAGAGGCCAACCATTGATTCGTATACGATCGAACGGGAACGTTCTTTGATTTCCATGTGCATCGCGTTAGCCGTAACGTGGAAATAATTTCCATGTGGTAAATGATCAATCACCGTCGCTCCGGTGTGAACCATTGCTGCGGCGGCTAGTGGACTTACTCCGAAGCCGAGAATCGCTTTACTAAATGAGCCGGTTGCGAGGATAACCCCCGTTGAAGTCGAGGCGGCTGCTGCAGCCATCAGGATTCCTGAAATTGGGGCCAGGAAGACACCCGAAACGTGACTAACCTTAATCAGGCTGATGATTTCGGTTGGTAAACTGGATGACGTAATCAAGGCACCAATCATTCCGGCCCCCAACAAAATCATCACCACGTCAGTCATTCGCGTAATGCCTGATTGGGCATATGACTTGAGATGGGTTCCTTTTCTCATTGCCAAGGAGCCGATAATTGCGGCGATCGGCAAGACGTACATCGCATCCAAGTTCAATTTTGTTAAAAAGCCAACGTGAAAAATGGAGCCGATTGGATTGAGCAGAAGTAAAATAATTGCCAGAACTGGTGTAACCAACGAAGATCCCAAAGATGGCAGATCTTTGACATTGGTTTCTTGAGTCAGGTTTGCCAAATCAGTGTCCAAGACTTTAGAGCCCTTGTTTCGCAACAGTGAGGCAACCAAGACTGCCACAATCAAACCAACGACCGCTGGAATAAAGTCGGCAATCATCACTTGGCTTAATTCCAAACCAAAGCCTTTTGCCGCAGCAATCGTATTGGGATTAGGTGAAATCACATTTCCGGCCTTTCCGCCACCAGATAGAGCGACTAACAAGGCTAGCTTTGAAATATGCATCCGTTCACCAACTTCAAGCGCAATTGGGGCAACGATTAAAACGGCAACTGGGATGAAGACCCCTACCCCAGTAATCACCATTGTCGCAAAGGCCAGACTGAACAGCGCCAGTCGATCGCCAAGCTTATTAACGATCGCCCGGGCAATTGTATCCGCGGCACCAGATTCCATCATGACACCAGCCAGCATCCCTGCAGCAATAACTCGCAAGATCGTTCCAATGACACTTTGAGAGCCTTGAATGAGGACATTAATTGTCTGAACAAGGTTATCGCCGCCAATCAGACAGCCAACAATGGCCCCCAACATCAATGAATAAACCGGGTTGAGCTTCCATAAAATCAAAATAATAGCAAGGGCTAAGCCTAGTAAAGCTGCCCACCAAGGTAAAATTAACGTTCCCACTATTTATGCCTCCTAAGAAATAAAGATTATATACCAATGAACCGTTTTTTTTGGAAGTCACCCCCTGAATTGGTATATTAATAGCATCTGCAGAAAAACGCAGAAACTATACCGATAGTATACACGATTGTGTAAGCGAATTCACATAACTTTTTAAGAATCTTTTTAACGCCTTCACCACTGAATGAAAGCATGATGGCTTTTGAAGTTTGCTCACGATTTCTCATTCTAGCACATTATGATCAATTAGTGATTCATTTTGAAAATATTTTTCATTTTTATAAATGAAATAACCCATCTTAATCCACAAACTAAAACAAGCTAAGAGTACTTCCAGTTAACGGTTGATGTCCAACCGTCTCTAACCAGATGTCCTCTTAGCTTGTTTATTTGAATCATAAAAGTTTCCCCAGGGCCTCACCTTTGACACTATGAACATTATCCACGACTACTAAAGCTTCGGGATCCACGCTCGACACCAATGGCACAATTTGGGCCACTTGTTTATCCGTGCAAATCACGTAAATCATCGGCCGCTTTTCTTGGTGGTAATACCCCTTGGCCTTAATCAGCGTAATTCCTTGGTGCAGCACAGCTGACAACTCTGCGGTCACTTCATCAGTCTGGGCTGAAATAATTGTCACCGCTTTGCGGGCACCGAATCTCGACAAGAGTCCATTCAGCACAACCGCTGAAACATACAACTCAATAACGGTCAAGATCATATTTTGAAAACCAATAATTAATCCTGAAGGAATCGCGACTAACAAATCAAACATCAGCATTGCCGAGCCGTTTTGCATGCCAAAATAGCGGTTAACAATTTTGGCCAGTATGGTACTACCGGCAATGGTTCCTTCACCACGAAAAATGATCTCCATCGCGATTCCCATCAAGACACCGCCAGCAATCGCCGGAATCAGCGTTTGATTTGTATGATAATTCAACAACGGTGGTAATTTTAAGAAAATCGAAATCCATAGAACTGCCCAAAGTGAATACCACACCGTATGTTTTTCAAGATACCGAAACCCGACCAGCATCAAAATACCATTCAAAACAAAGTTTGTGTAAGCTGGGGGAATATGTAATGCGTAATACCCAATTGTTGTCAGACCAGTCACGCCACCCTCACCAATTTGATGGGGAATCAAAAAATCATTGATAGCGATCGCATAAATAAATGCGCCGATCACGATCTGAAGACCATTTTGCACCATCTGCCTTGTCTTTAATTGAATCGAATCCACCTCCCTAACGATTTCATTATATCTCACTTACCGAATGAGCATTCCTAACCACAATCCGAAAACGACGGCAGCGATCCCCAGCCCCACGGTAGCAACCCAATAGATCGTGGCAATGCCAAACCGCTGATTTTTCACCAACACAAACGTGTCTGCAGTGAACGTTGAAAATGTCGTGAAGCCCCCACAAATCCCGGTAAGCAAAAAGAGTGACAACCTGTTATCAATCAGCATCCCGGTTAAAACGCCTGCCAGCAATGCCCCCAGCACATTAATCAATAATGTTCCAAATGGAATAATAGGTGCTAGCCGTTTCCCCAATATCGTTAATTCATAACGCCCCACTGCGCCGATCCCGGCCCCAACTGCCACATACATCAAATTCATATTTTCTGCCTCCAGTCAATGACATGGGCAGTTCCAAAACCCAGCATCGCCATGAAAAAGCCACCAACTAAATTGACGGTTAAATACAGGATGGCAATCGCTAAATGGGTTGTCGCTGTTTGCACAAACTGCACGCCAAAAGTCGAAAAAGTGGTGAATGAACCGACGATTCCAGTTCCTAATCCTAAAATCAACCATTCGGGCAAATCAACGTGCAGATCCAATCCATAAATTGTAAATACCAATAAATAGCAACCAATCAAATTTACGGAAGTGGTCGCCAGCAAAGAATGACTGCTTCCCAACCATTTGCCAACCTCATATCTTCCAGCACCACCAGTCATACCGCCAATGAAGACAGACAAAAGTTGGCCAATTTTATACCAATTCACAGGCATTATGGCTTCCTCCTCGATGAAAACTTATTTCATCAGTATAACGGAATTGGCAAAAGTTTTCAGCCCACTTTTTCTTCGGGAGTAGTTGTCATTAGTTAAAATAATAGGCTATAGTTACTGTATAGAATAAGGCAGGAGGATCTAGGATGGCATATATTGACGTCAAACACGTTTCAAAAATTTATGGCAGCGGTGAGCAAGAAGTGCGGGCAAATGACGATATTAACTTCGAGATTGCCAAGGGTGAGTTGACGATTATCGTTGGGGCATCAGGCGCCGGCAAATCCACATTGCTCAACATTTTGGGTGGTATGGACACACCAACTCATGGCCAGATCATTGTGAATGGCAAGGACATTTCAACGGACACCAGTAAGCAATTGACGACCTATCGCCGCCACTCAATTGGCTTTGTCTTTCAATTCTATAACTTGATTCCGAATTTAACGGCGCTGGAAAATGTTGAACTGGCCTCGCAGATTTCTCCCGACGCATTAGACGTTACCGAAGTGATGCAGGAAGTTGGTCTCGGCAAGCGGATGAATAATTTCCCAGCCCAACTCTCCGGTGGTGAACAACAACGGGTTGCCATTGCCCGAGCCATCGCCAAGAATCCCGAATTATTACTATGTGATGAGCCCACTGGTGCCCTTGATTACAAAACCGGCAAAAGTATTTTGAAATTGTTGCAGGATTTTAGCCATAAAACTGATAAAAACGTCATCATTGTGACCCATAATGGCATGATTAAGCCAATGGCCGATCATATCATTGAGATTGGTGATGGTCAGGTTAAGCAAGATAAGCTAAATGATCGGCCGAAACCGGTTGAGGAAATTGAGTGGTAGTATATTTAAGCATTCAAAAGACAACTCGGCCACCCCTTCGATTATTTTTTAGTAGCTGCGGTTGACATTCTGACATCATGGCGTTAATCTAATGTCATTAAATATTGATGAGTAAATTAAAAAACGCTTTGAGAGGAATAGTAAATCAACTGAATGATTTAAGAGAGCTTTCGTTTGGTGAAAGAAGGCAAATTGAGTTGGTTGAAAGTAATCCTTGAGCGGCAGAAATGAACAAATTAGTTTCTGATGGTAGCCACCCATTATGATTGGCCGTGTATCGCAGATGATTTCATTTGCCGTACATTGAGTGTTCAGTTTTTTTCTGGACGATAATAGGTGGTACCGCGGAAACGCCCTATGTAAGTGAAAACTTATGTAGGACGTTTTTTATTTACTCAGCAATCAAAGAATGGAGTGGTTTTGATGCAACAAGGAAGTCAAATTTTGACGTTAGATAATGGGTTCCATCTATTTACGCGCACAGTCGGTGAAGGTGATATTCATCTTCTATGTGTTCATGGTGGCCCCGGCAGTAACCATGAGGAATTTGAAAATTTTGCCCAAGGATTAGCGAAATATCACGTTCAAGTATCGATGTATGACCAGCTAGGATCCTTTTATTCGGATCAACCTGATTTTACTCAACCGGCAAACCAAAAATACCTGACGTTAGATTATTATCTTTCAGAATTAGAAGAAGTTCGCCAAAAATTAGGCCTGGAGAACTTTTATCTCCTTGGTCATTCATGGGGCGGCATCCTGGCCCAAGAATATGCCCTTAAATATGGTGATCATCTAAAAGGCTTAATCATCATGAGTATGATCGATAACATTGAAGAATATACCACCCATATTAACCGGCTTCGGGAAAAGACTTTCACAGAACTGGAAATTGACTACATGAAAGCTGTCGAAAAAGACGAGCGCTTTGACGACCCCAAGTACCAAGATCTCGTTGCCCAGCTTTATAAAATTTACGTCACAAGGCATCCTGAACGAGCCCCTCGTCATTTGGTTGAGACTATGGCCACGCCAGTATACAACTACTTCCAAGGAAATAATGAGTTCGTGATGGTTGGCAAACTTCGCGAATGGGATCGCAGAAAAGACATCCACAAAATAACGAACCCAACGTTGTTAACATTTGGGGATCACGACACCATGCCCCTCGATACTGCCAAACGGATGGCTGACACGATTCCCAACGCTCGGCTTACGCTTACGCCAGATGGTGGTCATTGTCACAGCATTGATAATCCCAAAGCGTTTTTCCAAACCCTTGGCGAATATCTACAAGACGTTGAGGATGGCAATTTTAATACCAAATAATTCGAATGGAGGAAATCAACATGAACAAACATCTCTTATCATTTGCAGCAATTAGTCTTTCAGCATTATTGTTAGCAGCATGCGGCGCCAAGGGCAGTTCACACAATTCAGCGAGTAGTCACAATTCAATTTCTTTAATGCAAACCAACGAACTCCTTTCTTTGGATACCTCAGCAGTTGCTGACCTGCCTATTTGGAATACTTTGGAAAATAGCATGGAAGGCCTGTATCGGGCCAATAGTAAAAATGAGCCGACGCCTGCCATGGCAACCTCAATTGCCAAACCAACTAATGATGGTAAAACCTACACCTTCCACCTTCGCAAAAATGCCAAATGGAGTAACGGTGATCCGGTAACTGCGACCGATTTTGTAAAAGCTTGGCGAAGAGACGTTTCCCCAACCGCAAAATCTGGTTATAACTACATATTCTCGGGCATTAAGAACGCCGATGCGATCACGGCCGGGAAGAAATCATATAAGACACTTGGCGTTTATGCCCTCAACAAACATACCTTGCAGGTTCAACTGGATCATCCAATGCCTTACTTCATTAAAATGATGGTCTTGCCTGCATTCTTCCCGCAAAGCAGCACCGCCCTTGATAAATTTGGTTCAAAATATGGGACTAAATCTCAATATATGTATTACAATGGTCCGTTCAAAGTCACCGGCTGGAATGGGACTAATGATAATTGGACATTGAAGCGAAATTCCCATTATTATGATCAATCAGCAATCCATTTAAGCTCAATTAAGATGCAGGTTGTTAAAGATCCCAACACCGCTCATAACCTATTTACACAAGGAAAACTTGATGACGCCACTATTAGTGGGGTTACCGCTAAAGGCCTGCAAAAAAATAAAGATCTCATTCACGTTGAAAAAGCTGGAACCTACTATCTTCGACTCAATCAGCGGAATGGTCAGCCCCTCAACAACGCTAAATTACGGCAAGCAATCAGCCTCGTGATTGACCGAGATAAACTAACCAAAGATATTCTGTCTGATGGTTCTCAACCGGCTTACACTTATACATCAAAGGATACGGCGACGGACCCGACTACCGGTAAAGATTTCGCTGAAGAAACCAAGCCAAAAGAAACCTACAACATTGCCAAAGCCAAAAAGTTATGGGCTGAGGGCCTAAAAGAGTCCCATACTAAAGGAAACATTCAGCTCCGATTAACCGGTGACGATCAAACAATCACCAAAAACGTTGCCCAGTTCATTCAAGCATCGATTAAGCAATCACTTCCAGATGCTAAAGTCAATATTTCCAGTTTGCCAGCCAAAGGATTACTCAATACTGAAACTGCCGGCAAATTCGATATTTTGCAAACCTTATGGCTGTCAGATTTCGCTGATCCAATCAGTTTTATGGGCATTATGACTAAAAATAGTCCCCAAAACTATGGTAAATATGACGATGCCTACTTCGATAAGCAGTATCAAGAGGCAACCAGTGACAATGCAAAGAATCAGTCCAAATATTGGGCAAATCTTCGTAACATGCAAACTCGTTTGAATGAACAGATGCCAGTCATCCCACTCTATCAAATGATTGAAAGTCACTTGGTAAATCCACATCTAAAGGGCGTTCTTCACCACCCAGCTGGAGAAGATGATTATACGCGAGCTTATTTAACAAAATAACAATTTCAAAAAACACAAATTCCAGCAAAATGAAATTTGTGTTTTTTCTGCTATGTGAAATCATCATTATCATTGGCCCTTAAATTCCTGTATAATACTAGCATGAGTGTCATCCTACGCAATTGGGGTGACCTTTTTAGTTGCGTCATCGTGTCTCGATGATCCCGAATTCACACCTAGCCATTTCTTTATGACTGGCTTCAAAATTCTTTGCCTAACCACCATCACTGAAATATAATAACAGAAAGGGGTGTTTGACTTGGCCGTAACACTTATTCCTACTGTGATCATTTTCTTGATCCTCGCGGGAACATTATGTACATATTTAATTCGTAACCGAAATTCATCCATGCTGGGCTGGCTAGCCAATTTTTCACTTTTGGCGCTGCTGGTCTTATTTGTCCAACTCATCTCAGTTTTTAACAACCAAACCTTAGGAATCATTTTAGGCTTATTGATCGCCTTGGTTGGCGCCGTCGTTTTTGTAGGGTTGACCCTTAGTTTTGTGTTTTTATTCTGGAATGCCATTATTGTCTGGAAACGTGAAGGCCATAGCCTCAGCAGTTCGCTGACCTTAATTGTGGGTATTGGCGTGGTTTTAGCTGATATTTTAATCTTCTTCAACCCCATTCATGCTCCCGAACCCATCAAATTAGGCGTAATGTCATTTTTAACCTACGTCATCTTTTACGTCCTGCTCACTGTCTGGAATACGATCACCTCAATGCTGCTGTATCATTGGTACTTCCCCAAAAAAGACAAGGACTACATTATCGTGCTGGGGAGTGGTCTAATTGATGGCTATAAAGTTGGTCGCCTGTTGGGGAACCGCATTAACACCGCCATTGATTTTTATCACAAGCAACTTCAAACCACCCATAAACGGGCTAAGTTGATCTTTTCCGGAGGCCAAGGCGCTGACGAAAAGCTCCCAGAAGGAAAGGCAATGCAGCAATATGCCATTGATCACGGGGTACCTGAAGCCGACACCTTGGTTGAAGATCGATCGGTCAACACCAAGCAGAATATGCAATTTTCCGAACAAATTATCAGAAATGACGGTGGTTCTGACACAAGCAAGAAAATCTTTGTCACCAACAACTACCATACTTTACGGGCCGGCATTCTCGCTCATCAATTAAAAATTGCCGCTTATGGGTTAGGGGCTCCGACACCATTTTATTTCCTTCCCAACGCCGTCATTCGCGAGTACCTCGCATTGTTTGTGATGCACAAGAAGTTCCACCTGACCGTCTTTATTCTAATGCTTGCCCTGTCAATCACATTGGCCATCGGCGCGCTGTTAGTGCCAAAGCCTTAATCATTCATTCAACATCAACTGAGGAGAACTTCATGTCACAATATATTCACGTCATTTACACTGCTGCCATTATTTTTCCAATGATCGCCATGGTGATCACCCTGCCAATCCTTTTGGTTAACTACCATCGCTATGGAGCATTACCAAAATGGAATATTTTCATGCTTTACACATTCGTGTTCTATATGCTGTGTGCTTACTTTTTAACGATTCTACCGTTGCCATCGAGGAGCTACGTTGCTCACTTAACGACACCGACCCATAACTTTGTCCCATTCACGTTCATTACCTACTTTTTGAAATATAATCCATTTTCTTTGACCCATCCCAGCACTTGGATTGCTGCCTTAAAGGCGCCAACGGTGATCCAGCCGGCCTTTAACCTGCTGTTAACCCTGCCGTTTGGGTTTTATCTGCGGTATTATTTCAATCGCAACTGGAAGCAAACCGTCCTGTTAAGTTTCTGTCTGTCGCTATTTTATGAGTTAACTCAATTGTCCGGTCTGTACTGGATTTATCCCCGGCCGTATCGGTTATTCGATGTCGACGATTTAATGCTCAATACCCTTGGTGGCTTTCTTGGTGGCAGTCTGGCCATCTGGCTGGGGCGCTTTCTGCCGAATAAACAAAAGGTCGACAAATCCGCCGTTGCCAAGAGTCAAAATATTTCGGTCATTCGCCGGGGACCGCGTTGGCAGTGGATTGGATCATTATTTACATTGTCAGTGACATTTTAAATATCTTTCTCGGCCCAAAATGGTTGGTCACTTTCATCGTTGGGGCGATCTATATCCTTGGCGCTGAAATCACGAATCAAAAAACGTTCGGTATGCGAATCGTCGGCATTCGGCTGACAAACCGATTCGGTCAAGATGCCACTTGGCTGCAGATCTGTCTGCGAAACATGATTGCCTACGGGATTATCGGCGGCACCTTTGGCATCCAAGGACGTTTACTGGACATGACTGCCTACGCCCCGTCTTCAGAATTAATCACCATCCAAAAAATTGTCCTAGCCCTCTCATTCGTTCTCCTTTTGATTCTGGTGGACCTATTAATTGACACATTTTCGCAAAAGCACCGACTCTTCTTCGAACGTTTGAGTGGCACGGATACAAAAGTTGGTCAATAAAAGATTGCTATTCAAATTGAACGCTTGGAACATGAGGTTGCAGATTGTGTGTAAATGCATTTGGTTTTCTCTCTTATATTGATAAAACTTGCAACAAACGGCTGATACCGGCCATTTAAGCCAAAAAAGTAATGCATTCAAAAACCAGAATGCATTACTTTTTTCACTTAAATTCTGGGATCAAATCGCCTTTCGTCCCAATCTCTAATAACTCAACGCCAGCTTTTGTTGATGATTTCGAATTGCTTCAAAAGCTGAAATTGGCATTGATGTTTGTTCACCGGTCCAACAATCATTATAGTAGATCACTTTATCATCAAATCCGGTCATAATCAGCGCATGGGTATTAAAGCCGTCAAATTGACCGACCCAGGTGACAATCGGATGTTTCGTATTGGCAAGGTACTCGCTCAATTTGTTAATTGGCTGACCACTTAAGTTGACAGCCTTCCCAGCGTATTTCGTAACCAGCTCGATTAACGCCGGTGGATAGATACTATTCCCATCCTCGGTAAATGGATCTCCTACAAATCCCTTATTTGGATCAAAGTGGTCGTACGGCATTTCATGAGCAAGTGAAACTTTATCGACATTTGCGCCAGCATACCGCAGCATCATTGTCACGGCCGTAATTTCACAGCCGGTCGGTAACTCTGGCCGCTGGGTAATGAGTGGAACGGAAAGTTTGGTGGTGGGCATGAGGAATCTCCTTTAGCTAACTCATTGGAAAACAACCCAAAAGTCACTCGTTAATTGAGTAACAAAACAACTCAATAGCTAGTGATTATATTTGATCATCATGAAACTTAATTGACGAAAAGTCATTTCTAAGCTTCCCGTCTCATGTCTACATCTTCAACCAGTCCTTCAGTCTTCAGCTGTTCATCAATCCCATTCATGGCTTCAACTTCATCTTCGCCTTCTACTTGAATCCGGATGTCGCTGCCATTAGGAATTCCAAGCGACATTACGCCCATGATTGACTTGAGGTCGGCGCGTTGCTGACGGTAAAAAACAGTGATTTTTGCTTGATATTCGTTTGCGACCATGACCAGCTGGGTGGCAGGTCTAGCCATAATTCCGGTTTCGGCATTAACTCGATATTCTTTTTCTAACATTTTAAATGTCCCTCTTTCAGATTTTATAAATGAGTTTTTTATTAATTAACTTTAGTTTATAGTGTAAGCGATTTCAATTTTATAATCAATGGTTATTTTACGATAAATGGTGTCGAAAAGTGATATTTTAGTAAATTTTAACATTATCATTTAGCAAAATTCTGAACTTCTTTTGAAAATTATTGCAATTCTATTCGGTTAATTATTTTATAAATATCCATTGTTTTTTCGTAAATAGCCATTTTAACGAATACCGCGAGTACCTATTAAAAGGAAATCATGATGATGCCCTTCTCTTGCCAACTTTGAGGCTCGTCTTTGTGGTTGAAAAAATTTTGACTGAGCGTCATTCCGCGATTGCTTTCAATTTTTACCAGAGATATACTCAAAACAGACTGAACTTAATCCGTATATATATAATGAGAGCCATCATAAATTGGACATTGAAGGGACGTAATCATATGCGCTTTTTACATACTGCTGATTGGCACATTGGCCGGCGCCTGCACGGCTTTGACCTGACTTCCGAACAAAAGAATGCTTTTGAGCAAATCGAAAAAATTGCCATTGACGAAAAAGTCGACGGGATCATCATTGCCGGCGACCTCTACGATCGCAGCATGCCCGCCGAAGATTCAGTGGCTCTTTTGAACCAAATGATTGAGAAGTTAAACTTAGCGGACAAATTTCCCATCTACGCCATTTCTGGCAACCATGACAGTGCCACGCGCCTATCTACCGGTTCCAAGTGGTTCAAGCAAACCAACTTTTACCTGCATACCAGGCTGGACCAGGCATTTAAACCAATTGAGCTGCCTGACACCCAACTATTTTTATTGCCTTACTTTGAACTTTTTGATGCTCAACAATACTTCAACGATGAGACGATCAAGCACCTGGATCAGGCATTTAAACCAATTGCTGAGAAGATGAAGACGCAGTTTAATCCCCAGAAGAAGCACATTTTAGTGGCCCATTTCTTCGCGGACGGCAGTACTCAGACCGCTTCTGAAACCCAGCTAACCGTTGGTGGCCTGGCTGCCGTACCGGTTGCCCTCCTTCAAGATTTCGATTATGTTGCTCTCGGCCACTTGCATGGCAAAGACGCCCTTCACGCTGACAACGCCAGATATAGCGGCTCGCCGGTCAAGTTCTCATTGTCCGAAGCCAACCAGCAAAAGGGTGTCTTTATCGTGGACACCGATCCAGTCAAGCTGACCTTTAAGCCGATCAAACCGTTATGGGATGTCCAGAAATTGACGGAAACTTTTGCGACCTTAACCGATAAGGATTTTTATCAGCAATTGAATCTAGATAACTACTACGGCATCACCCTGCAGGATACCAAACCAATTCCGAACGTTCTCGCGCAATTACGAAACATCTATCCTCACATCATTTCGTTGGACCGGGAAAACGGGTATGAAACCGCAATTGACTATCGGGGAGAAAGTGGCAAACAAATCCGCCAGAAAGACCCAATGGCACTCCTAGCCGATTTTTATCAACAAATTGCCAAAGAGGACTTAACCGAGCAACAAAAAAAGTGGGCCACCGAAGCACTGAAGGCTGCCAATGATGGGGGTAAAAAATCGTGAAACCATTAAAATTACACATGCAAAATTTCGGTCCCTATGAAGATGAAACTATTGATTTTAACAAATTAGATCAAACGCCTGTCTTTTTGATCGCCGGCAACACCGGTAGCGGCAAGACCACCATCTTTGACGCCATTACCTTTGCGTTGTTCGGCGAAGGCATTACCCAAGACCGTGACCCAGCAAGTTTACGGTCGGATTTTGCTGACTTTGACTCGCCGACCAGGGTTGAACTGACATTTGAACATCAAGGCAAAAAATACGTGATTGCCCGCCAACCTAAACAAACATTGAATAAACAACGGGGATCCGGTCAAAAAGTTTACGAAGCCAAAGGGACGCTCAGCTTTTTTAAAGACGACAAAAAAGTTAATGAAATTAAGCGGATTTCAGAAATAACCGGCAACATCGAACGGATTCTCCAACTGACCCGCCAACAGTTTGTCCAGATTGTCTTGTTACCCCAGGGGGATTTTCGCAAGTTTTTAGCCGCCAGCAGCTCGGATAAGGAAACGTTATTGAGAAATATTTTCCATACTGATATTTACCGTCGTTGGAGCGATGCTTTGAATGCAAAATTACGGGACATGAACGCCAACGCTAAGCAGTGGCAGCAGGCTATTCAAGACAATTTAGCCAGCGTTGATTGGGTTGACGCTCCTACTGACATTCAAGCTCAAAGTACAGAGAATCAGATTCAAGCATTGAAGGCCCAACAAAAAGTCGCCAAGGCAGATTTGGCCGCACTGAAGGCAAAAGTTGACGACGCCCAAGATCAAATCACGAAGCAGTCTTCGAAGATCAATGCTGATGAACAGATGAATACACAGATCAAGGAACTGGAAAACCAACGTCAAGCGCTGACCCAACTTAGTGCCAAAAAAGCCGATTATGATAAGCTCAAGCAAGAAATCGATCAATTAACTTGGGCCAAGGATTTAAAACCAAAATATGACCATTTTCAAGAACTCCAGGCAACCATTCAGAATTTTCAGGCAAAGCTGGCAACCGTTACTAATGAATTAGCAGATCATAAAGTTGCGCAAAAGACTGCAGAGAAGACCCAAAGAACGCTTCAAGATAAACAGCGTGCTCAAGCAGAATTGAAGGACCGCATCCCCGTCTTAACAAAACAACGGCAGTCCTTCAAAAAAGCAGCTGATTTAGCACAATCGTTAAGTGATTCCGAGGGCCGGCTTGCTGACCTCAAGAAGCAGCTAACTGCCACCAACCAATCAATGGCTGATCTCCAGCAACAAACTGCCCAAATTGATGCCGATTTAAAGCAACGAGACCCCCTGAAGGATCGTCGATACCTGCTTAAGCAAACCAGCGATCAATTAACCAATTACAAGCAACAACTGAAGGATTTGTGGCACCAAAATACCGAAAACCAGAACCTGGAAGCTCAAGTTTCTGCCGCTAAGACGGCTTTACTTACTGCCAAAAAACAGGTGGCAGCCACTCAGACCAACTATGATGATTTGCGCAACGACTGGCTGCAGAATCAGATTATGAATTTAGTTGACCAGTTAAAAGATGGCACCCCTTGCCCCGTTTGTGGGAGTCTGGATCACCCGGCACCCGCTCACGTGGTCGATGTTCGAACAGTTTCCAATGCGCAAATGAAGGCTGCCCAAAATCAATTGCAGGCAGTGAAGGATACCGCTACGCAACAGGAATCCCAGTTGGCGAACCAAACGGCCCAGTTAACCAAGCAAACCCAACAGTTTCAAACGACATTTGCGGCATTGATTGCCGAATTTGAGGAGCGAAAAATCACCGAAAACCCGATTAGTGATTTGCAAAGTGCCGTGCAAGTCATCAAAAATCAGATCAATCAAAATCAACGAGCAATCAGTGACATTGACGATCAGCTTCAAGAATTGGCCGACAAAGCCGAAAAACAGGACCATATCAAGCAACAACTCAGCGCTTTAATGGAGAAATCCACCAACCTCAATTCGGAACTTCAGACCAACGAAAAGGATTTGGCGAAAACTAAGGGCACCTTAGAAACAATTCAGGCAGATTTACCAGCAGAATTTAAGGATTTGTCAACTTTGGACACCTATTTAACTGAAATTACTGATTCTGTTCAACATTACGAAAATGCGGTTAAGGCTAACAATCAGGATTTGAACCAAATCAGCAATCAAATTTCCGAGAGCAACGCCACGATTAAAGGATTGAACCAAAACATCAAGGATAATCAGCAGAAATTGACAGCGGTTCAGGAATTGATCACCAACGCAATTCAAAAGCAATTTGGCACGGCTGAGTGGTCCAAGTTCGAATCTTGCTTGGAGCAGCTATCTCATTTGGCTGATTACCAACAGCAGGCCAAAGACTATCAACAGCAAGTTCAAAGTGCCAAGGTCGCCATTGAGACCTACGAAAAGAACATCGGCGATCACAAGCCAGTTGACCTTGAGGCAGAACGAGCAAAACTCGCTCAATTGACTCAAGTTCGGGATGATTTGAACGCTGAGTCAAAAGTTCAGAACAACCGCTACATTTTAAACGGTAATTCACTGAAGCAAATCAATAAAAGTTACAAGGATATCCATAACCAGCAGGAAAAGCTCACTCAATTGGAGCAGCTAGTATCGACCGTTACCGGAAATAATGATGCCAAATTGGGGCTGGAGCGCTACGTTTTGCGGGCTCAGTTGGCAGAAATTTTGAACGTCGCTAATGAACATTTGAAACAATTGAGTTCCGGCCGTTACCACCTCTTGTTACACAAAGAGTCCGGCACCTATCAAAAGGATACCGGACTAGAAATTGACGTTTACGATGATACCGTTGGCGAAACCCGCAGTGTCCACACCTTGTCAGGTGGCGAAAGCTTCATCGTGGCGTTAAGCTTGGCATTAGCTTTAGGAGAAGTTATCCAAAATGAAGCTGGTGGCATCAGCATTGACACCCTATTTGTCGACGAGGGCTTCGGCAGCTTGGACCAAAGCTCGCTGGCAACCGCCATGGCGGCGCTGGAAAACATTGAGAGCAGCAACCGGACGATTGGCATCATCAGCCACGTGGCGATGCTAAAGGATAGTATTCCCTGTCAGATTCAGGTGCAGACCGTTGGGCAGGGGAAGAGTGCGGTGAAGATGGTGGGGGTGTGAGAACGTCCATTCAGACTTTTTTGAAATGACTTAATCAATTAAAGAACGGGACTGGCTAGCGTAATCATAACTGAGCACGCTAATCAGTCCCGTTTTTAGAGTATGCAATAGCCTCAGTCAGTTGTTAACTATTTTTCGGTTGATCTACTCACCCTCAAATTTAATATGGGCAGATTTCCGTAAATCAAAAAGAACGCGATTAACCCCAACACTAAGTTTCAGCCAGCGATCGTAGTCTTGCTTATTCTTAGCATTATCAGGATCTGAAATGACTCTGGCAAAATCGAGGGCTTCCGGCAGCATCGGATTTTGGTCAGTTTGTTCCCCAATCGGACTCCGCTGGCCTTTTGCATCAATATAGTTAACCCGCTGAATTTCACCTGCATCATCGAGCTCAATGACGTCTTTTAAGCCATAAATTTCTGAAGTCATATACGAATTAGAAATTTTTGAAAAGTTCAAAGTGACGTTGTAATTTGGATAACTAAGAATGGCAGTCCCTTTTCCATCAACTCCAGTGGAAACCAGTTGGGGATAATAAGTTGCCGCGGTTGGCAAACCGAATAAGGTCACGGCATCATAAACCGTATAAACGCCTAGATCTTGCAATGCCCCACCAGCAAATTTCAGTGAGAAAACATTGGGTTCCTCGCCAGCTAAAACTTTATCATATCGTGAAGAGTATTTAGAGTAAGTAAATTCAGCCCCCTGGACAAGCTTTAGATCAGCCAATTTCTCGCTGATTGCTCGGAAGTTTGGCGTGTGAATATTTCTAGCAGCCTCAAAATAGCTGACGGTTGGATGTTCCTTCAACAATGCTTGGATCTGATCCATTTGATCAACATTCATAAATGCTGGCTTTTCAACAATCACATTTTTTTCATGATCAATTGCTTGTTTCGCCTGATCAAAGTGGAGACTGTTAGGTGACGCAATGTAGAGAGTATCAAAGTCCCCCTCGTTGAAAAAAGTTTTCAAGTCATCAAACGTCTCGGTTGCCCCATTATGATCAGCGAAACTTTTAGCCGTATCCAGATGACGAGAATAGACACTTGTTAATTGGTAGCGCTTAGACTCCTTGATAGCATCAATAAACTGCTGGGTAATCCAATTAGTACCAATAATACCTAATTTAATCATTTTTTTATCCCTTCTCAAATAGAATTTCAACATATTAACTTTATGACAAGTATCTCTTCCTAGCAACTAAAAGAATCTACCAATGATATGAAAAAAATTTTAAGTGCTTGAAAACGTTTTATTGGCGGGGTTTTGGCGAGGTGAAAGAATTTTCTAACGGATAAAATAGTTGAAAGCGATTCCAGGTTGTGCTATCTTATTCAATTGTAAAAGGATTTAGTAAAACGTTTATCTAAAACCTTTTAAGGAACATTTGATAAACATCAATAAAACAACATTGGAAGTGGTCTTTTGAACAAAGTAACGGTTTTAGGCAGCTTAAACGTTGACACAACTTTTAGAATTAAAGACTTCCCCCAAGCAGGGGAAACAGTTCAAGTTAAATCAAAAAGTAACGCTGCTGGCGGCAAGGGTGCCAATCAAGCAGTAGCTGCTGCTCGGGAAGGTGCCCAAACCTCATTTATTGGTCAGATTGGCAATGATGGTGCTGGTCAATTCATGCTAGATTCACTGAAAGCCGACAAAATTGACAGTACTTTTGTTAGCGAAAATGAAAGCGTTGGCACCGGAACTGCTAACATCATGCTTGATGATAATGGTCAAAATTGCATCTTAGTTTATGGCGGCGCCAACCAAACACTCACTGCTGAAGAGGTCCAAAAAGCAGAACCAACGATTAAAAATTCAGATTTTGTTGTTGCTCAATTCGAAACACCTCAGGATGCCGCAATTGCTGCTTTTAAGATCGCCAAACAAAACGGTGTGACAACCGTTTTAAATCCAGCGCCAGCACCAAGCAATGGCATCAAGCCGGAATTGTTGAAGTTAACCGACATCATTGTTCCTAATGAACTGGAAAGTGCTTCAATTACTGGCATTAAAATTACTGATCAAGTTTCAATGACGGCAACTGCTAAGAAATTTGCCGATCTGGGTGTTGCCAACTTGATCATCACAATCGGTGATAAGGGTGCTTTTTATTCAACTCCAGACAAGGCAGAAATGTTGCCTGCATACAAAGTCAAGGCAGTGGATACAACCGCCGCAGGTGATACCTTTATCGGCGCCTTTGTATCCCAAGTTGCCCCAGACTTTTCAAACATCGTCTCAGCTGTAAAGTTTGCGCAACACGCAAGTTCACTGACGGTTCAACGACTAGGCGCTCAACCTTCAATTCCAACCCTAGACGAAGTATTGAAAGTTGAAAAGGAATCAGCTTCATAAAATTGAGTATCCAGAAAGGAATTATAAAATGAAAAAAACAACTGTTATTAATTCAGAGTTATCAACCGTTATTGCTGGTATGGGCCACATGGACTGGTTAAGCATCGGTGATGCCGGCATGCCAGTTCCAATGGGAACCAAAAAGATTGATTTGGCATTAACCAAAGAAATCCCCAGCTTTATGGACGTCCTAAAGAATGTTTTGGCCGAGCTTAAAGTCCAAAAGATTTATTTAGCCGATGAAATTAAAACTCAGAATCCAGATCAATTAAAAGCTATCAAAGAAGTTTTACCAGATGTTGAAATTGAATATATGCCCCATTCAGATTTGAAAAAGGACTTGGCTAAGTGTCACGCATTCGTGCGAACCGGCGAAATGACCCCATTTTCAAATATTATCCTTGAATCCGGCGTAACGTTCTAATCGCATTTGATTTAGTTTTTGCAATTTATATTTTAGGACAGCTGCGCAAAGCAGAAGCTTGCACCTAAGTCTACTTGGACAAAAATCCAAGCCCGGGATTTCCGGCCAAGTAAACTTAGGCTCCAGCTTCTAAACGCTTTGCTCCGCTCACTTACTTTAGGAGGACTCAAATATGGAAGCAAGTCGTCACGTGGTTGAAGAGAAACACGGCTGGAAACAATATGCCGATGGCTATCTCAATAAAACACCTATTTTCCAATTCCTATTAGTTTCATTAATTTTCCCACTATGGGGAGCAGCAGCATCACTGAATGATATTTTAATCACCCAGTTTAAGACTGTTTTTATGCTTAACGATGCTGCAACCGCCTTTGTTCAAAGTGCCTTTTATGGTGGTTATTTCTTAATCGCCATCCCAGCTTCAATTGTTATTAAAAAACAAAGTTACAAGTTTGCTATTATGACTGGTTTAATCTTTTATATCGTGGGTTGTGCAATGTTCTTCCCCGCTTCACGAGTAGCAACCTACACCATGTTCTTAGCTTCAATCTTTGCAATTGCCGTTGGGTTGAGCTTCCTGGAAACATCTTGTGATACTTACAGTTCAATGATTGGACCGCGTAAATATTCAAACATCCGAATGAACATTTCGGCAACTCTGGTACCACTTGGTGATATTGCCGGAATTGTCTTAGGTAAATATTTAATCTTTGGTCACGTGGGTAATTTGTCAGAAACCATGAGTCACATGCATGGCGCTGAACGAATTGCTTATGGTGAAAAGATGCTTCAAATGACTTTGCAGCCATACAAGTACATTTTAGTTGTCTTAATTGCCATTTTAATTGTTTTGGCTTTGACGCCAATGCCTAGTTCAAAAGCTGTTAGTCTTGATAAAGAAAAAGCAACACAGCCAAGCTTAATCGAAACCCTTAAGTACCTTGCTAAAAACACTCGATTCAAAAAAGGAATCATGGCACAATTCTTCTATGTTGGTATGCAAACCACTGTTTGGTCATTCACCATTCGGTTGGCCCTTAACTTGAATACCAGCATTTCAGATAGTGATGCAAGTACCTTTATGATTTACAGTTACGCCGCTTGGTTCTTTGGTAAATTGTTTGCCAGCTACTTGTTGAAAGACCATTCCATTACCGGTGTTTTAGCTATCTTCTCAGCCCTTGGAACGTTGACGTTAATTGGCGCAACTACGATTCCAAACATGACTGCCGTTTGGATGGCTATCGCTGCTAGTTTCTTCTTCGGTCCAGAATGGCCAACGATTTATGCTCATACGCTTGATACGGTTGAAGATAAACGATTCACTGAAACCGCTGGTGCCATTGTTGTTATGGCCATTGTCGGTGGTGCTGTTATCCCAGCTATCCAAGGATTAGTTTCCGACTTCACTGGTTCAATGCAACTTTCATTTATCGTACCAACTCTTTGCTACGTTATCGTGACAATTTACTTCTTCTTTGAATATCGTTACGATCTTGCTCACCCAGAACAAATCGAACAAAATCAATAAAAGTAACCTGTTTCGTTACAAACAATTTTGAAAAATAAAAACGTTTGGTCACTATTTACAGGTGATCAAACGCTTTTGTCTTTAATCAGTACTTTAATAGATCCTTGGCAACCGCCTGGTCGACGACTAAGACATTGGCATAGCCGCCGGTAAGCGCCGCATGAATTGGCAAAAGCTTGGGTTCCCCGCCAGCAACCAGGATTGAATAAGCCTTGTGCTTTAACTTATCCAATGGAATGGCAACCGTCCGTTTGTCTAGCTGAGGATCAGCAAGCTGACCATCGAGGGTAATAAAGTGGGAGATGACATCTCCGACTGCTTCTTTCTGTAACTTCTTAATCTGTTGGTTATCAAGATATCCTAGGCGAAATAACATGGCGTTGGGCCGGGTCGTTCCGACCGTAAAGATAGCGATGTTGGCGTCATAGCCTTCTTTAATAACATCTTTGATAAAATAATCGCTGGTTGCGGCTTCTTTTACCCTAGAATCACCAAAGATAACCGGCAACGGTAGAACATTTGCTTGGGTATGAAAAGCCCGATTAAATTTGTTAGTAATATCTGCGGAAAAATTACCTTCGTGAGAATTCGTGACGCTCCCTTTTAACTGGACGACTTTAACATTCTGGTGGTGATCCTCGCGTAAGTGTTCGGCCACTGCCTTCATTGTCTTGCCCCAATTAATACCGATAATGTCGTCATCCTTTACAATCTCATGAAGATAATCGGCAGTTGCTTTGCCCAAATCAGTCAAAATCCGTTTTTCTGTATGGGTAGGTTCCAGGGTAACAATGACGCGTTTTAACTGATACTTATCTTGTAACTGTTGTTCAAGCAGTGGAATATCTTCGAAGGGATCAACCACCTCTATTCGAACAACCCCTTCCTTGCGAGCTTCTTGAAGTGCCTTGACAATCGTTGGCCGGGACAAATTAAGCTGCTTGGCAATTTCGATTTGACTTAAGCCGTTTTGATAGTACAGCCGACTAATCTTAACAAGTCGTTTAAAATGTTCATCTGCTTTTGACCTTTTCGCGATATCCATCATCGGTAGCCACCTTTCATCGGGAACCTGTTATTATCATTAAGCTTAACATAAATTACTTTATTTTACATATGTAAATATATTACGTTTACATATGTATGATTTAATGATAGATTAAAGATATAAAAGAAAAACTGAAAAGAGGATGTATTCATGGAAAAATTAAACCAGTACATTGATCACACGTTACTCAAACCTGAAGCAACTCAAGAAGATGTCGATCGCGTTGTTAAAGAAGCCATCGACAATGATTTCTATTCGGTTATGATTAACCCATATTGGGTTTCACACGTTCATAATTTGCTAGCCGCCACCAACGTCAAAACAGCAACCGTGATCGGTTTCCCCTTGGGAGCAAACACGACCAACATCAAAGTTGCCGAGGCTAACCAAGCGATTGAAGATGGCGCCGATGAAGTCGATATGGTGATGAATATTGGCGAATTTAAGGGCGGAAATTACCAAGCCGTTCAAGAAGATATTCAATCCGTTGTGACAGCTGCTCATAAACGTAATACGCTCATTAAAGTGATTATCGAAAATGCGCTATTAACTGATGATGAGATTGCCAAGGCGTCTGACATTGTCGCAAATACTGGGGCTGACTTCGTGAAAACTTCGACTGGATTTTCAACGAGTGGTGCCAAGGCCCATGATGTTGCCATTATGAAAAAAGCCGTTGGTGACCGCATTAAAGTTAAGGCTGCCGGTGGCATTCATTCTGCCGAAGATGCCGAAAGTATGATCAAAGCTGGCGCCTCCCGATTAGGTACCAGCGCCAGCCTTAAGATTATTGGCAAAGAATAAAGCTTAACCTAACAGAGAATCCAATCACGTTCAAATTCTCTGTTTATTTTAAGGAAAGATTGTAAGCGCTTCATATATAAATAAAGGAGATCCAAACTCATGAAATCACTTAATCTAAGTCACGCAATGTTTACGGATGCACCCTTTGAATTATTCAAAGATGATCATTTCGCAGTTGAAACCTTTACTTATCCTTCAGGGATTGAAGGCTTAAAGCTCAAGAACTCCAAGGGTGCCCTAACTGTGCTCCCCTTCCAAGGATTAATCATTTGGGACGCCATCTTTGACAATATTTCCCTCAAAATGAAAGACATGTTTACTCAACCATTACCTGGTCCGGGAATTGCCGACACCTACGGTTGTTTCCAATTCACGTCAGGCCTATTAGCTAACGGAACCCCAGGGCCCGAGGACGATTATCAATTGCATGGTGAATTCCCAACTTCGCCAATGAATGAATCCCACTTAACTTTTGGCAGTGATACGATCACCATCCACAGCAGTTATGAATACGTTAAGGGCTTTGGCGATCACTATCTGGCTGAACCGAACGTCACCATGCATCAGGATAGTGGCTTGTTTGATATTCACTTAAAAGTCACCAACCTGTCCAATTATCAGCCGATGCCGCTTCAGTACCTCTGCCATATGAACTACGCCTACGTTTCCGATGCTGAAATGAGTTCAAATGTGCCCGATGAGGCTTTCCAACTTCGCCAAACCATTCCTGCTCACGTTCACCCAACTCCAGAATGGACAGCATTCAACGAAAAATTGAAAGCCTCGGGTAAGTTGATTAACAAATTAGAT
Source organism: Lentilactobacillus rapi DSM 19907 = JCM 15042 (assembly GCF_001436255.1). Classification (GTDB taxonomy): domain Bacteria; phylum Bacillota; class Bacilli; order Lactobacillales; family Lactobacillaceae; genus Lentilactobacillus; species Lentilactobacillus rapi. The sequence goes on along the minus strand of NZ_AZEI01000013.1, from coordinate 22,919 downwards.
GATCCCGATCATTATGATCCGGAAATTGTCTTCTTCTCATCAGATTTGTCAAAGTATGTCGACGATGCAGAGTTCCGAGTCAACATTGGTAATGGCAAAAACTTCCTAACCAAATTTTCAACAAAACAGTTTCCAATTGGCACCCGCTGGATTCTTTATAATCCAGATCAACAGGTTAATGCATTTGTTATCCCTGGAACCAGTACACCAGAAGGCTTCGCTGCCGCTAAGCAAGCCGGCACCCTGATTATGTTGAAGGCGCATGAATCCCGTGAATTCAAAGTAACAACCGGATTGGAAAAGTAATCTAAGGAGGAACTTATCATGACAAAAAGTGACGTTTTAGTAATTGGTTCAAATATGATCGATTTAATTACCTACATTGATCGTATGCCTGTTGAAGGCGAAACCGTTGAGGCTCCCGACTTTCAAATGGGGTTTGGCGGTAAAGGCGCTAACCAAGCCGTGGCAGCTTCCAGATTAGGTTCCAAGGTCAGCTTTATCTCAATGGTTGGTAATGACACGTTTGGCAAACAGCAGCTCGCTAATTTTAAGGAAAATCACATTGATACCACTGGCGTTGGCATTGGCACTAAGAGTAGTGGTGCCGCACCAATTTTTGTTGATCCGACCTCAGACAATCGAATCCTGATTATTAAAGGTGCCAACAACGAGTTAACTCCAGAGGTTCTGGACAAATATGTCGACTTGATTAAAAATACTAAGATCATTGTCTTACAGCAAGAAATTCCGTTGGAAACCAATTATCATGCAATCGACTTGGCCAATCAATTCGGCGTGCCGGTCCTCTTGAACCCAGCGCCCGCAAACAAAGACTTGGACATTAATCATGTATCTAAAGTTGACTTCTTCTCACCAAACGAAACTGAGTTAGCCACCCTAACCGGTATGCCAACCAATGATATGGATGAAATCAAGCAGGCAGCCAAACACATGATTACGTTGGGTGTTAAGAATATGATGGTTACCTTGGGATCCAAAGGGGTTCTCTGGGTTGCTAAAGATCGTGGTGAATTAATCCCCGCTGTCAAGGTTAAAGCTGTCGATACAACCGGTGCTGGTGATTCCTTTATCGGATCGTTCGCCCACTACTTTGCTCAAGGCGAAGATGTGCCGACTGCTCTCAAACACGCTAATCAGTACGCCGCAATCACCGTTACCCGCCGCGGCACGCAGAAGTCATATCCAACTTGGGATGAAATGAAAGCGCTGTCGGGATCATCTTCGGTACGCTGATAAATTATAAAATTGTTTTAGTGGAAATAAGCTTTAAATTAAGTGCACTCAATTCATTGAGTAACTACTTTAACAAAATCATTTTAATAATATAAGCGTGTGCTCTGAATGTTTAAAATCCTAACATTCGGAACACACGCTTATACTTTTGGAAGTAATAACTGTTAATCCTGTCTTTTCTTATTAATCAACATCGAAGGAGATCTTTTTGCGAGCCTTTTAGTCAAATCTTCTAAATATTACGACTCTTCACTAAACACAACTCTAGACGAATACTTCCCTCCCGAATAAATCGTTTGGTGAGCTGTCACCGGGTGATTGCCATCGGCACCTGCTTCCGTGTTGGTGTTGGGGAAAATCAAATTATTGGCAGCACTGGCAATGTCAACTCGTAATTGATGACCAGCCGCCAACTGAATTGAAGTTTTTTGAGTTTCCACTTCAAACTTGTAAACTTTCCCTGGTTTCAGCAATTGTGGCTTATCCGGACCATCGTAGAAAATGGCATTCATGACCCCATCATCAATGTTGATCGAGCGCCCATCTGGATAAACGTCAGTCACGCGAACTGCCCAGTCGGTGTTAACGGCTGACGAACTTGCGTAAAAGATTGCCTTAAACCAGCCGGTAATGGTCATCGGCTCAGCTAATTCGTTACTGGTGAACGTCAAGACGTCATCCCGCTGTTCAACCTCGGCGTAATCATTTGGAAATTCCAATTCATTTTGGGAAACGTCAATTAAATGCGGAATGGGATTCGTCGGATCATAGTCGAACTTCCCGATACTCTCTTGAGTTGGCTTTTCAGGCAACAACTTACCATTCTCGCAATCGAGATACCAACTGGTCTGCTGCTCAGTGGGTGGAAATTGATCAGCATTCTTCCACTTATCCGTATTTAAGGTGTAATACTCAACCGGCGCTTCCTTGTCAACGCCGTTATTAACGCCATTTAGGAAATGCTCAAACCACCTAACGTGTTGGAGGTCGATATCGAATCGCAGCGCGTTTTCACCCAGATGAACCGGCCCCAAATCATATTGGGCATTACCACTATGAACCCAAGGCCCTAGGATCAGCTTTCGACTTCCTCTAGTGTAGTGATTGGTTGCTCGAATGGCTTCGGTGGTTCCGACTCCGTTATCATCGAACCAGCCACTTTGAATCAGCGCCGGAACATGAATGTTGTTCGCACGCACCTTCCAGTCCATCTGAGCTAGAAATTCATCGTAGTGTTTATGCTTCATGAACTCGGAAAATCCCGGAATTTCATGTCCCAAACCAACTTGAGGGATCATGCTCAATGGCCGAATCTTCATCAACTCATCCCAATCATTCCGCAGCATTTTTTCCGGATGGAATTTCCGCTCGGAAGTTGAAAAGAACCAGGCTAAACTGCCTGCCATTGGGGCGCCATTTTTATAGATCGTGTCGTTGAAGGGGCCGCCAGCCGTGACAATGCTGACCAAGGCTTTCAAGTAAGGGGTGCCGGAAGATGCCGCTGCCCATTGGACGTAACCGCCATAAGAGCCACCGATCATCCCAACCTTTTGATTAGACCAGTCCTGTTTGGCAATCCACTCAACGGTGTCTTGACCATCCTCACGCTCATAATACATTGGCAGCCAGTCGCCTTCAGAATCATTCCGACCACGAACATCTTGAAGCACAACCACAAATCCGCGTTGAACAAACCGTTCGTAATCTTTATAGAATAGTTGGCGCCCATACGGTGTCCGCCCTAAAATGACACTATGCTTAGCCTGGCCATCAGCCGGCATAAAGATTTCCGTCGCCAGCTTCACGCCATCTCGCATTGAAACCATCTTTGTATAATGCGGCTGGATTTCAAACGGATCCGTCACCAGCATCCCCTGTTCCTGCCATTCGGCTAAAACAGTATCCTTTTCAAAGCCGGGACGAATGATCACCGTGCCCATATTTCGAACGGCCACCTGAAGTCCAACCACTTTGCCGGCAGCCACTACCAGATTAATTGCTGGCTTCTTTTCTCGTTGAATCCAAAGATGCTCGTCAGTTGTTGGCTGATAAATTGCGCCAGTTGAGGTATGGAATGTTACCCCTGTTCGAATTCCAGCCACTACTTCCGGATTGTCGATCAGTTCATGAATGGCTTTTACCAGATCAAAATGCAGTCGTTCGGTATAATCGGCTTCAACTTCACCACTGACGGTTTGCCAATCACTAATCCCATCATTTTTTCGAACTCGAATCTGATCGTCTTCGACAGAAAAGGTTGCTTCTTTAATTCCAGTTTGATAATAATCAAAATTCACTCAAATCACTTCCAATATGCCGTTGCGTATGTGAATGGTGCGCCAACCATGTGATGGTGAACGCCCTTCAATTTCGGATTTTGTAGAACTGAATAAACTTGTTGGTTCAATGGAACAATTGCTTTATCCGTTTGAACCAGCTGTCGTTCGGCATTATGCAATGCCTGGAATCGCTTGGCTGGATCGTTTACAAATTTGCCATTGGCTTCGCTCATAAACTGATCATACTTAGAATCACTAAATTGAGTTCGCCCACCAGTTACGAAGTTAGCCAGGTAGGTATTTGGATCTTGGTAATCAGGTCCCCATTGAGCCAAGCACATCTGGAATTTGCCTTGGGCAACCATGCCAAGCTCTTGCTGCTGTGGAAGTGATCGAATATCAATTTTCAAGCCCTTCAATTGAGTTTGCAATTCTGACTGGAGATATTGGGCCGTTGTCTTCTGCCAATCTTCATCATCAACTAACAATTGAATTGTAATCTGCTTCTTACCCAGTTGTTTCAAGGTCTTTTGCCAGTTTTCCTGAACTAAATTCTTGTTAGGAACTGACAAATCGCCACCCTCAGCTCGGAAGTCCTTGCCAGTGGCCGTATTTTTCACAAATTTTGGCGGAATATAACCAGTTAATGGCGAAGACTTGTCTTGAAGGATCTTTGTGGCTAATTGTTTGGTATCAATTGCATTTGCCATCGCTGTCCGCAAATTCTTGTTGAGCAGATAGTTATTAGCGCCCTTCTTAAAGTTAAACTCGAGGTAAGTGACCAGTGAATTAGGGATCGTCTTAAAGCCGGCTTTCTTGGCATTGTTCTTAACCAAATTACCCGTTAGGAAGGTCATATCGAGCTTTTTGCTTTCATATTGGCTTAATCCGGTTTGAGCTTCCTTAATCACATTGAAGTTGAGTTGATCCAGCTTTGGCTTAATTGGGCCAACGTACTTCTTATTCCTCGTCAGAGAGAAACTGCTGGCACCTTGCCGGTAACTCTTGAGTTTAAATGGCCCGTTATATAGCATCGTTGATGGGGAAGTTGCGTAATTGTTGCCTTGTTTTTCCACAAATTTCTCATTTTGAGGGAAATATGGGTTAAAGGACAGCAGTGAGGTAAAGTAAGGTGTTGGCTTTTGTAGGGTCACTTGAAGCTGGTACTTGCCAAGGGCTTTCACGGCCAACTTATTGGCGCTCATCTTTCCCGTGGCAATCTTGTCACCGTTTTTGACAATGGTCTGAATAATATAAGCATAATTGCTCTTTGTTGCTGGGTTAGCGCCGCGTTTCCAAGCATATACAAAATCATTGGCGGTCACTGACGCACCATTTGACCACTTGGCATTATGCCTTAACTTGATCGTGTAAGTTTTATTGCCATTACTCTTAACCGGCATCCCTTTGGCAATATCCGGCTTAACCTGGTCTTTGGCATTCATTCGGTATAAGCCGCTTACCAAGGCATCTTGAACATCAAAACTATTTGGATCCTGGGCCTTTAAGGTATCCAGGGAAGCCACTTCAGTGTTTAAGCCAAAGGTGGCCTGCTTCTTACTTTCACTACTACTCTGTTTGCCACAGGCTGCCAACAAAAGCGTTGTTGCCAGCATGGCGGCGATTGCGATTTTTTTCTTCATAAACATGTTCCTCCTCAAATGGTGATATCCAACCCAAGACCTGGTTTATCTGACAGCGTTAGTAATCCGCCTTCGTTGGTGAATCCACCGGTCAGCCAATCAGGTTCTTTGAACATCAAAAAGCTGTCCAAATCACAAAAAGCGACGTTTTGATGGGCAGCCGCAAAATGAACCGCTGCACAAATTCCCAATCGGGTTTCGGCCATACAGCCGATCATGCATCGAACACCCGCTGCTTCAGCCACTTTATTAATGCCTTCTGCCCCATAGATGCCAGCGGATTTCATTAACTTAATATTAACAATATCGGCTTCACCATTGCTGATCACGGTATAGGCATCGCTTGGCGCATGAACACTCTCGTCCAACATCAAATCCTGAGTGATCGCATTTCTAATCACTTTATTTTCCTCGTGCTGCCAGTATGGAAGAGGCTGTTCGACAATTTGGAGTTGGGTATTCTGAAATTTGTTCAAAATGCGGATTGTCTGTTTGGCGTTCCAACCCTGGTTGGCATCGACCTTAACCATCGCTTTATCACCGACAGCGTTCAAGATTTCGCTGATGGCTTCTTCATCCGACTCTTGATCAATCCCGGCTTTCACTTTCAGAGCTGAGAATCCTCGACTGACATAATCAACGGCTTCGTTAGCCATTTTTCTAGGCTCACCGATTGAGATTGTGATGTCCGTATGTACCTGGTTATCATTGCCGCCCAATAATTTGTATACTGGTAAACCGGTTGCCTTGCCCAGCAAATCATACAGGGCGATGTCAATGCCGGCTTTCAAAGCGGTGTGGCCAACCGTCTGCGAATCCATCAATGAATGGAGCCGCTCGATACAAAATGGATCTTCCCCGACAATCGTTTTAGCCATCGCGTTAAGGGCCGCCTGCTCAGTCTCGATTGACTCACCGGTGACTGGTTCAAATGGACAGGCCTCACCGTAACCCACTAAGCCAGTATCAGTGGTAATCTTGATGATCAGCGACTCAATGGATTTAATCTCCCCAAAGGTCACTTTCAACGGTTGGGTCAGCTCGATGTTAACTGCTTTGCCAACAATACTACTTATCTGCATGAACTCTTCACCCCTTAAATTAAAAACGTTCTCATAATGTTAGATGATAGCGTGTTTTGAATGAAATTACAACCAAATAATGACGTACCTGAAACCATGTAGAATGAAGCTATGCCTGTTTTGTCAACATTCTTGAGTACTCTGGCTAAATGGACCAATTTTGTTGATCACTCATGACCCGCTCATGTCATGTTTTTGAGTTGTCCATTTCCAAATATATTAGTATGATTGGAGCTAGAATCATTTTAATTAAATTGTGGCATGAACCGTTTTTCTGTTAACTTATTTGTTAACTAATTTTGAATTGAGGTCCCGCTTTATGAAATATGGCATGAAAGATATTGCGAAAAGAGCAAACGTTTCCTTAACGACCGTTTCACTGGTTCTAAACAACAAGGAATCACGAATCTCGACGCAAAAGAAGCAAGAAATTAAACAAATTGCCAAAGAAATGAATTATCAGCCCAACTCTGCAGCTGTGCTGTTGAGCAAACAAATCAGCTATAACATTGGCCTGATTGTGCCAGATATTACTAACCCTTTCTTCACCGAGTTGACCCAATTTATTAATCGCAAGCTCCGAGAAAATGGTTACTTCACGCTATTTGTGGACAGCGGCAACTCCTACCTGGGGGAAAAGCAGGCCATTCAAAATATGATTTCTCGGGGTGTCGACGGCATCCTGCTAGTTCCTTCCAGTGAATTTTTTTCAGCCGATCAAGATGAAGTCGAACACTTATTTAAAAGCGCCGGCAAGCCGATTATCTTGCTGAATGCCAGCACAGATATGGACATTAGCTATGTCAACTTTGATAACGTGGAAGGTGCCATGATGGCGACCCAGGAGTTGGTTGACCACGGCCACCGAAAGATTGCTTTCATCAAAGGCAAGGATCACTTGGTTAACGCTCACGAGCGCTATCAAGGCTACCAAGCCGGTCTGCGGCAGAATCACATTCCCTTTGATCAAAGCCTAGTCTTTGAAGGCGACTATTCTGGCGAAAGCGGCTATCAATTGGCGCCGCAAATTCTCAAGCATCCAGAAATTACAGCCATATTGAGTTCCAATGACCTGATGTTATTTGGACTCATTAAATGGTCCAAGGAACAGGGTGTCGATATCTTTAATCGCTTCTCAATGGTCGGCTTTGATAACACCCCCTACACGGAGATCATTGAGGTGCCACTGACTACGATTGATCAAGATGCAGATAAAATGTCGGCAGATGCCATCAAAATGCTGCTTCGCAAGATTAAGGGCAAACGAGATGTCACCCGTCAAATTGTCATTAAACCTAAGCTCATTAGAAGAAAATCTGTCAAATTCATTAAGTGATGTTAAAATATATAACATGTATTTTAACATCACTTTTTTTATTTTGCTTGATAAACCGCTTTATCAATCAAAATAATTATTATCTGCGTCAACCGGTGTTTCCATAGGATTCTAATGTAATTTCTTACATTTTGTACATGTGATATCAGTTGACATAATTTTAAAACATGATATTCTACAGGTGTAAAAAGCGTAGGAAGCGACGCATTTTTATTTGGTCAATTGATAAAGCGCTTTACCAGTTGACAACCCAAGATCCCTATTGATTGAAAACACAGCTGCATTTATGGGCCCAATTATGATCATTCAATCTTTGGCAATCTGATAATGCTTCCAAATCTGACTTAATCACAATTCCTAGGAGGGATAACTTCGTATGGCAAAGGTATTGTTAGCTGGTGAATCGTGGATCTCAACCACGACTGAATACAAAGGATATGATTCATTTACAAGTACGAAATTAGAAATTGGCTGTGAGGACTTACTCAAATCATTGCGAGCCCTTGGCCACACCGTCACTCACTTGCGAGCACACGACGTTCCGGAAAACTTTCCCTGGACGTTAACTGAACTCAACCAGTACGACGTCATCATGCTTTCTGACATTGGTTCAAATTCATTTACGCTGTCCAACGGCGTCTTTGCTGGTGGCAACCCTTCCGTAAACCGATTAGCTTTGCTCAAACAATGGGTGCAGTCAGGTGGCGCGCTAATGATGGCCGGCGGGTATTTATCATTTAGCGGCTTTGAAGGCAAAGCCCATTATCATGGTTCCCCAATCGAAGATGTGTTGCCCGTTACCATCAAGCCTTATGACGATCGGATTGAGTCACCCCAAGGGGTCCGACCACTTGAAGCCAAAGATAATCCAATTACCCGCGGCTTAGGTGAATTCCCTGTCATTTTAGGCTACCAAGACATTGAACCCAAAGCTGCCAGCCAAGTCTTGATGACTGCCGATTCGGCGCCCCTCTTAGTAACCGGCACGGCTGGTAAAGGCCGCACCCTCGCATATGGAACTGACATTGCCCCCCACTGGGCCTCTCAAGACTTCATGGCTTGGGATAACTACGGTGAGTTTTTCTCCCGTTGCATCAGTTGGTTAGCTGGTGAATTAGCTTAAATCAGTTTCGCTTCAACCCACTTATCATATTGAACGCTATTTAAAATGAACCAGATTTTAGGACAGCTGTGCAAAGCAAAAGTCTGCATGTAAGCACCTCCGAGAAAAATTCCAGAATCAGGAATTTTCCTCAGAGGAGACTTACACTCCGACTTCTAACTGCTTTACTCCGCTCACTTGTTTTAGGACAGCTGCTCCAAGCAGAAGTCTGCACGTAAGCACCACTGAGAAAAATTCCAGAATCGGGAATTTTCCTCAGCGGCGGCTTACGCTCCGACTTCTAATCGCTTGGATCCGCTCACTTTTGAAAGGGGTACACATTATGAGTGATCAACCATCAACAAATAACATGAAAAATACAGAAAAAACAGTTGTTGTGCCATTATTAGTGATTGCAACCATTTTGGCCGGCATGCTGTCACCAATGCAGTCAGCCGTTAATGGTCAGGTTGGTAAATTATTGAAAGACGGCAATGCCTCAGCCGTCGTTTCCTTTGGTTCTGGATTGGTTGTGATGGCCGTTATCATCTTGGCCCGTCGTTCAACTCGAAAACAATTTGCTTCGATTCCTGGTAAAATTGCTGCCAAAAAGATTCCGTGGTGGAACTGGATTGCCGGCATCTGTGGCGCAATGGTTGTCTTTTCAGAAGGCGCTTCAGCTTCAGTTTTAGGCGTTGCGACTTTCCAAACAACTTTGATTTCTGGCATGGTTATTTCCGGTCTGCTCTGTGACCGCTTAGGCATCGGCGTTCCTGAGAAACAATACTTCAACTTCCCCCGAATTTTAGGCGCCTTATTGGCAATTGTGGCCACCGTATTAGTCGTTTCCCCCAACTGGGAAGCTCCTAAAGTAATTGCGTTAGCCATTTTACCTTTCCTGGCTGGTTTGTTAGCCGGTTGGCAACCTGCCGGTAACTCAGCTGTTGCCCAGGAAACCGGCTCAATGTTGGTTTCCATCACCTGGAACTTTATTATCGGTTTCTGTGTTCTTGGTGGTGTTTTACTCGTCCGTGTTCTAATGGGAGATGTTTCGTTTAGCCTGCCAACCGCTTGGTGGATGTATTTAGGCGGCCCGCTTGGCTTACTCTCAATTGCTCTGATGGCTTTGCTAGTTCGCGGCTTGGGGCTATTGCTGCTGGGGTTGGCTTCAACTGCCGGCCAGTTAATCGGTTCGGTCTTAATTGATTGGTTGATTCCCCAACTCGGCGCCCAAGTTTACTTGGTTACGGTTATCGGTGCTTTGGTTGCCTTGATCGGTGCAGGAATCGCAATGATGCCATCCGCTAAGAAACACGTTGCCGTTGATGAATTGGAAAATTAATCAGGTTTGTCAATTTGAAGGACGTGGGTTAAATGCAACATCAACATTTCGAAAGGAGCTGCAACATGGCTTGTACAGGTATTGAATTGATTAGTAAACAAGGTAATCCTTACTGGGCAAGGACCCAGGACTTTGAACAACATTTCGAGTACTCGGGTGTCAAGATTCCAAAGGGTTATGAATTTCAGTCAACCTTTACCCCGTTTGAAACCCAAACCAACGTTATGGGAATCGTCTGGGCAAAGGATATCCACAAATCACCGGTACTGCTTGATGGGATTAACGATTATGGTATCTGCGGCGGTTCGTTTTACTTCGATCACTTCTTTAAGTACGTTCCTACTGAAGAAATTACTGCAGCCGGTAAAGTTGCTATTCGGGGTGAAGAATTATGTACGTGGATTTTGACGCATTATCAGAGTTTGGACGACATCAAGAATCAGCTGAACAATGATATTGGCATTACAAATGAAACTGGCCCGATGATGGGGATGTCGGTTCCGCAACACTGTGTATTCCACGATGAAACTGGCCGCTCGATTGTAGTCGAGCCATCCATTGAAAATGGCTTTAAGATCTTCGAAAATCCACTGGGCGTCTTTACCAATGCGCCAACATTTGATTGGCACTTGAATAATTTGAAAACGTGGCTGGAACGCACTACCAACCGCAGTTACACCTATAAAGTTGATGAGCCAATCGAACAAATCAAGTTAGGTGAACCCACTAGTGGTCTGGTCGGCATCCCCGCCGACTACAAACCAGAATCCAGATTTTTACGAGCCGCCTTCTCCAAATTGCTGTCGATTGAGGTAGATGACGATGAAGCCTTGAACCAACTGTATCAATTGCTGACGGCGGTAAATACGCCAAAAGGTTCTCTCCGAATCAACCAGGATGACGATACCCTGGTCGCTTGGACCCAATACACCGCCGGCTACGACATCAAAAAAAAGATCCTGTATGCCTTTACCTACGACAACAGGAACTTACGCTCACTTACATGGGGTGATCCAAGCGAGTGGAAAGATGGAATTAGTTATTTTAGTTTTATTTCGAAGGAGACGGCGGAACCGTTTGAGGCAAAGGATGAGTGGAGTGAGGGGGAGAATACGATATAGGGTGTTTCCCCGAACTCTAGATAGATAAATTTTTATTGACCTTGTATAAAGTGTGGAAGCCTCCTAGATTGATGATGGGATAATCAATCAGGAGGCTTTTGTTTTACTTTAAAATGTCTTTATCGTAATCAGCAACTTCCTTGGCTGCTCTTGTCAGATCGTCTGAAATCATAACCACATACTCATTAGCTGACAGATCAATATCTTCTACGGGAGTTACTGGCGGCAAAGATTTCCGAATAGTAAGAGCTAATCCCAAAGCTTCACTTGCATACGATCTTGCTTCGGCCTCATTCATTCCAAAAGTAATTGTGTCTGGAACATCTGGGAACCGCACATTGATTGCGGCCGAGCTTTTCTCTGAAGAGAAGATTGCTGGGTAGGTCACTATTTGTGGTTTGGCCATTTGGATGATCCTTTCTTGATAAAGTACTGATAACAGGTTATCTAAATCTCTTCCATATGGTTAAGTTATACCTAAAGCATTGATTTTAATCAAATTTAACGCTGTTTTGTAAATCAGGAAATTTCTGTGAGTCTAATTTCTTAAAACATGTAGAATTATATCAAAAATTCTACAGGCTTTGATAAGATAAATATCGCCGATGGAAATTTTGAAAAATGATGATGTTAAAGTCAATCAACAATTGATATCTTTACTTACCCCTATCACTTGTAACAAAGACTCACAATTCATTAAAATAAGCATGAATCTTATTAGCCATTAACTTTCGTCTTTCACTTAAGAAAGCTTGGTAATCGTTATAATCGTCATTCTTTAAACTTTGTGGAATCGCATTGCTGGCAAACGAAGCATCCGTTCCAAATTCGGTAATTTTCGGATCAGATAAATAGTCCTTCGGTGCCCGATCATTAATTTGCAGATTCCGTGGTTGCGTAATCCAAATATAATTGGCAGTTTGATTGTATTGTGTTTGAGAAAAACCGTGATTCTTCAAATATGCTTTCGGAAAAATATGGTGGATATTCCCTTGTTCAAGCAATAGGTCACGAATTCCATGATCCTTTTCTAACCAAGCAATATCATGGTTGCGGACCTGGCTCATGACAAAGATCTTCCAAACATTAGCTTGGGTAGAAGAGTGGGATAAACGATCATCTGGCAATGTAACATTCCAAAGTGTATCGGGAAGTTCTTGTTGAATTATTCTATCGACTACTCTCTTGGATTAACACTGATCAAAATACAATTAAACGATCTAACTGTTCTGTTAACTGTTGCCAATTAACATTAAGATCCAAAGTCTTGACTCGAAATCGATGACCCAAAATATGAATTTCACCATCCGGATGGCCACCGATACTGGATTTTGCGTATAAAATGATTCCTTCAACATTGGAATTGCAGCCAGTCCGACTTTCATTTAGAACATACGTAATAATTTGGTACATATTATCCGAAGGAAACTTTTCGACATCAAAATTTCTTTGTAACGAATGCTGATAATATTTGGCGTCTAAAATAACCGTCTTATTTTGGCCACAAATTCGAACATCAGAATGCATGGTTGGCAGATGGGGCGTTTCCTTTTCCAGCTTGTCCCATTTAATATAAGCGGATTTTACTTCATAGTTGGAAAAACGTTGTTGATAATACTTTAAAAGAAACTTTTCATACAATCTGCTCATCAATTGATCTTCAAAATTCGCCATTTTATAATTTTCATTATTTGTTGCGAAAATTTTCCCTTCAATTAATATTTCTGACAATAAAACCAGCAGCGAGCCATCTTCCCCCATTCTGTGTAAGTATCGTTTAACGCTTGGATAATCGTTTGAATTAATATTTTTAACTGGCCAAAAATTTCGCCACATTTTCTTAGCCAACAGACGTTGATCATGGGGAAAGCTTTTGCTTTGAGCAATCCTCGACAGCACCATTTTAACCAGTTGATTCTGAGGAATATTGGCAGAAAAAGAATCATCCTGAACGATAACTTGATGGTTAATTAACGCTCCTTGAGTAATGGAGTCCGTCATTTGAATTTGCCCATGGGGATAAGCGGTTTTCTCAGTATATCCGCGATAATCGTGTGGGAAGCCACGAATTAACTGAAGCTTACATGCATGCAAAAATAGTTTCCCCAACAAGTCATAACCATCCTCAAAGTCCTCTGTTCCTAATTTCTGAAAACCGGAGTAATTTAATTTATCGTAAACAAAAGCAAGCATATAAAAGATATTTTGGATACGAATATTTCTATCTTTCATTCAAACCAACTTCTTCTTTCAAACTTTCAGCATAACTATTCGCCTTATCCGGTTCATCTTGCCAGTACTCTTGAAGTTGAGGAATGATATCATACAACACTGAGTCTTGTAAGTATGGCAAGCTGGCAATTTTATTGTCATTCATGACGTAACTATGGCCAATTTCGAAGTCCTTACCAAGAGTCTCATCTTTATCGATATCAGAGTTAAGGGCTTGTAAACCAGCAATCAACTCATGAGCAGTTGGATCATCATCTTGAGCTAATATTTGTTGGAACTTCAGTGAATTGAAAGCCGGATGAATGGTGTAAAAACTAAATCTGCGTCTTAAAGCGTAGTTCATTCGTGTTAACCCACGATCAGCCGTATTCATGGTTCCAATTAAATAGATATTGTTAGGAATATAGAAAGTTGACCCATCCAGTAGCGTGACAGAATTACTAGAACTTCGCTTATCTGCTTCAATTAGCATCAATAATTCACCAAAGATTTTTGAAACATTACCTCGATTAATCTCATCTATTAAGAAGAAATATTTCTCGTTAGGATGTTGAATGGCTTCCTGGACAAGGCGGTAAAACACCCCATGTTGAAGCTTAAAGCCATCCCCTGAAGGCACATAACCCATCATTAAATTTGAGTAACCATAGCTTTGATGAAATTGGACCATTTTAATATGTTCTGACGAATCCACTTGATCATCCAACATCACCTTAGCAAGCCGTTTAGCAATAAATGACTTACCAACACCAGGAGGTCCCTGAAGAATTAAGTTTTTCTTGCGAATTAATAATCTTTCGAGTTGATGTAATTGATCATTGGATAGCAATACTTCGTTGAGAAAATTTTCCTCAGTATAAGGGATTATTTTGTTAGCCGACTCGATAACGGTGTCATTTCCACTTAACTGACTTAGTTTCAGGATCTGATCATATTCAACCTTACGCATACGGAAAAGGCTGCCTTGCTTAGTACCATTGTAAAATGGACCTACAATTGGATCTTTAGCCAGTTCTTCCGAAACAATTGGATGAGTCAATTGCTTGTCCACCCGAACCATAATTTCAGATTGATTATTAGATTGGACAGCAGTTAATAAGGTTGTCACATTTTTTCTTGGAGATGACACATACCCGATAACTGGATCCCCTTCTTTAATTTCATTGAAGGCCGAGGCCATTCTTCTGGAATTTCCACTCTCGTTCTTCTTGGTATAACTTTGAATGCTTTGTTCTTCTTCGCTGGATACATCCCAGATAGCTGGATTACAATTCATCCAATAATAGTGGGGCAAATCCTTGTCCAAATAAGCTTTATCACTATATTCAACGAAATTAAGCTGAAATTTATTGAGTAAAGCCTTCATATCATTGCAAAAATTAAGATAGTCAGTTCCAGATGCACTCTTCTTCACATGTTTAATCTGATCCTCAATTTTTGAAAGTGACTGTCTGTCTATCAATTCAAACAGATAACCGGTGTTTGCATTATCCAGACTAAAGAACAGGTCTGGGCGAACCCAGAAGAGACCTGACGTGGTTCTAGAATGAATACCTTTCATGGTATAAATTTTGTGGTAATCACTAATAAAACGACTTTGACTTTCTCCATCAGTTAGATCCAGATTAAGGGTATCTTCAAACAGATTCCAAAAGTTATTAATTTCTGCCACTGTGCTGCCAGGGAAACAAAACCACGCCTGCATTGGGTTCAATGTCGGGAGTCCGGCAAGATCAGTTGGCATTTTCGAATCCAATCCCATTTTGTCTTTGATATCCCTTAAAATATGTAATCGATTAGGAACCGCCCCACTGCGCATGAACGCCCCAAAGAATGTAAACGGATCGATCATGTGTAAATCAGAAAAATCTTTCATATCCCCATTGCGAAGCGCTTTTGACCCCATATTCAAAAGCTCATCTTGGTGATCGCGATAATCCAAAAGCTTACGACTCAGTTCTTTAAAAATCGGTCGCCAGGTGTACTTTTCTTCCATAAATCATCCCTCGTTTCTGATAAAAATTATATCATTTTTGGATCGCTCGGGACGTTGTCAAATTGATAAATGGCGGTAAAAGTGTTATTAAAAACTCCCTTCAATGACTGAATTCACTATAGGGTGTTAGTAACACCGTAATTCTTTGCTGACCATCAATGACGATCTTCTTGCCAACAGCAGAATCACGACTTTTTAGTTTCACTTTAGTATTGTTCCAAGTAATGATGTAACGAATCGGAACGTCTTTATACAGTGAATCCACTAAATCTTTGACTTTAACTAACTTTCAGACAAAAGGCCTTTGCAATTCAGGTAATCCAATTTAAAACTTCCCTATATAGATACATTTTGAACCTCATATTGTTTTGAAATAAACTTTGACATAAGAATCCCCTCAGTGATTATTAATGAATAAGCGAACGATTAATAATTTGATTTTGTCACAACCCATACCCAGGATTTGGTGACAATGGAATTCCTTTTTCATCTTTGACGAACGTACGTTCCTTGAGGTAGAATGTTCGCATAAGAAAAACATATCCTTATGATAGATTAGTTAGCAAAATAAGTACCTCGGTAATGCATTCACAATATAAGGAGAATTGTATTCATGCAAAAGAACAGTTCTGAAAAACAATTAGACACCTTAGCAAGAATGGTAGCGAATAAGAAAGTGATACCATTCTTAGGAGCTGGTACATCAATCGAATTTAACCCTTCATGGGATAACCTAATTAAAGACATGGGATCTAAAGTTGATCTCAGTCATCTTAATACACAAGATACTGACTATTTTTTAAATGCTGCTCAATTATTTGAAAATAAGTTTGGCAGGAAAGGATTATGTACTTTTTTAAGAAGTCAATTTCAAATTTCGGAATTTATTGATGATAAAGGAACAGCCGATTTAATGCTCATGAGTAATGCTTTTCCTATAACCTACACAACTAATTTCGATAATGTGTACGAAACAATGATGAAAAAATATAACCGGGATCTTAATGTCATCTGCTCGGCTAATGACTTTGAGAAAAATACTCCTTCCCCCAAAACATTAATTAAATTTCATGGAGATTATAATCACCCAGATAACCTCATTATTACAAAGAATGATTATAAACACAGAATGAAAGTAAGAAGTGGCCTTGATATTATGCTAGAAAGTCATCTTATGACTAATAATTTACTATTTATTGGATATAGCTTCAGAGATCCAGACCTACAAAAAATTTTTTTAGAGTTGGAAAACATTCTTGCAAAACGAAGTATATCCGTTTACATGATTGCTTTTGAGTATAGTGACTCACTCCAAAGAGAATGTAATAAATATGCAATCACACTAATCGACCCCACTAAAATGTTTCCAGGGAAACACCCCAAGGTTGCTTTTCAGCTTTACTTACAAAAACTGAATGACAGGTCACAACGCTTATTTTCTTCAGCCCAATTCCACGGATTGTTTTATGGCTCAGTTCCGGTAAAGGGGGTCACCAATATGGAGATCGAAACACTTAGCAGAAACATCCCAAATGAAACATTTGACAACGCATTTTCTGAATTTGAACATTTATATTCTGGACCAATCCAAATACCTAAAGATAGATTTAAAACTGTATCTGAACAAATTGGAATACTGTGTAATAAAGCAGTTAATTCGCAGCAATTACAAAAAATAGCAACCTACGTTTCCTATACGTATTTAACCAGAATTCCTGACAAAGAACTAATGTTTAATAATATGATCGATTTGTTGAAAGGGGCCAATCGAAATAATATCAGTGGCAAAATTGATTTCATGAGCTATGGATCCGTATTGAATTGGGAAGTACCAGATCCATCTGTCCTAATTGCTATAATGGCCTTGACATGTTCAGATATTTTGAAAAATAACGAACCTATTCTAAATCACTTTCCAGATTACTTAGTCACGTTATCTGAAATAGCCTATCCTTATTGTCTGTTACCAAACGATCTAAAAGAGTTTACAGAAAAATGGCTCACTAAGTTCCATGAAAGTGCGCACACACCCAGGGATAGTCCAATTTATTGGCAACACCATCTGTTTTTTGAACTTCATCAAAATATCAGAGCTCGTAAGCCCACTGATGATGATATATCAATTCTAAGAAAGCTAATTAACCAAAGAAAATAATGCAATTATAAACACCTCATCAATAACTGTCTCGGATATACTTGAGTAGACAAGCAAATAATTAAAGTTTGTTTACTTAGGAAGGAGTTTTGATCTGGGTCAAAAATGACCCAGATACACCCTAGAACAAAAGCTCTTCTATATCGGCTTAATTCAAGACGTCAAAATGACAGTGTCTGGAATCGAGAATCGGTATAGGATTAAAATTGATCAGGTAAAAATTTGGATGGAAAGGTATAACCGCAGAGATGTAGATGAGCTGAAACACTCCTCGAAAAACAACCAATATTCACTGGAGTTCAAGCAAACAGTTGCTAAAGAATATCTGGCCGAAGGTACTTCGTACCCCGAATTTGTCAACACCGCCGGCTACGATCAAAAAAAGATCCTGTATGCCTTCACTTACGACAACAGGAACTTACGCTCACTTACATGGGGTGATCCGAGTGAGTGGAAAGATGGGATTAGTTATTTTAGTTTTATTTCGAAGCAGACGGCGGAACCGTTTGAGGCGAAGGATGAGTGGAGTGAGGGGGAGAATACGATATAGGTTGTTTCCCCGAACTGCAGATAGATAAATTTTTATTGACTGTATCAAGTGTAGAAGCCTCCTAGATTGATGATAGGACAATCAATCGGGAGGCTTTTGTTGTATGGAATAACAGAGGACAGATGGACATGACTAATCCCAATCCATACAAAATTTATTTTCCTTTTAGGTTATCGTGATCAGTAACTTTCTTAGCCGCTCTGGTTAAATCCACTGAAATCATAACCACATACTCATTAGCTGATAGAACAATATCTTCTACGGAAGTTGCTGGCGGCAAAGATTCTCGTATAGTAAGAGCTAATCCCAAAGCCTCACTTGCATACGATCTTGCTTCAGACTCATTCATTCCATAAGTAATTGTGTCTGGAACATCTGGGAACCGCACATTAATTGCGGCTGAGCTTTTCTCTGGAGAGAAGATTGCTAGGTAGGTCACTATTTGTGGTTTGACCATTTGGGTAGTCCTTTCCTATTTTAAAATATTTGATTTGGATTATCTGTACATCCATATTCAGATTGTTTTGTCAGCAACGGTTATAAAATGTTGGAAAATACCGATTAGAAAATGTCGGATTTCTAGCATTTTTTTACGGTAAACTAAATGCATCTCAAACTCTGGAGGAATTGAAATGCGTTTAGATGTTGAACAGTGTGTCCAGCAATATATCATGAATCAAATCAAGCCAAATTATTCAGAAATAAGTCGCCGCTTTGGCGTCGATCCCCGAACAGTGAAAAAGTATTATGAACTGGGGCTCACGCCGCATGATAAAGTACCGCAACGCTTAAAGCGACCGAGTAAGTTAGATGGTTTCAGGGAAATCATCAAAGAGAAGTCCCTTGAAGGTTGCTCAGCAACGTCAATCTATTACTTTATCAAGGAGCGTGGTTATCAGGGAAAGCAAAGTATCTTGAGAGATTACTGTAAAACGATTAAGAAAACGGCTCAAAAGAAAGCAACCATCCGTATTGAAACCTCACCAGGATTATCTGCCCAAGTTGACTGGAAAGAAGATTTAACGTTGATCTCTCGACATGGAGAAATTGTGAAAGGCAACATTTTCCTATATGTCTTAGGTTACTCACGAATGAAATACATGCAGTTTACATTTGATCGAACCCAAACGACCTTCTTTGATTGCCTAACTAATGCGTTTTATGCGACTGGTGGTGTTCCCAAAGAAATCTGGTTTGACAACCAAAAGGTTGTCGTTGATCACCACAAAAGCAACTTTGGTAAACCGGTTTTTAACGAAACTTTGGTTGAATACGCCAAGGATGCTGGATTTCACCCAATAGCCTGTCGACCTTTTCGACCACAAACTAAAGGAAAAGTTGAAGCACTGGCCAGAACAACTCAACGAATAAAAGTTTATAATGTAAGCAGTAGATACGTGGACATATTCAAATAGGCAGTTGATAGTGTTATTTTATTTAAAATAACGTTATCAGCTGCCTATTTGGTTGGATTAATCGACGCAGATCCGTTGGATCCGCTGATTCCATGGCAAATAATCCTCCAGCTTAGTGTCAATCTCACTGGAACTTAATTGGGGCATTTCCTCAAGCAGTGTCATTAAATATTTTCGATAATTTAAGCCGTTGGCTTCGGCACTTTCCATTAAACTTAAGAAAATGGCATTAATTTTGGCACCCTTCTGGCTCGTACTAAACAGCCAGTTTTTTCTTCCCATAACGGTCGGTCGGATGCTACGCTCAGCCACGTTGTTACTAATTGCGACTTGCGGATCAGTCAAATAGACCATCAAAGCTTGCTTTTGATTAAGCAAGTACTGAATTGCTCGGCCCAGTTTAGATTTGGCAATGACCTGAGTTTGCTCAACTAATTGAAAAATTTGCTCAACGATTGGGACAGCTTTCCGTTGACGAACGTCCAGTCGTTCACACTCTGAAATACCGTTGGTGTGACGCTCAATGGCAAATAATCGATTAATCAGTTTTACGAATTGCCGCCCCAGACTCATTTGGCTTTTAATTCCATTGGTTGCTTCATAAAATTTTCGTCTCACATGTGCCCAGCAGCCAGCCCGGATGACCTCAGGGGGGAGATGATTATAGCCGTCACAGACTAAAGTTCCTTGGTAACCAGCATATAGGCTTTGGGCAACCTTTTCACTTCGTGAAGTTGCGTAGTGAAAAAAGACCAGTGATTGTTCGGCCGCTTCAATTGAACGCATTTCCCACAGATATGATTTGGAAGTAGGCGTTTTCCCTGGTTCACGCAGTACTTGAATTGGGGTTTCGTCACCATGCAAGTACTGTTGCCCTCTTAATAGTTTTAAAAATCGGTCATAGACTAACTCAACGCAATTGGCCGCCTTAGCCACCCAATAACACAGGGTGGGTTCAGCCACTTCCAGACCGAGTTCCCTAAAGGTTCGCCGTTGGCGATCCAACGGAATCGCCATTTTATATTTATTATCAATCACCGTAGCTACTAAGTCGGCTGCTGGCAAACCGCCAGTCATGAATGTTTTAGGCATGGACGCGGAAGTGATTTTGTCACCGAAGTAGTCAACATCTTTTGAGCAATGCTAACAAGTGCCAACTTCTTTGTACTGTTGAACTATGTATAATTCAGCTGGCTGATAGTGTAACTTTCGGCCAACTTTCTTTTTAAAGATATCATAATGTTCACCACAGCGATCGCAATGATCATCTTCCAAATGAATCACTTCTTCTTTGACCGAGAGTTCTTTGGTGATTTTCGTTTTCGAACTTTTCCTTTTCTTTTGACGTACAACGACGGTTTTGATTTGTTCTCCAGTTGACTCTGGGTCTTCGAAAACACCATTATCATCGTCACCAAATAAAGATGTTTGACCATCTTCTTGAATTTGTTCACTTGACTTGCCGTACAGTTTTTTCGATAAGTACTTGACCTGCTCCTGCAGGAGCTGATTCTGTTCCTTTAAATAAGCGACCTCGGCTCTAAGATCATCAATTTCCATTTTTTCACCTCCTCGTGTTAAATTAACTCTTAGTGATGATACCATACAGTCTCGGAGTTGAAAATAGCTTATAAAAAGTTGACGGAGTGTGTCATATCAGTATATTTGCCCGGGTCGTACGCGATGAACCGAAGGTTCAATTGTTAAACCGGTTAGTAACCATTCCAACTGTTGATCAGTTAGTTGACGCACCTCTACCGCACTTCTGGGCCACTGTAAATGACCAGATTCGTATCTTTTATACAACAAAACAAAGCCATCACCTTCCCAGTAAATGGCCTTAAATCTATCTTTCCGTGTTCCACAGAATAAGAACAGGGCGGGGGAAAATGGATTCAAGTTGAATTGTTCCTGAACAATCGTGGCTAAACCATCAATTCCCTTTCTTAAATCCGTTTTACCGCAAACCAAATAGACTTTATCTAACTCAGTAAAATTCAGTAGTTTAGACATGACTCGTCAACTCCTTCAAAACAATACTGATAATTTCCGTCTGGGCATTATTAAAAATACTCAAGTGTTTATCATTAATTGTCAATTGACAGGCAAGTTGAGCTTCATTTGCGATCACATTTGCTGGTTCCTGCAGTTTTTCAACGGGAACCGGGACAATAACTTTTTCCATTAAGAATCACCTCATCGTTTACTGATAATTCTATGGTACTCAAAAAGGCGTCTACGAAGTAGACGTCCAAATTTTCACTGCTTACGATCGTTCATTCAACGTGTGATCAACTCAATCATGAAAGTTCGCAAGCCACCCAAACACCACCGTATTTACTGTTAGATAAAGAAAAAGAGTATTTCCACGAATTTGATTACGACCTCCTGGATTCATATGCCAGCCAAACCATCGCAAGGAAAGTTAGCAAGGAATCTATGGTGGTCTTTCAAAATCGGAAATACTCAGTCCCGACAAGATATATTGGCAATACAGTGCAAATCAAACACAATGACAATACTCTCTGGATTTATTATAACGGAGAATTGATTCGTTCTCACGCTATTTCATCAAAAAGGTTCAATTACACTCGTCCAGACATGGAAGAGATTGTCCGGTCCGACTTGTATAAGAATCGCGATGACGACGTCATCGATGAGTACGTTGAACGCAACCTCAAAATGTTTGATGAAATGGAGTGAGCACAATGACAAAGTATCAAGCATTATCCAATAACCTAACAAAATTAAAGTTGAATCGTTTTGCGGAGCATTTAAACCACCTTTTAGACCACCAAGAAGATGAGCCAAAATCCCTCACCGATGCCCTGTACGAGTTAACTACTGCGGAACTGAAGTATCGTGAACAAAAGAAGGTTGCCCTGAGAATTAAGCTGGCACGTTTCCCTTACAATAAGACACTACTGGACTTTGGCTTTAGTTATCAACCCAGCATTAATCAAAAGATGATTGAAGATTTAGGATCCCTAAGATTTGCGGACGATAATCAAAATATTTTGTTCATTGGCACCTCCGGTGTCGGGAAGACTCATTTAGCCACAGCAATTGGCATTGAAGGTTGTAAGCAAGGCATTTCAACCCAATTTATTCGGTGCAGCGATTTAATCAGCAAATTACAGACTGCATTAGCTCAAGGGAGAAGTGAAGAAGTCTTACGCCAATACGCCCGGTTTCAAATATTGATCATTGATGAAATTGGTTATTTACCGATTGATTCAATTGGGGCTAAGCTATTTTTCCAACTAATTGAACGCCGTTATGAACGGAAATCAACAGTAATCACAACTAATATTCCACTGTCTAAATGGGGCAACACCTTCTCAGATAAGATGTTGTAAAAGGCACCCGTAAAATGTAGGAAAACGGCAGGTTAGAACTGTTGGTTTTC
>NZ_AZEI01000081.1 GCF_001436255.1 Lentilactobacillus rapi DSM 19907 = JCM 15042 | reverse complement strand
GAAAAACTTGTCGTCACAAGTTTTTCTACTCTCAGTTTAGGAGGTATGTCCCAGCCGCTTTTTTCTAAATTCTGGGATCAGCCGTTTACACACTACCGCGAGAACATCGACATAGCTGGATGCTTATCGAGTCGTCGCCGTCTGGTTGCGCATACTAATGGTTGCAACAAACACGGCGCCTTTGGGATGATTATCCTTCACAGTAATCGTTCCATGGTGCTGGCTAACGATCCATTTTGCAATCGCCAGTCCCAAGCCGTTTCCACCCGTCTTGGAATTTCTTGATTTGTCAGACCGATAAAATCTTTCAAAAATTCGTTTCTTGTCTTCGTCTGCAATTCCCACGCCAGTATCTCGTACTTCAATTGTCAACTTGTCACGGACACGGCTGGTCGCAACCGATACTGTGCCGCCTTTTGGGGTATATTTGATGGCATTATCCAATAAAATGATCAATAGCTGCCGAATCAAATCCGCATCAAAATTGCCATGACCTGATGCTCTAAGCGTCTCATCCAACGATTTGTATTGACTGGCGGCAATATCCTTATACGGCTTCAAGACCTGATCGAACCACTGTTGCAAATCCACGCTTTGAATATTGATTTCAATTCGACCAGCGTCTGAACGAGCTAACATCAGTAAACGATTGGTGAGCGTCTGCAAATGCCTCACTTCATCGAGCGAAGTCGAGATCGCATCCACTTGATCAACCACTTGGGACTTCGGTTTCGTCAGCATATATTCCATTTGATTTTGAATCACCGTCAGCGGTGTCCGCAGTTCGTGAGCAGCATTGGCACTAAATTGCCGTTGACGTTTCCACGATTCGACAATTGGCTTCATACTTGATCGGGAAAGATAGTAAGCAATGCCAATGGCCAATATCCAGAACAACGTCAAGGTAATTAAGAGTGAGCGCCTAAAGCTGTTAATGGCTAATAAGTCCGTATCAATGTTTTCCAAGATTAGGACGTAATTGCCGGCATACATCGGATTCGTATTGGACTTAGGCACTTTAATCAACAGCGACCGAAAATAATGCAAGGTGTTATCCGTTGACATCAACGTGACTTCTTGGACCTTGTTAATCTGAGTCTTGTCTAATTTAGTATTGATAAACAAATTGTAAATTCGATTCCCCAGCATTTGAGCGTTGATGATTTGCCCACGTTTATTAAACACTAAAATGTTTGTCCGAAATGGGGTATCGCCATTATTAGGGGCGGTCACACCTGGTGCCGTATTCCCATTGTCGGTTCGAAAACTGGGCTGCTTTTTATTATTCAGGACGACCTGCTTTTGCGTAATGAGTCCGTGGTCAATATTCTTATAGATCGACTGATGAAAGAAAAAGTTAACCACTAATCCTAATACCATGAATAGCAACGCAAAACCAATCAGTTCCTTGACAAAAAGGGAAAACTGCTGCTTTTGTTGTGGATCGCTGTTCTTCACGCTAGGGCCTCCGTTTCAAACATATAACCAACGTTTCGTAACGTCTTGATTGGTGAAAGCGAGGATGACTTTTTCAGCTTTTTTCGTAAATTACTCATATAAACTTCGACCACCGAAATGGCTGTTTCGGATTCAAATCCCCATAACCGGTCAAAAATTTGATCTTTGGTGATGATCGTGTCCGGATTTTGAATGAAGTATACCAGCAAATCAAATTCTTTGCCATTTAATTCCAGTGGCTTATCGTTGACACTCACAATTCGGTTGCTTAAGTTAACCTTGAATGGGCCAACGGTCAGCTGGTTGTCGTTTCCAAGGTGGCCGCTGCGCTTCAATAGGGCCTTGACCCGCATGATCAATTCTTCTCGGTGAAATGGCTTGGTCAGATAATCATCGGCCCCCAACTGAAAGCCATGCACCTTGTCGTCCAAGGTATCTTTGGCCGTTAAAATCAGCACTGGCATACTCAAGTGATCTTCGTTTCGCCAGTGTTTTAAAATATCGTAGCCATTAACTTGTGGCAGCATGAGGTCTAAGACAACCAGATCATAAATGCCTTCTTGGCCGAGCATCTGACCTTCGAAGCCATCATGAGACACGGTTGTTTGGGCAATTTCATTAAGAAATAATTGGAGGCTCTTGGCAAGTTCTTCGTCATCCTCAACAATCAAAATATGAAGTTCTTTCATGGATGGTATCTCCTTTTGTAAGTGAGCATAGCCTGAGATTAAAACTGGAATGTCAGTCGAATCGTATGGCTAAAATTTATGGTTGAAGTGCTTCTGGGGAAATTTCTGCCTAGCAGAGCTGTCCTTCTACTCTACTTAAAGTACCGAGTTTTCACAAAACCGTCAACTAAATTAGCCAAATTTTATCGAAAACCAATTTTTAAGCTTAATTTATGCTTGCTTCGATAAACTCACTGCATCAATAAAAAAGGAGGTTGATCACATCAAAAGCACAAAGCAATTTATCAAATTCGGGCTGACTGGCCTGCTTAATACAGTTCTAACCTATGTCATTTATTTATTACTGCTTCAACCGACGAACGCCACCTTTGCAATGGGCGTTGGCTACGGCATCACATCGCTTATCGGCCTGTCGCTGAATAATAAATGGGTATTTAAAACCCACGGCAACCTTAAATCAGTGGTTATTAGATATTATGCCACTTATCTGTTTACCTGGTTAATCAGTATTGGCATCGCGCACATTGCCAGCAGTTCAGCAGTCATTAACTCACAACTGATTCCACTGGTGAGCTTGATGATCACCGTTCCCACAAACTTTTTGCTTTCAAAATTTTGGGTATTCAACAATAAAAAACAATTAAGGGAGGCCCACCACCTTGGCAGCTAATCAAAGAATGGTTGAAAATACCCAGACCCGGACCAATAAACGATCCTTCAAAATTGATTGGATCTTAACGCTGATCCTAATCCTAGCCTTATTTCTTTACGGCTGGCAGATTTGGAAAGCTGGTTCAGCAAATGCCTTTTACACCGCGGCAATTAAGAGTATGACTGAAAGCTTCAAGAACTTTTGGTATGGTAGTTTCGATCCCGCAGGTTACATTACCGTTGACAAGCCCCCCGTCGCCTTATGGTTTATGGCAATCAGTGCCAAGATTTTCGGCGTGCACGGTTGGAGTGTCGTCCTGCCATCAGTTTTGTTTGGCGTTGGTTCAGTGTATCTTATGTATCGGCTGGTTCAACCCTACTTTGGCAAATCAGCGGGTCGCTTAGCATCACTTGCCATGACCCTCACGCCCATCGTGGTCGCTGATTCCAGAACAAATAACATGGACGCAACTTTGATCTTCTTCCTGTTACTAGCGTTGCTGATGCTGGAAAAAGCAATTGCCAGCCAAAAGTTGTTAACGTTACTCACCAGTTTTGCGTTAATCGGCATCGCATTTAACGTTAAGATGCTCCAAGCTTTCATGATTCTACCGGCAATATATTTATTTTACTGGCTGGCAGCCAATGAAACTTGGAAAAAGAAGGTTACCAAGCTCGCATTTGCCACAATCTCACTACTCGTTTTCACGTTGGCACTGCCCTTATCAACCGATATGACCTCCGCCAGCAAGCGTCCCTACATCGGCGGTTCAGAAACAAATTCTCTCATGGAATTGGCGTTTGGCTATAACGGGACTGAACGACTACTCGGTCAGACGACAGGGACTGGCGGGACCTTTGGCGGCGGAATGAACAGTAAAACGCAAACTAAAAAAGGCGGCGGACCACAAGGCGGCAAGCTGCCAACAAATATGAAGAAGGGCAACGCAAAAGCGCCTGGAAAAGGCGGTGGTAAAACCGCTCAAGGCATGCCTGGTGGTCAAAATCAAAAAGGTGGCCCGGGAAAAATGGGTAATGGCGGTGGCGGCGGTGGTGCATTTGATATCGGCACCATCGGTCCGTTCAGGTTATTCCAGTCATCACTAGGGCCACAAATCAGCTGGTTATTACCCTTCGCCATTATTGGCTTGATTGGCGGACTCGTCTTTTTCCGTGATCGTAAGCGCAAATGGTATGCCCTCTCTCGCGAACAAAAACAGCTGATCTTGTGGACCGGTTGGCTCGTTCCAGTTTATGGCTTCTTTAGTGTTGCCAGTTTCTTTCATCCCTACTACATGATTATGCTGGCACCCCCAATTGCGGCGTTATTTGGAATTGGCGTCACGGCTTTAGTCAAACTGTTCAATCAAGGGCGTCGTAACCGTTGGCAATTTTATTTATTGCCGGTCGCGATTGTTGCAACCGCGGCCCTGCAGTCCTGGTACGTTTACAGTTACTATCCTTGGCTCACCTGGCTGATTTTGGCGGTGGCCATTGGTATTTCTGCCGGATTAATTCTCCTGCCTCACCGAACGATTACGCAGCCATTAATCGTTGGTGGCCTACTCGGGATTTTAGTGGCACCGACTTGGTGGTCGCTCACACCCACAATTGCAGCTGAGTCGGCCATGATTCCGACTGCTGGCCCATCGCTTTTGACATCTGGTCAAGGCGGTTCAGCAATGGGTGGCGGCGGTATGGGCAATAGCCAAGTCAACTCTAAATTGCTCAATTATTTGGAGAAAAATCAGGGCAATGCCAAATACCTCTTTGCCACCAGCGATTCGACGACAGCCGCCCCTTATATCATCAAAACCGGTAAGGCTGTCATGGCAATGGGTGGATTTAACGGAACCGATCCGGCAATTACCCTGAAAGAATTTAAAAAGTTAGTCAAAACCGGCCAACTCAAATATTTCTATTATTCCGGCAAATCGGGAAATTCTGAGATTATTAACTGGATTAAAAAGCACGCAACCAAGGTCAAGACGAGCCTGTATCAAAATACCAGCTCACAGGCAGTTGGAACCTCAAGCAGTCAAAAGCAACCAAGCTTTAATGGAAAGGCCAAACCAACCGGCACCAAGAAGCGGGGCGCCATGACACCGCCAACCGGTGGGAAGCGGGGCGCTGGAATGAACGCCACCAAGAAGCCGTCAAAGAAGCCCGGAACTAAGAACAAAGCAACCACCCCAACTCGCCAAACTAAGCAAGGTAACGCTCAACAACCTGGTGGTATGGGCTCAACCGGCGTCCTCTACGATCTATCAACAATCTACAAATAATTTGCAAAGGAGGTCCTCAAATGGATAAAGAAACTGAATTAATTTCAATTGTCCTCCCAGTCTTTAATGAAGAAGCTGGCATTGAAAACACAATTGATAGTTTGGAGAATTTCACTGCCAATCAACCACAAAACTTTGAATTGATTTTTATTGATGATGGTTCAAGTGATCAAAGTGCCAAGTTAATTGTCAATTCGCAGGCATATCATTCAAACATTAAACTCGTCCAATTTTCCAGAAATTTTGGTCACCAACTCGCCATCACGGCTGGCATCCGCTACGCAAGTGGTGACGCAGTCGTTGTCATGGACGCCGACTTACAAGATCCCCCTGCTGTGATCGTTGATATGATCAGTAAGTGGCATGAAGGCTATGATGTTGTCTATGGCAAACGGGTGCTCCGGGATGGTGAAAGCTGGTTCAAGAAAGTAACCGCGGCCATGTTCTACCGCGGGCTACAAAAAATCACCAGCATCAAAATTCCGTTAGATACTGGTGACTTTCGATTAATGGATCGCCAAGTTGTCCACGAACTTAG
The DNA here is from genome assembly GCF_001436255.1 of Lentilactobacillus rapi DSM 19907 = JCM 15042. GTDB lineage: Bacteria > Bacillota > Bacilli > Lactobacillales > Lactobacillaceae > Lentilactobacillus > Lentilactobacillus rapi. Next base: position 5,391 of record NZ_AZEI01000081.1, on the reverse strand, counting down.
TCGAATGAACGAGACCGACCCGTTTGTTGGCGGAATGGTCAGCTGGGTTGGCTTCAAGCAAGCGGACGTTGAATATGAGCGGCGAGAACGAATTGCCGGTTATTCAAAGTACCCGTTGACCAAAATGATTCGTCTGGCGATGGACGGGGTCACGTCGTTTTCGGCAGTCCCCCTGCAGCTGGCAAATTGGCTGGGAACTTTTTCGATTCTATTTAGCCTGGGTTACTTGGGATTTGCCTTGATGACCCAAATGGATACCGCTCACTTTGCGGTCTTCTCAATCTTCTTAATGGTCGGGATCCTGTTACTCTCCCTTGGAATGATTGGCTCCTATCTGTTCAGGATCTTCGAGGCATCCAGAAAGCGGCCGCTATACATTGTTTCAAAGACGACCGGCTTTCAGGATCCCCCATCTCCCAAGACTTACTACACAACAACCTTAACAAAACGCGCCAATAACTATTAGTTGATAAAAAGGCCGCCAAACTCTGATTGAAATTTGAGTTTGGCGGCGTTTTGAATGAGCATCTGAATGACTTGTCAAAGCAAAAAAGGCTGAGTCATTAGTCGGCAAAATATTTATGAATGCAACTTGGCTGTCCCTTTCTATCTTGATAAAGCTTGCGACAAGCGGCTGATCTCGCCCATTTAACGAAAAGGACCAACTATTCCAAAATCAGGAATAATTGGTCTTTTTCGTCAAATCTGGGATCAAATCGCCGTTTGTCCCAATCTTCAGTGAATTTAAAAATCATTTAAAATAGTATCTGCTCAATTCCAGCGCACTATTTTCCATCAATTGTTGACCATACTCAGTCAAAACATCTTCAGTGATGGTCGTCTTTTTGCCATATTCGTTCGCAATTGCAACTTCATCACTGACAACCATATCAACTGGATCGTTGCTGAACAATTGTAGGATTAAATAGTACTTATCTTGATACAAGTACAAATCTGACGTCCCATTTTCCAGTCTCAACGCCTTAGCTAACTCAATAAAGTCATTTAATGCATCAAATTCAAGAATCACAGTTCTCTTCTGATGCCCAAATTCATCATTTGTTTTGCTATCACCTGCATGTTGTGATTTGCCGGTGTCTGGATGTTCATCAATATACTTGGACACCTGATCACGCTTATCCTGGTTACCACTCTTTGAATCCAACATCATTTCATTGTTAGAGATGTCAACATCCTTACTGATGAACAGCTCAAGTCCATTTTGATTTGGAAGAACTTGGAAAGTGACGGCATCATTATTCTGAAATTGATGATCTTTGTCAACTTCCTCAAGAATACTGTAGAAGAAGCTTTCAATCTGTTTATGATTCCCGAGTAAATCTAGTACGGTAATCCCACGTTTATCAAGATCATCATTACCAATTAATACTCGAATTGTATTCTCGTTAATCCGTTCCATTTCCATCTTAGCCACCCCTTTCAATATCCTAGGGTTATTAATAATAACATTGTAACATGAATACTGTCCATGTAAATAATACGGCTAAAAATGGTTATTAACAAGTAATTAAGACATTTTCATTATAGTGCATTTCGAATGAGGCGCTCCAAGTCATTCTTCCGAACTTCTCGTGGTAGGAACCGGCGAATCTCGTCATCGTTAAACCCGATTTCTAAGCGTTTGGCATCCATCAGGATTGGCCTTCTAATCATTTCTGGGTGGGCTGCTAAAAGCTTGATCAGTTCACCAATTGTTAAAGAATTAATTTTGTCTTTGTATTGTTCGTATACGTAAGATCGGGTTGAAATTAAGCCTTCAGTCCCCCGTTCCGACAACATTAGAATTTGTTTCAATTCTGTCGTAGAGAGCGGTTGAGCAAAGATATTCCGTTCCTTAAAATCTACCTCGTGATCGATTAACCACTGCTTTGCTTTTCTACAAGATGTGCAACTTGGGGTCGTTAATAAATTGACTGTCATAAGTTTCATCCTCCTAATAATCATTTCTGTATCTTGATTATATAGAAGAATGTTATAAAAGTCATAAGATTCACAGAATGACCATATAAAGACCTTTTTTTGGTCAAATTTAGATGACAACTGTCAAGTGCCGACTCGCAACCAGAACGGGGATCGAACCCGCAGTGTGTTGCGCTTCAGCCTTTAGCTTAGTCATATCTCCAGTAGCCGGTAAGTGAGTCAGCAACAATTGACGATCATGCGCATCTTTAGCAAGTTGCCCAGACTCCGTGGAAGTCATATGCCACTTCTGACCGGTTTTATTCGCAAAGAAATTGGTATCGGTCATCAGCAGATCTGCGTTAGCGACAAAGCTTGTGAGTTCCTTAAAGTAAGCTGTGTCCGCCGTAAAAGCCAGCACCTTGTTGGTTGATTTCTCAACAATTCTCAATGCAAATGCAGGCACTGGATGGTGGGTCTTGAAGAAGGTAATTTCAAACGGTCCGACTTCCAATGATTGATCGGGATCATAAGCAATGCCTTTTGTTGAGTTTGGCCAATCCAGCCCCGCAAAATTTTGTTTATCAAGTTGATGACCATAAATCGGGAGTACCTTTTCAGTATATCGCGTGTCGTGCAATTGCCAGTAGTATTGAAGCACCCCAACGTCGGCCGTGTGATCATGATGATAATGAGTTAAAATGACTGCATTTAGTTTCATGGGATCTAATACTTCTTCCAAGCTTAACAGCGCTGCACTTCCACAGTCTATCAATAGATTAAAGTCACCAGATTGTAACAGGTAACTGCTTGTTCCATTTCCGTTAGCAGGAAAACCACCTAAAAAGCCTAACACAGTTAATTTCACAAATACCCCTCCTCATTTTCTTTCAGTATAATGTCGGTCAACGACATTGTAAATGTTTGGCTAAGTTCGTGAAAAAAAGTATAATGTTCTTGGATGTAGGAGGTGGGTCTATGAACGAACAAATAGCGATTACATTTGGTAATGACAAGATTTTGTCTGAAATAAAGGCAAATCACCCAGATCGTGATTTGCGTGTTTTTCAAGCGTTGAATCAAAATGACAAGTTGATGATGTTGGATTATTCTGGAAAACCATCTGTATTCCAGTCACCGGTGTTATACGATGTGTTGAGCCACACTGGTACGGATAAATGGGATGGGTTCGTCAGTTTCTCCGCAATGGATCTCAATTTTGATCAACAAAAAGTTTTTGACGCCAGAATTAACAAGTTACGCAGTGACGGACTACCGGATGGTATGCATTCAATCTATTCGCTTAATTACCATAAAGATATCAATCAACGCGTCATTCTAGGCACCTGGAACTCATATTCAGATTTCGAATTATGGAAGAACGGTTCTCATGAATTTATTCCAAAAGAATATCGCGATTCACCGAGTTTCTATTCGCATGAAGCGTACTACACACCAGCTAAAAAAACTGAGGCAAATTAAGCATCAATTTAAAATGAAAAAAATGTCTATATTCAATCGTCAAATTGGCGTTTGAATATAGACATTTTTTTAATGTGATTCTTTCGACTTTAGCGTTAAAAACAAGCTACCAAGCTGTAACCTGTACACCGGTTCGTACGAGACTCGAACTCGTGATCTCCTGCGTGACAGGCAGGCGTCCTAAACCAACTAGACCAACGAACCAAAATTGCGGGAGCTGGGTTTGAACCAACGACCTTCGGGTTATGAGCCCGACGAGCTACCAGACTGCTCCATCCCGCGATAATATAAAAATTCATTCTCATGAATGACCCGTACGGGATTTGAACCCATGTTACCGCCGTGAAAGGGCGGTGTCTTAACCACTTGACCAACGGGTCATTTGAACGGAGAAGGAGAGATTCGAACTCTCGCGCCGCTTACGCGACCTACACCCTTAGCAGGGGCGCCTCTTCAGCCACTTGAGTACTTCTCCAATATGGGCCTAAATGGACTCGAACCATCGACCTCACGCTTATCAGGCGTGCGCTCTAACCAGCTGAGCTATAGGCCCATTAGTACAAAGCGGGTGACGAGAATCGGACTCGCGACAACAGCTTGGAAGGCTGTGGTTTTACCACTAAACTACACCCGCAAAAAAATATTAAAAAAAGTGGCGCGGGACAGAATCGAACTGCCGACACATGCAGCTTCAATGCATTGCTCTACCGACTGAGCTACCGAGCCAAAAGCGGTTCGTACGAGACTCGAACTCGTGATCTCCTGCGTGACAGGCAGGCGTCCTAAACCAACTAGACCAACGAACCAAAATTGCGGGAGCTGGGTTTGAACCAACGACCTTCGGGTTATGAGCCCGACGAGCTACCAGACTGCTCCATCCCGCGATAATAAGGAGGATGAGAGATTCGAACTCTCGCGTGGTTTGACCCACCTAGCGGTTTTCAAGACCGCCCCCTTCAGCCACTTGGGTAATCCTCCATAAATAAGCTGATATAAAACGAACTCTAAAAATGTTGAGTCGATGGACCTTGTAGGACTCGAACCTACGACCGAACGGTTATGAGCCGTTTGCTCTAACCAACTGAGCTAAAGGTCCAAGACCTATATCGCGGCAGGGGGGATCGAACCCTCGACCTCCCGGGTATGAACCGGACGCTCTAGCCAGCTGAGCTACACCGCGATGATGACTAAATAAATGATAATGTTCTATCAATCGGGAAGACAGGATTCGAACCTGCGACCCCCTGGTCCCAAACCAGGTGCTCTACCAAGCTGAGCTACTTCCCGAAAAAATGCACCCAGTAGGAGTTGAACCTACAACCTTCTGATTCGTAGTCAGACACTCTATCCAGTTGCGCTATGGGTGCATAAAACTATGCCGAGGACCGGGATCGAACCGGTACGGTCATCACTGACCGCAGGATTTTAAGTCCTGTGCGTCTGCCAATTCCGCCACCCCGGCATAACAAGCGGAAGACGGGATTCGAACCCGCGACCCCCACCATGGCAAGGTGATGTTCTACCACTGAACTACTTCCGCAAAATGCCGACTAGAAGATTCGAACTTCCGACCCCCTGTTTACAAGACAGGTGCTCTGCCAGCTGAGCTAAGTCGGCATACAAAATATTATGCGCTAATAATATTCAATTGTAATGAGCCGTGGCAGTCTCGAACTGCCGACCCTCTGATTAAAAGTCAGATGCTCTACCAACTGAGCTAACGGCTCATATGGAGGATACAGGGATCGAACCTGTGACCTCCTGCTTGTAAGGCAGATGCTCTCCCAGCTGAGCTAATCCTCCAAATATAAAGCGTGGCAACGTCCTACCCTCGCAGGGGGCGATCCCCCAACTACTCTCGGCGTGCAGAAGCTTAACTGCTGTGTTCGGCATGGGAACAGGTGTATCCTTCTGGCTATCGCCACCACACTTCTTGTTGCTTGAAAGAACTTCGTTCTCTCAAAACTAGCTAATATTAATTTTCTGCGT
>NZ_AZEI01000012.1 GCF_001436255.1 Lentilactobacillus rapi DSM 19907 = JCM 15042 | reverse complement strand
CTTTAGCGTTTGTCTCAGTTTTCCTACGCCGCTTTTAGAGATCTCAAACAGTTTCTGAGACATTCTTCAAAACTTGTGATTTCAGCTTGGCCGGAATTGCTTTTACTGGTAACTTTTCCTTTGTGGCGATTAGGGCTAATTCATGATCGTTACTTTGACTAATAAGGGCCGACCGCTTAGCCTGTGATATTTTGGCACCTTTGAATTTCAAGCTTCCCTTTACTTTGGTGACGTTAGTACTGTTGGGATTGAGCTTTGAATGAATTTTACGTTGTAATTTTGATTTCAGGGCTGCTGTAGAATTGAGCATCCTAATTTGTGACTCACCATAGTTGAGAGTCCGCTGCTTGGCGGTATCAATGTTAGTTGATAAGACAGTCATAAAGATTGCAATTGCTAGGACCATTCCCACTTGACGTAAGACGTTAGCGACACTTTGTGAGGCCGTTAAAATCGAGCCATGGAAGTCGGCGACTGCGAGAATGTTGGCAGTGGCAGCAACTAGGCCGTAACCAACTCCGAGCAAAATTGCGGCGATGATCAGCTGATTGTAATTTTGACTTAAATCCATATTTGCGAGTAAATAATAACTAATCCCAATCAGTGTAAACCCTAAGCCAATCAGCAATTTGTTATTGATTTTCTTGACCAATAATGACGTGATGATGACCGAGAACATCACGGCCACTGAATAAGGGGTAATGAGTAATGCAGCACCAAGTTCGCTTTGCCCATGTACCCTGGTTAGAAAAGTTGGGATGAGGACTGCCATACCGCCTAAGAAGAAATTACAGAGTACCAGTGAGATGCTGGCACCATTGAAATTTCGGCTGTGAAACAAATTCATATTAATCATTGGCAGCTTTAGTTTGCGTTCCAATAAGATAAAGAGGGGAAGTGAGACAAATGCAGTTGCAAATAAGCCTAAAATGATTGGCGAGTTCCAGCCCCAAGTGTTTCCTTTGATCAAACCAAGTGAAAGCGAAAATAACATGACAACACTTAACAAGGCACCGGTCCAATCAATTGGTGCTGATTGGGTTTGCTCGTGGCGCAGTGATAGGACCATTGGAAAAACAATCAAATCGATGACGATCAATGGCACATTGATGAAGAAAACCCAACGCCAGCCCCAATATTGAGCCACAAAGCCGCCGATACTTGGCCCTAAGGCGACCGCCAGTCCCTGAACGCCTGCTAAAGCTGCGACAGTTTTATTGCGATTTTGTTGGTTACTGAGTTCGAGGCCAATGACCATACTGGTCGGGATGATCATGGCGGCACCGATACTTTGGATTCCTCGGGCAACTAACATGAAAGAAAGATTGGTGGAAATACCAGACAATAAGGAGCCGACAGCGAAGATGATTAAGCCGGTAAAGACAAACTTATTGCGACCAAACTTTTCCGCAAGTCGACCGAATGGGATGATAAATGAAGCAAAGACGATTGTATAAACGTTTAACGTCCAAGATAAATTCGTCAGACTTTCATTAAAAGCGGTTTGAATTTCGGGCAGCACGATTGTCATAATGGAGACGTCCATCATGCACAAGAGGTTACCGATCAACAACACCGGTAAAACATATTTAATTTTATTCATTATAATTGCCTCCTGAATTGAATAGGCAATTATATTTGCGCAAATATAATTTGTCACACAAGTGGCTTATGTTCACACGTGTGACATTCAACCTGGTTTTTAGTATACTGGCATTGATAAGAAAACACTAGGGCATTTGACAAAGTGCTACATAACTCAAAATTTGTGACAGGAGAAAGTTAATGAATGGTAAGCAAAGAATTGCAGCCCAATCGCGGGAATGGCTCACAACTGCTTTTTTTGAATTGTTGAAAAGTCGGCCATATGGGGAAATTACAGTTAAAGATATCTCAGAGCAGGCCCAGTTATCCCGGCGAACTTTTTATCGTTCGTTTAAGGACAAAGAGGACCTACTGGACGATTATGGAAATCGAATGATTCACGACTACTTGGCCAGGTTAACCGATTTATCAAAGGCTAATATGGATTTTGAGCAGGTATTAACAACTTTCTTTTCATTTTGGTATGAACAGCGAAATGAAATTCGACTGTTAATTAAGCAGAACTTATTTATGGTTCTGCTGGCCAAATTAAGTCCGCAAGCAACTAAACTATACGACGTTTTTCAAGCTCCCTGGCATATTGAAGGAACTAAACGGGAAATTTCCTACGTCATGAGCTTTTCATTTGGTGGGTTCTGGAACATCTTGAATATGTGGTTAATTGAAGAAAATCCAGATTCCCCTAAAGAGGTTGCCCATACCTTATTAATCGCATTGAAAAAAATGAACTACGAGGAGTAGCTGATAATGAAATATCCGAATACGCACCTAGCTCGCTTCATCGATCGGCCGAATCGATTTATCTCCCACTGCCGTTTGGCAACCACTGGTGAAGTCGTGGTCGCCCACGTTAAAAATACTGGCCGGACAACCATTCTGCAGCCAGGAGTGACAGTTGCGTTAGTTGAGAATCATAACCCTGCTCGAAAAACTCGGTATGATTTGGTAGCCGCCAAGAAATATGACTTGGAATGGATCAATATTGATTCTCAAGCACCCAATAAGCTGGTTAAAACGGGCCTTGAGAGTAATGATATTCAATTGCCTGATATTAAGCGAATCACCAGTGTTACGCCAGAAGTCACTTATTTGGATTCACGATTGGATTTTTCTGGGATGGCGGCTGGCAATCGTCCGTTCTTTCTTGAAGTTAAAGGCGTTACCTTAGCCAACCAAGGGATTGCCGCCTTCCCGGATGCCCCAACCACTCGGGGGTTAAAGCACGTTCAAACCTTGGAGCGGGCAATTGATGATGGCTATCTGGCCTATTTATTGTTTGTCATCCAAATGGAAAAGATCAAAGTTGTCACAATTGACCGGGCTATTTTTGAACCACTGGCGTTAGAAATTGGTCGGGCTCAGAAAAAGGGCGTTCACGTGGTAGCCTATGACTGCGACGTCCAACCAGGTGAATTAACGTTAAATCAGCCAGTTCCCTTTGATCTTAATCAACGGTTTGTCAGTGATGGGCTGCCATCATCAATTGGCCGAAGAGGGGATCTGGCCGATAATTGATGGTGGTTCCTTTAAAGAAAGCAATTTGAAAATCATTTAATCGAGCGTTAATAGCCGGCCGCTATGTTTATTCACATCGAATTCAGAAAATTCATTGACGGCAGGAAACGTTGGCGAGCCTTCACCAGCTTCTTTCTGTGCAAAAAATCAGGGCAATCATTTTGGCTGAACGATATAAATAGGCGTTACAACATTTGTCATGAGTGATCAATGCTGTAACGCCGGTTTGCTAGTTGTTAATTTCAAAAATTCTGTCTGTTAGTTTCATGATCCTTATTATTTTTTCCACAAGAAATGAATCAACAACCGATCAACCTGTTTGTTTTGATGAAGTCGACTGTGTTGAGCGGCTGGTCCGACAATCCGCCGTTCTTGGAAGGATTTGACTTGGTCTTTAAGCAGATACTTCAATGATTTGGAAGAGGCGTTGCTAACTCGACCGTCTGAGTGAGAGCCGTCATTTTTGTCACCGTAAATATTTAAGACCTGCAGGGATTTTAACGTCTTGATCCGGCGTAATCCCAGTAATTCCCGATAATTGGCGTTCATCTTGGTCGGCTGACCAGCTGGCTTTAATTTCATTCGGTTGGGGGCGTCGTCCATTCCTAGAATACCGTTGAAATGGCCGGCAATATCGACTTGCTTTTGCAACTGGGGCAATTTTCGATTAGTCGCGTTAGCCAGCAGATAATAAACAATTGCCATGTTGCCCATTGAATGGCCGACCATGTTGAACTTTTTAATTTGGTACCGCTGCTGCAATTTAACGACAACGTTTTTAGCCCATTGGCCATCGGTGTGATAATTGCCATTTCGAGAATTAAGGTAGTTAACTTCCACAATTGGGTGGCGATCGTGTCGTTTAAACTGGCCAATTAAGGTGACTCGACCAGTTGGGGAAACGTCAGCGCGGATTACTGACTGAGTAACGCCCGCTTGGACAGCTGCTTGAGCCATGTGATTTTCGGCACGGTAACTGCCGCCATAACCGTGGAAAAACAGGGTGGGAATCGCGTGACTGTCGGATGTGGTGGCGTTAGTTGCGCAGCCAGCGAGGAAGCAGGCAAGTAATAGCGACAAGGCGGTTAGCAGGATAAATCGAACTTTTTTCATGTTGAATTCTCCCAAGAATAAATTGTGGTGACTAAGTTGCGAGATAAATATTTATTAGTAAGAAAGTATTCGATCATTTTTTCCATGAGTAGACTAACACGGTTTCGGCAAAGAAGTGTTGATATAAGCTCTTAAATTTAAAACAGGGAATCGTTTAGATTACAAATATACCTGTCAATCCTGATTCGAAAAGCGACTCGATCCGTTATATAATGAAAGCGGTAACTAATTCGAAAGATCAAATCAATTATGTAGAAATGGAAGTAATCAAAAATGGCAAAAGTAACCGAGCAACAATTGATTCAGCTATTTCAGGGAAAGACAGAAGACGATGTGATTCCGCTGATTAAAAAAGCAGCCGTTGCCCCAGCTGATGGAGATAAGTTGGGGATTGATATCGTTCCAGTCTTGGAACGGCTAGGCTTTCACGTCTTTAAAGAGCTTGGTGGGGCAACCATGTATTCGAAGCCTGATTGGGACATGATGTGCATTGTGACCCACGCTGGCTACACGTTGACGTATCCAGAGAAAATGAACGAAATGGTGAAGACGTTTGAAGTTCCTGGCTTTAAAATGCTGGCGAAGCAAGTTCAAATTAATCATCTTTGCCATTACTGTTGGTTGGGTGAACCAGCAGACGTGCGCACCATCGATCGGTTCTTTAACCATAATTCGGTGACGGCACGCTATCGGGTTGTTAATAAGGAATTGTTTAAATAAATCGGAACGAAAAAAACTTAACGTATATTTTGGCAGACTAAAAAGGGGCTAAACACACTGATTTGCATTGCGTTTAGCCCCTTTGAGGTCTCCATGTTTAATTTAGCTTCCCAAGTTCCTTACGAACTTCTGGTGCTTCCTGCTTACTACTGGTAAAAATAATCCGGTCATTGAGCTTTAACGGCGTACCACCGGTTGGCCTGATAAAGCGCTTCTCGCGGTAGATTTGAGTGACGGTAATTTTTTCAATAAATGGCAAATTGCGCAGTTGAATATCGGCGTATTTTCGGTTTCGCAACGCCACTTCATAAACGCTGGATTCCGTTGACGTCATTAGTTTCATGGTAGATGGGGCTTCAATCAATGCCCGCAGCATGCTGATATTGACGTCTGGTGTATTGTAGAGTTCAACTCCCAGCCGATCTAATTCATCCTGCTTTTCATCGAGAATATTGCGGTCTTCAAAGCGGACAATCACGCGTTTGACACCATATTTCTTGGCGATCTTGGCCAGCTCGTAATTCTTCTTGGAATTAACCTGGCCCAGCACGACAATATCGGCATCAAACACGCCGTTATTGACCATGAAGCCAGGTTCCATGTTGTCCAGCAAATCAATGGTGACTTCACTGTTGAAAGCCCGGTAATTATGCTGGTTATTGGTGTACATCGTGACGTCGTACCACCCCTTAGCCAGCTGTTGGGCTACCGGAACAGTCGTGAGATTGGTGCCGATAAAGTGAACGGTGGTCTTTTTCAAATCTTCAGCTTCAGCGGAATACAGTTTGTTAAAAATCAGTGGACCAACGACACAGGTAATCACCGCTGCTAAAAGAAAAGCGCCGGACTGTTGACTGGTAATCCGGTGAAGGTGTTGAGCCACTTGAATTGCGGCTAATACGACGGTAATGGTGGTGGCAGACATAGCGGTTCCGGCGATGGCGTTGGACGGTTTAAACCGTTTGCGCAGAATAAAATAAGCTAATGATTTGGCGAGGACATAGCCAACGAAGAGCACCGGAATTAATATCAGCGTCTGCGGACTTGAAATGAGGTGCCGCAGGTTCAGATTGACGCCGCTCATAATGAAGAAAATCGGAATAAAGAAGCCGTAACCGATGGAATCCAACCGAACTTTAGTTTCTTCGTGGGGTTCGAGCAGTTTGATGACAATTCCAGCTAGAAAGGCCCCCAAGATTCCTTCTGCACCAACCGTTTCTGCGATAGTTACCAGCGTGACGATCATGAAAAATGCCAAGCGGACGTCTAATTGAGTAGTCGATTTATTAATACGGTCAAAGAATCTAAAGAAGGCCTTGAATCGCCAAAATAATAGTGCGGCTGCCACTAAGATCAATAAAATTAACCACAAGGATTTAGAACTGGGACTGTATGCTGAAGCATAGAAGGTTAAGCCAACCATTGGGACGACTTCTCCGAGCGCAGCAATCAGCAGAATCGCTTGGCCAAATGGCTTACTGAGGAGTTCCTGTTCCTTCAGGCTGGCAATTACGATTCCCAATGAAATGGTCATGAACAGAATGGCCGCCAGCCAAACATCACTGAACAAGCCAGTTAGCCGCAACCCGTACCCCATCAGGATTGACATGATCACAATCGAGATGTAACTCAAGGTGGCCACTTTGAGAACGGAATACTTCGGTTGGTTTTGTTGGCCCTTTTCCTCAAGCGGTGAGAGGTGAGCTGGTTTGCGCTTAAACAGGCTAAAGTCAATTTCCATTCCGCTTAAGAACAACAGAAAAATGACCCCAACGTTCTGCAGAATATCCAGGGTGGGTGATGTGGCGATCCAATTGAATAGGGATGGCCCCAGAATCACGCCAACGATGATTTCGACGACAGCGGTTGGTAAAAAGGTAATTTTAAATCTGGCCATTGCTAACGGGACAAACAATGCCGCCAGTAAGATGATCACTAAGGATAATTGATCCATGAACTTGTTCCCCTTCCCCAAAATAAAAGTGAGCGGATCCAAGCGGTTAGCAACCGGAGCGTAAGTTGCCACAAGGAGAAATTCCGGGGTTGGGAATTTTTGCTTGTGGTGCTTACGTGCAGGTTGCTGCTTGGAGGAGCTGTCCTAAAAGTGAGCGGAGCAAAGCGGTTAGAAGTCGGAGCATAAGTCTCCTCGGGTGGAAATCCCCGGGTTTGGGTTTTTACCCGAGGTGCTTATGTACCGACTTCTGCTCTGTACAGCTGTCCTAGTTAAATTGATTTCAGTCGAACAGATAACACCTTAATAGAAAGTTTCCATAAAAACAATAGAAATGATTTATTTTTTAAAATTAATTTTACGCGAATCGAGTGCAGAAATTGATAAATGAAGGTTCATATTTGAATAAAATCAGTAAGTTCGTTTAGTTGACTAACTAGCGGAAGCCAATTATCATATTAGTGATAGCGATTTCAGTGAAAATTCTGAGGGTGACCCATTATGAAAAGTTTTATTTCAATTCCAGTTGTTGAATCTGGACTATATATTTTTGGCGGCCATCAACACACGGTTCCGGGTGGGTGGAGCTTTTTTGAGCAGAAGCACCAAGCCTTTGAATTGATGTGTATCTTAAAAGGGTCGCAAACCACAACGCTTAAAGGTTTGGATCCGATGACGTATGGACCGGGAAGTGCTTTGATTATTGCTCCCGGAACGCTCCATAATAATCGGAATGCGAATAAAGATAAAGAAATGACCTATATTTGCTTCCATTTTAATTTTGAAAGTCTGGGACTTAAGTCCGCAATTATTAGTAATATTGCCAACACGGTGATTCCACCGGATAATCCGATCGCCAAGGCCTCGATGGCGGCCGCGTTAGACATTGTGAAGTATAGCAAGGCCGTTAAGCTGACTGAAGAACAGGTTAACCTCAAGATTCAGATTCGACTGTTAGCCTATTTATATGAGTTGACTGAACAGTTGGCGGAGTTCACCAGGGAGGACCAGATTCACTTTACGGAGCGGGAAGCCAAGATTGCTCGCAAAATGGCCACATTAATTGAAGAAGGAATTGATAAGACGGAGCATAATCAATTTTCTTTTGGCGATATTTGTAACCGAATGGATATTAGCAGCGGGTATGGGCACCGGACCTTCAGAAAGGTGTATGGGATGACGCCGCTGCGGTTCATCGACGAGAAAAAATACCGTAAGGCGAAACTGTTGTTGGGATATGTGGAGTACTCGATTGAAGACGTTGCTTATATGATGGGTGCCAGCAGCATCTCCAACTTCAGTAAGCAGTTCAAAAAGTGGTCAGGAATCACTCCAAGCGAGTACCGCAAACAAATCAATCCAAAAAGAACGGTCAGATCGGTGGCGCAGAGTGGGCATTTTGAATGAGAGAGTGTCAAAAAAGGCGCTTTGATCCCAGAGTGTAAGCCAACCAGCGGTTATTCCTGGTTCTGGAATAATTGCTGGTTGGTTTACATGGCAGGGATCAGCCTTTTTTGGCACGTTTAGTCTATGTAGCCAGAGCAGAGTGCGACTAGACCCGGGAGATGCGGTTTCTAAGGCAACCTTGGTTTAAACCTGGGCTTGGGTTTAGACCAAGGTTGCCTTAGAAGTTAGCATCTGGGTCGTCGGAGCACGTTTAGAGAGAGTGCGGAACCAAGCGGTTAACAATCGGAGTGTAAGTCGCCTCCTGAAAGAATTCCTGGGGTTGGAATTCTTTCAGGAGGTGCTTACGCGCAGATTGTTGCTTGGTGCAGCACGTTTAATCTATGTAGCCAAATCTAAAAGAGCATGAGGATCAAAGTTATCTGCGCGAGTTTTCTCTTCCCTCCATTATTTCATATTAACCAACCAATTTAACCACCAACCAACAGCCATCCCTAACCCAAGCATCAGCACCAGCCAATATATTTTTTGCTGGCGCTGGTGCTTTTTTGCTTACTCTGACTCAAAGTTTATAAGGATAAAATTCCACCTTTATCTTCCAAATGAAGAAAGTTATTAGCAATTCATCTGGTCACAAATTGACAAATTTCGGTTAAGAAGTAAGTTAATGTCATTTCCTGAAAGCGGATACAATAAGATTTGCAGTTAGCCGAAAAATGGTGCCAATTAGGGGGGGTTCCTTAAAGAGAATGGGTGAGATCGACTAATCATTTGCTGAATTTATAACCAACTTACACACTGCAATTTGTTCATATTTAACCAACCAGCAAATGAAAAATCGTGATTCAGCTTGTTACTCATGAGCGATCCTCGCCATTGGTGCCCAGACGTTCGCTAACATTGTCATCTATCTTGTTATAAGCAAAGGAGAATGAAACATGGCAAGTAATGTTAATGATACTGAGACCAAACACGTTGCCGAAAAAGAATTCGCCAAGCTCTCTTGGGGTGAGCGAATTAGTTACGGCGCCGGTGATTTGGCTCAAAACTTGATTTTTGGTACGGTTGGGTCCATGCTGCTGTTCTATTTAACCACTGTATTTGGAATCTCTGCTGCCGTTGGTGCGACAATCTTTCTGGTTGTTCGTTGGATCAACGTCTTCTGGGATCCTTGGGTTGGAGCCGTTGTTGATAAGAGTAAATTTAAACGTGGCAAATATCGCCCGTTCATTCTATATTTTGGAATTCCACTGACCGTCTGCGCGGCCTTGCTGTTCTTCCCGATGGAAGCTGTTCGAGGGAATGTCATTTACGCATTCCTTTCCTATATGGCAACCGCATTGATCTATTCATTCGTGAATATCCCCTATGGTGCGCTGAACGCATCACTTACCCGGGATAATGACGAAGTTTCCACTTTAACAACTGTCCGGATGACCGAAGCCAACATTGGTAACTTGATGGTTTATACCTTCTTGCCGCTGTTTGTTCAACTGGCTTCTCCAGATAAACAAGTAAAGGATATTGGGTTATTTGGCATCAAGCTTAACCTTGGAAACTATGCTTCCCCTCATGCTGGTGGGGCTTACTTCTTGGTTATGTCAATTTACATGGTCATTGGATTTGCCCTGTTAATGGTGACTTACTTTGGTGTTAAGGAGCGGGTATTGCCAACTGAAGAAGAAACCGATGCCGTTAAATACTCAGATTTGTTTGCTGAAATTAAGCGAAACAAACCACTTCAAGTTCTTGGCATGTTCTTCCTGATCGGCTTTACTTTCATGTTCTTCGGTAACACCGTTTGGCCATTCTACATGCAATATAACGTTGGTCATCCAGAATGGGTGGCTTCCATCAACTTGATTGGTTCAATTCCAGGAATCTTCTTGGTATTCTTGTGGCCAATTGTTCGTAAAAAGATTGGTAAGAAACAATTCTTCTACATTTTCCTATCACTATTCATTGTTGGCCAACTAATCTTATGGGTATGGCAAATGCCTGCATTTAAAGACTCACCATTACTTGGCTACCTTGGTCGTTTCTTGATGCAATGGGGAATTACCGCCGCAACTGGTTACATGTGGTCATTAGTGCCCGAAGTTGTTTCATACGGCGAGTATCAATCCAAAAAACGGGTTGCCGGAATTATCAACGCCATCATGGGCCTGTTCTTCAAGATTGGTCTTGCACTTGGTGGCATCATTCCGGGTTACATCAACGCCTTCTTCAAATTCGATGGTGCCAAAGCTCACCAAAGCGCTTCCGCATTAATGGGAATCCAATTCTCAATGATTTGGGCCCCAATCGTGTTGGCCTTGGTCGCAATGTGGATCATGAGCCGCTACCCATTGAGTGACAAAGACGTGACTCGAATCAACTTGGAAATTGACAAGCGGAAGAGTGAAGGTCAACTTTAATTATTAGTAAGAGACAGAAAGGAAATATTGTCATGAAAATTACGAACCCAGTATTACCAGGATTTAATGCCGACCCAAGTATGATTCGTGTGGGCGACACATATTACATTGCCAATTCAACCTTCGAGTGGTTCCCAGGCGTGCGCCTCCATGAATCAAAGGATATGGTTCACTGGAAATTATTACCATCACCACTTTCAACAACGACTTTGTTGGATATGAAAGGCAATCCAGCTTCAGGCGGCATTTGGGCACCGGATCTCTCGTACGCAGACGGAAAATTCTGGTTAATTTATACCGACGTGAAGGTAACTGAAGGCGCGTTTAAGGATATGACCAATTACCTGACGACTGCCGATAATATTACCGGACCATGGAGTGATCCAATCAGGGTCAACGGTGTCGGCTTTGATGCCTCACTATTCCACGATCAAAACGGCCGGAAATATCTGGTTCAGCAGACCTGGGATCATCGTGAATACCACCATCCATTTGATGGCATTACGCTAACTGAGTTTGATACGAAAACAATGAAATTAGATCCAAAAACGGCGCGGACGATTTATCGGGGAACCGATGTTAAATTAGTCGAAGGTCCCCATCTCTATCAAAAAGATGGTTACTATTATCTGTTCGCTGCACAAGGTGGAACGGTCTTTACCCACCAGGAAGTCGTGGCTCGTTCTAAGACGC
Organism: Lentilactobacillus rapi DSM 19907 = JCM 15042; assembly: GCF_001436255.1. Classification (GTDB taxonomy): domain Bacteria; phylum Bacillota; class Bacilli; order Lactobacillales; family Lactobacillaceae; genus Lentilactobacillus; species Lentilactobacillus rapi. The sequence goes on along the minus strand of NZ_AZEI01000012.1, from coordinate 13,142 downwards.
TGGATGCTGATTCATTTGAAACGGAACCGGATGGCCCATTTATCACGAACTTTGACACACCTGATCTTGAAATTCAAAAGCAGGGTCATGGGGCGTTGGTTAATACGCCAGGTGGTGAGTGGTATTATGCTTCACTCATGGCCCGCCCATGGAATCACGAGAATGAATCCGCCTACGATCCTCGCGGCTGGAGCACTTTAGGCCGAGAGACATCCATTCAAAAAGTTGAGTGGGATGATCAGGGGTGGCCACGGGTTGTTGGCGGCCATGGTGGTCAAGTTGAAGTTGAGGCCCCAAAGGATGCTATTGAGACGGATGCCCCATTAGACCATTCGCGGCACGACGAGTTTGATACGGATACGTTGGATTACGATTGGAACACATTGCGGGTACCATTCACCGAGCACATGGGCTCATTTGGTGACGGTCACTTGAAATTAGTGGGACACTTCTCACTCGCAAGTAACTTCGATGTTTCAATGATTGCCAGTCGTTGGCAAGCCTTCAACTTTGATGCTGAAACTAAGGTCAAATTTGATCCATTCACTTATCAACAGATGGCCGGCTTGACTAACTTCTATAATGACAAGCACTGGTCATGGATCTTCGTTACTTGGGATGAAAAGAAGGGTCACGTAATTGAGGTGGCTGAAAATAATCGAGGCAACTATACGTCTTACCTGAAGGATGATGCCATTCAGATCCCTGATGGCGTTGAGTATGTCTGGTTCAAGACCAAGGTTCGCAAACAAAGTTATACCTATGAATATTCATTTGATGGTGAAACTTGGCATGAAGTACCGGTAACTTTGGATGCGGCTGTCTTATCAGATGACTACGTTCTTCAAACCTATGGTGGCTTTTTCACCGGCGCATTTGTGGGCTTGGCAGCTGTTGACTATTCTGGTTATGATCAAGTGGCAATGTTTGATTACTTTGATTATAAGGAAAAGTGAGCGGAGTAAAGCAGTTAGAGATCGGAGTGTAAGTCTCCTCGAACGGAAATTCCGGTTTTGGGAATTTTTGTTCGAGGTGCTTACATGCAGATCTCTGCTTTACGCAGCTGTCCTAGGAAAAGTGAGCGGATCCAGGCGGTTAGCAACCGGAGCGTAAGTCTCCTCAAGCGGAAATTCCGGTTTTGGGAATTTTTGCTTGAGGTGCTTATGTGCAGGTTGCTGCCTGGAGGAGCTGTCCTAGGAAAGTGAGCGGATCAAAGCGGTTAGAAAGCGGAGTGTAAGTGTCCTCGGAGAGAAATTTCCGGTTTTGAAATTTTTCTCCGAGGTCCTTACATGTAGCTTTCTGCTTTGAGGAGCTGTCCTACAAGCAAATTTAACATTAACCAGGACAATTCAAAATAATCTAGTTAGCCAGAAAGTGATTAAGTTCATTATAAAATCTGCTCTGGAGATAAGAAATTAATTCTCTAAGGTAATTATTAATAGATAAGTTGTGAAAAGTGTTCGGTCCATACCGAGCATTTTTTATTTTTTCGCATTGGAAAGCGTTGATCCATTAATCCCTCTGCTTTTATACGGTTTGAGATGTTGCTGGACAAATTTTAACTTGTGATGGTTCATAAATACTGGGAGCATTATTCTAACCATGCTCAGAATAATATCAATATATAGGTATTATAATTGACATCATCTTAATACTACGAGACACTATATCCGTGGATGAATATTGTTGGCGTCAGTTCATTACTCAATAATTCTGAAAATAGTAGTTAAAATTTTAAATCGGGGGAATTTACATGCACAAGACACTGAAGTTGGCCAAAACGGTTGTTATCTTTTTAAGCGTTGTTTTCAGTATGCTGCTTATTGGAAATCAAGTTGTGGCTAACGCGGATGAGACTGCTCGTATAGAAACTGTTAATATTGTTGATACTCAAGGGAATACCTTGAAGAAACAGCAAACACAAACTTTGGATGGAGATCCACAGGGGTTAGGGGTAAAAGTACCAGGGTATGATCCTGCGAAAACGTTGTCGGAGATTCAACTAATAACGGTGTCGCCCGAGGAAATAAAAACGGAAGTTGTGTTCAAAGTAGACAATGATAAAAATGCTATTGGCGTATCTGGAACAGTCGGTGGAAAGCCACAAGATCCATACTATATATCCATAGACCAAGTTGCAGATCAGGTGGGAATTCCGGTAGCTTCTATAAGCTCAGTGAGTGATGCACTGGTAAAACTAATAGATTTTGCTAAATATGGGATCTATTTTGATACGCCCGGGTCAATCGAGAATATACAGTCTAATCTGATGATCGACATTACAGTAACCTATGCCTATCAACAAGCTACCACACCAATTCAGTTCATCGACAGTAACGGAAAAGTAGTTGGCAACGATACAATTCCTGGCTTCCTGGGTAAGACTGGAGACTATACTCCTAAAGCCCCCGATGGCTACCAATTGGTTGACACTGAACCAATTGCCTATACGATGAGCGAAAAAGAAAATCCAGTCTTAACCATTCATGTCGTTAAAAAGTCAGTTACGCCAGATATTCCTTCTGATAACCATCCAACTAACGTCACTCCAGAAACGCCAGTGACCCCAGCGCCCACAACGCCAACTGGTGAGACAACCCAACGGCCAGCTGAACCAACGATTCCAAATTATGCGGCTAAAAAGGGAGCTGCAGTCTATGCCACTCGGGCAATTTATCTGTACAAGAAAGCAAACTTTAAACCCTCTCAACGACTCGCAAAATATCCGAAGGTCAAACGGGTTAACCGACCAATGTTTGTGGTAACCGATTATGCTCGCTCGACCAACGGTGCCCTACGTTACAAAGTTCGAGATGTCAACCATGGCAGTAAAACGGCCGGTAAAGTTGGCTATATTACCGCTAATTCAAAGTTTGTGGTTCCAGTCTATTATCAATCAGTACCGAAGTCGCAAAAACTCACTATTATTAATAAACGTGGGGTGAATGCTTATCGGAATGTGAACCTGACTCAAAAGGTTAAACATTATCGAAAGGGGACACACTTGACCGTTAAGAAGATTGTCAAATACCGCTTGACGACGCGGTATCAGTTAAGCAATGGCGATTATGTAACGGCTAACAAGAAATTAGTAATTCAGAAAGATATTAAATAACACAATCAAAAACAGCTTATCAAAAATTGCGATAAGCTGTTTTTGATTGTCTTAGCATGTTCAACACCCATAATCCCAAATGATAGTGTTTGCTGCACCCAATTAGGATCTGAATTTGGTAATTGTATTCTCTCCAAGATTCCACACGGTGCTGGCATGATCGCCACCAGCAGTAAACGACTACTAGTATAACTGACTGGTTTGTGAGCGTTAACACAAAAAGCCCTACGTTTGCGGGAACTCCTTTAGGTAAGACCAGAAAGAAGGGACGCACATGTGGGACTCAATTTCAAAAACATATTGAAATCTAAGATTTTGCGTATTTCATAAATGGCATGACATGTTATTTAACATAATTCAGCGAAATCGTATCGCCACTTTTAACAGTATAAGCACCGATCGATGAATTGGGTTCGTTACCATTAACGGAATATACCCAACCGGAATTAGGGCCGGCAGCACCGGCTTTGTAACTACCGATACCATTGATGTAGACAGCGGGGCCAGAACCACTGGTTGAAATAGCTAATCCTTTTTGCGCAGCTAAAGCATTCAAAGCATCCATGCCACTGGCACCTGCAGCAACGGTGACGCTACCGCTAGCTAGAACTGAGCCATTTGCGGTGACAGTCACTGTGACGGTTTGAGTTGTGTTGCCAGGGGTGACAGGGGTTACCGGCGTGTTATTTGGAACGGTTCCACCGCTATTGGTTGCCGTTGAACCTGAATTGGTTGGGGAAACCACGGTCGTTGAAGATGGCGTCGTTGAGTTGGTCTTTGTTGGATTGGTATTCGTTGCCGTGGCTGTGGTAGTTGAACCGGTAGCACCACTGGCTTTACTAATCTTAGTGGCCAAAACCAATTTCTTATTGGCTGAAATGTAATTACCGTTGGTTAACTCGAAGCGAGTTGTTGCCCCAGCGTTAACGACCTTCTTAACTGATAGTGACGCATTCTTTTTAACATGACGTTTCTTATTCGTTAATTGAACTTTGCGATATTCATTGATTCCTTTAGGGTTGATTACCTTAACTTTGGTAACTTTTGCAGAATAGTAAGCATTGGCAAAGTACTTCGAACCAGATAAGGTGTAACCAGTTTTACCACTCTTGAGATCTTTAACCTTGTAAATGGCTCGACCTTGTTTGTTCGTAGTCTGGTTAATGACTAAGAACATTGGTCGATTGATACGGGCTTGTTTCTTGTAGGTCTTAGATAGGTTTGACTTGGTAAAATTAGTCCCCTTATATAATCTAACGGTCGTCAGGCCATAAACAACGGTGCCTTTAGCAGAGTGGTTCTTTTTAGCAGTCGTCTGAGTGACTGTCGGTGTGACCGTTGGGGAACTAACCGGCGTGATGGTTAATGGACTTGGCGCGGTCGTTGATACCGAGAGACCATTGTTGATTGTCGTTGTAGTAGCATTATGAGCTACCACGACGTTATTAATTTCATTAGCGCCAGCATTTCGATCAGCGATAGCGGTAGCACTCGTACTGTAGGCGTTAATCTTATTAGTATAGGTTGCTAGGATCTGATTGACATTAGCAATCGCATTACTTTTATCGGTTGTGGTGGCTAAGGAGTCATTGTTGATGGCTTGTTTCTTAGCGTCTGCAGCGGCGTTTAAACTAGCAAGTTCACCTGGTTTAAAGGCGGCATTTTGATCAAAGGCGAAGATTGAGCCTTTGCCACCATCTCTGGTGAACTTGGCTTGTTGTAAAGCAGATGTTCCTTCATAAAGTAGAAAAGTGTCACTTGGCGTAGATGTTACTTTTTGGTCAAGTAGTCGTTGAATTGGGGAAGCATAGTCGGATTGACCATTCAAAGGTGAGTAAACGTCAACTCCAGCGACGGCAAGGGCGTTAGTTAAAGTGACGTTTTCAACGGCACTTTCAGTTTCTGGGCCACTTGGGTTTGAGTTACTCATAAAGCCACCATTTTTCTGATACAGGTTATCTTCAACGGCAGTGATTGCTTTTTCAAGTGCTGAATGAGCTGTCGGGTCATTATTATTCATTGAAAGCACTAATAGCGCTTGGGCGGTTGGGTCAACTGTCGAGGAAGCCGGCTTCTTGGTGTAAAAATCAGTGTAGTGATAGATCCACAAACCACTTGTATCTTGAGCAGTAGTTATTTTATCAATTAACCTTTGTTTAGCATTTTCAGCAGCCGTGCCATAATTGCCAGTACTCAAGGATTCCAGATCGTAAATCATGTTATAAAGATCGGTTGCTGTATTAGCATCAGTGACCGCGGATGCGATAAGATCTTTGTTATTTACGTTTGTAGGATCCTTACCAATCGCTCTTAGCCCGACAATTGCGGCGGTATCAGATACTGTTCCACTACCACCCAAAGTCTTATTACCAGAAATAATCGCATTATAAATAGTCTGTGCTTGAGCATCCGTAATTCCATTTGGACTCATTGCCAAAATCGGCGCATCCCAAGCACCTAACGAATTGCCCTTTTGTGCCGTATAATTAACCCCAGTATTAATTGCCACGTCAACATCCGATGCAGTATCAGCCTTGGCAATTGAGCCGCCGCCAATAAATAATAGAAAGACACCCAAAATGAGTGACATCCAATAAACCAACTGTTTCTTCTTCATAAATACCCTCCTCAAAAATAAGTGAGCGGAGCAAAGCGGTTAACAATCGGAACGTAAGTCGCCTTGAACGGAAATTCCGGTTTGGGGAATTTTTGTTCGAGGTGCTTACGAGCAGATTGTTGCTTTGCGCAGCTGTCCTAAGAATAAATCAATAAAATCAGCATTTACCCCACAAAAAAAGCCCAGCTAAGAATCTAGCTAGGGCCGCTCATCATTAATAACTTGAATACGGATATGACTGAAACCATTCTAAATATCGTATCAGTGGGTTATTAATTGACAAAGCCAACCCTTCAGAAGCTTTGCAATCAGCATAATAAGCGTCTCCTGACTTGATATCATCCTAATACTGTCCTCTTACCAGTCTTACCAGTGAGTTGCGACAGCTTAGTCCATCATACAGTAGCTAAGGGGCTGTAAAGGATTTTCACCTTTTTCCGGATTTATTATGCTTCTTAACAACGAAAATTGTAACACACTGCGTAACCGTTTCCAATAATTTGAAAGGGGCCTGATTAAAACAACAAGGCAGTAATTGATGGCCAACTGCTGTATTATATGAGTAACTTACTTATGGAGGTCGACATATGAAAATTGTAGATTTGGATGGTTATGCGTTAAATCCTGGTGACTTGAGCTGGGAAGGGTTTGAACAGTTCGGTGAGCTAACTAATTATGACCGGACAACAGATGACGATGCCGAAATTCTGAAGCGAATTGGGGATGCCGAAATTGTTTTGACAAACAAGACTCGGTTGGATAAAAAGGTCATCGACGAGGCTCCCCAGTTAAAATATATTGGTGTTTTGGCAACCGGTTATAACGTCATCGACATTGAAGCTGCCAAGGAGAACAATGTTGTTGTGACGAACATTCCCAGTTACGGAACCGATGCGGTTGCCCAGCACACTTTCGCGTTGCTCCTGGAGATCACCAATCAGGTTGGCCTGCATAGTGAGGCGGTACGAAACGGAGAGTGGAGTTCTGCTAAAGACTTTACGTTCTGGAAGACACCCTTGATTTCTTTGACTGGTAAGACGTTGGGAATTATCGGTTTTGGCCGAATTGGCCAAGCCGTTGCGCAGGTTGCCCGTTCATTTGGGATGAAAGTGATTTTTTACAATCATCATCATAAGGACGTGGCCGAAGATTGGATCAAGCAGGTGACTTTGGATCAGTTGTATGCCCAAGCTGATGTGATCAGCCTGCATACCCCCCAAACGGCAGAAACTGAAAACATGATCAACCAAGCGGCCATTGCTAAAATGAAAGATGGGGTGATTCTGATCAATACCGCTCGTGGTGGGCTGCTTAATGAAGGCGATGTTGCCGCAGCGTTAAATTCTGGGAAACTGTATGCGCTGGGGGCCGACGTCGCATCAGTGGAGCCAATTAGTCACGACAATCCACTGATCACCGCTAAAAATGCCTTTTTGACACCCCATATTGCGTGGGCAGCCACTGAAATTCGGGCACGCTTGATGGGCATCGCCGTCGATAATTTGAAAGCTTATTTGTATGGACAACCGGAAAACGTTGTTGATTAATTTATAAAACGGATTCTTTGACAGTCAGGTAATTCTATCGATAAGATGTAGGTGATAGATTGACAAGTTGTCTGCCAAAGGAGGCCTTCCGCTGTGAGAACTTTAATTTTGTTTGCGACCAAGTATGGGACTGCAGACAAATGTGCCCATCTTTTGAAATGTCAGCTGGATGGTGAAGTGACCATTCAGCCAATTGATGCAGCCGAAAGTCTGAATGGGTATGACACGGTCGTAATTGGCGGTTCGATCTACATGGGAAAGCTTCAACCGACCGTGATTCGGTTTTGCCGGCAGAATCAGGCGTTGTTATTGAAGAAAAAATTGGCATTGTATTTATGCTGTCTCACCCGCGATCCTTCAGCGGCGTTCTTTAAAAAGTATTTTCCTCAAAGCTTGCTTGATCATGCGGTAGAAGTTGCCTCCTTTGGTGGTGAAGTTGATTTTGACCGCCTTAATTTCTTATACCGAATGATGATGAAATTATTGATGAGAACTAAGGACTTCGAGAAAAATTATCGGGATCCGGGATTGCTAACAGACGAAATTGAAAAAATGGCCAAAGCGTTGAACCAAATTGAATCGTGAATGATTGAATGGATAAAATAATTTGAATAGATATGTGATAGGTGATCTCTTTTGGGAGGTCACTTTTTTGGTTTGGGGAAGAAAAAATTCTAATCACGTCAGGCCCTTTCAGATCAAGCCCATAGCAGAACGATCCTGAGGATATGCCTCTTTGGTTTCAGATTGTTTCAAACGTTTACTAAATATTTACACCCCCTAAACATCGCTTTTACATTGAACCCCCACAATAAGGGCCGTAGTCAAATAAATGATTTTGAGGTGAGATCTTTGTCAATTACTCTAAACAACGTTCGTAAGGATTACGATAGTGAAACCGAAGTTTTAAAAGACATTTCAGTTAACGTCGAAACCGGCGAGTTCTTTGTCATCGTTGGTCCTTCCGGATGCGGTAAAAGTACGTTATTGCGAATGATCGCCGGCTTGACGCCCATTACTGCCGGTGAAGTCAAAATTGATGATACGGTTGTTAACGACCTGCCCCCAAAGGCTCGAAAGCTGACAATGGTTTTCCAAAATTATGCGCTATTCCCATTTCTAAGTGTCTGGGACAACGTGGCCTTTGGATTGAAAGCCCGAAAATTAGCAACCGATGATATTAACGCCCGGGTCAAGGAAGCGCTGAAGATGGTTAATTTAACTGATTTGGCAAAACGCAAGCCCCGTGAATTATCCGGTGGGCAACGACAACGAGTTGCTTTGGCCCGAGCGGTTGCCAGTGATGCCAAGATTTGTCTGATGGACGAACCACTTTCCAACTTGGATGCCCAATTGCGAATTAAAATGCGTCAAGAAATCTATGCCCTGCAACGGAAATTGGGATTGACTTTGATTTATGTCACCCATGATCAAGTTGAAGCCATGACGATGGCCGATCACATCATGGTTCTAAATGATCGGCATGTTCAACAGATCGGAACTCCTAGTGAGATTTATCAAAATCCAAGAAATGACTTTGTGGCGAAGTTCTTTGGAACACCGCAGATCAACATCCTGCCCGCAACCCGTTCAGAAGAAAATAGTCATATGGTCAACGTCTCATCTGATTTACAAATTGTGTTGGATGAAGAAGCGCCCGCAGAAAACTTGCAGATTGGCATTCGGCCCGATGACATGAAGGTTCAATTAGCAGAAGGCGTTGATGCCAATGCGGTTGTGAAAAACACCGAATTTCTGGGGGATCAAACAATTGTCTATGCCACGTTGAACAGTGGTAATGACATTCATGTGGTGGTTCCTGGTAAGGCTGACTTTAGGAATTATGAACCCATTAAGGTCACGGCTGATTCCAACCTGATGTTCTTCGATGCGACTGGTAAGCGAATTGATATCTCGAAGGAGGCATACGTTCATGCTTAAATCACCTGCATCTGGTAGTTCGACCGCCCCAATCAACCAAGCGGAAACAAAAGCGAAGATTGAGGCATCTGAAAAGGATTTTTCGTTAAATGCAAAAGATAAATATTATGCCTTATTATTTTTAGGACCGTCATTATTGATCCTAGGTGTCTTCATTTTCTACCCAATGTTTAAAACCCTCTATTTGAGCTTGTTTCTAACGAATACGGTTGGAAAACCAACGGTCTTTGTTGGGCTTTCCAACTACATCAACCTATTGACGTCGGCTGATTACTTGAACAGCTTGGCGGTCACGATGGTTTATGTATTGGCAGTTACCGCCTTGACGATTGCGTTGGGGTTGTTGCTTGCCAGCCTGGCTAGTAAAAAATTAGCTGGTATCGGTATTTTTAGAACCTTATTTTCATCCACGATGGGAGTTTCTGTCTCAGTAGCTGCAATCTTTTGGTTGTTTATTTTCAATCCATCTACCGGATTTCTATCACTTGTTAGTACTTGGCTGCACTTACCGATGATTGGCTGGCTGACCGATCCGATGTGGGCAATGGTCGCAGTCATTATCACCACCGTTTGGATGAACCTCGGCTTTACCTTCCTGATCCTCTTTGGGGCCATTCAATCCGTACCAACGACACTTTATGAAGCTGCCAGTATCGAAGGGGCCTCGTCGCGATTCCAATTTTTCCACATTACAATTCCATCAATTTCACCAACTTTGTTCTTTGTTTCGATTGTGACTTTGATTGATGGCTTTAAGAGCTTTGGCCTGATTGATTTGATGACTAAGGGTGGTCCAACCAATGCGACTAACATGCTGGTTTACCGAATTTACAAGGATGCCTTTTATAGCGGTAACTTTGCTCAGGCAAGTGCCGAATCATTGATCTTGACCGTCATTATTGCACTATTTACGTTATTGCAATTTAAAGTTTTGGAAAAGCGGGTGAACTACTAATGAATGTTGTCGCAAAGCCTAAATTGGCTCGGAATATTGGGAGTTATCTTCTCTTAACTGTCTTGGCACTGGTGGTGTTAGCCCCATTCTTTATTGGATTATGGACCAGCTTTTTGCCAACCATGCAAATTGCCAAGGGAAACTTTTTAAGTACCGATTTATCGTTTCAGAACTATATTGATGCCTTCACGCAAACCCCAATTTTGCATTATTTAGGAAACAGTTTGGTGATTTCGACCGTGACGATGTTTGCGCAATTACTGTTTTGTTCGATGAGTGCCTATGCCTTTGTGTTCCTCGACTTCAAGTACAAGCGATCCCTGTTTGTTCTCGTGTTGGCGACAATGATGCTGCCATTTGAAGCTGAAATTATTCCTAACTTCTCTACCGTTAAAGCGATGGGCTTGTTAAATAGTTATTCAGTGATGATTATCCCATTTCTAACTTCAGCGTTTGGGATCTTCATGTTACGACAATCGTTTAAGCAAATGCCAGCGGAGCTAAAAGAGGCTGCCGATATTGAAGGCCTTGGTCATCTTCAGTTCTATTGGAAGATTGTGATGCCCTATAACCGAATCCCATTGATCACGCTGGGAGCTTATAGTTTCTTAGGTGCTTGGAATCAATACCTGTGGCCAATGTTGACAACCTTCAGTAATTCATTTCGACCCGTTCAAAATGGTCTGCGCCAGCTGCAGTCAGAGGAAACGTTCAACGATTGGGGCATGATTCAAGCAACTGCGGCTATCGTCGTGATTCCAACCTTGATTGTCCTGTTTGTGGGCCAACATTACTTCAAATCAGGTGCGAATGAAGGTGCAGTTAAATGATGGGAAAAATTGGTCTATTTTTAAAAAATCACTTGATTCCAATTATTGCGGTCGTCGTGGTTGCCATTGGGGTTGTTTTCGTCAATGCTTCTCACGGTGAAACCAACGCCAAAGCCGGCCGGACCCCAATTGTTTTCTGGCATGAAATGGGTGGCCCTGCTGAACAAGCATTGGACAAGATGGTTGATAATTTTAACAAATCTCAAAATAAGTATGAGGTCATTCCTCAATACGAAGGGGCCTACGATGAAGCGGTCCAAAAGATTATCCAAAGTCATGGAACCAGCGTTTCACCTGCGTTATTTCAATCGTTTGATATTTCTACCGCTCAAATGATGCACAGCAAGTACACGACCCCGGTTCAGAAATTCATTGATGAAGATCACTATGATACCAGCGATATTTCACCAGTTGCCCGCTCGTTCTATTCAAATAAAGGGCAGCAATTAGCCATGCCATTTAACACATCGCAGCCAGTGTTGTACTATAACGCAACGCTGTTGAAAAAATATGGCATTACCCCGCCTTCTAAATCACCCAGTTATAGCGAAATTACGCGAGTCGCTAAGGAGTTGTATGCAAAGTCTCACCATAAAGTAAAGGGAATGACGATGGAAATCTATGGCTGGTTGCTCGAAGAGGCTTTAGCCAACGATAAGACCAAGCTGATTAACAACGGCGACGGTCACCAAGGTAACCCAACCAAAATTAATGTGAACAATCCCAACACGGTTAAATTTCTTAAGTGGATCCGGACTAACATCAAATCAGGCGACTTTGTGAACTATGGTTCTGGTGCCAGTGCTGAAACCAATGAAATTGCGGCCTTCCTGGCTGGTAAATTAGGAATTTTCGTTCAGTCGTCAGCCTATATTGGCCAACTAACCACCGGCAATAAGAACAAACTTGGCATTAGCTACTTCCCTCATCCAGATGGGACTAAGGCTAACGGAGTCGGAATTGGTGGTGCGGCCCTATGGATTTCAAACGATAAACCTGAGAAGGTTCAAAAGGGTGCTTTTGAGTTCATTAAGTACGCTGAAAGTGCTAAGAATCAAGCTAATTGGCAGGTTGCGACCGGCTACTTGGCTTTGAATAAAAAGTCGCAAAAAGAAAAAGCCTTACAAGACCTTTATAAGAAGATCCCAGCTGCCAGAGTTCCTGGTGAACAACTTGCCAGCGCCAAACCGAACAATGCCAACTCGGGAATTTTGATGGAAGGGATGCAATTAACCCGTGAATTAGAAGAAACGGCGATGGAAACGGTCTATAACGGCGGCAATATCGATAGTGCCCTGACGGCTGCCAACAAAGCCATGAATGCTAATTTGCTGACTACTAATAAGGCCGATGGTAGATAGGCATCGGCTGATGATGCGTCGAAGAGAGAATTGAAAGGAAGCTATTCAAAGTGAAAACTAATACCTTAATTTTTGGTCATCGTGGGTATCCCCACAAGTTTGTAGAGAATTCACTGGATGGATTTATTTATGCGATTGATCATGGCGTTGAAGGCTTGGAATTTGATGTTCATCTGACCAGAGATAATGTCCCAATCATTATGCACGACGAAAAAATTAATCGGACCACTGATGGTAAAGGGAAAATTAATGATTATACGTTAGAAGAATTGCGTCAGTTCCATCTCAAAGATGGTCAAAAAATTCCAACTTTGAAAGACTTGTTAATAGTTGCCAATCAACAGCCAGTTCATTTGAATTTGGAGTTTAAGACGAATAAAATTCACTATCCCCACATTGAACAAATTGTGTTGGATATGGTACGCCAATACGATCTCGAATATCCGGTGATCTATTCTTCGTTTAATTTGGATTCGTTGAAGATAGCTTACCAAATTGATCCGGCTCAACAGTACTGTTTACTGGCAGATCATCCAATTTTACACGCAAAGGAATTAATCCAAAAGGAACATCTAGCCGGACTTCATCTTAACCATTATCAGTCGTTGGATAACGTTAAAGAACGAATTTGGACAGTTGATGATCCGCGCAAGCAGGCAAAATTGTTGGCTGAACATGTGGCTGGCATCATTACCGATAATTTTGAAGAGGCCGAACGGGTTAAGAAACTGTTTGAGATCTCTAAAAGCGGCGTAGGAAAACTGAGACAAACGCTA
>NZ_AZEI01000080.1 GCF_001436255.1 Lentilactobacillus rapi DSM 19907 = JCM 15042 | reverse complement strand
CCTTTTTTGCAAAAGTATACCAAAACTCAATTTAGATCTCAAACAGTTTCTTAGCATTTACTGCACCAAACCTGCATGGAGCTGCTAAGTTATGGTATGCCGGTTTTACTTATATTTTGGCTGCCGGAGTTATTTACACTGGTATTCAAACACCAATTACTGCTATTTTACCTAATTTGACTACCAACGGTCAGGAACGTATCGTTGCTTCTCAATTCCGAATGGTTGGTGGTGCGCTTGGTTCATTCATTACCAGTACGTTCGCTTTGCCAATGGTTGCTTTCCTTGGTAAAGGTAACAACAAAGTTGGTTTCATGTGGACAATGTTCATCTTTGGAATTCTTGCTGTAATTCTTTTAGGATTAGCATTTAGAAACTTACGTGAACGAACTGTTTCTGTTCAGAAGCCAATTCCATTCAAGGATTCATTGAAAGCTACAAAGGGTAACTGGCCTTGGGTTATCTTGGTTGTTTCATTTGTTATTTTCTGGATCGCTCAAGCCGACCGGAATGGTGTTTCAGTTTACTACGCCAAGTATTATCTTGGAAACGAACAATTAACATCTGTATTTAACGGCCTTCAAGTTGTTGGTGTTATTGCTAACATCTGTATTCCATTTATCGTTAAGGCTACCAACAAGACCATGACGATGATCATTGGATTAATTGTTGGTGCATTTGGTCAAGCCATGATGGGCTTTGTTGGTAACAACTTTGCTTTGATTGTAACTGGCTGGATCATTGGTATTCTTGGTGGTGGTACTGCTATCGCAATGCCATTCGCTATGTTAGCTGATACTGTTGATTATGGTGAGTGGAAGACCGGTATTCGTGCCGCTGGATTCTTAACGGCCGTTGGTTCTGCTTTCTGTATTCAATTAGGATCTGGGTTCGGTGCCTTCATTCCATCAAAGATCATGGCCGCCGCTGGATTCGTTGCTAACAAGACTCAATCCGCATCAGCTCTTGCATCAATTCACTTCTGCTTTATCTGGTTCCCAATCATCATTTACGCAATTGTTGGATTGATCATGTGCTTCTACTTCAAGTATGAAAAGATGGAGCCACAGATTAAGGCTGATTTAGCATCACGTCATGCTAAAGAAGCAGCTAAGTAATAAGTGAGTTTGATATCTCTTATTCTTATTGAATTCGGTTGTAAAAGTTTATAATTGCAGAAAACGCATTCCAAAGTTGCAGCTGTACAACTTCGGGATGCGTTTTCGTATACCTTCATGAATTAATTTGGACTGACCTTCTCCCCGGCAATCCAAGTTGATTGAACCTTGACATTCTGGATATCATCGCTTGGAATCGTGAAAATGTCTCTGTCCAGTACCACAAAGTCACCAGCCAACCCCGGCATCAGTTGGCCGTTATGCTTGAATCCACCGATTTCAGCTGACCATTTGGTATAGGCCAAAATGGCTTGTGGAACGGTAATGGCTTCTTCAGGGTTAACGAGATCGCTATTGGCTGTCTTTCTGGTGACGGCAGCGTAAATATTAACAAACGGGCTGTCCGGTTCTGCCCAAGGCGTACAAGGCGCATCAGAACTTAAAGCGAATCGTGCTTTGGTTGTCAACATGGATTTATCGCGGTAGATTAACTTAAATTGAGCCGGTGAGAGAAATTGTCGGTAGGATTCATCCTCCGCAAAGAAGAAAATCGGTTGGGTGACTAGAGCGTAATTCATTTTGGCATGATTTAATTGATCAAGCATGGCGTTACTTAGGATTGACGCATGTTCGATGCGGATGGAGGGCCGATCGGCGAGCCAGGGATCAAGGCCCTGAGTGACATCCAGAACGGTCTGAATGGCAGCATCGCCCATTGCGTGAGCAGCTACTTGGAGTTTGTGGGCACGGGCATAATCGACGGCTCGCTTCAATTTTGCTGGACTGGTAATTGCGACGCCGTTGCGACCATCCGGGTAAGGGCGCTTGTTATAGGCGGTTTCGCCGGAAATACTGCCATCCATGAACACTTTGATGCCGGTGACTCTCAGTTGATCGTCAAAAGTGGGGGTTAACTCGGAATTGTCGGCGACTTCATCGTAAACATAGTAGATAGCGGTTTTTGGTTTAAATCCTGTGGCAACCGCGTCTTGATAGAGTCGAAGTGAGTCGTCGGGTTGTTTGCGGCCCATCATTTCACCGATTGCGACGATCCCATTTGCTAAGTAATGATCAGAGCTGTTGACCATGTTCTGAACGTCAGCGGTATAATTTTGAACTGATTTCACCCGAATGAGCAATTGGGTGGCGGCGACTTCTTTCATGTAGCCATTGGGACGGCCATCCGGGAAATGACCGATGAACCCGCCTTGAGGATCCGGCGTATCTCGGTCGATGCCAGCAAGCTCAAGGGCTTTGGAGTTGCCGACGGAGGAGTGGCAATCGGATCGATAAATAAAAATCGGCTGAGTTGTCGAAACCTTGTCAAGATCGTCAACAGTAGGGGTGCGGTGCTCGGCCAGTTTCGTCTCGTCAAAGCCCCAGCCTTCGATCCAGGTTTGATCGGATTTCCCAAAGGCGACCGAGTGCCGCAACGCCGTCTGCATTTCGGCAATACTGTTGACATTCGGCGGAGTACAGGCGACGCCATGCAAGGCATCAGCGATGTACTTCGGGTGGGTATGAACATCAATGAGCCCCGGTAAGACGGTTCGCCCCTGTAAATCGACCGCCTGCTCGTCAGTGACTTCTTCTGAACTGCCGACCCAAGTGACCAGGCCGTTATTAATGGTCATCGCCGAAGCAAAGTGAGTTTGATCGGTTCCTAAGAATATTTTGGCGTTTTTAAACGTTGGCATTGCCATTAGCCCCTTTTCGTCTTTTGAATCATATCTTAGCGGGTGTTCGGGTAACGTGCAACTTCTTTCGTCACTCCCCCAAGCAAAAAATGCTATCATAAAAGTACGACATTTTAAAACGGAGGACGCAATCATTGGAATCACACACCCTTAATGCTTTCTCAAAAAACGTGACCTTAACGCACCATCAAGCCGCAGTCTTACAGCAAATAATTGATTTCACCCATGACCACTTACAAAAGTCCGACCACGCGGTGTTTGTTTTGATGGGGGATGCCGGTACTGGAAAAAGCCTCATCCTGAATCAGTTGTTCACCCAGCTGGCCCAGGAAGTCCCAGACAGCTACTTCTTGGTAAACCATCCGGAATTGCTGAAGGTCTATCGGGAATTGGCCGGTCAAACGCCACATATGTTGAAAAAATACTACCAGCGCCCGACTAGTTTCATTAACAAATTACATAAGCAGGGTAAGCATGTGAATCTAACCGTCATCGACGAGGCCCATCTCCTGTTAAGCAAGCCGGATCACTACAACAACTATTATGGCGATAATCAGCTAAAAGATATCATCCAAATGAGTCAAGTCACCATTGTTGTTTTCGATCCCCATCAGGTATTACGAACCAAGAGCTTTTGGAATCAGCAACGACTGCTCGCTTTGATTGAACCCTATCCCCATGACGTTGTCCATCTCAAGCAGCAGTTTCGAATGCAGGCGGGTCCCAAATTAATGGATTGGCTCGACCACTTTATTGATGGCGAGGTCATCAGTCCCGTGCCGGCCGATATTGGCAATTATGACTTTCGAGTTTTTGCCGACGCCCAAAAGATGTTTGAGTTAATCACCAAGAAAAATCAGCGGTATGGGTTGGCCAGAATGACGTCTACGAGTGGCTATCCATCAACGCTGGATGGCGGCAAACATTTGGTGAACGAAGGTCATTTTCATTTGCCCTGGGATCAATATAACTTTACCAGCACCCCTTGGGCCGAACAGCCGCAAACCATTGATGAGGTGGGAAGTATTTACACGGTCCAGGGATTTGACCTTAATTATATTGGCATTATCATTGGGCCACCGTTTTATTTGACGGCTGACCATCGCTTGGGAGTTGACCCCAGCAAGGTCACTGACGTGGAGATCTTTAAGCACCGGCCGGATTTGGATCCCAAGGAATTTGAAGAAAGTAAGCAGGCATTATTGCGGAACTCCTTGAATGTGTTGCTGCGGCGCGGGATTAAAGGGATGTACCTGCACGCCCATGATCCTAAATTAGAGCAGTATTTGGAAAAGATGGCTGCTAATATTAAAGTAAATAATTGACTTATTTATAATAACCAGATATAGTTACCTACATAAGTAACTAACTAGACAACAGGGGAGATTAGATCATGAAAAAAGGCACGGTCATTACATTAGTTGTCATCGTTGCATTGGTTGCGGCAGGTGGCTTCTGGTATCAATACAATTACGGCAAGACTTGGTATTATGGACAAGTTGGCAAGTTAGAACGAAGCGAGAAACAGCCTGGTGGCAATCCAACGACCTATTACTACAAGATTAATGGCTGGAATAAAGCTGGCCAGTATCAACAAATGGAAGTTGGAACTGTTGGCGGTCATAAATTTGTGAAGGGTCACTACATCAAGGTTGGCGTCTCAAGAGCCAAGTCAGTGGTTACCTACGAAGGCATTCAAAAGAATGAAGTTCCCAAGAAGGCTTTGGCTCATATTGAGAAGTAACCGAATTGCCTAGCAATGGCAAATAATCATTGGTCAGCTGAGATTGGGTTGATCCCAGAATTTAATGAGAAGGACCAATTATTCCTGATTTTTGGAATAGTTGGTCTTTTTGTTAAAACTGGCCGGGATCAACCGGTTGACGCAAGTTTTATCAATATAAGAGTGGCAAACTAAGTTGCATTTATAACCGCTTTGCTTTGATTGCCAAATCGGTTATCATTTGTCGCCATCTGATCTTAATCAGGAGATGATTTCATTATGGTGTTAACTTATAAGTTATCGTCCCTATAAATATCGAGTCAAAAAAGTATACACCAGCGCACTACATCTTGTATGATGTAATCGACAACAGGGGTAATACTTTTTTGAGGTGATAACGATGAAAATCCACAAGCTCTTATTGGGGACCACATTACTGTTTGGATCCTTTGTTCTGTTTAGTAGTTCCGCGACTGGCTTGGAAAATAGCCATGCGACTGTCCAAGCAGCGGTTGCGGCTGATGAACAATCCATTGATGATGTGATGCCCAACAAGCAATTACAAAAGCTGGTGTTGTTTGAAATGCAGCGTCAAAGTCTAGTGCCGGCTGACTTTGATCTTAATAAATTTGACGTTGCAACGTTTAAAGCGAAGTTAGGGGAGCTTACCAGTATCGACTGGCTGAAGACGCCCGGCTATGAGCGGCGCGATTATCAGCCGCTTAATGGCGGGAACGGGGCAATTGGTCCAGCTGATGTCAATCCTGGTGATTATTCACTTAAGGGATTGGAGTATGCAACGAATCTCACCAAATTGAATTTGTCTCGTGATCTTGATGAGAGCACGTATTATTTTGAAGATATCAAAGACGTGAGCCCATTGCGGGGACTAACCAAACTGGTTGATGTTAATTTGGAAGGGAATCGGATCGAGGACATCGAGCCAATTGCTGGTATCCGATCAATCAAGAAATTGAATGTCCTGTCTAACTCAATCCATAACTTAAATGTCTTGGATCGAAAGAATTATGAGGAACTGATTTATTTGGGCCAACACGTGGTCCTTCCTGTTCAGCATATAACGGAAAATTCATTTACGTGGAAAGCACCGTTTAAGGATGAATTGCCACAAAATTTGGGCGTTGATGATCAGGAATGGGAACCATATAAAAATCAACATATCTATTACGTGACCAAAAATGATTATTATATTCTGGGTGGCTTTGTTGGTGAAGAAGATGAAAAGAATCTGGTTGAAATCTTTAAACCGGCGACCCAAGATGTCACAATTGATGGCGATGATCTTCATTTTGCCAACTTACCAGAACAAGTTTCGCCAAGTGAGGGGTTATCCCTTAGAAGCTGTCTAAAATCTCTTAAGTAATAGTGCTAAAAACGCTAAAACGACCA
>NZ_AZEI01000079.1 GCF_001436255.1 Lentilactobacillus rapi DSM 19907 = JCM 15042 | reverse complement strand
GTAGACCTTTGAAAACTGAACAAAATTTTCGACAAACAAATGTGCAGGGCGTTCCGATTCATTTCGGAACCAAACATTTGCGAAGTCAATTCGTAAAACAAGTAATAAATATAATCATGAGCTATAACAGGCTTATCATTTTAAAAAGTATTTTAAGATGAGAGTTTGATCCTGGCTCAGGACGAACGCTGGCGGCGTGCCTAAT
>NZ_AZEI01000078.1:88833-115386 GCF_001436255.1 Lentilactobacillus rapi DSM 19907 = JCM 15042 | reverse complement strand
TTTGACAGTAGTTTATCAAATTATTTGGTCAAAATCAAAGATACTAAACAGCTTCTGAAGGTGACGAGATTGTTTCTGCCAGCACGCTATATGGTGGCACCTTCAATTTATTCAATGTGACCTTACCCAAGTTAGGCATTAAGACCCACTTTGTTGATCCCGATGATCCGGAAAATTTCGAAGCGCCAATTAATGAACGCACGAAAGCGTTATACGTTGAAAGCATTGGTAATCCGGGCATTAATCTGGTGGATTTTGAGGCAATTGCTGAAGTTGCCCACCGTCATGGCATTATTTTGATCGTGGATAATACATTCGGGACGCCCTATTTGGTTCGACCGTTAGATCACGGTGCTGACGTCGTGGTTCATTCTGCCACTAAGTTTATCGGCGGCCATGGGACCACAATGGGTGGCGTAATCGTTGAAAATGGTAAATTTGATTGGAGAACCAGCGGCCGCTATCTGGGCTTTACTGAACCCAACGATCAATACAATGGATTAGTGTTCGCTGATTTGGGTGGGGCTGCGTTTACAACCAAGGTTCGCGCGGAATCATTACGGGATCTTGGGGCAACCATCAGTCCATTTAATTCCTTCTTATTGCTGCAAGGGCTGGAGTCCCTATCGCTTCGAGTTGAGCGCCACGTTGAAAATACGAAAAAGATTGTCAACTTCCTTCATCATCATCCAAAAGTCGCTTGGATTAACTATCCCGGACTTGAAGACAGCAAGTACCATGATTTAGCGGAACGCTATTTCCCCAAAGGAGTGGGGTCGATCTTTACCCTTGGCCTAAAGGGTGGCGAAAAAGCCGGCAAGCAACTCATTCAAAACTTGAAGTTGTTTTCATTGTTGGCGAATGTTGCTGACGCCAAATCACTCATCATCCATCCAGCTTCAACGACACATGCCCAACTTAATGAAGAAGAGTTGAAGGAAGCGGGAATCACCCCTGACTTGATCCGAGTATCAGTTGGGGTCGAGAATGCCGATGATTTGATTGCCGATCTGAGCCAAGCACTGGATAAGATCCCGGCCGATGTTCAAGATGCGGTTGGGGCTCCTCGGCCATAGGTTGAACCACGGTTTAGCCTCAGTATTCGAAACTTCAGCAGATTGGGATGAAAGGCAATTTAGTCCCAGAATTCAAGTGAAAAGGCGCTGCATTCTGTTTTTGTGGAATGCAGCGCCTTTTTGCAGCAATAACCGGGATGAAAGTATCGCTTATTCATTTTATCAAGTTTATGCGATAACTAATATAATTATGCAAGTAGATGTTAAGATAAAATGATTGTGAACAATCTAAAATATGTATATTATTTCCTAAATAACTGAATAAATATCTAAATAAAGAAATATTTATGAATAAACCAAAAATTACTTGCATTTATCTCATAAAAATTGTAAGCTATTTGCAATTCATTAATATTACATTCTTATGAATAGTTGTGAGGCGATTAGATGCAGGTAGCATTAGTAGGAATAACCGGATACGCAGGGATGGTTTTATACCAACTCTTACAGAAACATTCAGGTGTCACTAAGATCAATCTTTATGATCACAAGTTAACAGCACCCAGTGAATTGAATCAGGTGGTCCCGATCTTTCGCGGGGATCAGACAGAAGTCCTGCCATATGACGATGATGCCATCATTCAAAATAATGACGCTGTGTTCTTTGCGACGTCGGCTGGGGTAACCTCAAAGATTGCGCCAAAATACATGGCGGCTCACTTTCCAGTGATCGATTTATCTGGTGACATGCGGCTGGCAAGTGAAGCCCAATATACCAAGTGGTATCACAAACCGGCGGCACCGGCAAAATTTCTGCGGCAAACCCACTACGGTCTCGCAGACTTTGAATCTGCAAAGGGACAAACCTATATCGCTAATCCCGGTTGTTATGCCACCGCAACGTTACTTGGCTTGGCGCCACTCGTCCAGAATGATTTGATCGAGCCAGACAGCATTATTGTCGATGCCAAATCAGGAACCACGGGTGCAGGGAAAACACCCCATGCAATCACGCATTTCACTCAAGTAGATGAGAACTTACAAATTTACAAACCAAATCAGCATCAGCATATTCCAGAAATCATGCAGGAGCTGCAAAGTTGGAATGACCAGGTGCCTGCAATTCAATTTATGACAACCCTGGTGCCGATTAACCGCGGGATCATGAGCACGATTTACGCCAAGGTAAAAGCTGGGGTCAATGAAGATCGACTGACAAGCGCGTTTAAGGAAACATATACGAATAAGCATTTTGTTCAGTACACCGGCACGCAACTGCCAGATATCAAACAGGTTGTTGGAACGAACAATTGTAATGTCGGCTTTGTTTACAACCTAGTGACTCATACCATTACCGTGGCCAGTGTCATCGACAACCTCCTAAAAGGGGCTGCGGGCCAGGCGGTTCAAAATTTCAATCAACTATTTAACTATAAAGAAACTGAAGGCTTGGACTTACAAACGTTCCTGCCTTAATCAAAGGAGATCGATAGGATGCAAATGACAAGTAAAGATTCAATTAACATCACCGCTTTTACATGGCCCGCAGGATTTGATTCTGATTCAACTCATGCAGGTTTAAAGGAAGAACAAGACGATATGGGCTGGATTTATTCCGAAGTTCCGGCCAGTGCTGCGGGCGTTTATACGACCAATCAATTTCAGGCAGCCCCAACGAAACTAACCAAGCAAACGATCAATTTGAAACATCAACTGCAGGCAGTCGTGATGAATAGTGGCAATGCCAATTCTTGCAATGGTGCTCAGGGTCAAACCGATGCCCTCAAGATGCAGGCGTTGTCTGCCGATAAGCTCAAGATTGGAAAAGACTTGGTCGCGGTTGCCTCAACCGGTGTGATTGGTGAGCCGCTGCCGATGGACAAGATTGAGGCCGGCATTAGCCAACTTCATTTATCACAATCTGCCGGCATTACCAAAGCCATTTTGACCACTGATACCCATCCCAAAACAATTACCGTGAAGTGTTTAATTGATAATCAACCAGTGACTTTGACCGGATTTTGTAAAGGATCAGGGATGATTCATCCCAACATGGCAACAATGCTCGGATTTGTGACGACTGATGCCGCAATTGATGGTCAGCAACTGCAATCGATGCTCAGCACCACCGTTGATGAGACTTTCAACCAAATCACCGTTGATGGCGATACGTCGACCAACGACATGGTGATGGTCATGGCCAACGGGGTGGCAGGCAACGAGCCGCTGACTGAATCTAGTGAAGATTATCCGACCTTTGTGAAGGCGTTCAAGTTGGTTCTCACTCATCTTGCCCAAGAAATTGCTGGGGACGGTGAAGGCGCTTCTAAACTGGTCGAGGTCAATGTGACCGGCGCGTTCAATCATCTTGAAGGCCAACAGGTTGCCAAGGCAATTGTTGGCTCCAACCTGGTCAAGGCAATGATTTTTGGTGCTGATGCCAACTGGGGCCGGGTGATGCAGGCAATTGGCCAAACAACCGCTCACGTCGACATTGACGGGGTCAGCGTTTCAATCAATGGCATGCAGATGGTGGCAAATAGTATCGCCACCGGGATTGAAGATGCAAAAGTTTCCGCCAGTTTGAAAAACAGCAAGGTTGTCATTGACGTTGACTTGAATGCCGGGTCTGCCGAAGGAACTGCCTGGGGTTGTGACCTGACTTATAAGTACGTTCAAATTAATGCATCGTATCGAAGCTAGAAGGTGATTGGATGACTCAAACGATTGTGATTAAAATCGGCGGCAATGCCACAAATCATTTATCAGAAACGTTTTATCAGCAGTTAGCCGACTGGCATCAGGCTGGCAAACAAATCTTGATTGTTCATGGTGGCGGCCCCCAAATTTCGGAATGGAGCACCAAACTTCATTTACCCGTCAGCAAAATTAATGGAATTCGAGTGACCGGACCAGAAACTTTAAAGGTGACGCAAGCCGTATTGTTGGGGCTTGTTCAACCATTGCTGTGCCAGCACCTGGCTGATCATCATTTGCCTGCGATGAGTTTGAATGCTGCGGGGGTTCCCGCCATTCAAGGCGACTATCTTGACCAGGCTGTCTACGGGGAAGTCGGCCAAGTGACGGGGGTCAACCGCAATTACATAAATCAAGTCTTGAATCGGCAAATCGGTGTCTGTGCCCCTTTGGCAGTGGCAGAAAACGGCAAGCTGCTTAACGTGAATGGCGATGTTGCTGCGGCCGGAATTGCCCGCTTACTTGGTGCTGAGAAGCTCGTATTACTCACAGATGTTCCGGGCGTCATCGTGGCCGACCACGTTGTTGGGCAATTGACCCAGACCACCGCTAAGCGTTTATTTAAAGCTAAAGTGATCAAGGCGGGCATGCAGCCTAAGATTACCGCCGCATTTGATGCCCTCAAAAATGGCGTGAAAGAAGTCGCCATCACCAATGAATTAAAATGTTCCGGAACCAGTTTGACAAAGCAGGTTGCAATTTAAAGGAGACAATTAATCATGGAGAACATTTTTCCAACGTATCAACAATATCCAATGGAAATCGTTGCTGGTCACGACTGGCACTTGACTGATGACAGTGGTAAGACTTATCTGGATTTCACCAGTGGCATCGGCGTTTGCAGTTTTGGCTACAGCAATTCGTTGATCAAGCAACAAGTGACTGATCAACTGGGCAAAATTTGGCATACGTCCAATTTGTATCCAAGTGCTTTACAGGACGAGGTGGCCAAGCAATTGTGTCCACAAGGGATGCTGGCTTTCTTTTGTAACTCCGGCACTGAATCGAATGAAGCGGCGTTTAAGCTTGCTCGTAAGTATACTGGTAAAAGTAAAGTGCTGGCGTTTAATAATGGGTTCCACGGCCGCACATTTGGATCAATGTCGTTAACTGGCAATCCTTCGATTCAAGCAGGCTTTGCGCCCATGGTTCCGGGGATCACCTTTGCGGACTACAACGATTCCCACGCGATCGACCAAATTACAGACGAGTTTGCTGCGGTTATCTTGGAAGTGATTCAAGGTGAGGGTGGCGTCAACTCTGGCAACGCTGACTGGCTGCACGCGGTCTCAGAAAAGTGCCATCAGGAAGGTGTCCTGTTGATCATCGATGAAGTTCAAACAGGGATTGGGCGAACGGGCACTAAATTTGCTTATGAACAATTTGACATGGATCCGGATATTATTACCAGTGCCAAGGCTCTGGGAAATGGGCTGCCAATTGGCGCGATGCTTGGTAAGCAGAAGTTGGCGAGCGCATTTGGGCCGGGAACTCATGGCACGACGTTTGGTGGTAATAAGTTAGCCCTATCTGCTGCCAAAGCCGTTTTGACCCAGTTAACCCCAGAATTTTTGACCCAAGTTCAGCAAAAGAGCCAAGTTGTGTTCAAGGCAATCCAAAAGCGTGTTGAACCATTACCCGTTGTTGCCAGCATCAGTGGAAAAGGGCTAATGATTGGGATTCATTTGAGTGATGACGTTCAAGTTGCAACGGTGATTGCTAAATTGCAGGCGGCGGGGATGCTGACGTTGCCGGCTAATCATAATACCTTGAGATTGTTGCCACCGCTGGTGATGAGTGAAACGGACCTGCTGGCAGGAATTGCCAAAATTGCGCAAGTTCTGGAGAATATGAGTGCCACAGTTAAGGAACAGGTTTAACAACAATTGATTGAGATTGTAGAATAAATTAAAAGAGTGGTCCGAAAAGCCATTTCAGCCATTGAAGGTTGAAACTACTTTTCGGACCACTCTTTTGTAATTGATAACGGGGCAGGCCAAATAAAGGAAGTCTAAGAATCGCTTGTTTAATCATTTGACCCCAAAATATGGCACATTAATCTGTTTTTTGACACTTACTTATATTTTACTGCTGTCCCATAAGCTGCAACCGACTGCATGTCTGCGCCAATTGAACCGGAGTCAAACCGCATCATGACGACCGCGTCTGCTCCCATTTTCTTGGCATTATCTTCCAGTCGTTGGACCGAAATGTTTCGGGCTTCGTCAAGCATTTTGGTATAATCCTTGATTTCGCCACCAACGATATTTTTCAAACCAGCGCCGATGTTTCGAACAACGTTTTTTGATTGGGTAGTGAGGCCAAATACCTCGCCGATCACGTCGTATTCTTTGCCGGGGATGTGTTCAGTTGTTGTAATGATAAAATTGTCACTTGCCATGATGATCTCCACCTTTGTTAGGATAGGTACACTTTAAGTATATCGAAAGGCTGGTTGTTGGCAAGCAAAAGGTAGAAAGATCGTCCTCAACGCACGGCATTGTGGGGTAAGCCATTTATGCCGCCAGACCGGCTATCTTCGGCTGATTTCGACCATGTAAGCAAAACAAGCAGGGCATCCAAAATCAGATGCCCTGCTTGTTCCAATTGAATCTGGGATGAAACCGCCTCTCGCCCCGATTCTGTCGTTAAACGCCAAGATCGAAGCAACGGTTTTTAGCCCCTGCATCGTGAAGACGCTAATGTGGTTTAGAAAGACTGTCATCACTCTGCAGTCATATTATAACGTGGGTCAAATTGGTTTACAAAAATGATCGACTATTTGGCTTCTTTGGCTTGAGCTGCCTGGGCGAGGATATTTAAGTAGTTAAACGGGCGATCAAATTGCGGCTGGAATAGCATGTCGACCATCGCCAAGTCATCAATTGTGTTCTTATTTTGGATGCAAACTGACAATGTATTTGCAGACTGGGAGACATCATGCGTACTTAATAAGGAGCCACCAAGAATTCTGCGGGATACGGGATCGTAGACTAAAGACATCAAGACCGGTTCGGTGCTGGGCATAAATTCTGGCCGGTAGTTGTCTTTAACAATGACTTCGTGCGCATTCATTCCCCGCTGAGTTGCGGCGGCCATCGTCATGCCGGTTGAAACGATTGTTTTGTCGTATAGTTTAAGTCCGGATGATGACTGAGTGCCCATATATTTGACGGTTGGTTTAACGATATTTTTGCCAACCAGGATTCCTTGGCGAACGGCATTGGTTGCCAGGGGAACGTAGGAGAGGCTGTGAGTTGGATTATAGTGAACGGCCGCACTATCACCGGCCGCAAAAATATCCGGATTAGAGGTCTGCATGTAGTCGTTGGTAATAAGCGCACCATTTTCAGTCATTTCCAATTCGCCTTTGAACAAATCGGTATTTGGTCGGAAACCAACGGACATTACAATTAGATCGGTCTCGTAAGTCCCCTTGGTTGTTTTGATCGTCACGGGGCCGTTACCAGAGATCTCTTTGACCTGTTGATCCAAGCCAAGGGTCACCCCGTGATCAGCGAAGTCACGTTCCACAACACTTGTAAACTGTTCGTCAAAATACTTGCTCATCACTCGGTCAGCGCCATCGAGTAATGTGACTTCATGGCCAGTGGTACTGTAAGCTTCGGCCAATTCAGCACCAATGTAGCCACCACCAATGATTGTGATTCGTTTCTTTGAAGGGGCGGTTTCAAATAATTTTTGCGCATGATTCCAGTTCTTGCAAAGATAAACATTTGGATTGTCGACCCCTTTGATTGGGGGGATAACTGGCCATGAGCCAGAAGTGACAACCAATTTATCATAAGAATCTTCGAAGGTTTGATTCGTTTCTAAATTGGTGACCGTGATTGTTTTTTGACGTGGCACCACTTTGGTGACCTCATGATTCATTTTGACGGTTGCCCCCAGCTTACTCAGCTCATCCGGGCTTGAATAAAAGAGGCCTTGGGGATCTTTAACTTGGCCGCCCAGGTAGAGCGCAATCCCGCAAGATAGAAACGAAATATTGTCATTTTTCTCGTATACCGTTACTTGAGCATCCGGATTTTCTGATAGAATAGTCTTAATAGCGAAAGTACCAGCATGTGTACAACCAATAACCGCGATTTTCATAGTGATTTCCCCTTTGGTAGATATAAAAGCACAAATTATATTTGTACCTTAATATTACAAGGATTGAAAGCGATGTCAATGCCGAATCCATAGGAATTTAAGCTGAAATATAAGCGGCTTTGAGGCGGTATTTTTATCGGTTGTTATCCTGCCTAAAATATTGAATTTTAATCATCGAAAAATGATTGAGGATAAGCGAATCGATGGGATTGGGGTTGAACTTTAATGTAACCCAAAATGTCTCAGAGTGGTTAATCCTGACAGGGTAGTAGGCATAGTTTTGGTAACCTTGATTGTCGGCCGTGAATTTCAGGGTAACGTGATTTGCATCTTTTAAAAAGTGATAGGTATGTTTATCAGCACTAATTTTCTTGAGTTGAGCAGTGTTGTGATGGCTGACCTCCTTATTCAAGTATGTTTGAGTAAACTTTTCAGCATCGTCGTCGAAGGAGATCATTCGGACGGCCACATAAGCAACTGTGGTCATGAGGACAACGATTGAAATCTTCCATATTGGCTTCATTACTTAATTACCCCATTACTTAATTGATGGCATCTACTCTGTCGATAATTTGTTAAAATGTCAATACCCTCAGGCAGATGTGGGAAAAAGTTTGTTGAATCTTAAAAAATTGATGGATTGCGTTGAACAGGAGAAAAAATTGAAATTTAATTGGCAAAATACTGAACATGATCCTAAAACACTGAAAAAGTTTTTGAATGGCCATGGGATTAGTCATCGGATGTATAAAATCGTGAAAACTGACGGCCAAGTTAACGTTAATGGTCAGGCCATCAACGACGCGACTCGGCTAAAGGTGGGTGATGTCGTGGAAGTTGTCTTACCTGATGAACAACCTGATCCGGGGGTTGCGGTGAGTGAGCAGCCAATCAAAGTGATGTATGAAGACGATAATTGGTTGGTGGTGGATAAGCCGGCTGGATTAACGGTGGTCCCAGGCCCCGCGAATCGGGAAGATACCCTGGTCAATCGAATTAAGTATCATTTAGTTTCGGAACAGGCCGCCAACTTGGTCCCACACATTATTACGAGACTTGACCGCTTTACCAGTGGAATCGTTTTAGTTGCCAAGCACCGCCTGGCCAATAGTCTGGCGAATGAAATGCTTGCCCAAAAGACGCTTCATAAAGAGTATGCGGCCGTTGTCTCTGGTAGTGGCCTTGAAGAACACGGCCTGATCGACAAGCCGATTGCTAAAGATCCTGATGGTTACGGTCAGCTCATTTCAGATACGGGCAAGCCTTCTCAGACGGAATATTGGGTGGAACGTGAATTTAATGATCGGACGTTAGTGAGGGTGGTTCTCCATACAGGTCGGACGCACCAAATTCGGGTTCATTTTGCGGCCATTGGACATCCCTTATTGGGAGATGAACTGTATCAGGGACCAATGAATTTAGGAATTGAGCGGCAAGCACTGCACGCTGCCAGCTTGAAATTTAAGGACCCTTTTTCCAAAGAGCAGCTTCATTTTAAAAGTCAACTCCCAGCCGATATTTTGAAGGTTATCGATTAGAGAAGTACTCATCTCGTGCACAACTGAACGTTGCTGTTAAAGCAACTTCTTGTATTATAAAAATAATGATTAGAATTCAATGAAAGCGACACCATTTTCGTTGCCTTTTCCCCCAGTCATGTTATGATTACATCATCAATTGAAGGAGGAGACTAGAATATGTCTACCAATAGTGAATCGGATCAGACGATTCAAAAAATTATTGCTGAAATGGAAACGAATTTAGCCGTACTAACATGGATGAAGGACACTGCAGATAATAAGGAAGCTCAAGAACACATTCGTGCACTCAAGGCCGATTTGTTGAAGGCCAAGACTGATTTGATTAAGGCATAATGATAACTTTGCTTTTGGATAGGCACTAGTTTTAAACGACTGAGATCAAAATTAAAGAATGAATCATGGCATCTTACTGATATAATAAATCGGTGGGGTGCTTTTTTTGTAGAGTGCGAGACCAAGCGGTTAATAACCGGAGCATAAGTCTCCCTAGCCATAAATTCCGGTTTTGGGGATTTTTGGCTAGGGTGCTTATGCGCAGGTTATTGCTTGGTCGAGCACGTTTCCACTAGATAGTGGGAGAAGGGATGCTGCTTAGATGCAAGTCATTGCGTGTTGAAGCACGTTTCCACTATGTAGCTAGGGTGCTTATGTGTAGGTTATTGCTTTGTGGAACACGTTTCCACTAGATAGCGGAGAAATGGTAGATGCAAGTCATTGCGTGTTGAAGCGCGTTTCCACTATGTAGCTAGGGTGCTTACGTGCAGGTTATTGCTTGGTCGGGCACGTTTCCACTACAATCTAGCGTATCTAATCAGTTGAATGTTTACCAATTAAAATAATCGTCAGGAGGCTCACCATGGTTGAAGAAAAAACAGCAATTTGTTTCATTGACCATCAACGACATATGGAAATTGATGGTCGTTATTTAAAAAATCTCGAACCAGCGACTCGAAACCTGATTAAGGGGGATTATCCGACCGCTAAAATTACGGATTTTATTTGCGATCATGATCTGCTCAAATATCAGTTGATGCGGGTTGATGGGATGATCAATTCCGATGTGAAGCAAACTAAAAAGATTAATCATCGGCTGACTAAGGCGATGCAAAGTGATGATTATGACATTGTTGACGTGAATGATAATTTGGCTAAAAGTTTGACGTTTGGCCAAAAGGTTTCGGATGCAGTTGCCCGGTTTGGTGGTAGTTGGGGATTTATCGGTATTTTCAGTTTTGTGTTAATTGCGTGGATGCTAATTAATGGTTTGCAATTATTTGGGATGCATTTTGATCCGTTTCCATTTATTTTATTAAACCTCGCATTAAGCTGTATTGCCGCCATTCAAGCTCCTATCATCATGATGAGCCAGAACCGAGCCAGCGATCGCGATCGCATGAATTCTGAAAATGATTACCATGTGAATCAGAAATCCGAACATGAATTACGAATTCTTCATGCAAAGTTGGATAACTTAACGCAAAACCAACTGCCGCATTCTCTGGAAATTCAAAAATTAGAGATTGAAATTTTGGGGCAAATCCGCACTGAACTGGACTTAATTCAGCGCAATCAGCCTGGAAATGTCAAAAGGGAACTGGATGAAAACAATTCCGCTGATCATGAAAGCAAAAATGAAAAAGACACCAAGTAAATCCCGTACTTTGACAAGCTATGAAAAAATCTGTAAGATAATGTGTAACACTATCACTAACTAACAAATGGAGGATTTTTTTGATAACCGTTAGAGAAGCACAACAAGATGACGCCGGGCAGATAGCCCCGCTAATTGATATTATTTTTGATGAAATGGAACTGGATGAATTAGACGACGTTCCCGAACCTGGATTAGCCAAGGTCATCACGAGGGCTTACCAGACAGATACTTATCTGTCCAGTAAGGCATCCACCGTGGTGGCCGAGGCCGATGGTCAAGTTGTTGGGGTAGTATTTGGCTACCCCAGCGAAAACGAGGACGATATCAACAAGGTTCTGATCAATTTATCAAAGAAGAGTGCCGATTTTAAAGAACCGTATATCCCTGATTCCGAGACCCATTCCGATGAATGGTATCTGGATTCAATCGCCGTTGATCCTAACTATCAAGGCCACGGAATTGGTAGCAAGTTGCTTGCTGCAGTTCCACGCATGGCGTTGAATGATGGCAAATCAGTGATCGGTTTGAACGTTGATTTCGAAAATCCCGAAGCAAAAAAATTGTATGAGCGCAAAGGTTTCAAAACTGTGGGCACCAATGTCATTGGTGATCACTTGTATGATCATATGCAAAAAGCAGTCCAAGAACGAAACTTATTGTCAGTTTAATTTAACAATAATGAGAGAAGCTGGAGTTTATTTTCCAGCTTCTTTTTTGTCATATATAATTGACACCACCTGATTTTAAGTTTATATTGTTGTCGATGACATATATATGTGACAAAAGGAGATCGGTATGATGAATCGAGTGCGGGAGTACCGAAAGTTAAATAAATTGTCACAGTTTGAACTGGCTGAAGCAATTGGGGTTGCCAGACAGACAATTAATCTGATTGAAAACGACAAATATAACCCATCGTTGAAGCTATGTATCCTGTTAGCTGAAACGCTGGGAACAGATTTGAATACATTATTTTGGAAGGTTGGCGAAACTGATGAAGAATAAGGAAGGCATTTTAATGAAGATAATGAGGTATTCTTTTAGCATCCGTGGCGTTTTAGATGAGCATAATCTCCAAGTTGTGAATCGAATTGCGACAAATGGGTTCATGTACCTATGGATATACACAGCAGTGGCGAACATTGTAATGTTATTTCTCCCAGAAGCGATGATCACCCATTCTTTTACCATTGGTTTTGTATTTATTAATATACTTGTAGGCTTTGGTGGTGTCAGCATGTATATGAGCCATCAGATATCGAAAATGAAGCTCAACTACCAAGAAGTGTCAAAAGATGAATATCCTAACGCAGTTCGGCGGGCATATCGCCATGGGGCTTGGTGGGGGCTTCTCTACGGAATTTATGTATATTTGATTACTGCCCCTTTTAATGGCTTTGCTTCCTGGTTTACGATTGGTCTCACCCTTTTCATTATTATCGTGTCTTGGACGAGTGACACGCAGCGAGAAATTGGCCATATTGTTAAAATTCATTAATTTAAAAAAGTTTGTTAGCGTGAAAGGCAAAAATTATTAATACGAGGCGATTAAAATGAAAGCTTCAGAATCTTTTGGTATCAAAATGATGAAATGGTTTTATGGGGTTCCCAGACCCCTTGATGAATATGCCCGCCAGGAGTTGAATATTTTGGTAGAACGATGCGGACAAAATATTTCAAGTAACCAAATCCTAATTGCATCTCCAGAGTGATTTGTTATAATGAGATTTCGATCATTAATCTGAAAGGAAACCACTATGGAAGACAATATCAAACTGGGCGATCCAGTTTTCAATAAAATGCTATTTGTGTTGGACAAAGCCGTTAACGAGAAAAATCATCGGGACTATCGGTTCGATAACGAGGAACTGATTCAGATCAGTGATGGTATTTGGGCCATGCCAGCCTACATGAAGGACGATGATGACTTCAGCTTATTCTTTATCATTACTGAAATTGAGGACGGCCATACAGTGTTGGCCTTTTCCACTGGTGACAAGAAAGATGATCAGTTTTCATTAAGTGAGCCGATGATTACCGGCGAAGGCCTCAATCAATTGGTTGAGCACGACAAGGATCGGGCCGCTTCAATTTTACATTTCATCAACCAGATTTCTAAGGCTGATGAGGGGAACTGGCGAATGGTCGAATAAGGGTTGCATTTATTTGCGAACTTGATAGACTAATCTTAATTCTAAATTTTCAGGAGATTGCTATGAAACTCACATTGGTTGAATCAGCTCAACGCATTAATAGCCGGCCAGACGTTATCTGTGACTACATCAATAATGGCCTTGTGCCATCCCAGCCGCAGCTGGCAGCTGATCCTTTGCTGGATGAGACGGATATGTATTGGTTGGACTTGGTGCACTGTTTTATCCAAAACGGTTCGTCAATTGAAGAAGTTAAACAGTTGATAAAGCGTTGCAATATCTAGTCAAAACGATTGTTAAATCTTTAATCCAATGATATTCTAGGCATAGAGGGTATCGGCACCCTGTATAGTAATTAATTAGATTGTCGTTTGTATAACTGTTAGATTGCACAAGTGATATGACAAAAAGAGTTCCATCGTGCGAACAGAAGCACTTTGAGTATCCAGTTGTAAAATTGGATCAGTATTCGAGTATGAACGAAAAGAAATTTGATTAAAACCGATGGGGTGCCGATATTTCTCTGGAGAACTGTAGCGAGCTTGGGCTTGTTATGGTTCTTTTTTGGTTTTGGGAAATATCGACATCAGATTTTTATGCTACCTAACAAAAATGTTGAACTGTTATGGAAATTATCCGTCAGTAATGTAATAATAGATTCAGATTGGAGTGATTAGTTTATGGAAAACCATAATCACGAAGAAGTAGGCGGTAATCGATTTTTCTGGGTTACGGTCCTAAATGTTGTTATTACAATTGCTGAATTTGTGGGCGGCTTTCTTTCAGGAAGTCTTTCATTAATATCCGACGCGTTTCATAATTTGGGTGACTCCTTCTCAATCGTATTTAGCTACATTGCCAGTCGAATTAGCAAGCGACGCCAAAATGAACGCAATACCTTTGGCTATAAGCGAGCAGAGATTATTACAGCCTTTCTCAATTCAATTGCTTTGGGACTTATCTGTGTTTTTTTGATGATTGAAGCGGTTAAGCGAATTAGCAATCCACAACCAATTAACGGTGATTTAATGTTAATCATTGCGATTATTGGGTTGGTAGCCAATTTGCTGTCGGCATTTTTATTGAATGCGGGCTCCAAGAGCAACTTGAATATGCGGGCAACTTATCTGCATATTATGAGTGATGCGTTATCATCGATTGCAATTATTATTGGCGGTGTCTTAATTGACTTGTATAATTGGACGTTGGTTGACCCAATTGTCACCATTTTGGTAGCTCTGTACATTATTTACGAAGCACTGCCAATTATTCGGCAAACGGCAAGAATATTAATGCAGGGGGCCCCAAGTATCGATTACGCAGCCATTAAGCGCGACCTGCTGCAAATTGATGGCGTTTTCAGTGTGCATCACGTTCACGCTTGGTCAATCGATGAAAATAACATTATTTTTTCGGCTCATGTTAACATGCACGATATGAAGATTAGTCAGGCTCAACCGATTTATTTGGAAATAACAAAGATTTTGAAGAATAAATATCATATTTGCCATGTGACAATCCAAGCGGAGACAACGCGAGGAGAAGACGAAGATATTATTTACGATCGTGGCAATGATATTCCGTAAAATAGGAGATTATGCAATAAATGACCCCAATGAAAGAGGACTATTTAAAAATAATTTTTGAACTTGGTGGCGCTAATAAGCTGGTCAGCAATAAACAAATTGCGATTAGCTTGAATATTGCTGCCGGTTCGGTAACTGAAATGGTCAACAAGATGGTGGACGAAAAGCTGGTTGAACACGAACCGTATTCGGGGGTTCGACTGACTGCCAAAGGGATGAAATACGCGGAGGAACTGGTTCGCAAGCATCGAATTTGGGAAGTCTTTTTGACAAATACCCTGCACTTTGATTTGCCAGATGTCCATGATGAGGCAGAACGCCTCGAACATGTGACGAGCGACAAAATGATCGATCATTTAGATGACTTTTTGGGGCATCCCAAGCGTTGCCCCCATGGCGGTGTCATTCCCGATAGAAATGGTCATTATCAAAAAGATCATGATAAGATCTTAACGGAGGCCAAGGATGGCGAAACGGTAACGGTGAATAGGTTCATTGATAACCACGACCTGCTGACATTGTTGGGCGACATTAAGTTGGATATTGGTGACAAGCTGAAAATAATCTCTCATGACCCATTCGAAGGTTCAGTGACGGTGGATAACGTCACGGATAAAAAACAACTGGTGATCGGGTATAAGACGGCGCATTATGTGTTTGTAAAGTAGAAGTGTGCGGAACAAAGCGGTTAGAAGTCGGAGCATAAGTCTCCGCAAGTGAGAATTCCTGGTTCTGGAATTTTCACTTGCGGTGCTTATGTGCAGACTTCTGCTTTGTGAAGCACTACTCGACTATGTAGTTGGGGAATCGTCCCTGGTTTTGGGGCTTACAAATAAGGTGCTTATGTGCAGGTTATTGCTTGGCGAAGCACTACTCGGCAATGAAGTGGCGAACCATCCCAAATATCAACAAGGAACTGGGAATGACTTATCTCCCAGTTTTTCTTTATGAGGTGAACAAATGGCTGATCAACAAAAAAATTACGATCATTTGGTAATTAATACCTGCGTTTTGGCTGGAACGATTATGATCGAATCGGGTTCCGAAATGACCCGGGTAAACGATACTGTCCTGCGGATTGCCAGAAACGCCGGCTTGAAGGATGCAAACATCTATGCCACTTTGACGGGAATTATTGTTTCTGGTGGCGTTGATGATGTTGGTGCCCAGGTTGGTTCAATCGACAAGCGGGTCTTAGACATGGAGAAGGTCGCCAAAGTCAACGAACTTTCCCGTGAGTACGCAGCTAAGAAAATTGATATTGAACAATTTTACGATGATCTCAAGAACATCGACCGCTTAGTGGCAATGTTTCCGCTTTGGGTTCAATTACTGGGTGCTGGATTGGTGAGCGGCTCGCTGGTGGTCGTCTTCCAGAACAACCTGCCAGATTTTGGCATCACGTTCTTAGTTGGGATGATTGGTTGGGCAGTGTTATATTTTCTAAATATCTATGTTCAAATCCGATTCCTAAGTGAATTTATTGCGGCCATGACGGTCGCCAGCCTAGCAATTTTATCCGTTAAGTATGGTTTTGGGATTAAAGCCGACGACATTATCATTGGGTCATTAATGCCGCTTGTGCCGGGGATCCCGTTAACGAATGCGGTTCGGGATGCGTTATCCGGTAATTTGATTAGTGGCCCGGCCCGCGGGATTGAGGCACTGATTAGTGCCTGTGCGTTAGGGTTCGGCGTGGCGATTGCCTTGCATTTCTTTTAAGGGGAATTAAATGACTTTTTTTATTATTAAATGTATTTGCGTCTACCTTTCCGGGATTGGCTTTGGGTTGATTGTCAATTTACCCCATCGTGCGCTGAATATTGCCGGCATCAACGCTACAATTGGCTGGCTGGTCTACTATTGGATATTTAGCACCTGGGGAGGCCTCGGTGCGCCCAACTTTTTCGGCGGCTTAGTGATCGGAATTTTATCAGTCATCATTGCCCGCTGGAAAAAGATGCCGAGTATTTTGTTTGATGTTCCTGGATTGGTGCCGTTAGTTCCGGGTGGCCAGGCGTATAACTCAATCAAAAACTTCGCCCTTGGTAATTACCAGGTTGCGTTTAATTACCTGTCAGAAGTGGTTTGGATTGCCGGTTCGATTGCTTTAGGCTTTATTGTCGCAGAACTGGTTAATAAAATTAGACAGAAGATTCGAAGGGTCCAGGCACGAAATTAGGTCGCCATCCAATCCGGTTTAGTGAGAAAATTTTTTCTTACTGAACCGGATTTTTTGATTGACATGGCATTAATCGGGAGTATTACCAATATCAATTCACAACTGAGGTTGGCCATGTGAAAATTAAATAGAAAAAAACAAGCAGCCATCTTCTGATTGATTTCAGAGGAAGCTGCTTGTTTTGGACTGACAAATTTGATTACCTTAAAATGCCAAAGACGAAACTAATCATTAAAATGATCAGTACAATACTGGTAATGACAACGTATAACATATCGTGTTCTTTATAGAACGAATAAATTGATACCACTACGCGCAATATTGGGGTCAGAATTAAACAAAAGATGCCCAGCATCATGATTGAGTAAGGTTTGAATGTCATCAACCCTTTACCAATCTCCGTGAAATCAGTCGGGTATTGATTAGCTGAAAAGCCAGTTTGACCAGTGACGATTAACAGGATAAGTCCCAGTAACATAATCGCCGCTGAAATGATGACCCCAATTTGAAGAATCTTGCCGATGATAATTTCGACATCGGCCATTTCTTGATTGACAGACTCGTTTGGTTTTTTCATCGTCAGATTCCTTTCATAAACATTTGAATTCCAATGTAGAGCAAGATTGGGACAAAGACCATCCGAATGACTCTAGCCGAAAGGTGTTGCATGACCCGGGATCCAATGGTGGCGCCGACTAGAATTCCTAATGCCAGCGGGACGGCAATTTCGGGCTTAATTGAGCCGTTAAAGAAATAGACGGTCGCACTGGCAGCTGCAGTTACCCCCATCATCAGGTTACTGGTCGATGTTGACGCCTTGAGCGGCATTTTCATAACGGTGTCCATCGCAATCACTTTGAACGCCCCAGAACCGATCCCAAGCAGGCCACTTGCAATACCGGCACCATACATGACGGCCAGTCCGCCAGGGATATGTTCAACTTGATAATCGACCTTCTTCATCATTTGCTTGTCATAATAAGAACTGTCCAAACGAAATTTTGCTGCAAGGCGGTCCGGCTTTGCCCGGTGAAGTAATTCAGTATGGGTAATTAATTTACGGATCATATTGTATCCAGAGAATAATAGCAGTAACCCAAACAAAATATAAAGATATTTTGGATCAATCACCCCGGTTAATAAAGCACCACTTAAAGCACCCAGGGTCGTGGCGATTTCCAGAAACATCGCGACTCGCAGATTGAGCACCTCGTCACGTAAATAGGCGATGGTTGCTCCGGAACTGGTCGCAATCACAGCCACGATGCTGGCACCAATTGCGTATTTGATATCAACTCCCATCAGTAGCGTCAAAATGGGGGTCAGGATGATGCCGCCGCCAAGGCCTAAAATAGCCCCGGCGATCCCGGCAAAACAGCCGATGGCAATCATTAACAGCGCATAATTAATCAATTTCATTCACTCCCAATCATTTGATTAAACTAACGTCACAAATTATACACTGCCCAAAGCTTAGTTTTCATTAAAAATCTGTCAAACGAAAAAATCACCAGGCTGGTTGTGATATACTCGAAATTGAGTTTAGATAAGAGAGGATTGTTGAAGATGTATGGGAACGAAGATTACATGCTGCTGCAAAGGGATCCCAACCGGATCATCAAGCTGATTGTCAGCTTGTGCATTACCGCGGTGCTTTCCGTTTCAGTGGCATTTAATTTTGATTATTTGCAATTTTTAGATTCAATTTTCACAACTGCGATTCAAGGATCCGCTCCCAGTGAAGGACTTGAAAAGTTTTATTTGATGGTGTCTTTTTTTGCTGAGCCGAAAATGGATATTTTCTGGATATTCATCATTGCGTTTTTTCTTTGGGGATTTAAATACAAAGTTCCCGCGTTATGGGCGATATTCACGCTTGGCTTTGGGGACATCATTGGCGCTGTCGTTAAGCAGCTGATTCGTCGACATCGGCCACCACTTCATCTTGGCGTTGACAGTGGTTACAGTTTCCCCAGCGGCCATGTGTTGGGGGTCTTCCTCGTGATTTCTATCATCTGGATCGTGGTGGTACCAGTCATCGACCACGCTTCGGTTCGGTTTATCATTCGGGCGTTGATGATTGTCTGGCTGATTCTAGTCATGTTTTCGCGGATCTATTTAAATGCCCATTATCCAACTGACACGCTTGGCGCTGCTTTGGTGGCTTATTGCTGGTTGTTGGTTTCAGAAATGCTGTACATCAACTATGCTCCCAAAGTTGCCAGATATCGGTTTGTGATCCATACCAAGATTTAAACAAGGAGTTACCCATGGTAGAAAATTTTGCGACCAACCATCTCACAATCCGCAAGCTTCAAATGACGGATTTTGACGATTACTACCGGCTGATTTCATATCCGGAAGTTGCTGCTGGAACCGGATTTAGCTTGATTGGCAATCAGAAAATGATCGAAGAAGCTGTGAAAGGCCAACTTCAGGCACCCAGGTCATTTGGCCTTTATCTTGCAGACCAGTTAATTGGGGCAGTTCTTTTTTTCACAGCTATTGGCGAGGATCATCTACCAGATCCTTTTCGAGTTGAAATGAGCTATTTTCTAGAACCGACTTATTGGCATCAGGGCTTGATGACCGAAGCACTTACTGAGATTTTGGCTCAATTACCCACTCAAATAACGGTCACTGCGGCAGCTTTTAGCGACAATCTGGCATCGATTGCCCTTTTAAAGAAGCTGGATTTCAAGCAGGAAACGCAGATCCATGATCCCATTTCCGGACGGGATAAGTTGCTGTTTATTTCAAGTCAAGCTTGATAACAGGTTCAAAATTTGTCATTTCCGGCGAATAGCGTTACACTTTTTACAGTTTAAAAGCTGAATAAATTAATTAATCGATATATTCGAATAGAGGCGCGTTCATTATCAGTATGTTTCAGGAACTTGAAAAGAAGTGATGACTGAAACAAAAAGGGATGAACGCCGAAATGACCGGTGACTTTTCACATGGGTTGTTGGGACTTAACTTAACAGGTTAAGGACTGTCGTGGTGGATGCCACGGAGCGCTATGCAGATGTTGACAAACACCTATCGTCTCTTTCAATGTATTTTGAAAGGGGCGTTTTTAGTTTATTGGAAGCTTTTAGAGCTCCGCAAAGCAATAACCTGCACATAAGCACCACAACCAAAAATCCAAACCCAGGATTTCTGGTTGTGGAGACTTATGCTCCGGTTATTAACCGCTTTGCTTTGCTCACTTTTTAGGACAGCTCCTCCAGGCAGCAACCTGCACGTAAGCACCACCGAGAAAAATTCCAGAATCGGGAATTCTCCTCGATGGAGACTTACACTCCGATCTCTAACCGCCTGGATCCGCTCACTTTTATATTTAGGAGACGAAATCATGAAGGAAAATTCAAATGAAGAACCGAACGGTCACGTGCAACGGGGGTTAAAAGCCCGCCACGTTTCGATGATCGCTTTAGGTGGCTGTATTGGAACTGGTTTATTTGTTGCCAGTGGATCTGCAATTAGCCAGGCCGGGCCCGGTGGGGCATTAACCGCCTATGTCCTGATGGGGATGATGGTTTACTTTTTAATGACCAGCCTTGGTGAAATGGCCACCAACATGCCGATTTCTGGTTCGTTTGCTGCTTATTCAGCTAAATATGTTGATCCAGCACTCGGATTTGCAATGGGGTGGAATTACTGGTTCAACTGGGCAATTACCGTTGCCGTTGATATTAGTACGGCCGCTCTGGTAATGAAGTTCTGGTTACCAAATGTGCCCGCTTGGATTTGGAGCGCGATTGCGTTGCTCCTGATCTTCTTAATCAACGCGATGTCAGTCAGCACGTTTGGAGAAACTGAGTTCTGGATGTCACTGATCAAAGTCGTCACCATCGTCATCTTTCTAATTGTTGGGACGTTAACCATTTTTGGTATCATGGGTGGTCATTTTGTTGGAATGCGTAACTTTTCAATTAAGCAGGCACCGTTTGTTGGTGGGGTTCCGGCAATTTTGACCGTTTTCGTGGTTGCCGGTTTCTCATTTCAGGGGACTGAACTAGTTGGAATTACTGCTGGTGAATCAAAGGATCCTCAGCATAGCGTGCCAAAGGCGATTAATGAGGTATTCTGGCGAATCATTTTATTCTATATTTTGACCATTTTTGTGATCGCTGCAATTATTCCTTATACCAGTCACTCCCTGCTAGGTTCCAGTGCAACGGACATCGCCATCAGTCCCTTTACGCTGGTCTTTCAGCGGGCAGGACTCGCAGCTGCCGCAAGTATTATGAACGCTGTTATTTTGACGTCGGTCATTTCATCAGCCAATTCAGGGATGTATGCTTCAACTCGGATGCTGTATTCATTGTCCAATAGTGGTTATGCTCCCAAGAAACTTGGTGAAACGGCAGCCAACGGGATTCCTTATTACTCACTGCTTGTGACAACCGCCGTTTCATTATTGACCTTCATTTCAAGTATTGCCGGCCCGAAGCTCTACATGTGGTTAGTCGCAGCTTCCGGTTTAACTGGTTTTATTGCCTGGTTTGGAATAGCCATTTCACACTATCGATTTAGACGGGCGTTCATCAAGCAGGGACACGATTTGAGTGAATTGAAATATCACGCGAAGTTATTTCCATTTGGACCGGTACTGTGCTTAATTTTATGTATTTTGGTTATTGTCGGCCAAAATCCAAGTGCGTTTGCCAGCTTTGATTGGAAACAAATTTTGGTCACTTACATGAGTGTGCCATTGGTTCTGATCCTTTATATCGTCTATAAACTGAAGCATCACACGAAAATCATTCCGCTTGAAAAAGTCGACGTTTCCCCAGCTCATAAGGATGAAGATTTGTCGAAATTAAACGAAAAATAAAGCTCAATTTTAAAATTGGTCTATCCATTTGGATGGGCCTTTTTTTATTTATTAGTCATTATAACTTGCCATGTCCCCTGCATGTTTGGTAGAATCGACTTAATTGGTATATTTAATAAATGAGGTGGCAAATATGACAAAAAAGTTTATGTCTAAAGGAAAATTCCGCAGAATGATGGAAGTTTCCGATGATAAAGGAATCATCAATGCAATGGCGCTAGATCAGCGTGGATCGCTTGTTAAAGGTATGAAAAAAGCTTCCGAGAAATACGGAAAAACTTTCACAATGGATATGGTCTACGATTTCAAGAGAATCGTTTCCGGTGAGTTGAGTGCCTTAAGCTCTGCGGTCTTATTAGACGAACAGATGGGCTTTAAAGGGATTGAGGCTAAGAGCCCTGACACCGGTTTGATTATGTCTTACGAAAAGACTGGCTACGATGCTGACACACCTGGCCGCTTACCTAGCTTGATTCCAGAACAATCAGCCCAAATTATGATTGAACGCGGTGCCAATGCTTTAAAGGTATTGGTTTACTACAATCCTAATGACCCGGATGAAATCAACGATGTGAAAAAAGCCTTCGCAGAACGCTATGGGACTGAAGGCCTTGCTGCCGAAGTACCAACCTTCTTCGAAATTGTCACATACGATGATAAGTTGGATAGCAAGTCCTTGGATTTTGCAAAGATCAAGCCTGAATTAGTTTTGAAATCAATGAAGGAATTCACGCAGGACAAATACCACATTGATGTTTTGAAAATGGAAGTGCCATTTAACCCAACTTATGTTCAAGGCTGGACCGATAGTGATGAGTACGCCTACACTGAGGATCAGGCCAAGGGCTACTTGAAAGAGTTGAGTGCCGAAGCAACGCGCCCATACATTTTCTTGAGTGCTGGTGTGCCGACACCAATCTTCCAGCGTGAGTTGAAGCTGGCTGGCGATGCCGGTGCCAAATTTAACGGTGTTTTGAGTGGCCGGGCAACTTGGCTTGAAAGTGTTGACATCTGGATTAAGGATGGCGAAAAAGGCTTGGTTGATTGGCTGAAGGACAAGGGTACCAGAAACGTGAAGGAATTGACCGAAATCTTGGGTCAAAATGCAACCCCATGGTTTGACGCATACGGTGGAAT
Source organism: Lentilactobacillus rapi DSM 19907 = JCM 15042 (assembly GCF_001436255.1). Classification (GTDB taxonomy): domain Bacteria; phylum Bacillota; class Bacilli; order Lactobacillales; family Lactobacillaceae; genus Lentilactobacillus; species Lentilactobacillus rapi. The sequence continues at coordinate 92,401 of NZ_AZEI01000078.1, read as the reverse complement.
GGATAATATCGAAGTCGTGGATACTTCCAAGATTAAATAATTTACACAAGATGTTGAACCCATCCTCCTGAACTAGTACAATATGTTGAGTGACTTAATGAATTTCACTGAATGTAAGGGGACTAAACATGCTTGTACTAGCTGGAACAATTGGCGCTGGGAAGACTTCACTGACCCAGATGCTATCGAAACATTTGGGAACGCCCGCATATTATGAATCTGTTGAACATAACCGGATCTTGCCGCTTTTCTATAAGGATCCCAAAAAATACGCGTTTTTACTCCAAATTGACTTCTTGAATCGTCGGATGGATGACATCAAGAAAGCTTGGCAAAATGATGAGAGTGTTTTGGATCGCTCGATTTTTGAGGACTCATTACTCTTTCATTTGAACGCCGATCTTGGTCGGGCGACTGAAACTGAAGTGGACATCTATGATTCCTTGCTGAAGAACATGATGCAGGAACTCCCAGAAACGCCTCACAGTAAGAATCCCAATCTGTTGATTCATATCAATATTTCGTTTGAGACGATGTTAAAACGGATTCAAAAGCGTGGCCGTTCGTTTGAACAGATTGATAATGATCCAAGCCTGTATCAATACTATAAAGATTTGAACGAACGTTATCAAAAGTGGTTTGCCGATTATGACAAGTCGCCAAAAATTCAAATTGATGGTGACAAGTATGATTTTGTTGAAAACGATGCGGATAAACACAAGGTCATCGATTTAATCGACCAAAAGATGGCGCAATTAGCGATTTAGCACCTTGTGATTTAATCAATGATTCGCTATAATCAAGTACAGATAAAACGTTTTGTGCCTATTAAGTAGACTTCAGAGAGACAATGGTCGGTGAAAATTGTCGTCGAATATTCCAGCACAAGCAAACGGGCGAGCAATGTCGCACGGTGTATGCCGTTACCATACTAGAGAGCTTAACCACGAGTAACTGGTTAAGAACTTGGGTGGTACCGCGAAAAGGATCCTTCGTCCCAGTGATGAAGGGTTCTTTTTTTGTAGAGTGAGCCAAGAAGCGCTTTGATCCCAGAATATAAGCCAGTTAGCCGAATATTGTGGGTTTCAATATTGGGCTAACTGGCTTATATGGCCGGGATCAGCTTCTTGGTTCACGTTTCAGCGACAATCGCCTTAACTGGCCGGGGTCAGCCTTTACAAGCACGCTTCAGCAATATCTGCGAAAAAATTTCCAAAAACACCAACATTCCAAGGAGGACAATATGTTAGACATCAAGCAAATTAGAAAAGATCCAGATTTTACCAAGAAGAAGTTAGCAACCCGGGGTATTAAGCCTGAAACCATTGATGAATTGTTAGGCTACGATGCCAAACGTCGTGATTTAATTGTTGAATCAGAATCTTTGAAAGCAACGCGAAATGAAGTTTCAGAAAAAATTTCCCACGCAAAACGTAACAAGGAAGATGCCAGCGATGCGATTAATCAGATGAAGCAAACGGGCCAAAAGATTAAAGCACTCGATGATCAATTGAAGAAAATTGAAGAAGACGAACACGATCTTGCTGCTCATTTCCCAAACATTCCAGCCGATGGCGTGCCGGTTTCATTGACTGAAGAAGGCTCTGTTGAACTTCGGAAAGTTGGCACGATTCCATCATTTGGGTTTAAGCCTAAACATCACTGGGATATCGGTGAAGATCTTGGAATTCTCGATTTTGAACGGGCAGCAAAAGTTTCCGGCAGCCGGTTTGTTTATTATATCGGTGACGGTGCCCTGCTTGAACGAGCAGTTTATAATTTCTATCTTGATCAAAATACGGCCGCTGGTTATCAAGAGGTCATTCCACCATATATGGTTAATGATGCTTCAATGTATGGAACTGGGCAATTCCCTAAGTTTCTGGAAACTAAGGCCGGCTACGAGTTGACGGGCACTGATTTGACGATGATTCCAACCGCTGAGGTCCCATTGGTTAACTATTATCGAGATGAAGTGATTCCAGAAGAAAAACTGCCAGTTTCATTCACAGCGCTCAGCCCAGCCTTCCGTTCCGAAGCCGGGAGTGCCGGTCGAGATACAAAAGGATTGATTCGGCTTCACCAATTTAACAAGGTTGAGATGGTTAAATTCACCAAACCGGAAGATTCGTGGGATGCGTTGGAACAAATTACGCATCAAGCTGAAGATAACTTGAAAAAGTTAGGCCTTGCTTATCACGTTATTACGTTGACCACCAGTGACATGAGCTTCACAGCCGCAATGACCCATGACTTGGAAGTTTGGTTCCCGGCACAGGATAAGTACCGGGAAATTTCCAGCTGTTCAAATACGACGGATTTTCAAGCTAGGAGAGCCCATATCCAATACCGGGATGAAGATGGCAAGCTTCACTTTGTCCACACCTTGAACGGCTCAGGATTGGCTGTAGGCCGAACTGTGGCTGCAATTCTAGAAAACTATCAAAACGAAGACGGTTCTGTCACGATTCCTGAGGTGCTTCGCCCATATATGCATGGCAAAGAAAAAATTGAAAAGCAAAAATAATTAAATAATCTGCAGTAAAAAATACGTATTTAATAAATGTAACCCATAAAACGTTCTTTTATTGGTTACCGGTCTTACTTAGATCCCCCATCTTTGTTTGGTCCGTTTACCATTCCCCAGTATGTCGAATCCAAGATGACCCACCATTTTGGAGGAGAACTGGAAGGCAAGGAGCAGAAATGTTCCTTGTCTTTTTTGGTTTGAGGTGTTCAGTGGGGTACTTCGGTCTGAATTTCAGCGGGATTTTATTATAAGAGTCCAAGCTTGTGGCTAGCAGTCTTTTTAGAACACATATATCCATCAGTCAAAATAGGCGTTTAAAAGCATCACACCATGCAAAAAACGATATTGACTGAATTAATTCGAAAAAACCGCAAATTGGACTAGTAATGTTTTCCCGGATAGGATATAATATTTTTTGTCGGAAAATAACCTGACGAAGCAACTGTTAAGCCAGCAAAGAATTTTAAATTACTTCTTGACTTGAGTTGAGTGGTAATGGTAAAATTTAATAGTTGTGTTGATGGTGTTACTACCAACATGTAACAAGTAGTTTCATGGAGGATTAGCTCAGCTGGGAGAGCATCTGCCTTACAAGCAGGAGGTCACAGGTTCGATCCCTGTATCCTCCATATGAGCCGTTAGCTCAGTTGGTAGAGCATCTGACTTTTAATCAGAGGGTCGGCAGTTCGAGACTGCCACGGCTCATTGCCGGTTTTTTACAATGCGGGCGTGGCGGAACTGGCAGACGCGCTAGATTTAGGTTCTAGTGTCTTATGACGTGGGGGTTCGAATCCCTTCGCCCGCATAGGTACTAGATGCCTGCATATTATTGTTTTGCCGACTTAGCTCAGTTGGTTAGAGCGCTTCACTAGTAATGAAGAGGTCGGGCGTTCGAATCGTCTAGTCGGCATTTTGCGGAAGTAGTTCAGTGGTAGAACATCACCTTGCCATGGTGGGGGTCGCGGGTTCGAATCCCGTCTTCCGCTTCAATCAAATTTCATTGGTTGTTGTGTCACAAGTTTAATTGAATAACTATTT
>NZ_AZEI01000078.1:0-88823 GCF_001436255.1 Lentilactobacillus rapi DSM 19907 = JCM 15042 | reverse complement strand
CACCCATAGCGCAACTGGATAGAGTGTCTGACTACGAATCAGAAGGTTGTAGGTTCGACTCCTACTGGGTGCATTTTTTATTGCCATCATTTTCGGGAAGTAGCTCAGCTTGGTAGAGCACCTGGTTTGGGACCAGGGGGTCGCAGGTTCGAATCCTGTCTTCCCGACTTTTTTATCGATATATTTTGTGATATATTGATTATGTTAACTGAATATTGCTTAATCATCGGGAAGTAGCTCAGCTTGGTAGAGCACTACGTTCGGGACGTAGGGGTCGCAAGTTCAAATCTTGTTTTCCCGATTTTTTTGTATCTTGAAATAAACTCCTTGCAAAGAAATGGTTCATAAGATGACAAAGGAAGTTGTTTGGCTAAGTTCCCCAATAATGGCCCAAGCAACTTCCTTTTTGCAATGATCAATATAATTTAGAATTAGTTACCAAGTGAATAGGTCTTAGATAAGTGACTAGCATTGGCGCTGTGGTCAAATGAAATTAAAAAGAATAAAGCCACCAAAAATACGAGGCCCCAAATAATGATAAATGGCGTCCATGGCGTGATCCCACTTAATGACGGGTTAACCGAAAGCCCGGCACTCCAGTCGAATAATGAATGGAGAAGAACATTCCAACCCATGGTATTTGTTGCAATTCGAATTGAAGCGAGCATCAAGCCTAGGACAAAGGCATAAATGACCTGTTGGACGGTCGTGTTAAGGGGCTGATGCAGCGCATTTACAAAATGAAATAACCCAAAAAGAACTGACGAAGAGCAGGCAGCCAATGTGTACTTCAAACGATGGCGATTAAAAACGCTTAGGCATGAAGATAAGAGTAATCCTCGGAACAAAAACTCCTCGCAAATGCCAGCAGATAGTGCCATGAATGTATCACCAATTAACGTTTTCGAACCAAGCACTTGGATAATTTTACCAGTTACATTTCGGAATACGAACAAAACTGCTAATACTAATAAAAAACACCAGACCTTTGTAGACTTTCTGTATTTAACGTGTGAATTGCGGAGCTTGTCCGCTCCAATTATGTAATACACGATACCTGCAACGATAAGTGCAAATACAAAACGAAAAGACGCGTGAATAAGCGGGCTGGTTCCGTGAAGAACGACGTCTATTCCTAAGTACAGCGTCACAAGGACGACTGCTGAAACAAACTGCATAGATATGGGTAATCGACTTTTGGACATGAGGGGCCTCCTAAAATTATAATAGGTCTATTATCCACCACCTTTTGGGATTATCAAGGTCCCATATTAGAAAGCAACCGACTAGCTTTCCAGGCTTGATTTAACGAAGATAAACCTGCACATAACTGAAAACAAGCACCGAGGTTCCTTGCCACATAGCAGAAACGTGCGAAAACAAGCAAGAATCTGCGCGTAAGCACCTTTGAAAAAAATTCCAAGCCTGGAATTTCCTCTAAAGGCAACTTAGGGTGCTACAAATAAAAGATTCTTTTACACAGTAAACGTGCTCCGACGACACTGAACCCTAATGTATGAACCAAGGGGGACAACGATGTTCCCATTACATAGAAACGTGCTCAGCCCATCAGTTTCCTGCACATAAATGAAAATAAGTACCGAGGTTCTTTGGCACATAGCAGAAACGTGCGAAAACAAGCAAGAATCTGCGCGTAAGCACCTTTAGAGAAAATTCCCAACCCCGGAATTTCCTCTAAAGGCAACTTACACTCCGATTCTTAACCGCTTGTTTTCGCACTCTCAATCCTTTTCCTTGCACTTTCCTCAGACATTCGTATAATAATAGTCAATATTAGTCAAAGAATGGGTGATGAAATGGCCGACGAAAATATTTCAGATTTAATTGAACGTTATTTAAAAGAAATCCTTGCAGATAACGAACAGGTTAAGATTCGTCGTTCTGAAATTGCTGGTTTGTTTGACGTTGTACCGTCCCAAATCAACTACGTGATCAATACGCGATTTACCATTCAAAATGGTTATATTGTTGAGAGCAAGCGTGGTGGTGGCGGCTACATTAGAATAGAAAAAGTCCGCTTATTAGACGATATCGACGTTTTAGATTCATTAATCGCCGCGATTGGTAACAAGTTATCCAAAAGAGATAGTGAAACAATCGTTCAAACGTTATATAATAATGACTTAATTAATCGTAGAGAGGCCAGCATTATTTTGGCCGCGATTGATAAAGATGCGATTGACCTGAACAATAACGATTTAACAGATATCATGAGAGCGAATATAATGATATCAATCCTGAATCGTTTACGTTACGAAGGATAGAAAGTGAGGGTGTCTATGAATAATTTGTTTACTCCAAGCGCTAAGAATGTTTTAACCATCGCTCAGGAACAAGCCAAGAAATTTAAACATCAGGCTATCGGTACTGAACACCTTTTACTAGGTCTACTGATTGAAACGAATGGGATCGCTTATAAAGCACTTCAACAGTTCTCAGTAACTGCCGAAGATGTCACAGAAGAAGTCGAACGGTTTGCTGGTTATGGCAACTTGAAGAACCTTTCAAGCACGGATTACCTGCCATATTCACCAAAGGCTAAGGAAGTTCTAGCCCAAGCAGGAGATTTCGCCAAGAAAAATGGCGTTCCTAAAGTAGGAACCGAACACATTTTACTTTCACTTCTAACCGATGAGACAATCTTATCATCCAGAATTTTAATTAATTTGGGGCTTGATCTATCACAAATTCGCAAAGTAACATTGCGCAAAATGGGAATTAGTGGTGGTTCAATGGCTTCAAACATGGCAGCCAAGCAACGGGGCCGTCAATCAAAACGAAATGAATCAAAGACACCAACGATTGATTCATTGGCTCGTGACTTAACTGAATTAGCTCGTCAAGACCGGCTTGATCCAACCATTGGCCGTGATCTTGAAGTTAAGCGGGTGGTTCAGATTTTAGCTCGGCGGACTAAGAATAACCCAGTTCTCATTGGGGAACCCGGCGTTGGAAAAACAGCCATTGCAGAAGGCCTTGCTGAACGAATCGTTAAGGGCGAAGTTCCCGGTGACATGGTCAATAAACGCTTGATGATGCTCGACATGGGCTCGTTGGTTGCCGGAACCAAGTACCGTGGCGAATTCGAAGACCGCTTGAAGAAAGTGATCGATGAAATCTATTCAGATGGTAACATCATTCTCTTCATTGATGAGTTGCATACCTTGATTGGTGCCGGTGGTGCTGAAGGGGCAATCGATGCCTCCAACATATTGAAACCAGCTTTGGCTCGTGGTGAGCTTCAGTTGATTGGGGCAACAACGCTTGATGAATACCAAAAGTACATTGAATCGGATGCTGCCTTGGAACGTCGATTTGCCAAAGTGATGGTTGACGAACCAACGACTGACGAAACTGCTCAGATTCTCAAAGGGCTGCGGCCAAAGTACGAACAACATCATCATGTTGAAATTACCGATGAAGCAATTGAAACAGCGGTTAACCTTTCAAACCGTTACATTAGTGACCGGTTCTTACCAGATAAGGCCATTGATTTGATGGATGAAGCAGCTGCCAAAGTTCGAATTGACCATCTCCAAAATTCCGAAGTTGTTGACGATCACAAACAATTGTCTGAGTTGCTTTCACAATTAAATGAAGCCTTGGTTGCACAAGACTATGACAAGGCTGCCAAATTGCGTAAGCAGGCTAATAAGTTGCAAGATGAGTTAGCCAAGGACGATCAATCTGATGACGGTGATGAAACGCATTACCCAGTCAAAGAAACTGGTCAGGATGTCGCCGAAATTGTGGGCGAATGGACTGGCATTCCAGTAACGCGTTTGAGTCGGACAGAAGCTGATCGATTGGTTAATTTGGAAAAGGTTCTTCACAAGCGGGTTGTTGGCCAGGAAGAAGCTATTTCAGCCGTTTCTCGTTCAATTCGAAGAGCCCGGAGTGGTTTGAAAGATCCAAATCGCCCAATTGGTTCGTTCATGTTCCTTGGACCTACTGGGGTTGGTAAGACCGAACTTGCCAAAGCAGTGGCAGAGGCAGTCTTTGGTTCTGAAGATGATATGATCAGAGTCGACATGAGTGAGTTCATGGAGAAGTACTCAACAAGTCGTTTGATTGGGTCTGCTCCTGGATACGTCGGTTATGACGAAGGTGGTCAACTGACCGAAAAAGTTCGTCAGAAGCCATACTCCGTTGTCCTGTTTGATGAAGTTGAAAAGGCCCACCCAGATGTCTTTAACCTGTTACTGCAAGTCTTAGACGATGGTTACCTGACCGATTCAAAGGGTCGTAAGATTGACTTTAGAAATACCGTCATTATCATGACTTCCAACCTTGGCGCCACAACGCTTCGTGATAAGAAGACTGTTGGGTTTGGTCAAGAAGATCCTAAGGAAGGCTACAATGAAATGAAGGATACGATTCAGGCTGCTTTGAAGAAGCAATTCCGACCAGAGTTCTTGAATCGAATTGACGAAGTCGTTGTCTTCCACTCATTGACCAAGGCTGAACTTGGCCAGATTGTGCACTTGATGACCAAGCCGGTTATCAAACGAATTCACGATCAAGGCATTGATATCAAAGTGACGAAGACCGCCATTGGCATCATTGCCGATCGGGGTTACGATCCTCAATATGGTGCCCGGCCAATTCGGCGAGCTATCCAAACCGAATTGGAAGACAAGTTGAGTGCCAAATTGCTGGCCAAAGAGATTGTTCCTGGTGATTCGGTAACAGTTGGTGGTCGTAACAAGCAGATTACAATTTCAGTTAAAAAGCCAGAACGCCAAACTTTGGTGAATAACAAAAAATAACCGCGGTTCGAAGCAATATCGGTTGACATTTATCGTTTAGATTGGTATATTGTTAGTTGTATTTGTTGTGAATCGAAATGGTCAACGCGATCTATTGTCCGGGTTGACCTGCATAAAAAACCAAAAGCAAGTTGAGCTTGTTTTTGGATTTTTTTTGCTCAAAATCCGGTAAAAAGCGCAATTGTAATCAAATTGTAACATTTCGATTCCGGAATTTTTTGGAGAGGTGAAAAACTTGGCAGGACACTTAGTTAAATATGGAAAACACCGTACCCGACGAAGTTATGCACGAATCAAAGAAGTGCTTGATTTACCGAACCTTATTGAAATCCAGACTAATTCTTACAACTGGTTTTTAGATGAGGGACTTCGCGAAACATTCGAAGGCATTATGCCAATCGATGATTTTCAAGGAAAACTATCATTAGAGTTTGTTGATTATCAATTATTAGAGCCAAAATACACGGTAGATGAGGCTCGTGAACATGAAGCTAACTACTCAGCTCCACTTCACATTACCTTGAAATTAACCAATCACGAGACTGGCGAAATTAAGACCCAAGATGTATTCTTTGGCGATTTTCCACTAATGACTGATCAAGGTACGTTTATTATTAATGGGGCAGAACGGGTAATTGTTTCTCAATTAGTTCGTTCACCTGGTGTCTATTATCACGAAGATACCGACAAGAATGGCCGGGCTTCTTATGGAACGACTGTAATTCCTAACAGAGGTGCTTGGCTAGAATTTGAAACCGACGCAAAGAATATTGCTTATGTTCGAATTGATCGAACCCGAAAAATTCCTTTGACCGAATTAATCAGAGCCCTTGGTTTTGGCAGTGACTCAGAGATTATTGACATGCTGGGTGACAGTGAAAGCCTCGGCTTAACATTGGAAAAGGATGTTCATAAGGACACTGATGATTCTCGTGTTGAAGAATCATTGAAGGATATTTATGAACGACTACGTCCCGGCGAGCCTAAGACTGCTGATTCATCAAGAAGTTTGCTGACCGCCCGCTTCTTTGATCCAAAGCGTTATGATATGGCGCCCGTTGGCCGTTACAAGACTAACAAGAAGTTGAGCTTGAAGAATCGTTTGTTAGGTTTGACATTGGGTGAAACCCTTGCTGACCCTGATACCGGTGAAATTATTGCCCAAAAGGGAACGGTTGTCACTAAGGACGTTATGAAAGACTTGGCGCCTTATCTTGATAAGAAGGATTTCAAGGCTTACACCTTCAATCCATCAGATGAAGCGGTTGTAACAAAGCCGATGACTGTTCAAATCATTCAGGTTCAATCAGTCAATGATCCTGATCGAGTTGTGCCAATCATTGGTAATGACAACATTCCATTGAGCTTCAAACACATCACTCCAGCAGACATCATCTCTTCAATGAACTACTTCTTTAACCTACAAGAAGGCATTGGCAGCATTGATGATATCGACCATTTGGGTAACCGGCGAATCCGTTCAGTTGGTGAGCTTTTGCAAAACCAATTCCGAATTGGCTTATCTCGAATGGAACGAGTTGTTCGTGAAAGAATGTCAATTCAGGATACGTCAACCGTTACGCCTCAACAATTGATTAACATTCGTCCAGTGGTTGCTTCAATCAAGGAATTCTTTGGTTCATCACAATTGTCACAATTCATGGACCAAACCAATCCACTTGGCGAATTAACGCATAAGCGTCGTCTGTCAGCCCTTGGACCTGGTGGTTTGACTCGTGACCGTGCCGGATATGAAGTCCGAGATGTTCACTATACTCATTATGGCCGGATGTGTCCGATCGAAACGCCTGAAGGTCCTAACATTGGATTGATTAACAGTTTGTCCAGTTACGCCCGGGTTAACAAGTATGGGTTCATCGAGACGCCGTACCGACGGGTTGATTGGACGACCCATAAGGTTACTGACCGAATCGATTACTTGACTGCTGATGAAGAAGATAACTTTGTTATTGCACAGGCTAACTCACCATTGAATGATGATGGTTCATTTGTTAATAACATCGTTATGGCTCGTCACCAATCAAATAACATTGAAATCAGCATTGATAAAGTTGATTACATGGATGTTTCGCCTAAGCAAGTTGTTGCCGTAGCGACTGCATGTATTCCTTTCTTGGAAAATGATGATTCCAACCGTGCTTTGATGGGTGCCAACATGCAACGTCAGGCCGTTCCTTTGGTCGACCCACATGCACCACTTGTTGGAACTGGTATTGAATACAAAGCCGCTCATGATTCCGGAGTTGCCTTGATTTGCAAGTACCCAGGAACTGTTGAATACGTTGATGCTCGTGAAATCCGAGTTCGTCGTGACGACAAGTCATTGGATAAGTACAAGTTAATGAAATTCCGTCGATCAAACGGTGGTAAGAACTATAACCAACGGCCAATCGTTAAAGTTGGCGATCACGTTGATGCTGATGAAATTTTAGCCGATGGTCCATCAATGGAAGGCGGGGAATTGGCACTTGGTCAAAACCCAGTTGTGGCCTTCATGACATGGCAAGGTTATAACTTCGAAGATGCCATCGCCATCAGTGAACGACTCGTTAAAGATGATGTTTACACATCCATTCATATTGAAGAATATGAGTCAGAAACTCGGGATACTAAATTAGGACCTGAGGAAATGACCAGAGAAATTCCTAACGTTGGTGAAGATGCATTAAAGAACCTCGACGAAGACGGAACTGTCCGGATTGGTGCCGAAGTTCATGATGGTGACATTTTAGTTGGTAAGGTAACGCCTAAAGGGGTAACTGAATTATCCGCTGAAGAGCGATTACTCCATGCGATTTTCGGTGAAAAATCACGTGAAGTTCGTGACACCTCATTGAGAGTTCCTCATGGTGGTGGCGGCATCATCCAAGATGTCAAAATCTTCACTCGTGAAAATGGTGATGAGCTTTCACCTGGTGTTAACCGGATGGTTCGAGTTTACATCGCCCAGAAACGTAAGATCCAAGTTGGTGACAAGATGTCTGGTCGTCATGGTAACAAGGGTACCGTTTCTGTTGTGATTCCTGAAGAGGATATGCCATTCTTGCCAGATGGAACTCCAGTTGACATCATGTTGAGTCCCATGGGTGTGCCATCACGGATGAACATTGGTCAAGTATTGGAACTCCATCTAGGGATGGCTGCTCGAAAGCTTGGAATCCATGTTGCAACACCTGTTTTCGATGGTGCCCGAGATAAAGATATTTGGGATGCTGTTAAGGAAGCCGGAATGCCTTCAGATGGTAAATACATCTTGTACGATGGCCGTACCGGTGAACCATTTGATAAGAAGATCGCCGTTGGTGTCATGCATTACCTGAAGCTTGCCCACATGGTTGATGATAAGATTCATGCCCGTTCAATTGGACCTTACTCATTAGTTACGCAACAGCCTTTAGGTGGTAAAGCACAGTTTGGTGGTCAGCGTTTTGGTGAAATGGAAGTTTGGGCACTTGAAGCTTATGGTGCTGCTTACACACTCCAAGAAATTTTGACTTACAAGTCTGACGACGTTGTTGGTCGGGTTAAGACTTATGAAGCCATTGTTAAAGGTGAGCCAATTCCAAAGCCTGGTGTGCCAGAATCATTCCGTGTGCTTGTTAAAGAGTTACAGTCACTCGGCCTTGATATGAAGGTTCTTGACTCCAGTCACAAGGAAATCGAACTTCGTGACCTTGATGATGACGATGATGTCGTTAACGTTGATGCATTGAGCAAGTTGGCTCAAAAGAAAGATCAGGAAGCAAAAGATAAAAAAGCCGCTGCTGATCAAGAAGCAACCAAATCAACCAACGTTAACAACAGTAATGACTAAGGGAGGTCAAACTAGTGGTCGATGTTAATAAATTCGAGAGTATGCAAATTGGATTAGCCTCTCCTGATAAGATCCGTAGTTGGTCATATGGTGAAGTTAAGAAACCAGAAACCATTAACTACCGAACTTTGAAGCCTGAAAAAGACGGCTTGTTCGATGAGCGAATTTTCGGTCCAACCAAGGACTGGGAATGTGCTTGTGGTAAATACAAACGAATCCGGTATAAGGGAATCGTTTGTGACCGCTGTGGGGTTGAAGTTACCCGTTCAAAGGTTCGTCGTGAACGAATGGGCCATATTGAATTGGCAGCGCCAGTTACCCACATTTGGTACTTCAAGGGAATTCCTAGCCGAATGGGACTTGTCCTTGACATGAGCCCACGGGCACTTGAAGAAATTATTTACTTTGCTTCATACGTTGTTACTGAACCAGGTAACACCCCTATGGAGAAAAAACAATTACTTTCAGAACGGGAATATCGTGATAAGAAGCAAGAATACGGTCCTCGTTTTGAAGCACAAATTGGTGCCGAAGCAATTAAGACGTTACTAAACGACGTTGATGTTGAAAAAGAAGTTGTTGAATTAAAGGATGAATTGAAGAATGCCACTGGCCAAAAGCGGACGCGTGCCGTTCGTCGTTTGGACATTTTGGAAGCCTTCGTTCAATCTGGCAACCAACTTTCATGGATGGTAATGGATGCAATTCCGGTTATCCCACCTGATCTTCGGCCAATGGTTCAATTGGAAGGTGGCCGGTTTGCCACTTCTGATTTGAATGATTTGTATCGTCGAGTAATCAACCGGAACAACCGACTCAAACGATTACTTGATTTGAACGCCCCAGGAATCATTGTTCAAAACGAAAAGCGGATGCTTCAAGAAGCCGTTGATGCTTTGATCGATAATGGTCGTCGTGGTCGTCCAGTTGCTGGTCCCGGAAACCGGCCATTGAAGTCCCTTTCACACATGTTGAAGGGAAAGCAAGGTCGCTTCCGTCAGAACTTACTTGGTAAGCGGGTTGATTATTCTGGCCGTTCAGTTATCGATGTTGGTCCTCATTTGCGAATGAACCAAATGGGATTACCAGTTCCAATGGCGATGGAATTATTCAAGCCATTTATCATGAAGGAATTGGTTGGCCGCAATTTAGCTTCCAACATTAAGAACGCTAAGCGCAAAATTGAACGCCAAGATGACGATGTCTTCAGCGTCTTGGAAGATGTTATCAAGGAACACCCTGTTCTGTTGAACCGGGCCCCTACGCTTCACAGACTTGGTATTCAAGCCTTTGAACCTGTTCTGGTTAGTGGTAAATCAATGCGATTGCACCCACTTGTTTGTGAAGCCTACAACGCCGACTTTGATGGTGACCAAATGGCGATTCACGTTCCGCTATCTGACGAAGCTCAAGCTGAATCTCGACTATTAATGTTGGCTGCTGGCCACATTTTGGCTCCTAAAGATGGTAAGCCAGTTGTAACGCCATCTCAAGATATGGTTATCGGTAACTATTATCTCACCATGGAAGAAGCCGGCCGTGAGGGTGAAGGAATGATCTTTAACTCACCTGACGAAGCTCAGTTAGCTTACAAGAACGGAATTGTTCATTGGCATACTCGAGTTGGAATTAAGGCATCTGCTTATCCTAAGAAGACGTTTACTAAGGATCAACTTGGTAAGATTTTGGTCACTTCAGTTGGTAAGATCATTTTCAACCGAATTTTGCCAGAAGACTTCCCATATATTAACGAACCTACTGACACCAATATTAATAATTATGTTGATGACAAGTACTTCCTTGAACCAGGTGAAGATATCCATGAGCATTTAAAAGATGCCAAATTGGTACCACCATTCAAGAAAGGGTTCTTAAGTGACATTATCGCTGAAGTTTATAAGCGTTATAAGGTGACTGAAACCTCATTCTTCTTGGATCGCATGAAGGATCTTGGGTACAATGAATCAACTAAATCTGGCTTGACAGTGGGGATTACTGATATTACTCAGTTGCCCGACAAACAAGCATTGATTGACGCTGCTCATAAGAAAGTTGATATGGTTACCAAGCAGTTCCGTCGTGGTTTGATTACGGATCACGAGCGTTACGAACGAGTAATCGGTATTTGGAACGATGCTAAGGATGACATTCAGAAACGTTTGATGGATGAACAGGATCCACAAAACCCTATCTATATGATGAGTGATTCTGGTGCCCGTGGTAACATTTCAAACTTTACTCAGTTGGCTGGAATGCGTGGCTTGATGGCCGCTCCTAACGGTGAAATCATGGAACTGCCAATTACATCAAACTTCCGTGAGGGACTTTCTGTTTTGGAAATGTTCATTTCAACCCATGGGGCCCGTAAAGGGATGACTGATACCGCCCTTAAGACCGCCAACTCTGGTTACTTGACCCGTCGACTTGTTGATGTGGCCCAAGATGTCATTGTTCGTGAAAAGGACTGTGGTACCGATCGTGGATTGACTATCAGTGCAATTACTGAAGGAAATGAAATGATCGAACCATTGTATGACCGAATTCTTGGCCGATATGCTCACAAGACGGTTAAGAACCCTAAGACTGGTGAAGTGATTGTTCCTGCTAATACAATGATCACTGAAGACCAAGCTCAACAAATTGACGCCCTCGGCATTAAAGAAGTCACGATCCGTTCAGCATTTACTTGCAATACCATTCATGGTGTTTGTGAGAAGTGTTATGGTCGTAACTTGGCTACTGGAGACGAAGTTGAAGTTGGTGAAGCAGTTGGGACTGTTGCTGCTCAATCAATTGGTGAACCTGGTACCCAGTTAACCATGCGGAACTTCCATACCGGTGGTGTTGCTGGTAACGCTGATATCACCCAAGGATTGCCTCGAGTTCAAGAAATTTTTGAAGCCCGTAATCCAAAAGGTAAAGCTGAGATCAGTGAAGTTACTGGTACTGTTGAATCGATCGAAGAAAATCCGGCTGAAAGAACCAAGGAAGTCACTGTTAAAGGTGAGTCTGACACAAGAACTTATACGGTTCCGATTACGGCTCAAATGAAAGTTGCTGAAGGTGACTTCATTCACCGTGGATCTGCTTTGAACGAAGGTTCTGTTGATCCTAAGGAATTGTTGAAGGTCCGAGACGTCCTTTCAACTGAAAACTACCTCTTGCATGAAGTTCAGAAAGTTTACCGAATGCAAGGTGTGGAAGTTTCTGATAAGCATGTGGAAATCATGATTAGACAGATGCTTCGTAAAGTTCGTATCATGGATCCAGGTGACACTGATGTGCTTCCAGGAACCTTGATGGATATCTTTGATTTCAAGGATAGTAACGCTGATACTGTTGTTTCCGGTGGAATTCCAGCTACTGCTCGTCCAGTATTGCTTGGAATTACCAAAGCCGCTCTTGAAACCAATAGTTTCTTGTCTGCTGCTTCATTCCAGGAAACAACTCGTGTATTAACTGATGCTGCTATTCGTGGAAAGAATGACCCGCTTGTTGGTTTGAAGGAAAATGTTATCATTGGTAAATTGATTCCTGCTGGTACAGGAATGCCTGATTACCGTGGTATTAAGCCAAAGGAAATTGGCAATTCTTCAACTGATGGGGTTTACTCGATCAGCGAACTTGAAGAAAAAATGAAAGCTGAAGATGCAAGTAAGAGTAAGACCACTAAGTAGAAATTACTGAACGGTTGACTTGCATTTTCAAAGTAAAGAGGCACTATTCCAATTCGGAGTAGTGCCTCTTTACGATACATAGATTGATTGTCAGAGAATTAACGCCAATAGCCAATCTTGAAACTGGTAGGTCACGTAGTAGCCAATGGTAATGAATGGAACAAATGGAATCCGATTGTCTTTTGGCCATGGGATAATGATCAAATATAGAATGGCACTAACACAAGCAAAACAGGTTGCCCAGAGCATAAAGCTAATTCCAGTCGAGATCCACAGTCCAAATAGGATATCAATATCGCCATTGCCGATCAGCCGTTCTTTTCGATTAAGCCCCTGAAAACATAGGTAAATCACAATTGTGGCAGCCAACTCCCAAAGTGAATGATGAAGGTTGAAGCCACAGGTAATCATGAGCAAAGCGATGCCTAAATGAGGAATTTGTTGGATTTCCAAATCAAACAAGCTTAGGGTGATCAAAATGGACATGATTAACAAAAAGTAGCAGCTTGCTAAATTAATGGGTACCAGTGCAAACATCAGCCCTAAAAGAATTTCGGTTATGATCATTGTGACTGGAATTCTGGCTTTGCAGTATCGGCATTTTCCACCGAGGCTGATGTAACTAATCACCGGGATTAAATCATAGTAGGCGAGTTGGTGCAGACAGGCGGTGCAGTGGGATCGGGGCCGGACAATTGATTCACCAGCCAGGCTGCGCTGAACTATGACGTTAACAAATGATGCAATGCTTGAACCGAGTAAAAATTGTGTTATTATCATCTCGTTACCTCTAATATTTATATACGAGATTTAAATTCAATTTATTTTTTTGGATTTGTTGACACAAATTGTTTGGCATGATAAATTAGACAAGGTGCTTTTTGTGACAGATTCCTGAATAATCAGACATGCTGACTGTTTATGACAAAAAGTGTTGGGCGGTACACATTTATTTTTACATAAAAAAGAACCGCCTGGATGTGTGGACTTACATTGAAAATTTGAAAGGAGAACTTTTTAGATGCCTACAATTAACCAATTGGTCCGTAAAGGACGTCATTCTAGAACTTCAAAATCAAAGTCACCAGCTTTAAACTATGCTTACAATAGTTTTAAGAAGAAGGCTGTTACTGTTCCTGCCCCTCAAAAACGAGGTGTTGCAACTCGTGTTGGTACGATGACACCAAAGAAGCCTAACTCTGCTTTGCGTAAATATGCCCGTGTTCGTTTGTCTAACTTGATCGAAGTTACGGCTTACATCCCAGGTATTGGTCACAACTTGCAAGAGCATAGTGTTGTTTTGATTCGTGGAGGCCGTGTAAAGGATTTACCTGGTGTTCGTTATCACGTTATTCGTGGTGCTCTTGATACTGCCGGTGTTCAAGATCGTCGTCAAGGTCGTTCTAAATACGGTACTAAGAAGCCTAAAGAATAATCTCACTAATGCAATCTAAATATTTAGTTTTATAGAATCATGAGGAGGATAACGAAATGCCTAGAAAAGGAAATGTTCAAAAGCGGGAAGTACTTCCTGACCCAATTTATAACTCAAAATTGGTAACCCGTTTAATCAACCGTTTGATGTTAGACGGTAAGCGTGGAACTGCATCACAAATTTTATATGGTGCATTTGACTTAATTAAGAAAGAAACAAACAACGAACCAGTTGACGTGTTCGAAGAAGCTATGAAGAACGTTATGCCAGTTCTTGAAGTTAAGGCTCGTCGTGTTGGTGGTTCTAACTACCAAGTTCCAATCGAAGTTCGACCAGATCGCCGAACAACTTTGGGCTTACGTTGGATCGTTAACTACGCCCGTTCACGTGGTGAGCATACAATGACTGAACGGCTTGCCCGCGAAATCATGGACGCAGCTAACAACACTGGTGCCGCAGTTAAGAAACGTGAAGATACACATAGAATGGCTGAAGCCAACCGTGCCTTTGCACATTATCGTTGGTAAAATCAGTTTTATTCTCAACAGCTCAAATTAATAAGTGGCTGATTTAGCCACTTTTTGTACGAATCGGAAGGAGTTACACAATGGCTAACACACGAGAATTTCCGCTAGAAAAAACTCGTAATATCGGGATTATGGCCCATATCGATGCTGGTAAGACAACGACGACTGAGCGTATCTTGTACTATACCGGTAAAATTCACAAAATTGGTGAAACCCATGATGGTGCTTCACAAATGGACTGGATGCCCCAAGAACAGGAACGTGGTATTACCATCACGTCTGCTGCTACGACAGCTCAATGGAAAGACCACCGGATCAACATTATTGATACCCCAGGACACGTGGACTTCACTGTTGAAGTTGAACGTTCACTCCGAGTTCTTGATGGTGCGATTGCCGTCCTTGATGCTCAAGCCGGCGTTGAGCCACAAACTGAAACAGTTTGGCGACAAGCATCAGATTACGATGTTCCGCGGATCGTATTTGTTAACAAGATGGATAAAGTTGGCGCTAACTTTGACTTCTCAGTATCATCAATTGCTGATCGGTTGAATGCTAAGCCACTCCCAATCCAGATGCCAATCGGTGCCGAAGATGATTTCGAAGGGGTCATTGACCTGATCGAAATGAAGGCCGATATCTATGATGAAGATAAACTCGGTTCTAAC
The DNA here is from genome assembly GCF_001436255.1 of Lentilactobacillus rapi DSM 19907 = JCM 15042. Taxonomy (GTDB): domain Bacteria; phylum Bacillota; class Bacilli; order Lactobacillales; family Lactobacillaceae; genus Lentilactobacillus; species Lentilactobacillus rapi. Next base: position 73,891 of record NZ_AZEI01000078.1, on the reverse strand, counting down.
TGGGATACAGTTGATGTTCCAGACGAATACAAGGAAGAAGCTCAGAAACGTCGTGATCAATTAATCGAAACACTTGCTGACGTTGATGATGACATTATGAACAAGTACCTTGAGGGTGAAGAAATTTCGATCCCAGAAATCAAGGCCGCTATTCGTAAAGCAACTTTGAACTTGGAACTGTTCCCAGTATTAGCTGGTTCAGCATTTAAGAACAAGGGTGTTCAGATGTTGATGGATGCAACAATTGATTACTTGCCATCACCATTGGATGTTAAGCCTTATAACGCAACTGATCCTGAGACTGGTGACAAAGTTGAACTAAAAGCAAACGATGATGCCAGTTTTGCTGCTTTGGCATTTAAAGTTGCTACTGATCCATTCGTTGGTCGTTTAACTTACATTCGTGTATATTCTGGAACGCTTGAGTCTGGTTCATACATTTTGAATGCAACTAAAGACAAACGTGAACGGGTTGGTCGTTTACTTCAAATGCATTCAAATCACCGTCAAGAAATTCCTGAAGTATTCTCAGGTGATATTGCGGCTGCCATTGGTTTGAAGAACACCACTACTGGTGATTCATTAACTGATGTTGACCATCCACTTCACTTGGAATCAATGGACTTCCCTGATCCAGTTATCCAAGTTGCCGTTGAACCTAAGACAAAAGCCGATCAAGACAAGATGAACGTTGCTCTTCAGAAGCTTTCAGAAGAGGATCCAACTTTCAAAGCAACAACCAATCCTGAAACTGGTGAAACATTAATCGCCGGAATGGGTGAGTTGCATTTGGATATCATTATTGACCGGATGAAGCGTGAATTCCACGTTGAAGCTACTGTTGGTGCTCCACAAGTTTCATATCGTGAAGCATTTACTAAGCCAACTAAGGCGCAAGGTAAGTTCATTCGTCAGTCTGGTGGTAAAGGTCAATATGGTGACGTTTGGATTGAATTTACCCCTAATGAAGAAGGTAAAGGGTTCGAATTCGAAGATGCCATCGTTGGTGGTGTTGTTCCTCGTGAATACATTCCAGCCGTTGAACAAGGCTTGAAAGAATCATTATCTAATGGTGTCCTTGCCGGATATCCATTGGTTGATTTGAAAGCCAAGTTATACGATGGTAGTTATCATGAAGTCGATTCTAGTGAAGCTGCATTTAAAGTTGCCGCATCACTTGCCCTTCGTAATGCTGCCAAGACCGCTGCCCCTGTAATTTTGGAACCAATCATGAAGGTTGATATTAACGTTCCTGAAGAGTACATGGGTGATATCATGGGTCAAGTTACTGCTAGACGTGGCCGTGTTGAAGGTATGGAAAGCCGAAGTGGCGCTGAAGTGATTCATTCATACGTTCCTTTGGCTGAAATGTTTGGTTATGCAACGACACTTCGTTCTGCATCACAAGGCCGTGGTACATTTACCATGACATTTGATCATTACGAGCCAGTGCCAAAGAGCATTCAAGCAGAAATCATTAAGAAAAATGGCGGCAATCCTGACGCCGAATAATAATGACTAATTAAGGACTAGAGGATTCTAGTTCTTTTTTTGTTGGTTGAAGGATCGGCTAGCTTGCTTCAATTGAAATAAATTTATTTTGAAATGCTAAAATCTATGGTAAAGTTGTATTAGAAAAATTTGTTCTGCAATCGGATAGGTAGATTGGCCACATAAAACCGTTTATCCCACGCATAGTACAGTTCTTAAGGAAATCAAGGGAGCTTTCACTGGCCATACCATTAGTAGACTCCCGAAATTACAATTTGACTGAGGAGACGGCTTACATGTCGTTTCCTAAGGAATTTAATCTGCCCACTTTTTAAATTAATTCGCCAATGCCCTTGTTTTATGGGGCATTTTTTAGTACAATATTTGAGTACTTGTTTTTAGGGATTAGTTTGCCTAAAAATCATTACGTATTAGCTTTGATGTGAAAGGTTGCGACACACCCGGATGCTTTGCCATGGGTTTGGCGGTAATTTTCACGGAGTTAGTCATATTTTCAAAATAGACGAAGGAGGGAATACAATGGCAAAACAAAAAATTCGTATCCGTTTGAAGGCATACGAGCATCGCATCTTAGACCAATCCGCAGACAAGATTGTTGCTACTGCGCAAAGAACTGGAGCTACTATTTCAGGTCCAATTCCATTGCCAACTGATCGTACAATCTACACTGTTTTGGCTTCACCACATAAATTTAAGGATTCACGTGAGCAATTTGAAATCTTGACTCACAAACGTCTAATTGACATTTTAAATCCAACACCTAAGACAGTCGACTCATTAATGAAGCTCGACTTGCCAAGTGGTGTGGATATCGAAATCAAACTATAATAATTACAATATACTGGAGGTGTACTCATGACCAGAAAAGGAATCTTAGGAAAGAAAGTTGGAATGACTCAAGTTTTCACTGATAACGGCGAATTAGTTCCAGTAACTGTCGTTGAAGTGACACCTAATGTCATTATGCAAATCAAGACCGTTGAAAATGACGGTTACGAGGCTGTTCAATTAGGTTATTCTGATAAGCGCGCTGTGCTTACCAACAAACCTGAACAGGGTCATGCAAACAAAGCTAAAACTACTCCTAAGCGCTTCATTAAAGAAATCAAAGATGTTGAGCTGGGAGATTACAAAGTATCTGACGAAGTTAAGGCTGATATTTTTGAACCAGGAGACATCGTTGATGTAACTGGTACGACAAAAGGTCATGGATACCAAGGAAACATTCATAAAGATGGTCAATCACGTGGACCAGAAACTCACGGTTCTCGTTATCACCGTCGTCCAGGTTCTTTAGGTGTTATTATTAACCGAGTTGTTCCTGGTATGAAATTACCCGGAAGAATGGGTAACAAAACAGTAACTATTCAAAACCTTGAAGTTGTCAGCACAGATCTGGACAACAACGTTATCTTAATTAAAGGTAATGTACCTGGTGCCAATAAATCATTCGTTACAATTAGATCAGCTGTTAACGGCGGATCAAAAAAGTAGAAAGGAGGCAACCATAGATGACTGATGTAGCATTGTACAAACAAGATGGAAGCAAGAATGGTACTGTTGCACTTAACGACGGTATCTTCGGCATTGAGCCAAACAACAACGTCGTATTTGACGCAATTGTGATGCAACGTGCTTCTCTTCGCCAAGGAACTCATTCCGTTAAGAACCGTTCTGCAGTTCGTGGTGGAGGTAAGAAACCATGGCGTCAAAAGGGTACTGGTAGAGCTCGTCAAGGTTCTATCCGTTCACCACAGTGGCGTGGCGGTGGAATTGTCTTCGGACCAACTCCACAATCATACTCATACCGTTTGCCTAAGAAAGTATCACGATTGGCATTGAAGTCAGTATTATCTGAAAAAGTTTCAGATGACAAATTGGTTGTAATCGATTCATTATCATTCGATGCACCTAAGACCAAGGACTTTGCTGAGATGTTAGACAAATTAAACGTTTCAACTAAGACATTAGTAGTTTTGGAAGATGACAACGAAAAGGCATTGTTATCAGCACGTAACTTAGAAAATGTAAAGGTTGTTTCTGCTAATGGAATCAACACTTTAGATGTTGCTGATCATGACAAGGTTATCATTACAAAAGCTGCTCTTTCTCAAGTAGAGGAGGTGCTCGCATAATGGAATCACGCGATATTATTTTACGCCCAGTTATTACTGAAGAGACAACCAGTAAGATGGACAATAAGACATACACATTCGATGTTGATTTACGAGCAACCAAGACACAGGTCAAAAAAGCTGTTCAAGACATTTTTGATGTTAAAGTTGTTAAAGTAAACATCATGAACGTAAGAGGAAAATTAAAGCGTCAAGGTAGATATGCCGGTTATACTCGGAAACGCCGTAAGGCCATTGTTACCTTGTCCGCAGATTCAAAAGAAATCGAATTATTCAGTGAAGAATAATTTATAATCTGAAATTAGGAGGGAAACGTTGTGGCCATTAAAACATATAAGCCAACCAGTAACGGTCGACGCAATATGACAAGCTTGGACTACAGTGGCATTACTAAAACTAAGCCAGAGAAGTCCTTACTTGAATCAAAAAGCAAAACAGCCGGTCGTAATAACTACGGTCGAATGACTGTTCGTCACCGTGGTGGTGGAAACAAGAACCAATATCGTATCATCGATTTTAAACGTATCAAAGATAATGTTGAAGCGACTGTCAAAGCGATTGAATATGATCCTAATCGGACCGCCAATATTGCTTTATTAGTCTATGAAGATGGTGTTAAGTCATACATCATTGCTCCTAAGGGATTGAAAGTTGGAGACAAGGTTGAATCTGGTCCTGATGCAGATATCAAGGCTGGTAATGCATTACCACTTTCAAACATTCCTGTAGGTTCAATCATCCATAATATTGAAATCAAGCCTGGTAAGGGTGGTCAGCTTGCTCGTTCAGCTGGTGCATCTGCACAATTGCTTGGTCGTGATGGTAAATACTCATTGGTTCGCCTTTCATCAGGTGAAGTTCGTTTGGTTCTTAGCACAAACCGTGCTTCTATCGGTTCTGTTGGAAACGAAGAACATGAATTGATCAACGTTGGTAAAGCTGGTCGAACACGTTATAAGGGTCAACGCCCACATGTTCGTGGATCAGTTATGAACCCTAACGATCACCCTCATGGTGGTGGTGAAGGTAAAGCACCAGTTGGTCTTCCATCACCATTATCACCATGGGGTAAGAAGACAGTTGGTAAGAAGACCCGTTCCAAGAAGGCACGTTCAAACAAATTTATTGTACGTCGTCGTAAGGGTTCAAAGATGTAATTTGATCCACTAAAAAGAACTAATACTGAAACAGAGGAGGTTGCAAAATGAGTCGTAGTTTGAAAAAAGGACCATTTGCCGATGAGTACTTACTTAAAAAAGTAGATGCTCAGAAGGATCAAGACAAAAAGTCTGTTATTAAGACATGGTCACGTCGTTCAACGATTTTCCCAAGCTTCATTGGATATACATTTGCTGTTTATGATGGACGGAAACACGTCCCAGTTTATATTCAAGAAGACATGGTAGGCCATAAGCTTGGAGAATTTGTTCCAACCCGGACATTCCATGGGCATAATACTGACGATAAGAAGACTGTTTAAAGCAAGGAGGATAACAAATGGCTGAACAAGTTACATCAGCAAAAGCAACTGCTAAAACTGTTCGCATTGCCGCACGAAAGGTCCGTCTTGTAGTTGATCTTATCAGAGGCAAGAGCGTTGCCGAAGCCGCCGCAATCTTAGATTTCACACCACGCGGTGCTTCTCCAGTGGTTTCAAAAGTACTTAAATCTGCTGTTGCAAATGCAGAAAACAATTTTGATTTAGATAGCGAAAACTTATTTGTTAGTGAAGCCTTCGTTAATGAAGGGGCAACTCTTAAGCGGTTCCGTCCACGTGCTAAGGGTTCTGCATCACCAATCAATAAGCGAACTAGTCACATTACAATCGTTGTATCTGAAAAAGAGGAGGGGTAACGCGTGGGTAATAAGGTAAATCCTAATGGTTTACGAGTTGGAATCATTCGCGATTGGGAAGCAAAATGGTACGCAGGCAAGAACTATGCTGCATATCTTCGTGAAGATTTACAAATCCGTAAATATATAGAGAAACGTCTTGCTAGCGCGTCAGTTTCTACTGTTGAAATTGAACGTGCCGCAAATCGCGTTAATGTTTCGATTCACACTGCTAAACCAGGAATGGTTATTGGTAAGGGTGGACAAGAAGTAGAGAATCTTCGTAAAGAACTCAATGACTTAACTGGCAAGCGAGTTCACATCAACATCATCGAAATCAAGAAGCCTGATTTGGATGCTAAGTTGGTTGGTGAAAACATTGCTCGCCAATTGGAAGGCCGTGTTGCATTCCGTCGTGCAATGCGTCAATCAATGCAACGAACAATGCGTGCCGGTGCTCAAGGTATTAAGACTCAGGTTTCTGGACGTCTTAATGGTGCTGATATGGCTCGAGTTGAGAGTTATTCTGATGGAACTGTTCCATTGCATACTTTAAGAGCAGATATTGACTACTCATGGGTTGAAGCTTTTACTACTTATGGTTCCATTGGTGTAAAGACTTGGATCTATCGTGGTGAGATTCTCCCTGAAAAGCCAAAGAACAGTAAAGCTGATAAAGGAGGGAAATAAACATGTTAGTACCTAAACGTGTAAAGCATCGTCGTGAACATCGTGGCAAGCTTCGCGGAGCCGCTAAGGGTGGCAAAACGGTTACTTTCGGTGACTACGGTTTACAAGCACTTGATTCACATTGGATCACAAACCGTCAAATCGAAGCATGTCGTGTGGCGATGACTCGTCATATGAAGCGTGGAGGAAGAGTTTGGATTAAGATTTTCCCTCACAAGTCATATACTGAAAAAGGTGTCGGAGTTCGAATGGGTAATGGTAAAGGTACACCAGCAGGCTGGGTATCACCAGTTAAGCGTGGTAAAGTATTGTTTGAAATTGGCGGCGTTGATAAAGCAACCGCTCATGAAGCATTACGCCTTGCATCAAACAAACTTCCTGTTCGTACTAAGATCATAGAACGTGAGGAAGTAGGTGGCGAATCAAATGAAGGCTAAAGATATTAATGAGTTAACCACTGCTCAAATGATTGATAAAGAAAAAGATTATAAAGATGAACTGTTCAATCTTCGTTTCCAATTAGCCACTGGTCAGTTGGAAAACACTGCGCGATTAAAGCAAGTTCGTAAAAACATTGCGCGGATCAAGACTGCACTTCGTCAACAAGAATTAAACAAGTAGAATACGATAAGGGAGGTATAATTAATGGCTGAAGAACGCAACGAGCGTAAAGTTTATCAGGGACGTGTTGTTTCTGACAAGAGTAACAAGACCATCACGGTTGAAGTTTCAACATACAAAACTCACCCACGTTATGGCAAACGTATTCGTTACTCAAAGAAATTCACTGCTCATGATGAAAACAATGAAGCTAAAACCGGCGACACAGTTGAAATTATGGAAACTCGTCCATTGTCTAAGACAAAACGTTTCCGTCTAATCAAAATTGTTGAAAAAGCGGTTATCATTTAACTTAAATTAATTATCGTATTCTATTTTAACGACGAAGGGAGGATATACCTGTGATTCAACAAGAAAGTCGATTAAAAGTTGCCGACAACTCAGGTGCAAGAGAATTGCTTACTATCAAAGTTTTAGGTGGCTCAACTAGAAGGTATGCCGGAATCGGCGATACCATCGTTGCTACTGTAAAACAAGCAACACCAGGTGGCGTTGTCAAAAAGGGTGATGTTGTTAAAGCCGTTGTTGTACGTACAAAGTCAGTTACTCGTCGTACAGATGGTTCTTACATTCGATTTGACGAAAATGCTGCCGTTTTGATTCGTGATGACAAGAGTCCCCAAGGCACTCGTATCTTTGGCCCGGTTGCTCGTGAATTACGTGATAACAACTTCATGAAGATTGTTTCATTAGCTCCAGAAGTACTTTAATAACAACCAGGATATAAGGAGGTGCCGCAGATGTTCATTAAAACTGGTGACAAAGTTCGTGTTATTAGTGGTAAGGACAAAGGTAAGGAAGGGACAGTTACTAAGACTATCGCTTCAAAAGACCGTGTGATTGTTGAAGGTATCAACAAAGTTAAAAAGCATACCAAAGCTTCTTCTACCAACCCTCAAGGTGGGATTGTAGACGCTGAAGCACCAATCCACGTTTCAAATGTGATGTTAATTGATCCATCTACCAACGAACCAACTCGTATTGGGATCAAAGTTGAAGATGGCAAAAAAGTACGTTACTCAAAGAAATCGCAAAAAGCGATTGATTAACTTTTAACGAAAGGAGGATACCCTTTAAATGTCAAGTCGTTTACGAGAAAAATTCAATTCTGAAATTACCCCACACATGATGGATAAGTTCAGTTATAAATCAGTTATGCAAGCTCCAAAGCTTGATAAGATTGTTTTAAACATGGGTGTTGGTGATGCTGTTACTAACGCTAAGAATCTTGATGAAGCCGTTGCTGAATTAGCACTTATTTCAGGTCAAAAGCCTTTGATTACAAAAGCAAAGAAATCAATTGCCGGCTTTAGATTGCGTGAAGGTAATGCAATTGGTGCCAAAGTAACACTCCGTGGAGATCGGATGTATGACTTCTTGGATAAATTAATTAACGTTTCACTACCACGTGTTCGTGACTTCCATGGTGTAAGTAGCCGTGCTTTTGATGGTCGCGGAAACTACACACTGGGTGTTCGTGAACAATTAATTTTCCCTGAAATTGATTATGATAATGTTAACCGTGTCAGAGGTATGGACATTGTAATCGTAACTACAGCAAATACCGATGAAGAATCACATGAATTGTTGGCTCAATTCGGTATGCCATTTGCTAGATAATTGAGGAGGTTTCACATTGGCTAAAAAATCATTAATTGTAAAAAGTGAACGCCCTGCAAAGTTCTCAACACAAAATTACACACGTTGTGAGCGCTGTGGACGACCTCGTTCAGTATACAAGAAATTTCATTTATGCCGTCTTTGCATCCGTGAACTTGCCCACAAGGGTCAAATTCCTGGCATGAAGAAAGCTAGTTGGTAATATATTAAAAAGGAGGTTGTGCGCTGATGTCTATGACTGATCCAATTGCAGACTTTTTAACTCGCATCCGTAATGCGAACATGGTTTACCATGAAACAGTTGAAGTTCCTGCATCAAAAATCAAACGAGACATCGCTGAAATTCTCAAACGTGAGGGTTTTGTACGCGATGTTGAATATATCGAAGATGACAAGCAAGGCGTTATCCGGGTTTTCCTGAAATATGGAAAGGACAAACAACGTGTCATTACTGGCTTGAAGCGAATTTCAAAGCCAGGCTTGCGTTCATACGTGAAAGCAGATGCTGTTCCTAAGGTTTTAAATGGTCTTGGAATTGCAATTATTTCAACATCAAACGGTGTTATTACTGATAAGCAGGCACGCGCCCAGAAAATTGGCGGCGAAGTGTTAGCATACGTTTGGTAATAAATTCATTCAAATTGGAGGTGTGATAGATGAGTCGTATTGGTTATAAAACTGTTGTTTTGCCAAAGGGTGTTGAAGTTAAAACTGACGGAGACACAGTAACTGTTAAGGGTTCCAAGGGTACTTTATCTCGTGAGATGTCACCAGAAATCAAGATGAACGTCAAAGACAATGAAGTAAACTTCGAACCAATTGGCGACTACAATGACAAGGTCCGTGCCTTGCATGGAACATCCCGTGCCAACTTCAACAACATGGTTGAAGGGGTTACAAACGGATTCAAGAAAACATTGAAGCTTGTCGGTGTTGGATACCGTGCTCAACTTAAAGGCAAAACTTTAACATTGAATGTTGGTTATTCAAACCCAGTTGAAATGAAAGTTCCCGATGACATTACACTTGAAGTTCCTGATAATACTACTATTCATATTAGTGGTATTAGCAAACAACATGTCGGTGACTTTGCTGCATCTGTTCGTGCCGTTCGTTCACCTGAACCATATAAAGGTAAAGGTATTCGTTACGAAAACGAACATATTATTCGTAAGGAAGGTAAGACTGGTAAGTAATTTATCAGCCTAATAAAATTTTGAGGTGACTATTGTGATTTCTAAACCAGATAAAAATAAGAGTCGGAAACGTCGTCATAACCGTGTCCGCAACAAAATTTCTGGTACTGCCGAGTGCCCACGCTTGAATGTTTATCGTTCTAATACAAACATCTACGCTCAAGTAATTGATGACGTAGCGGGTGTAACGCTTGTTAGTGCCTCAACACTAGATTCTGCAATCAGTGATGGAAACAAGACTGAACAAGCAGCCAGTGTTGGTAAATTAGTAGCTCAACGTGCAAGCGAAAAGAATATCAAAAAGGTTGTTTTTGATCGTGGTGGCTATTTGTATCATGGTCGTGTTCAAGCTCTTGCCGATGCAGCCCGTGAAAATGGACTGGAATTCTAATAAAGGAGGAATAACCGCACATGAAGAAATTTATTGATCCAGAAAAGTTAGAGCTTGAAGACAACGTTGTATCAATCAACCGGATCACTAAAGTTGTTAAAGGTGGACGTCGTCTTCGTTTCGCTGCTTTGGTAGTTGTCGGAGACAAGCACGGACATGTTGGTTTTGGAACTGGTAAAGCACAAGAAGTTCCTGAAGCAATTCGTAAAGCAGTTGAAGCAGCTCGTAAAAACTTGATTGAGGTTCCGATTGTTGGTACAACAATTCCTCACGAAGTTTTAGGAACTTTCGGTGGTGGCCGTATTATGTTGAAGCCCGCTGAAGAAGGTTCTGGAGTTGCAGCTGGTGGCGCCGTTCGTTCCGTGATGGAATTAGCTGGCGTCGATGATGTTACTAGTAAACGATTGGGTTCAAATACTCCTATCAACGTTATCCGAGCAACATTCCAAGGCTTGGTTGAATTGAAGAGTGCTGAAGAAGTTTCAGCTCTACGTGGTGTTTCAACTCAACATTTAGCTGAATAAGGAGGGTGTTTTAAATGGCTCAATTAAAAATTACTTTAAAACGTAGCGTAACTCACCGCCTCCCAAAGCAACGTAAAATTGTGAAGGCACTTGGCCTCGGCCGAGTTAATAGTACCGTTGTCAAACCAGATAACGAATCTATTCGTGGGGCTTTGTTCCAAATCGCTCACTTAATTGAAGTAGAACAAGTTAAAGACTAAATAAATTTGTAAGGAGGTGCCAATTTCATGAAATTGCATGAATTGAAGGCTGCAGAAGGTTCTCGTTCATTACGTACTCGTAAGGGTCGCGGTCGTTCAGCAGGTAAAGGTAAAACTGCTGGTCGTGGACAAAAAGGACAAAAAGCTCGTGGAAAGACTCGTGTAGGATTTGAAGGTGGACAAATGCCATTATATCGTCGAACTCCAAAGCGTGGTTTTAACAACATCAACCGTAAAGAATATGCAGTTGTTAATGTTGCTAAACTTGAAACTTTCGATGATGGTACTGAAGTAACACCTGAATTACTTCAAACTTCTGGAATCGTTAAGAATGCCAAATCTGGTATTAAGGTTCTTGGTGATGGTGAACTTACTAAAAAATTAACCGTTAAGGCTAATAAATTTTCGAAAGCTGCACAATCCGTTATTGAAAATGCGGGCGGTAAAATCGAGGTGGTTTAATGCTCTCGACTTTGGCAAGTGCGTTCAAAGTTAAAGAAATTAGAAACAAAATCCTTTTTACGCTTTTTGTTTTGGTAATATTCCGACTAGGGGCATACATAACTGTTCCCGGTATTAACGCGAAAGCACTTCAATCGGTTGCTTCTTCAGGACTAGTTAGTATTCTGAATACATTTAGTGGTGGTGGGCTCACGAACTATTCCATCTTCGCGATGGGAGTTTCACCGTACATCACTGCTCAAATTATTATTCAATTACTTCAAATGGATATTGTTCCTAGATACGTTGAGTGGGGAAAACAAGGAGAAGTTGGTCGACGAAAGTTGAATCAACATACTCGTTACTTAACGGTTATCCTTGCTTTCTTCCAATCAGTTGGAATTACAGCTGGATTTAATCAATTAAGTAGTTTGAACTTAGTGAATAACCCAAGTATCAAAACATTTGTTATTATTGGTTTAATTTTAACAGGTGGAACAATGTTAACCACATGGATGGGTGACATGATTACCGAACGAGGGATTGGAAATGGAATTTCCATGATCATCTTTGCTGGTATCGTTGCCCGAATTCCAGTTGGATTACAGTCATTGTGGCAACAATATTTTGTTGGAGTCACCGGTTCTGATTTATGGCAACCAATCCTGTTTGCCATTGCCCTTCTAATTATTGTATTGGTGATTGTTACATTCGTTACTTGGGTCCAACAGGCTGAGCGACGAGTACCAATTCAATATACTCGAAGAGTTTCAGGATCACCTGACAGCAGTTATCTTCCTTTGAAGGTTAACGTTGCTGGTGTTATTCCAGTTATTTTTGCAAGTTCATTTATTGCAACTCCACAAACAATTCTGATGGCATTTACAAATAACTATTCGACCGCCACTTGGTTCCAAATATTAAACAACGTGTTTAATATGCAGACACCGACCGGGGCCGCATTCTATACCATCTTGATTATTATGTTCACTTTCTTCTATGCGTTTGTTCAAGTTAACCCAGAAAAACTTTCTGAGAACTTGCAGAAACAGGGAAGTTATATTCCAGGGGTTTGGCCCGGACATGAAACCCAATCATATGTTTCGGATCTGTTAATGAAATTAAGTACTGTTGGTGCTTTATTCCTAGGAGTTGTTTCATTGATTCCGTTAATCGCGCAAAATCTCTGGAATTTGGATGAATCAATCGGACTTGGTGGAACTAGTTTACTAATCGTTGTTGGTGTTGCAATCGAAACAATTCGTCAAATTCGTGGATTAATGATGAAACGTGAGTATGTTGGTTTCATTCATGGACCACGGCCAACTGATGAATAATTGATCGCAAGATTTTAATCAACGAGGAGGAGTTACAGAATGTCATTGAATTTAATTTTAATGGGATTGCCTGGTGCAGGTAAAGGTACTCAAGCACAATATATTGTTGATAAATATAAGATTCCGCATATTTCTACTGGTGATATGTTCCGAGAAGCGATTTCTAACGGAACACCTCTTGGACTTAAAGCAAAAGAATATACGGATAAGGGAAACCTTGTACCAGACGAAGTGACAAATGGAATTGTTAAGGAACGATTGGCCGAAGATGATACCAAGCCTGGCTTTCTGTTAGATGGTTATCCACGAACTTTAGAGCAAGCGGATGCATTAGCTAAGATGACAGAAGATTTAGGCAAGCCATTGTCTGCGGTTGTTAACATTGATGTTGACCCTAAGCTGTTAACTGATCGGTTAACTGGCAGATTCATTTGTAAGAACTGTGGTGCAACTTATCATAAGTTGTATCATATGCCAAAAGTTACAGGAACTTGCGACGTTTGTGGTGGTCATGAATTCTATCAACGTGAAGACGATAAGCCTGAGGCCGTTAAGACTCGACTTCAAGTTAACATCAAGATGAATACACCATTGATTTCATATTATAAAGACCGCAATTTACTGCACAACGTTGATGGAAGTAAATCTATCGACGATGTTTGGCAAAATGTTGACAAAATTCTTAGCTCTCTTTAATTGCTATTCATAAGGTGTTGAGACGATTAGATTGATGAAATATGTTGAATGTGGTAGACTATCAAAGGTTTGTCAAGTTAATTTATTTAATTCAATCTAAATTTAACATTGGAGGTGTTATTGAGTGGCTAAAGATAATGTTATTGAAGTTGAAGGAAAAGTGGTTGAAACATTGCCAAACGCGATGTTTCGTGTCGAACTTGAAAACGGACACGAAATTCTAGCTCATGTTTCCGGGAAAATTCGGATGCATTACATTCGAATCCTTCCTGGTGACAAAGTTACTGTTGAAATGTCTCCTTACGATCTGAGTAAGGGTAGAATCACTTATCGATTTAAGTAATTCTTGTCTTCATCATTTTTCGAGGAGGATTAAAAATGAAAGTACGACCATCAGTAAAACCAATGTGTGAACATTGTAAAGTTATCAAACGAAAAGGCCGAGTAATGATTATTTGCTCAGCAAATCCAAAGCATAAACAACGCCAAGGTAAATAAACATAAACAGGAGGTGTATGCTCAATGGCTCGTATTGCCGGAATTGATTTACCCCGTGATAAGCGAATTGTCATCGGACTAACATATATATTTGGTATCGGCACGACGACTTCCCAAAAGATTCTTGCTCAAGCAGGTGTCTCAGAAGACGTCCGTGTTCGTGATTTAACACCAGACCAAGAAGACAAAATCCGTGAGATTGTTAGTAATCTAAAAATTGAAGGTGACTTACGTCGTGAAGTAAGTATGAACATCAAACGCCTTCAAGAAATTGGTTCATATCGTGGAATGCGTCACCGTCGTGGTTTGCCTGTTCGTGGTCAACATACTAAGAACAATGCCCGCACTAGAAAAGGCAGCAAAGTTGCCGCAGGCAGAAGAAAATAATAAATAAAGGAGGTCATCTGTTTTTATGGTAAACAAAAAGACAAGTCGCAAGCGCCGGGCTAAAAAGAATATTGCGTCAGGTATTGCACATATTCACTCAACCTTCAACAATACTTTAGTTATGATTACTGACGCCCAAGGAAACGCTGTTTCTTGGTCATCAGCTGGTGCATTGGGCTTCCGTGGAAGTCGTAAGTCAACTCCATTTGCCGCTCAAATGGCTGCTGAAGCAGCTGCAAAGGCTTCAATGGAACATGGAATGAAATCCGTTGAAGTAGCTGTTAAAGGACCAGGTTCTGGTCGTGAAGCTGCTATTCGTGCACTTCAAGCTACTGGTTTGGAAGTCACTGCTATTCGTGATGTTACTCCGGTACCTCACAATGGATCTCGTCCTCCAAAGCGTCGTCGAGTTTAATTAGAGACATTCAATATAGTGAAGTTTATTTTGTTTGAGTATATTGATATTTTGCATGTAGACTCACGCGTTTTGAAAGGGGTTAATGATAAGAATGATTGAATTTGAAAAGCCTAACATTCATAAGATAGAAGAGACTAAGAACTACGGTGAAGTTGTCGTAGAGCCACTGGAACGTGGTTATGGAACTACCCTCGGTAATTCTTTGCGACGAACTTTATTGTCATCACTCCCCGGGGCTGCTGTTACCAGTATCCAGATTGATGATGTTCTGCATGAATTTTCAACTATTAAGGGAGTAGTTGAAGATGTTACTCAAATTATCTTGAATGTTAAGAAAATTTCTTTGAAATTAGATGGGCCAGAAGATGAAGAAGAGAATCTAGAGATCGACGTCATTGGTCCTGCTGATGTTACTGCCGGTGATATTCAAGGTGATAGCGATGTGACGGTCTTAAATCCTGACTTGCACATTGCTACAGTCGCTGATGGGGCTACATTCCATATGCGATTAACTGCCAACAAGGGTCGCGGCTATGTTTCTGCTGTTGAAAACAAGAAGCGTAGTTCAGAGATGCCTATTGGAGTGCTTCCGGTCGATTCAATTTATACCCCAATCGAACGTGTCAACTATCAAGTTGAAAGCACTCGGGTTGGACAACGTGATGATTTTGATAAGCTGACTTTGGATGTTTGGACTGATGGTTCAATCACACCAAGCGAGGCCGTTAGTTTAGCAGCCAAGATTTTAACTGAACATCTTGAAATGTTCGTTGATTTGACTGATGAAGCTAAAAATACCGAAATCATGGTTGAAAAAGAAGAGACCCACAAGGAAAAGATGCTGGAAATGACAATTGAGGAATTTGACTTATCCGTTCGTTCATACAATTGTTTGAAACGTGCCGGCATTAACACTGTTCAAGAACTGACTGAAAAGACCGAAGCTGATATGATGAAAGTTCGTAACTTAGGTCGTAAGTCACTTGAAGAGGTCAAAGAAAAATTAGCTGCATTAGGCCTTTCACTTCGTAAAGAAGACTAACAAATAAAAAAGGAGGACATCTAAATTATGAGTTATCGGAAATTACAACGTAGTAGCGAACATCGTCGTTCATTGCTTCGGAATTTGACAACTGACTTGATCATTCATGGTCAGATTGTGACCACTGAAGCCAAAGCCAAGGAAGTTCGTTCAACTACCGATAAGATGATTTCACTTGGTAAGCGCGGTGATTTACACGCTCGTCGACAAGCTGCCGCATTCATTCGGGATGTTGTTGCAGATGTTAAAGAAGATGGTGATGATATTACCGTTACTACTGCTTTGCAAAAAGTATTCGGCGACTTAGCTACTAAGTATGCTGATCGTAATGGTGGTTACACTAGAATCTTAAAGACTATGCCTCGTCGCGGTGACGGTGCTCCAATGGTTATCCTTGAATTGGTTGACTAATCGTCTTTAATTCAATCACATATTTTCACGAGAATCACTCAGGTTATTGGTATAGAACGTTATGATGGTGGATCTTATTCCTAGTCTAGTTTGAATGTGAGACTTGTCTCATGCACTGATTTCCTGTAAGTGATTTTTTTGTACATAAATTCAGCCTATTGCGCGTTTAAATGAGGAATTTATCCATGAAAGATATCATTCAAGTAAAAAACATTTCATTTAATTATGCTGACCAACCATTATTATTTGATAATTTGTCATTGAATGTCCACGAAGGTGAATGGCTAGCGCTGATCGGTCAAAATGGGAGTGGCAAGAGTACTCTGGCAAGATTGATCGATGGCTTGAACGTTTTAAAACAAGGGCAGATTATAGTGGACGGTTTATTAGTGAATGACGAAAATATTCTTGATATTCGCAATAAAATTGGAATGGTCTTTCAGAATCCAGAAGATCAATTTGTCGGGGCCACTGTCGAAGATGACGTTGCCTTTGGACTCGAAAATCGTCAGGTTGATCGGGAGCAAATGCATCATATTGTTGAGAGAAGTCTCAAAAATGTGAATATGTGGGATTTTAGAGACCGAATCCCTGCTAACTTATCAGGTGGGCAAAAGCAGCGAGTCGCAATTGCCGGAATTGTTGCTTTGAGTCCCCAAATAATTATTCTTGATGAAGCAACCAGTATGTTAGATCCGCGAGGGCGACAAGATATTTTGAATCTGGTGCGTGAGATCAAAGCAAAAAATCATTTAACGGTTATCTCAATTACCCACGATATTGACGAAGCTGCTGGTGCGGACCGGGTTGTGGTGATTAATCACGGTAAAAAGATTGATGAAGATGTTCCAGACAAGATATTTGCGAATACTGAACAATTGGAACAAATTGGGTTAGATGCCCCATACACATCCCAACTCATTGCAGCCTTAAAAGGAAAAGGTGTCAATCTGAATCAGCAATATCTTGATAGCGAGAGGTTAATAGCATGGATAAAGCAATTAGTTTCGAACAAGTAACCCACACATACCAAGCAAATACCCCATATGCACAAAATGCGTTGGCTGATGTTTCCTTAGTCATTCCGAATAATTCATTTACGGCTATCATCGGTCATACAGGGAGTGGCAAATCGACCCTTGTTCAACATATCAATGCCCTGCTAAAGCCCACCAAAGGAAGCGTTCAAGTACTAGGTAAGGTAATCACATCAGCTACGACAAACAAGAATCTAAAAGCGTTTCGTCAGCATGTTGGCATGGTTTTTCAATTCCCTGAAAAACAACTTTTTGAGGAAACGGTTATTAAAGATATCATGTTTGGCCCTAAAAACTACGGTGTCAGTGATGCTGATGCCCAGCAGGCAGCCAAATCGGCAATGAAGCTTGTTGGTTTGGATGAATCTTTGGCTGAAAAATCGCCATTTGATCTTTCTGGGGGTCAGATGAGGCGGGTGGCAATCGCTGGGGTCCTTGCTATGAAGCCGGAAATTCTCATTCTTGACGAACCGACTGCCGGGTTAGATCCCCGGGGCCATAAAGAGATTATGGATTTAGCTCAACAATTGCATGACAAAGATCAAATGACGATCATTTTGGTGACCCATCAAATGGATGATGTAGTGAACTACGCATCTCAGGTTGTTGTGATGGACGAAGGAAAAATTGTCAAAACCGGTACAGCTGCCGAAATCTTTGCTGATCCGGGATGGGTTTATAAAATGCAACTTAATTTACCTAGCAGTGCGGAATTTGCCCAAAAATTGGTTGACTCAGGTGTTCCAATCGGCAAATTGCCACTGACAATTGATCAGCTCGCCACTAAAATTTCACAATTGGTGGCTGAAGGAGCGGATACGGATGAATAATTTCTTATTTGGCAGATATTTACCAGGAAATTCCTGGGTTCATCAAATGAGCCCGCAGTCAAAGCTGATGTTGAGCTTTTATTTTGTGATTGTGATATTCTTTGCTAATAATTTGGCTTCCTACGCTGCCTTAGCAGCATTAATTGCAATTGTGATTTTGTTGTCTGGCGTTTCAATCCTCTTTTTTCTTAAAGGAATTCGGCCGTTGATTTGGTTGATTATTTTTACTGTAGCGCTCCAAATCCTATTTAGTGCTGGTGGAACAGTTCTCTGGAAATGGGGACCATTTTCGGTCACAAATTTAAGCTTGATTAACGGTGGCTTTATTTTTATCCGCTTTTTGCTGATCATTATGATTTCCACAGTTTTAACGTTGACGACAACTCCATTAGCAATTGCGGATGGGGTGCAGACAGTATTAAAGCCACTCAAGAAAGTAAAGTTTCCTGTTGATACGCTGGCACTCATGCTGTCGATTGCCTTACGGTTTGTGCCAACGCTGATGGATGAAATGGAAACGATTCTGAACGCTCAGCGGTCGCGTGGCGTTGATTTTGGTTCAGGAAGCTTAAAGCATCGAGTTCAAGCAGCCGTTCCGCTATTAGTCCCGTTATTTACTGGGGCAATCAATCACGCGGAGAATCTGTCGACGGCAATGGAAGCCAGGGGTTTTTCGGATAGCGAACACAGGAGTAAGTATCGAATTTATCGGTGGCAGTTAAAGGACACGGTTAGTTGGCTCGTCTTTCTGCTGGTCGGTGGGTTAGTATTATATCTACGAAAATAGTTGGGGTGATGATCATCCGTTATAAAGTAACGGTCAAGTATGATGGCACGCTTTTTAGTGGTTTTCAAAGGCAGCCTGGCAAACGAACAATTGAAGGGGTATTGACAAAAAAAGTGAATCTAATGGCCAAAAATCCTGATCCGCCAATTGTGGTCTATGGATCTGGGCGAACTGATTCAGGTGTTCATGCATTTGGGCAGGTGGTCCATTTTGACTTTCCATATAATCTACCGACTGAGGCCATTTATCGTGGATTAAACAGCATGTTACCCCTGGATATGGAAATTATGAAAGTCGAAAAGGTAGCACCGGATTTTCACGCCCGCTATGATGTATCCGGTAAACGATATTTTTATCGAGTGGATTTAGGCGAATTTTTGGATCCGTTTAAACGTAACTATACGGGTCACTGGAAGTTTCCAATTGATTTCAACCGGGTCACCGAAGCATTACCTGATTTCCTTGGCGAACATGATTTTTCTAGTTTTGTTGCCTCTGGCTCGACTGCCAAATCCAATGTTCGATCGATTTATGAAGCAACTGGGAAACTGGATGAGGCTGCCAATGAACTTCAGTTAGAGTTTTACGGCAATGGCTTCCTCTATAACATGGTTCGGATCATGGTGGGGGTAATTGTCGAGATTGGATCGAATAGACGCCCTGAACATGATATACGGCGCTTATACGAGGTCAAAGATCGAAACCAGGCACGGCTAACGATGCCCGCCTCTGGTTTATATCTTAAAAAGGTTTACTACGAGGGTGAAGATCCGGCTCACCCAACAAAATTATCCACTCGGCCCCGATAATCACAAAACTGATTGACTTTTAGTGGAATAATTTGTATTATGTTAGTTGGTATTGTTTGCCCCACGATAAGCCCCGGAATCTTATTTGGTGTCGAACAAACACAGGAACATGGAGGAATATAACGTGCGTACAACATATATGGCAAAACCTGGTGAAGTAGAACGTAAATGGTACGTTGTTGATGCAGATGGCGTTTCTTTAGGACGTCTTTCATCAGTAGTCGCATCAATTCTACGAGGCAAGAATAAGCCTACTTTTACCCCTAACGTCGATACAGGGGACAATGTAATCCTAATTAACGCAAGTAAAGTGAAATTGACTGGTCATAAGGATACTCGAAAGATCTATTATCATCACTCACGCTTTATTGGCGGCTTGAAGCAAAAATCAGCTGGAGAATTTCGTGAGAAGAACCCAGAAAAATTGATCGAAACTTCAGTTAAAGGAATGCTTCCTCATGGAACATTAGGTCATAAAATTGGTTTGAAGTTACATGTCTATGCAGGTCCTGAACATGATCACCAAGCTCAAAAGCCGGAAGCATTTGACATCACTAACCTAATTTAAGGAGGAACTCGCATTGGCTCAAGTACAATATAGCGGCACAGGCCGTCGTAAAGATTCAGTTGCTCGGGTACGTTTGGTACCAGGAACTGGAAAAATTATCATGAATGACAAAGCAATCGAAGATTATATTCCTTTTGCTAACTTACGTGAAGTTGTTGTGCAACCATTTAATGTTACTGAAACTTTAGGTAACTATGATACCTTGGTTAACGTTAATGGTGGTGGATTCTCTGGTCAAGCTGGCGCAACTCGTCATGGTATTGCACGTGCATTACTTGCAGTTGACCCAGATTTCCGTGGACCTTTGAAGCGTGCAGGATTATTAACCCGTGACGCTCGTATGAAGGAACGTAAGAAGCCAGGTCTTAAGAAAGCTCGTAAGGCTTCGCAATTTTCAAAGCGTTAAAATTCAAATTGTTACTTTCAAAACACTTCTTCTCGGAAGTGTTTTTTTGTAATCTGAAGTTTATGTTAAACTTTGTTCTCAAACGACTCGAAGCGTCGCCAATCTACTAGAATGAAACTTGTTATTGTATAATAAACGCAATAAATTTAAAGGAGCGGAACCATGCCAAAAACAAAGAATACTTTGAGGCTTAATTTATTGGCGATGTTTATTGCAATTATCATTCTTCAGACGTCGATCCCGTTGATTGGATATATTCCAATTGGTCCCTTAAGCATTACGATTATCCCGACGACGGTTGTCATTGCCACTATCCTCTTAGGAACGACAGATGGGGCAATTATTGGCGGTGTCTGGGGATTTATTACGTTTGTTCGGGCCTACATCTGGCCAACCAGCCCATTAGCGACAATTGTATTTGTTAACCCGATTGTTTCGGTTTTCCCAAGAATTATGATTGGTTTGGTTGCGGGTTGGGCATATACGGCATTGAGAAGACGATTCAAAAATCAATCGTTAAGCGTTTCGATCGCGGCTATTTTAGGATCAATCACAAATACGGTTTTGGTTTTAGGGCTGATTTATGTCTTTTATAAAGCAAAGGCGCCTCAGCTGTATCAGATTAATATGGAAAAGTTACTCCCGTATTTGATTGGCGTTGTTGGAACCAATGGTGTCCCAGAAGCGATTTTTAGTGGGATTGTGACCCCGTTAATTGCTGTTCCGTTAAGTCGAGTCATTAAACGCCGACAGTGAGTAATCAGGTCCGTTCCAAAAAAGCGTGCGAAGATGAAAAAGGGGCTGCAACAAAACAAAATGTTTTGCCACAGCCTCTTCAATCACTATTTCTTGTTGGGTTTCTTGGTTGTCTTCTCAGAATCTTCCTCGTCGTCTTCAGGATCTTCCTCAACTCGTGGGGCAGCCTTGATCATTTTTAGATGACGATTATTGATAACCACTTTCTTGTGGTACTTATCAATAATTTCAGGATCATCAGATTCAAATGTGATTAGGAATGAGTTGGTATAACTCTTATCAACATATCCTTTAAAAGTTTTCTTTTCGATCTTGAATGAAACCTCATCACCAACGTGGAACTTAGATTGTGCTTCTGATACTTCGGTGTTTTTAGCCATTGGTTTCCATCTCCATAATTAAGTGTCAAGTGATAACATAACTGATATTAGGAGATTTGTCAATTATGTCACCTTTTGTAAATTAAAAATTGTTAAATATTAATTGTCTTTATCGTCATTTATCGTTAGAATTAATGCTAAAGTCAGAAAGTTTGAGGTTGTGTTGGCTAAATATGGGAAACGGCGCCGTCGTCGAGTGAGAAAATCCAATACGATTGTCATGCTCGTTTTGATCTTTTTTGGGTTAATGGTCATTCTAGGATTTCGAGCGTTGTCAAATGGTTATTCCAATTCAAATCAGGTTGATAATGCGACAAATCAAATCGCCATCGAACATCGAAAGTTCATTACGAAGCTTGCTCCCCAGGCTCAGCGGCTGCAGGGTGAGTACAATGTGTTGCCTAGCATCACGCTTGCCCAGGCGATTTTAGAGTCGGATTGGGGTTCCAGCAAGCTGGCAAGCAAGTATCATAATTTATTCGGTGTTAAGGCACAAAGTTCAAGTACTAATTCGGTTTATTTAGATACTCAGGAGTTTGTGAACGGCCGGTACGTGACCGTCAAAGCGCATTTTGAAGTGTATCAGAGTTGGAATGATTCATTGACTGATCATGCCCGGTTGCTGGCATATGGGACCAAATGGAATAATAGTCAGTATCAGGATGTCATTAACGCCAGAAATTATCTGCAGGCTGCGGATGGATTACAACGGGACGGTTATGCAACCGATCCAACTTATACTAAAAAATTGGTTTCAATTATTAAAAAATATAAGCTATATCAGTATGATGATTAGAAAGGAATTTTGTAATGGATTTACTTAAGCAGCGAATTGTTGAGGATGGCACGGTTTTACCAGGCAACGTATTGAAAGTGGATAACTTTTTAAATCATCAAGTTGATACGAAATTGATGGATCAGATTGGCGAGGAGTTTGCAAAGCTCTTCAAGGATGAAAAGATCACAAAAGTCATTACAGTTGAATCATCAGGGATTGCCCCCGCGTTAATGACCGCATTTCATATCGGGGTTCCCCTCATCTTTGCTCGGAAGCACAAAAGCTTAACCCTGACTGATAATCTTTACACAGCCAATGTTTATTCATACACGAAACAAGTCAGCAACGATATCAGCGTAGACAAACGATTTTTGAATCCAGAGGATCGTGTTTTGATAATCGATGATTTCCTGGCCAATGGTCAAGCTGTTCAAGGCTTACTGGAAATTGCCAAAGTTGCCAAAGTTGACGTTGCCGGTGTGGGAATCGTCATCGAAAAGAGCTTCCAAAAGGGGCGCTCAATGATTGAAAAGACAGGGGTTCGATTAGAATCACTCGCCCGAATTGCTTCATTAGATAACCAAAAGGTTACTTTTGTGGAATAATAGGTTATGAAAGAATCAACAAGTTGTTGATAATAATTGGATGAAAGTAGTGAAATAATTGGCAAAAGCAAATGTTCTCTATCCAGGTCAAACAATTGGTATTTTAGGCGAGGGTCCAAGCACACCCGTTTTATTGATGACTGCAAAAAGAATGGGCTTTAATGTCGGAATGTATAGTTCAAATGAAGATAGTAAAGCAATGCAACTTGCCGATTATAAATATATCGGGCCAATCGATGATAAGCAGACGTTGAAGATGTTTGCGGAACGTTGTGACGTTGTGATGTATGATAACGACTTCATTGATTCAGACATTATCCGCTACATTTCGGAATTTACGTCAGTTCCTCAAAGTGACGGCTTGCTAGATATCATTCAAGACCGATTGATTGAACGGAGCTTTTTTGAAACGTTAAATATCAACATGGTGCCTTATTCAACGATCGTTACTTTAGAGGATATTTACCAAGCGATTAATTCCATCGGTTATCCGGCGATTTTAAAGCCAATCCAACGGGGCCTATTGAACGGCAAAGAATTGCTAATTAAGAATCAAGCTGATATTGTCCTTGCTTCTGGATTTTTGGATGCTGGCACTTACATTCTTGAGTCGTATGTTGAGCACGATATCGATTATTCTGTCATTGTGACCCGAACCGAAGCGGGGGATCAAGAAATTTTCCCGGTTGTCGAAGTTGTATATAAGAATAACCAGTTGATGACAGCATTTACTGCTTCCAAGCTAGACCCCAGCGTTGAGAAGGAAATGAAACGCATCACAAAAGAGATCACGAATAATCTGGATTACGTTGGCACTTTTGAAGTGAGCTTATTCTTAGCAAAAAGTGGGTCGATTTATGTGAGTCGGGTGGCGCCATTATTGAGCCCAGCCGGATTCGTGTTTGATTATGCAGCTAATGTGAACGAGTTTGAACAGCATATTCGCGCAATTGTTGGCTTATCACTGACCAAAATTATTACTGCTACGCCGACGGTTTACCAAACCATCCGAAAAAAGGATTATCAGCGGATCAAAACGCAATGGGTCATTAAGGGAAACTGGCACTTTACAATTTACGGTAATCAGGCGAGCGATGATGATCAGGCAGTCGGAAATGTCTTAATTCCTACTGAATCGTTGCCAGACACCTTGATGCAGTTGGAAGCAACTGGAATTTGGAACGATATTGATTACAAGGATAAGTATTTAAAAAAATAACTGGGCGTTCTAATTAATTTATCAAAACAACCGAAAGAATCAATTGTTCCGTACCTTTGGAATGGTTGATTCTTTCACTTATAAATACTCATTTATTGATGTTTATGAATGATTTAAGCTAGGAGCAAAAGCTGGTGTTTTTTGGTATAATTGACAGGATAAATGTGAGAGGATGAAATTTTTAGTGGCAGAAGAAAGTTTATTAGATGGTTTAAATAAGGATCAAAAGGATGCAGTTGTCCATACCGAAGGACCAGTGTTAATTATGGCGGGGGCTGGTAGTGGCAAGACCCGAGTTTTGACCCACCGGATTGCGTACATAATTGAACATAATCATGTGATGCCATGGCATATTTTGGCAATCACTTTTACGAACAAAGCTGCTAAAGAAATGCGTGAGCGGGTTGCTAAGCTGTTGGATGACAGTGGCAATGATGTATGGGTTTCGACATTTCACGCTCTCTGCGTGCGGATTTTACGGCGTAACATTGACCTGTTAGGGTACAATCGGGCGTTCACGATTGCTGATACCAGTGAGCAACGAACCCTTGTGAAACGAGTATTAAGGGACTTGAACATCGATCCCAAAAAATTTGACCCGCGTTCCATTCTGTCATCGATCTCAAATGCTAAGAATGATTTATTGACCCCAAAACAGTATAAAGCTCAGGCCGTGAGTGCATTTGACCAGATTGTGGCTGATGTATATGAACGCTACCAGGCTGAGTTGCGTCAAAATGAATCATTGGACTTTGATGACTTAATTATGATTACCATTCAGTTATTTGAGCAACATCAGGATGTTTTGGAATATTATCAGGATAAATTTCACTATATTCATGTCGATGAATATCAGGATACCAATGAGGCTCAGTATAAGCTGGTGAACACGTTAGCCCAGAAGAATCAGAATATTTGTGTTGTTGGGGATGCTGACCAAAGTATTTATGGTTGGCGGGGTGCCAATATGCAAAATATTTTGGACTTTAAGAAGGACTATCCTAATGCTCACGTGACGTTGTTGGAGCAGAACTATCGATCAACCAAAACGGTGCTGGATGCTGCTAACTCAGTCATTGCTCATAATGATAATCGAGCCGACAAAAACCTTTGGACTGAAAATGAAAAGGGCGACCAAATTTCATATTATCGTGGTCAAACCGAAAATGATGAGGCCCGCTACGTTGTGGCTAAGATTCAAGAGGAAATGAAAAAGCCAAAGCGCAACTATGGCAGCTTTGCGATTTTGTACCGAACCAATGCTCAGTCTCGAGTGATTGAAGAAACGCTCCTTAAATCCAACATCCCTTACACGATGGTTGGGGGCCATAAATTCTATGACCGAAAAGAAATTCGAGATATTTTGTCATATTTGACGTTGTTGGGTAACCCCAACGACTCCATGAGTTTCGAACGGGTGATTAATGAACCTAAGCGAGGAATCGGTGCCACCAGTATTGAAAAGTTACGGCTCTTCGCCAATGATCACGGGTGGAGCCTACTAGATGCAGCTAAGAATGTGGATCTGGCAAATGAAATTTCGTCTCGGGCAAAAAACTCAATTGCCGCATTTGAACAAATGATCAGTCAGATTTATGCCAAAATGGATCAGCTGTCCATTACCGAATTAACGGAAGAACTGTTGGATAAGAGTGGTTACCTGAGTACCTTGAAAGCCTCAAAATCCCTTGAAGCCCAAACTCGGCTTGAAAACTTGGAAGAATTTATTTCAGTTACTCAAAAATATGATGAAGCCAACTCAGAAGAAACCGGTCAAGACAATTTGGTCAACTTTCTCAGTGACTTAGCGTTAGTTTCTGATCAGGATGATCTGGAAGATGATAATTCGCAAGTGACTTTAATGACATTGCATGCGGCCAAAGGGTTGGAATTTCCGGTTGTCTTCCTGATGGGGATGGAAGAAGGGCTTTTCCCACTTGCCAGAGCGGCCGCAGATGAATCTGAGCTCCAAGAGGAACGGCGGCTGGCATACGTTGGTATTACCCGAGCCAAGGAAAAGCTCTATATCACTAATGCCTACTCCAGAATGCTTTATGGTCGCCGACAGAACAATCCGGAATCCAGATTTGTGAATGAGATTAAGCCCGAATTAATTCATTACGACAATCAACAGCAGGCCGAAACGCCATTGACCACGCCATTTGACAGGCGAACTCGGCGGGCAACCGCAACCACTTATCACCGTCCAGATCAGATAGTTGAAAAGCCTAAGGGAACTGGGGCTGATAGGAAAGCCTGGGAAGTCGGTGACAAAGTTTCCCACAAAGCCTGGGGAACCGGCACGGTTGTTAAGGTTTCTGGAACTGGCGAGGATATGGAATTGGATATTGCCTTTCAGGAACAGGGAATTAAGCGATTATTAGCTGCTTTTGCCCCAATCAAAAAACAGGAATAGCTATTAGAAATTAAATAACAGAAGGTGTTATCGTGGCTCTTGAAAAAATCAGTGAGCAACAGGCCGCAGAAGAAGCAGCCAATCTTCGAGCAAAACTAAACAAATGGTCCGATGAGTATTACACCTACGATTCTCCCAGCGTTGAGGATTCTGTTTATGATCAAACTTATGAACGGTTAGTTGAACTGGAAACACAATTTCCCAACATTGTAACGCCGGATTCGCCGACCCAAAAAGTTGGTGATCACACACTACCCGGATTTACAAAAGTGCCGCATGAGATTCCAATGCTTTCACTTGGGGATGTTTTCTCCAAAGAAGAGCTCGGGGATTTTGTTGACCGCCTGACGGACTCGGATGCTGTGCCGTTTAATTACAATTGTGAACTGAAAATTGATGGTTTGGCAATTTCATTGCGATATGAAAATGGAATCTTGGTCCAGGGTTCAACCCGTGGGAATGGGCAGATCGGTGAAGATATTACGCGAAATTTAAAAACAATTAAATCGATTCCGCGTAAGCTCACTCGACCAATCAATATCGAGGTTCGTGGTGAATGTTACATGCCCAAGTCTTCATTTGCTTCATTGAATGAGGAACGGCAGAATAATGGTCTTGAACCATTCGCCAACCCAAGGAATGCAGCAGCTGGCAGTTTGCGACAACTCGATCCCAGGGTAACTGCTCGCCGGAAATTGAGTACATTTATGTATAACGTTGCGGATTATGATGACCTGGAAACGGATACCCAAAGTGGTCTATTGGAAGAATTAAAGGCGTTGGGTTTTACGATCAACCCCACGTACCGGGTTGCTCATTCAATGAATGCAATTGATGCTTATGTTGATCAATATCAGCAACTTCGCGACGGGCTGCCCTACGGAATTGATGGAATCGTTATTAAAGTCAATTCACTGCCACTTCAACGGTCTTTGGGCGCAACGGTAAAGGTTCCTCGCTGGGCAATTGCGTTCAAGTTCCCACCTGAAGAAGTCCAAACGGTTGTCCGAGAAATTGTTTGGACAGTTGGGCGAACGGGGGTGGTAACCCCAACTGCAGTGATGGATCCCGTGACCTTAGCAGGATCGACAG
This sequence comes from Lentilactobacillus rapi DSM 19907 = JCM 15042, assembly GCF_001436255.1. Taxonomy (GTDB): domain Bacteria; phylum Bacillota; class Bacilli; order Lactobacillales; family Lactobacillaceae; genus Lentilactobacillus; species Lentilactobacillus rapi. The sequence goes on along the minus strand of NZ_AZEI01000078.1, from coordinate 46,256 downwards.
TTAGTCGGGCTTCCTTACATAATCCCGATTATCTACAGGAGAAGGATATCCGCGTTGGTGATACTGTTAAGCTCCATAAGGCTGGCGATATTATTCCCGAGATTTCGCAATATATTGCTGAAAAGCGGCCCAAAGAGAGCCAGCCTTACTCAATCCCGACTAAGTGTCCATCGTGTGGCTCCAAGTTGGTTCATTTAGATGAAGAAGTTGCGTTGCGGTGTATTAATCCCAAGTGTCCTGCTCAACTTCAGGAAGGGTTAACCCATTTTGCTTCGCGGGACGCCATGAATATCGACGGCCTTGGTCCAAAGATCATTGCTCAGTTATTTGATAAGCATATGTTAAATGATGTTGCTGGGTTATATGAACTGACTTTTGACCAATTATTGACTTTGGATAAATTTGGTGAAAAATCTGCGGGTAATCTTCTTGCAGCTATTGAGAACAGCCGGGGCAATTCTTGTGAACGACTGCTCTATGGCTTAGGAATTCGCCATGTTGGGATTAAGGCAGCTCGGTTAATCTCACAGCGTTTTAAAAATATTGATAAATTGATGGCTGCTTCCGCGCAAGAGATTGCGGAAATTGATACAATGGGAATGATCATTGCTGACAGTGTCGTGACGTATTTTTCAATGCCGGAGTCAAAAGAGTTGATTCAACAGCTGAAACAGGTTGGAGTAAATATGGACTATCTCGGTGTGAGTGATGAACAGCTGGCCGAGAGCGGTTCCTTCTTTACTGGTAAGAAGTTTGTATTAACTGGTAAACTTCAAGAAATCACGCGTCCTGATGCCACTCAATGGCTTGAAGACCATGGTGCCACCGTTAGCGGCTCTGTATCAAAGAAAACTGATATCGTAGTTGTTGGTGAAGATCCTGGCAGTAAATATGATAAAGCCAAAAATCTCGGAATTGAAACGTGGGATGAAGCCCACTTCCGTGAGGCGATGGCAAATGAGAAGTAACAGTGGAGGAGAATCAATGTTAAAAAAAGCAATTGTTGGCATCTCGATTATCCTATCCGGGTTCATGTTAGCGGCGTGTGGCAGTATTGATAATCTGTCAAGTGACACCAACAGCTCGAATGGTTCAAAGACCAAGACGCAACTAACCGGTCAAACCAACGATAATTATTATCAAGGGGTCATCAAAAATGGTCGTTACCGGACAAGTAAATCAAGGGGCGTCAGCGTGTCCCAAGAATCCAACCAGTTTAATATCAAGGGATTTGAGAATGGCTTGCTGAATATTTCCAAGAAGGAATTTTCAACTAAAAAGTATGTTTTCCAAGAAGGCCAGTACCTTTCAACTGACCAGGTGGAAAATTGGCTGGATCGTAAATCTAAATCGAACCCAACCGGTCTCAATCCCGAAAAGGTTAAATCCACGACGCCGACTGGGCGGACACCCATTTACCTTTCCCAAATTGATGAACAGGACTTTATGGTTCCAAATGGGAAGTCACTCAAGCTATCAGCGATGACGGTTGGCCTGGCAATTAACTCGGTGGATTATTACAAGAAGACTCAATATGGGCCGACATATCAGACCAACATCTCCAATGCCGAGGTTAAAAAGCATGGCAAGGCGATTGCTAACCAAGTCCTTCAAAGATTGCGAAAGAAGAAGGCCTTGAAGAACATTCCGATCATTATTGCGCTTTATAAGTCGGCATCTGATGATAGTCTCGTTGGCGGGAACTTTTTTGCCTATTCGTTGAATGACGATTCGGAGACTAAGATTAGCAAGTGGACAAAAGTGAACCAAAAGAATTATGTCTTCCCACTTCAATCAAACAAAAAAGGTCCCAGCACCAACGATGAAGATTCCTTTGATAATTTCAAATCAACCATTCAAGGATTCTTCCCGAACCTGAGTGGGGTGACTGCTCAAGCTCAGTACACCGACGGCTCGTTAACTGGGATGAATGTCAATATTACCACCCAATTTTACAGCCAGACTGAAATTATTAGTTTCACTCAGTACATTCAAGGAGCCGCCCAGAAATACTTGCCGGCCAACGCACCAATTGACATTACGGTTCAGTCGACGGAGGGGATCCAAAGTTTCTTGAGCCGGAAAGCCAACGAGAAGAAGTTTTCAGCCCATATTTTCAATAGTTATTAATTTTACAAAAATGATGGACGTTATATGGTAAAATTATTGTTGTGATTAAATTAAGTAATTCAGAAGAGAGAAGGATTTCGATGACTGAAAAGATCTCTGAAGATCAAGTAAAACACGTTGCTGGTCTAGCAAAGCTCAAGATTGACGATGACCAGTTACCATACTTTACAACCCAATTAGATAAGATTATCGGTTTATTTGAAACACTCAGTGAAGTTGATACCGAGGGTGTCGAACCGACAAGTAGTGTCACTGACCAAGTTAATGTTATGAGAGAAGACGTTGCCGAAGATTGGCACCAACAACAAGCATTATTGGATAATGCCCCTGATACTCAGGATGGCTACATTCGAACTCCTACGATTATCGATGAAAGTGGGGAAAATGAGTAATGAATTATTTCAACGAATCTTTAACCAGTATCCACGAGAAATTAGCCAAAAAAGAAATCTCCGCTAAAGATCTGACCCAAGAAACATTGAACAATATCCAAGCAGTTGATGGTGATATTAATGCATTCTTAACGGTTGATGAAGCCAGTGCCGTAAAAGACGCTGAACAAATTGATCAGAATGGGATTGATGCTGATAACGGCTTGTCTGGCGTGCCTGTCGCCATCAAGGATAATATGTTGACTAAAGGGATGAAGACGACAGCTGCTTCCAAAATCTTGGAAAACTTCACGCCAATGTTTGATGCAACCGCTGTTGAAAAGCTCAAGAGCTTTGGCACGGTGACATTAGGAAAGACTAACATGGATGAATTTGCAATGGGGGGTTCAACTGAGAACTCTGCTTTCAAAGTCACGCACAATCCATGGGACACGACCAAAGTTCCTGGTGGTTCATCAGGTGGCTCTGCTGCCGCGGTTGCCGCTGGTGAAGTTCTAGTGGCGCTTGGATCTGATACCGGTGGTTCAATTCGCCAACCAGCCTCATTTAACGGGGTAGTTGGAATGAAGCCAACCTATGGGCGGGTTTCTCGTTGGGGCTTAATTGCCTTTGGTTCAAGTTTGGATCAAATCGGCCCAATTACTCGAAATGTTCAGGACAACGCAACTGTTTTGAACGCAATTGCCGGTCATGATCAACATGATTTAACTTCATCAACTAAGGAAGTTCCTGATTTTACCAGCACCTTGAATAAAGGTGTTAAAGGGATGAGAATTGGAATTCCAACAGAGTTCATGTCCCAAGGGCTTGATGATGATGTGAAGCAGACAGTATTGGACGCTGCCGACGAATTTAGAAAACTCGGGGCCACTGTTGAAGAAGTTTCGTTACCTCATACTAAGTATGGTGTTGCGGCTTACTACATCATTTCCTCATCCGAAGCCTCTTCAAACCTTCAGCGATTTGATGGCATTCGTTACGGTCGTCGGGCTAAAGATGTTAAGAACCTCGAGGACCTCTATGTGAAGTCGCGGTCTGAAGGATTTGGCGATGAAGTTAAGCGCCGAATTATGTTAGGGACCTTCTCGTTGTCTGCCGGCTTCTATGATGCGTACTTTAAGAAAGCCGCTCAGGTTCGGACATTGATGAACAATGATTTTGCCAAAGTATTCAAGGACTTTGATTTGATCTTGGCACCAACTGCCCCAACCCCGGCATATGGCATCGGTGAAGATGTTTCTGATCCAATGACAATGTATATGAACGATGTGTTGACATTGCCAGTGAACTTGGCTGGCCTGCCAGGAATGTCGATCCCAGCTGGTTTTTCAAATGGCTTGCCGGTAGGTGTTCAACTAATCGGTCGACCATATGATGAACTAAGCGTTTATCAAGCTGGAAATGCTTTCGAACAAGATACTGACTTTAATCAGCAAACACCAAAGATGGGAGGAACTAACTAATGAATTTTCAGACAACAATTGGGCTTGAAGTGCACGTTGAGTTAAAAACAAACTCCAAAATTTTTAGTCCTTCTCCTGTAGAATTTGGTGATACGCCAAATGCCAACACTAACGTGATTGACTGGGGCTATCCTGGTGTCTTGCCAACCACTAACAAAGGGGTTGTTCATGACGGTATTATGGCCGGATTAGCGCTACATGCCCAAATCGAGCCTAAGCCTCATTTCGATCGAAAGAACTACTTCTATCCTGATAACCCAAAGGCTTACCAGATTACCCAATCCGAAACGCCCATTGCCCATGACGGCTGGGTTGAAATCGAAGTAGATGGAAAAAAGAAGAAAATCGGGATTGCTGAGATGCATATCGAAGAGGATGCTGGTAAGAATACCCATGCTGCCGAACATTCTTATGTCGACTTAAACCGTCAGGGAACCCCACTAATTGAAATTGTTTCCAAGCCTGATATTGAATCTCCAGATGAAGCATATGCTTATCTGGAACAATTACGGCAAATTGTTCAGTTTACCGGCATTTCTGATGTCAAAATGGAAGAAGGTTCCATGCGGGTTGATACCAACATTTCGATCAGACCACTTGGCCAAAAGGAATATGGTACCAAAGTTGAAATGAAGAACATTAACTCATTTAACTATGTCCGTAAGAGTCTTGAATACGAGGAGCAACGTCAACAGCGGGTGTTGATGTCCGGTGGTGTGATCCAACAAGAAACTCGTCGATTTGATGAAACGACTGGTAAAACCGAATTGATGCGGGTTAAGGAAGGTTCCGATGATTATCGTTACTTCCCAGAACCAGATCTACCCGTTTTGGAAATTTCTCAAGATTGGATTGACCAAATCAATGAGGAACTTCCAGAACCACCTGCTAAGCGTCGTGAGCATTACGTCAATGAATTAGGCATTACCGACTACGATGCAATGGTTATCACCCAGACCAAGGAAATGTCTGATTTCTACGATGCCATGATTAAAGCCGGGGCCGATGCAAAGCTGGCTGCCAACTATCTACAAGGAGACGTTAACGCCTACCTAAATGATAATCAGGTTGACCTTCAAAATACTAAGATTACTCCTGACCATCTGGCAACGATGATTAAACTGATCACCGATGGCACAATTTCGTCGAAGATGGCCAAAAAAGTCTTCAAAGCCATTACCAAGGGAGACGATCCCAAGGCATTCGTTGAAGAAAAGGGCATGGTTCAATTATCAGATCCCGCTAAGCTCCAACCAATCGTAGACGATGTTGTGGCAGCCAACCCACAATCTGTTGAAGATTTTCATAATGGTAAAGATCGAGCAATCGGTTTCTTAGTTGGTCAGATCATGAAACAAACTCATGGTAAGGCCAACCCTCAAGTTGTAAACAAAATGTTGAAAGAATCAATGAGTAAATAGGAAAGTCAGGATTATTATGCGAAAACGGGCAAGAGTCATCTATAACCCAACTTCTGGAAGAGAAATCCTCAAGCAGAAGATGGTGGATATTTTGGATGTGTTTGAACAGGCTGGTTATGAAACCAGTGCATACGCCACCACTGCTGCTAAGGATTCTGCCAAAAATGAAGCTCGCCGAGCCGCTGAAGAAGGGTTCGAATTAATTGTTGCGGCTGGTGGAGACGGAACAATTAATGAGGTTGTCAATGGGATTGCCCCATTGAAGAAACGACCGAAGATGGCGATTATCCCTGCCGGTACGACGAATGATTATGCCCGCGCTTTGCATATTCCCCGTGAGGATCCCGTTGAAGCTGCCAAGATGGTATTCAAGAAGCAAACCATTCACATGGATATTGGCCAAGCTGGTGACAATTACTTCATTAACATTGCTGCTGGTGGGCTACTAACTGAGCTGACTTACGATGTGCCTTCAGATTTGAAGACGGTTTTTGGTTATTTAGCCTATTTGGTCAAAGGTGCCGAATTGTTGCCTCGAATCAAACCCATCCAGATGGATTTGAAGTATGATGGCGGCGAATTTAAAGGTAAGGCCTCGATGTTTTTCCTCGCCTTAACCAATTCAGTCGGTGGGTTTGAGCAAATTGTTCCAGACGCGTCACTTGATGATGGTAAGTTCACGTTAATCATTGTTAAAACCAGCAACCTGGTGGAAATTCTTCATTTGGCTTCTAAAGTCTTGAATGGTGGAAAGCACGTGGACGATCCCCGAATCATTTACAAGAAGGTCCGTAAAGTGACGGCTAAGCCAGTTAATGATCGCATGCAGATTAACTTGGATGGTGAATATGGTGGCGATGCGCCAATGACGTTCGTTGATTTGAAACAACACATTGAAATTTTTGCGAATACTGATGAAATTCCTGATCGAGCGTACACTGATGAAATCGATCGAATTCGTGAAGCTGAAAAGAACTTCGTCAAAGGCGTTGACAAACTGCCTGATAAGGAATAGTTTTATATGATGGTTATGAATTGCGTTGCGATGTTGTCGTTTCGCAATTTTTGTTTCTACGCAAATAAAGGTGAATAAATGAAAAGAACAGCTCCAGTATTAAAAAATGAAAATTATGATGTTGATATTACTGATTTAACTTATCAAGGCATGGGGGTTGCCAAAATTGACGACTTCCCAATCTTTATTGAAGATGCATTGCCGACTGAAAACGTGACAATGAAGGTTATTAAGGTCAAGAAAAATTTTGCATTTGGGAAAGTTATTAAGATCAATCAAAAGAGTGCTGACCGAGTCGAGTCGGTTGATAAGGCATATACGCAAACCGGCATTGCCCCATTACAACATCTCAAATACGATGCGCAACTTGAATTCAAGCGTCATCAAATTGAAGAAGATTTCAAGAAATTGAAGCTTGATGTGCAGGTTGACCCAACAATTGGCATGGATAAGCCCTATGAATATCGTAACAAGGCTCAGATCCCGGTTCGTTTGATCAATGGTCAATTGCAAACAGGATTTTATCGTAAGCATTCCCATGACCTCGTCCCAATCGAAGACTTTTATATTCAGGATCCTGAGATTGATAAGGCAATCGTCGTAGTTCGTGATATTTTACGCAAGTATCGGATTAAGCCTTATGATGAACGGGTAAACGGCGGGGTTATCCGGAACGTGATGGTTCGTCGCGGGCATTATTCTCATGAAATGATGATTGTGCTCATTACCCGAACCGAAAAGTTGCCAAGTAACAAGGAAATTGTTGCCGATATCACTAAGGCGTTGCCAGAAGTTAAGAGCATTGTCCAAAATGTGAATCCGAAGAAGACCAATGCATTGATGGGTAAGGAGAATAAAGTCTTAGCAGGGCAAAGTACGATTGAGGACACGCTGCTTGGACTTAAATTTGAAATTTCTGCTAATTCGTTCTATCAAGTTAACCCAGTCCAGACTGAAAAATTATATGATTTAGCTACCAAAAAGGCTGACTTATCCGCCGACGATACGGTTATCGACGCTTATTGTGGGATTGGGACAATTTCACTTTCGATGGCCCGAGTTGCCAAAAAAGTATACGGGGTTGAAATCGTTCCGGAAGCCGTTGAAGACGCTAAAAAGAATGCCAAGATTAATGGGATTAATAATGTGAAGTTTGTTGCAGGTTACGCCGAAGATCAAATGGCAAAATGGCAAGAAGATGGCCTAAAGCCTGACGTGATTGTGGTCGACCCGCCACGTAAGGGGTTAGATGGCACGTTGATTGACAGCGTTGTTAAGATGCAACCGAAACGAGTTGTGTACGTATCGTGCAACCCAGCAACCCTTGCAAGGGATGTCAAGTTATTTAATGAACAAGGCTATCAAGTAAACCAGCCAATCCAACCTGTTGATCAATTTCCTCAAACGGTGCATATTGAATCAATTACGGTTTTAACAAAATAGCTGTGTGACGATCACATTTGAACGTGTCCCTATAAAAGGTTCTCCCCAAATTTTTTGAATTTTGAGGGGATCTTTTTTTGATGCGTGATTTCTAATCGTGGGCGCTCTTGTAACCTTCGAAACCGCATTTTGATAATATTCAAGCTCTGGCTTGGAAAATGGGGTAAAGATGACGGCTGATTCTAGTGAGTCAATGACAGAAAACATATCAAAGTGACAAGCTAATTCGATTTTAGGAACCGTTTCCAATCACTTTTTGGAGAAATTTTTCAACTTTTTTTGAAAAAAGACGGTAATTCCTATTACCATGCCCATTCAACGGCATTTGTAAGCCTTTTGTTAACTGAATAGTAATAGTTGACCCAAGCCTTATAATATCAGTCGTTACAGCTAACCAATTTAGTCCAGGCTTCAAATTTGCATTTGGTCTATATGTTTGAAACAAGTCCATATCTTTGTTATGCTTTTTAAAGTGAATTTTTAGCGACAGGCACAACCTATTAGGAAGTGCCTTTTTTAATTTCTTAGATCGTTAATACGGAACATTGATAAGGAGGGGCACATGACAGCAAAATTAGAAGTGCGACATCTTACCAAGATCTTTGGCCGCCGGATCCCCCGGGCCGAAGAATTATTAAAAGCAGGTAAGTCAAAAGCTGAGATTTTAAAATCAGCAGGTGCCACAGTTGGTGTGAACGACGCCAATTTTGAAGTGAACGATGGTGAAATTTTTGTCATCATGGGATTATCTGGAAGTGGTAAATCAACGATGATTCGGATGATTAACCGACTAATTGAACCCACATCCGGTGAAGTCCTCATTGATGGTGAAAATTTAACCTCACTTAATAAAAAACAATTGTTGGATGTTCGCCGGAACAAAATGAGCATGGTTTTCCAAAACTTTGCGTTGTTTCCCAATCGGACCATCATCGATAACACCGCCTATGGATTGGAAATTAAGGGTGTTGATAAAGATGAGCGTTTGAAAAAGTCACATGATGCGCTGGAATTAGTTGGCCTTCATGGTTACGACAATCAGTATCCCACTCAATTATCAGGCGGGATGCAGCAACGGGTTGGCCTTGCCAGAGCCCTTGCTAATAACTCGGAGATTCTATTGATGGATGAAGCCTTTTCAGCCTTGGATCCATTGAACAGAAAAGATATGCAGGACGAGTTGTTGGATCTGCAGGAAAACCTGCACAAAACGATTGTATTTATTTCTCATGACTTGAACGAAGCGCTACGAATTGGCGACCGAATCATGATCATGAAAGACGGCGAAATTGTCCAAACTGGTACGCCGGAAGAAATTCTGACCCAGCCAGCAGACGACTACGTTGAGAGATTTATTGAAGATGTCGATCGGACGAAGGTTTTGACTGCTTCTAACGTCATGATTCGGCCGACATTTGTTAACATTGACAAAGATGGACCACGGATTGCTATGCGACGGATGGTTGAAAACGAGATTTCATCCGTTTATGTTGTGAACAATAAACGTGAATTTATTGGGGTGGTTGATGCCAGTCACGTGATGAGCTTAATCAAGAAGAAGGAGCGTAAGCTTGATTCAGTCATTCAAAAGAACGTGCCGACAACTTCACCAGATACCCCAATCACGGATATCATGGATACCATTTCTTCAACGCCAATCCCTTATGCAGTGGTTGACGATCAAAATCATCTGTTAGGAATCATTATTAGAGGTGCCGTTCTTGGCGCAATTTCTGGAAATGAGGTGGGCGAAGATGAATAACATTCCTCAATTACCTGTTTCAAGTTGGATTGACAAATTTGTTGACTGGTTGGCGAGCTTTGAAGGGTTCTTCAATGCTGTTACCAACTTCATCGGCGGCATTATCAACGGATTTCAATGGATCTTTGATCTGTTGCCAATTTGGTTGTTCATGCTGCTGGTTGTTGGTTGTACGTACTGGTTAAACCGAAAAACCAAGCATTGGACATTAATTGGATTCGAAATCGTTGGCTTACTTTACATTTGGAATCAAGGCTTCTGGCGTGATATGACCCAGACGTTGACATTGGTTCTGACTTCAAGCTTGATTGCCCTAGTGATTGGGGTTCCGCTTGGAATTTGGATGGGTAAATCAAAGGTCTTCGAAACCATCAACAAACCAATTCTTGATTTCATGCAGACGATGCCAGCCTTTGTTTATTTGATCCCGGCAGTTGCCTTCTTTGGGATTGGAATGGTTCCTGGAGTCATTGCTTCGGTGATCTTTGCAATGCCGCCAACGATTCGGATGACCAACTTAGGAATCCGCCAAGTGCCGGCAGACTTAATTGAAGCTGCTGATTCATATGGCTCAACTTCTTGGCAAAAACTCTTCAAAGTTCAGTTACCGTTGGCAAAATCAACTTTGATGGCTGGTGTCAACCAAAGTATGATGCTGTCGCTTTCGATGGTTGTGATTGCATCAATGATCGGGGCGATGGGACTTGGAAACAAAGTCTACTTTGCCGTTGGTCGAAATGATGCCGGGGGTGGGTTTGCCGCCGGACTAGCCATCGTTATCTTAGCGATCATTTTGGATCGAATTACGCAGGCGATTAATCGTAGCAAGATCCCTAAGTCATAGAAGGGGGTTCATATGAAAAAACGAAATCACAAATTAATCCTTTTTCTCTCGCTCATGTTCTCTGTCGTTTTGTTGTCAGCTTGTTCGAGCAAGGTTGCGAAATATAACCCCAACGAAAGTCTCGGCAAACAGATTAATTATACGATCACTGGAATTGAAGCCGGGGCTGGTGAAATGACGACCACTCAAAAAGCGATGAAGGCATATGGACTGACCAATTCCAAGTGGCAATTGCAAACCAGTTCAACTGCTGCCATGACAAGTACGCTGGCTAAATCGGTTAAGAACCACCAGCCGATCGTTGTGACAAGTTGGACACCGCACTGGATGATCAATAAATTCCATTTGAAGTTTCTGAAGGATCCTAAAAACATTTATGGAAAATCGGAAGACATCCATACGATTGTCCGTAAAGGGTTGAAAAAAGACAAGCCGGAAGCCTATGAAATGTTGAACAGATTTAACTGGAAACCGGATCAAATGGCTGACATCATGTTAAAGGTGAACAATGGTGAAAACCCTAAGACGGCAACAGCTAAATGGATGAAACAAAATCAGCAGCAAGTCAATTCCTGGACCAAAGGCATTAAGCACGTTCACGGTCAATCGATCAAGTTGACCTACGTTGCGTGGGATTCAGAAATTGCCTCCACAAATCTAGTTGCCAACGTATTGAGATCTCTCGGGTATAAAGTTGAAATCCAAGCAATGGAGCTGCAACCATTATGGGCTTCAATTGCAACCAATGCGGCTGATGGCATGGTCTGTGCCTGGTTGCCCAACACCCAAGGATTGTATTACAAGGATTATAAAGGTAAGTTTGACGATCTTGGAACCAATTTAAAGGGTGCCAAAGTTGGGTTAGCCGTTCCTTCTTATATGAAGAATATTAATTCGATTGAAGATTTGAAAAACTAAAGTGGATTAATTAGAACCGTTTAAAGTCAAAGGATCATCTGAAGTCAAAATCCTCTATGTGAACTTGTCCATGAGGAAATCGAATAGCTAAACTCTCGAAGAGGTTGAAACGCAAAAAATTGCGAATTTCAACCTCTTTTCTTATCGGACAAAAAATCGATGAATAATGTACATTTTTTCACAAAAGTGAACATTATTTCATCATATATCTTTACATATGTTCTCGGTTCCTGTAAACTATGCTTGTAATAATAAATGAAAGGGGTTACATTACCATGACAACAGACTTAACTACTGCCCAATTAGCAAAATACTTGGACCATACCAACCTGAAACCTGACGCTACTGAAGAGAGTATCCGTGAAACCTGTCAGGAGGCGGTGAAATACAACACAGCTTCCGTTTGTGTGAACTCTCACTGGATCCCACTGGTTGCTGAAGAACTCAAGGATTCAACGGTTAACCCAATCACGGTTGTGGGCTTCCCATTAGGCGCAACCAACACTGAGACTAAAGTATATGAAGCAATTACCGCAATTGACCAAGGCGCTGAAGAAATCGATATGGTTTTAAATGTCGGTGAATTAATTGGCGGTAACGACAAATTTGTAACTGAAGATATTCAAAAAGTTGCCGAAGCCGTTCATGCAAAGGGCAAACTGCTTAAAGTGATTCTAGAAACTTCGTATCTTAACAACGACCAAATTGTGAGTGGCTGTCAAGATTCCGAAACAGCTGGTGCCGATTATGTTAAAACGTCAACTGGCTTCAGTTCAGCAGGGGCCAAGCTCGATGACGTTGCCTTGATGCGCAAAACCGTTGGTGATCGCTTGGGCGTTAAAGCATCCGGTGGCATTCATTCACGCGAGGAAGCTTTAGCAATGATTGATGCTGGTGCCAGTCGTTTAGGGGTCAGCGCAACCGTTAAGATCTTATCTTAAAAGACTGCATGGGGAGGCATATCTATGAGTACAAAGAATTATAAACGGGTATTTGGAATTGTAATGGATTCAGTTGGAACCGGCGCCGCACCCGATGCAGCCAAATTTGATGACGTTGGCTCAGATACCTTGGGGCACGTTGGAGAAGCTTATAAAGGCAAGTTGCAGATCCCCAACCTACAAAAGCTAGGGATTTCCAACTTGCGGGACCAACCGATTGAAGGGGTTGCCAAAGTTGACCAGCCAATTGGTTATTATGGCAAAATGCAAGAAATCTCAGCGGGCAAAGACAGCATGGACGGTCATTGGGAAATGATGGGGCTGCCCGTCAACAAGCCGCTGAACACATTTCCAAATGGGTTTCCAGCTGATATCTTAGAAAAGCTGGCCGCCTTCTCTGGCCGTAAAATTATTGGTAATCGGCCGGAATCAGGAACCAAGATTATCGCGGAGCTTGGCGAACAACAGATGAAGACCGGCGATTTAATTGTCTATACTTCTGGTGATTCGGTTCTGCAAATTGCTGCTCACGAGGACGTGATTCCGCTAAACGAATTGTATCGGATTTGTGAGTATGCCAGAACATTGGTCAATGGGCCGGAGTACACCGTTGGTCGGATCATTGCCCGGCCATACGTTGGCCCTGATAAAGATCACTTCACCCGAACAGCCAACCGCCATGATTTCACCTTGGAACCAACTGGTAAGACGGACTTGGATTATTTACAAGCTGCTGGCGTTCATACCATTGGAATTGGCAAGATTAATGATATCTTCTCAGGTCATGGGATTGATGAAGGCTACCACAATGAAAGCAACATGGATGGAATGGATCACGTCGATCATGTGATGGCTGAAGACTTCACTGGATTTGCTTTCACTAATTTAGTTGATTTTGACGCAATGTATGGTCACCGCCGTAATCCGATTGGCTTTGGTGAAGCCTTGATGGACTTTGACAAACGACTGGGAACGGTTTTGAAGAACCTAAAGGACGATGATTTACTAATGATTACGGCTGATCATGGAAACGATCCGGGCTTTAAAGGAACTGATCATACCCGTGAGGAAGTGCCACTACTGGTTTATTCACCATCCATGAAGAATAGTGGTTCATTAGGCGTTCGAAAGACGTTTGCTGACTTTGGCGCAACGGTTCTTGATAATTTTAACGTGACCGGCAATCCGGTTGGAACGAGTTTTCTTAACGAGATTTAAACGGAGGTAATCATATGAGTACACACATTGGCGCCAAGCCTGGTGAAATCGCCGATACAGTCTTAATGCCCGGTGATCCACTGCGCGCAAAATTTATTGCTGAGACCTATCTGGATAATCCGGTTCAGTATAGTCACGTGCGAAACATGTTCGGCTATACCGGCACCTACAAAGGTAAAAGGCTCTCTGTCCAAGGTTCTGGCATGGGGATTCCATCGCTGGCAATCTACACGACTGAGTTGATCAAAGAATATGGTGTCAAGACCATTTATCGAGTGGGTAGCTGTGGTGGGATGAGCCCAGATGTTAAGATTCGCGACGTCATCTTGGGCCAGGCTGGCACGACTGATTCATCGATTATTCAAAATACGTTTGGCCCTGGCCTATACTATTCACCAATCGCTGACTTTGGGTTGCTGGATTCCGCATACCATACGGCTCAGGAAATGAACATTAAAACGAAAGTCGGCAATATTTTTGCTGCTGATCGTTTCTATAATGATGAGTTGGATATTCATAAACTCATTGACTATGGGGTTTTAGCAACTGAAATGGAAACGTCTGGCCTTTATTTATTGGCGGCTAAGCACCACATCCGCGCCCTGACTATCCTGACGGTTAGTGATCATCTACTCACTGGCGAGGCATTGTCAGCCAAAGAGCGGGAAACGTCATTTGATGAGATGGCCAGATTATCATTGGAAACCGCTATTAAGAACATGAACAATTAAAAAAATCGATCGAAGTCCAAAACGATTCGGAGAGAAGCGACCATGGCAGAGATTAGGGATGTTACCAAGTTAAAGCAGAGCTTGCAAGTAGCCGAACTCTACTATCAGGACAATTTAAGTCAGTTACAAATCTCGAAACAATTGGGGGTTTCGCGGCCAACGGTTTCCCGGTTAATTCAGTATGCCAAGGATAACGGGTTGGTGAAAATCCAGATCATTAATCCACTGGTAGATTCCCAGGTGTTGGGCCAACAGTTGGCGGAAAAATACGGGGCCCAGTTTCACGTTGTGCCAAACAACTACGCGGGGATGGCTTCACTTTCTGATAGCGTTGGTAAATTTGCCGCCGATTATTTGACATCAGTGGTTGAACCTGGGGACATCATTGGAATTGGTTGGGGTCATACCATTCATGCGGTGACCAAACAGGTTGAGGAGCAGAATGCAGCTGGTGTTCAGGTTGTTCAACTCAAAGGGAGTATCAGTCATTCTCAGGAGAAAACTTGGGCGTACGAAAGTGTCAATGAGTTGGCACGGGCTTACCACACCCAACCTGAATATCTGCCGTTACCCGTCATCTTTGATCATAAAGTGACCAAGGACATGGTCGAAAGCGATCGGTACATCAAAAGCATATTGGACCTCGGTCGCAAAGCCAACGTTGCTTTGTTCACGGTTGGCACGGTTCGATCTGACGCATTGATTTTTCAATTGGGGTATTTCAACAAACAGGAGAAAGCTCAATTGCAGAAAAAGGCCATCGGTGACGTATTTTCACGGTTTATTGATCGAGATGGCAAAATTGTCAGTCAACAAATTGATGATCGCACAATTGGCATTCAGCTTGATGACTTAAAGACAAAGAAGTATGCGATCCTGGTGGCAACTGGGAACCGAAAAGTTGCCGGGGTGCACGCGGTGTTGAAAGCAAACTATACAAATTGTGCCATTATTGATCAAAGCTTGGCACAGTTGTTGTTGGATTATTAACGAAGAGTCCGGGGGATTATTAAGTGGGGGACTGATAATTTCCCGGATTTTGATAATAGCAATATGTAAACGGTTACTTGGAAGGAGACTTCGTTATGAGAATGGTTGATATTATTCATGCAAAACGTTCAGGAAAAGAATTGACGGACGAACAAATTCAATATTTTGTTGACGGTGTGGTGTCGGGTGACATTCCTGATTACCAAACCAGTGCCTTGTTGATGGCGATCTTCTTTAAGGGAATGACGACTGAAGAGCAGTCGACCTTAACGATGAAAATGATGGAATCTGGCGATCATCTTGATTTGAGCAGCATTCCCGGTGTCAAAGTCGACAAACATTCCACTGGCGGGGTCGGGGACAAAACCAGTATTCCTTTGGCAGCAGTGGTGGCCGCTTTAGGGATCCCGGTACCCATGATTTCCGGTCGTGGCCTCGGCCACACTGGCGGAACGTTGGACAAACTAGAAGCCATTCCAGGCTATCAGGTTGAAATTAGTGAGCAGGATTTCATTAAACAAGTCAAAAAAGATCACTTAGCCATTATCGGTGCCACAGGAAATATTGCGCCCGCTGATAAAAAGATTTATGCTTTGCGCGACGTGACGGATACGGTTGATTCGATCCCCTTGATTGCCGGTTCGATCATGAGTAAGAAGATTGCTTCTGGGACCGATGCCTTGGTGATTGACGTTAAAACCGGTGCTGGGGCCTTCATGAAGACCCTGGACGATTCCAAAGCGCTTGCCAGAGCTTTAGTTGATATTGGTAAAGGCGTCGGCATGAAATGTATGGCATTGATAACCGACATGAACCAACCACTCGGGGATGCCATTGGGAATTCACTTGAGATCGAAGAATCAATTGACTTATTGAAAGGCAATGGTCCAGCTGATTTAGAAAAACTGATTGTGACTATTGGCGGCTATATGGCAGTCATGGGTGACAAGGCTAAAACGACTGCTGAAGGGCAGAAGATGTGTGAGGCAGTCATTCATAATGGCAAGGCCTTAGCCAGCTTCGAAGCGATGGTTAGGGATCAGGGGGGTGATCCCAATGTTGTCAACGATCCAAAAGGGGTCTTGCCACAGGCTAAATACCAAATTCAATTACCTGCCAAAACTTCCGGCGTGGTTGCTAAAATTGTGGCCGATGAAATTGGTGTGGCCAGCATGCTACTTGGTGGCGGCCGTCAAAAAGCTGACGACCAACTGGACTACTCGGTTGGCATTGTGCTCAACAAGAAGATTGGCGACAAGGTCGAATCGGGTGAGCCGCTGTTAACGATTTATAGTAATCGTGAAGAAGTTGATGATATTAAGAAGTTGTTGTATGACAATATTGAAATTTCAGATACGGCCAAAGCACCAGAGTTGATTTATACAACGATTGAATGAGCCGATTTTAATCAGTGAGTATCATTAACAATAATGTGATTTTGGACAGTTATCATCCATTTCCCAAAGCTTCACCTGCTAACGCGAAACAGCGTTTAAAGGTGAAGCTTTTTTGACGGCTCATTCACTTTGGCTGTCCGTTCTTCAAAAAAATCTTTACGCCCGCTCACAACCCGTGTACAATGACGTTTATCGGTATGCCGTTAACCAGAATAGTTTGATATTCAAACTAATATGGTATATGATGTGTTTTGTTCAAAACGAGGGTGCTTCAGGGTTCATTTCTAAAGGACGCCTCTCAGTAATTAGTTCGGGTTTCGAACTAATTTAATTGAATGTAGATGTTTGTAACTGAAAGGAAGAAATCAATGAGTGTATTAGATGCAGCTGAAATTATGGATTTGATTCCGAACCGTTACCCAATCCTATTTATGGATAAGGTCGACGAATTAAATCCTGGTGAGTCAATTGTTTGTACCAAGAACGTGACAATTAATGAAGAATTTTTCCAAGGCCATTTTCCTGGCAATCCAGTCATGCCTGGTGTGTTGATCATTGAGTCACTTGCCCAAGCCGCTTCAATTTTGATTTTAAAGACCGAGAAGTATCAAGGCAAAACGGCTTATCTGGGTGCGATTGACAGTGCCAAATTCAGAAAAGTAGTTCGTCCAGGCGATGTCCTCAAATTGCATGTCACCATGGAAAAGCAACGTGACAATATGGGCAAAGTCAAGTGTGAAGCAAAGGTCGAAGATAAGGTTGCCTGTTCTGCAGAGTTAACCTTTATCGTCCCTGATCCTAAGAAGAAAATCTAATTTGGACAAATTTGTAGGAGACCAATCTCATGAATGCAATAAGTGATGAAATTAAAGAAGACTACAACTTCATTAGCGATTCTTTGGTGGACATTTATGATCAGATTATGCGAATCGAAGAGAGCGAAATCAAGAAAAGCCGTTTTAAGGACATCACCGCAAAAGAATTGCATTTGGTTCATACGATTGGCTTGCATGACCATAAAACGACGTCTGAGGTTGCGCGGATCCTGCGATTAAGCAAGGGAACGCTGACAGCTAATTTAAATAATTTGGAACGCAAAGGGTACATTTCCCGGATAATTAATCAACGAGATCGGCGAATTATCAATTTGGCGTTAACTAGTAAAGGCCGACTGCTTTACCGAGCCCATTATGCATTCCATCGAAAATTGGTTGAGCAGTGTCTCAAGGGATTCGACGGTTCGGATATCAAAAAAATGAAGCAAGCGTTAATGAACGTGGAAGATTTTATTGGTGAGGTTTCGGGTAGATGAAATTTGAAGATTTCAAAATCATGGCAACAGCCAGTTCAGCACCTGACCACGTTGTGACTAACGATGAGTTAGCGACGATGATGGATACGTCAGATGAGTGGATCACGCAACGGACCGGGATTAAGCGCAGACGGATTGCGACTGAGGAAACCACCAGTTCAATGTGTACCGATGTGGCGACCCAATTAATTGCCCAAAGCGACTTGACTGCTAAAGATATTGATTTGATTGTGGTGGCTACGATGTCACCGGATTATCTCACGCCATCAGTGGGTGCGACGGTTCAAGGTCAGATTGGCGCGGATCATGCCATTGCTTTTGATATTGATGCCGCCTGTTCAGGATTTGTTTACGGGTTACATTTGGTAAAACAGATGTTGATGGCCAATCAGCAAAAGAACGCCATTTTGATTGGTGGTGAAACCCTCAGTAAATTGTTGGATTGGTCTGATCGATCCACCGCAGTGCTGTTTGGCGATGGTGCTGGTGGCGTTTTGATTCAGAACACAACTGTTGAGAACGGTTCGTTTATCAGTGAAGATCTTCGGACATTAGGTAATCTGGGTCAATATTTGACTGCTGGCCAAACCGGTAAGCCATCACCGTTTGCAACAGATCAACAGCCATTTTCACCGTTCTTCAAGATGAATGGCCGGCGAGTTTATAGCTTCGCCGTTAAGAACGTGCCAGAATCAATTAACGACGCCTTGAAGCAGGCCAATTTAACGGCAGACGAGGTTGACTGTTTCGTTTTGCATCAAGCCAACCAACGGATTGTTGAACGGATCGCCGATGAATTGGCGGTCTCAATGGCCAAGTTTCCAATTAACATTGATGAATATGGAAACACCGCTGCGGCCAGCGAACCCATTTTATTAGATCAATTAGTTAAACAAAAAATCATTAAAAGGGGGGATGTCATCGCCCTATCCGGATTTGGCGGCGGATTAACGGTTGGAACCATGATTATTAAATATTAGCAAGCAATGAACATTGATGAACAAAAAATGACTAACAAAAATTTGGAGGAAATTTATTATGACTAAAGAAGAAGTATTCAACAAGATTAAGGACATTATCGTAGACCAATTGGACGTAGACGCTGACAAGGTTAAAGAAAACACCAATTTCAAGAACGACTTGGATTTAGACAGTTTGGACATCTTTGAAGTGATTGACAAGATCGAAGACACTTACGATATCGAAATCGATACAGACGAAGGTATGGAAACTGTTGGTGAATTAGTTGATTACGTTTTGAAGCAAAAAGCTGACAAGTAGGTCGATAATTTGAAAATAGGTTATTTATTTAGCGGCCAAGGTAAGCAATTTGACGGCATGGGGCAGGACTTGTATCAGCAGGAACCTGTTTATCGCCAGACAATTGACGAAGCTTCCGAAGCTTTAAATATGGATATGAGTGATTCCGCTGTCTTTGATAAGCCGGTCAATACCCAAGTGGCGATTGTCGCCATGAGTACAGGGATTGAGCGGATTCTCAATCAAGATTTTGGTGGTCCGGTTGGTGCCACTGGTTTGAGTCTTGGTGAGTATAGCGCGATTGTGGCTGCCAAGGGATTGGACTTCAGTGATGCCCTTCAATTGGTTCGTGATCGCAGTCACTACATGGATCAAGCTGGTCAGGATCATCCTGGCAAAATGGCGGCCGTCTTAAAAACGACTGCTGACATGGTGGACCAAGCGGTAAAAGCCGGCTCGAAGCAGGGTGAAATCTATGCTGCCAATTACAACACCGATTCTCAAATTGTGATTGGCGGTTCCGTTGAGGGCCTTCAGGCAGCTACCGATTATCTGCATGAGCACGGTGTTAAACGCGTTGTTCCGTTGAAAATGACGGTCGCATCTCACACACCATTCATGCAGGAGGCCTCCGATTTGTTGGCAAAACGAATTCAAGATGTTTCGTTCAACCAGTTGGCTTTCCCCGTGATCAGTAACACAACGTCTCAACCTTTCGAAGTTAACACGATTAAGCAAACGTTAATCGATCAGCTCATTAATCCAACCCATTTTTATAGCTGCATCCAACAGCTTACTCAATTAGGTGTTGATACGGTTGTTGAACTGGGCCCTGGCGATACACTGATGAAGTTTGCCAAGAATGTGGTGGCGAACGATCATACATTCCATATTGATAGTGTTAAGACGTTAAACGATTTTCGATCAAAAGCAAAGTTGGTGAAATAATGAGTGACACAAAACAAGTTGCATTAGTAACCGGAGCTGCCAAGGGAATTGGCCTGGCAATCGCCAAACGGCTTTCAAGTGATGGGATGACGGTTGTGATTAACTCACATCATCCCTTAACTGACGAGGAGAAACAAAGCTTTTCAGATGCAGGCTTTTCATTTGATAATTTGGTTGGCGACGTGGCTAATGAAGCCGACGCTGAAAAAATGGTCGGCGAAGTTGTTGAAAAATACGGCCAAATTGATGTTCTGGTGAACAATGCCGGCATTACAAAGGACAAGTTGTTAAGCCGGTTAAAGTTAGCTGATTTCAAAGCCGTGATCGACACGAACCTGGTGGGTGCTTTTAACATGACCAAGTTTGCCATGAAGTTCATGCAAAAGAGCCGCTCAGGGGCCATTGTGAACCTGTCCAGCATTTCTGGATTACATGGTAATTTGGGTCAGGCAAACTATTCAGCCAGCAAGGCCGGACTAGTTGGTTTAACGAAGACTGCTGCCAGAGAGGGTGCCCTGAGAAATATTCGGTGTAACGCGGTTGCCCCCGGAATGGTTGCCACTGACATGACTGGTAAAATGAGCGAACGCCGGCAAAAAGAATTTACGGATCAGATTCCGTTGAAACGATTTGCCGAACCCGACGAAATTGCCGATGCGGTCGCATTTTTGATTCATAACCAGTACATCACAGGCCAAGTGGTCACGGTCGATGGCGGTTTAACAATTTAGAATTGTTGAAGGAGTAAATTAATGAGCAGAGTAGTGATTACCGGAATGGGAATTGTTTCCCCAATTGGAAATGATGTTGATAGTTTTTTGAAGAATTTATTTGCTTCTAAAGTGGGCATTAATCCAATTACCAAATTTGACGCAGAGCCAACTGGCATTACCGTTGCTGGTGAGGTGAAAGACTTTGACCCGTTAAAACGAGTTGACAAGAAATTTGCTAAACGGAATGATTTGTTCTGTACCTATGCACTGTATAGTGCCAAAGAAGCAATGGAAATGGCTGGTCTCACCGAAGACAACATTGATCCCGAAGATCTTGGCGTGATTTATGGTTCTGGAATTGGTGGCTTGACCACTATTCAAGAACAGGTCATCAAGATGCATGATAAGAGCCCAAAGCGGGTATCCCCATTGTTTGTTCCGGACTCAATTATTAATATGGCGGCTGGTAACATTTCGATTGCCTTTAATGCGCTGAACACCAGCCAGGGAATTGTTACCGCCTGTTCATCAGGAACGAACGCGATTGGAAATGCCTTTGAGTATATCAAGCAAGGCAAGGCGAAAGCCATTATTGCGGGTGGAACCGAAGCGTCAGTGAATGAAATTGGAATTTCTGGATTCGCGGCCTTAACGGCATTGTCCAAAGCAACCGATCCAAAGAAAGCTTCAATTCCATTTGACAAAGATCGGAATGGATTTGTGCTTGGTGAAGGTTCAGGAACTGTGATCCTTGAAGATTACGATCACGCCAAAGCCCGTCATGCCAATATTTTAGCTGAAATTGTTGGTTATGGAACCACCAGCGACGCCTATCATATGACTGCCCCTGATCCAGAAGGCAAGGGTGCCATTCGGGCCATGCAACAAGCTGTTGACGAAGCTGGCATCGATGAAACCGAAGTCGATTACATCAATGCTCATGGAACCAGCACTCATGCTAACGACAGCGCCGAATCTAAAGCTATCAAACAAGTCTTTGCCAAGAACGACCACGTTAAAGTCAGCAGCACTAAAGGGATGACTGGCCATGCACTGGGAGCTGCCGGCGCAATTGAAGCCGTTGCAACGATTGGCGCAATCCAGCATAACCAGATGCCCGTGAACGTTGGGGTGGTTAACCAGGACGAAGACTGTGATATTGAGTTGGTTAACGATGACAATAAAAAAGTCCCCGTTAACTACGCAATTAGTAACTCATTTGGTTTTGGAGGCCATAACGCGGTAATTGCATTTAAGGGATGTGATTAAACAATGAACGAGAAAGAAATTGAACGCTTGCTTGAGAAATTTGATCAATCCTCACTGAAGGACTTCGAATTGACTCAGGATGACTTCAAATTAAAGTTGAGTAAACGTGAGCAGAATGACCAAGTTGTTGTCCAGCAGCCGGCTGGTGCTAAAACGCCGGTCAGTGAAGCACCAAAATCTACCGATGCCAGTTCTCAGCCTGCTGGTGAACCGCAACAGCCAGTTAAAGACAATGTTGCCGAAATTAAGGCACCGTTGGTCGGCGTCGTTTACTTTGCGCCAAGTCCGGATAAACCGGTTTATAAAAAGCAGGGTGACCACGTTGAAAAAGGTGAGGTTGTTTGTGTGATTGAAGCCATGAAGATGATCAACGAAGTCAAGAGCGACGTCACTGGAACAATTTCTAATATTTTAGTTGAAGATGGCAGCATGGTCGAGTACGACCAGCCGATTTTTCAAGTTACGAAGGGGTAATTAAATGAAGCCAGCAGTAAATGATGTCATTCCACAGCGTTATCCCTTTGAAATGATTGATAAGTTTATTGATGTTCAACCAGGAGTTTCAGCATCAGCCATTAAGCTGATTTCGATTAATGAGTGGTTCTTTGCCAACCAAACGAGTAGTCGATTAGCAGTGCCACGTCCAATTATGATCGAAGCAATGGCCCAAACTGGGGTTGCGGCGATTTTGTCGATTCCTGAAAATAAAGGGAAGAATGTCTTATTCGGTGGAATCAAAAATGCTACTTTTCAAGATGACTTTCACCCCGGCGACAAGTTGGAATTTGAAGTTGTTATGAAAAAATTGAAACGGAATATTGGCTTGGGTCACGGGACGATTCATCGTGATGGCGAGTCAATTTGTGAAGCTGATTTAATTTTTGCAGTTGAATGACGGAGGTGAGCAGATGTTTAAAAAAGTATTAGTGGCTAATCGTGGTGAAATTGCCGTCCAAATTATTCGGGCACTGCACGATATGGGCATCACAGCGGTAGCGGTCTATTCTAGTGCTGATAAAGACAGTTTGTTCGTTCACTTAGCTGATGAGGCAATCTGTATTGGTGGTCCGCAGCCGAGCGAGTCGTATTTAAATATGGCTCAAATCATTAGTGCTGCCAACCTGACGGGGTGTGAAGCAATTCATCCCGGCTATGGATTCTTGTCAGAGAACGCCGAATTTGCGGAACTCTGCGAAACCTGTCATATCAAGTTCATCGGCCCAAGTCACGAATTGATTTCGCTGATGGGTGATAAGTCAAATGCCAGAGAAGCCATGGAAAAAGCTGGCGTGCCGGTGATTCCTGGTAGCCAGGGAGTTGTGAAAACAACTAACCAAGCAGAAACGGTTGCCGAAAAAATTGGCTTCCCAGTCTTACTGAAATCAGCTGCAGGTGGCGGTGGTAAGGGAATTCGTGAGGTTGATCGGCCAGAAGACCTTCGCAGTGCCTTCGAGCAGACTCAACAAGAAGCTCGAGTATCGTACAATGACGATGATATTTATGTTGAAAAATTGATTCGAAATGCCAAACACGTCGAAATGCAAGTCATTGCCGATGAATTTAACGACGTGGTCTATCTGCCAGAACGGGATTGTTCCCTTCAGCGGAACCACCAAAAGGTGATCGAAGAAAGTCCCTGTGTCCTGATTTCGCCGACTGAACGAAAAAAATTGGGCGAAATTGTTGCCAATGCGACTCTAAAGTTAGGCTATACCAATACAGGGACTTATGAATTTTTGATGGATGAAGACCACCACTTTTACTTTATGGAAATGAATACCAGGCTTCAAGTTGAGCACACGATTACTGAAGAAGTGACCGGTATCGAATTGGTTAAAGCTCAGCTGATGGTTGCTGATGGGCAAGAGTTGCCATTTACCCAAGCGGATGCAGCCGTAAAGGGACATGCCCTTGAGTGTCGTCTCAACGCCGAAGATCCTAGTCATAACTTTGCTCCCCGACCAGGTCGGATTAATCATTTGTTCTTTCCGGCTGGGTCACTCGGGGTTCGAATTGATTCCGGGGTTGCCCAGGGAAGCTTTATTTCACCATTTTATGATTCAATGATTGCTAAAGTGATTGTTCATTTGAATGATCGGAATACCGTAATTGCCAAGATGAATCGAATTCTAGGGGAACTCGAGATCAATGGCGTGGTGACAAATCAAACCTTCTTAAAGTATTTGATTAACACTACTGAATTTAATTCGGGCCAGTATTCAACCAGCTTTATCGAAAATCAGGTTTTAACGAACAAGGAGGGATTCCATGTTGCAGAGTCGGTTTAAAATGCCCAGTCATGACGAATTAGTCAAACGAATGGATGCCATTCCCGACCATGTACTGCGGGAATGCCCAATTTGTCATGCTAAGTTTTTATCGATGAGGTTGGGCCGTGACCATACGTGTCCAAAATGTGGGTATGGTTTTCGGATTTTGGCCAAACGGCGTGTCAAGATCACATTTGATAAGTTCACTGAAATTGATCAAAATGTCACCGTCCCTGATCGTTACACTGATGAGAAGTATCGAGCTAAGATTGCCAAAGCCAAGAAAGTAACGGGCCTTAACGAAAGTGTGCTGACTGGAATTGGGTCGCTGAATAAGCAACAGGTTGCTGTTGGCATTATGGATCCATTTTGGATCATGGGTAGTCTGGGGAGTGCAACCGGTGAAAAGATTACCCGGTTGTTTGAATTGGCCACCCGAAAGGATTTGCCGGTGGTCATGTTCACTTCTTCAGGTGGGGCTCGGATGCAGGAAGGCCTACACTCCTTAATGCAAATGGCAAAGGTTTCCAGTGCGGTTGCGGAACATAGTGCGGCTGGGCTATTGTACATCGTGGTTCTTTGCGATCCGACGACTGGTGGGGTGACTGCCAGTTTTGCAATGGATGGTGACATCATTTTGGCTGAACCACATGCTTTAGTGGGATTTGCCGGTCGTCGTGTAATCGAACAAACAATCATGCAAACACCCCCCAAAGATTTTCAAAGTGCTGAAACCGTCATGAAACATGGCTTCATTGATCAGATTGTGAAACGGTCCGATATGAAGAAAACATTGACCCAACTCCTCCGCTTACATACAAAGGAGAATGCATATGGTTAATAAAACGGCCTATCAACGAGTTCAAGGTGCTCGTAGAAAAGATAAAATTTCGACTGCAGAGCTGATTCATGGCTTGACAACTGACTTCTTTGAGCTTCATGGCGATCGATTAGAGGCGGATGATCACGCGTTGATTGGTGGAGTTGGTTTATTGAATAACCGGCCAATCACGGTTGTGGGTATTCAAAAGGGCGCTGATACTGACGAGAATATTGACCGTCATTTTGGCAGTCCGACGCCACAAGGTTATCGCAAAGCACTGCGCTTAATGAAGCAAGCCGAAAAATTTCACCGGCCCATTTTGGCGCTGGTTAATACACCGGGCGCTTGGCCGGATGTGGAATCCGAATATCATGGTCAGGGTTCAGCAGTTGCCCAATGTATCATTCAGGGGATGCAGCTCAAGGTGCCTTATATCAGTATCATTGTTGGCGAAGGTGGGAGCGGGGGAGCTCTCGCCTTGGCATGTGGTGATCGGGTGTTGATGTTTGAGGACAGTATTTATTCCGTTCTCTCGCCCGAAGGTTATGCAAGTATTATGTGGAAAGATTCATCAAAGGTGCAACAGGCTGCCGAAGAACTTGGATTAACCCCAGAGAGTTTACTTAAAGATGGTATTATTAATCAAATTATTCATGAATATAAACCTGGTGATGATTTAAGTGATTTGCGCGACTTCTTGGACCAACAGTTTACCGAACTTGAGAATTTGCCAATGAGCGAATTAATTGAACAGAGACAACGACGGTTTAGAAATTATTAATTAAAAATAAAATGGAGGCCCAATCATGAGTGGCTTTTTAGATGGTAAAACAATCGTAATCATGGGGGTTGCGAATAAGCGAAGCATTGCTTGGGGATGTACTCAGGCAATTATGGACCAGGGCGCAAAAGTTGTCCTGACGTATCAAAATGATCGGATCAAGAAGAGTCTGGAGCGCTTTGTCCCCGAAAACCTGGACTTACTTGAATGTGACGTTTCAGAAGATGAAAACATTGAAAAGGCGTTCGCTGAAATTGGTAACCTCTATGGTAAAATTGACGGCGTCATTCATGCCATTGCTTATGCCGACAAGGATACATTGACTTCTGGACTGGTTAATACCACGAAAGATGGGTATGATTTAGCCCAAAATATCAGTGCTTACTCACTGATCGCAGTCGCCAGATATGCTCAACCAGTGCTGAATAACCCAGCCAGCATCTTGACGCTGACCTACTTTGGTTCCACTCGCGCAATCCCTAATTACAATATGATGGGCGTTGCCAAGGCCGCTTTGGAAGCTAACGTCCGTTACTTGGCATCAGATTTAGGTGCGACTGGTATTCGAGTGAACGCAATTTCTGCTGGGGCCGTTAAGACATTGGCAGTTACTGGGATTAAACATCATGGCGAGTTATTAAAAGAATCCGAATCACGGACAGTTGATCAAAAGAGTGTCACAACTGATGAAATTGGCAACGTCGCTGCCTTTTTGATGAGTGACTTGTCAACTGGCATGACCGGTGATGTGGTGTATGTTGATAAGGGCGTTCATCTGATTTAATCGGGATGGGCATTTGTCAACGCCGGTGAGGAAAATGAGGTAATAAAATGGCGGATCATCAATCACAGATTTTACGAGCATTATTGGAACTGGATAACCGTTATATTTCCGGAAATGAACTTGCGCGGCGCTTCAACATCAGTCGGCCGGCCGTTTATAATAACATTCAAAAACTTAAGCAAAAGGGTCACCTGATTGAGACGAAGAAGGGCTTGGGATATAGCTATCAGAAGTCAAAATGTTTTGATGCTCAAGTGATCGATCATTATCGAGTGACAACTTACCCGGTCAGAACGCACGTGTTTGCTCAGCTGACATCAACCAATGATTACGCTAAGCAGTACGGCACTGAAAAAACAGTGTACAAACCCCAGATTTTCGTGACGGATACCCAGACGAAAGGGCGTGGGCGCTTGGGCCGGCGATTTTATTCGCCAGCTAAGACCGGTATCTATATGAGCTTACTGATTCCGATTCAAACTCGCCAAACGTTGCATTCCGGGTTAATCACAACTGGCACAGCCGTCTGTGTGGTACGTTCACTTCAATCCTTTTTCCCACAAGTCGATTTTCGCGTGAAATGGGTCAATGATATTCTTGCTCACGACAAAAAATGTGGTGGGATTTTGACTGAGACAACTGCCAGTCTTGAGGACGGCTCTCATGAAAATGTGATCGTGGGGATTGGTCTCAACATTGATTCAGATGACTTTCCCGATCCGATTAAACACAAAGCCGGGGCAATTGTTGCCCACAGCCAAATTGACCGGAACAAGATTGTGGCCAAGATTATCGACAATTTCTTTTACATGTATCAAACTTACCAAACCGGCAATTTTTTGCCGGAATATGCGCGATTGTCAGATATCCTAGGTCGAAAGATTCGGGTCGAAATGGGCAGCCGGGTCTATCTAGGCATTGCTGATCATTTCGATAATGAAGGGGCGTTGGTGATGAACACTGATTCAGGGCAGCTGACGATTTCTAGTGGTGAAGTGACGAAAGTTTATTTACCAGAGAATGGTTATACTGGCTGAGTTGATTCATTACATTTATGGTTAACTTGGATTGGGTTTCACTTAACCGTTAACAACTCATAGGAGCGTTTAGATGAAAATCAGAGAAATTGTTCAAACGGCACTGATTACCGCAACCATTATTATTTTGGGGATGATCCCACCGTTACCACTTGGTTTCATTCCGGTCCCAATTGTGATGCAGAATTTGGGGATCATGTTAGCAGCCGTGATTTTAGGGCCGAAAAAAGGAACCCTGGCGATTCTCGGGTTCCTCTTGCTGGCGTTGATTGGTTTCCCAGTGCTTAGCGGTGGTCAGGCAGGGCCTGCAGTTTTTGCCGGACCAACCGGCGGCTACTTGCTCGGGTGGTTATTAACGCCACTCATGATCGGCTATGGTCTTTCCAGGCCATTTATTAACCGTCGTTGGAGTCGATTAAGCATTATCTGGTTCGCTGGCGTCTTATTGGTCGATGTTATCGGCTCAGTCTGGTTATGGCTGGTCAGCCCGATTTCATTGATTGGGTCACTCGTGTCAAATTTGGCATTTATTCCGGCGGATACGTTGAAAGCAGTGGCCGTTTATTTGGTGGCAGAAAGAATGCGGATTTGGAATAAAGAAACCACTCGTTTATAAGAATAGTAAAATTGTTAGTGTCCAACAAATAAGGTTCATCATCCGAAATTCGAAAATTTCAGATGATGAACCTTATCTAGTAACGGACGACTTTTAAAGTGGCATTATTCGGAATTTCAAGGTAATTGAGAAGTCGCTTGATTGTTAACGAGGTTGAATTTCACTGGTGCTTTTTTGACTCCAAAATTGAATCGCTTTTTCGAGATGATCCAGATCAATAGAAGTCACGCTGCCATCACCATTTGTTATCATCAGACTGGGCAAGGTGGTGATACCAAGCCGGTTAAAAAGGGATTGGTAGTCATCCGGGTCAGCATCAGCAAAATCGAAATAATAAACCTGCATCGAATTTAATTTCAGCGCGTATTTTAATTTAGGAACAATGAGGCGACTCAATCGATCGCGAGGGCTGCCAATAAAAATCAATTTGAACTGAGATTCCTGGATCAGGGCAGTTAGTTTCTGCAGATCGACTGGGGAAATAAGCTTGGAAGGTTTCATCTCACTGCGGTAACGATGGCTTTCGACCGCTAAAATGATGGTTTCAAATAAGTGCCAGTTAAATATTTTTGAAAGGATCATCAAAATTAATAACGGCAGAGAAAAGATATACAATATCAAGTCAATACAGAAAAGTAATAGGACCTTAAATATAATCGAATCATAGCCACCCGGGATAAGCACTGTTGCATTACTGGTCTGAACCGCTAAAAAATAGGCAGAACTATCCACCCCACGATTCAAAGTGCTCTCGCTTGTGGCCCCAGGGTTGTCTCGAGTATTCCGGATAAGGGCTCGAAACCAAATTAATGAAACCGGAAAAAAGAGCAACCCAGTTAAACTATTAATGAGATCAAGGGGTGTGATTGTGGTTCTTAAAGCATATGTATTTGTCAAATGGCTCAAAAATAAAATCATGACAAAATAGATGAAACTCAGCAGGTAAATGCCGATGATTGAGAGGGTTTTCCGCATGTTGAGGCCTCCAATTGGTGAATGATTGAGAACAGGATAGCACTTTGTCAAGAATGGATAAGTTGAAAAATCTATCGGCAGGGACCATAAATTTCACGGCGTCAATTTAATGGTGAATTCTCGGAACTCTATTGATCAAACGCGCAATTTGGGTAACCGTTGTTCGCAATAAAAGCCCCATGATGATGACGATTAACAAATACTTCGGCAAAAAGTAAGCAAAACCGAGATAAACAATGCTAACGCCAAGCATAATTTGAGCGGAACGGATTTCTTCACGATCGTGGGCGGTTACCTCAGTACTGGTTTTTTCAGCAAGGTTGGCAACTTCTCTAAACATCAAGGACTGCGTAAAGTTCACTAAAATGATTAACACAGAATAGGCGATGGCGCTGTCACGGCTGAGGAAGCTGTCGTTGAGCCACGATGTTGCAAATGGCGTTAAGCTGATGAAACACAGGTAGTAGATGTTCGTAATGGTCAACATTGGGGTTGCCTTCTTAATCCCACTGAGCAACTCTTGATGATAAACCCAATACTGAGAGACAATCCCGAAGCTGGTAAAATAGATGACCAAATGTTTAAGCAGTTCAGTCATTGGTCCGACTGATTCGTTGATCGGTGATTTGATATCCAAGACCATGATGGTCAGGACTACAGCAAAGATTCCATCAGAAATACCAACTAAGCGTGATTTTGAGTAGTGAAACATAAGAATTCCCCCTAAGATGATTCGGTTATGATCATTATTTTACACCAGAATCAATCAGGTGGTTGATAGTGATGGTCTAATTGGGAAGTTGATATTGGAAATGCGAAAGGGTCGAGGCAAAACGGTTCGTTTTGTCCCGGCCCTTGAAAAGTCTCCACTACGTCGAGTCGTTAAAATGTATGGAAACAATATCGTCTTTACCTAAACTGCTTCAATTTTGCCTGTCGCAATTGGCAAAGTCGTGTGTTGATCATATTGACCGACAGCCCCTTGAATTGTGTCAGGTAGGATCATTGAATCAGGCACACCATGAATGTAAATGACCCGTTTGTCTAACTGCAAGTCATGATCGTGGAAAACTTCATTAAATTTATCACTAATTTCCTTTAGCGGCACTTCCTTCTTGTAGTGGAAATGGCCGTTTGCGTCCGAGGTTGGGTAAGTATCCGTTGGAATTGCCATCTTTTCAGGCTGATCGTTAAATGGCACCATGGTTGTTCCCGAAACTGGTTCGGTTTCTGGCAGGTCAACATAGCCATCGTGATTAGTATCTTGGGCAATCGTGGCCGGTTGCGCATCCTTGCCGTCCGGGAACCCATGAAAATGCATCCAATGCTGGGTATTAGGTGACGTATGATCCATTGTGATTTCAACCGTTAATGTATCATCGTCGACCGTAAAAGTGGCCTCACCAGTTGGGTTAGTCCCAATTTTGTCGCCGTTCAGTGCAGTGATCTTTGCTTGATACTGTTTTGCCATTATAACCACGCTCCTTAGATAGTTTGATGATCCAGGTTCAATATAGCACCGAAATAGGCTGTGGACAATTGATAAGTCGGGGAGTGTTCAGAATTGATATTTTTGGTTTGCGGTGAAGAAAGGCCCTTCGTTTAACACCCAGAATCGGGATTTCAAACGAAGGGTCTTTCAGGCACGGAAACTCGTTGGTCTCTGCACTTTTAAATTAATGGAACAACAAATTCAATCCCATAACCATCACAATACCAACAACAGAAATCACGGATTCAAGTACCGTCCATGTCTGTAAGGTTTGCTTGATTGTCAAATCGAAATATTCTCTGAACATCCAGAAGCCGGCATCGTTAACATGTGATGCGGCAAGGGAACCGGCACCAATTGCGAGAACCATCAATGCTGGGTCAACGCCTGCTTGAGCCATCAATGGGGCAACAATTCCTGCGGCAGTTAATGAAGCAACTGTGGCGGATCCTAAGGCAATCCGGAGCACGACGGCAACTAGCCAGCCTAAGATTAATGGCGAGATAGATGAGCCTAAGAACAATTGGGCAACGGCTTTACCAACACCACCGTCAATCAGAACTTGTTTGAAGGCTCCACCACCACCAATAACCAAGAGCAGCATGGCAATTGATTTGACGGCATTTTCCAAGGACTCCATGATTTGGGCTGTCGTTCGTTTCCGAGCCCAACCCATGGTATACATTGCAAAGAATAATGAAATTAACATTGCGATACTTGGTGAGCCAATGAAGGCAATGATCGAATCCAATAAGCTCGGATTCTTTGGATCGACACCACCGTTAACCGTCATTTTATAAATTGTAGAAATAGCTAGCAAAATAACTGGGAATAAGGCGGTTAAAACGGAAAGGCCAAACGAAGGTGATTCTTCCGGGGTAAACTCTTTAACTTCACCAATTGAAGAAAGGTTACCTTTACGTTCAAAGGCAGCTGGCGCATATTTTCTGGCGATCTTTGAGAACAGCGGACCAGCAATATATGCGGCAACAATGGCAATGAAGAATCCAAACAA
This sequence comes from Lentilactobacillus rapi DSM 19907 = JCM 15042, assembly GCF_001436255.1. Classification (GTDB taxonomy): domain Bacteria; phylum Bacillota; class Bacilli; order Lactobacillales; family Lactobacillaceae; genus Lentilactobacillus; species Lentilactobacillus rapi. The sequence continues at coordinate 14,296 of NZ_AZEI01000078.1, read as the reverse complement.
CAGAACTTTACCATCATTGGCACCCAAAACTTGCGCAATGGCAACTGGTGCTGGGTGAGGTGGCAAGAAGCCGTGGGTAACTGACAAAGCAGCTGCCATTGGAATTCCTAAATAAAGGATTGGCACACCGGCTTCAACGGCAATTGCGAAGACGATTGGAACCAGTAAAACCATCCCGACTTCGAAGAACAAGGCAATCCCAAGAATGAATGACGCAATCATCACGGCAACTTGCAGCCGGGCTTTACCAAATCGTTTAATCAAGGTTTCGGCGATCATATAGGCACCACCGGAATCTGATACCAGGCGACCAAGCATAGCACCAAACCCAAAGACCATTGACAATTCACCAAGTTGGCTGCCGATACCATTTGATACCGAATCAGCAACTGTTCCGAGTGGCATTCCCAACATCACAGCTGTAATGACAGCTGTTAGAATCAATGAAACGAAGGTATTAATTTTGAACTTGATAATCAAGACCAGTAAAATAATGATCCCGATTAACAGAGCAAGTAATTTAAGTAACATAACTTTTCCCCTTTTCTATCACCACTTGAAGTGACTGGCCTCATTACTTACCAACTATCCCTCTTTGTTGGCATCAGTGTCTTCGTGCTCATGGCGGCGCTGATAATCTGCAATATGCTTGTATTCAGGTTCCAAGGAGCGGCTTAATCGAATATAAATTGGAATCAATTCCCGATAAGCATTGAAGTTCTTTGGTTCTGGGTGATGGACAACGGTGGTACCAACAAAGTTTGAAACGTCGCTCAAACTATCAATTAAGCCTAAGCTATACATTCCAAGTGTTGCGGCTCCTAAGGCCGTGCTTTCAAAACTTTCTGGAATGGCAACATCTTGTTCAAAAATGTCAGTTAACATTTGGCGCCAAAGGGCAGAACGGGCGAAACCGCCACTTGCTTGAATGCTCTTCGGCCGGCCAACGACTTCTTCCAAGGCCAACATGACCGTGTACAAGTTGTAGACAATGCCTTCCAAGACGGCTCGAATCATGTGAGCCCGGGTATGCGTCCGATTCAGGCCAAAGAATGAACCGCGGGCATTGGCATCCCAGATAGGAGCCCGTTCACCGCCCAAGAATGGGAAGAACAAGAGTCCATCGGAGCCGGCAGGAATCTTAGCGGCAATTTCTGTTAATAAATCATATGGATCAATGTGCATTTGTTCGGCAGTGACTTTTTCTGGGGCACAGAGTTGATCACGGACCCAACGGAAGACGACACCACCGTTATTAACCGGTCCGCCGACAACCCACATATTCTTGGCTAAGTAATAACAGAATACCCGGGCCTTTGGATCCGTTTTTGGCTTGTCGGTGACAACTCGAACAGCGCCTGAAGTCCCGATCGTAACGGCAACAACTCCTGGCTGAATGGCGTTCACACCAAGGTTAGCCAGTGGGCCATCGGAAGCCCCAATGATAAATGGGGTCTTGATGTCAATTCCCAACACCTTGGCATATTCCTCGTGCATGCCGGTTAGCTGGTAAGTTGTATCGACAAGCTCAGGCAGTTGATCCCGGGTGACGCCGGCAATCTTGAGCGCTTGGTCGTCCCAGTCCAAGTTATAAATATTGAACATTCCAGTGGCGTTAGCGATGGAATAATCTTCCTTTAACACCCCAAATAATTTGTAGAGAATGTACTCTTTAATTCCGACGAACCAACGGGCTTTTTTGAAAAGATCCGGATGATCATTCCGAAGCCAAATCAACTTGGTGAGTGGCGTCATTGGATGAATTGGGGTTCCGGTATGTTGGTAAATTTCCATCCCTTCAGGACTGTGCTTCAACTCATCAGCGTACTTAACTGCTCGGTTGTCTCCCCAAGTAATTGCTCGGGTGAGGGGTTTGTGGTCTTCGTCCAAAAGAATCAGGCTATGCATTGCACAAGAAAAAGCAACCCCTTTCAATTCTCCTTTCTTTAAATTCGCTTTCCGCAGGATTTCGGTAATCCCATCCGACATCGCGGAAAAAATTTCTTCGGGGTCTTCTTCGGCCATGTCAGGCGTATCCTGATAAAGGGGATAGCCATCGTTTGAGTAGCCGTGAACTTTGCCGTGGATATCGTACAAAACGGTTTTGACACTGGTTGTTCCAATATCGACACCTAGTGTATAATCCATATGAATAACTTCCTTTCGATTATGAAATAAAGCAGTTGGTTATTGTGCTGGATTAATATAGAATAATAGCGGAGTCATCATTGTATTTATAAATGATGGGTTCTGAAACCAGCACCACCTCGCACTAAACTTAGCATTTTCACTGCTATACTTCAAATAAAGTGTCTGTTAATTTTCAGGCGGGTGTAAACGCCACCAAGTTATTATATGGAAATCAATTTCACAACGCAACTATTTTGATGTAAAATATTTACAATAGAAAAACTATGGATTTATCAGCTGAACAGCTAGAAACGAAAGGTGATCAAAATGAGCTCGCCAGTTCAATTATTAAAACAATCATTTGAGGATTTAAGTCGGACAAACAAGAAAATTGCCCGGTATGTGATCGACAATCCGCAGGCAGCCTCTGAGGCAAATATTGAGGACTTAGCAGCGAAGACTGAAACGTCGACAGCTTCGGTTTCTCGTCTGGTTAAAACATTAGGGTATGGGAACTTCCGTGAGTTTACGTTATCGTTGGCCTACACACAGCTGCGGCCCCAGAACCTACCAATTTTTAAGGATATTGATGCGAACGACTCGCTGTCAACCATCGCTGACAAGATTTTTACCAGTTCACAGCGGGCCATCCGCGATACCCGCAATGGAATTGATGAAAATGATTTTGCCCGCGCCGTATTGAGGATCATCCACTGTCGGCGCCTTGGCTTATTTGGACTTGGTGGGTCATCTGTGATCGCCCTTGATGGTTATCATAAGTTCCTGCGTACCTCAATTGACTGCTTTTACTATCCAGACTTTGACGTCCAACTCATGCAAGCAGTAAAATTGGGTGAAGATGACTGTGGCATCGTTGTGTCGCATTCCGGCAAGAACCGGCAAACATTGAAGATTGCTGAAACCCTTAAGCAGCGCAAAGTACCTGTAATTGGGATTACCGGTTATCAGGATTCCCCGCTCGCCAACCACAGCGACATTACTTTCGTGTCATCCAGTGATGAGTCTAATTACCGGTCCGAGGGGATGTACTCGCTGATCGCCCAGATGACGATTATCGATTCACTGTTTATGATGGCAACTGTTCGAATGGGGCCAGCGACCGAAGATACTATTCAAAATGTTCAAAATATTATTGAAAGTACTCGCAGCTAAGTTTCGCTGTGTTAACTGAGATGACTATTTTATGAAGCGTAGAGATATTCAACCAATATATGCAGAAACATACCGAAGACGTAAGGCGACAAGGAAGGTTTTGTTCGGCATTTTTCTATTAGTGGTTGTGATTGCTCTGGGCTTTTTTGTTGTCCGTTCACATGAAAAACACGAACTGGAGAAGTACCCAATTCGTGGGGTAACCATCAACCAAACCAATGGCTATATTGATTTTGAGAGTTTGAAAAGTGATGGGATCAGCTTTGTTTATTTGAAGGCTACCCAGGGCGCAACGTTTACCGATGACAGTTTTCAGAGTAACTTCGAGCGCAGTCAGGGCTCCCAGCTACCGGTGGGAGTCTACCACTATTTCAGCTTTAGTAGCTCACCAACGGCGCAATTCAAAAACTTTGTCCGTGCTGTTCAGGATAATACCGGGAGTTTACCAATTTGTATTGCGATTCAATATTACGGCACTTATGGTGAAAACAGTCTCCAATGGAAAACAGTTCGAAAAGATGTGGCCGATTTGAGCGATCGTCTGAGAGCCTACTATAAGCGCCCAATCGTGATTTCGGCGACCCGAAGTATCATTGACCATCTTCACGTTCAAGCGACTGGCAAACGTCAATTTTGGCCCACAGATGCCCAAATAGGGAAACCAAATGGGGATGCCACCTTTATTCAAGTCAATCAGAAGCAAGATTTTAAAATGGATAGGCAAATTGTCTTCCTCCCAATGTCCGTGTTTAACGGTGGAAAAGGGAAGTGGCATCGGTATCTGAATTAGCCTACGTAGAGAGCAAAAAAGCAACCCAGGTCATCCTAAGGTTGCCAACTCGATATCTTTAATTTTGTTTAACCGTTTGTTAAATCGTACGTAAAGTTTTCTGATTCATCATAGAATTTGACTGGCCTGGCTTCATTCCCCCGAATTTCCAGTTTATAGCCAAATTTGTCAATGTATGACAGTTCATACTTCGTCATCGATGAAACCTTTGCGGACATATTCTGACCATCAATTGTCAATTTTAAATCTGGATCAATGACAATTTCATGCTCCCGATTTCTGCGATCTTTAAAGAACCAGCTGCCCACAAAGAAACGTGGGTCGACGGCTGGCAATTCTTTTTTTGAAGCTTTTGGTGTGTGAAACAGCCCAAACCCCAGTGAAATTAAAAATAAAAAAATGCTTCTTTTTCGCATGGTAAACCATCCCCTAGCTTGTATTCATCTCAGATTATAACTGATTAATATAACAGACCTGCTGAAATTCGTTTTCATTGTATTAAAACCTTGTTACAATCTAATTAAGAAAGGGTGGATAAGATGATTAAATTAGGAACGATTGGAACTAATTGGATTACCCAGCAGTTTGTTGAGGCTGTGAAGCTGTCCAAATCATATGATCTAACCAGCGTTTATTCACGTCATGAGGATACGGCAAAAACATTTGCAGGCAAAAATGGCGCGACAGAAATCTTTACGGACTTAAATGCCTTCTTTGATGATGGCGTTTTTGATACAGTCTACATTGCTTCGCCAAATAGTCTGCATTTTGAACAGGCCAAGCTTGCGATTTTGCATGGCAAAAATGTGATCGTTGAAAAACCGGCATTTACGAATCAGAAACAAATGGCGCAAATTCAAGAGATGTTGGCCGATCATCCAGATGTGTTGTATTTTGAAGCGGCTCGAAATATCCACACACCGAATTTTCATGCCATTGAAGCACAACTCGCCGATTTGGACACCGTTCAGGGAGCGGAGTTTACGTATTCAAAATACTCATCTCGTTATGATCAAGTTTTGGCCGGAAAAGAGCCAAATGTCTTTTCATTGAAATATGCCGGTGGTGCCTTGCAGGACCTTGGCGTTTATACAGTATATGATGCGGTTGCTCTGTTTGGGATGCCGCAGGAAGTGGCCTATTTTCCCCAACTAATCCGAACCGGGGTTGACGGTAAGGGAACGGCAATCCTGTCTTATCCTGAATACAGCGTCACCCTCAATTTCTCTAAGGTTTCAAATTCTCATATGACGTCTGAAATATATGGCCTTAAAGATTTGATTTCAATTGACGATGCCGGTGAACTAAGATCAGTCACCTATGTCGATGAAGACAATAACAAGCAGGTGATCGCCAATACAATCGATGAGAATCCAATGCTGCCAGAGGCTGAGGACTTTGCCCGAGTGATCAATGATCCAACGGCCAAACAGAACCACGAAGATTATGAGAATTGGCGCCAACTGAGCATGTATGTGAATAAACTAATGTTTAATCTGCGACAAGATGCGCACCTGTATTTTGTTGGTGAAGAAGCATAATGAACGGAGAAAAACTTTGATAAAAGAGTTTGAAGAACACGCACAACAATTAGGATACAAGGAGCAGACAGCAATCCAGAAGGCGGTTTATCAACCATTAAAAGATGGTAAAAGTGTCCTGGGACTGGCACCCACTGGATCAGGAAAGACGGTTGCCTTTGCCGTTCCATTGTTGGAAAATATTCGCCCAGAAGATGGTTTGTCATTGTTGGTGGTGGAACCGTCTGCTGAACTGGCCATGCAAACCCAGCAAGTCTTAAGCGACTGGGGAAAATTGATCGGCTTAAATGTCGAAGGAATTGTCGGTGGTGCCAATATTAAACGACAGATGGATAAGCTGAAAACTCATCCAAACGTCATCGTTGGGACCACTGGACGAATCATGAATCTAATTGACCTCGGTAAGCTGAAACTGGACTCACTAAAAGCGATTGTGATTGATGAAGCTGACAATTTATTGAGTGAGGATACGTTAGATTCCATTCGCTCACTGGTGGATTTGTCACCACAGACGGTGTCACTTGGCTTTTTCTCGGCTACCAAGAGTGACTTGCTGGATCATCTCAATCGTTGGTTTGTTCAAGAGATTGAAACGTTTGATGTGTCTGATATTGACGATACCAGAGGTGAAGTAAATCATACCCTGTTGGAAGTATCAAATCACAAGAAGGAACAGATGCTCCTGCGCTTTTTGCATATGAAGGACTTCAAGGCGTTGGTCTTCTTTGATAAAATGGACACTTTAAAAAAAGTCGGTGGTTTTTTATCTCATCGACATATCAAAGAGGCAGCGGAGTTGACGTCTGAGCAGCGACAAACCAGCAGACAAAAGGCGCTCAAGGATTTTCGCCTCGGACGGGTTCGATTACTCTTGACGACGGATGTTGCTGCCCGAGGGATTGATATTCCTAAATTGCCAGCGGTTGTTAATTTTGATCTCCCCAAAGACCCGAAGACTTACATTCACCGGGTGGGGCGAACTGGCCGGATGCACGAAGCCGGTTTGGTTATTAACATGGGTGATGATCATGACCTGCGTGATTTGAAGAAGCTGGTTCGAGCTGACGGTTATGAATTGACCAACATCTACTTTGACGGTAATCAATTATCGGCGACTAGACCAAAAGATCCAGTCAAACTTGCTGAAGAACAAAATGGGTCTTCAGAAAGGGCTGATGTTCATGCTTCGAAATCAAACTCGAGAAAGAACGGTCAAAATAAAGGCAATCAGTCGATTAAATCGCATTCGGGCAAGAAGAAGCACAAGCACTCCAAACGAAAAGGGATGCACCATAAGCGCACTGAAAAATAATGCCTTTACACAACCCGCTTAAAATGAGAAAATTAAGTGGTGTTGTTTTGGCCCCATAGCACAACTGGATAGGGCACCCGCCTCCTAAGCGGTTGATCCCGGTTCGAGTCCGGGTGGGGTCATCAGTAGGTGACAAAAAAGTAGCAAACTGGAATTAAAAAATTAAATCCAGAATTTAACGACAAAGGACAAGCATTCTTGAGGTTGGAATGGTTGTCCTTTGTCGTTGAATGGTTGAGGGCAGCAGTTGTCGTAGCTCTCAGTTTAGGTGCATCAGTAAATAAAACGGTCGTCACCATTAGAGAATTGGTTGATGACTAACCCCTTACTTTTAGTTACCATAAATCCTTGGAGGACGGCATTCTGTGACATTTTGCTGCATTCAAACACGCTGTTGGCAGTGGATTTGAGCTGATTATTCGACTTGCTAATTTAACAGTTATGTCTATAATTATTATTAACTGGGTGTTATCATATCATTTTAGTTATCTAAATCGATCATTATAAAAGTTGAGTAGGTAGAAATTTTTGATTTCTGGTATAAAAAGATTAATAAAGTTCATTTCGCCAGCGTTGCTTGCCACAATTTTGTGTGCAGTCATCGTTGGTTATTTGTTGTTCGTTCCTCCTGTCAACGGGCTTGCGGATAATGGGGACTTTTTACAGGTGCTTTCACAAAACGGCCTTTATCGGTTGAGCACCCATGGTTCAGTCTATTTTAACTATGTGATCGAAAAATTTGGGATCATGCAATTCTACAATGAGAATGCGGTTCCAATTTATTCATCTCAGTTTTTATTTGTTAAAGCCGCCATTGCGCTTAACAAAGTATTCGCCAGCTCCCGTGTTTTCGATATCCGTTTCCTGGGGGTTGTTTACTATGTATTTTTCTTAGGAGCAATTTATCTCTTAACCCGGGGGCTAACGGCATCTCATCGTAATGTCCGCAATTATGTGCTTGCATTAATTATTGTTTTTGTATTTGCAGACACCGCCTTTACCATCCCGTTTAATTCCTTTTATCCCGAAGCCGGAACGTACATTTTAATGCTTTATTGCTCCGGTTTATTTTTATTGATTACCCGTAAATTAGTGAAGCATCATCGGTTAACGACGATTGCTTTTTTTGCGGCTTCATTGTTGTTAATTGCGGTTGATTACCATAATGTCCCCTTAACTTTGGGGCTTTTAATCATGGCTTGTGGGTTGTTGTTTGTTTTCAAAGGACGTTTAGCCCAAGTATATGTTGTGATTGGTATGTTGGCTTTGATCGGGATGGGAGCCTTTGTCCATCAGACAGTGGCGACGCGATATCAGTCTTTGAATCGATATCAAGCTTTTACCCATGGTGTCTTGCAAACGACTGAGCCGTCTTTAAAAGTGACAGCTGGGGGGATTGATTCACAGTATGCGTTAATGAAGGATAACGATTATTATCCCAACACTTACTCAGCCATTCTGCCGGATTCAAAATATGTTCATCGACACCTGATCAATAAGCTTAATGCGGCTTGGATAACCGGATACTATTTTAATCATTTTTCCCAGTTTTTGCGGCTATTGGATGATGCGGCCAAAAATGTGATGCAAATTCGAATTCAATCGGTTGGTAACTATGATGCGGCTGCAGGAAAGTTGCCGAGAGCAAAAACCCAATATTTTTCAGGGTATAGTTTGTTAATGCAAAGTTTTTATCCGAGAAAATGTGCCTTTAATCTGCTGGTAATGGCTGCTTTGTTGGTGGTTTATACAATCGGAATGGTGAATAGTTTTCGGCACCGCAACATCGAAGGAGTTCTCAAGTTCTTCTTGGTATTGGGACTATCAACTGTCGTGATTTTGTTGCCAATCATTGATATCGTTTCGTATGGTACATATAATCTTTCGAGAAATATGTTTCCGGTTGCGGTCAGTCTGAGCTTGGCATGGATCCTTTTGATTGCTGATTGGATGAATCATCGTTTGTGGGGAATGCCCGCCAAATCGGATCATCCAGGGGAGAAGACGGCAAAATGAAACTTTTAAGACAACTACTTGTGGTTCTCCTGGCCTTGATTGGGTTAGCCTTTATAGAATTTTTGCCCGCTGCTGCGGCGACTAATCGGGTATTACTCGTTTATGATTCACAGAATTCGGCTGATCACGGATACCGAAAAATCGATTCCCTACAACGGCTTTTGACGAGTCATCAATTGAGTGTTCGAACGATCGCTGAATCTCAGTACCGTTCTGGAATGCTCCGAAACGGAAAGTATAGTGGCGTCATTACGATGGTCAATTGGGCGCAAAACCCTGTTAATAATCGTCAGTTTCAACACGATCGGCACCAATTTTCTGGCATTAAGCTGCATATCGGCGGCAATTTGACCAAAGCAGAGGCTGACCAAATTGGGGGTGCTGCTGAAACTCTGCGCCATCAACAGCTCATCTTGAGTGACGCGCACGGTCATTCTCAGTTACTGCCATTGAGTGATACCCTGACGGTTTTTAAACCCGGCAAGTCAACCAAGATTCAACAATTTGGAAAATTGACAACTCAAGAAGTTCAGCAGCGTCAATTTGCAGCTGGGATCATTCACCACAAATCTGGGTACCTGCCGTTTTATTCGGTCAATGGCCTGGCATTACAGGTGGCTTCTCAATTGATTGGCAAATTGTTTCAACAGCAGCTAGACAAGCAGCAACCTTTATTGACGATCACAAATGTCACGCCATATTCAAACCTAAAATTGCTTAACCACCTGAGCCGCGACTTCTTTGACCGCGGAATACCATTTGCAATTAGTACAACCAGTGTTGGTGCCAATACAGACTTGGCGGCATTTAAACGGTTTACCAAGGTCCTCAGAAATATCGAGACCAGAAATGGGATTGTCTTCTTAAAGACACCAGCTGTAACAGCTTATCAAACGGATCAGCGGCAGCTTAATCAGCTGATGATTACAGAATTGACCAGTCTGGGTCAAAATCATGTATTTCCCGTGGGAATCAGTACCGACGGCTTTTGGAACCAGAATCAGCTGTATCAGCGTCAAGGGTTAAAAACTGCTGATCAGGTTGTGCTGTTGCCAAACTCTCAACGGCAACATCAGGTGACCTCAACAAGAAATTCCCAGGTGTTTAAGCAAAGTTACTATGGTTTGACAGGGGATAACTTGCTCACAATCCGCCAACGACAAAAGATGACTTTCGCCATGCCAACTGCGGTGACCTTTGGAATGCCAACCACCCAAGTCGGTTTACGGGATTTGGAAAGAAAAGTTGACCGACTGCCCTTCCGGTGGCTAAACCCGGCAACTCAATTGGACGCGCAAGTTAAATTTGGTTCCGCCAATTATCATTATCGAAAGGGAACCTACTTTCTGAATGGCAGTCCAGTTGATGTGGGCAAGGCCGGAAGCCGTCAGCCCGAGGAGACAACTCCCGAAACGGTGACCGGATCCTTAAACCACTTTTTCAAATTTCAGTCACATGTGTTATTGATTTTATTTAGCGCGATTTTGGTCGTCCTGCTGGTTTTTATTGTGATTGGCAGAAAAATTTATGTGGGAATGTTCAAAAGATAGAGTGCGAAAGCAAGCGATTAGCTTTCGAAGCGTAAGTGGCCTTCAACGAAAATCCCGGGTTTGGATTTTTGATGAAGGCGCTTATGAGCAGAAAGCTGCTTGATTGAGCACATTTCAACCAGAGTGCGAATCCAAGCGGTTAGCAATCGGAATGTAAGTCTTCTTTGGAGAAAATTCCCGGTTTTAGAATTTTTCCAGTAGGTGCTTACATGCAGATTGTTGCTTGGAGGAGCATGTTTCAACCAGAGTGCGAAAGCAAGCGGTTAGGGACTGGAATATAAGTCTCCTACTGGGAGAATTCCCGCTCTTGGAATTTTTCCAGTAGGTGCTTATATGGAAGTCGCTGCTTGATTGAGCACATTTCAACCAGAGTGCGAAAGCAAGCGATTAGCTTTCGGAGCATAAGATCAATATTTGGACAATTGGCACATTCAATGAAAGAGGGGATCATCATTTCGATTCTGGATGCATTTTTGTTAGTCGCGATCATTTCCATTTGGGGTATTTTGATCATTAACCTCGTACTCACGATAGCCGGCTATACATATTATTTAAAATGGGCACATACCAAAAGGCCCCAATTACCAGATGAACCACCATTTGTTTCAATCATGGTGCCCGCTCACAATGAGGGTGTCGTGATCGTTAAGACGGTTCAGGCCTTGCTTGATTTTGACTATCCCAAATCACGGTATGAAGTTATTGTGATCAACGACAACTCAAGCGATAATTCCGCTGAATTGTTAAAAGGACTCCAGGATTTGTATGCTGACCGTCAATTGGTCGTCATTAACACGGACCAGAAAACGGGTGGTAAGGGTAAATCAAATGCTTTAAACATTGGCTTGCGAGCTGCAAAAGGAACCGTGATTTCAGTTTATGATGCTGACAACACGCCTGAAAAAGATGCTCTTTCAACGTTAGTGGCGGAATTGCTGCAGGATGAGCAGGTTGGTGCTGTAATTGGTAAGTTTAGGACCCGAAATAAGAATGCCACGATTCTGACGAGATTTATCAATATTGAAACGTTGGCTTTTCAGTGGATGGCCCAGGCAGGACGCCGGCAACTGTTTAAATTGTGTACGATCCCGGGAACCAATTATGTTATCCGCAGATCCCTCCTTGAGAAGGTTGGCGGTTGGGATGTCAAAGCATTGGCTGAGGATACTGAAATTAGTTTTCGGATTTATCAAATGGGCTATCGCATCGAGTTTCAGCCCGCAGCGGTGACCTGGGAGCAAGAACCCCAAACTTTGAGTGTTTGGTTTCATCAGCGAACGCGCTGGGTGAAGGGCAATATTTATGTCATTTTAAAGAATATGCATTTACTTTTTTCAAAAAGGGCGCGAAAAATTCGATTTGATTTATTGTATTTTGCATCGATTTATTTTTTATTGATGACATCGTTAATCCTCTCAGATACTGTGTTTGTTCTATCAGTGGCTGGATATGCTCATTCAGAATTGCAGGGCTTCAGTAACGTTGTCTGGGCCTTTGCGGTTGTGTTGTTTGTGATTAGTACATTTACGGCGATCACAACTGAGAAGGGTGAGATGACTGGATCAAATTTATTGTTGATAATGATTATGTATCTTGTATATAGTCAAATGTGGCTGGCTGTGGCAGCATACGGAATGGTGGGGTATATTCGTGAACAAATCTTTCATAAACAAGCGAAATGGTATAAAACCGTTCGCTATAAATAAAATCGTCATTTGGGCTGGGTTAATGTTATTAACTCTAGGGATCTTTTTTGTTTCTGGTAAAGCAGCGTTTGCCAAGGATCAAACCTATACCCAACCTTTTCAAAATCAAACAGTGACCCTTTCTGGAAATGCAGTTCAAACAAACATGTATTTTGTGAAAATGGGGTATTGGGATGTTAAACGGGCAACGTTGAACTTAAACTTTCAAGTTTCTCAACTCAGTGATAAACAGATTTCAGACATCACAGTTTCTGTAAACAACGTTAAATTTTATTCCTTTCGGCCCAAACGGGTTTCGGGAATCCAAACCAAGAAAATTAACATTCCAACTCGTTTACTGAGTGGAGAGAACAACATTGAGGTGAGCGGCCAGATCTTAAATAAGGGTGGTCACAAAAATTACCAACTCGCTCAAACACCGGCTAATTGGCTGACAATTTATAAAAATGCGAATGTCAATTTCAAATATCAGTTGGTGCCACCAACGAAATCGGTCAAGTCCTTTTATGACCACTTTACCGGTGCGGATACAATTGTGAACCGTGATGCGGTGATTACAACATCTAGTCAGCCGACAAATAATGAATTGGCTGCTGGGATGTATGCACTTTGTGGGCAATCACGCGTTATTACGACTGAAACCGACCAAATTCCTGTCACAACCTTTAATGATTCACAGGCAAAAAAGGCTGCCTATCAACTGGTGATCGCAACTTACGACCATTTACCCGCTAATATCAAAAAAATGGTACCTAAAAGTGATGTCACCAATCAGGCCGTTATCAAAACCCATGATACGAAAACCAAACATTTATTAATTGTGACAGCTAAGAATGGCACTCTCTTGAAGAAAGCAGCCAAATATGTTGCCAATCAAGAGTTGATGAAGGAAACCAGCCAAGCCACCAAGGTGATCACACAGGATACGCCGACATATACGTCAGTATTGCAATATGATGGCAGCGTTCAATTAACGAAACAAGATAGCCAAATTGTCGGTGCTAATCACCAGGAGCAAGCGTACTTTGTGAGCTTGCCGGTAGATCGTGACAATGCTGATGGTTCTGAGGTAAGACTTCATTTTCGATATGCCAAGAATTTGAACTTTAAGCGATCAATGGTAACGGTCCTGATTAATAACAGACCGATTGGTAGTAAAAAGTTAACCGCCAAGCATGCAAATGATGATGAGCTAACGGTCAAATTTCCAGCGGGGCATTCGTTAGGAAACGAGTTTACCGTTCGCGTTGCTTTTGATCTGGATATTGATGACCAATCAAGAGCCAATAACAATCAAACGCCATGGGCAACGGTTAGCTCAAATTCAAAGGCGATTATTAAGTCCCAGCCCAAAAATAGTTTGCTATTTAGTAATTATCCAGGGGTCTTCATCAAGAATCAAACTTTTGATAACTTGATGGTAGTCCGGCCAAAAACGATGACAGGCCCGGATTTTCAAACGTTATCCAATATCTTTAATCTGATTGGGAACTATGCCCAAAGTAATACCGGGAAGGTGACGTTTGTGAGTCATCGCCCAAGTCGAGACCAATTAAAACGGAGTAGTGTAATTGCTTTTGGTGCACCCAAACAGAACCCGTTCATCAAGTCGTTGAATCCCCAATTGTATTTTCAGTTCGGAAATCACTTCTCAAGTTTGGTCTCAAATGAAAAACTGAGTATTGAACACCAGTACGGGAAGACCGTTGGGACTGCCCAACTGTTAAGGTCGCCATTTAATAAAAGGCGGGCGTTATTGGTGGTTACTGGCGCCACTCCGACGGCGGCAGTTTTAGGCTCGACTCAACTTGATTTTCAAAAAAATATCCAGATGTACCGCAATCAAGATGGCCTGCTTGTCGATCCAGATAACAATCATTTCAGTTATCGCTTTAAAAAACAGGCGGCAATTGAGCCTGGCAAAACAGTTCAACAAAGGTTCAGTCAGAATTCTAGAATTCTGATTTATTTGGCAGTTGCCCTGTTGTTCCTCGTCATTATTGGAATTGCAATAGTTGCACTTCTAAGAAACTGTTTGAGATCTAAATTGAGTTTTGGTATACTTTTGCAAAAAAGGA
>NZ_AZEI01000077.1 GCF_001436255.1 Lentilactobacillus rapi DSM 19907 = JCM 15042 | reverse complement strand
AGCGTTTGTCTCAGTTTTCCTACGCCGCTTTTAGAGATCTCAAACAGTTTCTAAGTCAGCAATTTTTCGCCGCACCCAGGTGGGTTTTATCTTTCAGTCGTATAATTTAATTCCAGCCTTACCCGCATTCGATAATATTGTGCTGCCATTAAGACTCTCTCGAAAAAAGGTGGATAAGCAAAAGATTGATCAATTGTTGAAAGATATTAATTTTAACGCGGCCCCAGCCAACTTTGTCACCGCGTTGTCCGGCGGCGAACGGCAGAAGGTGGCCATTGCCCGGGTATTGGTTTCCAATTGTCGAGTGATTTTCGCTGATGAACCAACCGGGGCACTGGATTCGGTTTCCGGCAAGATTATTTTCGGATTGTTGCGAGACTTAACCAAGCAAGGTGTCTGTGTCGTCATGGTGACCCATGATATTGAAATGGCTGCCAACACCGATCGAGCCATTACGTTACGGGATGGCCAATTGCGCCAAATTTTGGATAAGCCCAACGCGCAAGACTTGTTTGAAGCATTGAATGATGAAAAGAAGTGATCGTCATGATTAAGATGATTTGGCTGCAATTTAAATATTCCTGGAGAGCCTGGTTAGGGGCCGGAGTTGTGTTTGTGATTGCCAGCATTTTGATGGGGATGAGCCTGACCGGATTGATTACGTTTGCGATGATGAATCAAGCGGCATTAGGAACCCACAACCCAACGCCAGTCTTTATTTTCCCGGCAATCTTTGGGTTGATCACGTTATTTATGGTGTTAAGCGGCGTGGTTCGCTTGGTGGTTCAAAGCTTGAGTCACGAGTACGTCCAGTGGGAAATTCTTGGGACTAATCCACGGCAGTTATCTGCGATCGTTGGTGGGCAGGTTGGCACTGTATTTAACCATCAAGCAAATTGTGATCAATACCCAAAACACCCGCCAGTTATCGATCGCGTCCACGTGGTATTGGCCAATCTGGTTATTTATTGCGATACTCATTTTCATTATGGCGGTGAATGCTTGGCAAGTGGGGCGGTTTGCTAGGCGAAATCGCCTCATTGTGGCATAGTTAATGCTGAGCTGTAATTATTTTGACACTGAATTTGGGAGGACCGTCTATGAAGTCAGATATCGTAATTTATCCCGTTGTGTTAGTCGAAGATGGAAGCCATTATTTTGTCGAAGCTCCCGATTTTCCTAATGGCTTTACCCAAGGAGACAACATGATTGATGCAATTAAAATGGCGATGGACCTAATCGGTAACTTATTACAAGATAAAACAAACTACCCAAAGCCTTCAGAAATTGGGACTATTAGCCTGAAAGCTAACGAGCAGGTTGTTTATGTTTCAGTTGATCTTACGGAATTTAGAATGCAACATCCAGAAGTGACAAAGATTGCCGTTGAGATTCCAGCATACTTGGATCAGTTGGCTCGTGAGCATGAGCTGAATCTGTCACAAGTAACAACAAGTGTTTTGAAAACTAAGTTTGGTTGTTAAAGAAAGGTTCTTGAGCAGAGTTTTGTTCAAGAACCTTTTTAAGGTCGATAATTTAATTAAAATAATGTTGTGCGTTCATGCCATTCCGTCCTCAAAATGCCGTACTTCACTGAATCATAATATTGTCCCTGCCAGAATCTAACCTGGCGAATTCGGCCTTCGAGCTTCATGCCTACCTTATCGCCAAGGGCCATCATCCGTTGATTGCCAGACCAAGTGGTAAAGCCGAGATGTGGTAAGTTGGTGACCTGATTGAAAAGGTGGCTGATCCAGAGTTGGAGGGCGACTTGACCAATGTGTTTGCCCCATAAGTCATCTCGATAGATAACAATGCCCACTTCCAGCCATCGTTTTAAGCGGCCGTCTTCAAAATAAGCTGAAACAGAGCCAACTATTTCATCATTAAATGTAATCACCCAGTGGAATTCATTATGAAGCCATTTTTCTGGGCCAATGGTCGTGATAAATTCAGCTTGAGATGGCAGTCGGTCATGAAAATAGGGCCCATTCCACTTGGTCCATTCAGCATGGGGATTGCTAAAGGCTAATTGCCAAAAAGACTTCAATTCATTAGACTGTAAAGGACGGATTTTAATTTTATCAGTTTCCATGAAGTCACCTTCAAATTTTTCCTTTATCATAGCGTAACGGTTATCGGATATCAAAACGAAAACATGCGCTTTTTGAGTTTCCGTTAAAGCCATCACCCCCGTCATGTCAATATGCCTAGATTCTTTGCTAGGTGTTTTTGGAAGCCAAGCCTACACTGAGAATATCAAAAAGAAAGGAGAACGGTCTGATGAAATTTGGTGATCGATTGAAACAGGAACGACTTAAACATCAGTTAACCCAACAAAATGTTGCCAATCAACTCAATGTCTCTCGGCAAATGATTTCAAGCTGGGAAAATGAAAATAGTTACCCAGATATTGATAGTCTGATTCAAATCAGCAATCTTTACCAGCTTTCATTAGACGTTCTTCTCAAGAAGGATGTTGGCATGAAGGAATATTTGAAGAAACGAGAAGTTTTGGCTTGGATTAAGCCGATCACTTGGTTCACCCTCGCAATTGATGTTATTTTTTTAGAAACTGTTTGAGATCTAAATTGAGTTTTGGTATACTTTTGCAAAAAAGGAAA
>NZ_AZEI01000011.1 GCF_001436255.1 Lentilactobacillus rapi DSM 19907 = JCM 15042 | reverse complement strand
TGAACTGAACCCCTTGAATTGGAGAAATCTAATTCAAGGGGTTTTATTATGTTTTCTTATGAAGTTAAAATGGCAGCTATTAAACAGTGGCTGGGTGGTGTATCTATTTCCAGCATTATGAGTCAATATGGGATTCGAGGCAGTGCGACGCTCTATGAATGGGTTCGACTGTTTAACTCCTCCGGAGCTAAGGCACTTCAAGGCAGTCTAAAATCATCCAGGACATATCATCCTTATTCGTTTAAAATAGAAGTTATCAAATGGCGTCTAACCCATCATGCCTCATTAACAGCTACCGCTAAGCATTTTAATTTGCGGGCACCAAAACTCGTTTGGGAATGGGAAAAGGCTTTGAAAGAAGGACGTTTAAAACCGAGTAAAGGACGGCCACCTAAGTTGACTAAGACCAATAACCACGAAGATGATGAACTCCAGAAGCTTAAAGACGAGAATGAAATTCTCAAATTGAGGAATGCTTACTTGGAAAAATTGCACGCCTTGGCACAGAAGAAGCGAAAATCTCAAACCAAGAAAAAGCCCAAGTAATAGTTGAGCTGAGGCGTGAATTCAAGGTAAGTTTGAGTATCATATTGAAGATTGCCAAGATGGCTAGTAGCAGTTACCATGATGCACTGGATCGACAATATGGCAAAAAAGATTCAACTAAAATCATTGTCGCCATTAAAGCTATCCGGAATACCCATAACGATTACGGCTATCGCCGTATTACAATCGAACTTAAGAAGCAGGACTTTCAAGTTAACCATAAACGGATATTAAGAATAATGCGGGAAAACAATCTCTTATGTCATGCCTATGACCGCAACGTTCATAAGTACAATTCTTATAAAGGACGGGTGGGTAAAGTTGCCCCTAATCGGGTTAATCGCCGTTTCTCTACTGATCGTCCTTATCAGAAAGTGGTTACCGATGTGACTGAACTTCGTTGGGGGAACAATTCGACTAATAAACGGGCTTATTTCACGGCTTACATTGATCTCTTCAACAGCGAAGTATTATCTTGGTCACTTGAGCTCCATCCGACGGTTAAATTTGTCATGAGTCCTTTGACTGAATTACTTA
>NZ_AZEI01000010.1 GCF_001436255.1 Lentilactobacillus rapi DSM 19907 = JCM 15042 | reverse complement strand
AGTTTAGTACATTTTGCTGTTACCTTACTGATACTTCTAATATACAAGCGTCAGTTGTTTTTCGCGCGTTTTTGCAACGAGGCCAAGAAATCCCCAGCTAGCGTCATAATTTGTGAAATGGTAACATAATTTTATTAGCAAATAAACGTTTCAGAAAAGAGGAATTACCGTGCCAACTTTGCCGAAAGAAACCGTCAGTCAGAAAAGGAACCACCCACTCCTTGCCATTTCAGCCATTGCCGCGATGACTTTCCTCGGCATTCTGATTGAAACTTCAATGAACGTGACTTTTCCAACCTTGATGAAACAGTTTCATGTCTCCCTCAGCACGGTTCAATGGGTGACCACCGGCTACTTACTCACGGTGGCGTTGTTGATGTTGGTTTCTGCATTTCTCAAGCGTCGTTTCAAAAATAAGCAATTATTTGGCTGCGCTGTCTTACTCTTTATGGTCGGCGACATCATGTGTGCTTTGGCCCCAACCTATTGGTTTCTATTGGCTGGGCGGCTTGTTCAAGCTGGCTGCGTCGGGATTTCTGCGCCATTGATGAATAACATTATTTTGGAACTTGTGCCCCGAAACAAACTTGGAACTTACATGGGGTTTGCTAACTTGATCCTGATTGTGGCGCCTGCACTTGGACCTACATTTGGCGGGGCAGTTGTGTCACTGGCTGACTGGCGGATGATTTTCTGGGGGACCTTACCGTTTGCGGTTGTTTTCCTGATCCTGGGAATGATTGCCATCGAGCAGTATAGCCCAACCGAAAAGTATCCGTTTGATTGGCTGCGGTTTGGCCTATTATCAGTTGCGATGATTATGTTGCTAATGGGGATGAACGCGCTGACCTTGCCAAATGGCATCTGGCATTTCACAGCGGATATCTCCGTGACTGTCCTGATGTTGGCGTTGTTTATCTGGCGGTCGAGACATAGTCATAAAGCATTATTTAGGTTGACGGTCTTTAAGCGGCCTGCCTTCATCTACAGCTTTCTACCCTATGTGTTACTCCAATTTTCAAATTTGGGAATTAACTTTATGTTGCCAAGTTATGTTCAAATGGTCAATGGCGCCGCGGCCTTTCTTGGCGGTTTGATTTTATTCCCCGGTAGCGTGCTGAATGCAGCAGGCCAACCATTTTATGGCATCATGTTGGATCGTTATGGCGACAAATTACCCCTCTACTTGGGAAATACGTTCTATTTTGTCATGATGGGCTGCTTCGCGATTTTTGCCCGTCAAATGTCTATCTTGTGGGTGACCATCTTCTATGCGATATACGCGGGTGGCCGAGCCATGGCCTTTGGTAATACAATGACTTACGGCTTAAAAAATCTCATCCAGCAGGAACAAAATGATGCGAATGCCCTTTATGGTACGGGTCAGCAAATTGCTGGCTCGATTGGAACAACCGTGATGGCAGTGTTCATGACGGCTTCTAACTCAGCTGGTTTATCAATGGCCCAAAACGTCGCCAGGGGCACCCAGATGGCATTTGTGATGTTGGCCCTGATTGGCTTGCTAAATTATTGGCTGTATTGGCGGTTATTTAAATTCACTAATTGAAGCTAACCTGCAAAAACAATCTAAGATTAGTCAGCAAAGCGTTTACAAATGCAACTTGGTTTTCCCTTCTGATATTGATAAAACTTGCGCCAAACGGCTGATCCCGGCCATTTAACAAAAATGACCAACTATTCCAAAATCAGGAATAATTGGTCATTTTCGTTAAATTCTGGGATCAAAACGCCGATTGTCCCAATCTGTTGATTTTATAATCCATACTATATTGAAGACAACTAAGTCCGATAACGAGTTAGGCTCCCGTGGAGGGCTTTCCACATGACGGCTGTCGTTGTCAAAACCAGTAAAACGGCAATCGTGGCAATGACAAACAATGCAGTAAAAGAAGATAGTTCAATAATCATGCCGCCAAATAATGGCCCAATGGCCCGACCAGCCGATGCGTATGATTGGATCAACCCTTGGTAACGCCCCTTCGCTTCGATAGGGGTTAAGACGTTAACCAGCGCCGGAATGGTCGGCAACGCGGTGGCTTCACCAATTGTTAGAATGACCATTGCGAGGACAAACATTGGATAGGTTTTGGCAAAAATCAGGGTAATAAAAGAAACGGCAAACATTGAAAAGCCAAAGAAAATTTGCATAATCAGATTCTCATGATACCTGGCAATCCAGTTAATGATGATTTGGCTGACCACGATTAAGCCGGCATTGATTGTCCAGAGAAAACTGTAGTTGCGCAGTGGAATCCCCAAGCCGGTCATGTAGACGGACAAGTTGGAAACCCATTGTTGATACATAATCCAAATAATAAATAATGACAGAAAGAAAGTTGTCAGAATAGTCGCATTTGCCTTGGGAAGATGCTTGGTATTCCAAGAAGTCTTTTCAGTATCAGAAACTTTCTTACGGGACTCGTTGGCTGCCGGCTTGTATTTTGTAATCACGATGGCCAGGAAAATGAGGAAAAGAACACTTGCCACCACGAACATCAAGGTGACGCTGATACTATAAATAAAGCCAACTAAAGAAGTCCCAACGACAATTCCCAAATTTTGGACGAAATATAGCATGTTAAAGACATAACGGCTGTCCTTTGATTTGATACTGGTTCCAATCGAATTGACAACCGCTAAATTCCAACCAGCCGAAATACCGTTAAAAAAGAGGACGATTCCAAACATCGGCCAGCCATGGAAAAACACCAAGATGATGAGGGTAATTGTGGAGGCAACCACGCCACCCACCAAAAGATGATAGGGATTCTTTCGATCGTATAAGTAACCGCCAAGATAACTGCCAAGGACGCTGGCAAGGGAGTTAAAAAGTAAAACAACCCCGATCATGGTTAAGGACACGCCAAGCCGATTATGCAAGTAAACGCTGGTTAACGGCCAGACAAAACTCATCCCGATACTGCTAAATAGGGCCCCGGTAACCAGCCACCGGAAACTCATTTCTTTGTTGGTCATCTGATGGACCTCCTTAATCTGATTTTGAGCACCGTGTCCCATTGTATCAAAAAAGTGGGTGGTGTGGGGGAACAACTTGTGGGTCATTAACGGTTATCTGCCAACGCTATTTGATGGACTTACTAATTTAAATCACATATGATGAGGGTGTTTAAAGGAATATGAGATTTCATTATGGGAGGAATTATCTATGGCTGTAGACGGATCACTTTATCATACAGAAGTTGTTAACGAACACGGTCTAACGGGCCAAAGTTACGTTCGGGGAAATGAAGGTCTTGCACTTGGCGTCAGCAGTTCACTGATGGATAGCCCCGGCACCAACCCGGAACAGTTTATCGGGTTTGCGTTGAGTACCTGTTTTAACGCAACAATTGGTATTGTCGAGCGCCAACATCGCATTAAGCCTGATAGTATTATTCATACAGCAGTTGATATTGTGAAGGATACCAAGGGATATAAGTTTATCGTTCGCTGCCAGATTTTGTTCCATGATTTGGACAATGACCAGGCCCAACAAATGGTTGATGAAGCATTGGATCAGTGCCCGGTGGCAAAGCTCTTGAAGGCCAACGAGAACGTGACATTTAAAATTGTTGATCAGTTTGAATTTTAGTGCATTGACCAATTAGGCCATTAAACCCAGAAAGTTTAGGGCAAAAGGCGTTTTGATTCCAACATTTAAGGGGGTCAGAACGTTTTTATTTTTCTTCTTTTCGGACCAGACAGAATCTGATTTTGATTTGTTGTTTGGAATAAAGTTGTGTACAATCTAGTTACGAAAGGAGGCGGTGCTTTGAAAACAACAACCCGGTGGTCGACGCGGTGGCCTGAACGAATTAGTTATGGGTTAAGTGATGCCGCGGATAACTTGATTTTTCAAATGATGACAACCTATCTCTTATTCTTTTATACCGATGTGTATGGATTGTCGCCAAGTGCCGCCGCAATTCTGTTTATCGTTGCGCGAGTGGCTGACGTTTTCGAAAGCTTTATTATTGGCTTAATGATTGATCACACCCATTCACGATTCGGAAAAAGCCGGCCGTTTTTCCTGTGGTGCGCCGTTCCCTACGTCGCGTTTGCCATCTTAACTTTTGTAACGCCCAATTTTTCCTACCCAGGTAAAGTGGCTTGGGCGTATGTGACTTACCTTGGGTTGGGCTTTCTTTATACGGCGGTGAACCTGCCGATTACGTCGATTTTACCGACAATGTCTCAAAACACCCGAGAACTAACCTTGCTTGGGGTGATCCGCCAGTTCTTCGGTAGTTCAATCCAAATTGTTGTAGCGGTATTTACGTTGCCTTTGGTTGCGCTATTTGGCCATGGTGATCAGCAGCGGGGATTCTTGGGAACGATTATTCTATTTGGCATCATTTCGCTGATTTTGATTATTAATACGTTTGTTCACGTCCGGGAACGGTTTGCCAACCCTAAGATTGCGCATCAACCGTTAAAAGTGGTGTTGTCGATGCTTAAACATAATCAGCCGTGGATTGTTATTTCGATCGTTATTTTTTTATATTGGCTGGTAACGGCAATCAAGAACCAAACGACCATTTATTATTTTAAATATACAGTTGGTAAGGTCGGGATGGTGCCGTTGGTGAATAGTTTTACGTTGGCCGCATTGATTGGCGTCCTGTTGATTTTAAGAATGACAGACGTTAACAGTAAAAAGTCAGTCATGCTGCAAGGCATTCTGGTGGCGTTGGTGGGGCAGACGGTAATTGCTGTTGGGGTTTATCTGAACTTAATGGCAGTTTTGTTCGCCGGCGTTTTTATTAATTCAATTGGCAATGGGATTATCATTGGCCTAGTCTCAATTATGATTGCTGACACCATTCGCTACGGGGCCAGCCTGGGAATTCAGTCCGAAGGGATTATGGCTTCAACCGATGATTTCGGCGTGAACCTGGGTCTGGGCCTCGGTGGCTTAATCACCGCCGGCTTGTTTCACGTATCTGGTTATGTTGCTAATCGACCGCAAAATTCAGAAACCCTTTTGATGATTAATCTCAATTATGTCTGGCTGCCGCTATTGATTTATGGGGCAATGTACCTGATCTTGCGTCTGTACGATGAAGAGCGGATTATTAAGGAGATTAAAGGTTAAACAAGTAATGGCAAAGCAAAATAAGGTTTCAAAAAAAGACACCAGCCACAAAATTGCGGTCGATGTCTTTTTGCATACACGTATTTAGTTATTAATCATCATAACTCAAAGTAGCAGGGCGGGAGAAACCAACCACGTGCCACCAAGGTGAGTAAACATTTTCAGTAATCACACCGCGGTTTTGGGAATCGATCATTCGACCGTTACCAATGTACATACCAACGTGTGAGATGCTGTGCTTGCTGCCGCCAAAGTATACTAAATCGCCTTTTTGGATATTCTTCTTAGAAACTTTTTTGGTTCCATTGTATTGGGCTTGGGCGGTTCTAGGAATTGACTTCTTGATTGACTTCTTGTAAACGTACTTGGTGAAGCCTGAGCAATCAAAATGGGTAGGACCAACGGCACCGTATACATAACGGGAACCAAGATGCTTCTTAGCTTCGTTATAAACCTTTGAATACGAAGGATCGGTACTATCTGCACTGGCGCTGGTTGCGGCTGAATAAGCAGCAACGGCGAAGGCAAATAATGCAACGAACAATAAGAATGGTTTTAAGACTGATTTAATAGCTTTGTGTGTCACGATTATAATATTCCCCTTTTTTAAAATTCTTTAGTTAGAAACGTATGCTTTATTAGCAGTAATGTAATTGCCGTTCGATAATTCAAAGCGATAAGCGCCATGATCAGACTTGCTTACGGCTTTAACGGTTAATTTCTTACCAGCAGCTAATTTAGAAACGCGCGATTTAAAATTGACATCGTTATATTGGTAAATGTTTCTGGTCGTTGTGACCTGCTTACTTGATGGTACCGAAGTGAAGTAGGTTGGTTTTGCCTGATCGGCAGATGATTGCTTGAGCCATGAATTGACGGTTTTACTATCAACGATCTTGCTCAAATCAACATTGCCGGTAATGCCACTCAGGCGGCCCTTTGATGTGTATTGCCAAAGGTCGGTTGAAACGTCTGGCTTTTGTGAGTAGTTAGCGATCCAAGAACCATCAAACTTCGAATAGTTGATCTTATACGTATGAACGTAACTTTGATATGAGTAGTAAACAATCGGCTTGTTAGTCAACTTGCGCATCGTGCTTAACCAAGCATTGACGTAAGATTGTTCAGAACCCTTTCCTTTGCGGTGTTCGTTGTCCAACACGTAAAACCTGGTTTTGGAACTGGAACGCTTGTAAAAGTCCTTTGCTTCTTTTTTAGCATCGGCAACGCTTGAGAATTCTGCGTAACCATATTGGCCAAATGGTACTTTATATTTGTAGGCGCCGTTAGCGTTTATATCTTTTTTAGTATCAATCCGGAAATCCGCATCCCCAGTGTCACCATGTTGAACCCGGATGATTGCAAATTTTAAGTCTTTAGATGCCTTACTCCAATTAATGTTTCCTTGGTATTGTGAGACATCGGCAATTTTTGTTTTGCTGGCAGATACGTTCGTGCTAATCGTAAATGCTGCCATTGCCCCCATTAACAGGCCGGCTATTTTCTTAAAAGTTAAATTCATTTAATAGTCCTCCTTTAAAGCTACAAGAAGTATTATAGGGGAAGAATGCTACCAAACAGTCTCAATAGTGTTTCATAAAGGTTAAAGAAAATTTCATTGCTTCATAAAGCCCCTGTGAATGCCGTGCTAATGGGAACTATATCCTTATAATTAATTGCTATAATGCGTTATATTCTTCACATTTGATCAATTTAGATGCAGGTTACGGGAAAAATGTCAAAAATAACGCCTTTTATTACAAGTTAAGGCGGTTAAATGTAACATTTGGTTAAAATTCTATAATTGTTGGTTAAAATGAGCACCAATTCAGCAACCGCCGATTAGGGAATGTATACTAAATTTGGACAGAAGTGGGTGAACCCAACGATCTAAGCGCTTCAAATAAAGAATAGAAAGTTGAATTCTAATGTTACGAAGGGATTTTTTCACACATAAAGTTTTATATGTTATTGGGGCAATTGTTGCACCGGTTTTATTGATGAGCATGTTGTTTCTGGTGCTTCATCTTGCGCCGTTTGGTGGTCGAAATCTGTTAATCAGTGACCTTTCCACCCAGTATTTGCAATTTTTCGCAGAACTTCGCCGCCAGCTGCTACACCTGTCGTTTTCCAGCTATTCATTTCTAATTTCAATTGGTGATAGTTTAGTGCCAATTTATTCCTACTATCTATTGAGTCCGCTGAATTTAATAATTGTCCTGTTCAAGCCGGGTCAGTTGCCGATTGCCATTGACTTGATTATTTGGATCAAGATGATTCTCAGTAGTATTTCAATGAGTCTCTTCCTTGGCAATAAATACCGATCCTATGACTTCATGGGAATTTGTGGTGGCTTAGCATATGGATTATGCGGATTTGTTTCGATGTATTTCTTTGATGTGATGTGGCTGGATGCATTGATTTGGCTGCCAATCATGATTTATGGATTGGAACGGCTATTTCATCAAAATAAGGGCGGTCTGTACGTCTTCGGGCTTACAGCCATTATTTTGACCAACTATTATATGGGTTATATTATCTGTATTTTTGCGGTGATTTACTTTATCTATTTAACCAAGCAAAGCCAGCCAAAGCGGATCCCATTAGCCCAACACATTCAGTTTCATTGGCGCAAAGGCGTTCAGTTCTTGTGGTATTCGCTGATTTCGGGGATGTTATCCGCCATTGTCCTGATTCCAACCATTATTGCGATGCTGGCAACCGGCAAGAAGGATATTTTGCCAGCTAATTTTCTACTGAAGGGGACTTTTGGGCCTAGTTTTGCGGTTAATTTGGGAGTTGGCGGAAACGACTTTGCCGGCCGGCTCGTCCACAATCCCAGCATCTTCACTGGTTCGTTATTCATTGTGGCCGGAGTGGCGTACTTCTTTTCTAAGCGAGTCGATCAGCGAAATAAGCAGGCATCCGGGCTGTTGCTTGGGAGTATTTTCCTCGGCATGTGGCTGCTGCCATTGAATACGTTTTGGCACATGCTGCAACCACCGGCAGGCTTCCCGTTCCGGATGGTGTTTCTATTTAGTTTTGCCCTCATCATGGTGGCTTATGAAGGTTATCTGCAGGGCGTCTTCCATGAAAAAAAGGTGGTGGCATTTTCAGCTGTTGGGGTCGGAGTTGCGATTACGATTGGGTATATTTTTGCCAATATATTCCAGCAGAAGATGGGGATGTACACGTTCAAAATCCCTCAGTTAATGGTTCGAAATTTTGTTTACTTTTTAGCAATTGGCTTTCTGGCTGTGACAACGCTGGGAATTATTTCGGTAGCCAGCAAACATCCGGCTGCCAAGTATGTACTCATGATCACTTTGGCTTTCGAATTGATGATTAACTTCTTGATTGCCACATCCGGGGCGCCATTTGGAAATCAGCAACATTTTGAACAAACGTACGCAAAGTCCAGCCGATTGATTGGCAAAATTGAGCGGCGGGAACGGGCTAATCATCAGTTCTATCGATTGTTAGTCGTTGATCAACCATTTAGAAAACTATTTGGGGTCCCTTATAGTGGGTACAATGATTCATTTATTTTCGAAAATCATGGATTGAGCTCATATAGTTCGACGCTTAATTTTCACACTCACCATGTCTTAGCCAGCTTAGGCTTTTCAAGCCGCAATATTCGGCGGATTGACATGTTTGGCAGCACCCCGATCAGTGAACATCTACTGGCCTTGAAGTATTTCTACTATATTGGTAAGCACGAGAATTCACTGTCGGTGCAAAAAAATGTCGCAGGATTGGGCTTCATGACCAGCAATCGAATGCAACAGTTAAAGTTTGTTAAGAATGAGCCGTTTATCAATCAGAATCGGCTGGTTCAAGCCGAAATGGGCAATTCAGAACAGTATTTTAAACGACCGCGGATTATGAGCACCAGCCAGCAGACCTTCCGAGACTTTTATCAATATAAAGTGGTCTTCAGAGGGAATACGACTGGTGATCACTACTTGTATTTGCCCCATGTCAGACTTCATGGCGTCGCATTTTACATTAATGGAAGAAAGCTGTCAAATCTCTATAGTGGCTTAGGAACTGAAATGATCCCGGTGGGGAACTTGGAAAAAGGTCAAATTTCCACGATTACCATCCACTCGATCAAGGAGCTGCCGAATCCGGCTACCCACCTTGATGGGTTAAACAATGCTAAATTTGCGGGGGCAGTGCGGGTGTTGAACCGCCACGAACTCAGGTTGCAAGATAACAATCGCCTCGACTGGCATGGCGGCCATTTCAAAGGTAAAATTACCGTTCCCGATAATCGGCGGACTTTGCTGTTAAGTATTCCGTATGACAAAGGGTGGCACCTCAAAGTTGACGGTAAAAGTCAGCCGGTAAAGAAGGTGGCTTCTGGGTTTGTCGGAGCTGAATTATCTCCAGGGAGCCATCGAGTGGCGTTTAACTACCAAATTAGAGGATTGCTAGCCGGAATTGGCGTAGCAACTGTTGGGGTAGTCTTATTGATTGGTACGGCAGTTTTTAAAAGGATCCGTCACTGAATGTAAATCATTTTCAGATATTGTGAAAGTAATTTTCTCGGATAATAAAAGATTGAATAATTATCAGTGCTGATATTAAGGGATTGGTAGCGCAATCTTTTTCATAATTAAACTTGCTCAGTAAATTAACCAAAAAACTTGATACAAATGTCTTGCGAAAATTCTTTTCAGATAATATAATGTTCCTGTAAGAGTTAGCAGTTAACTAGTATATTAGATGAAAGAGGTATGATTGCTTATGCAAATCGGTATGATTGGTCTTGGAAAAATGGGTCTTAACCTGGTTAAGAACATAATTCGTAACGGTAATGAAGTGGTTGCATTTGATTTGAATCCGGATAATGTTAAGTTAGCTCAGGAGGCTGGGGCAACCCCGGCTTCAAGTAATGAAGATCTTGTTAACAAGTTAAGTGCCCCTCGCACTGTTTGGATCATGGTACCTGCAGGCAAGCCAACTGACTCGACTGTTAATGAACTCGTTGGTTTTCTATCAGCCGGCGACTATTTGATCGATGGTGGTAATTCATACTACGAAGACTCAATCAGACATAATAAAATTGCCGAAGAAAAAGGAATCAACTTCTTTGACTGCGGGACTTCCGGTGGTAAGAATGGTGCCTTGAACGGTGGTAACTTTATGATCGGTGGGCCAAGTGCCGAGAAGTTTGAACATTTGAAGCCGCTCTTCGAAGATATCTCACTTAAAGACGGTTATCTATATACTGGTAAGCCAGGTTCCGGCCATTATTTGAAGATGGTCCACAACGGAATTGAGTACGGCATGATGGAAGCAATTGGTGAGGGTTATGATGTTTTGGACCACAGCCCATACGATTATGATAACGAAGCCGTTGCCAAAGTTTGGGTCAATGGTTCAGTGATCCGTGGCTGGCTCATGGAATTGGCTCAAGAAGCATTTGCCAATGATGCTAATTTGGATCAGATTACTGGCAAGATGTTCTCATCAGGTGAAGGTAAGTGGACGGTTCAGGAAGCCTTAAAGCAAGGTATCCCAGTCCCAGTTATTACTGATTCACTTTATGCTCGTCAACGTTCAGAAGAAAAAGATACATTTACAGGAAAAGTTGTGTCAGCATTGCGCCACGGATTTGGTGGCCATGCGATGGATATGAAGAAATAGAGCGCGAAAAGAAGCGGTTAGACGCGGTTATATAAAGGCCCCACATTAAAATCCTGGTTTGGGATTTTGATGTGGGGCCTTTATATATTGAGACAAACTATATTACGTCAAGAGAAAACTTGGGATTCTTTTTTTATCTAGATTAA
>NZ_AZEI01000076.1:533516-533768 GCF_001436255.1 Lentilactobacillus rapi DSM 19907 = JCM 15042 | reverse complement strand
GGTAGAGCACCTGACTGTTAATCAGGTTGTCGACGGTTCGAGCCCGCCTGCCGGAGTTATTATTTAATTGGAGAGTTGTCCGAGCTGGCCGAAGGAGCATCATTGGAAATGATGTAAACGGGTAAAAGCCTGTTTCAAGGGTTCGAATCCCTTACTCTCCGTAACCGAATAATAATTTATGACCCGTTGGTCAAGTGGTTAAGACACCGCCCTTTCACGGCGGTAACATGGGTTCAAATCCCGTACGGGTCA
>NZ_AZEI01000076.1:0-533506 GCF_001436255.1 Lentilactobacillus rapi DSM 19907 = JCM 15042 | reverse complement strand
GGAGAGCATCTGCCTTACAAGCAGGAGGTCACAGGTTCGATCCCTGTATCCTCCATTTTCATAGCAACATTGGTTCGTTGGTCTAGTTGGTTTAGGACGCCTGCCTGTCACGCAGGAGATCACGAGTTCGAGTCTCGTACGAACCGTTGTTATGTATTTGAAAATTGAATACACAACACAAGTATTATTATCATGATGGTAAATGGCTCGGTAGCTCAGTCGGTAGAGCAATGCATTGAAGCTGCATGTGTCGGCAGTTCGATTCTGTCCCGCGCCATTCATGGAGGGGTAGCGAAGTCTGGCTAAACGCGGCGGACTGTAAATCCGCTCCTTCGGGTTCGGTGGTTCGAATCCACTCCCCTCCATCATAGGGATATAGTTTAATGGTAGAACTACGGTCTCCAAAACCGTCGGTGTGGGTTCAACTCCTACTATCCCTGTTAATAATATTATGGCGGTATTGGTGAAGTGGTTAACACATCGGTTTGTGGATCCGACACGCGTGGGTTCGATTCCCACATACCGCCCTTTGATTGGGTTATAGCCAAGTGGTAAGGCAACAGACTTTGACTCTGTCATGCGCTGGTTCGAATCCAGCTAACCCAGTTGGGTTAGCCAAAGTTATGGCGGTATAGCCAAGTGGTAAGGCAGAGGTCTGCAAAACCTTCATCGTCGGTTCGAATCCGATTACCGCCTTTATCCATTTATTATTGGCCAATCATAGAGTATTATATTGTTATGCCGGAGTGGCGGAACTGGCAGACGCGCTGGACTCAAAATCCAGTGTCCGTTAAAGGACGTGTGGGTTCGAACCCCACCTCCGGTATTAGATAGCCACTAACAAAGTAAGAGAAACGTTGAATTATCAACGTTTCTCTATTTTTTTGATTACTAATATTTTGAAATAATTATTATTATAAGGTAAGCACTAAATAGGTTCTTTCCAATA
The DNA here is from genome assembly GCF_001436255.1 of Lentilactobacillus rapi DSM 19907 = JCM 15042. Classification (GTDB taxonomy): domain Bacteria; phylum Bacillota; class Bacilli; order Lactobacillales; family Lactobacillaceae; genus Lentilactobacillus; species Lentilactobacillus rapi. The sequence goes on along the minus strand of NZ_AZEI01000076.1, from coordinate 532,557 downwards.
TTGTGTGGAATTTTCAACTTCATAGTATAATTACTTTAAGGAAAAAGGACGACGCCTCGGTTAAAATGGAGTTGATCACAATGGAAGAACTAATCGGTCAATTAGATGCCAACCTGAAAGTAGATAATTTACAAATCAATCACCAAACCATTGAGTTTTGGATTCATTCTAAAAATTCTGAGTCACCGTGTCCTAAATGCCATCAATACTCACAGAAAATCCATGGGCATTATATTCACACAATCCAAGACTTGCCAATCCAGGGGAAAACCGTATATCTTCATATTAACGTGAAACGATTTCAATGCACTAACCCACAGTGTTCAGTTAAAACATTTGGCGAATATTTTAAATTTTCGGAGCCGAAGGCTCAGAAGACCAAGCGATTAGTTGACACAATTGTTGATCTATCGCTTGATAAGAGTTCTTTGACGGCTGTTTATGATTTTCACCAAATCGGCATCAAAGTAAAAAAGAGTAGCCTCTGTAATTATCAAAAAAAAAATTCCAGTAATTGATTATTACAGCCATTATCATGTTTGTGTTGATGATTTTGCGCTCAAGAAACGTTACCGGTACGCGTCAATTCTTGTGGATATAGACACCGGCAAGATCATTGATATTATTGAATCTAGAGATAGTACCGATGTGAGTCGATGGCTTGGAACGTTCAAAAATATCAACTTGTTTTCTCGTGATGGATCTCTAACATACTCCACAGCGATTACGGCAGCTTTCCCCACTGTGGAACAAGTCTCAGATCGCTATCATCTGATTGCACGATTGATTGATTTGGCCCAAGGAATCATTTATCGCCAAATTCCCGCGAAAGTTCCAGTCCTCATATCAGATAAAGAATATCAGAAATTCGAAGATTTCTTATTGTACGCAACTCGTAGAGATAAGATTCTGTATGTTCGCGATTTATATTATCATCAACGAATGACGCAAACAGAAATCCGTATGAAGACCGGTTTTAGTATTAAATTGATCAAAAAGTACGTTACCATGCTGGATTCAGAGATTCCCGCTGACAAAATGCTTGCGCGTGAGAAAATTCATGATGACAATACCAAACAGAAGCAAAAGCAAATCGACTATGTGCGGCAATTACGCGCACGAGGAAAATCATTGGCCGATATCGAAGGGATCACCAACTATACGCAGGCGAGGATTAAACGATATCTTGATCCCCATACAACTGCGAATAAAGCAACTTATGGTGCTGATATTCCAGGTAAATTACGTCCTTATCGACAGGAAGTATTAGAATTGCGGAAACAAGGTAAAAGCTACGCTTTAATTCATCAACAAATTACCAAAGATGGATATACCGGCACAGTTGATGCCATCAGAGGCTTTATGGCACGTCAAAGACGGCTCCAGAAGCAACTTGATAGCAAGTATATTGGCAAGTCAATTGAGATTATTGAGCGTCGTTGGATTATCAAGTTACTCTTCTTTCCATTACAAGAAGTTCCGGTTATTACGAGGAAGTTATTGGATGGACTATTTACTGAGTATCCAATGTACCGTAAAATATATGATTTGGTTTGGGACTTCCGAACGATCTTAAAAAATAAAGATGATTCAAAACTCTCCGAATGGTTAAATACTGCCAAGCGAAATTTTGAGTCATCTTTTGCGTTACAATCTTACCTCAAAGGTATTGAAAAGGACGAATCAGCAGTCCGCATGGCTTTTAAAACCCACTTTAGCAATGGGTTAGCGGAAGGGAGCGTAAATAAAGTCAAAACATTAAAGCGAAAAATGTACGGCCGTTGTAGTTTTGACCTACTGCGAAAGAAAATTTTACTGATTGAGCAAAGAAGTCTCGTCACATAACATTGGAAAGAACCACTAAATAACTGGACGTATTCAAAAGGGCATTCAAGCATGTTATTCTTCAAATAACACAATCGAATGCCCTTTAAGTTTTTTGCCGTTAAGCAGCACAGCTTTGCTGTACCTTTTTAGCCCATGGTAAATAAGCCTCTAGCTCCTCGTCAGTTGGGAATTCTCCTAACTGAGGTAAGTAGGTGAACAGATAGATTAAGTATTTTTTGAAATCTAAATGATTGGCGATAGCCGTTTCGAATAGGCCTAAGAAGAGAGCGTTAGCTTTGGCTCCGCGCTGACCGGTACTAAAAAGCCAATTTTTACGACCAATGACCGAAGTCTTGATACTTCGTTCGGCAATATTATTACTAATGGCCACCCCAGGATCGTTCAAAAAGACCTCTAGTTGTTCACGCTGGTTCACCATGTAAGTATAAGCGCGTCCCAACTTAGACTTGTTAATGGGGTTAGTTTCACTCATTAGCTGCCATATACTATCGACAATTGGCTTGGACTCTCGTTGTCGAATCTCTAACAACTGTTGTGGTGAAAAGCCCTGAGCTTTTCGTTCGATCGCAAATAGTTGATCGAATTTTTTGACAAATTTACGGCCAAGACTCTTTTGACTCTCGATTCCGTTGGCGCCATCCACAAATTTTCGTCGTCCATGCGCCCAACAGCCGGCCCGCCGAATCTTTGGCGGAATGTGATTGTAACCTGCATAGCCATCACAGACGAGAGTCCCACTGAAGTCTTCGTAAATTGCCCGAGCCACTTTTTCACTTCGAGAAGGATCATAATGAAAATGGACGATCGAAGTAGCCGCGTTAGCGGCGGATCGCATTTCCCATAGAAATGATTTAGAGGTTGGCGATTTCCCCGGTTCTCGTAAAACCTGAATCGGCGTTTCATCACCATGTATATACTGTTGTCGTTTAAGCGTCTTGAAAAGTAACTGATCGACTAACGCAACCCGCTCTGATCCATAAATTACCCAATTACTTAAGGTGGCTTCGGATACTGATAATCCCAATCCTTTTAACCTTCGTCGCTGACGATAAAGTGGTAGGGCTAATTCATATTTATTGGCAATAATTGTTGCGACTAAATTTTCTGAAGCCAAACTATGGGCTATGAATGCTTGTGGAACAGTTGCTGAAACAAATTGGTCGCCATCGTAATTGACGTCCTCTGAACAATGTTGGCATTTGCCAACTTCCTGGTACCGACGAACTATGTATGCTTGAGCTGGTTGGAGATGAAATTTGTCTCCAATCAACCGTTTAAATATCTGATAAGCATTGCCACAATTGTGGCAATTATGTTCAGCTAACTTAATCAGCTCTTCTTTTATCGGGAGGTCTTTCGTGATTTTCGCTTTTTGACTTTGCCTTTTCTTTTTACGAACTGTGACAATTTTGATTTGTTCTCCAGTTGACTCTGGTTCTTCGAAAACACCATTACTGGCGTCGTCAAATAAAGAGGTTTGGCCATCGTCAATCGTTTTTTCACTTGAGTGACCATATAATTTGTTGCGAAGATATTTTACCTGCTCAGTCAAAATTTGGTTCTGCCGAATAAGCTCTTCAATTTGAGCTTGTTGACTGGCATTAATTTTTTTAAGCTCCTCAATGATATCCATTGATCTCACCACCTCAGTTGGTTTTCAATGATCATATCATGAAGTTTGGGCCTTGACTATACCTTTTAGAAAGGTTAACGGAGCGAGACTTTCAATAGATATTGCCTGGTCTAACTCGATGAACCGATGGTTCAATCGTCAGCCCAGTTAGTAACCATCTTAGCTACTGATTTGTTAATTGACGGACTTCCACTGCGGTTCTCGGCCATTGTAAATGTCCTGATTCATAACGTTTGTAAAGTAATACAAAACCATCACCTTCCCAATAGATAGCTTTAAATCTGTCTTTCCGTGTTCCACAGAATAGAAATAATGCGGGTGAAAATGGATTTAAGTCGAATTGATCTTGGATGATTGTTGCTAACCCATCAATTCCTTTACGTAAATCTGTTTTGCCGCAAACCAAATAGACTTTATCTAATTCGGTAAAATTGAGTAATTTAGGCACCCGCCATCAGCTCCTTTAGAATTATCTTCAATATTTCTGGCTGGGCATTATTAAAGATATTCAAGTTTTGCTTGTTGACGGTTAATTGACAAGCCAGTTGATTTCTATTGGGATCATCAATGTTTGTACTTTGTAGTTTTTCAGTGGGTACCGGTACAATGGTCTTTTCCATAAAGAATCACCTCATATTAATTGATAATTCTATGGTACTCAAAAAGGCGCCTACGAAGTAGACGTCCAGTTATTTAGTGCTTACATTATAAGAATTAATCGTTGAATAGGACAGTAGCTGTATTAAGTGGCGAATAGTAAAAGCCAATTTCTAACGCTCAAATGGCTTCTCAAACTGGTCTATTACAATCCCTGAAAGCACTGTTATCATCTCATCATTCCACTGCCACACCCACGTTCAACTCGGGTCGGTTGCTGCGCATGAGAGTTATGGTAACAGTAATGGCTGACTCCAGCAGCACCACAACCGAAAGTTAGAGCTGCCGCGCAAGTAATTAGAAACTTCATTTCAATCACTTCCTTTAAAATTTGAAATGCTATCTTTGTATTCATTTTAACATACGTACTCAGTTTCAATTCAGTTCAAAAGAAAAAAGCTTGGACGACAATAATGCCAATCCAAGCTTTTAATGATTTAAACGTTAAACATTTAAAATCTTGTTCAAGAAATCCTGTAATCGTTCGTTTTTTGGATGCTCAAACATTTGATCAGGGGTACCTTGCTCTAAAATTTGGCCATCATCAACGAAAACCACTCTGTCTGCCACTTCCTTGGCAAATCCCATTTCATGGGTAACCACGATCATCGTCATTCCTTTTTTGGCCAGATCCTTCATAACAGCAAGAACATCGCCAACCATTTCTGGATCAAGGGCGGAAGTTGGCTCATCAAATAGCATAATATCCGGGTTCATAGCTAATGCCCTGGCAATTGCAACTCGTTGCTGTTGGCCTCCTGAAAGCGATTGAACGGTTGCATCAAATTTTTCTTCCAGGCCAACTGTCTTCAACAATTTCTTTGCTTGAGCCGAAGCCTGTTCCTTAGTTTCCTTTTTCAATTCAACTGGGGCCAACATAATGTTTTCACCGACGGAAAGGTTGCTAAACAAATTAAAATGTTGGAAAACCATACCGATATTTTCACGAACCGTGTCGATATCAACACCCTTGCTGGCAATGTCAACGTTATCAATGACAATTGAGCCGGATGTTGGTTCTTCCAGGCGGTTTAAAGCCCGGAGAAGGGTACTTTTACCTGAACCCGAAGGACCAATGATCACAACCACTTCATTTTCGTTAACGGTTAAATTGATGCCTTTTAGGACGTTATTTGTCCCAAAGGTTTTGACTAAATTCGTAACTCTTAATTTTTCACTCATACCTTAGTTCTCCTTTGTACCCAATTCGATAGCCAGGTAAGTAATGTAATAATGATCAAATACATAACGGCAACAATCGTCCAAACTTTGAATCCTTCCAAGTTTCTTGCGATAATAATCTTACCGGTTTGAGTCAATTCTAGTAACCCAATAATTGAAAGAATCGAAGTATCCTTCAACGTAATAATAAATTGATTAATGAAAGATGGGATCATAATTCGGATTCCTTGGGGCAAAATGACTCTCCGCATTGATTTCCCAAACGGCAGGCCCAAACTTCTTGCAGCTTCCATTTGCCCAGGATCAACGGCTTCGATTCCTCCCTTAACAAACGCGGCAATATAAGCACCTTCGTTAAAGGTCAAGGTTACAACACCGGCAATGAATGCAGGGATCTTTGTGCCGGTCAAACTCGGAATTCCAGTATAGATAAACAGGGCGAGTACTAGTAATGGCATTCCCCGGAAAATATAAATCAATGTGGATGAGACGCCATTACTAAACTTGCTTGGAACCACACCCAATAAACCAACGATCACGCCAAAAATAGTGGCAAAAAAGATTGAAACGACAGTTAACCACATCGTTTCTGACAAACCAGAAAGCAGAGCCCCTTGATTTTGCTTGATCAGCCCAAAGAATGAACGAGAGCCAGCGTCATCGGCAGCTGTTTTGGCAACCGAACCATTATCATCAGTTCCCAAGTATTTGGCTTTGATTTTATCGTACGTGCCACTTGCTTTTAAATCCTTAAGACCAGTGTTAAAGGCTGCTAGTAAGGCTTGATTATGGCCTTTTTTAACTGCGAAGCCATAGGGCGCACTTTCAGCGGGCTTGGTCACAATCTTTAATTTGGTTCCCTGCTTGATCGCGTACTTCATAACTGGATGATCTTCGAAGCAGGCAACCGAATTACCCGTTGTCACATCTTGGTACATATTATTGGAATCATCAAAAGTGACTGTATGGAAGCCATATTTTTTCTTAATACTATTTGCGTAATCGGCGGCGCTGGTTCCTGTCTTGATCGCAACCCGCTTACCTTTCAGTTGGGAGAGCTTGGTGATCTTACTATTTTTACCAACGGCCATGACAACGCCTGACATAAAGTAGGGCTGTGAAAAATCAAATTTGGCTTTTCGCTCATTGGTAATTGACATTCCAGAAATGACACCATCAAGTTGGCCAGATTCAACTGCTTGAACAGCTGCGTTAAAGCCCACTGGTTTAATCTTCACTTTGAATCCCTGCTCATTGGCAATTGCTCGAATGAGATCCATATCAATACCAACATATTTATTATGCTTGTTTGCAAATTCAAATGGTGGGAAGGTGACATCTGTTCCAATCGTGAAGGTTTTGCCTTTCACCTTTGGATTGGTCTTATTACCTAAGTACTTACCAACGATTTTGTCGTAGGTTCCATTAGCCTGAATTTTTTTGAGACCTTGATTGAACTTTTTGCGAAGCTCAGTATTCTGGCCTTTCTTAACTGCAAAACCATACCACCCAGTATTAGCCGGTGAGGAAACAATCTTTAGTTTGAGTCCCTGCTTGATGCCATATTGCATTACCGGTTGATCTTCGAAACAGGCAACTGAATTCCCAGTGGTGACGTCTTCGTACATATTATTAGAATCATCGAAGGTAACGGTTTTAAAGCCGTACTTCTTTTTAATGCTATTGGCATAGTCTGCGGCAGCAGTTCCGGTCTTTAGTGCAACTCGTTTACCCTTGAGCTGCTTAAAACTTTTAATGTCGCTGTTTTTACCGACTGCCATTACCACCCCGGTTTTATAGTAGGGCGTTCCAAAGTCAAACTTGGCTTTTCTTTCAGGGGTAATCGTCATTCCGGCGATCACACCATCAAGCTGACCTGATTGAACTGACTGGACGGCCGCATTAAATCCAACCGGCTTAATATTTACTTTGAAGCCTTCTTCTTTGGCAACAGCATTCATAATATCGATATCGATTCCCACGTATTTATTTTGCTTGTTCGCAAATTCGAATGGTGGGTAAGTGACATCTGTTCCAATTTGATAAGTCTTTGCTTGAGCAGTCACCGTTGATTGGACCAGACAGAAAAGCAGGCCAACCAGGAGTGCAACCCAACCCAAAGACTTGAAAATCTTTTGCTTCATGAAGAATCCTCCTTGTTTATGTAGGTGAGTGGAGCCAAGCTGATAAGAACCACTACGTTAGTTTCCCATTTGGATAGTCAAATTTAAAAATGGCGAACGCTTAACTGACGAGCAGATTTCTGCTTGACCCAATCACCCTTATGTAACAAAACATTACATTTAATACAATAATGTGAATATAATACCAGATTTTAGCGATTCTGTATACTCCCGGAGAATGACAAATGTGCCGTGATTGCTATCATATCAGTGATTTAAGCAACTATCACGATCTGAAAATGAAAATTAGATTAAAAAATTATTGACATTTACCAATCGTTTCTTCATAATGTAAACCATTAACTTAAGAGATGAGTACCTGAAACAACCGAGTACAGAGAATCATCGAATGCTGAGAGATGAATCGGAACCTTTGGGGAATATGGTCTTTTAAGAATTTTAACTAAGTGGGTAAGCAATTATTGTAAACCGGCTTCGGGATTGCCCGTTACAGCAAGTTATGAGTGAGCGTGAATGTCATGCTTAACGAGGTGGTACCGCGGCTATGTCGTCCTTTGTCAAATTAATTTGATGAAGGACTTTTTTTATGGTTAATTGTTGGAAAACACATGAGGAGGAGCATTTATTATGAGAAGAAATACAAAGTGGTTGATTGGTTTAGGTGTTGTGGTCGTGTTATTTGTTGGGATTTTTGGAATCAGTAAATTTGCATCCGGTGGTTCAGCCAGCAATAAAGTTAAAACCGTGACGATCGGGGTTGCCCCAGGACCTTATGGTGAGATGGCAACCGATGTCATTGGACCGTTATTAAAGGATAAAGGATTCCAAGTTAAGACCAAGGAATTTAATGATTATGTTCAACCAAACAAGGCATTGAATTCCGGTGAAATTGATGCCAACTTGTTCCAACACACAGTTTATTTAAAGACATTCTCAAAGGCTAATCATTTGAAGCTTTCTGCGATCGGCAAGACACCAACTTTGGGCATGGGAATTTATTCGAAGAAAGTGAAGTCAATTAATGATTTAAAGGCGGGTTCAACCGTTTCAATCGCCAACGATCCATCAAACTTGGCCCGGTCACTCCAACTGTTGGCTGCCAACCATCTGATTACCCTTAAAAAGGGCATTAATGTTGCCACTGCCAGTTTAAGTGACGTTGCCTCAAATCCTAAGCACCTTAAGTTCAAGACGTTAGACGCCGCTCAATTGCCACAATCACAAAGCAATGTGACCGCCGCTTTGATTCCTGGTAACTTCTCATGGAACGCGAAGTTGAAGCCAAGCAGCGCCCTTGTTTTGGAAAACTTAAAGCCTGAGTACCAAGAAGTCTTTGTGGTTCAAACCAGCAAGAAAAATTCCAAGTTTGCTAAAGCTGTCAAATCAGTTCTTAGCAGCAGTAAGTTCAAAAAGGCGATCGCCAATTCTAAATTTAAAGATTTCCAAAAACCAAGTACCTGGAACTAGTGGAGGGATTGCATGAGTCAGATTGAAATCACAAATGTATCGGTCAAATTTGAACAGAAAAATCGAACGATTGATGCCGTTAAAGACGTTTCCCTCAAGATTGAAGACGGAGAAATATACGGAATCGTCGGTCTGTCTGGTGCAGGAAAGTCGACCTTGGTTCGAACGATCAACGGGCTTCAGAAGCCAACTCAAGGAACCGTTATGGTCAATGGTGTTGATATCACCAAAGCCAACAAGAAAACGTTGGCCGCATCCAGAAAGAAAATTGGGTTCATTTTTCAGAACTTTAACTTGATTAATAACCGGACGATCGGTCAAAATATTGCCTTCGCGCTAAGTGCCGGTGGTTATCCCGAGAAGAAGCAACCAGAGAAAATTATTGAATTATTATCGATGGTTGGCCTTCAGGATCGTAAAGACAATTATCCAGGGCAATTGTCTGGTGGACAAAAGCAGCGGGTTGGAATTGCCAGGGCGTTAGCTAATGATCCTGATATTCTGCTTTGTGACGAAGCAACGAGTGCCTTGGATTTGGAAACGGCCGAAGAAATCATTACGATCCTAAAAGATATTAATGAGCGGCTGCACATTACCATTGTTTTCATCACTCACCAATTAGAAGTTGCCAAGAACTTATTTGATCGGGTGGCCGTCATGGAAAATGGTGAGATTGTTGAACAGACAACCGCGTACAAGCTGTTCGCCGATCCAAAATCGAATATGGCTAAACGATTGGTTAACCGTTTCTTGGATGAACAATTGCCCGACGAAGTGAAGTATCGACTGAGAGATCAGCCTGGCGTGATTTTAACTTTGAAATATCAGGGTGACGATTCGCTTGATCCTGTGATTACTGAAATCTCTGGTCGTACTGGGGTGTCGATTAGTATTCTTCAAGGTCGAATTGAGTATATTCACTCTAATGCCATTGGTGTGCTGGCGGTCTTTATTACCGGCGGTCAAAATGCCATTTCAAAAGCAGTTCAGTTATTTACCGAGAAAGTTGATATGGTCGAGGAGGTGTCACGATGAAGGAAACCATTCAAATTTTACAAGAAAATTTAGGCCAATCTCTGTGGGAAACCTTTGAGATGGTGCTGATTTCTGGCGTGATTGGGATCGTGTTGGGCACCTTAATTGGCCTCATCCTGTATTATTATTCCAATCGCTTGTTCTCACCACGGCCGGTCGTGAATGCGGTCGTTGGGTTCATTATTAATGCGATCCGCTCGCTGCCATTTTTGATTTTAATGGTTGTCTTGATTCCGTTCGCTAAACTGTTGGCAGGAGATCCTTATACTCCAATGGGTGGGGCGGTATCGCTCACGGTTGCTGCTGTTCCGTTCTTCGCCAGAATTGCCGAAAGTGCGTTTGCTGAGATCGATCAAGGGATTATTGAAGCAGCCCGATCGACTGGGGCCAATTTCTGGTTGATCTTTCAGGAAGTTTTATTCCCCGAAGCGTTGCCGTCATTGATTCGAGGAATTGTGCTGACAATTATTAGTTTGATTGGGTATTCCGCAATGGTCGGGACGATTGGTGCTGGGGGAATCGGTAACTTGGCAATCCAATTTGGATACAATCGTTATGATACCGGCGTCTTGATTAGTGTTATTGTTATCTTAGTTATTATTGTTCAGATTATTCAGTGGATTGGCGACTGGTTAGCTGTTCATTATACCCGTGGGTAATTTGAAAAAATTGGAGGAATCACTGTGAAGTTTGAAGAATCAAAGGTATTGCAAAATTTGCCGAAACAATTTTTTGCCACATTGGTTAAAAATGTCAATGCAAAAATTGCGACTGGTGCTGATGTGATTAATTTGGGACAGGGAAATCCCGATCAACCAACTCCGGATTTTATCGTTAAATCGATGCAAGAGGAGACTGCCAAGCCTGCTAATCACAAGTATTCTCAGTTTCGTGGCGACCCAGCATTAAAAAAAGCTGCCGCCGACTTTTATCAGCGGGAGTATGGGGTTTCACTTGACCCAGAGAAGGAAATTGCCATTTTGGGCGGCTCCAAAATTGGGTTGGTCGAGCTGCCGTTTGCGATTTTGAATCCTGGTGACACGATGCTACTGCCAGATCCTGGCTATCCGGATTATATGTCGGGGGTTTCTTTGGCTCAGGTAAACTTGGAGTTAATGAGGTTAAAGGAAGCTAATAACTTCTTGCCTGACTACACTGAGCTGGATCAAAATGTTGTTGATAAGGCAAAGTTAATGTATCTCAACTACCCGAATAATCCTACTGGGGCAGTTGCCACGCCTGAGTTCTTCCAACGAACAGTTAATTTTGCTAAAAAAAATAAAATTGGGGTTGTTCACGACTTTGCCTATGGGCCAATTGGCTTTGATGGGAAGAAACCGGTTAGTTTCTTGCAGACGCCGGGTGCTAAAGATGTCGGCATTGAAACTTATACCTTCTCTAAGCCATTTAACATGGCCGGCTGGCGCATTGGGTTTGCGGCAGGGAATGCTGACATGATTGAAGCAATCAATTTAATTCAGGATCATTTATTTGTCAGTGTCTTTCCTGCAATCCAAAAAGCTGCGATTACAGCCTTGAATAGTGATCAGCACACGGTTCGGGATTTGGTTGCCCTTTACGAAAAGCGCCGCAATCAGTTCTTCAAGGCAGCTCGGTCAATCGGTTGGGAACCATATCATTCCGGTGGCTCTTTTTATGCGTGGATGCCAGTGCCAAAGGGATACACGAGTGAATCGTTTGCGGCCCTGCTCCTTGATAAAGCAGCCGTTGCCGTTGCACCCGGCAATGGCTTTGGTGAAGGCGGCGAAGGCTATGTCAGAGTGGGCTTGTTGATCGATGAGCCCAGGTTCACGGAGGCTTGTCAGCGGATTGCGAAGCTGAATTTATTTTAGAATTTAGAATCAAACAATTAAATACGAATATACAAAGATACAAAGACTGGAGACTGGGACATATATTAATTTTCAATCGATGATCATTCACTTGGATCGTCCTAGCCACTTGGATAAAAGCTGCGCCAAACGGCTGATCCCGGCCATTTAACGAAAAGAACCAACTATTCCAAAATCAGGAATAATTGGTTCTTTTCGTTAAATTCTGGGATCAAAACGCCGATTGTCCCAGTCTCCGGATCTTTATATATCATGATCGTTTTGGTGAGGCACATCTGGATCCACGTTATTTTTACCAATACCCAAGGATTTTTGTTAATTTGGCGCGATTTAAATCACGTTCCGATATCTTTGCAATCTCTGTTCCATCCAAGCCAGTTGAAGATTTAACGACCGGCTTTTTCCACGTATATTTGGCAATGACATTGCCGCCGCTATCTTGCGCATACATCAAGTCTTCTTGATAACCCGTGTGGTCCAGCCCCAGCGTGTGTCCCAACTCGTGGGCGATAACGCCTGTCCAATATTGGTCAATTGAAATCTGGGAGGCTAATTTTTCATCCATATAACCGATTGGGTATTTCGGATCAGCAAAATGTGATTTATCCACATAAATTGCCTTGCCGTTATAAAGCCCATCCCAATCTTCTTTAGTGCCATTACCAAACTGAATTGTCAGGGTATGGTTAGCCTTGGTCCCCATTTTGAACACAGTGGTTTTCAATGCGTCGTTCCATTTATTCATGGCATTTTGCGCATAACCGGTTAGCTTGTCAGAAGCCACATAAACGGTAGCTTGATTATCCTTAAACATGGACCGCGGAGAGAAATGCATGACGTTATAGCCAAGATCAAAGACGCTTTCGTGGTCAGTATAGTTAATTTTTTTGAGACTCCGAATTTGACTATCCGGATTCATATCCGGGGCTTCATTGATGAGCTTAACAAGGGATTTTTGGGACATCGGTTTTTCTTTCGTCGCCGATGTTATTGAAATGGACTTAAGATAACCATGCCAAATGTATCCCCGGACACTTTTGGAGCGATTGTTAACGTAGTAGTAAACGGCTTTTTTCCCGTTAGCCTGCTTAACAGTGACTCTTTTTTGAGCGTAGAAGGTTGTTCGGGGATAGTTTTTGGCGTTATGTTTGATTTTGGTTAACGTTGCATTGCTGTAAATGTAACCTTTGCGTGCGTGATAAGCCTTAACGGGCATTTTCTTTTCACTGATCACTTTTGCGGACTGCGCCTTTGCATCTACAGTCGTTGTGGCCTGCGAAGTGAGGATGGCCCCAAATGAAAAGGCGGCAATTAGTAGTAGGAATTGATTCTTGAAACACGTCATAAACGCGGCTCCTTTCAAATGCTCAAGCATTATTAATAAATATATCATAATTATATCGCCAAAGCGCTTATGAGGATTAGTAATTATGCCCATGTACCTTATCCGTCGTAATTTCTGCGGTTGGTTCCACGAGGTGTGACGTATCCCGATACTCGATTCTGAGATTGCTTTCTGCCTTTAGATCGGCTAAAACTTGTTTGTATTTAGCCTCATCATGGACCAATGCCAGTAGTTCATGAGAATGCAGCAATTCCGTGCCGATTTTGCGATTATATAGGAAGAAATAATATTTATCATTGAAATGATTATTCACAATGACCAACCAATAAAGATTTCGCGGGAGCCTTTTAAAATAGTGATGATAAGCTTCGATTAATTTTCTTGATTCTGCCAACATCTTTAATTACCTTCAATCTTAAGCTTGATGGCCGCCAACTAAGCCAGCGCGGTCGATGGCGGTACCACCCTTTGTTTTAGACGATGCTCGGATTAGTGCTTTGTAGCCATATTTTTTTCGGATTGCATCAATTGTATACTCCAGCTTTTCATGATCTAACGTTTGGGTAGGATCTTCAAAAATATTAAATTGCGTTTGCCGCTTCTTGGAAATTCGATTGCATCTGACCCCAACTGAGCGAACGGCGCTGCCATCCCACTTTGATTTCAGTAAGTAACGAACCGCAAATGCAATACTGTCAGTGGAGTTGGTGGCCTCAACGTGCATCTGAGCTGAAAAGTGCGTGCGACCCTGTTTATCGGTAGTGGCCATGCCAATATAAATGCCCACAACTTCTGCGACGACGTTATTCTTGCGCAGGCGGGTAGCAACTTGATCGGCCGTTTCACTGAGAACGGTTAGGAGCTCCGATAATTCAGTATAATCCCGCATCAAAATCTGTGAGTTACCGTAACCTTTGTTATCAGAGCGAGGGAGGTATTTTTTCTCAATCTCTGAATAATCAATTCCCCAAGCATGGTAGTATAACTGTTCGCCCATGATGCCAAACTTCTTTTTGAGCTCTTTAACGTCTGCATGGGCCAGCTCTTTGACGGTATAAATGCCCATGTAATTTAATTTGGCGGCTGTGTGGCTGCCAATTCCCCACATGTCTGCCAAGTTAGGAATTTTCCAAACGGTGTTAGGGACATCATCGTAGTTCCAAGTTGCCAGCCAAGGTTCTTTTTTCTTCGCGGCGTTATCGAGAGCCAATTTAGCAAGGAGCGGATTTTGGCCAATCCCCACTGTTGTAATAATTCCGGTCTCTCGAAAGACACGTTCCTGAATTTTTTGAGCAATTTGAATGTTGTTACCAAATAATTTGTGACTATGACTGACATCAATGAAGCTTTCATCAATAGAGTAGGGGTACCAATCCTTGTCATCAGTAAAATGCCGATAGATTAAGTTAATTCGGTAATTGAGGGCAACGTAATCTGCCATATGAGGTTCAACCATTTCGATATCCATGTGATCGTTAATTTCAAATCTCCGTGAACCTAATTTAACGCCGTAGTTTTGCTTGGAGTAGGGACTAGCGGCGAGAATCAGGCCGCCGGAGGACTCCTCACGGCTCATGACGGCAATCTTGGCGGCAAGGGGATGAACGCCGCGCTTAATTGCCTCGGTGGACGCAAAGAAAGACTTACAATCGATGCACATAATGTCGTGAATAGGAAGAATATTTGAGTTATCAAGAGGTGTCTGCATGTGACTCACCTTCGGATATTTGTAGGAATAACTAAATAATACGAACATTTGTTTGCATTGTCAAGAGGTGAGTGTGTGTAGCAAAGCGCCTAGAAACTGGAGTATAAGTCTCCCCAAGCGGAAATTCTTGGTTTTGAGAATTTTGGCTTGGGGTGCTTATACGGAAGTTTTTGCTTTGCGGAGCACTATTACTCTATATAGTGGAGAAATATTCAGTTTAGGGTTTAAACTAGTGCAGATTTCTGCTTGGAGGAGCGGTCCTAATCTATGTTGCCTAAAAATAGAACATAAGTCTCCCCAAGCGGAAATTCTTGGTTTTGAGAATTTTGGCTTGGGGTGCTTATACGGAAGTTTCTGCTTTGCGGAGCGGTCCTAATCTATGTTGCCTAGAATTAAAAGTGAGATTGTCGGAGATCTTTTTAGGCGGCTTATGATGGTGTGTAAGACTTCCCAATTCAGTTTCAGAAGCCACAAAAAAGCCACCCGCAGTTCTCGTCCCGCAGGTGGTCAATCATTTCATTTTTATCAATTATCAATCAATTTTAAGTTGTAGTAGTAATAATGAATATCATCAATTTTGGAACTAGTCGCCAGTAACGTTCAAGAACACGGCTCCAAGTCCCTTGTCAAAGGTTGCTTTCCAAGTGCCTTTAGTAAGATTCTCGGGTAGGAGGAAGGTACCACTAGATACGCGTTGGCCGGCAGTAAGTGGCATGCCTTGTGATTCAAGCTTTTCAACCAGCCAATGGAGTGAATTTAATGGATTGCCAAGGACTTCTGATGACGCGCCGTCCTTTAACTTCTTACCATCATGGAATAACTCACATTTAACATTGGCTAAATCGTCGACGTTATCAAATAATAAATCAGCATCCATTTCTTGACCATAAACAACGAAGCCACCGACGGCCGCATCAGACATGACCATATATTTGGATAGGCTTGGGAACCAGTCACTGAAGCGTGAATCGGGAACCTCAACGGCTGCGGCGACTTTCGTTTTGTGTAGTAAATCTTCTAAAGAATCTTTACTGCTAAGATCCTCTTTAGCCGTGAATAACATTTCAACTTCAGCCAGTGGTTCCATCAATTCAGCCCTATGTAGTGTGACAGGGGATTGAACAAAATGACTCTTAACTTGGGCGCCATATAGTGGTGAATCAGAATCAAACATATCCTGCGTTTGTTTACTAGTTAACGAAACTTTATAACCACCGACCGTTTCGTTTTTTAACGCCGTTAACTTCTTTTGCACTCGGTATGCTGAATCCTCATCAGTGACAACGCCATCATAGTCAGATTCTTTTAATGGTTGATGGGTTTGATAAGCGTGGAATAAATCTTTTGCTAATTTAGTTTCTTTTGCTGATAATGTCATAGTTGCTTGTTCTGTCATAAGCGTGACCTCCATAAAATTTATATTAAGTCTGTCCTCGCTCCCTTACTTACTGAGTGGGGACAAACAAGTGACGTGAAATATGTGTATGTTGCTATGTTAAGTAATGCTATGTGGGATGTTGATATGTCGCTAAACCGATGTGAATAAACTTGGCGCTCTAAGTTACTAATCTGGCCTGGATTTTCGTTAGAGGTGCTAATCTCCGATTTCATCTGTCCTCACCACCTTTTGTAAAATATATCGCATTAAATCCAAAAGAAAAAGCGTCCTCAATTATCCATTAACGGATAATTAAAAGGACGCTTATGCGCGGTACCACCTTAATTCGTAATCCTATCGCTAGAATTACCTCATACGTACAGCTTTCGCGATACGCTGACACAATAATGGGTGTACCCAATGTGACCTACTCAATCATTTGGTCGCACAGCTCAGAGATGATAATCATTTAAGATTGCGAATTGCTTCACACCAACCAGCAACTCTCTGATCGCAATTGTTAAATGAATTTTCTCTTCATTGCTTTTTAATTTGAATTTAATGATTGGTAATAACTTACACCCTGATATTCTGATTGTCAACACTAATTTTAAAAATTATTCTTTAACGGGGTTCTGCCGTAAAACGCGGGCAGGGTTGCCAGCAATAATAACATTGTCACCAAATGATTTGGTAACAGTGGAGTTTGCGCCAACGATGACGTTATTGCCGAGGGTAACGCCGGGAAGAATGACAGAGTTGCCACCGATCCAAACATCATCGCCAATTGTGACCGGCTTACCCAAACCAACAAATTGAGCACGCTCAACTGGATCAAGGGGATGATAAGCTGAATAAATTTGAACGTGAGGGGCCATCATACAGTGATTGCCAATTGTGACGGGGGCAATATCCAAAATGACGTTATCATAGTTGCAAATAAAGTTGTCGCCGACATGAATATTATAACCAAAGTCACACCTGAAATTGGGTTGAATCCAAGGACTCTTGCCAACTGAACCAAATAATTTCCGAATCAATTGTTCTTTTTCAGCACTGGCTGTGTCATCAAGTTCATTCATCATTTTACAAAGCCGCCGAGCCTTGGTTTCATCTGCGGCAAGTTCGGGATCCATGACGAGATATGGCTCGCCTGCCAAAAATTTCTCTTTCTCAGTTGCCATTATGGTACCACCTTTTTACTAAATTAATGAAAGTATATCATTTTTTATCAGTATAAATCATATTTGTGAAGATTTATTAGGACCAATTTAAAAACAAATTGATGGCCTGAGGGATATCGGGTAGAATGGTGAGAAGAGATGGTTGCCTAACGGAAGCGTTGACAACAGATAATCGCTGATTCCAGGTTACATATACTTTAGTCACTTCATTGTCGCTTAAACGAAAGGAAAGATATCGATGAAAGCAGTCGTTACAGTAATTGGGCATGATCAGGTTGGAATTGTTGCAAAAGTTTCTCAAAAATTAGCAGAATTAAAGGTAAATATTACTGATATTTCGCAAACATTAATGCATGGCGACTTCACCATGATGTTAATGGGAGAATGGGATGACTCGGCCGTTAATTTTGAGACGGTTAAAGAGGGCCTTGAATCATTAGGCAAGGAAACTGGCCTGGATATTCATATTCAACGACAAGAATTATTTGATGCTATTCAAAAGCTCTAGGAGGTCACAATGGAAACCAAACAAATTTTAGATACGATTCAGATGATCTCTGAAGAAAAATTGGATATTCGAACCATTACAATGGGAATTTCACTGTTTGACTGTATCGACAGCGATGGGGATAAGGCCCGCCAAAAGATTTACGATAAATTAACGACCAGTGCGAAAGATTTGGTGAAAGTCGCTGATCAAATTGAGTCTGAGTATGGGATTCCGATTGTGAACAAACGAATTTCGGTCACGCCAATTTCAATGATCGCAGCCGCTTGCCATGATGATAACTATGTTGCATACGCTAAGACGATGGAAAAGGCTGCCGAAGTTCTGGGCGTCGATTTGATTGGCGGTTTCTCTGCATTGGTTCAAAAGGGTTATCAAACCGGTGACAAGAAGCTGATTGCCTCAATTCCTCAAGCACTGAGTGAAACAAAACGGGTCTGTGGTTCGGTTAATGTGGGTTCAACCCGGGCAGGAATCAATATGGACGCTGTTAAACAAATGGGTAGAGTGGTTAAAGATCTGGCGGCAATTGATCCAGTTAGTTGTATGAGTTTGGTCGTCTTTGCGAACGCTGTTGAGGACAATCCTTTCATGGCCGGTGCCTTTCATGGCGTTGGTGAAGCTGATAAGGTGATTAATGTCGGAATTAGTGGCCCAGGAGTGGTTAAGCGCGCACTGGAAAAGGTAAAGGGCGAGTCAATTGATATCGTTTCTGAGACAATTAAAAAGACCGCATTCAAAGTCACAAGAATGGGTCAATTTGTGGGGAATGTAGCTGCTAAAGCACTTAACGTGCCGTTTGGTATTGTTGACCTGTCGCTAGCACCGACTCCAAGTCAAGGCGATTCAGTTGCTGAAATCCTGGAAGAAATTGGCTTGCAAAGTGTTGGGGCACCGGGAACAACCGCTGCCTTAGCCTTGTTAAACGATGCGGTTAAAAAGGGTGGCGTCATGGCCTGCGAACACGTTGGTGGCTTGTCAGGCGCATTCATTCCAGTATCTGAAGACAGCGGCATGATTAAAGCTGTTGAACACGGCAACTTAAACCTCGAGAAATTAGAAGCAATGACGGCGGTTTGTTCAGTTGGCCTGGATATGATTGCGGTACCGGGCGATACACCCGCGGAAACCATTAGCGGCATGATTGCTGATGAAGCTGCTATTGGGGTTATTAACAACAAGACAACCGCGGTTCGGGTGATTCCGGCGACTGGCAAGAAGGTCGGCGAACAGATCGACTTTGGTGGTATTTTTGGTTACGCTCCCGTAATGCCGGTTAATACAAATAGTCCAGCTCAATTTGTCAATCGGGGCGGCCGGATTCCAGCTCCAATTCATTCGTTTAAAAACTAGTAGGTGCGAGTTCCTGTTAGGTAGCGTATCAATTCACGATGGGTAGTAACTTAACGGCTGCTGATTTGTCGACTATTCAGCTGGACGATGTTTAGAATCCAAAGAGATTGAGAAGTTGATCAAGGGGATTAAGTGAAAAAAGTAATGCATTCTGGTTGGATGCATTACTTTTTTTCTTAAATGGCGGCGGTCAGCCGTTTGTCGCAAGTTTTATCAATGTCAGATCAGAATGGAAAACTAAGTTGCATTTATAAATAGTTTATCGACTAATTTTAGATTGTTTTGCTCAACTGGATCAGCAGTTGTGATGAGCGTTATTACTCACAGTTCCTTCTTCACCACCACACAAGGGACTCCATCCTCCATAAAAGTATCCGAAGCTACATGGTAGCCCATCTTTTCGTAGAACCCTTGGGCTGTGAGTTCGCTATGGATGATTGAATGGACCATCCCAACTTCCTTGGCTTTGGTTTCCATTGCGGTAATGACTTGGCGGCCATAACCCTGGCCCCGATACTCTTTTAGAGTTGCCACGCGGCCAATTTTTAAAGTGTCAGGTTCAGGACTTTCGAAACGGCACGTTGCGACTGGCTGGTTACCTTTAAATAAAACGGCGTAGATCATTTCTTCGGAATCTTTATCATCAAATTCATCAGTCAAGGCAATTCCCCGTTCTAAAACGAAGACTGACATCCGAATGTAAGTTGCGGCGGCTCTGATTGGTTTGGAACTTTCTACAAATAAATTCATTATTTTCTCCTTAAGAATGACTGATTATGAAAATTATTATAACGAATTTGCAAAGAAAACTGAAATTAAAATGAGAAGATGGTAACATTAATAGGTAATGTTTCGCAACTGCGACTTAAACCTGAAGATTTGGTTAAATATTCAGGGCTGAAGGGTAATTGGTAGCATGTTCTCGCGGAAGTTCGTAAAATAAAATTGAAATTAACTTGCTTAGGGGGTAGGCAGCGGTGATATCACGAAAAGAAAAGTACAAGAAAGATAAAAAAAGTCCACGCCTGAAGCGAATTCTAATTGGAATCCTGCTCGTGATTCTGGGTGGCTTTATTGGGTCCCATATTTATTTTCAAAATCACTTTAAATTTGCCAAAATAAATGACATCAGTGTGTCTGGGTTAACGGTTGCCCAGGCAACAAAAAAGCTGAATAATTCTCATATTGATGAAGATGGTAATTATCTCGTTGTTAAAGATTCTAGAATCAAGGTTAATTCAAGTGATGTTAAGCAATTATTTAAGAATCGTAATTCAAAGAGTATGGTTGCTGTAAAAAATATGAGTGTCAAATCAGATGTGTCTGCTAAACAACGGGCTTACCGATTAAAGGTACTCCTGCCTAAATTTGAGCAACGAATTGATCAGATTAATCGGACCCGGGTGAAAACGACCGATTCTAAGGTCCTTTTAAAGGATGGTAAGATGGTTGTCAAAGCCGGTAAGAAAGGGAATAGTCTTGACAAGAAGAAAATGATCGCGGCCTTTAAGAAACAAGCCAAGAACAATTTGTTAATTTCCGTCAAGATGACCAAGGACGCCTATGCAACGCCAAATAGTTCTACTGTTGCCAACCAGAAAAAGCATTTGCAAAAGATTTTGGGCAATACGGTGACCCTTGCAACTTATAACAAGACCTATCATTTCAAGGCTAAAAATTGGGTAGCGAATGGTTATCCAACTGAAAATGGGGATTACAAGTTTGATTCGACCAAGATTAAATCATGGGTTGCTAAATTTGCGAATAAAGTTGATACCCTCGGTAAATCAGTTAAAATCACCACTCATCAGGGAACTAAAGTCAAGGTGCCAGGTGGGACTTATGGCTGGCGGGTTAACCAAAAGGCATTGACGAAGAACGTGATGAAGAACCTTCAAGATGGTCGGAAAGCAACAATGAAGTTAAGCCACTATGCACTTGGAACCGGTTATGGGGTTAAAGGCGCAGGCAAAACGTACGTTGCGATTGACTTGAAGAATTTGAAAGAATACATTTATTACAATGGCAAGTTGATCACGACGGTTCCCGTTATGTCTGGAACAATTACGGGTGGTAATAAAACTCCGCAGGGCGCTTATTACATCATGTATAAGCAACGAAATACAACCCTTAAGGGAAAGAATGATAATGGCTCGAAGTATGCTTCAAAGGTCAGTTATTGGGAGCCTTTGACGAATTCAGGAGTGGGGATGCATGATTCTCCATGGCAGCCTGCGTTGGTATACGGTAATCCGAGTGCCAGAGCGCAATACCATTCTCACGGCTGTTTGAATAACCCACCGTCAAGAATGCCAACCGTTTGGAAGTATACTCAGACGAATGAACCAGTCTTTATTTATTATTAATGTGCCAAGCGTTTGATGCTACCTCAAAAGGGTGAGAATCAAGCGGTTCGTTCTCAAAATAAAAGCCGTTATCCAGACATTCTGATTTTGAATGCTTGGATGGCGGCTTTTATGGTTGGGAATTGATTTGGGACATGTTTCGGCCTGATCACATTTGAATTTTAAACAATTTAAAATTAGTTCCAGTCAAAACCTGATAAAAGTCAGCTTTTGACTGGGGCTGTTTTGGTCATAGGGATACATCTTGCGAGCACCTACGCCTTAGATCTTCCTCAACCTGAATTATTTTATTAAGATTTTAATCCCTAAATACAAGTTATAAATAAACATTGCGATATCCACAATGATGACTAGTCCCACCAGGACAATGAATAGGATCGCGATAGATCGGGTTTGATCGCCCACCGTAATTGCCATAATGCCCACCAGCATAAATGTGAGTGTTGATAATACAACTGGAATTAAATGCAGTAAAAAGGCGTGCTTCGCCGTTTCATGCATGTCTTGGTTATCCTTACTGATCAACCAGACAATGAATGGAAAGATGAACGGGGCGAAGACGATCGACAAATATGATAATGCATTAACAACTTTGTTTTCCGACATGTCAATTCCTCTCGTTTATTTTGAATACGACTTGTAAACTGGCGCTCTGAAAAGGTCGACGTAAGAGCCCATTGCCGAGTAGTCCCTCAGTACGGTGAGCCGTTGATCATTAATGGTTCGATGAGTGATCCCCCAGCCTCTATCGCTTTGATAACCATGCTGAGCGTAGGCGTTAAACGTGTAACGACTGCTGCCTTGGATTTTGGCGACTGCTAATTTTTTATAACCTTTCCAAGTGCTTTTAAAGAGGGTGTGAGACTTTCCTTTATAAGATTGGGTAACTGAGTATTGATTGATATGGGTGACACACATTTTGCCATCAACATATGAATACCAGTTTCCACGCCAACTTGAAGGGGTGTAGTTGTGGATCTTCCCAACTTTGTAGTAAGTATCTGCGGCTTGGGCTGAAATAGGTGACGCTTGGATACTGATAGCGGCAAATGCGACGCCGGCTAAAATGGTTAAAGCGAGCTTAATAACTTTTTTCAAGATGAATGCTCCTAACAGAAAAATTCGAAAGGGTAATTAGAATCAGTGATCGGATTTGAGCTTAGATAACTTTAAAAACTATAACGTTAAACGGGCTAAATTGTCAAATTGTGATGCTTATTGAGGCTTCCAAACGGACGAATTTCAAAAAAGTGATTGACAGTCGGTATTAGTTGGGTGTTTAATGACGTTGATCAAATAATTTAATCTGTGGTCTGGGGTGCTGGCTAAGTCCGGCTGAGAAATACCCATGGAACCTGAATCAGTTAGTACTGACGTAGGAAGACCAATTAGTCAATTTGTGACGATTTTTGCATGGCTAAGGACCGCTCTTTTTGTAGAGGAGGTCCTTTTTTTAATGGAAAGATAAAGTAAGCTGAAGAATCTGTTTTAGTTGGTACGTTAGAATTTAGAATAGTGAAACGAGGCGGATATTTGATGAACATTCGATCACCACACTGGGATGTTAGACAGATTATTACAGTCACTTTAATTGGGATTGTCTGTGGGGCAATTTATTTTTACGGTGTTGACACGTTATACAATGTGACCAAAATTGCGCTGACCCCAACTGGGTTAAGCCCATTTGTCGATGGCTTGTATTCTGGTTTGTGGTACATCTCTGCACCCTTATGTCTTTATTTTGTTCCAACGGTTGGCGCTGGAATTATTGGTGAAACGCTTGCGGCAGTCGTTGAAATGTTCTTTGGCGCTCAATGGGGCATTATGACTGTTGTCGTCGGCTTTTTGCAAGGTGTCGGCAATGAACTTGGCTTTTTCCCGCATGGCTATCAGAAGTTTTCGTGGACAAGCTGCTTGTTGGGCGCTTTTGGTGCTAACCTACTAGGCTTTGGCTACAGTTTCCTGACTTCTGGATATAGTCATTATGGGACTGGGATGATTATTGCACTGTTTATGATTTCGACAGTTTCAAGTTTAGTATTTGACGGTGTTTTAGTGAAGTTGATTACCCTCAATTTTGATCGGGTATTTGATAAGATGCAACTCAACAATGTCAGTAAATTAAGCAAATAACGGAGGAAAAGCATGAAATTCACAACGCAGTTACGACAAGAAAACAATTCAGTTTGGCAACAGATTTTTGATTGCCCATTTATCACTGGTTTGACAGATGGTACCTTGGCTCCCGAAACATTTCGTTATTACTTTATTCAGGACAACAAATATTGTGTCGCTTTTTATGACCTTCATCAAAAAATTGCGGCTAAAATGACGAATCGAGCCCATGCTGATTCGTTAGCCCACCTGGTTGATATTTGTAACGAGATTAGCGAGCGCAGCCCAATCTATGATGAATTGAACTTGACACAAGCAGAAATTGATTCGGTGCCGGTTGCGCCAACGGCATACGCTTATATTACTAACATGTATTATCAATTTGAGCAGCAAGGCATTGATGCTGGAGAGGCCAGCTTGGTTCCGTGTTACTGGACCTATACAGAGATGTTTCGTAAAATTGCTGAAAAAGGATTTAATACTAAGCCGGTCTACAAAGATTTTATTGATTTTTGTGCATCGGAAGAATTTGGCTCGGTTAATCAGCAAATGCTCGATTTAACTGACGATCTTGCAGAGAATACGGACGATGAGGGCCGCGAGAAAATGCGGCTGGCATTTCAATACAGTAGTGAGTATGAATTGCAATATTGGAATATGTGCGTGATTCATGAGCAATGGTTACTGGACCAAGAACAAGAAAAGGTTGCTCGGCCATTGAGATAATGAATTAAACTCGCGAGACTGGGATGAAAGGCGATTTGATCTCATAATTTAAGTGCAAAAAGGCAGTGCATCTGGTTTGGATGCACTGCTTTTTTGCATAAATGGCGGGAATCAGCCATTTATCGCACGTTTGATCAATATAAACGGTTTATAAACAAGTTGCTGACTAACGCTTTGACCCACTTCCTGTACATACATTTAAGCGGGGTTAGGCTAAACGTTTTTCGGCTTGGTCAGACGTTAATCCTTTTCATGTTTGGCTTCAGGATTCTTGCTACGACGCATCTTATCTTGGCCTTCAATCGACTTTTTATACATCTTGTCGTTGACATATGGGTAGGTCCATTTAACCATTGCACTCATAATGATTGGCAAGGTGATAACTAAGATGACCAGTCCCACGATAACGGTCATTGCGACTTGAATCAGTGTGAGCACATTGGAAGGAATCAATGCGGCAAATGTACCGCCCAGAATGATCGCAGCTGAGATAACCACTGTTCCAATGATCGTTGCGGCGTTTGTGATCCGCATTCGGACGTCAGTGATTGCGCTGGCATCGTCTCGATACCGCATCATCAGGAAAATACTGTAGTCCACTCCTAAAGCAACTAACATAATGAAGCTAAAGAATGGGGTATTCCAGGTGAGCATGTTTTGGAAAAGCAGGTATTCAGATAACCAGCGGGTGATCTGGAGGGCACCAAAGTAGGTCACAATTAATGTCCCGATGATGGTTAATGCCTGAACGAGTGAGCGGGTGACAAACATCAATGCAATTCCAATTCCAACCAGCATGATGACAACCGTTCTCAGGAAGTCCCCATTAGCGGTCTTCTGTAAGTCGGCTGTTTGAGAACTTTGACCACCGATTGCAACTTTGGCTTTACTTAGGGATGAATCTTTCAACTTGGCGTTCACATCACGCGTAATGGTTTTAATCCGGTTAGCGGACTTAGTAGTGCTTGGATCACTGTTTAGAATAAAGGTGATGTGAGCAATCTTACGATCCTTGGACATAAAGGCATCAAGTGATGGTGTGAACGATGGGCTCTTAACACTTGCCTTTGGCATATAGAAGGTGTTGCCCAGATAGGACTTTTGCATTTCCTTTAGATAATCATTAACAGTGTTGGTACCGCTGCTAACTTTGGATAAGCCGGCGTTGGCAGAAGAAAGGCCTTGTTGGAGCTGTTGCATTTGAGTTTGAAGAGCCTTCATCTTTGAACTCAGCGTTTGAACACCAGTATTGACTTCTGAACTGCCACTGGCGACGCTTTGAGCTCCAGAGACGAGTGATGAGCTGTTCTGTTGCAGTTGGCTTGCACCACTGTGGAGTTGGCTTAAACCGCTTGAAAATGGTGTGACTTGTGAATGCAGGCGACTAATGCCCGATGATAGTCGACTGGACCCAGAGGCTAAACGACTAACCCGACTTCGAAGGGCCTTCAAACGGGCGGTCTTAGATTGCAATTGTTGGATGCCTGAGTTGAGCGTCTGACTGCCGGACGATAGTTGACCGACACCAGAAGATAATGAAGAAGCGCCCTGACTAAGCGATTGTGAGCCGCTTGCCAAGCTGTTAACACCAGA
Source organism: Lentilactobacillus rapi DSM 19907 = JCM 15042 (assembly GCF_001436255.1). GTDB lineage: Bacteria > Bacillota > Bacilli > Lactobacillales > Lactobacillaceae > Lentilactobacillus > Lentilactobacillus rapi. The sequence goes on along the minus strand of NZ_AZEI01000076.1, from coordinate 506,462 downwards.
CGTATAAGTTGATAGGCTATTACTTAATTGTTGAGCACCTGATTGAAGCTTGCTGGCACCATCGGCTAATTTCTGAACTTGGGCGATGCTGGCAGAAGTGTCCGAACTAGCAAGTTTCTTGTTGGCACTGTCCAATCCTTTTTGAACCTTTTTGATTCCATAATTGGCTTGATCCAAACCATCAGTTAAAGTTTTTAACTGACTCTTCAGATATAGCTGATCAATCTTAGTTCCACCCGGTCTTGTAACTGAAGCAACCGATTTAACGCCGGGTTCCGAGTTCAAGTATCCGGTTAATTGATCGATTTCGGCCAAATACTGCTGGGTATTGAGTGGTTTCTTATTTTCGATGTAAAGCGTAGATGGTCCAGAGGTTCCGGCAGGGTAGTGTTCTTGAATGAGATTATAGCCTGCCTTGGATTGAACGCTGTTCGGCAATTCGTCTGCATTATTGAAATTCAATTTTTGAGATCCCATGAATAACAATGGGATAGCGGCGATAATTAAGATGCCGACCATCACAAATGTGTGGGAAATCGTAAATTTGGACAGAAAATGCCAAACGACGCTGCGGTCATGGGCGGCCAGATTTTTACTTGGCCAGAATAACTTTTCACCCAAGGTTGCCATGAAGAACATGTTGAGAGTGAGCAGAACCATTAATAGGACCGCAACCCCGACGGCAACCCCGACACCAGAACGATAGAATGAGAACTTTGCCAGAGCCAGGGCAGTAAATCCGATCAACACCGAAGAACCACTATAGAGGATGGTTCGACCAGCATGGCGTTGAGCGGTTTTGGCAGCCGCGACTGCCGTTTGCCCTTGTTTAATCTGTTCTTTAAACCTGTCATACAGCAGGATATTATAGTCAGTCCCAATTCCAAAGAGAACCACGACTAAGAAGACCTGGGTAAAGTTGGAAATTGGGAAGCCATAGCGCTGTGCCAGGTTCATGACAATACTGAGAGAAATCAGATAGGATACCGCAACGGTCAATAGTGAAATGATTGGGATGAGCAACGACCTAAAGACGATGATTAAGACAATAAAAATAAAAATTGCGGCAATAATTTCGGTCTTTTGAAGCCCTTTTTCGGTTGTTGCCGAGAAGTCTTCATTTAAGACATCACTACCGGTAACGTAGGTTCGCATCCCGGGTGTCTTAATTTTGTTGAGGACTTCATTGGTCTGACCTCTAACCTTGTACTTGCTGGGAACGGTGATCATGACCATTTCGGTTGTGCCATCGTTTGAAACCAGCTGCTTTTTGGCTGCTTCATTGTCACCGGCACTCGTAACACTCACGATATGTAGGCTGGTATCACTGCGAATGGCTCGAACGGAGTCGCCAATCTGCAATGACTGTTCGTCCGTGATTTTACCGTGCTTATTATTAAAGACTGCGATTAAAGTTCGGACATTCTTGCCGCCTTCAGATTTTTTCTGAATTTTTTGGGCAACCTCGCTTTGGACGGTTGCTGGTAGGCGGACGCTTCCCTTATCACGGACCAACTGGGAAATGTTTGGCAGGGTAAATGCCGCAATTAATACCAGTCCAATCCAGATGATGAGAGATAGCAGGTGCTTTTCTCTGAAATTACGCATCAATTCTCTTCCTTCCATAAAACAAACTATTGTGTAACCTGATTTAAATTTGAGCACTTACAAAAACATGACAAAAAGGGTGATCAAATCACCGTGATTGACGAGCATCGATTACAATCTTAAAGTTAAGTGAAATCAATAATTGCAGTTACTGCTTCTTTTAAAGCCAAATAGATACATACTACATTTTAACATGATTTTGGCCGTTTCAAACCTGCCAAATCAGAGAAAGCGAAAAATAGTTTTTACTATGTGATTTTCACTTATGGTTGTGTTAATATCTTACGTAACCCGTTTTAATGATCAGTGGGTGGTAACTTAAATACCTGTTGAGGAAGTGATAAAACGTTGTTAACTGAAGATGAGGCTGTCGCAACCAAAGCTGAATTGAAGCAAAACTTCGAACTGGCCGGGTTGACCCTGACCCAAGCGGCAAATGATTTGGGATGTACGCCAAACCATATTCAAGCGGTCTTGAACCTCAATTCCGAACGGATAGAGGAACCCTGGATTTTAAGAAATTACTTAATGAATCAACTTTTATCAAAGGGGATCGAACCCCATCCATATAGCAAGTTGATTGGCGATCCAAAACGGTTTGCGTTTTTGAATGATGATTTTATCAAACAAGGCAGATTAGCCTAAACAAATGAGTGCTGATTTCAGAAACAGGCAGCCAGCCATAATCTTTGTACGATACAAATACATGATTATGGCTGGCTGCCTTTTTGACATAAATAAATTTTAAATCATCGTTTGCCTAAAAGTTGAACGTCATTTCCCGACAGGCTTTCAAGTGACGCTGCCGTTTGTCGGCAGACGAATTGGTGATGCCACCTAAATTGATCCACTTTCCTGATGAAATCCCAAGTTGTTTCAAAGTATGATTGATGAAGACTTTCTTGATAGCATTACCACAAAAGAGCTTGAGATAAAAGGTCGGTGAAGTGGAGGTCGTGAATACATAAGCATGGGATAAGTTGGTCAGCTCGCCCTTAACGCCAGTTTTGGTGACTGTGTGGGAGAGCCCTTTGCCTTCTTTCATAACTTTATCAATGAATCCCTTCAGCATGCCAGGAATACTGTTCCACCAAATTGGCGTGATGAAGATGATGCCGTCTGCTTGTCGGAGCATTTTCAAATATTTGGTCACCAGGGGGTCATGTGTTTTCCCCTCGTGAAATAGTCGTAATTCTTCTTTGTCATAAGTCGGGTTGAAATGTTCGTTGTAGAGATCAATTAACTGGGGATGATTATTTTGCTCAGTCAAATTGTTCATGACTTGGGTCAACACAGCATGGGTGAAACTTTGGTCATAGGGATGGCAGTAGATGACGACAATATTTTTCATATCAATTAACTCCAATCAATGCTTTAGCAGATTCTTTCAATAGTGCTTCATCAAACGTGATGGCATGGTTCCGAATTAAAATCCCGTATCCCTGGATGAAGGCCCATATTTTGATGAATAAATTTTCGGGTGATTCAGAAAGTTGATATTGGTTCATAATTTGAGTGATTAATTCCTGTGGATACGCTAGTAACGGGAATTTTGTGGCAGACTCGGCTGAGTGGTAAATATTAATGGCACTTGAATTGAAGAATAAAAAGTCCATCAAATATGGTTGGGAATCAAACTGATTAACCATGAATTTTCCGAGGGCGACAAGTGAATCAAGCGGCTCCAGATGTTGGCCTTCAATTGTTTGCTTAGCTTGTCTGCCCAACCGACTCGAAACCACTTGAGTGACCGAGGCGAACAGGTCATGCTTGTTTTGGAAATGTTTGTAAAATGAGCCCGTGGTTAAATTGAGTTCTCCCAGCAACGATCTTAACGAGATTTGTTGGGAGCCATTCTCGGAGATCTTTCGAATGGTCAACTGAATGATGTCATTTTTAGTATTGTTGGTTTTTCCGGCCAATTGTGTCAACTCCTTATTGTTTTAAGATAACACTGTTATCCTATGGCTGTAAATAAATGCCGAGATATTCATTTGAAAGGGCTATTCAGATTATCACTTTCATGCTGATAAAACTGGCAAATCCCATCATTTAAACAAATAGCGCAACCATTCCAGAACCCAGAATGATTACGCTATTTGTTAGATGATAGGGACAAAATGCCATTTGCCCATCTCTTATCAATGCGATTTATTTTGTTGTTGTCTGATTCTTTGACTGTAGCTGCCCACCGGTAAACATTAAATTGACCGCGGCGCCTTTTTTACTCGTGAGATACAACGCTGAGGTTGCCGCCATATCACCACTGCCGGTCACTGACTCAGAATCAGGTTCGCCTAATCTTTGAATGACACTTTCGTATGAGTCTCCAGGATTAAGGCTGTTAATTGACTCAACGGACGTATATTGACGGTGGGTGGTATGTTTCAGGACATAGCCCTTACCGATTGCATGACCGTCCAAAAATTCAACAGTGACAGCTGATGCCTTGAATCCCTTATCGAGTTGATTCCAAGAATATTGGATGGCTGATTTTTTACTTGTACCAGAAAGCGACACTTTATGGTGAGACGTCGGGCTGCCGAATGATTGCCTAATTGAATTCAACGAACTGCCGCCCTTGGTAGGAGCGGTGATGTTTGCTAATTTGATTTGATCATAATCCTTTCGGGTGATTGATTTGATAACTTTTGTGGTTGAGGATGGGTGGGAATTCTTCGGCTGGGTTGAGTCGCCACAGCCGGCTAAAGAAATTCCGACTAATAAAATTGTGATTAATGTCAATTCTTTTTTCATGATTATCAGTTGTTCTCCTCATCATTAATGGCTTATACCACTACGATACCAAATTCTGGCGATTAACAAAGCAGAGACAAGCAATCTTAACTGAATTATAGCAAAGTCACGATGATTGTGTTGATGATGGCATATTATGTGACGCAGGTAACGATAGTTGGCCGTTTAATGGATATGCTAACGCCAGCTTGTTAGATATCGGTATAAGTGCAGAAAACCTATATTGATAAAGACTTAGCTTGACATTTTTTGAAATGGGTATATATTATATCTCGTAAGTTTTGTTAGAAAACATGACATGAAATGAGGCTGAATAATGAGAATTGATAGAGATTGTATTGGTGAGCTTTTTGTACCCGATGACGTTTTATATGGTGTCCACACTTTAAGGGCGATGCATAACTTTCCGATTACCGATGAAAAGGTTGATCCAGCCATTATTAGTAGTTATCTTCAGATTAAGAAAGCAGCGGCGATTGCTAATCAAAAGGCCGGCAGCTTAGCAGGTAACAAGGCAGCCTTGATTATTTCGGCATGTAACCAACTGCTCTTTTCAGGTGACTTCAAAGACTTCTGTGTGCCTGCCATTCAGGGCGGTGCCGGGACTTCGACAAATATGAACGTCAACGAGGTCGTCTCTCAATTGGCGATGAAAATAAGTGCCCAGGGTGGCAAAGCAGCCATTAGCATCCATCCTAATGATGACGTCAATTGTGCCCAGTCAACCAACGATACCTATCCGACCGCTGGGAAAATGGCGATGTTAAAAAAGCTGACACCTCTTCTAAATTCAGTAGACAGATTGTGCCAAACTTTGGCTGACAAAGCTGAAGAATATGCTGACGCAATCAAAGTTGGCCGGACCCAGTTACAGGATGCCGTTCCGACAACGTTTGGTCGCAGCTTTTCTGCCTATGCCTCATTATTTCACCGAGATTATGATCGGCTGAAGAAGGCAGCTGAGGTTTTGAGAGTGGTTAATCTCGGTGGGACTGCTATTGGAACAGGAATCAATACAACTTCTGAGTATCAGGAACAAATTATTCCGACTCTTAATAAAGTTGCCCATCTTTCTTTAATTCAAGCTGATGATTTGGTAGATGCAACTCAGAATAGCGATGCCTTCACCACTATTTCGAGTGCAATGAAAATGCTGGCTGCCGATCTTTCCAAATTCAGTAATGATCTTCGGCTGCTTTCAAGCGGTCCGCAAGCCGGATTAAATGAACTGGTATTGCCTAAAAAGGCCGCCGGTTCGTCAATCATGCCAGGAAAAGTAAATCCAATTATTCCAGAAGTTGTTAATCAAGTGGCTTTTGAAGTTATTGGCAACGATGTGACGGTCACGATGGCTGCGGAAAGCGGGCAGTTGGAATTAAACGCTTTTGAGCCGATTATGTTCCGCGCAATTTTGATGAGTGAGCAACATTTGGTAAAGGCGGTCACTACTTTAGTTGATAATTGTGTTGCAGGCATCAAAGTGAATGTTGATCACTGCCGCCACGAGGTTGAACATTCATCGATTGCCGCGACGATTTTATCACCATTACTTGGTTACGAAGAGACGACCCGATTGATTAAAACGGCAGTAGCTCACAAACAGTCTGTCAAAGAATTAGTTAAAGAGCAGCGATTATTACCAAATCAGTTAATTGATGAATTATTCTCACCTGAAGTTTTGACCAACGCGAAAAAATTGAATTCCAAGCATTCAGTCGCATCTTCTTCGAATTAATCAGTTGAGCCGGTTACTTTTTCGACCGTTATCCTTCTCTCATTGCCAATAAAGAATATAATGATGGTGTCTACATAAGACATTTAATTAATAGTTATCTCGAGGGTGATGAGTCGAATGAAGAACGTTGAATCAACCAAGATCGATCAATCCGCGAAAACATCTGTTGATGATTTGATGAAGCAGTTCGATCTTCCAGTAGGTGGATTGAGCCAATCTGAAGCGGCAAAACGGCTTGCTCAATATGGGCCAAATACGATTCAGCAAGTGAAACACAAATCAGAAATCCTGATTTTTCTCGAAAATTTTACGTCGCTAATGGCGATCTTATTGTGGGTATCCGGAATCATTGCGATGTTTGCCGGCATGATGGAATTGGGGATTGCGATTTGGGCCGTGAATCTGATTAACGGTTGCTTTTCGTATTGGCAACAGCACGCCGCTCAAAAGGCGACCGATTCTTTGAAGAAAATGTTGCCATCTTACGTCAAGGTTAATCGGGACGGCAAGACCCAACAAATTCAAGTTGAGCAGTTGGTGCCTGGTGATTTATTTCAAATTCAAGCGGGTGATTCAGTCCCTGCCGATGCTCGGATTTTCAATAGTTCCAATTTGCAAGTGGATGAATCTTCGCTAACCGGTGAATCGGTTCCGGTTGAGAAAGCCGATCATTATCAACATGGTGATGGTGAGTTTGCCCAACAAAATATCATTTTTGCCGGAACAGTGGTGACTAACGGAACTGCGAATGCCATTGCGGTGGCGACTGGGATGCAGACGGAATTTGGTCGGATTGCGAGACTGACCGAAAGCCAGAAGAAAGTGATTTATCCATTGCAACGGGAATTAAACCACTTGACCCGGCAATTGACGGTGATTGCCATTGTTTTAGGAATTGCATTTTTCCTGCTGGCTGTTTTCTTTGTCCATTATCCATTTGCCCAGTCGTTCATTTTTGCACTCGGGATGATTGTGGCGTTTATTCCGGAAGGATTGCTGCCGACGGTGACGTTGTCGTTAGCCCAAGGAACGCAACGCATGGCTAAAAAACATGCCCTGTTGAAAAATTTAAACAGTGTCGAAACGTTGGGAGAAACCACGGTCATTTGTTCTGATAAAACCGGAACACTGACCCAAAATCAGATGACAATTAATCACATTTGGTTGGTCAGCGGTGATTATGAAGTGACTGGAACGGGCTATGTGACCAATGGTAAGATTCGAAAGAATGGTCAGGACGTCAATGGCCAACCAGCAAGCGATTTAGGTCGCCTGTTAGCAATTGCAACTCTCAATAATGATACTGAAGTCAATGAGGATCCAAATGGCGGCAAGGCTAAAATCCTTGGAACGCCAACCGAAGCGGCTCTGGTTATTCTGTCCAGAAAAGCCGGAATGAATATCAAAGAAGAGAATCAGCAATTTCCACGGTTAAAAGAGTTGCCGTTTGATTCCGGGCGGAAACTAATGACGACGATTACGAAAGATCAAACTGGGAATCCTTTGATTTATACCAAGGGCGCCCTTGGCAGTGAATTGAAGATTTGTGATCAGATATTGGATGGTGACAAGGTTCGACCATTAACGGCTGCTGATCGAGAACGAATTAATGGGATCAATGAGCAATATTCCAAACAGGGACTACGAACCCTTGCATTCTCATATCGAAACGTGTCCGTTGATGATCCGTTACGCAAAACGGCGATTGATGACTACACGATCGACACAGCGGAAAGGCACATGGTATTCGTTGGCCTCACAATGATGTCTGATCCGCCCCGGCCCGAAATTTTCAAAGCAGTTAAGAATTGTAAGCGGGCGAATATTCGAATTATTATGGTAACTGGTGACAGTCCGATTACTGCCAAGAGCATTGCAGTCAAAATCGGGATTACTTCTGACAAAGCGCGTGTCATCAGTGGCGAAGAATTGGATCAAATGAGTGATCAGGAATTGAAGGCAGCCGTTAAGGGTGAAGTGATTTTTGCCCGGGTAGCGCCGGAACATAAGTTTAGAATCGTCACAATGTGTCAGGAAAATGGTGATATCGTTGCTTCAACTGGTGATGGCGTGAACGATGCGCCAGCGTTGAAACGGGCCGATATTGGGATCGCAATGGGGGTTACTGGCACTGACGTTGCCAAAGATGCGGCTGATATGATTTTAACTGATGATAATTTTGCTTCCATTGTCAGTGCCATTGAAGAAGGCCGAACTGTTTATAGTAACCTACAGAAATTCTTGCTGTACATCTTGAATAGTAATGTTCCTGAAGCAGCGCCTTCGGTTATTTTCTTGGTGACCCGCGGTTTGGTTCCATTGCCATTAACAGTTATGCAAATTTTGACTGTGGACTTGGGAACAGATTTACTGCCAGCGCTTGGATTAGGCATTGAAAAAGCTGAACCAGGGATTATGGACCAGCCGCCCCGTCCGCAAAATAGTCATCTGTTGAACAAGTCCATTATTTGGAAAGCGTTTGGGTTGTACGGATTGACGGCTTCGGTCATTTCAACGGCTGCTTACTTCTTTGTTAATCACGTTAATGGCTGGCCAAATATCCCTTTGGCTTCATCAGGATTACCCTACGCGGAAGCGACAACCATTACGCTGGGGGCAATTGTGTTCTGCCAGATTGCAGCGGCAATGAACTGTCGCACGCAAATTTCGTCAGTCTTTTCGATTGGGTTATTTAGTAACCGACGAATCTGGTTAGGAATTGGCGTAGAAATTGTCCTGATTGCCTGCCTAATGTATCAGCCGTTTCTTCAGGAAATTTTCAATACGGGACCTCTCAATTTCTCTGAATGGGTATTCCTATTCTGTATCCCAATTCCACTATTTCTGTTGGAAGAGGGGAGAAAGTGGCTGGTTAGAAAAATAAGAGGGCAAAAAACAACGGTTTGACGCGGCTATCTAAAGGACCCTTAACTAAAATCCTGGTTTTGGATTTTAGTTAAGGGCCCTTTAGATAGTAAGCGGCAGTTGTTTTTTGCCCGTTTCAACAATGTAGCAGGGGAAGTCCTGGTTGGATTTTAGTTAAGGGTCCTTTAGATAGTAAGCGGCAGTTGTTTTTTGCCCGTTTCAACAATGTAGTGGGGAAATCCTGGCTTTGGATTTATGTTGAAGCGGTTCTTAGAATATTGAGATAACTGTGAAGCAATGGACTGTTTCATTTTTCAAACCTAATGAAGCCGATCATCAAACTGGGAATTTTCAGTCGATTTTAAATTTTGTTGCATTTGCAATAAAAATGTTTTAGAATCATTCCTAGTGAAATAGGGAGGGTGATGGCAATAGCAGAAATTCTTCGACCCATTGGTGAAATTGCTCGGGCACTGGATTCAGTTGCAAATATTGAATTTAAAGATTTTGACCTCGCTAAGGGTCAGTATTTATACCTGGTTCGGATCTGTGAGCATCCCGGCATTATCCAGGAACAGTTAGCGACAATGATCAAAGTTGATCGGACGACAGCATCCCGAGCCATTCGAAAGATGGACATGAACGGCTTTATTGATCGACGGGCCGATGCCACTAATAAAAAAATCAAACGGCTGTTTCCAACCAAAAAAGCAACTGATGTGTATCCATTTATTCACCGTGAGAATCTGTACTCGAATAAAGTTGCCCTCGGAGGACTCAGCGAGGAAGATAGCCAGTTGCTTGAAAAATTGTTGTTAAAAGTGAGTGACAACGTTTCAGCCGATTGGGAATTCGTCAAAAAAGGTCATCACCGCAAATACTAGGAGGAAAATGATTGGCAACATCGATTAGAAAATGCACGGTGGCTGACTTGCCACAACTTGAAGAAATCAGCCGGGCCACATTCACGGATACCTTTGGGCAATATAATTCACAAGCAGATTTAGAAAAGTACTTAGTTCGATCATACAGTCAGCCGCAACTTCACAGCGAACTCGCCAACCCTGATTCAGAATTCTTTTTTATATTTGAGGACGATGAATTAGCTGGTTATTTGAAAATTAATATTTTAGATTCTCAAACAGAAAAAATGGGTGAAGCTAGTTTGGAAGTTCAACGAATTTACGTTTTACCAGCACACAAACGTCATGGATTGGGGTAAAACGAACATTTGGCTTGGCGTTTGGGAGCATAATCCCGGTGCGATTGCTTTTTACAAACAACTTGGTTTTAAGAAAATTGGCGATCATGTATTTACATTAGGTGACAGCCCACAGCGTGACCTTATTTTGAAGAAAACAATTTAGTTGGAAGCCAGGTTAGATAATGAAAAAATTAATTTTAGATTCCCAAGTAGTTGATCTTTTTCCGGACGTTCAAATTAATGTCATGACCCTTGCAGGGATTGACAATCATATTCAAGCAGATAAATTGGCTTATTTACAGAAGCTGCTTGATGAGGGCACCCAGGCTGCCGAACAGTATATTACCGTTGAACCGTTTCGGAAAAATCCAGTGGTTGACCAATGGCGGCAAGCATTTAGAAAATTCAAGACCAAAAAGGGTGCCCGGGCCACCACAGAAGCGTTATTAAAACGGGTTAGCCAAGGAAAGACCTTCTCCCCAATTATGCCGTTAGTGGATCTTTATAATAGTGTTTCGCTCAAATATGGGGCTTCCTGTGGTGGCGAGGATGTCGACGCCATTGTCGGAGACATGCACTTAGGGGTGGCAAAAGGCAGGGAGTCGTTTCTGCCCTATGGTGAAACGGAGGACATGCCGGCTCTTCCAGGTGAAGTTTGTTATTTGGACGATAAGGGAGCGGTTTGTCGCTGCTTTAATTGGCGGGAATCACAACGGACGGAACTAACGGAAGCCACTCGCAATCCGATATTGGTGATTGAATCGATTAATAAGGAGCAAGCTGAGCGATCCGATGTCGCCATGGTGGAATTGCAACAGCTGTGTGAAGATTTCTTCACCGTGAAGGGAACGGTCCAGAAAGTTTCTGGAGCACAACGGGAAGTTCAAATTGATTAAGTGCCAATAATCCCACGGAAATCGATATTCTCAGCGAGTTGATTTAAAAATAGAAGCCAATCAACCAGACATTCCAAATTAAAATGTCTGGTTGATTGGCTTCTGTTGGCTAAAATGGTTTTTGATCCAGGGTCGAGTCTAACTCATATTCAAAATATCAATGAGACTTGTAGCCTCCATTGATGTCAATCAGAAATCATGATTTTTGCCATCAAGCGACAACAATCAGTTTCTATCCGTCCTGATGTTTCAAAATTCCTGTTCCGACTAGTCGTAGCTCCATCGTGGTTGGTCCAACGAAAGTAAACCCTCGTTTCTTCATGTCTTTAGCAACGGTGGCGCCTAAGCCGTGGGAGTCGTGGCCCAACGATCCTTCAACGATATTTTTCGTTGGCTTAAAGGACCATAAATAATCGGCTAAATCTTTAAACTCTGGAGAGAGATTGAGCGTTGCCCGGGCATTTTGGACAACTGCTCTAATTTTTCTGGGATTTCGAATCATTTCAGGGTCTTCTTCGAGGGCCTCCAAATCCATTTCGGTAAAATTCGCAATTTGGTTGACGTCAAAATGCTTAAATACCTTTTCAAAAACTGGAATCTTACTTGCGGCGACCCGCCAATTCAATCCCGGTTGGAAGACGTTGACTGTTAACATTTCAAACATAATCCGCGGATCATGGACTTCAGTTCCAAAAAGCTGATGATAAATTTGGACGCCACTTTGACTTTCTGCCATTTATCTCACCTCATATCAGTTGATTTTCTATCTTAATTATAATTTCAGATTATCACTTAATTCGCTGAAGGGTCGAAAAAACGCCTCGCCAACTTAATTGGTTGAGGCGTTAATTGTCGTTCAGGTGACTATTTGCTGTACTTATCAGCAACGTTATAAGTGACTTTGCCGAGATTTACCTTGAGAAGGGTCTGTTTAGCGTCACCCTTGACCTTCTTGGTTTTTACCTTGATGTCAGAATATTTTTGATTAGCGTAAATGCCAGCGAAAGCCCGCGACCGGTCTTTCAATTTCCTGACCATTATATTCCATTTAGCAGGGTTGCCCTTTTTAAGCTGCTTAACTGCAGAACTAGTTTTGGAGATTTTGACGGTAATCCCTTTGTTTTTATCCACCTTAATACTGGGATCTTTGCCGTAAACCGTGTTGGGCCGGGCATCAAATAGGTACTGATTTAATTCCCGTTCGATTTTAGTGTGGCTGGGACCGTCATGGAGACTGCATGAACTCCCGACAGCAAGGACAACTAAAACGGCAGCGGTCAAACTAACGAACTTACCAAATGGCTTTTCATACCATTTAAGCAGGCGGCCAACCCGTTTATTAGATTCTTCATTTTCTTCAAGCCATGGCTGTTTGGCGCCACAGTATGGACAAAAGTTTGAGTATGCAGGAATTGTTTTTCCACACATAACACAGGATTTTGTCTTTTCATCAGACATGCTTGTTCCTCCAATATGACCCTTTGTTAATATACCAATTAATTATAGCAAAAAATAACCCATGAAAATAGAATTCTAACAAGAAAAATGTTTTTACTGAAAGATTGCCGGCGTTTTCCAGTTAAATTAACAATAAAAATGACAAAATTAGTGACACCGTGTCATTTGTGTGCTAAGATAAGTTCATCAATAAAAGTGACACGATGTCACTTAACGATTTAACAACTATAAACGACGGAGGCACAAAATATTATGGACATTAAATTAATTTCGGCAATCATTATCATTAGCTTGGCACTTGTGTTTTACACAATCGGCGTCTTTTCTGAACGAAAGGCCGGGGTTCTAAAATTAAAACATTTAATCTATTTCGGATTAGGATTGCTCTTTGACACAACCGGGACCACGATCATGTCCTCGATTGCCAATGCGACGGCAACCACGACGCCACAACTTCACTTGGTGACGGGGATTGCGGCCATTGTGTTAATGGCTTTTCACTTTGTCTGGGCAGGCTATGTTCTGTTTATGGGGCGGTCCAAATCAAAAGTCAACTTTCATAAGTTCAGCTTAATGGTTTGGATTTTCTGGTTAGTTCCATATCTAGCTGGCTTGGTTATCGGTATGAGCAACTAACGCGTTTGTGAGTGATAGGAGAGGAGAATTTAATGACTAAAAAACAACCAGCCACGTTGGCATTGATCACCTTAATTGTCGGTGTCTTCATGTCCGCATTAGATAACGGGATTATTGCCAGCGCCTTGACCAGTATTAATTACTCGTTTCATGTCAGTGAAGTTCAGGGAACTTGGGGCATCACCCTTTATACACTGGGGATGGCAATTTCGACACCAATTGTCGGCAAATTAGCGGATAAATATGGGCGCAAGAAATTATTCTTAATAGAAATTGCGATTTTTGCCCTTGGTTCTCTCATGGTTGCCATGAGTTCATCGTTTATCTTATTTTTGGCAGCCCGGATATTTCAATCAATTGGCGGAGGTGGCATCTTCATCATCGCCTCAAGCCATATTTTATCGGCTTACCCAAAATCGGCCCAGGGAGGCTTGTTGGGGATCCTAGGTGCCGTGAACGGAATTGCGTCGGTGGTTGGCCCCAATCTTGGGAGCCTAATTCTTAATTTAACTGGTCGGTGGAATTGGTTATTCCTGGTAAATTTGCCGATTGCACTCTTGGTTATTATCGGTGGCCTAACCACATTACCGGAAACCAAAGGCGCGGTTGATAAAAAAATAGACTTAAAGGGCCTAATTACGCTCAGCCTGGGAATTTTTGCCGTGATGTTTGTCATTAGCAATTTACAAACCGGCCAGCTATTGGCGAGTTTAATTAAGCCGCAAGTGTGGTTGGCTGGTCTGTTGGGAATCGGATTATTAGTGATGTTTTTCCAGTTTGAGAAACGGGTGTCAGCATCCGTTGACCCATTCTTGCCTTATCAGCTGCTAAAAAACAAAGGCTTTCTATTAACACTGTTAATGGGGCTTCTCTCTGGGGCGCTGATTGCTATCTTTATCTTCATCCCAAGCTTTGTGGAACAACGTTATGGCATTTCGGCGGACAATAGTGGCATTTGGATGAGTGGCATTGGGTTAGGATCGATTGTTGGAGCTGGGATTGGCGGTTCACTCGTCTCCCGCCTCGGAGCTGCCAAAACAACCATTATCTCCGGTGGCTTGTCAGCAATTGGATTTGGCCTGGTCGCCGTTGCCAGTCCCAACCCATTATGGTTTCTGGTGAGTTCAAGTATTGCCGGAATCGGTTTTGGCATGTTGATGGGAGCGCCACTTTCAGTGTTAATGGCGACGTTTGCCGGCGAAAAAGATAACGGGGTTGCTCTGGGAACATTGTCCGTGAGTCGTCAAATCGGCTTGACAATTGCGCCAACCATTTATGCGACGGTGGTCCAGATGGGTTTTAGCTCAATTAATATGAATGGTTCGATTGAATCTTATTACCGCAATTTGTTACAAACTCGTACCGAGGGCCATTCCAGCCTACTCACACAGTTTTATGCAGTTGCCCAACAGTCATATCAGAAAATGTTTGTAATTGCTGTGGTACTCTCGGCGATCATCTTTTTGGGTGGCTGGTTAGTGAACAAACCAAAGCGCGACGCCAACTGATAAAACCAGTAAATGTCCTTTTTTAGAGCCGGTGAGTTTGAAAGACACATGGTTGATCATCCTCTTGACCCTCGATGCAACAAAAAGAGATCCAGTTAGAAGCTGACGTTTATCAGTTTTCTAACTGGATCTCTCACGTTGTCTGGTTCAGTTTATAGAACTTACGAGCAGTCCGCGTTATCTTGGCAAGTGCTTATCAATAAATTCCTTAATGGGCAGCCTGAAGTCTAAGTAATACTTTTCGATATCTTCTCTTGACCAATCCCACCAAGCAATCTTTTGCAAATCAGCTTTGATTTCATCTGGGAAACGATCCTTGATGGGTTTGGCTGGGATGCCACCGACAATCGTATAGGGAGCAACGTCTTTTGTGACGACAGCCCCGGAACCGATAACGGCACCATTGCCAACCGTCACGCCAGCTTGGATAATCACGCCATGCCCAATCCAGACGTCATTGCCAATGGTGGTTCGAATCGTCTTTCGATGTTCGAGAAATTCGGTGTCGGGATGACCGAAGCCATACGCGCCGCCATTATAAAATGAAATGTGCTGGGCGGCTCGGTCGTAAGGGTGGTTGGTAGGTCCGATGCGGATCATTGCCGCCATACTAATGAACTTTTTCAAGTCACTATTCTGAATGAAACAATATTGACCTGTATAGGTATAGTCGCCAATGCTACTATTATCGATTAAATTGCTGGCGCCAATCTCCACCCATTCACCAAAAGTTGTGTTCTTAGTTTGGGTGTCTTTGCCGATTGTCGGCTTGTCTTTTGATAGTTTGACAAAATCAATATGCATAATCAGGACCTCTTTCTCAAGATGTTTTTCTATTTATCCATTATAATATGTTTAACAATAATAAAGTTAAAAGGAGCTCAAAAAATGTTCGAAGTTAAAACGATCGACCGATTTGATTTAACCGACTTTGCCGGGGATATTTTTAAGGAATCCAATACTGACACGCCAGACGCAATTTTAGTCAGAAGTTCTCACGTCAATAATGAATTGATTTCTAAGCGATTATTGGTGATTGCCCGCGCGGGGACCGGCGTTAATACGATTAACTTAAACGCCTGCACGGCCAATGGGACCGCTGTTTTCAATACCCCTGGGGTGAATGCCAATGCGGTTAAAGAATTAATTATTCAAAATTTGTTCCGTTGTGTGCGGCCGCTTGAGGGCGCCGTTGAGATGATGGAAAATTTGAAGGCCGCTGAAGGAGAAACTTTGCAGGAAGCCGCTGAAGCCAAACGGGGGGATTTTGTCGGCGAGGAGCTCTATGGTAAAACAATTGGCATTTTGGGGTTGGGAACGATTGGCCAACGACTCGCAGATTCTTGTTATCATATGGGAATGCAAGTGATTGGGTTTAATCGCAGCCGCAAAAATCTGCGTCACGTTCAGCAATTTGAAACGATTGATGAAGTTTTAAGCTTAGCTGATTTTGTAGTGGTCTTACTGCCGCTAACAGATGAAACCAAAGGGATGCTTTCAACCAAGAGCTTTGAAACCATGCGGGATAATGCCTACCTGCTCAACTTTGGCCGGGGTGATATTGTGGACAACGCTGCGGTGATTTCTGCCCTTGACCATAACGAAATTGCCGGCTATATTAGTGATTTTCCAAAGGCTGAATTGCAAGACCACCCAAACATCACGTTATTACCCCATCTGGGCGGCAATACGATTGAAGCATTGACTCATTCTGCCAACACCATTTTGCAAAACTTGCTCGACTTTTTGGAGTATGGCACCGTTCGCCGTTCCGTTAACTTTCCGCAAGTTGATTTGCCCTTTACCAGCCCACAGCGGCTAACATTCTTTTCGCATGCCCGTGAAAGTTTGTGGTCAGATGTTAATGACATTTTGAACAAATATGAAGTGCCAGTAAAAGAAATGATGGGAAATACCAGAGAAGGGTATGCTTACACAATTGTGAATACGGACTTAACATCATTATCTGATCAAATGGTGCAAAAAATGGTTGCCGAGCTTAGTGGAACCGAAGAAATGTTACGCGTTCGGACACTGAATAACCCGACTTGGGAAAATTGGAACTAGAATTGTTGGAATTTTTCACAAACCTTTAGTAAGTAAAAATAAGCAGGATAGCATTAAATTGTCTTCATTTGGTTGTTTTCCGTTAATCGTCACATCTTGGTTGATTTTAGTAAACTTTAGCTTATTAGGGTTGTAAGCGGTTGTAACAGATGGGCCGATTATGAAAAATGTAAAATAATTTTCAGGTTCACTTATTTTAGTTTTTGATAATTGGTTTTTATTTGCTTGTGATTGCTCATCGATTAACAAATAAATTTATTGGAGATGTGATTATGCGAATCAAAGCAGCTGTTGTTAATAAAAAAGGCGGAGATTTTGAAATCAAGGACGATGTTGAATTAGCAGACATGCAAGCTGACGATTTACAAGTCCATATGGTTGCCAGTGGAATCTGTCACTCTGACGAAGCATTGCGAAAAGGAACTGCAGAAATTGGCTACCCAATTATTTTAGGCCATGAAGGTTCTGGAATTGTTGAAAAGGTTGGCCCTGAGGTTAAGAACTTTAAGCCAGGTGACCACGTTGTCCTGTCCTTCTACGGGTGTGGCGACTGCATTAACTGTTTAAAGGGAATTCCAACTCAGTGTTTGAACTATGCCGCAAATAACTTGTCAGGGGTTCGTCCTGATGGGAGTGCTCACTTTACTGAAAATGGGCATGACGTTGCCGATATGTTTGATCAATCATCGTTTACCACGACAACCGTTGTCCGCGAACGAAATGCTGTGAAGGTTCCTAAGGACTTGGATCTTCGTCA
Source organism: Lentilactobacillus rapi DSM 19907 = JCM 15042 (assembly GCF_001436255.1). Classification (GTDB taxonomy): domain Bacteria; phylum Bacillota; class Bacilli; order Lactobacillales; family Lactobacillaceae; genus Lentilactobacillus; species Lentilactobacillus rapi. Next base: position 488,971 of record NZ_AZEI01000076.1, on the reverse strand, counting down.
ACTTGGACCGCTTGGCTGTGGCTACGTAACTGGGAGTGGAACCGTCTTTAACACGTTGAAGCCGGAACCAGGTTCAACGATTGCTGTCTTTGGAACTGGGGCCGTTGGATTGGCTGCTATGATGGCTGGCCGAATTTCTGGTTGCACCAAAGTGATTGCCGTTGATATTGTGCCATCACGACTTGAGTTGGCTAAAGAACTAGGCGCCACTGATACGATCAACAGCAAGGATCAGGATGCGGTTAAAGCAATCCAAGATTTGACTGATGGTCACGGTGTTGACTACGCTGTCGATACAACGGGTGTGAAGAAAGTTATGGAGGATTCCATCCAGGCTTTGGCTCAAGGTGGAACGACTGCAACGATTGCCGTTACTGATCAACATATTGATCTTGATACTTGGAACGATCTTTGCACCAGTGATCGCAAAGTTGTCGGCGTTAACATGGGCGATTCAATTCCTCAAGTCGATGTTCCTCGTTTGATCAAGTTCTACCAATTAGGGATGTTTGACTTCGACAAGACCGAAAAGTTCTACAAATTTGAAGACATTAATCAAGCCAACGCTGATTCTGTCAGCGGCAAGACGATTAAACCAGTCCTTATTATTGATGATAGTTATGTGCCTGGCAAATAACATGAATGCCTAATGGCTCATTAAGATATTTGAAAGCCAGCAAAATAATCTAAGCTTAGATCTCGTTAACCAATTGATGACAGTCAGCAACTAATTCGATCTAAGCTTAGTTTTTTTGTTTCAATGACCGGAATCAATGATTTAAAGCTAAGTGCCCAGCCAACTAAACGGGGGTTACAAGTCATCCAGCCTTGATCGGCTTGTGAAATTAATTCGATTAAAGCTGGAAGATCGCTTAATTGCCAGTAAATTAGGCATGTGAAACAACGAGTTGCATTTAGTTGATTTAAAAAAAGATGGGCATATAATGATATTTGTAAACGGTTACAAATAGCTACTGATAATGACTTGATCAACATCATTTCCATTAATGATCCGTTCTGGTTTCTGATAATGGCTTGATTTTCTGAGTATTGGCCTGGAAGTTAACCACTTATCCAGGCTGTGGTGAGATGAATCGTCTTTGCTGGATTGATGATACGATCAGGCGTAAATCAGGCATATGTAAGGGGGGAGACATCGAAGCTATTTGTTGCCTTTAGCAAGTTGCTTGTTAGATTTGATAGTTGTTTTCAAATGTTGTGATGTTCGATGTATTGCAACTGGTAGGTCTTTGAAAGGAAGCAAAATATTATGGCACAAAATACTGTTTCTATGAAACATTATCAAATGTATATCAATGGCGAGTTTAAAGATTCTGAATCAGGCAACGAAATTAAAGTTCTCAACCCATCAACTGGTGAAGAAATTTCGACAGTTCCCGAAGCTACTCGTGAGGAAGCTCGCGAGGCCGTTAATGCCGCTTATGAAGCCGAGAAGACTTGGAAGAAAGTTCCGGCTGCCAAACGAGGCGAGTATTACACGCTGTCGCTGACGAAATTCGAAAGAATAAGGATCACTTTGCTGAAATGCTCCAAGAAGAGCAAGGAAAAATCAAGTCATTAGCAATGACTGAAATTCTATTTTCAGCTGATTACTTTGACTACATGGGCAGTGCTTCAAAAACGTATGAGGGTGAAATCCTCCAATCAGAAAATCCAAATGAAAATATTTTAATTGCCAAACAACCAATTGGGGTTGCGGTTGGAATTTTACCATGGAACTTCCCGTTCTTCTTAATTGCTCGTAAGATGGGGCCAGCGCTGGTAACTGGTAACACAATTGTGTTGAAGCCAAGTTCAGATACCCCTAACTTAGCACTTGAATTTGCTAAGACTGTCGAAAAAGTTGGCATTCCAAAGGGTGTCGTTAACATTATTTCTGGTCGAGGCTCGATTGTTGGTGACGAGCTGACGAAGAATGACAAGGTCGGCATTATCAGCTTAACTGGTGCTACTAGTTCAGGAATGCGAGTTATGAACGCAGCCGCAACTCATCTGGCTAAAGTATCCCTTGAATTGGGTGGTAAAGCACCTGGTATCATCTGTTCAGATGCAGATATTGATTTTGCGGTTCAATCAATCATTGACTCCCGAATTGATAACAACGGCCAAATCTGCAACAACTGTGAGCGACTCTACGTTCAAGAAGATGTTGCTGATGAAGTAATCGAGAAACTATCCAAGAAGATGTCCGAAGTCACTGTTGGTGATCCAATGGAACATGAAGACATTGGCATGGGTCCACTTATCAATCAAGCAGCCTTGGATAAAGTATCCGGATTGGTTGATCGAGCAGTTGAAGCTGGTGGCAAGATTACTGCCGGCGGCCACATCTTGAAGATCAAAGATGGCTTTTACTTCGAGCCAACGGTTATTACTAACGTTAAACAGGATTCAGAGATTGTTCAAAATGAAGTCTTCGGTCCAGTCTTACCAGTGTTGACTTTCAAGACATTGGATGATGCCATTGAAATGGCCAATGATACTAAGTATGGTCTGACTTCTTCAATCTTCACCCAAAACCTTGATACAGCAGCAAGAGCAGCTAATGAGCTTGAAGCCGGCGAAACTTACATCAACCGATTCAACTTTGAAGCTATGAATGGTTCTCATGCTGGCTGGAAACAATCAGGTATCGGTGGCGACGATGGTAAGCACGGTATTGACGAGTTCTTGAATACCCACACGATTTACCTCCAAGGCCATCCAGAGAATGCTAAAGGCTAGTTGGTGAATTAGAAAGATTGGGACAATCGGCGATTTGATCCCGGAATTTAAGTGAAAAAGGAATGCATTTTGGTTTTGGAATGCATTCCTTTTTTGCTTAAATGGCCGGGATCAGCCGTTTGGCACAGCTTTTATCTGAGGATCAGTGGTGATCCAAATGGTGGTGATCACTGATTGGAAATCGGCATGTGTCCCAACCTCGTCTCATTCTCTTTTTTTGCGTCATTATTCGATTGTACTCCGAAAAGCCAACAGTAATCCGTTTATTCTTAAGGCTTGGTTCTGATAAAAACGAATTTTGTCGCCGTCGAGTGGGCTAGACTGAACTGGTAATTTGGAGAATCGAAGTTTTTTAAGTCAGCTGGATTCTCCAGTTGATTTTCAGCCATGAAGCGAACCATCTCACCCCGAGCCATTTTAGCCAAGGTAGCCCGCGTTTTGAGTTGACCATTAACCTCATGAACAAAGGCAATATCGATGAACTGGTCGGTTGGTTGGAGATAGGAAGTAATTGCTTTTGAATATTCTTTTGAAGCCAGGTTAATAATCGGCTCCTTTTCTGCGTTAAGTGCTTGGTATAAGTCATTGCCCCAAAAGTCATAAAGGTTTTGAGCACCGTTTATCGACAACCTTGCCCCCATTTCCAAACGATACGGGGCAATGCCGTCAAATGGTTTCAAAATGCCATAGAATCCTGATAGTATTCGCAAGTTACGCTGTAAATAATCCAATGCTGGTGTTGTTAACAGGTCAGCCGCCAGGTATTGATATTGAATCCCGGAAAAGCTCAAAATAGCAGGGGTCAGGTGGTTTGTCAGATCAAGACTTTGAAGGTGATCGTAATTGGGTCGAGTTAATTTATCACTGGTATGCCATAGCTTTTTGGCCGCTTCATAATCCAATTGCTGCATGGCTGTTAATAGTTCTTGAGCCTTTTCAAGATAAACGGGTAATCCCTGGGTATCAAAGTCATCCTGGTTGACAATCATTTTTTTAGCCGGAGAAATGATGATTTTCATGACGATTGTTAAAATCCTTTCACTGTTTGACAGTTCGTGATCGCACTATTGAACAAGATAGAATAGCCCACTGATGCCAATTAGAACGAAGACACATTTTTGGATCATCTGGATATTCATATGAGCCGTGATGCGATTGGCAATTATGGTGCCAACTACGCCACCAACAATCCCAATTAAGATAAAGGGGATGTCATTGGTGCCCAAAATGCCGTCATAGAATCGGACGCTGGTGACGTACAATTGATCAATCAAAAAGAAGGTTTGAATACAGGCCAAGTATTCTTCCTTGGTGTCAGCAAGTGACAGAAAATAAAGTGCCATGAGCGGTCCACCAATCCCAAATAACCCATTAAAGAAGCCGGAAACCACCATAAAGATAATGGCAATATAAATGGGATAATGTTTGCGGCCACCGGATTTAATGAAGAGAAAATAAAGCGATAGGGCAACTAGTAAGCCACCCAGCATTGATTTGAGCAGGTGAACATCAATTGAATTGACTAATTTCAAGGCGACAAAGGCCACGCTGGCATAAACCAGGAATGGCCAAATGATTCGCTTGAAGTTCAAGCTATGCCGGTATCGCCACGCCAACATGATATTTGACACCGACATGATGAGTGAGGCAACCCCAGCACTTTGAGGGATCGGCAAAATCGTGGGTAAAAATACCATGAGAACAATTGCGGAACCAAAACCGGTCACCCCTTGGACGATGCCGGCAAGGACTGCGGGCAGTAATACGAAAAGCAAAGTGGTCATTTTCTCAATCTCCCTTGGACAATAGCTAGATTAGATAACGTGAAGCGTTTAAAGCTTTGATACGCTGGCTGGCGTTTTTAGCCGTGTGGTTGGGGTGGGTGAGTGCTTGGTATATAGCTTTCTGGAGACAACTAAGGCGATGATCAGAAACAGCAAGCACATTGTAAAGCCGGCTTGAATGCCGATTTGCTGGTGGTTGGGTTGGCTGACAAAGAAGTGGCTGCCAATATTAATGGTTGCGACAATAATCGCGGTTCCAAACGATGCTGCAATCTGTCGGAGGGTGTTGAAGGCAGCCACGCCATCAGAAATTAAGTTGTTCGGTAAATAGGATAACGCTTGGGTTTGAATCGGAATGAGAATAAGGACTAAGCCAAGTTGACGAATCGTTTGGCCCAGTGTCAGCATTGCTACTGAGGCGTTAACGTCAATGAAGGCCTGCATCATTGTTCCAAAGCAATCGATTAGAATGCCGGTGGTCACGATAATTCGAACCGGATAACGGTCAAATAACCGGCCGCTGATAGGCGACATGAACCCAGTTAATAACGCGCCGGGAAGTAACGCCAGACCGGAGATGATCGCACTTTTGCCCATGATGGTTTGGATTAATAATGGCAATAGAATCGTATTGCCATACATGGTGGACACAATGAGTGAATTAACCAGGGTGGCGGTTGTGAACTGGGCGTTTTTAAAAACAGCGAGATTAACAAAAGGATGATCTGACTGTCGCTGGGTGATTATGAACGTCGTGATTAAAACCACCCCAACTAAAAATGGCAGCCAAACCGTTGTTGAGGTAATCGCGAATTCGCCGACGTTTGAAAAACTCCATAATAATCCAAGTAAACCAAGGCTGATGGTGATAAGGCCAGTCACATTAAATTGCGGTTCTTGCTTAGTTGGAATCTTGGGTAATGAAATGAGTGCTAAACCTAGATCAAGAACAATAAATGGGAGCACTAAAATGAATAAATAGCGCCATGAAAAATAATCTAAGATCACGCCAGAAAGGGTGGGGCCAATGATTGGCGAAAAGTTAAATGCCAAGCCGACAATTCCCATGACGGCGCCTTGTTTACCTCGGCTGGCATAGCGAATCGCCAAAATATTAACCAGTGGCATCATCATTCCGGAGCCGACTGCTTGAATCATCCGCCCAATAATCAACGTGAAAAAGTTAGGCGCCAATGCACCAAAAATGGTACCAATGAGAAAAATTGTACTAAATGAAATGAATAACGAACGAAAGGTGAATTTCTTGGTGAGATAAGCACTAACTGGAATCATGATCGCATTGACCAGCATGTAGCCGTTACTAACCCACTGGACGGTGGACGAAGAAATATTAAATACCCGCATAAAGGTTGGCAGGGCAACGTTCATCAGTGTTGAGCAAAGGATTCCAAAGAAAGTGCCGAACACCATAATAAACAGTGCGCGTTTAATTTCTTTTGACATTAACAGGACTTCTAACTATGTATTTTTTGGTGAAGCAACTCTAAATAGTGTAAGGATTATGGATTGCTAAGTCAAACCCTATGGTCAATTCCTCATTCTCAGCAAAAAAAGCAGCCGAGATGAGGTTAAATTCTCAGCTACTTAAATAAATTGGGTCTGTGAGGGTAAATCGTGGTTAAGCTTTTTTAGCCACTCGATAAAAATACGGTGAAAACGGGGTTCCCTTAGCGATATTAAAGCCATCGTAATAAATTTTAACCTGTTTTCCACTCACTTTATTAAAGGTAAATCGCCCGGTATGTAATTCATTTAAGGCGTTCTTTCCCTTTATCGTGTAGGCGTGGTTATTGATTTTTCTCCATTTGGTATTCGTCAAATGCCAGCCGGCCGACTGGGTAAGGGATGCATCAATTCGGTTGTTCTTAACGTGAACCGATTCATGACTATATAACTTCTTCATGCCAAAATACTTACCAATATTGACCGTTTTATTACGCCAGTGGCCCTGAAGAGCAGTTGGTGTGCCGGGATGCCAAGTTGCTGCTTTAGCGTTTGTAGTTGTTGAGACGCTGCCAATTGCTAAGGGAACGGCGATTAGCAGGCTGAGGGTTAATGATTGATTCATTTTATCGCTTCCAAAATAAAGGCTATTTTTGATTATCAGGGGTTATTAATTGAATCACCATGCTGGGTTCACCGCCTGGAATTGCTCGATAGACGGCATAGTCACCAGGTTTTAGGTTATAATCCTGTAATTGACCATTGGCTTCCACCTTAAAGCCGGCAGCTTCGTAGTACTTATGACCATCAACAGGTTCATCCGTCAAGGTTACCTGAACGGAATCCAGGGGGGCAACGTCAAGTGAAGCCCGTCGCAATGCTAAATATTGGTTATTAATTGAATCGACGGTAACGGTAATTGAATTATCAGTACATGGGGCGGTAAACGTTTCTTTCAATATGCATGACTTCCTTTTTTGAATTCTGCGTGGCGAATATCGCTTACGTTTATTGTAACTGTTTTGTCAGTCTGAAAGTAAATTAAATGATCATTGGCACCAATAACAATACCATCAATATTATAAACACTTAAATAGGCTTCACCGTTTAGCTGAAGGGTGATTTCTCTGGAATTTTCCCAACTGAGTTGTAAAAAATGATCGATGACTTCTGGATCCTGTTGAGGTAGGCGAGTAGTGGGAACTTCGCTGATTTTTTTATCAGTCATGTCTTGAGTGTGATCACTTAGAAAGTAACCTAACCACTTCATCATACCGCGATCGTTATAAAGCCATTGGTCACGAGGAACGTTGCGAATCATAAGACCTCACCTCCATGTGTTCATTATACGAACATATGTTTGTGTGGTCAAGAAAAGAAGTGAGCGGATCCAAGCGGGAATAATCGGAATATAAGTCTCCTTCGGCGGAAATCCCGGTTTTGGGGATTTTTGCCGAAGGTGCTTATATGCAGATTATTGCTTGGAGGAGCTGTCCTAAAGAAATGAGCGGAGCAAAGCGGTTAAAAGTCGGAGCATAAGTCTCCGCCAACAGAAATCCCCGTTTTTGGGATTTTTGTTGGTGGTGCTTATGTGCAGACTTTTGCTTTGCGCAGCTGTCCTAAGTAAGTGAGCGGATCAAAGCGGTTAGAAACTGGAGCCTAAGTCTCCTTCTGCAGAAATCCCTGGTTTTGGGATTTTTGCGGAAGGTGCTTAGGTGGAAGTTTCTGCTTTGTGCAGCTGTCCTAAAGAAGTGAGCGGATCAAAGCGGGAATAATCGGAATATAAGTCTCCTTCTGCAGAAATTCCTGGTTTGGAATTTTTGCAGAAGGTGCTTATATGCAGATTATTGCTTGGAGGAGCTGTCCTAACATCACAATTTCAACTGCTCTTCATCCGTCGACAACGGGAATCCCTTTCTAAAGGCAGTCATCAAGAAATTAAGTAGTGGTGGGGTCACTTTTAATTCGTCAAGATCACGAAGCGAGAATGTGTAACGAATGGCGTTTTCATCATTTGCTTCAACCTTTTGCACCCACTTTGGTTCCCGAATTAATTCTCGACCCATCGCAGCAAACGCAACCCCAGTATCGACGAGTTTTTCGACTTGAGCAGGGGTGGCTAAGTGGCCAACAACCATCAATGGCAGATTATCGTCAAGAAGTGGCTGAATCTTTTCAAATATTGGTTGAGAGTCCGTCCGATCGACAATTGAAGTGGCAAACGCATCCGCTAGGGAAAGGTGAAGGTAGTCGATCGGCATTTGATTCAGCTTTCGAATTAGAGCCAGTGTGTCGGCTAAACGGATTCCGGGGGTTTCAATTTCTTCAGGAGAGATTCGATAACCTAAAATAAACGACGGCTTTGAACGTTTAATAACCGCCGCGCAAATCGAAACAACGGCTAATGGAAAATTCATTCGGTTTTCAAGGCTGCCACCCCACTTATCAGTCCGCCGATTGGAATGGGGACTGAAAAATTGTTGCAGTAGGTAGGTGTTGGCCCCGTGAAGTTCAACACCATCAAAGCCAGCGTCAATAGCGAGCTGAGTGGCGTGACCAAAGTCTTTGATCGTTTGTTCGATTTCAGCATTGCTAAGGGCACGTGGGGTTTCAGCTCCAGGCCGCAAGGGGGCAACGGCACTAGCAGAAATCGGCTGTTTGCCACGAAGAACTTTAGAGTTGCTCATTCGACCGGCACTAAAAATTTGTAAGATTGCTTTAGTCCCGTTAAGCTTCATGGCATTAGCTAGCCGCCGCAATCCTGGAAGCATTTTGCTGCTGGCAATACTGAGCTCACCTTCAAAGCCCTTGCCAAGTTCGTTGACGTTGGCACAGCCGGTGATCATCAGACCAACGCCGCCAGACCGAAGACGATAGTAGTCAATTTCGTCAGTTGTAATTGACCCGTCTTCGAAGCTGGATTGTTCGGTCATCGGCGACATTGCGACTCGGTTCTTGACGGTAACACCGTTTCGTAGTGTGTAAGGATTGAGAAAATGATAGGTTGCCATTGGAAAACCTCCATATAGTTTAAGTTATGATCTTATTCTAGCATAGTGAAGAATGCTTTGATGGGAAAGCGGATTCTTTTAACGCTAGTGATCAAAAAATTAAGGCATCAAATAATTGTTGAATCATTTAACTACAATCATTAGGTTGAAGCCAAGCGACCAAATGACGTCAACTCTTCGACGAAAAAATCCGCCATCATTCCAGCATGAGAAATGATGGCGGATTTTTTGATGTTGGGACGATAGGTCAAGCCAACGTCATTTTTAGCATGATGATCAATAGAAAATAGTCAGGCGATGGTCGATCAATTGTTGGCCAGTTTTTGCCAATAATGTGATCAAGTTACAGTTCGCCGCCCTTTTCAAATGTAGGCACCATTTTTTCAGCTCGTAATAATACAAGCTGGTGAAGGAGATCTTTCACATTTTCGGTAATTGCATTGGCAATTTTTGCGTTAACTTGATTGTGCCAATCCGATACCTGTGCTTTGTCGATTTGTTCAAACTCTGCATCTGCGGCAGCAACTGCGGCCCGGCCGTTGGCAAAACCAAATTTGCGGCTTTCAGATACGGCCGTCATTGCGTCAAGATCATGTTCGGCAAAGAATGGATCAGCCAACATTGCGACTAATTTATTTAACCAATAGAAACTCTCAGTTGTTGTGCGCAGTGGGGTGTTTTTGAAGTTTGCCGGTGTATCGGTGCAGTTGGCAAAGAATGGAACGGGCACATTGAATTCGTTAACGCCTTCAGCCAACCAGTGAATGGCGGCGTGCTCTGCCGGGAAGTCTGGCCGAATTTGTAAGATATGCATCTCTTGATTGCGGTTCATCCCAATTGGACGGTAACGCTTTCGGGTTTCTTCAGTTCCCGTTTTGCCATAGGGGTCAAAATCCGTCCCTTGATAATGGCTGCTCAAGATGAAAGCAATGTCTTCAACTGAAATCAAATGATCGGTCACTCTGGTAAATGGCATTGTCCGACTTTCGGGATCTTGATCAATTTCGGGGTTCAAATATTTTTGGCCGTACCAAACTCGTGGGGTGTTGTAATAATGGTCGGCTTGAGTATCTTCACCGAAGATGTCGCGGAAATTGAAGCCTTTACGTGCCTTGTTCAGATGATATTTTTCGGCAAATGCTTTCAAATCAGCGCTATACATAAAGTGATCAGCGTCGTTGAAGTCGATTTCTTGAATCCCCGTTTGGTTAGGAGCGAGCACGTAGGCGTCATCGGGGATACGTTGAGCTGCCCAATGATGACCGCCAACTGTTTCAAAGTACCAGACTTCATCCGAGTCGGAGAAGGCAATGCCGTTGCTTTCACAGGTACCAAATTTTGTAACCAAATCACCCAAGCGTTGAACCCCTTCACGGGCATGATGAATGTATGGCAAAACCACTGTCAACATGGCTTCTTCACCGATTCCATCTGGCACCAGGGGATCAAGTCCCAACATTGTGGTATTGGTAAATTCGGTTTCGGTCGAACTCATGGCAACGTTGGCCGTGTTAATACCAGATTCGCCCCAAAGGCCGTCACTTGTGTCGGCACAAGGCGTCTCAGTATAGCGAAGGGGATTGTCAGGTAATTTCAATCGAAATTTGTTAAAGGTTGAGATGTATTCACTTGGTTGATCGGCGGGATTAACGACGACAAATCGTTTAGCATTGATTCCGCCACCGGCATCTTCATTTCTGGCGATCATCGTGGAACCATCAACCGTGGCATTTTTGCCAGCTAAAAAAGCAGTACAACTTGAAAGATTTAAAGCAGTTTTCAACAAGTTCATTTCCTCTCTCAATAAAAGCGATTATCCGACAATTGAATCAGATATCGCTTTAAGTTATAGATAAATAATTGTTATGTCTCAAATTATACTGCAGTTTCTGGCCCATTTACAGGCAGGCTGAAGCGAAAAAATCCTTTCGAAGGGAAAAAGTAGTATATTAATAATAGATTGTTCAAAATTGGTTAATGGAGAAGGTGCCTACTCATGGTTTGGACGTTTATTTTTTTAATAATCGCGGGATTCGTCGCTGGTCTCTTGGCATCAGTCGCTGGATTGGCCTCGCTGGCATCTTATCCAGCCCTGCTGCTGGTTGGGTTGCCTCCAGTCATCGCCAACGTGACTAATACCACCGCCTTGGTCTTTTCTGGCATTGGGTCAATGGCTTCGTCAATGAAGGAACTCAGGGGAAATTGGAAGCGACTGGGAATTTACGTTGGCTTGTCACTGATCGGTAGCATCGTCGGGAGTTACTTGCTGCTGATTGCACCGGCATCATCGTTTGAGAAGGTTGTGCCATTTTTTATTTTATTTGCAGGAATTTTGCTCCTGATGTCGGGCCGCAAGAAAGATACCTCAACTCGGAAGATGAGAGAAGCGCACGCATCACCTGAGAAACACTTTTGGGTTGCACTCATCAGCTTAACCGGGATCGTTGTGGTTGGTGCCTACACCGGTTACTTTGGGGCCGCGGGTGGTGTCATCTTTCTGGCAATCCTATCGATTATCATGGATGAAAAATTCACGGTCATTAATGCGACGAAGAATGCCATCGCCTTTATTGGGAACTTGGTTGCAACCATTATCTTCATTTTTAAGTCCCACATATACTGGTTGTATGTGATTCCAATGGGGTTTGGCCTGTTGATTGGCGGCTACACCGGCCCGATTATTGTGCGCCACGCGAATATTCACCTACTCCGGGCACTGATTGCATTGGCGGCGTTTGGATTAGCGGGATACTTGTTTGTGACCGCTTATTTTTAGCTGATCGTTGAACTCAAATAAAAAGGATTGAAGCGTTGAGGGTTCTGGTCAGCGTTTCAATCCGCTATTTTTTTATAATTATTGATGCTCGTGATCATCAGAATCATATTGTTTAGCTTTCTGGGCCAACTTCTTTTGGCGGACCAGCGCCTTAGCATCCTTCCGGTCTGCCTTTCGTTTGGCTTTTTGTTGCCGTTCTTGAATCTTAATTTCTTGCTTAGCAGCTTCTTTTTTAGCATGAGCCTGGCGTTCAATATTCTTGGCGGCTAGTTTAGCGGCATCTTCCTCAGCTTCTTGATCCTGTTCGCGTTGCTTAGCTGCCAGCTCAGCGGCTTCTTTTTTGGCGTCCTGCTCGCGTTCCCGTTCTCGTTCAGCTTGTTTGGCAGCGGCCTTTTGAGCAGCTTGTTGCCGTTCCAATTCTTCCGCAGCTTGATCTCGAGCAGCCCGCTGAGTTTTAGTTTGTCGCTGAAATTCATCCCACTGGGCCCGGCGAAATTCTTTAATGGCCTCCGCATTGGGTGAATGAGCGTTAGTTGCTTGAACGCCACTTCCAGAGCCAATTGGCTGATCCAACCAATCGTGCCAACTGATTGGCTTAACAGTTTGTGGCAGTGGTGGCTTATTGGTACTCGGTTGATTTCCAGCAGGATCAACACTGGTTTGGGGCTTGCTGGCGTCCACCAAACGACTGAATTGTTTCATCCGGTCTCGGGGCAAGCGCAAGTATTGTTGCCGTTGATCGGTCGTCAGTTGGGCGACATCGTACATTTGCTGGCGATCACGACTACTTAACAGCATATAAATTAATGGGTAGGGTAAGTAGAACCACAAAACAATTTGGGGAAAGAAATAGGCCAGAATAATCAAAATGCCATTTAATAAGACGTAAATCAGATTATGTTGGCCAAAAATTTTCCGGTAGACCTGGCGCATTTTTGACGTGTCGGTATATTGAAAGTGAATGATTGATCTTGCAAGTAATCTGAAACAAGCCCCGGTAATTCCAACAAGCAGGCCATAAGCCATCACCGTGATATTGGTGGTGTTCTCAGCCATCATATTGGTTGCCGGGGGTGTCAGTGATAATGGGATCAGAAACAAAAAATCAACCAACATAATTCGATAGCTCATGTCGTCAATTTCATTAAATAGCGTGGCATGCTGATACCACATGTTGGCAACAAACGCGAAACTAATAATGTAGACGCCAATTTCTTTGCTCAACAAAAGGTAATCATTGAGATTGTCCCGTAATACTGGCGTTAGATCCAATACCATAATTGTTAAAATAATGGCGATGACGGCATCACTAAAGGCATCTAGCCGAGCTTTGAGTTTTTTCATTTTAAAGGCTTCCCGATTGGCGTTTATTGGTTAGCTAGAAAGTGAAGCTCTTCGGCAACACTAATGCTTGGCCATAAACCCAGTATTTTTGGACTTTTGGTTTGGTCTGAGATTTCTTCTTGGCAGCATATTTTGAAATTCGGTACCAATTGGATTGCAGCCCTTGATTAGCGTACATATCGACGACAACTTTGGTGCCTTTTTTAAGGCCGCTCTTTTTCCACGAGGTTGTTTGGATGTGCTGATAATTGCTGTTGACAACGTGGTTGGTGAGCTTGAATTGTTGATAATGACTGCCGATTTTAGCGATCAATTTAACCTTATGATAGGTGAGAGTACCAGTCATGGTCGCTGCATTGGCCGTGGTTGGGGTACTGATGGTGGTAAAGCCAGCAAGTGTGATGGCAGCAGTTGCCAATAATAACAAATTCCGATTTTGCATCACTTAAATCTCCATTTCTTTTTGATCTATGTTCATTATATAACTTTGTTGTTGAGGACGTCTGAAATGCGACTATCAGCAAGCGAAAAAGATTACGCATCCGGATCATTGGGGATTTGCACCGAAAAGCCGGCAAAAATTTGAGCAAGCTGTTTTTGATGGATGGCCCTGATGGATTTGTCGATTTCGTCCAAATGTTGCCCCATCAGTTCTTCAAAAACGTGAAGTCTTGGGGATGAATAGCCTAAGGGGACATAGTAAGTGATGCTCGTTTTTGCCATGATTTGAAGGCCGCCTTTCATAGTGCATTTGATAGAAAAACGGCCCATTAGAAATTCTAACAGGTCGTTTATGTTTAAAAATTTGAAAATTCTGAAATGATTAACCTAAGAACTTACGCAAAACAGCTTGCCGACTGATAAGGGTTGTCTTCGTTTCTTTATCCGAAATCTTAACCAGATCCGCAGCCAAATCGGCGTGCTTTTGTTGATCTTCATCTTGAGGACCAGCTTTGATATCGAAGAGTTTCTCAACCGCCTCAATATCTTCGTCAACCGCGTGCCATGCCGGATTCTTAGCTTGTAAGGCTTCCAAAGCATCCTTGCTGAAGTATTTAGCAACATGGGCATAGTCATGCTTGATGTTTGGATAATATTTCATCAGGGTATCTAATTCGTTGTCATCCAACTTATTCAAGATGCGACCAGTTCCAAGAAATTCTGGTGGAACACCGACGGAGTAAAGCGCACCGGTAAAGGTGATTGCCCGAGGCATCTTGTAACCATCGACATCTCTTGAGTAACCGATGATCCCAACGTGTTGGTGACGATCACGCCGCTTTGGGAAGGAGTCAAAGATTGGCTGTAAGTCATTGATCAATGGATCCAAAGTTTCGTGATATTCTCCGGCAGCTTTCTTGGCAATATCCAAAAGAATCTTCTGATCATCTTTGTCGATAATCTGGAACTTGCTTTGTTGCAAGCCATCACGTAATTTCATGATGGCTGGTTCAACAACATCCAGTGGATAATCGTAACGGAATGCGGATTGAATGGTAGCCGTCTTTAAGCCAGGGAATTCTTCCAAGTAACGGTCGATCATCATTGGTGACAATCCGCCACGGAAGATGGTGCTTCCCATTCCGGCGATTGGATAAATTGGTAATTTGGTTTCTTCTTCAAATTCAGCTAATCGAGTCAAGGCCAACTTGTTACCGATGATACTGTTCAAGAAACCGTTTGAAAGAGCAGAATCAGAACCGGCCAAGAAGACCCGCATATATTTGAGATCACGGCCAAAGTGTTGATGATACATTTCCAGATATTTCTTCAAAATTTCTGGGGCATGTAATTGTGATTCGAATCCTTCAAACAACGGAATCATTTGTAAGGTATCGGAATCTTTATGGCCAGTGTTGAATTCCTTGGTCTTGTAGTGGGAGAGACTGGCAAACTTGTCTTCCATATCAATCAATTGATCGGCAGATTGAGTCATTGGTAAGATTGCTTCAAATAAGGGCCGTTCTTTAAAGCCTAAGTCCAACGCAAAGTCTTCGGCCGAAAGAATTGTGGTCATGGCCTGCATCAAGCTGTAGCCTTTTTCTTCCCAAATATTTGGAAAACGGAAAGTGAGGAATTTATCCTTGCCAAGTGGGTGTTTCTTGAAGTACTCATAATGTTCTGAGTACAAACGGTCAATCACCGATGCATCGGCGTGCTTTCCTTCCCAATCCCACATGTACTCATCAGCATCTAGCACCGAGAAGTTTTGATAAGCTTCGTCAATTTCACGAAACGCTGAAACAAATGGGTTTTGATGATCCTTGAAGAATGGAACGCCCGCATTATCCGGATGTTGGGTTCCCATAATATTTGGAATTTTTCTGTCCATAAAGAATTGCCTCCTAATATATAGATATGTATTTAGAATGATTATACAGTAAAAAGGGTCGAACATGAAAATAAAATTAGAAATAACTGAATTTATACATAAACGGATAATTTATGAGCAAAAAGTTCATCTAATTAAATATTAATTAGATATTACCGCTAATGGCTCAATATTACCAGTCGCCAAACATGCTCATGTGAGCTCAAAAAGGGATTACAGCCCAGTTAATGAGGGAATTGACGCCCAAATAATTAATTGAAAATTTGAAAATGAAAACTAAAAATTGATCAAAATCAACTCAAAATAACAGTTATCACAACTTCATAGTACAAAAAAAGAGGCCACCTAGTCCAGAAAATGATTCTTTTTCTGAAACTAGATGGCCTTTTTGAAGGATAGATTGGAAACCGCGAAAATAGTCGTTGATCAAAGCGCCGATTCTTTCAACGTCAAAATCACGATCGACATTCTTGGTTATGGAAATTGATATTCTAACCTGCACTGGGTTACCCGATTTATTTAACGAAATATTTCCTTACTGTTTCGATAAGTTACTTCGTCATGCTTTTCTAAATAATTAGCATAGCGGGCAGCAGCAAAGAAATAATCTGACAGCCGATTGATGAATCCCATTACTTCATTATTAATAGCCGTTTGATTTTTGAGTGTGACAATTCGCCGCTCTGATCTTCGGGTGACGGTTCTGGCGACTTGGAGAGCTGCTGCAACTTTTGAGCCTCCCGGAAGGATGAACTTTTTAACTTTTGGAACGGTATTGGTGTAAGCGTCAATTTTTTCTTCAAGCCATTTAGTTGCCTCTGCGGCCGTTTCCGGATCAAATTTATATTCTCGGTGTGATTCTGAAGCGGGATTGGCCAGATCGTTGCCAACATCGAATAAAAGTTGTTGGATTTCTTCCAATTCATTTGCCAATGATGATGTCTGGGGGGTTAAAGTCGAAATGATATAGCCAACCCATGAATTGAGTTCGTCCGTGGTCCCATAAGCTTCCACCCGGGCATCATCCTTTTGAACAACCTGGTGGCCAATAATCTGTGTCCTACCCTTGTCGCCAGCTCTGGTGTAAATTTTCATCATTAATCAGTCCTTTTATAAGTTACCGCTATCATACCTTAAAAATGTGACTAACTGGTTGGCAGAAAGATTGATTGAATAAAAAAGTCATGTTTTTTGCGGAATAGGATAAAAAAGACGATTTTTAGTATCCCCTAGTCAGAAAATTGATAATTAATTGACTTGTAAAATGTAATCGGTTTCTTTAGATTCTTTAAAGATGGCTTCACCGGGAATTTGATTATCATTATTTTGCGCATCTTGGTTTCGAGTCACAGAGGTTTGGCTGCCATATTTAACACATTTTAGATGAATCATGGGAATTATTCCACAAAGCAGGATGGTTAGCTGAAACGCCTTGTGCGATAGGGGCTTGGTAGTGTATGTTTTGAACTGGAAACACATGAAAAGGATTTCACAAATTTATTATTTTGGGAAGTTTCTGTCTCAATACAAAGAAAAAATTGGAGTCGAACTATGAAAGTTATTCACGGTGGTAACAGAGAAAAAATCGCCGGCCAATTAGGACTATCAGCCGACGAAATGATTGATTTTAGTGCCAACATTAATCCGCTGGGGTTGTCCAAGTATTTGTTAGGAGTTCTCCAACAGTCACTTGACCAAGTCATTTATTATCCCAATCCTGAGTATCCAGATTTGAAGGGGGCCATTGCCACTCACTTCAACGTTTCAAGTCAGGATGTCATGGTAGGCAATGGTGCCGTTCAAATGATTTTTGATACTGCCAACGCTGTTCAAGCCAAGAAAGCACTGGTCTTAGCACCGACATTTGGTGAGTATGAACGATCATTTTCCAGGTCGGGGATGGCTGTCGCCCATTATTATCTGAAGCCTGCTGATCAATTTGAGCTGGACTCTAACGATCTGATCAATTACTTAAAAGGGCAGCCGGATATTGATTTAATCTGTCTTTGTAATCCCAACAATCCAACAGGGACGATTATTAAGCCGCTGGAAATGCAAAAAATTGTTGATTATTGTTCCCAGAATCACAAATGGTTGATTATTGACGAGGCATTCATGGATTTTGTAGATCATGATAAATGGAGCTTCGTGAGTCATTTAACCGAGCAATCCCCGGTCATCATCTTACGGTCGGCAACTAAGTTCTTTGCAATTCCGGGGTTGAGATTAGGGTTTGCGGTCACCAAAAACAAAGCACTCCAGGATGCTTGGAATCAACAAGCAGAACCATGGTCGGTCAATACCTTAGCAGATCAATTTGGTCAGCATATGTATCAGGATGGTCAGTACATTGAACAAACCTACGAATGGCTGACGTCCGAAAAACCGTTTTTACTGGCTGGCCTTAAAGCCCTTCCAAATATCCAGGTTTTCGACTCATTTGCTAACTACTATCTGATTAAGAGTGCAGTGCCTGATCTTCGAGAAAAATTGTGGCATCAGCGCATCATGATCCGATCGTGTGCAGATTATTACGGCCTCGGCGATGATTATTATCGAGTAGCAGTTCGGTCCCACCACGAAAACGCCCAATTACTCATGGCGCTCAAATCAGTTGTTGTGAATGCGCTCAATTAAAGGAAGTGAGGCAATGTGAAGAAGATATTGATCGCCGGCGTGACGAGTGGATCTGGTAAAACCAGTGTTGTGCTTGGATTGCTGGCTACATTGAGTAAACAATATCAGATTCAGCCATACAAGGTTGGCCCGGACTACGTCGATACGAAGTTTCATTCCAGAATCGTTGGCCGGGATTCCAGGAACCTTGATAATTTCTTGGTACCGGATGCCCAAACGTTGAACTACCTGTTTAACCGGGACACGGAAAAGATTGATATTGGTTTGGTTGAAGGCGTGATGGGATTATATGACGGCTTGGGGATTGATAAGGACAGCCATTCCACTGCCAGCATTGCAAAAATGCTTGATCTGCCAGTTGTTTTAGTCGTTGACGGCCACGCTGCCTCCACCTCGGTTGCAGCCATCGTGAAGGGCTTTCAGGTATTTGATGAAAAAGTCAACATTGCCGGCGTCATCATTAATAATTTGAAATCTGATCATCATTTTCAGCTCATCAAAGGGGCGGTTGAAAAATACGATAACATTCCTGTATTGGGATATTTGCCGCACTGTGATGAGATTAGGCTGCCTTCTCGGCAACTGGGATTGGTTCCGGATAATGAATTACCGCAGGTTGATAAGAAGATTGCCAAGCTGGGCGAATTGATTGCCGATCACGTTGATTTACCACGATTGGTTGGGTTGATGAAAGAAGATCATGAGCCAATTGTGGCGCCAACTGATTTTCATCCAGCTCACTTAAGACTTGGCGTGGGTTATGATGATGCGTTTAGTTTTTACTATGAAGACAATTTGAACCTATTGAATCGGGTTGGGGTTGAATTGAAATTTTTCAGCCCGTTACAAGATCATCAACTGCCCGACGTCGACGCACTGTACCTTGGCGGTGGGTATCCGGAGGAATTTGCTTCAGAATTAGCTGCCAACACACAAATGAAAGCAGCCATTAAACAATTTTCCGAAACAGGTGGCCCGATATATGCGGAGTGTGGCGGCTTAATGTATCTCGGTAAGCGATTGGTCGATCACGATCATTCATATGAAATGGTCGGCGTGTTCGACGGGGTGAGTGAAATGACTCCTCGACTGCGGCGGTTCGGCTATTGCTTCGCAGAACCGATTCAGGATACGATCCTCGCCAAAAAGGGCAGCCAAGTCCGCGGTCATGAATTCCATCATTCAACGTTTGCGCCTGGTGATCAACTCAAACCGGTCCTTCAAATGAAGAAAGTGATTGATGGCCAGGTCGTTTCTCAGTGGACAGGCGGGTATCAAGTTCGCAACACTTTTGCCAGTTATCTTCACATTCATTTCTATCAAGATCCAACGATTTTTAATCAGTTATTAACAAGTTTAGGGGCAATGGAAAATGCAAATAGTTAGTATGGTACTTTGCGGCTTTGTCCTTGATTCGATTTTAGGCGACCCGCCGACTTGGCCGCATCCGGTTAAATTAATGGGTAAACTGATTGCCTTTTTAACGAAGTTTCTCAATCAGCCAAGGTTTCCTCACACCTTGAGAAAATTCTTTGGGCTGGTCATTTGGCTGGTTGTCGTCGGCTTCTCGTTTTCGGCGGTTTTAATGATTTTCTGGGCAGTTTCATTGATGACCTTTATCCCAGCAAGTGCAGTGACGATCATTCAATTTATTATTGGTGCCTACTTATGCTATACCTGCCTGTCGATGAAAGGGCTGGCCGTTGAGAGTCATAAGATTATGAAGAGTTTGAGGAATCATAACCTCAAGCAAGCCCGTCATCAGGTGGGCATGATCGTTGGGCGGGATACTCAGAACCTATCCGCCGATCAAGTCTGCAAGGCGACTATTGAAACCATCGCTGAAAATACGAGTGATGGCGTGATTGCCCCGTTGTTCTATCTGTTACTGGGTGGCCCAGCGCTTGGAATTGCTTATAAAGCCGTCAATACATTGGATTCAATGATTGGGTACAAAAATGAAAAGTATGGCGATATTGGCATGGTCTCCGCAAGAATTGATGATGTGGTTGGGTTTATCCCAGCTCGGCTTACTTGGCTGTTTCTATTGGCCGCCTGCGCCCTATTAGGGTACGACAGCAAGCTTGCCTATTCAGTCGGGATTCACGACCGTAAAAATCATCGTAGCCCCAACAGTGGCTTTTCAGAGTCAGTGGTTGCCGGCGCACTGAAACTAAAATTAGGCGGCCCACACTATTATTTTGGCGAATTGGTCACGAAACCATATATTGGAACGCTGGTTCAAGATCCAGAAGAAGCGACAGTTGGCAAGATTGAAGAAACGATCCACATGTTATATGCGGCTGCCATTATCGGTTTACTCGCAATGGCGTCACTTTCCATCATTTTGTATGCATAGCAAAGGAGTTATTAAATATGGCAGAGGAAAAATACATCACAATTCCCGATAAAATTACCGAGAAAAGTTTTGCGATGATTCAAGACGAAATCGACAAAATTGATCCAAATTATACCTTTAATTCCCCAATTGAAGAACAGATTATTAAACGGGCAATTCATACAACTGCAGATTTTGATTACATGCACAGCCTGCGATTCACGCATGATGCCATCAAAAATATCAAGCAGGCAATCATGAACCATGGGACCATCATCACGGACACCACCATGGCTTTGTCAGGGATCAATAAGCGAAAATTAGACGAATTGGGCGTTCATTATCATTGCTATATTCGCGATCCGGAAGTGAGGGAGGTTGCCAATGAAAAAGGGATCACCCGATCGATGGCAGCCATTGAGGTTGCAGCCAAATTGCCAACAGAAAAAGTATTTGTGGTTGGTAACGCGCCAACTGCTTTGTATAAAATTCTCGAAATGATTCGAGAAAACCGATTGGAAGTCGCAGCAGTTATCGGCGTTCCAGTTGGGTTTGTTGAGGCAAAGGAAAGTAAGGACGAATTGGTCAACAGCGACGTGCCGGCAATTGCGGCGGTTGGTCGAAAAGGCGGCAGTAATCTTGCCGCGGCCTTGACCAATGCAATTATTTACAATCTTGACTTAATTAAGTGAGGTGAGTGGATTCATGGCAGACGATGATTTTGTTTTTTACAACGGCCGTAAGCTGCGAAAGGGCTTCACGACTGGCATAACGGCGACTGCAGCATCTGTGGCAGCCCTGACCGCTTTATTGGATCAAAAGGAACAAGCGGCGGTGAGTGTTCAAGCAGCCAATGGGCAAAATGTCACGTTTACGATTGAAAAATGCGATTTTGACAAGAAAAAGGCCGCCGTTGCGATTAAGAAGGACGGTGGCGATGACCAAGACGCAACGGATGGAATGTTGATTTATTCGACCGTCAATTTGCGGGATGATAACCAAATTAACCTTGACGGCGGTAAGGGGATTGGTCGCGTGACTCAAGAAGGACTCCCAAATAAACCAGGAATGCCGGCAATTAATCCGACACCGCGGAAAATGATCAAGCAGAGTGTCCGCAAAGTGCTTGGCCCAGATCGGGGAGCTGACGTCATTATTTCAGCGCCAGAGGGCGAACGGGTTGCTAAATTGACCTATAACCCAAAGTTGGGAATTGTTGGCGGCATTTCAATTCTTGGCACCAGCGGAATTGTGACGCCAATGTCCGAAGATAGCTGGAAAGCATCCATTTCGATCGAGATGAATATCCATAAGAAACGTGGTGATGAGGATATTATCCTAACGCCAGGGGATGCAGGGGAAGCATTTGCCAAGGAAAAGCTTGGATTGCCAGCCGAAAAGATTGTGCAAATGAGCAACTTTGTTGGTTACGTGTTGAAAGAAGCCCAGCGAATTGGGTTTAAACGGGTCTTGATTGTGGGCGACCTAGGGAAATTGATCAAAGTTTCCGGCGGCATTTTCTCCACTCATAGTAAGGATGCCGATGCGCGTGCCGAAATTATGGTGGCCAACTTGGCCCTGCTGGGTGCGCCGACCGAAATGCTGCAAAGGGTTTATAAGTGCCTGACAACGATCTCGATGCTCAAAATTGTTGAAGAAGACGGCTATCAACGAGTCTTGCAAGTCATCGTTGACAAGATCAAGGATCGATCGCAGAAATACATTGCCCATCGAGAGCCAAAAGTTGATATTGAGGCCGTTATTTATTCCAATACTTCCGGAGTTCTTGCATCAACAATTCCGGCAGCTGAGATTGGAGCGCGGTGGAAATGATCACAGTGGTTGGCATTGGTCCCGGCAAGAAGTCGTTGATGCTTTCTGGAACTCAAGAGATAGTGGACAAGGCAGAAATCGTGATTGGTTCTGAACGCCAGCTCAATATTTTCTCGGTCGCCCCGGCAAAGAAAGTCATCTTTACCCGGTTAGCCGTTCTCAAGAAGATCATCTGTGAGAATTTTGAAAAGCCAATCGTTTTACTGGCCTCTGGTGATCCGTTGCTGTACGGAATTGGCAACTGGGTGTTAGCAAACTTCGATCCCAAGATGGTGACAATCATCCCGGGGATTAGTTCAATCCAGTACCTATTTCATCAGGTTGGTCTGTCAATGAACGATTGCTACCTGACGAGCAGCCATGGTCGGGTACCTGATTTTGACTTTCTATTGCTTCACAAAACGATCGGCATGGTGACTGATGAGGAAATTGGGCCGGTTGAAATTGCCAGGGAAGTGAAGCAACGTCATCAGCATCGAACCATCTACGTGGGGGAAATGTTGAGTTACCCCGAAGAACGGATCTCCCGATTTACCGAAGATTCTGTTGAGAATCGCAAATACAAAATGAACGTGGTGATTATTACCAATGAAGGATGAAGAATTTTTAAGAACAAAGGTGCCAATGACTAAAGCCGAGGTGCGGGCGGTTAGTATTGATAAGCTGCAGCTAAATGGCAAAACGACCCTGTTGGATGTCGGGGCAGGAACCGGGAGTGTCAGTATCCAAGCGGCGGTGGAATTTCCTGATTTGCAAGTGACGTCGATTGAAAAGAACCCTGATGCTATCGATATTATGAGCAAGAATATCGAGAAATTTCACACGGACAATATCAGTTTGGTAAGGGCCAACGCCCCTGAAGGAATTCCCGATGAAGATTTCGATGCCATATTTATTGGCGGCAGTGGTTCTAATTTAAAAGAGATCATTACTGACTGCCTGGCGCATTTGAAACCGGGTGGGGCATTGGTCTTGAACTTCATTTTGATTGAAAATGCTTTGGAAACCTATCAAGCGTTGGCAGATGAAGACGTTAGCGATTTGGAAATGACCCAAGTGGACGTTTCAAAGTGGCATGCGCTTGGTAAGGGGCATTATTTCAAGCATCATAACTCAAGTATCGTATTAAGTTCCACGAAAGGATGATAAAGATGAGTTTAATCAGTTTTGTTGGTGCAGGTCCTGGAGATCCAGATTTGATTACATTAAAAGGTTATCGTCGGTTAGCAGAGGCGGACGTTGTCATTTACGCAGGTTCGTTGGTCAATCCAAAATTACTGGACTACTGCAAACCTGGTGCGCAGAAATTTGACAGCGCTTCGATGACCTTGGATGACATTATTTCTCGAATGGCTGAGTCTGTCGACAAAAACGAATCAGTCGTGCGGTTGCAGACCGGTGACTTTTCAATTTATGGCTCGATTAGAGAACAAGTTGAAGAGTTAAAGAAACGCGATATTGATTACGAGTGTATCCCAGGGGTCAGTTCCTTCCTTGGCGCCGCAGCTCAAATGGGTGTCGAATATACAGTGCCAGAAATCGCCCAAAGTGTGATTATCACTCGAATTTCCGGCCGGACCAAAGTGCCTGAAGATGAGTCATTGACGTCGCTTGCCAAACATCACACTTCAATGGTGATTTTCTTATCCGTTCAGAGTATTCGTCGAGTGGTTCGCCAACTGATTGCCGGCGGCTACACGGATGAAACTCCAGCTGCCGTTATTTATAAAGCAACCTGGCCAGATGAAAAGATGGTCAAGGGAACCCTAGCAGACATTGCCGATAAAGTTGGTAAGGCCGGGATTTCGCGGACAGCATTAATAATGGTTGGTGAATTTTTGGGTGACAAATACACTTATTCCAAGTTGTATGATCCAACGTTTACCCACACTTATCGCAAAGGAATTAAAAATGCCACAGCAAAGAAAGACTAGTATCTGCATCATGGCACTGACTGGGCCGGGGACCAAAATGGCTGAGAGCGTTCAGGCATCACTTCCTGAAAGCCGGGTGTTGGTTCCGGAAAAGTATGGGACAAATGGTGACGACACATTCGCCAAGGGCCAATTTACTTCAGCGTTCTCAGCGGCTTTTCGAACCTTTGATTGCCTTGTCTGCATTATGGCCACGGGAATTGTCGTTCGGAAAGTCGGCCCACTGATGCAGGACAAAACCGTCGACCCAGCGGTGATTGTCATGGATGAACAAGCCAACCACGTGATTAGTCTGTTGTCAGGCCATGTTGGGCATGCCAATGCTTTAACCAGACAAATTGCTGAATTACTTGATTCTGAGGCGGTGATCACCACTGCCACGGACACGGAACATGTTCAAGCAATTGATACTTTAGCCCAACGGTATAACGGCTGGTACCCGGAATTTAAATACAATACCAAATTGTTTAACTCACGTTTGGTTGAAGGCAGCCCGTTAATGCTTTACGTTGATCCAGATTTCCGCGGAATTGTGAAGCAGTTTAACGGATTGGAAGTCGTTGATGAAATTGATCAGCAACATCCAGAAATTCCGCTGATTGTTATTTCCGACAAGGATAATATCGAGAAACGGCAGAATTCACTTCAGATTGTTCCTCAAGTCAATGTGTTGGGCGTTGGCAGTCGCAAAGACGTGACTTACAAAATGATGCAAGATGCCTTTACCGAGTTTTGTACGCAACAACATCTCGTTTGGCGATCGATTTGTAAAGTGGTTTCAATTCAAAAAAAGGCACACGAAAATGCCATTCACTATTTGGCAGACTGTCTTGGGGTGCCAACTGAATTTTATTCTGCCGAGCAGCTGCAAAGCACTGCCAGCCACTACGACCAGTCTCCCTTTGTTAAGAAGACGGTCGGGGTTGGCAATGTTGCCAATTCGGCAGCAGAATTTGGGGCCGGTAATCGGACAATCAACGAAAGATTTTCAGCTGATCAAGTTACTATGGCGGTCAGTAAACTTACACTCAAAAAGGATGATTAAATAATGTTATACATTGTTGGATTAGGACCAGGTTCACAACAGTTAATGACGCAAGAAGCAATTGAAACGATTAAAAAAGTGGATACAATTGTTGGCTACATTACTTATATTCACTTGGTGGAAGACATGATTAAGGGCAAGGAAATTGTGACGACGGGGATGCGTGGCGAAATTGAACGGTCCAAAAAAGCGATTGAAATTGCCGCGACCGGGAAAGACGTTGCCATTATTTCAAGTGGCGATGCCGGCATTTATGGCATGGCTGGACTGGTTTTGGAAATGGCTGCCAAAGAGGATAAACATGTTGACATTAAAGTGATCCCAGGAGTGACTGCCAGCATCGCTGCTGCCGCCGCACTCGGGGCGCCTTTGATGAATGACTTTTGCCATATTAGCTTGAGTGATTTGATGACGCCTTGGGACGTGATCAAAGAACGAGTTGATGCCGCTGCCAAAGCTGACTTTGTGATTTGTTTGTACAACCCTCGCAGTAAGGGACGGCCAAACAATCTCCACGAAGCGTTGGACATCATTTTGAAGTACAAATCACCTGATACGGTCGTTGGAATTGGTAAAGATGTTGCCCGAAAACGGGAGATCGACAAAATTACCACGATTAAAGACTTAGATGAGACAGAAATCAATATGACCACCATCGTGATTGTCGGCAATAAAAATACATACGTTGCTGATGGCAGGATGATTACACCAAGGGGTTACACGTTATGATTTTATTGCTTGGCGGAACGAGTGAAAGCTTAACAATTGCCGACATGCTGACGAAGGCCCAACAGCCGTTTATCCTGTCGGTGACAACTGAATATGGAGCCGAATTGGCCCGACAACATGCCACTCATGTGCATTTAGGGGCAATTTTACCAGCTGAGTTTCACGACTTCTTTGAAGCAAATCGGATTTCGATGGTGATTGACGCCACTCATCCATTTGCCCGCTCGATCTCCACGCATGTCATCATTGCGGCCAAGCAGAACGCGATTCCATACATTCGGTTTGAGCGCCAAGAAATGCATGAAGAGGGGCCGTTTCTAAAAGTCGTTGCTGATACAGCAGCTGCAATCGCCTTCCTCCAGCAGCACCCCGGCAACATTTATCTCTCAACTGGTAGTAAAACAGCAAGTGAATTTGCCAACGAGTTAGGCATTGATCGGCTTCATGTGCGGGTCTTACCAACCACCGGGGTGATGGACTTACTATCCCAAGCAGGGTATCAAGCCAATCAGATTGATGCGATTCAGGGACCGTTTTCTGAGACCCTGAACGTTGAACTGATTAAACGAACGGGTGCCAAAATTATGGTGACTAAAGAAAGCGGCCGCCGCGGTGGCTTGCCAGAAAAAATTCAGGCATGTCAGGACTTACAGATTTTATGTCTGGTGATTAAACGCCCGGAAGTCAATTATCCTGAAGTGACTGGCTCTTTTGAAGCGTTAAAGCAAAGATTGGGGGTCATGCAATGAGTGGATTTGTTTCATTAGTTGGGGCTGGTCCGGGCAATCCAGAATTACTGACACTGTTAGCTAAACGGCGATTAGTTGAAGCGGATGTCATTTTGTATGACCGACTGGTAAACCCGGCTCTGTTGATGGAGACCAACGCAGAGAAGATCGATGTTGGCAAATTGCCTCACCATCATAAATACAGTCAGTATAAAATTAACGACCTGCTGGTCACCCTGGCCAACGAAGGTAAACGAGTTGTTCGCCTGAAAGCAGGGGATCCTTATGTATTTGGCCGCGGCGGCGAAGAAAGTCAGTACCTGAAGCGTCACCACGTTGATTATGAAGTGGTCCCCGGGATCACCAGTGCCATTGCCGGATTAGGCGCCGTTGGTATTCCGATTACCCACCGCGATTTTGCCTCGGCCTTCCATGTCATTACTGGCCATCGGAAAAAGACCGGTGAAGAACTCGATTGGCAGAACATCGCCCATCAGGAAGGAACGCTGGTTTTCTTGATGGGAATGGAACAGCTGGCAAAGATTACCAGTCAGTTGATTGAAAATGGGAAAGATCCCAAAACACCAGTTGCCGTTATTCAATGGGCGACCCACTGGAATCAACGCTCAGTGTTATCTGATTTAGCCAACATTGTTCAAGTGGTTGCCGAAAACCAAATTGGGTCACCCGCTTTAATCGTGGTTGGTCAGGTTGCTCAACTGATGCAAGCCTTACAACCTCATCCCGCCCTGTTTGGTCAACATATTCTGGTTCCATACAAGAAACAGTCGAAATTATTCGGCTTGTTACAAGATGCCGGCGCCTCGGTGGGATTTTTCCAGCGAGGAGAAACTCAACCCGTTGACTTCGCTTTACCAAAGTTATCGGTACCAGCAACGTTATTTGTTAACGACATCATCGCTTACCGCTATTTTCAAGACAAACTGATGGCAGCGGGAGCTGATTTGCGCAAGCTGGCTGATTGGCAGTTTATTGCTAAAAATCATGTGGTGGCCCGCCATTTAAAGTCGTCTGGCATTGTGGTCGATCGAGTTGCCGATTTGGCATCAACGTCTGGGCAACCAACCTATGTGATTGGCGAACAACGTGAACTGGCTGATATGAATCCGCAAGCGGCAGTTCATTTGTTGGCAACTTACCGCCGCCTGCCAGCTGAACAGGATCTTGACTTCGCTGATTATCAGACGATTGTTTTTCCGAGTTCAGCAAGTGTAGCTGAACTGGTTAGCAGTCTCAGTCAAGACCAATTAGAGGCATTACGGGTGCTGAAATGTATTGCGATGGGACCAAAAGTTGCCGAGAAGTGCCACCAAGTTGGCCTGAACAATGTGGTGACCGTTGAGCCATCATATCAAGCCGTATTAACTGTTTTGAAGGAGGCAAAAAACGTTGACAAAGTCAGCAATTCTCATCGTTAGTTTTGGGACAACTTATCCGGATACTCGCAAGAAGTCGATTGGATCAGTTGAGCAAGCCTTTCAGCGAACCTTTCCCGATTCCAAGGTATTTCGAGCATTCACCTCGAACGTGGTGATCAAACGGATTCAAAAGAACGAACAAATTAAGATTGATACGCCAACAGAAGCATTGGAAAAGATTCGCCAAGTTGGTTTTGAGCAGGTCTATGTTCAATCACTGCATCTAATTCCGGGAATTGAGTATGACCTGGTTAAAGAAGTGGTCGCCAAGTTCCAACCAGCATTTCAAAAAATTGTTCTTGGCGCGCCATTATTGAAGACTTTTGAAGATTATCGGCGGCTGGTGGCTTTCATTAAAGGAATGGTTCCGGCTAAAGCAGAACACTCAGGCCTGCTGCTAATGGGACACGGGACAGCCGATAGTGCCTTTACGGCTTATGCCTGCTTGGATCACATGCTGATGGGTACCGGCAACTATGTTGGGGCCGTTGAAAGTTATCCAGATATTGATTTTGAAATTCAACGGTTGACTAATGATGGCATTCAACACGTTGTCATGCAGCCGTTGATGATGGTCGCCGGCAATCATGCCCACCATGACATGGCGTCTGATTCACCGACGTCATGGAGTTCTCAGCTTCAAGCGCATGGAATAACGGCGGATGCTAAGTTTATTGGCCTGGGAGAGTACCCAGAAATCCAGCAGATGTATATTGATCATTTAAAACAAGTGATGTAGGAGGAGCTTATGGGAACGTTTTATGGAATCGGCGTTGGGCCGGGAAATAGTGAATTAATGACGGTTAAAGCTGTCAAAACAATCGAACAGTTAGATATTTTGTACACGCCAAAGGCTCATAAAAGCGCCTTGAGTGTTGCGGAACAGATCGCAACGCCATACTTTACAGACTCGTTAACAATTAAACGGCGGCATTTTCCAATGACTCACAATTTAGAAGAAAAACAGCAGAGTTGGAATGAAATTGCGGCTGAAATTGTTCAAGATGTCAAAGCAGGCAACGATGTTGGGTTTATCACTCTCGGCGACCCATCCGTTTACAGTACTTATAGCTACCTTGCCGACATCGTGAGAGACGATGTGCCGATTAAGACCATCGCCGGGATTTCATCATACAGTCAGATTGCCGCCGAAGTTTCGATCCCGTTAACGATTGATGACGAATCTTTGGAGGTGATTCCGGCCACGGCGTCATTGGATAAAATCAGTCAAGCCCTTGATGTCAACGATAACGTCATCTTGATGAAAGTTTCTACCAAATTTGAAGCGATTTATAAACTATTGAGCGATAGGGAACTTTTGGGTAACGCTTTGTTAGTAACTGACGCGTCCCTTGAGAGTGAAAAGACCCGCAAACTTTCAGAAATGGATGTCTCAGAAAAAGTTCCGTATTTCTCAACGGTATTGATTAAGAAGCAACTTAGGTTTTGAAGGAGGAAAAGGTCATGGATCATTCCACCAAGCGAAATTTGGCCGTCACATCGATTGCGTTGAGTAGTTTCTCGTTTGTTGCTTATTTATTGTATCCGACTAATGCCAACGCAATGCACATCATGGAAGGGATGCTGCCACCAAAATGGTGTATTTTCTGGTTTGCCGTTTCGGCGCCATTCTTCGTGTATGGCCTTTATCGGATGAATAAAATTGTGAAATCCTCTACCCAGAATGCCAAAGTGATGCTGGCTTTGTGTGGGGCGTTTGTCTTCGTCTTATCATCGCTCAAGATACCTTCAGTAACCGGTTCGTGTTCCCACCCGACCGGCGTTGGTCTTGGAACAGTGATGTTTGGTCCCGGTGTCATGTCAGTGCTCGGGGTGATTGTGCTATTATTTCAAGCTTTATTGTTGGCTCACGGCGGCCTAACGACTTTGGGTGCCAATAATTTCTCGATGACGGTTGTCGGCCCATTCGTTGGTTTTGCGGTTTATAAAATTTGTCGAGCTTTCAAAGTAAACCGATCAGTATCGTTATTCCTATGTGCAATGTTGGCTGATTGGTCGACTTATGTCACCACTTCATTCCAGTTAGCCGTTGTCTTCCCTGATCCAAATGGTGGGGTGCTTGGGGCCGTGATTAAGTTCCTGGGAATTTATGCGGTGACCCAAATTCCACTGGCCATTGCCGAAGGATTCTTGACAGTGATCGTTTATAACCTGGTGATCAGCAACAACCTCTGGAAGGAGGCCAGCCTAGGATGAAAACCAAATCAAAGACCAAACAGAATTTACTCTTGTTAGGAGCCGTGTTGATCTTAATCATTGTGCCATTCTTCTATGCTAAGGGTGGCAGCTTTACCGGTAGTGATGATCAAGGAACCGAACAAATCAAAAAATTCGACCCCAGTTATAAAGTTTGGGCGCATCCTTTATGGACACCACCTTCAGCCGAAATTGAAAGTCTATTATTTACCGTCCAAGGTAGTTTAGGAACCGGGATTATTGCCTATATCATTGGGAGTGCCCGGGGTAAGAAAAAAGCCTTGAAACAGATTGAAGAACAAAAAAATGGTAAGAAGTAATGCTGATCATTTGATAGGAGGCTGATTAAAATGCTGGTTATCGACAAATATGCGTATACTAACCGAATCGTTAATTGGTCGCCTAAGATTAAAGGCCTAGTTTGGCTAATGTGTATGGTGATTGCTTTTCAGCCAATCGTTTGGTTGAAAGCCATCCTAATTGTGGCGGTGGCGGCGGACACGATATTTGTCACCAAGGTTTCGCTGCACCGGTATTTAAAGTGGTTCTACGTCATTTTACCTTTCTTATTGTTAAGCATTATTGGGATTGTGTTTACAATGTCGGCATCAAAAGCTCAATTGTATTTTCCAATTCATTTGTTTGGTAACTACTTTGGTGTCTCGCAGGCGATGTTGCCAAAAGGATTATTATTAGGCGTTCAGGTATTGGCTGCGGTTGTTAGTACCTATTGGTTTGCCTTAACAACCCCGTTTCGACAGATATTAGATTTGCTGGTATCACTACATTTATCCAATTTGATTATTGAGGAAACGATGTTGATGTATCGGTTTATTTTCATCTTTATCGATTCGTTCGAAGAAATTCACCGGGCTCAGAAGCTGCGGTTTGGTTATCGTAATATTTGGACATCGCTTCATTCGCTGTCAATTTTAGTCAAGATGCTGTTTGAACAAATTATGGTGAACTATGAAGCGATGACCCATGCGTTGGACGCCAAACTTTACGATGGTGAATTTAAGGTAGGAAAGAGCAGGTCTCAAAATGATTGAATTAAAGAATGTGAGCTTTGCTTATGAAAAGAATCGCCCAACCTTGAAAAACATTTCGTTGAAGCTGGGGGAGGACAATGAAAATATTGTCGGCATCATTGGCCCAAATGGCTCTGGAAAATCAACATTATTTTTGAATTTAGTGGGGATGCTGAAACCATCGCAAGGTGAAATCTTCGTTGATGGTGTGCCGATTAAGTATGGTAAGCGCGCTTTAAATGAACTGCGCAAAAAAGTTGGCATTGTTTTTCAGAATTCTGATCAGCAAATTTTCTACTCGATTGTCCAGGATGATATTGCCTTTGCGCTTCATAATCTCAAATTACCGCAAGCAGAAATTGATGCCAGAGTTGACCGGGTGTTAAAAGAATTAGATATCGAAAGCATCCGCAATAAGCCAATTCAATATTTAAGCGGGGGTCAAAAGAAACGGGTTGCCATTGCCGGCATCCTGGTCCTGAGATCCGAATGGCTGTTATTGGATGAACCCACCGCTGGCTTAGATCCAGATGGTAAGCGGCGAATGCTGGCCCTCATGAAACAGTTGGTTGCCAACGGACAAAAGATCATCGTTTCCAGTCATGACATGGACTTTATGTATGAAATTTGTGATCATTTCTTCATTCTTAATAACGGTCAAATCGTTAAGTCTGGGCGTAAAAAGGATGTCTTCTTAGATGAACAATTGCTGAATGACTGTAAGCTAGAGCAACCTTGGTTAGTCAAAATTCATCAAAAACTTCATTTGCCGTTATACGCTGATCAACAAGATTTATTCAATCAACAAGAGTCTGAACTGAAAGGTCGTGAGCAACAATGAGTGCTGAACGGATTATGTTTGTAGGAACAACTTCTGATTCCGGAAAGAGTTGGGCAGTGACTGCTTTATGTCGCATCTTAAAGCAGCGGGGCAAAAAAGTGGCGCCGTTTAAATCTCAAAATATGGCACTTAATTCGTTTATTACTGCAGACGGTAAGGAAATGGGCCGTGCCCAGGTCTTTCAAGCCGAAGCCGCCGGAGTTGCCCCCGACGTGCGGATGAATCCGATCCTCTTGAAACCATCAACTGATTCGGATGCCCAGATCGTTTTTATGGGCAAAGTGACCGGGAACATGGGCGCCGCTGAATATCAAAACTATAAGCCCAAGCTCCGAACCAAAGTCACCAATATTTTTAACTCGTTGGCCGCAGAAAACGATGTTGTCGTGCTTGAAGGAGCCGGCAGTCCAACCGAAATTAATCTGAGTGATAACGATATCGTTAATATGGGAATGGCCAAGATGGCCGATGCCCCAGTAATTTTAGTTGCCGATATTGACCGGGGTGGCGTGTACGCAACCATTTACGGTACGATCAAATTATTGCCAAAAGAAGATCAGAAACGGATCAAGGGCATTATCATCAATAAGTTTCGCGGCGATGAGTCGCTGTTGGTATCTGGTAATCAAATGATTGAAAAATTGACCGGTGTTCCAGTCATCGGCGTGCTGCCAATGACCGACATTGATTTGGACGACGAAGACAGCGTTTCACTGCAAAGCAAACGCCAGACCCGAGATACCACGAAGGATATTGATATTGCCGTGATCACTTTATCAAAGATTTCCAACTTTACCGATTTCCACAGCCTGGAAATACAACCGGACGTATCAGTCCGCTATGTGCGTCACGCTGATCAAGTTGGGACGCCAGATGTGTTAATCATTCCTGGTAGTAAAAATACCAATGAAGACATGGTGTTCCTGCGTGGAAAGCACCTGGATATGGCGATTAAGGAAGCCGCCGAAAATGGCAGTCAAATCGTTGGTATCTGCGGGGGCTATCAATTACTTGGCAATCAGTTGCGAGATCCCGAGTCAGTTGAATCTGATCTAAAGTCTCAGACGGGTCTGGGCCTATTGGATACCGACACGGTCTTTAATGAAGTTAAGACGACAACCCAAGCTGAAGCCAAGCATGATGGTCAACTCTTAACCGGTTACGAGATTCATATGGGGACAACAACTTTGGGACCGCAAATGCGCCCGTTTTCCCGAATCATTTCAAATAATGGCAAACCGACTGATCGAGACGATGGGGCAGTTAATCAAGACGGCAGCGTCTTTGGTACTTATCTCCATGGATTGTTTGACAATATCGATTGGACCCGGCAATTCTTGAATTCAGTGAGAGAGAAGAAAGGATTGAAACCGCTGGGCAAAGCCGTTGAGCGCCAGTTCAACACATACAAGGAGAATCAGTATGACAAGTTGGCCAATGTTTTCAAGGAGCACGTTGATATGAAACGGATCGATGAGATCTTGGCGGCTTCTGAGAATCATGAGTAAAGAAGGGATGAGAAATGCAAAAACCTTATCCAATTCTATTGGATTTGTCAGATAAAAAAGTCGGCGTTGTCGGCGGTGGTAACGTGGCTGCCCGAAAGATTAAAGGATTGCTGGCGGTGGGCGCTGATGTGACGGTTGTGAGTCCCGAGTTAAATGACAAGATTGACGCGGACAGCATTCATTGGATTAACAGCCGTTACGCAGCTGATTATCTTAAACAAATGGATCTCGTGTTTGCCTGTACCGATGATTTTGAAGTGAACCAGCGGATTAAACAGGAAGCAAAACCATTTCAGTTAGTGAACAACACCAGCAACAAGCACAACTCTGATTTTTATAACGTCGCCCAAATTAACGCTGACGACTTTATGATCACAATTTCAACTTATGGTGCTTCTCCGAGCGCGTCCAAGCAACTCAAGGCAAAGATGCTGACTTGGCTCAAATCTCAGTACCCAGATGAAAGAAGGTAAACTCAAAATTGTTCATTATTTATGTCGGGATTGACGTCAACTCTGTCCCAATCGATATCCGGGAAAAAGTCGTTTTCTCCAAGGAAGAACTCGCTGAAGCCAATTCCAAACTTAACCAAGAAAAAAGTGTCCTTGAAAACGTCATTCTATCGACGTGTAACCGGACGGAAATTTATGCGGTCGTCGATCAGGTTCATACCGGTCGATATTACTTGAAACGATTTTTAGCCCGTTGGTTTAATATTCCGTTGGAGCAGATCAATAATTGGGTTAATATTGGTATCAAAGAGAATGCCGTTAAGCATCTCTTTGAAGTGGCCGTCGGATTGGATTCATTGATCATGGGCGAACCACAAATTTTAGGGCAGGTTAAACAAGCATTTTTTAATGCAGAAGACAATGGCACAACGGGAGTTATTTTCAAGCATCTGTTTAATCAGGTCATCTCGTTTTCAAAACGAATGCATACCAAATATCCAACCAGTGAATTATCACTGACGTCTCATCAAGCGGGGCTCCATCAAATTAAGACTCACTTGGGAACGGTCAAGGGGAACAAGTTGGCCGTTGTCGGTTTGGGAGACGTTGGCTCACATTTGTTGAAGAACGCCAGTACCATGGGATTCGATCATATCTATATCCTGAATCGGACTGACAGCAAGGCCGAAGCAGCTGCTGATGCACTCGGTGATACCGTTGAGGCGGTTCAATTTGATGAATTGCCTGAAGTTGTCACCAAGGTGGATGCGGTCGCAACCGCCGTTTCCAGCAAACAGCCTATTTTAACGATTGACTCACAGGATAGCGGCTCCCTTAAAATCTTGGTCGATCTGGGGGTTCCTCGAAACGTCAAGGTTGTCTCTTCGAAGCCATCGTTTGATTACTTTGACATTGATGGCTTGCACGAAATCCTCGATGATAATCACGAACTGCGGGATCGGATGTTGGCTAAGACTGGGCGTGAGATCCCTCAAGAGGTGACCGACTTCTATATTTGGCAAAAACAGCTTCACGTGGTCCCCGTCATTCGAGACCTTCGAAAGTCAGCACTGACAGTTGAAAGCAACGTTTACGATAGCTTGATGCATAAATTGCCTGATCTGGACGAACATGAGCAAAAAGTGATTCGCAAACACATGAAGAGCATTATCAACCAAATGATTAAGGGACCAATTAAGCAGGTAAAGGAGTTGTCTGTCAAGGACGATGCCAATTTTGACCTTGAGTTCTTCTGTGACATATTTGGCCTGCCCAAGGAAGATATGAAATGAGGACGGATTGACATGGAAAAAGTAAAAGTAGTCGGTACCAGGGGTAGTAAATTGGCT
The DNA here is from genome assembly GCF_001436255.1 of Lentilactobacillus rapi DSM 19907 = JCM 15042. Taxonomy (GTDB): domain Bacteria; phylum Bacillota; class Bacilli; order Lactobacillales; family Lactobacillaceae; genus Lentilactobacillus; species Lentilactobacillus rapi. The sequence continues at coordinate 453,434 of NZ_AZEI01000076.1, read as the reverse complement.
GTTGTTCAAACCAAAATTGTGGTCGATTTGCTGGCAAAGAAGTTTCCTGATATCCGATTTGAGATCAAAACGATTACGACCCAGGGCGATCGTAATTTAAAGGATAGCCTGCAAAAAATCGGTGGTAAGGGCGTCTTCGTCAAAGAAATTGAGCAAGAACTCTATGATCACACAATTGATTTTGCGGTGCATAGCCTCAAAGATGTTACCCCAAAGCTTTCTGATGGGCTGGTGATTGGCGCTGTCCTCAAACGGGCCTCGCCCTATGATTGTCTGATTACCCCCCACCAGATCAGCGACTTTTCTGAGATCCCCCAAGGGGCCAGGATTGGGACTAACAGCTCGAGGCGCCAGGGCCAATTGTTAAACGCCCGGCCGGATTTAAAAATTGTGCCAATTCGGGGCAACGTTGAGACTCGGATTAAGAAAATTGCAACCGACAAGCTGTTTGGGGTTGTCCTTGCGGTTTCCGGCTTGAAGCGGCTCGGGGTTGATCTGTCAAAATACACTCAGCTTCCACTAAAGGACGTGATTATTCCGGCTGCTGGTCAGGGGGCTATTGCAGTTGAATGTCGGGAAGATGATTCTGATACCCTTGCCGTTTTGGATGCCATTAACGACCAAGAAACTCGTGACTGTGTGACAATCGAGCGGAATTTCCTCGGTGAATTGGGTGGTAGTTGTAACTTTCCAATTGGCAGCTTTGCATCCAAGCAGGCCAATGAATATGTCTTCGAGGGTCTGGTGGCCTCAATTGATGGCCAACACTTATTCAAGAAACAAGCCCATCAGAAATCCGTTGAGCACTTTGGTGAACAAATTGCCGATGATTTAATTTCTGAGGGTGCATTAAAAATTATTCAATAAACATCAATTTGAAAGGGAGCAATTATTTTGGTAACTTTTGATCGTCATCGTCGTTTACGTACAAGTCCAGCAATGAGGGATCTCGTTCGCGAGACTCATTTGCTTAAGGATGATTTGATTATGCCAGTGTTTGTGGATGCCAATATCAAGGATCGAAAAGAGATTCCATCCATGCCCGGGGTGTACCAATTTAGTCTGGATTCAATTCTGGATGAGATTAAGGCAATTGTCGATAAGGGCATCAAAGCCATTATTTTATTTGGGTTGCCTGATCATAAAGATGAAGTTGGGACTTCCGCTTGGGAAGATGATGGCATCGTTCAGCAAGCCATTCGTAAGATTAAAAAGGCTTATCCTGATTTGATTGTGATTGCTGACACCTGTTTGTGTGAATATACTTCTACCGGCCATTGTGGGGTCGTTAAGGATGGCGTTGTTTTAAACGATGAATCTTTAACCTACATCGTGAAGACCGCTGTTAGTCAGGCCAAAGCAGGTGCTGACATTATTGCCCCGTCCAATGCGATGGATGGCTACGTAGCCGCAATCCGTCAAGGCCTCGATGAGAACGACTTCAAGAATTTACCAATCATGTCATACTCAGTCAAATATGCTTCCAGTTTTTATGGTCCATTCAGGGATGCAGCTAACAGTGCGCCAGAATTCGGTGATCGCAAAGGCTACCAAATGGATCCTGCTAATCGATTGGATGCGCTGCGAGAGTCAGCCAGTGATGTAAAAGAGGGAGCAGATTTCTTGATGGTTAAGCCGTCAATGGCCTTCTTGGATGTGATGAGAGAAGTTCGCGATCGGTTTGATTTACCATTAGTTGCTTACAACGTTTCTGGTGAATATGCCATGATCAAAGCAGCTTCCCAAAACGGCTGGATCAACGAAGACCAAATTGTTCGCGAAACGTTAGTTGGCATGAAGCGGGCAGGCGCCGATCTGATTATTACTTACTTCGCCAAAGACGTTGCTGATCGCATGAATAAAGGGGAGGTATTTTAAACTTGAGGTCAATTGAAAAATCTAAGCAAGCATTTAAAGAAGCCAGCAATTATTTCCCGGGCGGCGTTAACAGTCCTGTTCGGGCTTTTAAGAACGTTGGTGGAGATCCTTTGTTCATCAAAAAAGGCGCTGGTTCACATATTTATGACATTGATGGTAATGAATACATCGACTACGTTTTGTCGTGGGGACCACTTATTTTGGGCCATGCTGATCCTAAAGTAGTGAGTGACTTACAAGCTGCCGTTTCAAATGGTACCAGCTACGGGGCCCCAACTGAATTGGAAACTGAACTTGCTAAGAAGATCCAGTCCATCGTTCCCTCGATGGAAATGATGCGAATGGTTTCTTCTGGGACTGAAGCCACGATGAGCGCAATCAGAGTTGCTCGGGGAGTGACTAAACGCGATAAGATCGTTAAGTTTATCGGCAATTACCATGGTCATAGTGATTCCTTACTGGTTGATGCCGGTTCCGGCGTTGCAACGTTTGATATCAACACCTCACCTGGCGTTCCCAAATCTTTAGCTTATGACACATTGACTTCGCCCTATAACGACGTCGATACGATCAAGCAGATTTTTGCCAAACACGGCGATGAAATTGCCTGCATCATTGTGGAACCGGTTGCTGGTAACATGGGCGTCATTCCGGGGACCAAGGCCTTCTTGCAAACGTTACGGGATCTCACTCAACAATATGGCTCAATTCTGATTTTCGATGAGGTCATGTCAGGATTCCGAGCTGCCTATCACGGTGCGCAACAGTTGTATGGGATTAAGCCGGATATGACGACCCTTGGTAAAGTGGTCGGTGGTGGACTGCCGGTTGGTGTCTTTGGCGGTCGCCGCGACATTATGGAACAGGTTGCGCCGGCTGGTCCGATTTATCATGCCGGAACCCTTTCCGGAAATCCATTGGCAATGACTGGCGGGATCAGTACCCTGAATCAGTTGACCCCAGAGATGTACGAGCAAATGAGTTACAAGGTCGATCGATTGGCTAAAGGCATTGAAGAGGCTGCCAAGGCCCATCATGTGCCAGTGGTTGTTCATCACGTTGGAACGATGTGGAGCTACTTCTTCAACCAAGGACCGGTGAATAACTTTGCCGATGTCCAAAAGAGTGATATGGACTTCTTCGCGAAATTCTTTAGGGCGTTGTTGGAAAATGGTGTTTATACCGCCCCATCTGAATATGAAACTAATTTCATGTCCAGCAAACACACGGACGAGGAAATTGATCAAACGATCGCTGCATTTAATCAAGCATTTGATGCCGCTTTGAAAGGTTAATTAACATGGCAAAATTAACACTCATCACGGGTGGCGCCAAGAGTGGTAAATCTGAAGTCGCCGAAGATATGTACGCTGACGAGCACGGGGTTTGCTACATCGCTACCAGTGTCATCAGAACGAACCAAGATTCTGAGATGAAATTAAAAATTAAAAAGCACCGTCAGCGCCGCCCAGCAGATTGGACAACCGAGGAGCGTTACAAGGACGTCAGTATTTTTGTGTTGATGAATGATTATCAAAAGTATTTGTTAGACGACGCAACAATGATGACGACGAACCTATTCTTTGATCTGGCTGCTAAAATGTACAACGATTTTCCCGGCAACGTTGATGAAGACATCGACAGGATGAACAAAGACGAAATTGAGTCCATTCAAACCACAATTTTGCAGGAATTTTCCAAAGTGGTTGACTCTTTGCGCCGAACCAATCAAGAGATGACGATTGTCACCAATGAAGTTGGCCTGGGGTTGGTTCCAGCTTCCAAGGAGTCGCGGATTCTCCGGGATACTTACGGGCTGGTGAATCAGTTGTTGGCTAAAAAAGCTGATGATGTGTATTTTGTGATCTCCGGCCTGACTCAGAAGATCAAGTAGGATTGGGGGGGATAAAATGACTTATCTGATTACCTATCCGAAACATAACGTTGCAAGCGACCTTCAAGCCCAATTAGCTGTCAAAGCAGAGACTATCTATCTGCCACTCGGGCACTTTCGACCGGTTGAATTGACTGTGGCGGATATTTCATTAATTAAACAGTCTCAATTTTTAATTTTAACGAGTCCGGTATCAGTGAATCTTTATTTGGACCGGTTAAAGTCGCTTAATCCAAACGCGAACCTTTTAGTCATTAGTCCCAAGATGGCAAATATCCTCAAAGCAGGTGGGATTCGTGACGTTCGCGTTGCTGAGGAAGAAAACGGTCGTTCGTTGGCAAAATGGGTGACCTCGGAAATGGCAGCCAAAACATGCCTGCTGCGAGGTGATAGGAGCGCTATTCAGCAATTCTTGCCAAAATCCGTCAGGCAGGTCATGATCTATGAGAATTATTGGGACCAACAACTAGCCGATACGGCTGTTCAACAATTAGGTGGTCACAGGTTCACAAAAGTATTGGTGACCAGCCCATCCAGCTTTGAACGGCTGACAGAAATTGCAAAACGGATTCCTGAATGTTTTTCTGACGTAACTTATTACACGTTAGGCCGGACCACTGCCAAAGTGATTCCTTCAGGCAAGGTGATTGTGGGCGAAGGTCCTGGCGTCTTAAGAAATACAATTTCGAAGATGTGTGAGGCGTGAAGTTTTTAAGAAAACAAAACGAGTGGGTTTGAAACAAAATGGATTTAACCCAGATTTAAAATAAAAACGGCAATGCATTCTAATTTTGGATGCACTGCCGTTTTTATTTGACTGGCGGGGTTGGCTGCTTGTCGCAAGTTTTATCAATCTAAGAAAGGAAAACCAAGTTGTATTTATGCTCAACTTGCCAGCTAATGTCCCAGCCACACACGTATTGGTGAGGATACTGATGTGAATAGGCTGATTCGAGATTATCGAATATAGGATGCAGCATATGTCCACTGGATCACCGATTTCTTATTGACCGTAATTTCGGCGGCCGGCGCCATTGGTTGGTTGCAGTCGACTGTGTAGATCCAACCCCGTTCATCGTCTGAATCGGTGTAATCGCCGATCCGGCTAATGTAGGGGTAGCCATTGACTGAATGGAAGTAATACGGAATATTGTGGCGGTTGAAGAACCGTTTAGACACATCATAGACACTATCACTACTATTCCAAGAGAGGTCCCGGGAAATTGTGTAGATCTTGTCGATTGATGCATTTGTTTTTCGGTAAAGCAATGGGGTTTCGCCGGTATATGATTTGAAAATTTTAGTGAAATAACTCGTTTGCGAATAGCCGATCTGACTCGCGATTGCACTGATCTTTGCGTTGGTGGTAATCAATTTTTCGCAGGCCAGGGCGATTTTGAGGCTATTTACATAATTGATGAAGTTCACGCCGAGCTTTTGTTTAAACGCCTTACTCAGGTAGGACGGCGACAAAAAGACTGATTTGGCAACTGATTCAAGCGATAATGGCTGGTTAATATTGGACTTGATAAATGACAGGGCGCGTTGAATGTTGACTTGAGAATCGTTATTCAAATGAGTGGTGGAATTGGTGACCAGGCTGCCTGATTCAGGATGAATCATCTCGGCAATTCCGACCAACTTGCGTAATACGGTGACGTTGGCCAAATCGTCTGCTCGAACCGCATTCAAAATTGAAACGTCATTTGGTGCTGCTTTAAAGGCGTTGTTAAAAATGTTCTCTAAAAAGGTTCGCGCTAACTTAATTCGCTCAGGTGTAATCCCTGAACCCTCACAAATGATAAATCCAGACAGGCTGTTTTTTAAAGTGACTGGAAAAATAAAGAAAGAATTTGTATTCGAAGTCGGAAGATTTTTTAGAACATCTTCCGTCTTGGTATAGACGTTACCGTCAATCAATAATCGGTTGTCCAGGTCAAAATAATAACCGTTAATTTGGCTGACCTTGGAAAATTCATTAATCCCTTCAGAAATTGATTTATAGATAGTTGTTTTCGTATTATTTGGTGTGATCATGAGCACCTTCCCTCGGATAGATTATATAATAATATCTTGTGCAGTGCTGAATAATGATAAAAATAATTGAAAATTCTTAGAATTTGAATGAAAATTTTGATTTGTAACACTATTTGTCTCTTAAAATACGATAATTTAATGCTTTATCAAAATTTATTCATCAGATATTCAAAAATGTTATAAAAATGATGTCAAAAATGGAACTCTTTTCTTCAAATTGTTGAAACGAGCCTGATATTTAAAGTGTTACAAATCCAAAGACTGCAAGCGTTTCCAAGTGAATGCTGTTATAATTAAAACAGTGATCATCCGATCATGTGAAATACTTCTATTAGTGATCGGAATACCAGTGAGAAGGATGAGGGTTGAATATGGCGATTAAACAAACAAAAAAGTCGGTACAGACTAAACAAACAGTCGATCTGAAGGCTGCGGATAAACTATTAAAGCAGTTCGCTAAAGTTGTGAACAGTGATCATGCGGTTCGAAAAGCCAAAAAAGATGAAGTCTTTAGTTGTGGAGTTGACTTAGGAACGTCTTCGATTGTTTTAACGGTCCTGGATAAAGACGACAACATCATTTACGGTGCATTTGAATATGCCAAGGCAGTGCGTGATGGGATTGTTGTCAACTACGTGGATTCAGTCAACATTTTGAAGCGATTGAAACACAAAGCGGAAGACGTTTTAGGCGTTGAGCTCACCACAGCTTGTGGGGCAATTCCACCTGGCACAGGCGAAGGCGCGGCAAAAATTGTTGCCAACGTCATCGAGTCGGCGGAACTGCAATGCAAACACGTGGTTGACGAACCAACAGCTGCTGCAAAGTTCTTGAATCTCAAGACGGGAACCGTTGTGGACATTGGTGGTGGCACAACTGGGATTAGTGTCTTCAATCATGGGAAATTGACCCAAGTGCTGGACGAAGCGACTGGCGGTTTCCATATGACCTTGGTCTTAGCTGGTAACCATAAAATTGATTCGGATGATGCCGAACTATTAAAGCGCGATCCGGAAAAAGAGGATGAGGTGTTCCCAGTTATCCGACCAGTTGTCGAAAAGATGGCCACGATCGTCAAAGATTCAGTTGGCAGTTCAATCAAGCAACCCGTTGTCGTGGTGGGTGGTGCGATTAATTTTAAGTCATTTATTCCGGCATTTAGCAAAGTATTAGGAATACCGGCGTATAAGACCGCATTCCCACAGTTCATCACCCCATTGGGAATTGCAATGTATGACCACGACTAGTGCGCGGAGCAAAGCGGTTAGCAACCGAAACATAAGACTCCTCAAATAGAAATCCCGGGTTTGGATTTTTATTTGAGGAACTTATGTGCAGGTTGGTGCTTTGCGGAGCGATCCTAATGGATGATGCCAAAGAAACTAAATTTTCGCATTGGAAATCCCGGGTTTAAATTAAGAAAAGGCTTCAATGATTCGCTCATCATTGGGGCCTTTCGTTTCGCGGTTTCATTAGGCATGGCTATTTTCGGCCAGACACACACACTCCAGGTGATTAAAATGACTCAAGTTTAAGTGATTCCAATCATGATTCACTTCCAGTGCACTTCGTGGATCAATCCTGTACAATATACACTAGATTATCAGCGGAGGAGAATGTGGGATGAATGATAAAGGAATCGTCAATTTTAGAGATATTGGTGACACCGTTGTGGCAGGTGGGTACCTAAAGCTGGGCTATTTCTATCGAAGTGGTGAAATCAGTAGTCTGAACCCTCAACAGATTTCATTTTTGAAAAATGATTGTCAGCTCGATTCAATTTTTGATTTCAGAAGCCAAAATGAAGTTGCCAAGGATCCGGATACCAAGATTCCCGGTACCCGCTATTTTAAGGATGATATCTTGGCTGACCAAACGACTAATGGTGCGAGTTTGGCGGGGATGTTTGCCAATGGCGGCCATATTCGGGACGCGATGCTCAAAACATATGAACAAATTGTGTTAAGCGATTCTGCGCAAGCAGGTTATCGTGAATTTTTCAACGAGATCATTCAAAGTCGCAAGCCAACTTTGTTTCATTGTTTTGCCGGCAAGGATCGAACAGGGTTTGCTGCCGCGGTGATCCTAAAAATGGCTGGAGCTAGCGATGAGGCCATCATGAAAGATTATTTGCTGACTAATGAACTGAGAAAAGCCGCCAACGCTAAGTTACTTGAACAATTCAAGCAAGAAGTTAATGAGCAGCAACTGCACAACTTGAGTGTTGCCCTGGTCGTCGATCAAGATTATTTATTACATGCTGAAGAGACGATTAAACAGAATTTCGGCAGTTTTGCGGGCTACTTGAAATCTGGATTAAAATTAGATAATGGTTACGTTAATGAGTTTCGACACGCTTTTGTGGCAACAAAGTAAACGCATACTTGTTTGTGGAACACGAAGTTGCTAAAATTAAGTTGATTAGAAGCGTTAATTTGGCATACCAATAAACGTCATGAGAAAAGGTGAATTCCATGGTTAACAAACCACTTGTTTTTGATTTTAACACCGCTCAGAGTAAGCCGGAGAACATCAAACATCCTGATGGGTATTGCCCGTTTTGCGATGTTGATCACTTGGAAAATATTTTGGCCAAGGAAGACGATCGAATTTGGCTGGTCAATAAGTTTCGAACATTAGAGGATACGTTGCAGACCGTCTTAATTGAATCCAGTGATCACAACGGTGGTCCGTCGACCTACTCGGTTGAACAGAACCGGAAAGTTTTCGAATTTGCGTTTCGCTGCTGGCATCAAATGATTGCTTCAAATAAATATGCCAGCGTAGTGATGTATAAGAATTTTGGCCCATTATCGGGTGGCAGTTTGCGACATCCTCATTTTCAAATTGTTGGCCTCAACCATTATGACGTTTACCAAAACGTGGGCGTTCGTAATTTTAATGGCGTCGAAGTTTCCAAAAATGAGGATCGCCAGATTACACTATCAACTGATCCGATTATTGGCTTTGTGGAAATCAATATTGCCATTAGTAATGAAAAAAAGATCGATAATCTCGCCGATGCCGTTCAAGCGATCATTAAGTATTTATTGAAAGACTACATGCATGGAACAATGACTTCCTATAATTTGTTTTTCTACAAAATCTACAGTAAGTTTTATTGTAAAATTGTTCCCCGATACGCGACTTCGCCATACTATGTGGGATATAAAATTGCCCAAGTTCAAAATATGCCGCGGTTGGAAGAGATTGCAGAGGACATTCGGCACCAGTTATCATAACTGACGGACCAAAATTAATTAAATATGTCAATATAAAACCAATAGCGCAACCATCCGATCAGGACGGGTTGCGCTATTGGCTTTTAAGGTTACAGTCGTTTTAATTTTATACCGCACTCACGAGTGGAATCGTTGAATCTTCATTCACAACAGTGACATTGGTATCTTGTGCCAATGCTTGTTTGATCATTTGGTTAATCTCAGCATAAATCTTTGGGTCATTTTGGTTGATTTCATCTCGTGAGGCAACGAATAGATGACGAATGTCTTTTGAGTTTAGCAAGTTCTGAATATTGGTAAAGTCGGTAAATAGTTTGTCGCGGAACGTTTTGGTGATAGCATCCGCGGTGTTGGTACGATTGTGCTTCTCGATTTGATCATTTACCAGCTTGGCAATCTCGGTAGGAGCCAGGTTCTGGACGGATTGGTCAATTTCAACCGGAGCAAGTGGTAAGCTGTTATTTAACTTCTTAAACAAATTAATATTCTGGGCGAGCCCCATTAAAATAAATTGATGGTTGGCCAAATCGCTGTCCTTATTGATTAAATCGATAATGAAACGGTAATAACGTTCCTGGTCAATTTTCTTTTCCTGACTGGTTTCGTTATGACCGTGATACTGGGTAGAACCACCTTTACCACTAAAGTTCAGTTCACCACCACGGATTTCAGTTCCAAGCGCATCTTGAACGGTCGCTGGATAATCCTTGACTGCTAAAGGATTAACTCGTTTATTTTTAAGTTCGTACAATTTACTATTGTCACGATTAATTTCAATTAAAGTATAGTCGGCGTTTGGCGCCTCACTCAATAACAACAACCAGTCAATGGCGTCTTCAATTCGATAATCAGGTTCATCAACACTGGTGCGAATCAGGTGATAGACCTTTGAGCCGGTTTTATCAGTGATCACCGAAATTCCTTCATAAGGCAGTTGTTGACGGGTTAAGTCATCCACGTCAGTGACAAACGACTTGAGATCACTGCCAGATTTCTTTTCGATTTCTTTGAGCATATTCTTGACCCGGAGCCGTTCACTTTGATCAAATGCCAGTTTACGCAGGTTCAGATTCAATGTAATCACTGGAGCCTGTAAATCGGGTAATTTTGCCAAGTCGGAAACACTTATAATAGTTGCCATAAATAGGACACTCCTTCGTTTAGAATTATTACAGATTGTGAAATCTATAACTACTATATTAAGTGTATCAGATTCAGTGGGGGAAGTCGCCTTTTCAGCTTGTGAAAGAGGTTACATCATTGGTACTGTTGATCTCCAACGCTGTTGAAAATAATGGGACCAATGACTAAAATCAAGAAAATAATTGCGAACCAAATAATAGATTGATCGAGCATTGACATACATCGTTACGCTGCTCGTTTCCGGTCCATTCTGATGAGCCAGACCAGGCCAACTAGCACAACCATTACGCCAATTAATAAGATCAATAGTTTGAAGTTGCCCTGAAAGAGGGCGTCACCACTGAATGAGTAGAGCGCTGAGGTCACAAGGCTGCCGGTCAAGCACAAGCCAAATAGTTGGTTAGCAGGGAACTTCAAATCGGTGGCGGCAACGTTGACTAAAAAGCTGGGAATAAACGGGATTGAATAACCAATAATAACGCCCAGCTTTGGATGACGCATATTGACGAGATCCGTATAGAGGCGGCTGGGATGTTGCTTGACCAAATGTTGGGAAATTGACTTGAGAAAGGTCGCGCCGATGAAATTTCCCATTGTGATTCCAATGACGTTAATCCCAAAACCCAGCCAGTGGCCAAAACAAACGCCTGCAAGTAGGCCAATAACGGAGGCTGGTAAGCCGGGGATAATTGAAAAGACCATTAGTAAAATCGAAAATGAGATCAGATCAACTGGCGAATTGGACTGGAAATGGTTGAGAATCCATTGGCGGCCCGCTCCCGCATTAAAGAGGGGTTGGATCTTGGGGGCAAATCGAATGATCAAGAGGCCCAAGAAAATCAGACCGATTATGGCAGCGATAATCAAGATAACTGTTTCAAACTGTTTTTTCATTTGGGACTCCTTCAGGTTGATTTTTTATGATGATTTGGGCCAGTTGTTCAGGAGTGAGGGAACGGCTTTGCTGAAAGATTTCGTAGGCCTCAGTTGGCGGCAAAATTGGGTTTTGGTTTAACCAGTAAGTAATTAAATCAATAATGCCCTGCGACACAATTTCAGTTGCGAATGAAACCGGAAATTTTGCTGGATCCCCAGAATGATGAGCTTTTGACTGGACTAGAAGCGCCTCAATCAATCGTTTGATTTTACTGACAAATTTGGTCGTCGTGCCATTTAACAGCAGGGCAGCCAGACTTCTCTGACGGTATAAATATTTGAACAACTGAAAGAAGGCATTATTCTCTTTATCGGCGGATTGAGCCAGCAAATTAAGTTCTGGTTTTGGAAACCGATTAAAAATTTCCTTGATGTTTGCCACAAGTTCATCTTCGTAATGAGTCAACAGATCATACTTATCAATATAGTGTAAATAAAAGGTTCCGCGACTAATTTCAGCTTCTTGGCATAGTTTTTGAATAGTGAGTTTATCGAATCCGGCTAACGTCACCAGCTTAATGAATGCTTTTTGAATTTTGATTTCTGTGGCTAACATTTTAGTATTCGCTTCCAATTTAATTGACCTCCAATAGACACAATGTTCACTTTGTCCTCATTAAACACCAAATGATTTCGTGATGCAATGAACAGTTCTAATGAATTTGTTTATCGGATCCGTTCCTGATAGTCTTTCAATTTCAACTTAAAGTCGTGATTATTTAAGATTTTAAGTGAACAGATTGTGTCAAATTGCATATTGTTATCACATGGGATTCCGGCTATTCTTTCAAATGAACACAGTGTTAATTTGAAAGGTGGTCATTTAATGTTAGTGAGTGAATGGAAATACTTGAAGGAACACAAAATGATTTTGGTCGTTCTAGTGGCGATCGCCTTAATTCCGGCGATTTATTGTTTTATATATTTATCATCCATGTGGAATACTTATGGCAAAATGGATCGACTGCCGGTCGCAGTGGTTAATCATGACCGGTCAGTAACAGACAATCATCGCACTATTAAGATTGGCGAGCAGCTCACCCAGCGGTTGGTAAAATCGCCAACCTTGGATTTTCATCAGGCTTCTGCCAAGGATGCGGCGGCCCAACTCCGGCATGGCAAGTATTATATGGTCTTGACCATTCCAAAGAACTTCTCAAGGGAAGCAACCACGATTATTGGGGCAACTCCTCAAAAGATGGCACTCCATTTTACCTTTAATTCCGGTCAAAACTTTATTGCATCAAAAATGACGACTGGGGCGGCTACTGCGATCAAGGCCAACGTTTCTGCCCAAGTAACCAAGCTTTATTCAACAGTTATCTTAAATGCCTTAGCTGGCGCTAACCACGGGATGAGTCAGGCAGCCAAAGCCAGCATAACGATAGCTCAAGGAACTCAACAGCTTTCTGCTGGTGAAAACAAACTCGTCGTTGGGGCTGGGGCATTGCATGCAGGCATCGGTCAAATTGCTCGCGCTAACGAAAAAGTAATAAAGACCAATCAGAAATTAAGTCAAGGATCCGCCCATTTAGCAGTTGGAGCTCAGCGTTTGATGACTGGAACTCGAACTTTGGAAACAGGGACCGGTAAACTTGCGAGTGGCAGTCAGAAGTTGGCAGGGAAATTGAACCAAGGAGCCAAGAAACTGCAACTCATTCATACCAAGCCAGCGAATGCTGATGCAGTTGCCAGTCCAGTTCATGAGGTTGTTAAGGATATTTCTAAAGTTCCAAATAATGGAACGGGGATGGCGCCGTTTGCGATTGCAATCGGGTTATACGTAGGAGCAATCGCATTAGGGACAATGTATGATGGCTTCCTGCCTCACAAAAAGCCCAGGTATGCGATGACGTGGTGGGGCAGCAAGGCTTCGGTGATTGGGGCCGTTGGGTTATTGCAAACAGTCTTATTGTTTTATTCACTCACCCAGGCTAACCGTTTAAAAGTTGAACAGCCGGTCACTTTCTTTATTGCACTCTTGTTAGGGTCACTACTCTTTCTTTCGCTCATTTTTTGTCTGCGATTATTGTTAGGCGGGTTTGGCACGTGGCTGGTTTCGATCGTATTGGTTCTCCAGTTGGCCGCTTCAGGCGGATTGTACCCAACCTACCTGACGAATTCGTTCGCTAAATCCTTAAATGAATGGCTGCCGATGACTTACCTCATCAATGCGTTGAGAAGCCTCATATCCACACATCAAGGAATCTCGATGGATTTTATTGTCATGATCGGCCTGATTCTGTTGTTTAATCTCGCGATAATTGCCCGGTTTAAGTTGGGCTTACATCAAAGTATGATCGAAATTGAAGAGGATCCACGGACTGCATAGAAGGGGGATCAGAGAATGTCACAACTAAATAAGCTGAAGCAGTCCAAGCTGGCAATCAAGACTGGTGAAAATGCCAGTCAAGCCAGAAAAATGCTATTCGTGAATTTATTGGTTTATGTAATCATCTCACTTGCGGAACTTGAGATTGGCACTCTTGATCATTCGGTGGCTTTGATGGCCGATGGGGAAAATAACTTCACGGGAATTGTGTCAGTATTGTCATTAATTGTTGGCCTGACATTTTCAAAACGGCCATCTGATGACTATCACGTTGAAGGCCACTGGCAATACGAAAATCTCGCTGTTTTTCTTGCCGGGCTCACCATGTTTATCGTTGGCTTGAGCTGTCTCTGGAATGGTGGGGTGAAATTAATTAATTTGGCAAATGGTCGAACTGGTAGCCAGTTAAACGGTCGAGCTGCCTATATGGCAATCGTTTCAGCCGTGTGCATGTTGGGACTTTCGATTATTAATGAGTTTGTCAGTCACAAATTGACCAGTGCATCATTGGCCGCATCAGCCCGAGATTTTTTCAGTGATTCGTTAACCTCGTTTGGAACCATGCTAGCGATCGCTGGGGCCACGTTTTTGCACATTGATTGGGTGGATTCAGCTGCCGCAATTCTGCTGGGCGGCTTTATCATTTATAATGGCTCAAAAATTTTAAGCACTAGTGCCGCCAAACTTTCGAACGGATTCAGTCCGACAATCAGAAAACAGATGGTTAAGGCTATTCAAGCAATCCCTGGGGCAGGAAGTGTGACGTTCATTGATGTGAGATATTCGGGCAATAACCTAGTTGTCACGGCAGAAATTGAACTTGCCGGTGAAACGAAGGTTGTCCAGTCTTATGGCCTTTGTAAAGAGATCGAGCAGCTTCTCCAGCGTCAGTATCCAATCCTTTATTGTTGCATTCAAGTAAGGCCAAAAAATTCTGGCTAAATTGATCGTAATTCTCTTGAAATACCCATCCCTTAAAATAAAAAAAGAACCCGCGAACAAATCGCTGGTTCTTGATAACTAACGGTTGGCAGTGCCTCGGTTAGCGAGCGGAGAGCCGCTCTTTCATTAAGTCGTATCCTACTAGTGATTATTAATATAGTCAATTAAAACGGTCAAAATCTGCTTAAAAGTATTCATATTAACGTTATCTGAGTACCAATCCCGATGCTTGTTGAATCGCTCAATCAGGTAGTCTCCGGTTTGGCGGCGGTGGGCATCGAGTGGTTGGCTGCGCAAAAGCTTATGAAGATAAAATAACGAAACGAGGTCGTTAATTTTCCAGTCATGCAAGTATTGTGACGAAATGCCTAACGTACGGGCAGCGGTTCGAATCGGGGCGGCTGGTTTACGCAAAAATGTTTTGTCTGAAAATAAGTTGACCAGGATTGGGTTGTTGTGGGCGCAAGCGTTTCGGATGTTTTTGGCGTACTGTAAATAATTATGAATTTGCCGGGTTACTTTTGAGGAGGTCCGTTTGGTATAGAAATCGACAAATAATACGAGGGTGCCGAAGGTCGTGCCTTCAAAGAACAGCCAAATAGAAACCTGGTCGGAACGTGGTTGAAATAAGTCTTGTAGATACTGGCTTTTCTTCAAATGATCCATTGTCTTGCCATACTCAAATTTATTTTGCCGGCCAAAGTCCTGAACGATCGAATAGCCGTCTTCCCTTGGATCGTTGGCAATTAAGGCCATGAGCTTTACTTTGATTCGATGCTCAATGTCGAGGCATAGTTGCATCAAGTATTCACGAAGATGGAAATCCAGCGAGGACACATCAACGAGGTAAGCGAAGTCTAAGTTCTGATATTGTCCCTTGATCTTTGGGAAATTATCCGCGTATAAAGACAGTTCGAAATAATAGTTGTCATGTTCCAGAATTTGGCGGGCCTTTGTGGTTGATACCTTGTTAAACACAATCCCTTTGCTCTTCATCGTCTTAATTAATTGACTAGTTGCCAGCATCGGTTTGCGATTACTTGACGTCATCCCAATCATCCCTTCATTCAACCCGAGAAAAATGCTCCTGGCGATCGGTCGCCGAGAGCATCGCCAATGCTTATTTTTGGTCTTTTAACAGGATTTTCAACACTTCATATACCAGTGAATTGGCATATTCCATCGAGGCCTTGTCGCCGTTCTTAACTAATTGCGCCAGCTGATCGGTTGAATCACCGGCCGTTGGATTGTACCGACCGCTTTTGACCCGCTCATTATGACGAACGGTTGCTGCCTGAATTGCGGAACGGATTAGTTCCTGTAATTTTTCATCATCCATTTGAATTGCCACCTTTCACGCTCATTATAGCAAATAAGTGTCGATCAAGCGGGTAAATGATAGCTTAGTGATTTCGACGAATTAGAATCCACTCTGAGTTAAAGATAGAGGTCATTAGAATGGAATGCTCACATTCTATTTGGTGGCTTTTTTATTTACGATTGAGTCGCAACTGGTTCTTACGTTTTTTATAAGCTAAGCGGCTGATCCACCTATTTAAGATCCATTTAACCCACCTTCAATAAACTACTTGTAATTAGAAAATTAGTTTGATGATCAGTCTGAAAGGAAGGTGCTCATGATGGTTCGATGGATTCCGTTTTTTATGAATGTCACTGCGTTGATGATTTGGTTAAAACTGCAATCTCGGCGCTTGTCCCAGTTGTCGTTGTGGCAGCTCATCACGGTCATTTCGGCAGTGAGTTATGTCATGGTGGTCGGGTACCTCACGTTGGCACCGACCTCGAATGCCTTTGTAACCGATCAACAAGTTGCCCCGATGATGATTGATAAAGCACCCGTGAACTTGATTCCATTTTGGAGCACGTCGGCCGATTTTTACCAGAACGTGTTGATGATGATCCCAATGGGCGTGTATTTGGCACTATTATTGCCGAACTTCAAATTCAAAGATATGATGTTAACCGGGACGCTGATTGGCATTGGGATTGAAAGTATGCAATTTGTATTAGACCAGGCAATCAATTTGTTGCGTTGGGTTGACATCAATGACATATTGACAAATGCGGTAGGGGTTATGCTTGGTTGGCTTTTAATGAAGGGATTGGCTCACACAAGGATCGATCATATAATTAGAAAATTTAGGGTTGACCTTTATTAACCGGCATTTTGTTAGATAACAAAAAAGAGCCCAAGTTCGGCTCCTTCATCCTTCATTTATAATAATTGCCCCAATAGCGATCGTATTTACCTTTGACCCCAGAGTTCGCCATATGATGACTATTGAACCATTTAAAGTAGCGGTTGGTCCGTTTTTTGCTGTATAGCGGCTCATAACCGTTAATTACGTAATAATGGTGGCCGAGATATTTATAGCGGGTGTTCTTAATGTAATCTGGATCAAATCCGGTGGCGTAAGCGGAAGTTTTAGTAATCTTATAAGTGAATGTGTGATGAAGTGATCTATTGTAAGACTTCCAATATCCCCTCAATGCAGTTGGAGTCCCTCGATGCCAACTGGCTGCTTTGGTTGTTGATCCAAAAAGCGGTAATGCGAGTGCGACTGTTGCAAGTGCCAATAATGTTTTTTTCATCCAATCCCTCCTTAAAACCATCATACCCTGAAATGAGGTGGCCGAGGCATTTAATTCGACTACTCAGAAATCTCTACCCAGAGTGTTTGGATTTGGCCCTTTGAATTAAAAGTGTAAGTGTCGTAACCGTGAAGGGCAAATAGTTTACCAGTTTTCTTCCGGCCTGAAACTGCCCATTCTGCCTGATACTTGTTGCCTTTGACAAATACTCTGCAGAGATGCTTTAACTGTTCATTGCGTTCAAAGAAAGCTTGAAAAAAATGCCTGATATTTATGATACCAGTGCAAGTGTCTCCGGTCGCGCTTCGGACGGTTGAATCATTCGCAAAAAGTTTGATAATGGAATTGAGCGCTTCTTGATCGCTGGATGCTTGATCAGATAATTTGAAGTATTGGTTAATTATTTTTTCTGGTTGATTCATATTGATTCCTTCTTTCAACTGTTTAGTATATACTAAACAGTTGAAAAATAAAGGCTGTGAGGTGAGAAAATGGCAGAATCGCAATTACCCGATATTGATTTGAAAAATATTCCTATCACAAAAATCTTGAAGTCATTAAGTGATCCCACCAGGCTGGCAATCATTACCGAACTTGAAAATAATGGAACCGAAATTTCATGTGCGGAATTCGAACATTTAGGTAAAAAAAGTAATCTTTCTCAACATTATCGGAATTTAAGACTATCGGGGCTGATTTCTATTAGGCGAGAAGGCCGGCACAGTTATTTAAGCTTGCGAAAGGACGACCTGGACAAAGAATTCCCTGGTTTGATCGAAAGTATTGTGAAAAGCACAAACAGGCACAATTCTATTGGATTCTAATCACTTCTATATTTGGACAATCTATGATAAGATATCTATTGTATCGGGGTCGTTATGGATTCGACGGGTATAGGTTGAGCCTGGATTGCGTTTCGTGCAGCGTCACGTTAAACCGCCCAGTTTATTATAACTGCAAAAAATAATAACAATTCTTACGCTTTAGCTGCCTAATAAGCGCTTAACGTAGATCCTCCTAATCTCGCCCATGGGTTAGATCTGGGTCCTAAATTTAGTGGGCTCACGCAAATTGCTCCCACCTGAAGTGATTTGAAGAGACTAATCAGGTTAGCCTACTGTGGGTGCCTTGATTTATGGCGTTTCAGTAGGTGAACTTTAAATAATAGATCTATGAACGTAGATATCTAGGTGGCGATATGCTCGGACGCGGGTTCAACTCCCGCCGACTCCATTGATAGTAAAAAGCCAGTCGTAATTAATGCTTAAAACGTTGATATGACTGGCTTTTAATTTTTCTCCTAAATTGCCAAATATCACCAAATGCAATTTGGTGATATTTTGGCATTCATTTTTGAATCAATTAACCGTGGTAGGGATGGGCTGTTATCCGTTTTGGATAGCAGCTTTTTATTTTGTTTTAACCTTTATAAACATCCCGTCTATAAAATTTGCTGTCTTTGAGTTAGTTCATATTGTTGAGAAACCGCCTTCACTTACCTCTAAGCATGTGATAATCTTAATAATAAGATTAGTAAAAACAAAAAATGTCTGGATATGAATAGGAGCGGATAAAATGGATCAATTTGAATTAGTTAAATCAACCCTTGATAAGATGGGCATTTCTTATGATATTGTTGAGCATCCAGCAGCCCATACCACTGAAGAAGCTGATGAATACATAAAAGGCAAAGCCGGCGTTCGGACGAAGACAATGTTCATGACTAACAAGAAGAAAACGGATTATTATCTTCTGGTTATGGATGATGCTAAGCGGCTTGATTTTCATGAGTTCCAAGATTTAACTGATACGAAGCGAATCAAAATGGCATCATCGGACGCACTTATGGAGAAAATGGGGCTGGAGCCTGGCGTCGTTTCAATCTTTGGTTTGATTAACAACCATGAAAAAGATATCCATGTTTATTTTGATCAAGCCATTCTGGATGAAGAGATCTGGACATTTCATCCAAACGTCAACACGAGAACGATCTTTGTTAAATCTCAAGACGTTCTGAAATTTGTCAAAGAGATGGGCTACACTTACACAATATTAGATTTGGACTAACCGGAAAAGTTGACTGGACGTAAAACGCTGGGTTTCACTGATTGATTGTGAAACGCAGCGTTTTACTCGTTCAATTATGATTAGGCCATGCCAATTTTCACTTGATAATTGGGTTATGAGAAATTCAGAGGAAAGCATCACTCACATCAGATATGCCTGATAGCCCAAGACGATTGCCAGCCCGATTGCGAAAATTCCAATCGCCGTTTTGATTGCTTTGGAGGGGATGAACCGCACAATGATTGGACCAATGTAACCACCCGTGAACAGCCCGATCAGTAGCGGGATGATCACTGCCCAATCGATTCGAATCATCGAAATAAACATGGTAGCTGCCACAATGTTATTACAAAATGACGCGAAGCTTCGCATAGAATTATAAATGGCATAGTTTTCTTTAACAATTTTTGAAGGAGACGGCAATCATCAATAAATTGGGTGCAACACCGAAGTAACCGTCATAAATGCCGACCAGAAACATCCTTAACTAACTCATTTCAGCGACAATTGGAGTGCTCAAATATTGCTTTAACTTTTTCTCTGGTGCGTAAGACCATCATCCTAGCCAACAAACTCATCAGTACGCAACAAATAATTGACAGCGCAATTCTCCACTTGCATTGTTGCTTTTGGTTACATGCTGATCATGCATTAGTTAAATAACTGGTCGCTGTCTTTGTTAAAGCGCGCGCCAACAAAAATGATCGACAACGAAACGATGACCATTTGAAGGGCTGGGATATAGATAATCGCAACAATCGAAGCGATGATCTGAAGACTTGCCCATTTCCAGTTACGCATAAACCGAAAAATAGCCATTGATCGAATGCTCTGTGCAGCGTCCCACTGGTGGTCTTTTTTGTTAGCCCTCACAAGCATGAGAGATAGGATAAAGTATGCTACCGACCAAAGCAAGTAGACCATAAAGTAAAAAATCTCAGGCCCTTGCTGGTTTAATCCTTTACCAACCCAAGCAGTTGCGACTGGCAAAAATGACGTTGCAAACATCCAAAAGTTATTTGCCCAGTAAACATTTTGACTGATCCATCTGGTCTTTGAAAACATATAGTGATGATTGTACCAAGCCACGCCGATAAATAAATAACCAATTGCATACGAGATCAAATAAGGTACCTGATCCAAAATGGCACTAATCGAAAATGATTCTGGGGTTTTAAATTCCAAAATCATAATTGTCAAAATAATTGCCAAAACTGCATCTGTGAATGCTTCAACTCTTCCCTTGTTCATCGTCTAACTCCTTAGGACCATTTATTCATAATATACATCATTTGCTCTAAGGAGTTATATAAAAGGCTCGAAATAAAAATCATAGATCAACCTGTAGTGTTTTTGAGGTTAGTAGCTGTGATTTCTAAATCAATGGAATCATCTACCAAGCTCTGGCTGATAGTATTATTGAGGTTGCTAGCAAGCACCGCATGGGGGAACGTGGATCAGTTTGCTAACTAGTTTGTCATGAGTTTCCGTCAATGGAAGGACATAGCAAGCTAAGTTGTGGGCACAGCCTGAAACGGATCTTCAATTCATGCTTACACTTGTCAATATTATGATGATCTAACAGAAACTTTCAGATAATAAAAAGCCCTCAGATTTTACTGAGAACTGGTTGAAGCATTATTTAGCTGCCGAAGTTCCGACATCAGTTGAATCAATTGGGCATGGTAAACATCTGCCCGTAAAGCTTCATTTTGAGCGCTGAACCAATATTGTTTGGCCGGGGCAACATAGCTTTCAGGAACTTGATATTTATTGGCAATTTGCTGAAATGTCGTCGGATTATCAGCTGCTTGTTGCAATCTGTATAAAGGCTCTTCCTCAATAATGCGGACGACTTGTGGGCGGACCGCTTCCGGTAGTTTTGGTTCCACTACCTTGACGACGGTTCGCTTGATTGGCTTATCTAAAATGGTGTTGGTTTGGCGTTGGGCATCGGTGAGTTCATGCACCTGGTGACCGATGTAAAAGGCTCCACCTAGGATGACCAATAAGACAGCAATTAAAATATAGAGCTTTGTGTGTTTAGAATGTTTATTTTGTTGCTTCGATTTTTGCCGTTGAAGTCGCGATGGTGTTTGGTCTTGCATAAACCACATCTCCTTGGAATCGTTCTATCACAAGTTCAGTTTAACATTGATCTGGTGAGGTGGCGGGGTTGGCGATCGGAATTTGGGATTGGTGTTTCTGGAGATTCCGACCATGACATTGCTGAAACGTGAGCTAAAAAGCAATAACCTGCATGCAAGCGCCGAACAAACCAAGTGTACTTCTCATGTATTCCTGTTTCTCTGGGCAACATTGCCGAAACGTGAGCTAAAAAGCAACAATCTGCATGTAAGCACCTTTTGCCAAATTCCAAATTCGGGAATTCAGCAAAAGGAGACTTACACTCCGATTGCTAAGCCCTTTTTAGCTCACTCTACAAAAATGGCGAGCCGCTTCGACCTTCTGAACGCTCTCGCGCCGATCGTTACGAACTCACCGTGGTTTGGCACCGCCTTGGAGTATAGCATGAAAAAGGTGACCGGTGCAAGTCATCGTTTTACTTAAAGTAAATCGTAGTGTTTCAATCCATTCACAATGCCGTGGTCAGAATTCTTGGTGGTAATATATTCAGCGTATTCTTTAACCCGGTCAAGCCCATTACCCATGACGACGGGATGATCCACATAGTCTAGCATTGGGATATCATTATTTCCATCCCCAAACGCATATGTTGGAATACCATCAAGGTTGGCATTCTTGATGAGTTCCTGGATACCCCGTTTTTTAGAGCTCCCTTTGGCAACAATATCCATACTAAATGGGGTATTCCTAAAGAAAGTAAGCGTGTCGCTGAATTTATTGATGTAGCGCTCGTCGGGGCCTTTTGTATTAATTAACATCATGACAATCTCATTATGTTCAATAAAGTCACTAACACCCAACGGAGGCTTACGAGAGTTGATAAAATGATAATTGCCCTCAACAATTTCGTTAATAAAATTAATTCGGGCATCTTGGCTATTCATAACCGTGGTTGCTTCGTCAAAACCTTGAGCGAAGTCGACAAAACTGTTCACAACGTTCTTTGGCAAGACAGCTTTGTACACCGGCTTGCCTTCAAAGATAACGTAACTACCGTTGGCTGAGACAACTGTGTCAATGCCGGTCTGCTTCATTGTCGTGGGAATCTCAAACAAGTTTCTGCCGGTTGAAATAACCGGTAAAACGTTATTTGCTTTCAGTTGGTGCATCGCGTCAGCAACTTCTTGATCTACTTTGGTTTGTTCATTATAAAGCGTATGATCCAAGTCAAAAAAGGCAATTCCTTTATACATAGGTTAAACCATCCTATTCTTAAGTAGTTTTGATAATCAAACATTACCATATTATGATAACAATCTGCTTAGTTTTCAAGCAAGTTTGTCATTTTATTGGTAAAATAGAATACATATGGGGTGAGATGATTGGAAAAAACGACTATTGCCAATGAGAAAACAAATCGATTCTTCGTTCGTTTGCGGAGAATTCCAGGAGAACACTGGTATTTAGCAACTAACACTGAAAAAAATGTGACGCTGGATGATCGGGTAAAAGTTCCCGATGATATCAAGGCACAAGATTTCTTGATTGACCAGATCAGTTTTTTTAACAAACAAATTTGGTATCATTTTACCCGGGATGATTTAGTCGGGTGGTTGCCAAAGCGCAATATCCGAAAAACTTTTAGAAGATTGGCGGTTCAACCGATTAAACAAGCAACTCAAT
Organism: Lentilactobacillus rapi DSM 19907 = JCM 15042; assembly: GCF_001436255.1. Taxonomy (GTDB): domain Bacteria; phylum Bacillota; class Bacilli; order Lactobacillales; family Lactobacillaceae; genus Lentilactobacillus; species Lentilactobacillus rapi. The sequence goes on along the minus strand of NZ_AZEI01000076.1, from coordinate 430,579 downwards.
CAGATATTGATAATGAGTGTGCAGCCGTTAAAATGTTATTGATGAGTGCTAATGCAGCCATTACTGATGATGCGCTCAAAGCAGCGGTTGAAAAATGGCGTCAACAGTCTGATAATTTAATTGATTTGAGTGAATTAATTATTTCTCAAACCCATTCAATTAGGGATCTTAGCCGGGTGAATTTTCGGCAGCTCAATAAACAATTGCTCAGAAGAAGGCCGGTTGTCATCAAAGTGGCCGGATTAGATAATTTAAAATCCAGCCTGATTGTTTTGACGGGCTTTAATCGAAAGTTGTACTACTATAATGATCCGTGGACCGGCCGACTAGAATCTATCTCCCAAAACCACTTGAGAAAGCATTGGAAACGCGGCAACTTAGAAGCAATCAGTTATTAGGGGTGGTAATTAAAATGAAATTATTGATGATTGAAGATAATAAGTCCGTTTCAGAAATGATGCAGATGTTTTTCCAAAAAGAAGGCTGGAATGTTTCCTTTGCATATGATGGTATTGAAGCCGTGAAGATGTTCAATGAGGATCCCGAAAGTTGGGATATGATCACATTGGATTTGAACTTGCCCAAAAAAGATGGGATGGAAGTCGCCAAAGAAATTCGAGCAAAGTCCCAAACAGTTCCAATTATCATGTTGACTGCCCGAGATTCTGATAGTGATCAAGTTCTTGGGTTCGAAATGGGTGCGGATGATTATGTCACCAAACCTTTTTCACCGATTACGTTGGTTGCTCGGATTAAAGCACTGCAGCGACGTGCGCATACTGAACAGCAGGCCGCAGTTGAAGATCAGCAAAGCGAAAATGACGCTTTTCAAATTACCACCAAACATTTCAAGTTGAACACCAATACGCGTGAAGCATATCTTGACGATAAATTAATCCCAGATTTAACGCCGAAGGAATTTGAACTTCTAAAAACCTTGGCTCAAAAGCCTCGCCAGGTATTTTCTCGAGAGCAGTTGCTGGAACTAGTTTGGGATTATGAATATTATGGCGATGAGCGGACAGTTGATGCCCATGTCAAGAAGCTCCGCCAAAAGATTGAACGGGTAGGGCCTCAAGTGATCCAAACTGTTTGGGGCGTTGGCTACAAATTTGACGATAGTGAAGTGGATAGTAAATAATGAAAATGATTTACCAGCAACTGATGGCGTTCTTTTTGGTGATTGCAATTACTATCGTTCTTCTGGGACTATCCTTTAGTAGAATGTCCAAAACATTTGTGTATGACAACACATGGAACAGCTTGGAAAAGTATTCTGACAGTTTGATTCAGCATTCATTAAAAGTGGATGGTAAACATAACGGTCGAGTGACTTTTAATTTAGACAAAATTAAGACGACGCAGTCCATTTTAGAGAATCAGTCTGTTCACTTTACGGTTTTCTCAGCTAAAAACCAAGTTGTTTATCCAGCTGATGGGATTTCACCACAGATTACCCAAAACGATTGGAAACACCTGAAAAAAGACCAGATTGTCCGAAAAGTGAATAATAAGAATTCAAAGCTCAAAAATGGGAAAACTCGACCAGCGATGATCGAAGTCGTCAAGCCATATTATTATAAGAAACGATTGGTGGCTGCTGTGACTGCTGGGGCGTTTATTTCCGACGTTAACTCCAACGTTGCCAGAATTAACCGTAATCTGTTAAAAGGACCCTTGGTAGCCTTGGTCATCTCAATGGTTATCAGTTTCTTTATTGCCCGGCGCTTAAATCGACGGATTGCGATGCTGAGAAGTGGCGCCAATCAAGTTTCCAACGGGAATTATAAGGTTAGACTGAAGCCTGGTGGTAAAGATGAAATTGGCGAGCTGATTAACGACTTTAATCACATGACCGCGTCACTCGAACGAGCGAATATCGAAATTCAACGGCAAGAGGAACGCCGCCAAGAGTTTTTGGCCGATGCTGCTCATGAAATGCGGACACCGTTAACGACTATTTCTGGGATTCTTGAAGGAATTAAGTATGATGTCATTCCTCAGGAGTCGCGAACAAAGAGTATCGAACTGATGAGCGAAGAAACCCAACGTTTGATTCGGTTGGTGAACGAAAACTTGGATTTTGAGAAGATCCGGTCGAATTCAATTCAGTTGGACAAACGGCACTTCAACGCAACCAAGGTCTTCCGTAACATTGTTGATCAGCTGACAAATAAGGCTCAAGAGTCTGGTGACAAGTTGATTTTAAATGCCCCGGATGACTTGCCGATCTATGCCGATTATGACCGGTTTGTTCAGATTGTTTTTAACATTGTGACCAACGGGATTCAGTTCACAAATAAGGGGACAATCACGATTACCGGTGAACGGGGATACAACGAGACAATTGTTAAAATTGCCGATACCGGTATCGGGATGACCCAAGATCAACAGAAGAATATTTTTGAACGGTACTACAAAGCTGATGCCTCGAGAAGAAGTGGCAAGTACGGCGAATCTGGTTTAGGATTAGCAATCGTTCATCAGCTGGTTAAGTCACATGGTGGTAAAATTTCAGTAGCATCCAAAAAAGGGAAGGGGTCGACATTTACGATTATTTTCCCTGACCAGACGGCTGCTGAAAAGAAAAAACACACGTCTGGGAGCAGTGATTAATTTGGTATCATAATTTATTAAAAAGGTGAGGTTTTACAATGTCTTATATTAAATTTGATAGCTCTAAACTTTCCAAGTTTGTCCATGAGAATGAATTACCTGAATTGCAAGCGATGGTCAATGCCGCAAACGACCAACTTCGTCAGGGAACGGGGGCCGGTAGTGACTTCCGCGATTGGTTGGAGCTGCCAACCAAGTACGATCATGAAGAAGTTGATCGGATTCAAAAGGACGCTAAAAAGATTCAAAGTGATTCAAAGTATCTCATCACTATCGGAATTGGCGGGTCATATTTAGGCGCCCAAATGGCCGTTAACTTTTTACACAAGAACTTTTATGAACGTAAAAATCAGGCTACTCAAGTTGAATTTGTTGGTAACTCTCTGAGTTCATCGTATATGAACGATTTACTGGAATTAGTTGGTGACGATGATTTCTCTATTAATATGATCTCTAAGTCTGGAACGACCACTGAATCAGCAATTGCTTTTCGGGTTTTCAAAGAAAAACTGATTGAAAAGTATGGAGAAAAAGAAGCCAATCAACGAATTTATGTAACGACCGATAAAGCTCATGGGGCATTGCGTCACGAAGCTGATGTGAATGGATGGGAGTCATTTATCATTCCAGATGGTGTTGGTGGCCGTTATTCTGTTTTGACGCCGGTTGGTTTGCTACCGATTGCCGTTTCAGGTGGTAACATTATTGATATCCTAAATGGGGCTGCCGATGCTCAAAATGAGTATACGGATCCTGATTTGAAGAAGAATGATGCGTATCGTTATGCGGCCTTGAGAAACATTTTGTATCGCAAAGGCTTCACAACGGAGATTCTTGAGAATTATGAACCCAATCTGCGGATGTTTGCCGAATGGTGGAAGCAACTTGCTGGTGAATCAGAAGGTAAAGACAATAAAGGGATTTATCCGTCATCAGCTAACTTTACGACCGATCTGCATTCATTTGGTCAATACATTCAAGAAGGTCTGCGTAACTTATTTGAAACTGTCGTTAAATTGGATTCGCCCGTTAGCGATGTCACAATTCCAAGCGCAGAGAAGGATCTTGACGGCTTGAAGTACCTAGAGGGTAAGGACCTTGATTGGGTTAATACAAAGGCCTATGAGGGCGTTGTATTGGCTCACACAGACGGTGGTGTGCCAGTGATGACTGTTCATCTGCCTGATGAGAGTGAATATTCCCTTGGTTACTTGATTTACTTCTTTGAGGTCGCCATTGCTATTTCTGGTTATTTGAATGGCATTAATCCATTTAATCAACCCGGTGTGGAAGCTTACAAGACTAATATGTTTGGCTTGCTGGGTAAACCTGGATTTGAAGAAATTGGGAAGAAATTGAATAAACGGCTTTAATCGAAAGGCACTGATGAGAAATCATTGGTGCTTTTTTAATTCGGGCAAAATCGGACATAAATCGGATATAGACTATCGATTCTCACAACCTGTCCGAAGTGTGACCGATCTTTTGTATATGAAACTTTTTGAGTGCATAAATATAGCCACCAAACATTGAATTATCAACGTTTGGTGGCTTCTCTGTACTTGCATATTCGACTATCTATCACCCGCACGGGGCTCGAACCCGTAACTCCGCCTTGAGAGGGCGACGTCTTAAACCAGTTTGACCAGCGGGCAATGCTATCAAACTCACTTAAATAGTTTATCTAAATTGGCGGGGTTTGTCAACTAAGAAAGAATAAATATAATGTTGACAAAAAGCCAAAAAATCGATAAACTATTTAGTTGTGATGTTCATTGGGTATTCGCCAAATGGTAAGGCAACGGACTCTGAATCCGTAATTTACTGGTTCGACCCCAGTATACCCAATAAGTGCTTTAGCTCGAATTTCATCTAAGCAGTATAAAATAACGCCAACCCAATTTGGGAAGGCGTTATTTTTATGCCGCTTACCAATAACCTAATAACTTGGTCAACTTTGCCCGGTTGATGTCTCGTGACGACAACTCGGCGGTTTCGTAAGACCTGGTTGCATCCGGATCCTTGGGCTCGGTCCAAGAGTACTTGACTGGACTGGGCGTTGATTCAGATTCGTTGTCTGTTGGGGCATACATGATATCGCTCTGATAGGGGGTGTGGTAAAGCCCTAACGCATGACCCAACTCATGGGTGATAACGGTTGTCCAATAATTTGTTTCCAAGCTTGCTGAGGAAGATTCTTGTTCAGCATTGTAGTCGTCTTTAATTTGCTGGCGAATTTGATCAAGTTGGGTATTGTAGTCATTCCGAATTTGTTGGTCGGTGATATGGTGATGATTCTTCAAATCATTTATTTGTTGAGTAATTTGATCTCGTTGGCTGTCGGAAGATGCATTGTTCAATTGTGAATTGAGCAGTTGCAGCTGGGTTTGATAATTTTCGCGGTTAGCTTTCAGCTCTGCATTCGTATTTGCAAGAAGTTGGCTGGCTTGATCAGAAAGTGCCTTGATCTTTTGTTGAAACGCTGGGCTGAGCGTATTCGCACTTACGTAAGACTGATCATTGAAATGGGTTTGATCCACTTGCACCGAGGTGCCGTTGAACAAACCATCCCAACCGGCCGCTGTGCCGTCACCAAATCCAACAGTCAGGGTGCTGTTAGATTTGCTGCCAATTGAAAATACGTCGGCTCCTAAAGCAGCATTCCATTTATCAATTGCTGAGTTGACGTTGCTTTGAAGGGCACTATCCTCAACGTAAATCGTTGCGTGATCGTGGAAAAAAACACCAGGAGCCGCAAAATTACCAACATTGTACTGCTTATTAAAAATCGTGGCATATTTACTGTAAACATCTTTGTTGAGACTTAACACCTGCTTGTCCGGTTGCAGATCCGGGGCAGCCGAGATGAGTTGGTTGAGCTTTGATTTAGAAATCAAATTTGTTTGTTTGTTGCTGGCTTTGGTTAAGTAGCCGCGCCAAACCCAGCCAGAGATTTTATGGTTAGCGGTATTTTTGGCATAGTAATAAACCCGATATTTGCCGTGAACTTTAACCTTCTGTTGATAGGTGACCGTAAATTGTTTGTGGGCATATTTTGATAACCGAAACTTCTCATGAGCGAGTTTGGCTGAGTACGCATACGATCGTTTTGACTTGATCCCTTTCATTTGATAGGTGGCCGCGGGTCGAACCTTATGGCGCCAAACGATTTTGACGCTCGTTTTTGCCTCGGCAGTCGTTGAATGGGTGCTCGTTGCCGCAAAACCCATTGTGAACAAGGTTGTCAATAGCATTGTTGAAATGAATTTAGTCCTGACTATCAATTTGATACCTCCTATTGTTAGATTAATACAGATTATTTTATCGCTCATCATAGCAAAAGCAATATACCAGTGTTGGAGGATGAGTGTGGCCATTGTTTTTGAGTAAAAAAATATCCGCTATTCGCGGACAGTGATTATTCAAACGACAGATCAACTAAAAACTTGTTTCGTTTCGCCAGGTGAGAAGTTGTAATCCATAACTCATGATAACTGGAATCTTTAACCCTGGTTTGATCATGGAAATAATCGAGCAGTTCGTTATTCATTGACATGAACTCTGGGGCCATTCGATTAACCATCAGTTTGTGGGATGGAAAATAAATTTCAGGGTTGCCCAGCTTAACGTCATCATCTAAATACATAACGATTGCATTGTCATACTGGCCAGGTTCGACGATCACCTTGTCAGGGTGGGCTTTGATATATGAAAGAACGTGGTAAAGTGTATCAGAATTGCTTGCCACAGTGGGGTGCCTCCAATTCGATTGGGATTTCTAATTCCATTGTATCAAATCTGATCGGTTCATGATGAATTTGTTTTGATTTTTTAAAGCCCTGCGTTGTTAACGGCATTTTCTGATATGATTGGGTTATTAAAGTTCGATCTGCCAGCTATTTCTAATTTAGAATGGCGAAATGGTCATGAAAGGATAATGTCGATGAAATACAACGAAACAATTGCGAAAATGCATCAATTTGTCGATGATCAAATTGTGCCCGGGGTCACCTATGGCATTATCAATCAACATTCAGTTCTTTCCAGCTACTTTGGTAATCAGGAGCTGATCCCCGAAACGCTCCCCTTGGAACAGGGCGAACTGTACGATTTGGCATCTTTAACTAAAGTGGTTGGGACTACCAATTTGATTGTCAGACTGTTGGCACTGGGAAAATTGTCATTAGACGATTCGTTGAGTCGGTATTTACCAGAATGGCAGTCACCCCAGGTTACGATTAGACACTTACTCACGCACACTTCGGATATTGTTGGGTACATTCCCAACCGCAATCAGTTACCGAAAGATGAACTCATTCCGGCATTATTGAATCTTAAGAGCGGGCCCGATATCGGCAAAGTCGTTCACTATCAGGATTACAATTTTATCTTCTTGGGGTGGATTGCATCAACAATTATGGGCGAGCCGGTGCAGCAATTGATTTCAGAATACGTTTTGCGACCTTTAGAATTACGACAAGCAACTTTTCATCCACAAAACCCACTAGAGGTCGTTCCAACTGAGAAATTACCTCATGAAGGGCTGTTAAGGGGAAGTGTCCATGATCCGAAAGCTCGGATATTAGGCGTTGATTGTGGATCAGCCGGGTTATTTGCAACGTTAACTGACTTGGTTCACTTTTCCAAATGGTTACTAGGTCAAATTAGTTACCCGGATTTCTTGTCAAATACGTGGCTGGATCAATTCTTCGTCGATCAAACCCCAGACCACACCAAGAACCGCTCGTTTGGGTGGATTTTACGTGAGTATAATGGTCATCCATATATTTTGCATACCGGCTTTACAGGGACGCTGATTGTGATTGATCGAACTGCCCAGCAGGCACTTGTGTTTCTATCAAATCGAGTTCATCCAAACGCCCTCAATAAGGCTTTTTTCCCATATCGCAGTGAGTTGATTCGGACATTCATCAGGGAAGCAAATGCATGACGCCGGGATTGCCGCTAACTGGGATTTAGAACGGTTCTTGCAATATCGATTACGAAAACAGGGGTTCATTACCGTAGCCCAAGATCAGGCTGTCGTAATGAACCCCTTATATTAATCACATCAGAATGTTTTTTCGGGTACTAGAATGTTTCGGTTACCTTCAACTGTTCCTGTTTGGAAATATCAGCATCCGGATACTTTCGTTTCAACGCATTAATCAAAACATGCTTCGCAATTTGATTGTTTCTGGCTAAGATTGGTCCGTGGAAGTAAGTGCAATAAACGTTCTTGTAGATCGCACCCTCGGTTTTATCCTGACCATTATTCCCATGGCCTTCCAATACTTTTCCGAGTGGCCGTTCACCTTTGCCTAGGAAGGTAATGCCTTGATGGTTTTCGAAGCCGTGGTATTGTTCACCGGTTTCTTCGTTTTCAATGACAACATTACCGATAAATCGATGATCTTTTTGTTTGTCTGTGTAATGGTCCAAAGCGCCAATTCCCAGCAGCTTTTCACCATTTGCGCCAATGTAGTAGTGTCCCAATAGTTGATAACCACCACAAATTGCGACAACTGAGCCATTATCCTCAATGAAGTCAGTCAGGCCGGCCTTCTTTGTTTGGATGTCTTTTGAAACAATTGACTGTTCAAAATCTTGACCACCGCCGAACACGATGATGTCATATTTGTCAGGATCAAATGCTTGATCCAAACTGATTACTTCGGAAGTGAGCTCAACGCCCATCTTTTCAGCTAAATAATTGAGTACCAGGATGTTTCCCAGATCGCCGTAAGTATTCATCAAGTCACCATATAGATGGCAAACATTCAGTGTATAAGCCATTAGTCAAGACCTCCTTTGATAAAACCTTTTGTGGCAAAGACTTTTCGCAAGTGCAGCATAGCCGTATAAGTGGCTAAAATATAGACTTTCTCGGTCGGGGCGTTTGGAATCATCTCAACGACCTTGTCCAAATCTGGTTCAACCAAGTGTTTAGCTGGATCTACTCCGGCAACTTGAAGCCGGTAGGTGATGTCTTTGTAGCGCTCGCCACCCGTGATGAATTGTTTGATGTTCATCTTGGGAAGTCGTTCGAAGTCGCCATCCCAAATCCAACTGGTATCAATTCCGTCTGCGTAATTGGCATTCAGTAGGCCAATAAACGTGAAAGGATCTTTATCAGTCGAAATCATGTCAATTACTTGATTTAAACCAACAGGATTTTTAACTAGGATTAAAGTCACTTTCTTGCCGTCAACGTCGATCTCTTCTTGGCGGCCAAAAATGCTTTTTCCTTGGTGGAAGGCCTGCTGGGTTTGAGCAGGGGTGACCCCCATGAACCGGCCGACCGTGTATGCGGCTAAGGCGTTATAGATGTTGTAGACTCCACCAATTTCAATTTTGATTGGCTCGCCATCGATTTCGAATTTTGACGACTTTGGGGTCAATTCCACAATTTTATTGAGCGCAAAGTTTAATTCCGGCCGTTGATACCCACAATTTGGGCAGAAATACTTACCCAAGTTTGAATAACTAATGTAGCGATAGTGCAAAATGTGTTGGCATTGGGGACAGAGCACACCATCAGTGTTTGGGGTCGCCTTGATGTCGCCCTCGGGCTGGTTAGCAAATCCATAATAGATCATGGGATTGGGGAGTTGTTTTGAATGGAAAATTGGGGCATCACCATTGGCGATAATCGTGGCGTTCGGCGCCAACGCAACCCCGTTTAAAATCTTTTGGTAAGTCGTGTAGATTTCACCATAACGATCCATTTGGTCCCTGAAAATATTGGTGAAGACGAATGCTTTTGGTTTAATGTATTTCGTTACCATGATCACGTTGGCTTCATCAACCTCTAGAACTGCCAGCGGGCGCTTGTTTTTAGTCCGGGGCGCATGAAGAAAGGTCGTGATAATTCCCTGTTCCATGTTTGATCCAGTCGGATTAGTCAGAATGTTTTCATACTTTTCCTTGAGAACTTGAACAGTCAAAGCAGTGGTTAGTGTTTTGCCGTTGGTTCCCGTGATGACAATCACGTCGTAATTTCGAGCAAGATTTTGTAAAATATTTGGATCAATTTTTTTGGTGATTTTTCCAGGAAACGAACTGCCACCCTTTAAGAACGTGTGTAAGAACCAGTAAGAAGACTTGCCGGCTGCAGTTGCAATTGAACTTTTCAATGACATAAGATTTACTCCTTAAACTAAGTACATATCGTACTAATCAAAGACTAAGTTTATCATACGGATGGCGGTTTGAACACGGTTTGGCTCTTTGTGGCCGAAAATTTTGAATAATATCGATATTCAAAGGGAATTTCTGTATAATGGAATAGAAGCTTTCAAGGAAAAAGGTGGAAATATTGGCTCAATTATTTTATCGTTATGGTGCTATGAATAGCGGCAAAACGATCGAAATCATTAAAGTTGCTCACAATTATGAGGAGCAAAATAAAAGTGTTATTATTATGACTAGTGCCTTGGACACACGTGAGAAACAGGGGATGATTGAATCTCGAATTGGCCTGGAACGAAAAGCGGATCCGATTTCTGAAAAGACAAATATTTTCGAACGGGTTCAAGAACTCGATCCCCATGCCAGTTGTGTCCTAATTGACGAAGCCCAATTTCTAACAAAGAAGCATGTGTTTCAATTGGCGGAAATTGTTGACGAATTGAATATACCAGTCATTGCATTTGGCCTCAAGAACGACTTTCAGAACCATTTGTTTGAAGGATCCGAATACTTACTGCTATATGCAGATAAGATAGAAGAAATGAAGACAATTTGCTGGTTCTGCGGCAAAAAGGCCATTATGAATCTCAGATTTCACGATGGTAAGCCTGTGTATGAAGGTGAACAAATTCAAATGGGTGGTAACGAATCGTACTATCCAGTGTGCCGAAAGCACTATTACAATCCACCGATTAAGTAACAAAGTGAGGAATTATTAAATGGATGAAATTTTCGACAAATTACAAGCTGTAGTTGATCGTTATGATGAACTGAATGAATTGATCAGTGACCCTGAAGTGATTGCGGATACCCAAAAGTTCATGAAACTATCAAAAGAAGAGGCAGATCTGCGGGACACCGTAGCGGCCTTTAAGAAGTATCAAAAAGTGACGGGTCAATTAAACGACGACAAAGAGATGCTTCGAGAAAAGATCGATGATCCTGACCTGGAATCAATGGTTAAAGATGAAATTTCCGATTACACAGAACAAAAGGAAAAGCTTGAGAGTGAATTAAAGGTTATGCTGCTTCCAAAGGACCCGAACGATGATAAGAACATCATCATGGAGATCCATGGAGCCGCTGGTGGGGATGAAGCCAGCTTATTTGCAGCCGATTTGTTTAGCATGTATTCCAAGTATGCTGAGCGCCAGGGTTGGCAAGTTGAAGTGGTTGATAAGAACGAAACCGAGGTCGGGGGATTTAAAGAAATCGCCTTGATGATTACCGGCGACAAGGTTTATTCAAAGCTGAAGTACGAAAATGGTGCTCACCGAGTTCAACGGGTGCCAGTGACTGAATCAGCCGGCCGAGTTCATACTTCCACCGCGACTGTTGGGGTGATGCCTGAAGAAGAGGACGTTGATATTGATATTGACCCTAAAGATATTCGAGTGGATGTTTATCGTTCATCGGGTGCTGGTGGTCAGCATATCAACAAGACGTCGTCTGCGGTTCGAATGACCCATTTGCCAACCGGAATTGTCGTTGCCATGCAAGACGAGCGTTCGCAACAGCAGAACCGTGCTAAGGCAATGAAAATTTTGAAAGCCCGGGTTTACGACTATTATTCACAACAAGAACAGGATCAATATAACGCCGAGCGAAAATCTGCTGTGGGAACGGGTGACCGCTCTGAACGAATTCGGACTTATAATTATCCTCAAAACCGGGTAACCGATCATCGAATTGGACTGACCCTTAACAAATTGGATCGAATCATGAATGGTGAACTTGGTGAAATCATTGACGCGTTAATTTTGTCTGATCAAGCCAAGAAACTTGAGAATTTGACCAATGAATAATTCAAATAATGTGACTTATTTTGAAGCCCGGAAATGGGCTTCTTTTCGTGTTAAAGGGACTTCAAATATTGATATGTACGATGTGGATTTCATTCTTCGCCATCGCGCACATTTATCTGCGACCCAATTGTTAATTAATTATCAGCACAAAATGCCAAATGATCTGTGGCAAACGTTCCAAGAGGATATCAGTCAACTGATTGCTGGAATGCCACCTCAATATATTGTTGGCCAGGCAGACTTTTACGGACTCACGCTCACAGTTAGCCCAGCAGTACTGATTCCCCGAGTTGAAACTGAAGAGTTGGTCGACTGGATTTTAGCCGAAACTCAGCAGGAATCTGGTCAACTTTCTGTGTTGGATATTGGAACTGGAAGTGGGGCGATTGCCCTTGCACTTAAAAAGCAACGATCCCAGTGGCAAATGACTGCTAGCGATATCTCCAACGCTGCATTGCAAGTTGCCAAAAGCAATGCTGATCAGTTGAACTTAAAGGTGAAATTTATCAACAGTGATGTGTTTGAGCAGATTGATTCACAATTTGACGTGATCGTCTCAAACCCACCGTATATTTCCCACAGTGAAACCAATTATATGGATCAAAGTGTCATCCATAATGAGCCGGATTTGGCTTTGTATGCTGAGGAAAACGGTTTGGCAATTTATAAACGGATCGCTGCCGGTGCTGCCGCCCATCTAAAGCCAGGTGGCCGACTCTTTGTCGAGATCGGGTTTCACCAAGAGTCTGCAGTGGTCGCTATTTTTTCTAAAGCAATGCCAACCGCGACAATTAGTGTTAAGCATGATGTAACCGGGCATCAGCGAATGGTTCAAGTAAAGAAATGAGGTTAATAAAATGAAAACTTTAATATTGAACGGCAATCAATTGGACACTGCCGCCAAAATCATTCAGCAAGGTGAATTGGTCGCTTTTCCAACCGAAACGGTATATGGGTTGGGAGCAGATGCAACCAATGAATCAGCTGTTAAAAAAGTTTATCAGGCAAAAGGCCGCCCGAGCGACAACCCGTTGATTGTGACTGTGTCAAGTGTTTCAATGGTGGAAACTTATGTGGCTAGTTTTAGTGATGATGCCAAAAAGCTGATTAAACAATTCTGGCCAGGTTCTTTGACAATGATTTTTAAGCTCAAGCCTCACGCCCTTTCTAAAACGGTGACGGGTGGTCTTGACACTGCAGCTTTCCGTTTTCCAAATAATCAACTCACCTTGGATTTGATCACCAAAGCGGGGGTGCCAATCGTTGGCCCTTCAGCCAATACTTCCGGCAAGCCAAGCCCAACAACTGCCCAGCATGTTTATCATGATTTGAACGGCAAAATTGCAGCTATTTTGGATGATGGCCCAACAACGGTCGGAGTTGAGTCAACCGTGCTGGACATGTCAGTTGACACGCCATCAATTTTACGACCAGGGGCGGTCACCAAAGAAGATATTGAAGCGGTGATTCAGCGACCGGTAATGGATGAATTGCATCATGTGGGCATGAGCCAGACGCCTAAAGCACCTGGGATGAAATATAAGCATTATGCCCCTGATGCTCAGGTCTATATCGTGGACCCGGACGATAACTGGCAGGAGGTTGCCGACTGGATTGGTGCCCATCAGCAGCCAGTCGGTGTGATGGCGTTCAATGATGTGATCAATTCGATTGATTGGCCAAAAAACACCGACGTCATTTCGCTAGGGGACGACGCAAAATCCGCTGCCCATGATCTTTTTGCAGAGTTGAGAGATTTTGATAATCACAAACAATATAAAATTGTATTTGCGCAAGGCCTTAAACCAACTGGGATTGCGGAGGCTTACATGAACCGATTGAATAAATCAGCTGGGCAAATGCATTTTAAGCAGTTATAATCAATCTGTACCACAATAAAATAGTGAGGTGTTGCAGTTGAATTACGATTACAAACAGCAGGATCCTGAACTTTGGGATGCAATTGCGAACGAAGAAAACCGTCAGGAACATAACATTGAACTGATTGCTTCCGAGAACATCGTATCAAATGCCGTTCGGGCAGCTCAGGGATCAGTGTTGACCAACAAGTATGCTGAGGGTTATCCGGGCCGTCGGTATTATGGTGGCTGTGAATACATTGACATCGTTGAACAGTTGGCCATTGATCGGGCTAAGGAACTGTTTGGTGCTGAATACGCCAATGTTCAACCTCACTCAGGCTCTCAAGCCAACCAGGAAGTTTACGCTGCTCTATTGAAGCCTGGTGACAAGATTTTGGGAATGGGATTAGATGCTGGTGGCCATTTAAGCCATGGAGCCAAGGTTAGCTTTTCTGGTAAGTTGTACGATTCTTATTCGTACGGACTGGATCCGAAGACCCAATTGATTGACTATGACGAGGTTGCTAAAATTGCCAAGGATGTTCAACCTCAATTGATCATTGCCGGTGCTTCAGCATATAGCCGAATCATTGATTGGCAGAAGTTCCGCGACATTGCCGATTCCGTCGGTGCCTACTTGATGGTTGATATGGCACATATCGCCGGCCTTGTAGCAACTGGCTTGCATCCAAGTCCAGTTCCCGTAGCCGATGTTGTGACCACAACGACTCATAAGACATTACGGGGCCCTCGTGGCGGTATGATCCTTGCCAAAGCTAAGTATGCTAAAAAGCTCAACTCAGCTGTATTCCCCGGCAGCCAAGGTGGTCCGTTGGAACATGTCATTGCTGGTAAAGCTGCTGCTTTTTACGAAGATCTGCAACCCTCATTTAAGCAGTATGGTGAACAGGTTATCAAAAATGCGAAAGCGATGGCCGATGAATTTCAAAGTTCAGCCAAAGTTTCAGTATTGACGGGTGGTACTGATAATCATTTGATGACGATTAATCTCACCCAAACTTCTTTAAATGGAAGAGATTTACAAAACATCTTGGATTCGGTTCACATTACGACCAATAAAGAGTCCATTCCAAATGATCCATTGCCACCTTCAAAAACAAGTGGTCTTCGTTTAGGAACGCCGGCCATTACAACTCGTGGATTTGATGAAGAAGATGCCCGTCAAGTTGCCAAGTTGATTCTTCAAGTGATCGATAATCCAGAAGATGAAAGTAATTTACAAGATGTTGCTAATAAAGTAGAAGCATTAACTCAAAAACATCCAATTGAATCATGATTCAATGAAGCTCGAAACTAATTGCGGTTTCGGGCTTTTTTGTGAATTTAGCGACCACATGTGTGATACAATTATTTAGAAATATAAATAAGGAGTGGGAAATAATGGGTAAGTTTCAAGTTATGGATCATCCACTGATTCAGCATAAGTTATCAATGATTCGGGATAAAAATTGTGGGACAAAGGAATTTCGTGAAATTGTGAATGAAATCGCAACTTTGATGGCGTTTGAAGTCTCACGTGACATGCCCCTTGAAGATATTGATATTCAGACTCCTGAAGGCATTGCACATGCCAAACAAATTTCAGGTAAGAAGGTTGCCATTGTGCCAATTCTTCGGGCTGGAATCGGAATGGTCGACGGCATTTTGGACTTAATTCCTGCAGCTAAGGTTGGTCACATTGGGATGTATCGAGACGAGAAGACACTGGAACCTCACGAATACTTTGTCAAATTACCTTCTGATATTGAACAGCGCCAAATTTTTGTTGTTGATCCGATGCTTGCAACTGGTGGTTCTTCTATCATGGCCATTGATGCCCTGAAGAAACGTGGTGCCTCGAACATCAAGTTTGTTTGTTTAGTAGCCGCTCCAGAAGGGGTAAAAGCATTACAGAAAGCTCACCCCGATGTTGACATTTACACGGCAGCCCTGGATGAGAAGCTAAATGATAAAGGCTATATTGTACCTGGCCTGGGCGATGCAGGCGACCGGTTATTTGGTACCAAGTAATTCGAAAATGAAGATTGTTGTGGTGGAGCGAATGTAATCGCTCCATTTTGTATTATCCAGGATTTAATTTAGTAAAAAGCCGGCAAATATGATTCAAAGTCGTTTGATTTTATTAATGTTTTGTCAGCTATTCGAGTTTGGCCGGTTGTGATTTCGCGTTCATAAACCTGACATGAGGTTGATAATTGTGTTAAGGGCGCGCTTTAAAAGGTGTGAAGATTACTAATATTGTTTTGAATTTTATGATGATTGGTGGTATAGTTTCAATTGTATTTGGACAATATTGTGTGTCCATTACCATCGCAAAGTTTCACTTTGGTAATCATGTCTTCTTGACCAATAACCAGATTGATTTACTTGCGTATACTGTATCTTGGAAAGAGGTGAGATTTTGTGAGTGGAGGAACTCCTTCGACTTTTGAATTTTTGGGTCTAACGTTTAACGTGGGGAACATGATCTCCATTTTAATCGCTTGTGCAGTTGTATTAGGCCTTGTGTATGCATTATCAAGGCACCTTACCATGAAACCGGGTAAGGGTCAGAACGTTCTAGAATATGCTGTTGACTTCACTAATGGAATCGTGAATAGTTCGATTCCGGGTGCCACAAGCAAGTTTTTAGGGCTCTGGGGTTTTACCTTGTTTATGTTCATCATAGTTGCGAATTTAGAGGGTCTATTTTTGCATATTGATGTATCAGGTGTAGCATATGTCAAAAGTCCAACTTCCGATCCGGTGGTGACGATGACTTTGTCTCTGATGACGATGACGCTTGCACAATTCTTAGGAATTCGAAAGCTGGGTTATAAGGGACATTTTGAGAATTACTTGAAGCCATTTGTATTTTTCTTACCAATTAATCTGTTCGAGGAGTTTACTAATTTCTTGACGTTAGGTTTGCGACTATTTGGTAACATTCTTTCAGGTGAAATGCTTCTTGGCATCATCGTTGGCATGGCTCATGGTGGGCCGGTCATTTGGATTGGTGCATTCATCCTGGAATTGGTTTGGACTGGTTTTTCAGTCTTTATTGGATGTATTCAGGCCTATGTTTTTGTAACATTGTCCTCAGTTTACATTTCTCGAAAGATAGAACTAGAAGATTAACAAAATTTTTTTAGATTATTAAGGAGGATTTATTATTATGGGAGCAATTGCTGCAGGTATTGCAATGGCTGGTGCCGCTATTGGTGGAGCTATTGGTGATGGTATTTTAATTTCTAAGATGTTGGAAGGTATGGCACGACAACCAGAATTGTCAGGTCAACTTCGTAGTAACATGTTCATTGGTGTTGGTTTGGTTGAAGCTATGCCTATCATCGCCTTCGTTGTTGCTTTGCTGGTTATGAACAAGTAGTGACTAGTATCGCTAAATATACAAAGAAGGAGGTGCCAATTGATGTTTTCATATTCGATAGTTGGAGCTCAGCTTTATGTTGGTGACATGCTGTTTGTGATGCTTAGTTTTCTTGTTTTAATGTGGTTGATCAAAATCATTGCATGGAAGCCAATCACTAAGATGATGCAAAACCGTTCAGATAAAATTGCCAGTGATATTGATTCTGCAAAGGAGTCACGGACTAAGGCCGCTGAATTAGCAGCAACACGTCAAGCTGAATTGCAGAAAACCCGTGAAGATGCAAACGGAATTATTAACACCGCAAAGCAAAATGGACAACAACAACGTGAAAAGATCGTTGAAGATGCACGAAATGAAGCATCTAATCTTAAGAGTTCTGCTGAGAAGGATATTGAACAACAACGACAAGAAGCTTTGGCTAATTCTCGAAAAGATGTGGCAAGCCTGTCTATTGAAATTGCAACCAAGATTATTTCAAAAGAATTAAACGCAGATGATCAAAAAGGGCTTGTTGATTCTTATATTGAAGGGTTGGGTAAGCAGAAATGACATTAGATAGTATGACAGCTTCAAAAAAATACGCTAAAGCCATGTTCGAAGTTTTGACGGATACGAATGAACTCGAATCTGGTTACGCTGATTTGCAAGAGCTAAGAAAAGTGTTTGCTGCTAATCCTAAGTTGATTGATATCCTTGATGATATTCGAGTTGCCGATAAGGACAAACAGTCCCTCCTCGCTCCTATCACCGAAAATGCTTCAGATTTTATTAAAAACTTTTTAAAAGTCGTTGCTGATTATCGTCGTTTTCCACAAATTTTGGATATTATTGATCAATTCCAAAAAGTGTATGAAGATGATAAGAAGATCGTCAGGGCAGAAGTTGTTTCAGCAACTGAACTGAGTGACGATCAACGTGATCGATTAGCAAAGGCATTTGAAAAACGGGTTGGAGCTGCCAAGGTTATTTTTGATACGAAAGTCGATTCATCACTCATTGGTGGTGTTATGATTAAGTCTTCTGATATGACAATTGATGGCAGTGTTAAGACACGAATTAATAAAGTTAAGGAATTATTGTTAAATTAACGATATCTATTTAAAGAGGTGAAACTTATGAGCATTAAAGCTGAGGAAATCAGTGCTCTTATTAAGCAACAGTTACAAGGCTATAAGAACGAGCTCGACGTTCAAGAAACAGGTATCGTTACATATGTTGGTGATGGTATTGCTCGCGCTCATGGGCTCGAAAATGCGTTGTCTGGAGAGTTGCTCGACTTCGGCCACGGCGTTTATGGAATGGTACAAAACCTTGAAACCAATGATGTTGGTATCATGATTTTGGGTGATGACACAAATATCCGTGAAGGTGACTCTGTAAAGAGAACCGGCCGAATTATGGAAGTTCCCGTTGGGGACGATTTGATTGGACGAGTTGTTAATTCACTCGGTCAACCAGTAGATGGTAAAGGCCCAATTAAAGCCGCAGATCACAAGGCGATTGAACACAAAGCGCCTGGTGTTATGGATCGACAATCAGTTTTTGAACCATTACAAACAGGTATCAAAGCGATTGATTCATTGATTCCAATTGGTCGTGGACAGCGTGAATTGATTATCGGTGACCGTAAAACCGGTAAGACTTCAATCGCCATTGACACGATCTTGAATCAAAAAGGTCAAAATATGAAATGTATTTACGTTGCTATTGGACAGAAACAATCAACTGTTCGAACGGCCGTAAGTACACTTGAAAAGTATGGTGCCATGGATTATACAACAGTTATTTCAGCTGGACCTTCTGAACCAGCATCACTGTTGTACATTGCACCATATGCTGGCGCTACTATGGGTGAATACTTCATGCATAATGGTGAGCATGTCTTAATTGTGTATGATGATTTATCAAAGCAAGCTGACGCTTACCGTGAATTATCACTTATTCTTCGTCGTCCTCCTGGTCGTGAAGCTTATCCTGGTGATATTTTCTATACCCACTCACGTTTGTTGGAACGTGCCGCTAAGTTGAGCGATAAGTTGGGTGGCGGTTCAATGACTGCTCTTCCTATCGTTGAAACCCAAGCTGGTGACGTTTCCGCTTATATTCCTACCAACGTTATTTCCATTACCGATGGACAGATCTTCTTGGATGCCGATAGTTTCTATTCTGGTGTTCGTCCAGCCGTTGATGCTGGTACTTCTGTTTCTCGTGTTGGTGGTGATGCGCAGGTTAAGGCAATGAAGAAAGTTTCTGGTACCTTACGACTTGATTTGGCTTCTTATCACGAACTGGAATCATTTGCACAATTTGGTTCTGATCTTGATGAAGCAACGCAAGCCAAGTTGAATCGTGGTGCTCGAACGGTTGAAGTCTTAAAACAACCACTTCATTCTCCAATTCCTGTCGAAAAGCAAGTTGTGATTCTTTACTGCTTGACTCACGGATTCTTGGATAAGATTGCCATTGATGACATTTTACGTTATCAGAACGAAATTTTTGATTTCTTCGACCATTCACACAAAGATTTGCTTGATGAAATTACAAAGACTGGTCAATTACCTGATACCGGCAAACTAGATGCTGCAATTAAGGAATTCGAACAGACATTCCAACCAAGTAAATCAGACGACCAACAAGCCGCACCAAAGAATGATCAAAATTCAGCTGCTTCAAATGACTAGTTAAGGAGGGTGAGATTACATGGGTGCTTCGCTAAACGATGTTAAACATCGGATTACTTCTACAAAGAAGACGCGTCAAATTACGAATGCTATGGAAATGGTCTCACAAGCTAAGCTTAACCAGATTCAGAAGCATACGAAGAGTTATGCGGAATATGCAAGCCAAATCAAATCTGTTGTATTACATTTAGCCCAGTCTCACATTTTGGATGGGTTAAGTCAGTCCTCAGGTCATGCAGCCGAAAATGATCAGTCTAAAGCTAAGAGAACGGCGTATTTGATTATAACTTCCGATCGAGGAATGGTTGGTAGTTATAACAGTAACGTTATTCGAGAAACCAACCAATTTATTGACGGCCATTCGGGTTCGAATGACTATCAAATATTAGCTGTTGGTGGAACTGGATCTGATTTTTATCGGAAACGGGGAACTAACGTTGCATACGAATATCGTGGTGTGAGTGACGTGCCGACGTTTAATGAAGTTCGCCAAATTGTAAAAATGGTTACAACCATGTATAACAAAGGTGAATTTGATGAATTGTACGTTTGTTACGAACATTTCGTTAACCGTTTGATATCTCGGTTTAGAGCTGAAAAGATGCTTCCAATTGATGATGAAGCTATTCAAAGCCAAGCTAGCCAGGATATTGAGGTTAAGCCAATGACTGCTGAGTATGATGTTGAACCATCCGAAAAGGAAGTTTTAAATGTGATTCTTCCTCAGTATTCTGAAAGCTTGGTATATGGGGCAATCCTAGATGCCAAAACTTCAGAACACGCTTCTAGTTCAACTGCCATGAAGTCTGCATCTGATAATGCGGATGATTTGATTTCGTCACTGGAATTACAGTATAACCGGGCTCGGCAAGCTGCAATTACCACTGAAATTACCGAAATTACCGGTGGTCAAGAAGCTCTTAGTCAACAATAAAATTTAGATGGAGGAATTAACTAACATGAGTACTGGTAAAGTTATACAAGTTATCGGACCTGTTGTTGATGTTGAGTTCTCCTTGGACGATAAATTACCTGAAATTAACACCGCTTTGAATATTCACGTCACCGACGACAAATTTCTTGTCGTTGAAGTTGCCCTTGATTTAGGTGACGGTGTTGTGCGTACAATTGCGATGGATGGAACCGACGGTCTTCGTCGAGGGATGGTTGTAGATAATACTGAATCATCTATCAGTGTTCCAGTTGGTAAGGATACTCTTGGTCGAGTATTTAATGTTCTCGGAGATCCAATTGACGGCGGTCCAGAATTTGGACCAGATGCAGAACGCTGGCCAATTCACCGTGATGCACCGAAGTATGAAGATTTAAATCCATCAACTGAAATTCTTGAAACTGGAATTAAAGTGATCGATTTATTGGAACCATACACCCGTGGTGGAAAAGTTGGATTGTTCGGTGGTGCCGGAGTTGGTAAAACCGTTCTAATTCAGGAGTTAATTCACAATATTGCCCAAGGACACAATGGTATTTCTGTATTTACCGGTGTTGGTGAGCGTACTCGTGAAGGTAACGATATGTACTTTGAAATGAAAGGTTCAGGAGTTCTCGCCAAAACGGCCATGGTTTATGGTCAAATGAACGAACCTCCTGGTGCTCGTATGCGGGTTGCTTTGACTGGTTTGACAATTGCTGAATACTTCCGTGATCGTGAAGGCCAAGATGTTTTGCTGTTTATTGATAACATCTTCCGATTTACACAAGCTGGTTCAGAAGTTTCCGCCTTGCTTGGCCGGATTCCATCAGCCGTTGGTTATCAGCCAACTTTAGCTACTGAAATGGGTCAATTGCAAGAACGAATTACTTCAACAAAGAAGGGTGCTATTACATCTATCCAAGCCGTTTATGTGCCTGCCGATGATTATACCGACCCTGCTCCTGCAACGACATTTGCCCATTTGGATGCGACTACTAACTTGGAACGTTCATTGACTCAACAAGGAATCTATCCAGCCGTTGATCCGTTAGCTTCAACATCATCAGCTTTGGATCCCGCAATTGTTGGCCAGGAACATTACGAAGTTGCTACTGAAGTTCAACACGTTTTGCAACGTTATCGTGAACTTCAGGATATCATTTCTATCCTTGGTATGGATGAACTGTCTGACGAAGAAAAGACGATTGTTAACCGTGCTCGTCGAATTCAGTTCTTCTTATCTCAAAGTTTCTCAGTTGCTGAACAGTTTACTGGTTTACCTGGTAAATATGTGCCAGTTGCTGAAACTGTTAAAGGGTTTAAAGATATTCTTGCTGGTAAGTACGATGACATTCCTGAAGATGCTTTCAGAAACTGTGGCCCAATCGAGGATGTTTTGGAAAATGCCAAGAAGATTAAGCAAACAACAGACAATGAAAAGCAGAGTGCAGCAAACTAAAGGAGGAGGATTCTAATTGGCTGATAATTCAGTTCTTACCGTTAGTATCGTTACTCCTGATGGAAATGTTTATGAGCATACTGCAAATATGTTAGTGGTTTCAACAAAGTCAGGACAAATCGGAATCATGGCTAACCATGTTCCGATCATCGCAACCTTGGCTGTTGATGAAGCTCGAGTTAAGTATGATGATACTGAAGACAATATTGCTGTTAACGGTGGATTCCTTGAGTTTTCCAATAACATGGCAACCATTGTCGCTGATAGTGCCGAGAATCAACAAGATATTGATATTGCGCGGGCTCAAAAGGCTAAGCAAAACGCTGAACAGCGGATTGCTGCCGCTCGTCAACGCCAAGACAAAGCTGCTTTGGATCGTGCCCAAGTTGCTTTGCGGCGAGCAATTAATCGAATCAATGTTGCTAAAAAGTAATTCTGAAAGACTGTGTTCAAGTTTAGGCTTGATGGCGGTCTTTTTTTGTTGTTTAAAGGAATTAGAGATTGGAACAATAGACGTTTTGATCCCAGAATTTCTCTAAGTGGCTGCGGCGATCTATGCGAATGATTACAAATTGGAAATTCATATATGTCCAAGCTACTCGCATAGGGTGCCTGGCTAGTGCAATTTTGGTTTTACATAATGGATGTGTGTAAGCAGCAGTTGGAAGAACACAGCCAACGGTACCCTGACTCGCGTCAATTGAACAGAGAAGAGAAACTCACGTTATCTGATCATTTAAGACAAACAAGCCACCCTCAGCATTAACGCATGGGTACGAAAATAGTCAAATTTTAGCCGTAAATTCTTCGTATTGATTTGATATGATTTGGGACATCAGTTTTAGAAACGTGGAGCTTATCGATATTGTGGATTTTATAACATAGTTTGCGGTTGATTGAAAATATGACTTTCGGGTTCTCCTAATTATATCGGCGATTTGTAGGCGTTAATTGACATTTTTTTCTAAAAGAAACCGAAAAGTTAAGACAAGTTTGCGTCTTTATGATATAGTTGACTTTGAATTGGGGGAAGATGCATGAGAACAATTGGAATTCAAGCTGTAATTACACTTGTTACATATTTTCTTTTTATTGCGATGGCATTTTGGAGTGTTCAAGAAATCCACATCGAACGATATATCCCAATGAGAGCTTTACCCGGGAAGCTGCTGATCGTTTTACTTGCAGTCGCGATTGGGTATGGAGCCAGCTCTTTTTTCCTTTCTTTTATTGATAATATTCGCAATTTAATATACTTAGTAAAGTGATGTAGGAGGCGTTCTTGTGGAAAAGATTATTGTGCATGGTGGTAACCCACTGAAGGGGACTGTACATATTGATGGTGCTAAAAATGCGGTATTACCGATTCAAGCAGCTACTATTTTAGCAAGTGAAGGTCAGACAACCATTTCAAATGTACCGTTGTTATCCGACGTTTATACGATGAATAAGGTGTTGCGATTCTTGAATGTGAAGACTCGTTTTAATGAAGATGCCAATGAAATTACGTTTGATGCATCTTCTCAACTTTCAAGTGAAGCACCTTTTGAATATGTTTCAAAGATGCGAGCATCGATTGTGGTGATGGGCCCGTTGTTGGCTCGGCTTGGCAAAGCAAAGGTTGCCTTACCAGGTGGGTGCGCGATTGGTTCGCGACCAATTGATTTGCATTTGAAGGGCTTTGAAGCGTTGGGTGCTCAAATTGAACAACATGATGGTTACGTTGAGGCCAGTGCTCCCAATGGTCTCGTTGGTACAGATATCTATCTTGATTTTCCAAGTGTTGGTGCTACTCAAAATATCATGATGGCCGCAACCCTTGCAAAGGGTAAGACGGTGATTCAAAACGCCGCCCGCGAACCAGAAATTGTTGATTTGGCAAACGTCTTAAACAAGATGGGGGCAACTGTCATCGGTGCTGGGACTGAGCAGATTCGTGTTCAAGGAGTGGCTAAGCTCCATGGGACTGAGCATGCAGTTGTCCAAGATCGCATTGAGGCTGGGACCTTTATGATTGCAGCCGCTGTGACTAAAGGTGACGTCATGGTTGATGGCGCGATTGCAGAGCATAACAAGCCGTTGATCTTGAAAATGCGTGAGATGGGAGTTCGAGTGATCGAAACTGATGAGGGTGTTCGGATTATTGGACCAGATCAACTTAAACCAGTTGACGTTAAGACCTTACCTCACCCAGGTTTCCCAACCGATATGCAACCACAAATGACTATCCTTCAGCTCTGTGCCAATGGTAGTAGTTCGATGACTGAAACGGTGTTTGAGAATCGTTTCATGCACATGGAAGAATTGCGGCGGATGAATGCGCAATATACGATTTCCGGTCGGACAGTTGTGATGCAAGGCCCAACTGACTTCAATGGCGCCGAAGTGGCGGCGAGTGATTTAAGAGCCGCTGCTGCCTTGGTGATTGCCGGACTGGTTGCATCAGGCTACACACAAGTTCGCAATTTACAATATTTGGATCGTGGGTACCATGATTTCCATAAAAAATTAGCAAGTCTTGGCGCTGAAATCAAACGGGTTGACGTTCAAGATGACGACTCAATTATTCTTAATCAATCATTAAAGAATCGCTTATAATTAATCAAATGGGGTTGAGATCGTTATTGATCTCAACCCTTTATTGCCTGAGATGGCATTCGAATCGTCATTTTTATGTGGTATAATGTTTTTTTGAGATAAAAGTTTTCAGGAGGAAGTACACAGATGGCAAAAGACATTGGAATCGATTTAGGAACTGCCAACGTTTTAATTTACGTTGCAGGAAAGGGTATTGTATTAAATGAACCATCAGTTGTCGCGATTGACACACGGACCGGAAAAGTTCTGGCAGTCGGCTCCGAAGCCTATCGAATGGTCGGCAGAACCCCAAGTAACATTCGTGCAATCCGTCCACTCAAGGATGGGGTAATCTCTGATTTTGACATTACCGAAGAAATGCTGACTTACTTCATCAACAAACTGGATGTAAAGGGATTCATGTCTAAGCCAAAGATTATGATCTGTGCGCCGACTAATGTTACTGAAATTGAACGAAACGCCATTATTCAAGCAGCAGAGAAGGCCGGTGGCGGCCAAGTTTATCTTGAAGAAGAACCCAAAGTTGCCGCAGTTGGTGCCGGAATGGATATTTTTCAGCCCCGTGGTAACATGGTGATCGACATGGGTGGTGGTACCAGTGATATTGCGATTATTTCTCTCGGTGATATCGTTGCCAGCAAGTCAATCCGGGTAGCCGGTGATCGGATGAACGTTGAAATCGCCAACTATATTAAACAGAAGCATAACTTGATTATTGGTGAACACACTGCTGAAAAGATCAAGATTGAAATTGGAACTGCCAAGGAAGACAAAGATGACGTTAAGAAGATGGAAGTTCGTGGCCGTGACGCTGTTTCAGGCATGCCTCGCGCAATCACCATCGACAGTAATGAGATTGCTGAAGCCATTCACGACACCGTTCAATTAATTGTAGACGGTGCAAAAGAGGTCTTGGAAGTTATTCCACCCGAATTAGCTTCTGATATCGTTGACCGTGGCATCATGTTGACTGGTGGCGGCGCATTATTACGCAAGATTGATCAAGTGATCTCTGATGCGCTGACGGTGCCAGTGATCATTTCTGAAAAGCCACTTGATAATGTGGCTAAGGGAGCGGGGATTCTGTTGGAACATTACATCAAGAATCCGAAGTTAAAGAGCAAAGAATAGATTTTAGGTGTCGCATTGAAAAAAATTCTGATTGTTATTGTTCATGGTTATCAGCGCTTTATATCACCCTTATTTCCCCCTACATGCCGTTATTACCCAACTTGCAGTAGTTATATGGTGACGGCGCTACAAAAGCATGGGGCACTCAAGGGAGCCATTATGGGGATTGCACGGATTCTTCGCTGCCATCCTTTTGTTAAAGGTGGATATGATCCCGTACCAGATCATTTCACAATTTTTAGAAATAAAGCTGCTCGGGACGAGTATCGTAAATCAATGCACTTAAAGTAATCTGTGAACAAGGAGAATAGAATTGAGCAAAGCTAACAAGAGTATTAATGTTGAAATTAAAGATCGCACAGATTCAACTGGCCAAAATATCTCTGAGTTATTTATTGGCAAAAAGTTGATTGGGACACTTAAAGAAGTGAGTGCCAATAAATTTGAAGCAGTTAATACCCATCAAGAACAATTCCACGTGAAAAGTTTCGAAGAGGGCGTTACGCTGTTAATTAAGGAATTCCATCTTCATCATTAAAGTTTAAAATTTAAGGAGGGTCTATTTTGGATACCAGTCGTAGGACGTCAAAAGACGATCAATCCCGGATAGACTGGGGAATAATCTTCTGTGTTTTAATGTTGGCTTGTATTGGGCTGGCTTCTATTTATGTTGCCGCAACCCATGATTCCAGTGCTACCAGCGTTTTAAGACAAGTGATTTCCCAATTAGTTTGGTATGTGATCGGAATTGTGGCCGTTGTTGTCATTATGCAGTTTGATTCCGAGCAGTTGTGGAAAGTGGCCCCAATTGTGTATTGGGGTGGGATTGCCCTTCTAGCCAGTGTTTTAGTTTTGTACAGTCGGGCTTATTATGCTAATACTGGGGCGAAAAGTTGGTTCTCCATTTTTGGATTAACGTTTCAGCCTTCAGAAGTCATGAAGCCAGCATACATTTTGATGATGGCGAGAGTTATTGTTCAGCATAATGATAATTATCCCATCAGAACGGTCCGGAGTGATTGGTTGCTGTTGGGCAAAATGATCCTCTGGACAATTCCGGTTGCGATTTTATTAAAACTGCAAAATGATTTTGGGACTATGTTGGTCTTCTTTGCGATTTTAGGTGGGTTGATCATCGTTTCAGGAATTACTTGGCGGATTATTCTACCGTCAATGATAGCGATTTTTGGCGTTGCCGGAACTGCACTGGCGCTCGTTATTCCTGAAGCTGGCCGCCGAATCCTCGAAAAAGTCGGTTTTCAGGCCTATCAATTCTCACGGGTTGATACCTGGCTTCATCCATCTGCTGATACGAGTAATCAGGGGTATCAGCTGTGGCAAAGCATGAAGGCCATCGGTTCGGGTGGCATTTTTGGCACGGGGTTCAACCAATCGCATGTATATGTACCAGTTCGTGAATCAGATATGATTTTTTCAGTAATTGGTGAGAACTTCGGCTTTATCGGTAGTTGTATTTTAATCTTACTGTATTTCTTGCTGATTTATCAGATGATTAAAGTCACTTTTGACACGAGAAACGTTTTTTATGCGTACATTTCAACCGGCGTGATTATGATGATCCTTTTCCATGTTTTTGAAAATGTGGGAATGAGCGTTGGCTTACTACCATTAACCGGTATTCCACTTCCATTCGTTAGTGCCGGGGGATCAGCGCTGATTGGAAACATGATTGGGATTGGATTGATCATGTCGATGCAATATCACAATAAGAGTTATATGTTTGGTGAAGATAAAGAATTTTCTTAAGGGGCAAATTATTATGGACAAGAATTATTATTGGACAGAAGAAGACAAGAGTGGGGTTGTAACAATTGGTTTAACTGATGAAGGCCGAAATGAGCTTGGCAACATTACGTTTGTTTCTCTGCCAAAGGTTAACGATCAATTGACAACTAGTGATACCTTGCTGAATGTTGAGGCAGATAAAGCTGTTTCGGATATTGAGAGTCCAGTTGCCGGAACCGTTGTCGCCGTGAATAAACAGGCTGAAGACAACCCAGCACTTTTGAATGAATCTGCCAAGGACAAATCATGGATTGCCAAAATTCAGAAATAATTTCCTTGACGGTTAATATTTTTCTAGGTAAACTAGGATTCAATGAGTAAGAGATTAGATCCAAGATGAGTAATTAATTGAAGCTGCAAAGAGAGCTCCTAATGGTGAGACGGAGTCAGTGAAGATTTTTGAAGATGGTCTTGGCAAAATAATTGTTGGTGAGCGTCAGTGAGCCAATAATGGGTGACGTCCATTATTTCGTTGAGTATGATTCATACTCGTAGAGATTATCGTTGAGAAGCGATAATGAACTAAGGTGGTACCGCGAAAAGCTTTTCGTCCTTGTTAGTAATTAATTAATTGCTAATATGGACGGAAAGCTTTTTTATATTTAGGAGTGAAAACGATGATTCGATTTAAAGATGTATCTAAACAATATAGTACAAAAGACGGTGGGTTAACGGCCGTTAATGATGTAAACATCGAGATTAATGATGGGGAGATTTTTGGGATTGTCGGGTACTCCGGAGCAGGTAAGAGTACATTAGTCCGAATGCTGGATGGACTGGAAGCTCCCTCGACAGGTGAGATCGATATCGATGGAACTGATGTTGCCAAGTTAAATGGCAGTGCCCTTCGAAAGCAACGCCAAAAAATCGGCATGATCTTCCAGCATTTTAATCTGTTATGGTCACGGACAGTAATCGATAACGTTGCCTTGCCACTGGAGATTGCTAAGGTTCCCAAAACCAAGCGGGTTCAACGCGCTGAGGAGTTAATCAAGTTGGTCGGTTTAGAGGGCCGCGAGCATTCTTATCCCTCTGAATTATCAGGTGGACAGAAACAACGGGTTGGCATTGCCCGCGCGCTGGCAAATGAACCGACAATTCTAATTTCTGACGAAGCCACGAGTGCTCTGGATCCCGATACGACAAATGAAGTATTGGAATTGTTGTTGAAGATCAACAAAGAAATGAACTTAACCATCCTTTTGATTACCCATGAGATGCATGCAATTGCGAAGACATGTGACAAAGTGGCAGTAATGGATAGCGGTCGAGTGGTTGAAAGCGGAACAGTGTTTGAAGTCTTCCGCCATCCACAGCAACAGGTTACCAAAAACTTTGTCAGCGAAGAATTCACAACCCAAAAGGGTGATACAACGATGACCTTGGAAGAATTGGTAAAGAAGTATCCTGAAGGGCAGTTAATCCGGTTAGTCTTTCACGGGCCGCAAGCAGAGCTGCCAATCGTGTCAGATGTTATCAAACGTTACCCGGATCTCACAATCAGTATTATTTCTGGTGCCATCCATCAAACCCAAGAAGGGGCACTGGGATCGTTGGATCTCCAATTTATTGGGGACGAGGCCAAAATTAATGATGCGCTTGAGTACCTTAAAAAAATGAGAGTTGGAACCGAGGTGATTCATCATGAGTAATACAACCGGCCTTAAGTCATATTTTCAATTCCATAATGTGGATTGGTCGGCAATGATGTCGGCCACTTGGGAAACAATTTGGATGACATTGTTATCGATGGTTGCCGTGGTTGTTTTTGGTATTATTTTAGGCCTCATTCTCTATGAAACCCGTAGCAAATCGGGTTGGGGCTTTAAAGTCATTAATTGGGTCGTGGGTTTACTGGTTAATATTTTTAGGTCAATTCCATATATTATTTTGATTATTTTGCTGTTGCCGGTATCCAAGACCCTGGTTGGGACAATCATTGGACCCAAAGCTGCCTTGCCGTCCCTAATCGTTTCTGCAGCCCCATTTTATGCTCGGATGGTCGAGTCGTATTTCCGAGAAGTGGATTCCGGGGTTATCGAAGCCGTTGAATCGATGGGAGCAACAACCTGGGGTGTGATTACTAAGGTGTTGCTGCCCGAGAGTAAACCGGCGTTGATTGCAGGCGCTACGGTGACCACAATTTCGTTAATTGGCTATACCGCCATGGCTGGGGCAATTGGTGCTGGTGGCCTTGGCAACCTTGTTTACCAAGAAGGGTTCCAAGCATATAACAACACCGTGACGTTAGTTGGAACGGTTATTATTTGTTTATTTGTTTTTGTTGTTCAATTCGTTGGTGACCGGTTCGTGAAGTGGACCGATAAACGGACATTATAATTTGGAGGTTTTCGTATGAAGAAGAAATTATTGAGTTTAGTTGCAGTATTATTTAGTGCGGTGTTGTTAGTTGGGTGTTCTTCCTCAAGCAGTCAAAGTAAGAAAACAACGACCTTAAAAATTGGTGCATCAGCAGTTCCTCATGCTCAAATCTTGAGACATGTTGCGCCACAACTTAAAAAGGAAGGGGTTACGCTAAAAATCACGACCTTCCAAGACTATGTAATGCCTAATAAAGCGCTGGCAAATGGTGAACTGGATGCGAATTACTTCCAGCATGTGCCATTCTTGGATCAGTGGAACAAGGAAAATCATGGTACTTTAGTGAATGCCGGTGGGGTTCATTTGGAGCCAATTGCCGTTTTCTCTAAGAAAGTTAAGAAGCTTCAAGATCTCAAGAAAAATGCCACAATTATTGTCAGCAGTAATACTCCCGATTATGGCCGAGTTTTGACATTGTTTAAAGATGCCGGTTTAATCACAATCAAGAAGGGTGTCAATATTACATCAGCTAATTTCAGTGATATTGCGTCAAACCCTCGTCACTTGAAGTTCAAGCACAGTTATGAACCAAAGCTGTTACCAACCATTTATAAGAACGGTGAAGGCGATGCGGTTGTCATTAATGCCAATTATGCTGTTCAAGCTGGCTTGGATCCACGAACTGATTCAATCGCCATTGAAAAGAGCAGCTCACCATATGTCAATATTATTGCAACTCGCAAGGGCGACCAAAATAAGCCAGCCATTAAAAAGCTTGTTAAAGCCCTTCAATCGAAGAGTACTCAAAAGTGGATTTACCACCATTACAAGGGTGCCGTTCTACCAGTTAAGAATGTAAAGTAATTCGCTTTCAATTAAGAGCCGACCACTATATACTTGATTTGTAACCGAAATCATTTGATATAGGGGGCGGCTTTTTTGAAAGAAAAAAATGTATTTCATGTAAATGGCTTTATTGGATTGATTTGTGTTCTGATCCTGCTGATTTTGGGCGGTTACATGTTATGGAATGGCAGCCAGTCCAGTTCGGTATTGACCGTTATCTCAGGTAGTATTGTAATCATTCTTGATTTATTATTCGCAAGTTCACTGACAATTATCCAACCAAATGAAGCAAAAGTACTCACTTTTTTTGGTCGATATATTGGTACAATCCGCACGTCCGGATTATTCATGACGGTGCCTTTAACAGGCAAGCAGACAATTTCTTTGCGGGTGCGTAATTTCAATAGTTCAATTATTAAGGTGAATGATTCAAAGGGTAATCCAGTTGAAATCGCGGCCGTTATTGTTTATCGAGTCGTTGATTCAGCCAAAGCAATTTTTAGTGTTGAAGATTATGAACAATTTGTGGAGATCCAAAGTGAATCAGCGATTCGGCATATCGCAAGCCAATACCCATATGACAGTTTCGATGAGGATACGGATAAATTGACGCTGCGAGGAAATTCAACCGAGGTCTCAAAAGCTCTTCAAAAGGAATTGCAGGCACGGTTGGACGTGGCCGGTCTGGAAATTGTTGAAACCAGATTGACGCACTTGGCTTACGCAACGGAAATTGCCAACGCAATGCTACAA
Organism: Lentilactobacillus rapi DSM 19907 = JCM 15042; assembly: GCF_001436255.1. Lineage (GTDB taxonomy): Bacteria > Bacillota > Bacilli > Lactobacillales > Lactobacillaceae > Lentilactobacillus > Lentilactobacillus rapi. The sequence continues at coordinate 399,184 of NZ_AZEI01000076.1, read as the reverse complement.
CGGCAACAAGCCACTGCCATTCTGTCAGCCCGAAAGATTATTGTCCAAGGAGCGGTTGCCATTTCAGAAGATGCCGTATCACAGTTGCAGCACGATTTAGGAACCAGTGTGACTGATGAAAAACGGATGCAAATGATTAATAATGTCCTGGTATCGATCATTACCGAACGAGGAACCCAGAACGTCATTAATACTGATAATCTAGAGTAATGGCAACCACTTTGTTGGCAATTTAATTTAAACGACGAGATTGAGACGAAAGGCGATTTGATCCCAGCATTTAACGGAAAGGATCAATTATTCCTGATTTTGGAATAGTTGATCCTTTTTGTTAAATGGCGGAGATCAGCCGTTTGTCACAAGCTTTATCAGAAAGTTAAGTTGCATTTACAAACACTTTGCCGACCCATGTCTCAACCTGGCCATTTTTTGTCAGATAATCATTGTCATGACGGCTTCTTACAGAGAAGACCGCTACAATTTGATTTGGTAGTGTTGACAATTTATAGCTCTGCATATATAGTTAGTTACATAAGTAATCAACCAACGCAGGAGGAATATCATGACAACCGAAATCGTACGCACAAAAGATTTGCATAAAACATATGACCAAAACGGCCCCAAACCATACGAAGCACTGAAAGGGATTACCTTTTCCGTCCAACAAGGTGAATTTGTTGGGATCATGGGTGCTTCCGGTTCTGGGAAAACCACCTTACTTAATATTATGGCAACTTTAGACCAGCCAACCAGCGGATCTGTTGAAATTGATGGTAAAGATGTGACTAATTTAACCGCTAACCAAATGTCAGATTTCCGTTCAGAAAAATTAGGGTTCATTTTCCAAGATTTTAACTTGCTAGAAACTTTGACAGCTCAGGAAAATATTGCTTTGCCGCTTTCGTTGCAAAATAAAAAAGCAGGCGAAACGAAACAGTCAGTTGAAGCAGCCGCCAAGAAATTAGGGATTGATGATCTGTTATCCAAATATCCAACTCAGCTGTCAGGTGGTCAAAAGCAACGAGTGGCCGCTGCCAGAGCTTTGGTTGCCAATCCATCAATTATTTTTGGTGATGAGCCAACCGGTGCCCTTGATTCAACCAATGCTCGGGAACTCCTGGATACCTTGACGAACATCAATCAACAAGGGGTCTCAATTCTCCTAGTGACTCATGATCCGTTTTCAGCTAGTTTCTGTAAGCGAATTTTGTTTATTAAAGACGGCAAGATCGGCGACGAAATTGATGCTGACGGGAAGAGTCGAAATGAGTTCTACCAACAAATTCTCGAAAAGCTTGGAACCTTTGAACAATAATTAACTTCTAAGGAGTGCATTATGTTATTTAAAATTTCATTATCAGGCGTCAAATCTCGGTGGAAAGACTACCTGGTCCTATTTTCAGGCATGATGATCACCACTGCCATTTTCTATATGTTCGAGGCCATCTCGACCAATGATAAGTTCACCACCAGTAGTCCGGTCGGTCAGAATGCCAAATTTGTCTTCATCTTTGGCTCAATTCTGTTGGCAATTATCACCCTGGTGTATGTGTTCTATGCCAACAACTTTTTGATGAGTATGAGAAAGCATGATTATGGTCTCTTCATGATGCTGGGGGCCAAGTCAAAGGTCATCAGCAAGTTAATTATTCTAGAAACTTTAGTGATTGGGTTGGCTTCTACTTTTGTTGGCATTATCCTGGGAGTTGGGTTTACAAAAGGACTCAGTGGCCTATTGAGTAGCCAAATCCATGTTCCATTAACTAACTTTTCTGCTTTTTATATGCCAGCCGTGTGGTCAACCTTGATCTTGTTTTTGGTGTTGTTTGTAATCGCCGGTTTGGTCAACGCCCGAACTTTCATGAAGACATCTGCTCTTAATCTGTTACGGTCTAATCAAGAAAGTGACTGGAAAGATCCAAAGAAACGGACGCTTTTCGTTCAAGCCGTTGTTGGATTAGTCTTGCTGGCGATCGGTTATTACGCTATGTATGATATTAATCACCTTCAACTGTTGGCAATCGGGATTGGGTTAATTACCATTGTCCTTGGTACCTATTTTGTGTTCAATTCCTTCTTTGTCATGATTTTGGAAGCCGTTCAACGCTCAAACACCAGCTACAAAGGTCTTAACAACTTTACGATTTCTCAGTTAAAGTTTAGAATTCGTGACTATACAAAGATTCTTTCAGTCGTTTCGTTACTGTTTGCTTTGGCACTCGGGGCAATCACAGTTGGAATTGGTTTTCAACGAATGGTGCCGATGATGGCCGCCGGTAACAATGCCTATGCGGTTGGGCTGACTAATCCATCTCCTAAAATGAAATCATTAGTTGGCGGCATTGACGGAAAGACTCAGGTCACCTACCAGCAAAAAGTTGATCCCAGCACCAAAAGCGTTTATTATCGGGCAAGCCAGTTTGAAGCTCAGCCATTCAAATACGCTCACTTTACCAATCAGGCCCAGTTAAAATCAAAGATTGATAATGCCAGTCTGACTCAACTGAAAGACCGCGCATCCACAGCCTATGCCAGCCTTAATAATTTACAGACACCGCTAACCAGAAGCTTACGGATTAGGTTGGTTTCTGATACCACCTTTAATCAAATTAATGCCAAGGCCAATACTTTATTATTAGTTCGGGTAAAAGACATGGATGCAGCTGCCACAACACTTTCAAAGATTACTAATCTCCAAACTCGACAGTACGGTAAAAAGGTGAGTGAAGGGCTTGGAGTCGGCGGTGCCTTTGAAACCTATCAACTATTGAAGGGTGTCTTTGGGAGCTTGGAATTCATGGGCATTTTCCTTGGAATTGCCTTTCTAGCTATGCTGGCCAGTTGCTTGATGTTTAAGATTTTAAGTGGAGCTGCCAGTGATAAAACCAGATTTGAGATGCTCAATAAGATTGGGGCCAGAAAATCCGTTCTTAATCGTTCCATTGCCGTTCAGATCCTGGGACTGTTTATTCTTCCGGCTGTGTTAGGCATTATTGACGTGGCCTTTGGCTTACAAATGTTTATTAAGGCCAATCTGTTACACGGCGCCTATCAAACATTTGGCTGGTCGGCTCTCGGGTTTAGTATTCTCTATCTAATCTACTATGGGATTACGGTGATGATCTATAGCAAAATTGTCGTACCTCAGACAAAGGTGGAGAAATAACGTGATGAAAAGAAAAGGTGGGACGATGCGGAATGCAATTTGAATTTAATAGTTCAGAACCGATTTATCGTCAGGTTGCCGAACAGATTGAAGATGCAATTGCTTCTGGCGGGTTTGAAGAAGGGGCACAAATTCCATCGACAACCGAGATTTCAAAAGAGTTCCACATTAATCCGGCAACTGTCCTGAAAGGGATGAATATTGCCGTTTCAAAGCAGTTAATTGAAAAGCGGCGAGGATTAGGAATGTTCGTCAAGCAGGGAGCCAGACAGCGGATAGTAGAAGCTAAACGCGATGGCTTCTTTGACGCGTTTATCGTTAATTTGGTTCGTGAGGCGCGCAATCTGAATATTTCTGAAGAAGAGCTACTAGATTTAGTGAAACGAGGTTATAGTCAATGAGTATGTTGGAAGTAAGTCACGTCTCCAAATCGTATGGGTCCAAAAGTGTCATTGCGGATGTGAATTTAGCCTTTGAGGAAAATAAAATTTATGGGCTTTTGGGCCGCAATGGGGCTGGGAAAAGCACATTGCTCAATATTATTACCGACCGGATTTTTCCCAGTTCCGGTGAAGTTAAAATTGATTCAGAAAACGTTGCCGACAATGATTCAAAGCTCGGCTTGATGTACTTAATGAGTGAAGTTGATTTGTATCCAAATGGCGCGAAACTTTCCCAGATTGTTAAGGACAGTGAGTTGATATATGGTGGGTTCAATCATAAATTAGCTGACAAAATGATTGCCGAATTTAAAATTGATATGGGACAAAAGTTTGGTAAATTATCGACTGGTTATAATTCAATCTTTAAGCTAATCCTTGCACTGTGTCTGCCAGTCAAATTTGTCATATTGGATGAGCCGGTTCTTGGATTGGATGCTAATCATCGAGAATTATTTTATACAGAATTACTTGATTCCTATGCTGACAATCCACGGACATTTATTTTGTCGACTCACTTAATTGAAGAGGTTGCCAATATTATTAGTGACGTGATTATTCTCGATCAGGGTCGAATCATTTTAAATCAGCCGGTTGAAGATGTGTTGGCAAAGACTCATTCAGTTGTTGGCCAAAAAAATGAGGTCGAAGAATACACGAAGGGGCTCAATGTTGTTGGTCATGATGATATGGGAAATATCCGGGCTAACTATGTTTATGGCGACCTGGATGATCGCCGGTTACCTGATACCGTTCAGCTGTCTAATTTTGATCTCCAGAAACTTTTTGTCTTTTTAACTAATCAATATGAGGGGAGCAAGCGACATGAAAACTAAGCAAGTGATTAAATATCTTTTCAAGAAGCAGCTCCCCTTGATTGGGGTGGTTTATTTAACGCTAATCGCCTTGATCATTATCTTACCATTTCTGTTGTCGGTCATCTCAGGAACCCTTTCAAGCTTCTCAATTGTGGATCAATTACGGGGAGGCTCGGTTTCGGCCGTATTTGGATTTTACATTTTCGTGATCTCGACGTTGTCATATGAGAACTTCAAATTTCTCATTCAAAATGGCGTTTCCAGAAGCACCTTTTTTGAAGCGCAGTTAAGCGTTAATGGGTTGCTAATTTTGATTGGGAATACGTTTAATTTACTGTACGGCTATTTATTCCTGTCGCCAATCACCGATAACGCGCCCTTTAATCTATTCACGAGGGTATATGATACTTACTTTTCGAACCCCCTCGTCAATGGGGTGCTCAACTTTGTGATGAGTGCTCTAATGCTGGCGGTTGGCTCATTGCTTGGAATGGTCATTGGTAGTTTTCTGACGCTGTTCTCAAAGGTTGCGCAACGCTTAATTTTAATTATTGCCCCAATTACTGGTGGGGTTGTTCTGTTATTTATCTTTAAGGCGATGATTGATTACCGATTCCGAATGAGTTGGGTGGTCAATTTTGCGAAATTGGTATTGGGATACCAAAGCAGTGGTGCATACAATCCCTTTGCCCTGATTATCTCGTTAATCATTTTTGGCGCTATTTTGATTGTCGTCACCCGGTTCTTATTTGCCAGAAAGCAATTAAAGCGGGACTAATAGTTAATTAGCCAATAAAAACCAGTTTTCAATATATCCCGTGACCGGTTTCCATGTTATACTTAAGTTTCTGGAAACTATACGAATATACGAATAGGGTGGAAATCATGGCAAAGAACAAAAAGCAACACGTTGGCTTGATCTTTGGTGGCAATTCTTCTGAGCACGATGTTTCCAAACGATCAGCCCACAACATCTTTGACGCTATGGACAAAGATAAGTACAAAGTGAGTCTCTTCTTAATGACTAAAAGCGGCTATATCTTAGGTAACGAGGCATCCGCACGGGTATTTAACGGCGAACCTGAAGATGTTGTGGCAAAAGAAGAACTTGCAAAGCTGGATCATAAGAACCCACTTGCTCCCGTGATTAATTTAGGTGGAGTGTCAAATATCGACGTTTTCTTCCCAATTATTCATGGTAACTTAGGTGAAGACGGAACGATTCAAGGATTATTACGGTTACTTCAGAAGCCATACGTTGGCACTGGCGTCTTGGGATCCGCAATGTCATTTGATAAAGACATTACCAAAAAAATCCTGCAGCTCGCTGGCGTTCGAACGACGCATTATGAAGTCATCACGCCAATGACCAGTGAACAATATACTTATCAGAAGTTGAGCGATGAGCTTGGCAAAACTTTGTTTGTCAAGCCAGCTAATCAAGGCTCTTCGGTGGGGATTCACAAAGTTGAAAATGAAGCCGATTATCTTGAAGGGGTTCGCGATGCTTTCCGTTATGACAGCAAAGTTCTGGTCGAAGAAGCCATTGAAGGACCTGAGGAACTGGAAATTTCCGTGCTGGGGAATCATCACCCAATCGTCTCTAAAGTAGGGGCAATTAAAGTGCCGAAAAGTGATGCATTCTATACTTATGACAACAAATTTGTAGATGCAAGTCATGTGGAGTTTGATGTTCCCGTTGATATTTCCGACCGATTAGCTGAAGAAATCACCGAGATGGGATTGGAGACTTATCGCGCTTTGGGGCTAAAAGGGATGGCTCGAATCGACTACCTTGTTTCTCAGGATAGCGTTCCGTATGTCAGTGAAGTCAACACGTTGCCTGGATTCACCAACATTAGCTTGTATCCACAGTTATTTGCTGCTTCTGGAATCTCCTACACTGAATTGATTGATCGTTTGATTCAATTGGCAATCGAGGAATTTGAACGTCAAAGTAAAATCTTATACGATTTCAAACCATTGGATCCAAAAGACCAGATCATCAAAAAGAATTAATAAGTTGAATAAATGAGGCTGGCCGACGATGAAACATTTGGTTTGATCGCGACCAGCCTTTTATATGGGATGGGAATATGAATAGTGATCGACGAGTACCTTTCTTAATAATATTATTTGTTTGCATCATGACCATGCTCAAATGGATCCAAAACGGCCTTCACAGTAGCTGGCTGTTGATGATCTTGCTGTTAATCTTTGTTGGGATGTTGGGTTCAGTCATATTTATCAGCTTACCAAGAGGGTTTAATCAACTTAAACTCACATCAAAGAAATTGATTGGTCTCTACTTAGCGGTTATTTGGCTGGCAATTCTTTGGTTGCCACTGGGGCTGTTTGGGTTCACCAATTTTATCAAAGCCGCAATTCCAGTTTCGGGGGCAATGTTTACCTGGATTACGGTTAATCGCCAGGTGATCGTCATTTCTTTGATGATTCTTTACCTGTTGGCGCTGGGACTGACGCTGAGAATTCGTAAGTTTTTAGTTCTTTTACTTTCAGGGGATGAAGCTGGTTTTATTAGAACCCTCAAATTAGCATGGCGTGATGGCTCCTTTGGCGATCTGGTTAGATCTTGGCTGGCAATCCTCGAAATGGTGGTCGCTGTTTTTGCGATCATCACCGGCATAACCGCTTTCAACCATCTGATATCAAATCAGACAATTTGGTTCATTTCCAAGGGGCTGATCAATTTTGTGGTGCCGATAGTTGAGCTGAAAACAATGTTGAGATTGTTTTCAAGTTCGATTCACTTTGATTGGAAGTCTGGCCGGTTGTGGGTATTTGGTGGGGTTAGCCTCTTATTGACTACCGTTATTGGTGCCGCAAATGTTAACAATGGTCGGCCGCCACGACCCCAAACGATTATCGTTCACCGGGGCGTTATTGATCACAACGGAACCGGGAATACGATTGCGGCATTGAAGAAGAACAGTCGGTTTCATTTTCCATACGTTGAAATGGATATTCAAGAAACCAAGGATCACCATTTTATTTGCGCCCATGATGATACTGTTTCGATTCCTCATAAACGTCCGCAAGAGATCAATACGTTAAGCCTTAAAACCGTAAAAAAATACCATCATGTTGAACTTTTTGGTGATTATTTAAAAATCGCCAATCGATTACACCAACCCTTGATTATTGAACTAAAAGTGACCAACCAATCTGATAAACAAATGGGAACGAGGTTTGCTGATCAATATCGTGCCGGACTGCAGCGGTTACCTCATCGCGTCCATTCAATCGGTTACGCCTATCTTCGCCAAATTAAACGCCAACTGCCGCATACCCAAATTGGGCTGGTCACAATGTTGAACTTTGGTGATATGTCCAAACTGAACGTTAATTTTTACACGTTAGAACATTATACGGTGAGTAACTATCTTATTCGGTCTGCCGATATCGATCAACGGCAAATTTATACGTGGACGGATAATAGCCGGTTGGGGATGTTCCGGTCGGCAATTATGGGCGTTAATGGCCAAGTAACAGATCAAGCACAAAAACTAGCCCACTTGAAGATCAACTTAGATCGTGATCGTTGGGTTCTCTTATTAAATTATTTATTGGATTATCTATAATTTTGCCCCTCTTTTACGTATTTCCTATATAGGAGGTGCGATTTAATATGACAAAACGATGTGCCTGGGCGACCAAGAGCCCAGAATTGATGATTTATCATGATACAATTTGGGGCAAACCAACCAAGGAGTTAAATGAGCTTTTCCGTAGCTTTTGTCTCGAAACGATGCAGGCCGGATTAGCATTTCAGACGGTTCTTAAATTTGAAGATGGCATGAATGAGGCCTTCCATCACTTTTCAATTGATTATCTCGCTGGCTTGACTGATCAAGATGTTGCCCGGTTATGCGAGAATCCAAAGATTATCAGAAATCACTCGAAGATTGCCGGGATGATTCATAATGCAAAAGTGATTCAACAAAATCCGCAACAGTTTATTGATAATACCTGGGGGCCTGTGAATTATATGCAACTGGATCACCTGTTGTCGGAATCAGATCCTGTTCCAGATTTTCACGAGTTCACTAAACAGTTTGTGAATAGCTTCAAAAAAATGGGCTTGAAACGGATTGGACCGGTTACGGTTTATAGCTATTTGCAGGCGGTCGGCGTGGTTAATGATCATATTCTCCAATGCAGATTCCGGTCGTGATTTTTGGCTGATATTGTGAAATTTTGGTTGATATCTGCATGTGAATATAATATGATATTTAGGTTGTGTAGTCAGCGCATCAACTTTAAAATCGGGGGTAAAAGTTAGATATGACTATGAAAATTTCCGGATCGATGATTAGAAAAGCTAGGAAACAAAAGGGGCTGTCTCAAGCTCAACTTGCTGAAGGCATTTGTACGCAAGCAACCATCAGCGGGATTGAAACACAGAATAATTGTTCCAGTTTCGAAATTTTATGTAAGGTGTGCGACCGATTAAAATTGGATTTAACGCAGGTGACCAGCAATCCTGAATATGGTGACAAATTATTTTCGCTGATTGATGAAAGCATGCGTTACAATCGGTTCCAAGAGGCGAGTCAATTCATTAAGCAAATATCTTTTGAAAAGTTGACCAGCAAAGCATCTCGCGGCCGTTATTCCTGTTATCTCGGGTACATCAATTTATTCATTGATGATGACATGAATGAAGCCATTTACAATTTCAACGTTATGTTAACGCGGTATTCAGCCACTGATTATACTTTTTATCAAGCTTGGGCCAACTTGGGGCTTGGTCTTGCTTATCAGAATCAGGGTAAGCCATCGCGAGCACAAGAATATATTGAAGTTAGTACCGAAATCCTAAAAAAGCTCAAGAGTGACGAAAAGCAGGATTTCTTTGCAATTGTTGATTTGTATGTCAGAATTATTGGCTTGTATCTGGATATTGAGAATTATGATTGCGCGCTCGAATTAATTAAGGATATTTCAGTTAAACTCACGCAAGCTGATTTAATTTATAAGTTAGATATTTTAGCTGAGCAGGAATCCAAATGTTATTATGCAAAAGGGCGGGTTGTTTGTGGAACAATGAAGCAATTTGCAGCCTTTTTTATCTCCCAATTACGGGGAAACACGGAACTGTCAGAAAAAATCATTAAGCATAACCAGGCTCATATCGTCGAAACGGTTAAGCAGGAATTGGCTAAAACCGAAGGATTACCGACACTCATTAAATGAGACTGCGACAATCGGCGTTTTGATCTCAGAATTTAGCGAAGAGGACCAACTATTCCTGATTTTGGAATAGTTGGTCCTCTTCGTTAAATGGCCAAGATCAGCCGTTTGACGCAGCTTTTATCTAGGTGGCTACGGCGATCCAAGCGGATGATTACGGATTGAAAATTGATATAAATCTCAGCCCTATTTGGGCCTGAGATTTTTTGCTGAATGGTGTTTTGAAAATCATGGCTTATCTGTCAAACCGGAATCATTAAAATTCAAATTCAAATGGCTGATCCTCATGATTCCAATCAACCGACATTGGCCACCTCAACTCATCCCCTAAACTCGTTTACTAGGGTTCTTGGCTGGCTTATTATCCAAATCGGTTCGGACAACTAACACATCACAAATTGCGGTTCTAGTCACGTACTCAGTTACTGAACCAATCAATAATCGTTCAACGGCATTTAAACCGGTTGCGCCAATCATGATTAAATCGATGTTTAGATTCTGTGGCAAATCACGTGCAATTACCGTCTTTGGTGCGCCATATTCAATTGAGTAGTCAACGTCCTTGATGCCAGCTTGTTTAGCTTCATCAATGTACTTGTCTAGTGTTTGTTTGGCAGTATCAGTCACTTGTTCGACCATTGAGGTATCAAAGCTGGAAATGTTTTGGAAAGCCCTGGTATCAACAACGTGAACAAGGTGAAGTGATGCATCATTTCGTTTCGCAACTGCAACGCCTTTTTTGAAAGCTAATTCCGCTTCGTATGAACCATCAACGGGAACTAGAATTTGTTTGTATTGTTGTAACATTGTACCCACCCCACATTCATCTATTTATCTTAATTGTACGTTATTTTTTCTAAAATACAAAGAAATAAATATGCTAGCGATTGGGATGGTTGATAATATTCATGATAACTGCCTCTAAAATCGTTCCGGCGGCAGTCCCGCAAAGCAGCATGACCAAGGTAAAAATATCATTTTGCCAGAACAAGGCGACAACACCCAGAATGGCAACAATGATAAATGTGATGCCACCCGTTTTTGCGGCCGAGCTCATGCGTTTATTCTCGGAAACGTTGATGCCAAATAATTTTTGATTCAGGTGGGATAGTAAATAGTAGGCGATAAATGCCGCGATGATGATAACCACGACGACTAACAAATTAATAATCATTTTTTACTCCAAATTATTTTCGGCCAGCAGACTGGCGTAGTTTTTTGTATTGTTCTTTAAAAGCTGTTTCAATCCGACCATTGCTCTTTGGCCGATAGTACTGGGCATTCTTGATTTTATCTGGGAGATATTGTTGCTTGACCCAATCATTAGGGAAATCATGCGGGTATTTGTATTCGACCCCACGACCTAATTTGGCGGCACCTTTGTAGTGGGCGTCTTTTAAGTGGAGAGGGACATCCCCATAGTTGCCGGAACGAACATCTTCCAACGCGCTGTCAATTGCCGTCATGGCTGAATTGGACTTAGGGCTTAAGCAGAGTTCGATGATGGCATTTGCCAGAGGAATCCGCGCTTCAGGGAGACCCAATTGCTTTGCGGCAGTGGTCGCCTCAACGGTTCGTTCACAAGCACCAGGATTTGCCAAACCGACATCTTCATACGCAATGACGAGTAACCGCCGGATTAATGAGATCAAATCACCAGATTCAATTAATCGGCTGGCATAGTGAAGGGCCGCATCGGTATCCGATCCTCGAATGGATTTTTGAAATGCGGAAATCACATCATAGTGGGCGTCACCATCTTTATCTGAACTCAGTGCCTTTCGTTGCAAACATTCTTCGACAATTGGTCGAGTGATGTGTATTTTAGCGTCCTTATTTGGCTCCGTTGACTTAACTGCCAATTCGAGTGCGTTTAACGAACTTCGCAGATCACCGTTAGTTGCCGTTGAGAGGAATTTAAGGGCGTCATCGTCAATCTCTACCTTGAAGTTGCCAAGACCGTTGTCAGTGTCGGTCAGTGCACGATGAAGGGCTTGCTCAATATCGGCAGGAGATAGAGGATGAACTTCAAAAATTTGAGCTCGACTTCTAATGGCCGGATTGATATTGATATAGGGATTTTCAGTGGTCGCCCCAATCAGGATGATTGAACCATTTTCCAATAATGGCAATAAGAAATCCTGTTTGGTTTTATCGAGCCGATGAATTTCATCCAGTAGTAACACAACGGTCCCGCTCATTTTGGCTTCCTCGGCCACGATTTGAAGATCCTTTTTGGTATCTGTGGCCGCATTTAACATTCGAAATGCGTACTTAGTTGAACCGGCAATGGCACTGGCAATACTCGTTTTTCCAGTGCCGGGGGGACCATATAAGATCATTGAGGACAACATTTTGGCTTTAACCATTCGGCTGATAATTTTTCCAGGGCCAACCAAATCTTGTTGCCCAACGATATCTTCAATTTTAGTTGGCCGCATTCGATAGGCTAACGGTTGTTGCATAAGATACCTCCTAAGTGATAACAAAAATGACTCTTAACCATTATATCAGTAAAAGAGGGCATAAAAAAAAGCGCTTTGCAATCGCAAAACGCTTGGTGATGAATTAACCCAACTTGTTGTAGTATTCAACAATAAGTGATTCATCGATTTCAGCATCAAGTTCTTCTCGTTGTGGGAGACGAACTAATGAGCCTTCAAGCTTATCAGCGTCGAAGCTAACGTATTGTGGACGACCCACAACAGCGTCAACAGCGTCCTTGATAACTTGGAGATCTTTAGACTTCTCACGAACAGAGATTACTTGACCAGGTTTAACTTCGTATGATGGAATATCAACACGCTTGCCATCAACAGTGATGTGACCATGATTTACAAGTTGACGAGCTTGGCGACGAGTTGTAGCCATACCCAAACGGTAAACCATGTTATCCAAACGTTCTTCAAGCATAATCATAAAGTTAACACCATGCTTACCTTCACGAATTTTACCGGCACGAACGAATAAGTTACTAAATTGACGTTCAGTAAGTCCGTACATGTAACGTAATTTTTGCTTTTCGTGTAACTGTAAACCATATTCTGAAAGCTTTGAACGACGGCCTTGACCGTGATCACCAGGAGCATAAGGACGACGATCGAGTTCCTTACCAGTACCTGATAAAGATACTCCTAAACGACGTGAAATTCTCCAACTTGGACCTGTATATCTAGACATAAGTAATCCTCCAATATTTTTTTGGAGTAAAATAAGCCGTTGCAAACTTAGTATTCGTGCATGTTGCTTTGCTCTTTCGCTCAAGCAGCCGATTGAGTTACTTGCAGAACCAATTAAATGGCAACAACATGTTGACGAGCTTACCGTCTACTGCTGCGTTATTTTACACAACCACCATTGTATAAAGAATTCTATTCTAAGTCAACATGTTTAACGAATATCTCAGCAAATTCGGCGAGTATCTCTTCGTCATCCTCAGTGAAACGGTCGACGATGGGAGAATCGATATCCAACACGCCAATCGGCTGCTTATTTTTAAACAATGGGATGACGATCTCTGAACGTGAGTTGGCATCACAGGCAATGTGGCCTGCAAACTGATGCACATCAGCCACTCGTAATGGTTTTTTCTGAGTTAATGCGGTTCCACAAACCCCACTGCCATTTTTAATGTGCATGCAGGCAACGTTGCCTTGGAAGGGACCCAGGATTAATTCGTCGTTGGCTGGCATATATCGATAAAAGCCGGCCCAATTAATGTCTGTGAGTGACTGATTTAGGAGAGCTGACGCATTGGCCATGTTCGCAGTCAAATCCGTTTCGCCGGTTAATAACGCATCCAGTTGTTGATTCAGTAAATTAGTTGTTTTTTGCATAAGTTCCTTCCTCACTTTAAAAAAATCTGGTGAAACGTATCTACTATGATATAATTCAGGTTAGAGCACTTTTAATTAATTATTAATACATAATATATTGTTTTGTGGATTTTTTCCATATTAATGGTCATTTAATATCTTTATTTCTGAAGGATGGGATCGAATGCTTACTTTGCTGATTGGAATTATTGTGGTGGTTGGGGCTTGTTATCTTGGATTTGTATTTTATCAACGACGAACGATCAAGATGGCAACGGATGTTTATGAGAACAAACGAGATCTGAATAAGATTCCGCTGGATGATGAATTTGCCCTTGCTAAAAAGCTTAACTTAACAGGTGAATCGCAAAAAAAATATGATCAATTGTATAACAAATACCAACATTACAAGAATCAAATGTTGCCCAGCATTGATGAGGGGATTGCTGAGGTTAAAGATGATGGCAAAGGGATTAATTTTATCAAGACCAGAAATGACTGGCAAAACGCCAACCAGGCAATTGAAGACGCTAATTCCGAATTAAAAGAAATTCAGGCTGGCTTAGCCCAGTTATATGATCTTAATAAGCAGCATCATCTGGCACTTGAAGAGCTTGAGAAAAAATATAAGCGACTTCGTGAAGAACTGCTGAACAAAAATGAATCATTTGGGACGAGCATCGATCATTTGGAGAAGATGTTAGCTGATATCGAAGGGACGTTTGATGAATTTACCCAGCTGACTAAAAGTGGGGATCCCAACAGCGCTGAGGAAGTCTTATCTGATTTAAATGCTTCAACCTCAAAGTTAGAGTCTTATATGGAACGGATTCCGAAGTTGAATTCCATGCTGACCAAAGAATTCAACGATCAACTTCAAGAAATTCAAACTGGCTATAAGGAGTTAACAGCTAAGCATTACAACTTTCCAAAGGATCACTTCCCACAAACAATCAAACGGATTCGTACGCAGATTAAAGCCAGCCTCAAACAGCTGGAAAATCTTGACGTCGATGTGGTTGCTAAGTCAGTTGAGGATGTTGCCGACGCAATCGATCACTTATATGACGCTCTTGACCTTGAGCTGAAAGCCCGGCCGCACGTTGAGAAGAATACCAAAGTGATTGGCGAATACATTGCCCATGTCCGCAAGCAAAATAGTGATTTGGCACTCCGGCTGGAAAGCTTGAATAAAAGTTACGTGTTGAATCACCAAGAAATTGAGAATAACCATCAGTATGACCAACAGATTGCTACAATTGAAAAGCAGTATGCCAAGCAAACCCAAGCAATCAAGACCGGCCAAGCTGTTTTTTCAGTGATTGACCAGGAGCAACAAAAAATGATGAAAGATCTTGGCCAAATTGAAGCGTTACAGAAAGAGTTATTTCAGTCAACAATTCAATTGCCAAGCAAAGAAAAGCAGGCTCGCAGTTCACTTGCCAAATTTGATCTGGAAATGCGCAACAAAAAGCGGCGAATTGACAATCATAATTTGCCAGGACTTTCTGATGACTACCAAGACGCCTTTGCGGCAGTTATCCGGGAAATCAATCATTTAAATGATGCAATGAGCAAACCACAAATTGACATGGACGATATTTCCAAGCAAGTGATCATTATTCAGTCAGACATGGATACATTGGATGATAAGACAAATAAGCTGATTGACAATGCAACATTGGCTGAACAGACCATTCAGTATGCCAATCGGTTTGTTAGCTCCAGCCCAGAAATCGCCGCTGCCAACAAGCAGGCCCGGCTCTATTTTGATCAAAAGTATGACTATCAAAAGAGTCTGGATACGATTTCAAAAGCGCTTGAAAAGCAGTCATCCGGGATGTTTACGAAGATCCGGGACGACTATTTTGCGGCCAAAAAGCGAGTTGGATCAACAAAGAAAAATGATGATCATTAACAACTGATGATCTAGATGTGAGGGACCCTGGTGAAATGTTTATTAATCAGGAGTCCCTTTTTAATTCCAAATAAGCTGGTGATCAGTGGTGATTACTAAAAGTTAGGGCACACCTGGCTTGTTCCAAGCCCACTTTGGGTGTATCATCATGAGAGTTATATTTGTTGGAGTCGAACCAATAAATTAGAGAAGAAGGTTTCAAATGATTTATTTTGACAATAGTGCAACAACCCAAGCACTGCCAGAAGTACTTGACACATACAATAAGGTGAGTGAGAAGGTTTGGGGGAATCCCTCCAGCCTTCACAATTTTGGTGAACAAGCATTTAATTTGCTTGAACAATCCCGGAAGCAAATCGCTGATTTATTGCATGTCCATTCAGATGAAATCTATTTCACGAGTGGGGGCACTGAAGGCGACAATTGGGTGATTAAAGGAACGGCAATTGCCAAGCGGGAATTTGGAAAACATATCATTACCACTTCTGTTGAACATGCGGCTGTTCATAATTCAATGGAACAGCTGAAGCAATTGGGTTATGAGATTACGTATTTGCCAGTTGATGAAAATGGTCGAATTTCAATTGACGATTTGAAGCAGGCAATTCGTCCCGACACAATCTTGGTATCTATCATGGCCATTAACAATGAAATTGGCACAATTGAACCCATCCAAGCCGCTGGAGAATTATTAAAAAATTATCCGAAGATTCATTTTCACATTGATGCTGTCCAAGGTTTGGCTAAAGGGATTCAAGAGATGATCTTTAACGATCGCGTGGATTTTGTTGCCTTTTCTGGGCATAAATTTCACGCCCCACGGGGAACCGGCTTCATTTATGGTCGCCGAGGTCGGCGGATCGCCCCACTCATGAATGGCGGTGGTCAGGAAAAGAATCAACGTTCAGGAACTGAGAATTTACCTGGAATCGCCGCCATGGCTAAGGCAGTACGGCTTGTCTTGGAAAAGGAGCCGGCTGCCATTAAGGTAGAACGGCAAATTAAGCAACTCATCATCGATCACATCAGTCGATTTGATAAAGTCGTCATTTTTTCAAAGAATGATGCGACCTTTGCTCCCCACATTTTGTGTTTTGCAATCAAGGGAGTCCGCGGCGAAACAATCGTGCATGCGTTTGAGAAGTACAATATTTTTATCTCAACGACGAGTGCCTGTTCGTCGAAGAGTCATGATGAATCCGGCACTTTAAACGCCATGAATGTTCCAGAAAATATTGCCACCAGTGCTGTCAGAATTTCGCTAGGTGACCAGAACACTCTCGAAGAAGCCAAACAATTCATTAAGGTATTTGATCAGTTGTATGAAGAATTTGACAAATTAAGTTAGGAGCAGCTATGCACTATACAGAAATTATGGTTCGTTACGGAGAACTTTCAACCAAGGGTAAGAATCGAAAAGACTTTATCAAGCAGCTTGGCAGAAACGTTCGGGCCGTTTTGCACCCATTCCCAACATTGGAAGTCAAAGCACAACGGGATCGATTGCACGTTGCGTTGCATGATGAAAATGACAAGCAAGTGATTGCCGCCCTTCAAGGGGTGTTTGGAATTGAAAACTTTTATCCTTCTGTCCAGATTGATAAGGACATGGACGTGATTAAAAAAACGGTCCTCCAAATGGCTCAAGAACAGTACACTCCTGGCGCCACTTTTAAAATTAATACTCGCAGGCAAGATAAGAGCTTTGAATATGATACCAATCAGATTAACAATATTTTAGGTGATCATGTACTGTCAAATATTGATGGGATTTCTGTTGACGTCAAACATCCGGATATTTCAATTCGCGTCGAGATTCGGATGAATGGTGCCTTCATTTCCTCAGAAATTATTCATGGCGCAGGTGGGTTACCAGTTGGTACCGGTGGCCGGGCAACGATGATGCTTTCAGGTGGGATCGACTCTCCAGTTGCCACTTATTTGGCAATGAAGCGTGGCGTTAAAATTGATATGATTCATTTTTACAGCCCCCCATATACCAGCGAGCAGGCCCTTAATAAGGCCAAGCAATTGACCTCGGTTTTGGCCAAGTATTCGGGTAACATTCAATTTATTCAAGTGCCATTTACAGAAGTGCAAGAAACCATTAAAGAGAAGGTTCCAGAGGGTTACTTGATGACAATCCAACGGCGGATGATGCTGCGGATTGCTGCTAAAATTACTCAGAATCGTCATTGCAGCGGTGTATTTACTGGCGAGGCTCTGGGTCAGGTGGCTTCACAGACACTGGAGAGTATGCAGGCAATTAATGACGTAACGACAATGCCGGTTTTGCGGCCGTTGGTTTCGATGGACAAGGAGGATATTATTAAGATCTCCAAGGATATCAATACCTTTGATTTATCCATTCTACCTTTCGAAGACTGTTGTACGATTTTTACACCACCAGCTCCCAAAACGCGTCCTAGCTTAGAGAAATCTCGGAAGTTTGAAGGCTATATTGATGTTGAAGGCTTAATGAAACGAGCAATTGATGGCATTCAAATTACCGATATCAAGGCTGGTCAAGAGTTCATGAATCAAGACCAAGATGTTTTTGCTGAGTTATTATAATTATTTTAGATACTTGCGCATTAGCGATGATTGGGCTACATTAGTCAGTAAGATTAGTTAACCATCAAAGGAGTGTTCTTGATGCAAGTCACGATAAATGGTAAAGAAGAAGATATGTATGGTAACCCACCGGAAGTTGGTGAACAGCTGCCGAAGTTTAAGCTGGAAGATGCCAATGGCAATAAGGTGAAGACAGCCGATATTATTGGTCGGATCACGTTGCTATCAACCGTGCCAGATATTGACACGCCGGTTTGTTCAGTTGAGACCCGAAAGTTCAATCAAGAGGCTGACAAATATCCTGACGTTAACTTTTTGACTGTCTCAAATAACACGGTGGCGCAACAAAAAGATTGGTGTGCCGCTCAGGGTGTCGAGAATTTACAAATGTTGTCTGATGAAAATCTTTCATTGGGTTATGCAATGAAGCTGTATTTACCTAACTTTGGCGCACTGGCCCGAACGATTTTCATCACGGACGCAACTGGTAAGATTGTCTACCGACAAATCGTGCCGGAAATTGGCGATGAACCCGATTATCAAGATGCACTGAACGCTTTAGGAAAAATTGCCAAGCGTGTTGACGATTAGTCAATAGTTCGGTAAGATTAGAGTTAAATTAAAGCATTGAGCAAGAGAGTAGCCCCCAATTCAGTTTCAGAAAGAAAATCATTGATGAGAGATTTTTACTGATTGGTCTGTGAAAGTAACTTGCAAGCTACCCGTTCGAATTTTGAGGGCGGGTCGGTTAATCGACCGTTAACATGATCATTAAGTGGGGCATAATTGCCCAATTTAGGTGGTACCGCGAACGCTTCGTCCTAATTGTAGGATGAAGTGTTTTTTTGTTACATAAGATATCAAGACACCAAGGAAGGGGTAACAACATGGCTGAAACAAATGACAAGCAATCAACGGAACAAACAGAAATGTCAACCAAATATGATCCAACCGCCATTGAAAAGGGCAGATATAACGAATGGCTGGACGAAGGGGTATTTAAACCAAGTGGGGATAAAAAAGCCAAACCATTCTCAATTGTTTTACCACCACCAAATGTTACTGGAAAGTTGCATCTTGGCCATGCCTGGGACACAACTTTGCAGGATATGATTATTCGCCGTAAGCGAATGCAGGGCTACGATACTCTCTGGTTACCGGGAATGGATCATGCCGGTATTGCCACTCAAGCTAAAGTTGAAGCAAAATTACGTGAACAAGGAATTTCTCGTTATGACTTAGGTCGCGAAAAGTTTGTTGAAAAGGTTTGGGAGTGGAAGGATGACTTTGCTGCGACGATCAAGGAACAGTGGGCTAAGTTAGGTCTCTCCCTGGATTACAGCCGTGAACGCTTTACTTTGGATAAGGGATTATCCAAAGCCGTTCGTCGCGTATTTGTGGACCTTTACAACAAAGGGTTGATTTACCGTGGTGAATATATCATTAACTGGGATCCTCAAGCCCGGACCGCATTGTCTGATATTGAGGTTATTCATAAGGATGATAAAGGGGCCTTCTATCACGTTAAATATCCATTTACTGATGGCACAAAATTTAATGGCAAAGATTATATTGAGATTGCAACCACTCGTCCCGAAACGATGATGGGTGATACTGCCGTTGCGGTTAACCCGAGCGATGAACGTTATAAGGAGTTGGTTGGTAAAAAGGTGCTCGTCCCACTGATTAATCGGGAAGTGCCAATTATTGCCGATCAATACGTTGACCCTGATTTCGGAACTGGGATGGTTAAGATTACCCCAGCCCATGATCCAAATGACTTTAAGGTTGGTAATCGTCATGACTTGCCACGGATCAACACGATGAATGAAGATGCGACCTTAAACGAAAATGCCGGTAAGTATGAAGGCATGGATCGTTTCACTGCTCGAAAGGCAATGGTGAAGGATCTTCAAGATCAAGATCTGATGATTTCCATCGATCCGATTGTCCATTCCGTTGGTCATTCTGAGCGAACCGGGGTTCAGGTTGAGGCTCGTTTATCGACTCAGTGGTTTGTGAAGATGAAGCCATTGGCAGAGCAAGCGCTGAAAAATCAAAATACAGACGATAAGGTTAACTTCTTCCCAGACCGGTTTGAAGGGACGTTTGAAACTTGGATGGAAAACGTTCATGACTGGGTTATTTCTCGTCAACTGTGGTGGGGACATCGAATTCCTGCCTGGTACAACAAAAAAACCGGGGAAACTTATGTTGGTATGGAAGCCCCAAAGGATCCTGAAAACTGGCAACAAGATCCAGATGTTTTGGATACCTGGTTCTCATCAGCATTGTGGCCATTTTCAACAATGGGTTGGCCTGAAGATACTGAAGACTTTAAACGTTATTTCCCGACTGACACATTGGTTACCGGTTACGATATCATTTTCTTCTGGGTTTCCCGGATGATTTTCCAAAGCTTGGAATTTACGGAACGCCGGCCATTTAAGGATGTCCTTCTTCATGGATTGATTCGCGATTCCCAAGGCCGGAAGATGTCCAAATCGCTTGGAAACGGCATTGATCCAATGGATGTCATTAATAAGTATGGTGCTGATGCTCTTCGGTGGTTCTTATCAAATGGTGGTACGCCAGGGCAAGACCTTAAATTCACTTACGATAAGATGGATTCTGCTTGGAATTTCATTAACAAGATTTGGAATGCAAGCCGCTATGTTATCATGAATTTGGATGGCATCGACCAACCAACGCTTCCTGATAAATCTGAATGGCAATTATCTGATCGTTGGATTTTAAGCAAATTGAATGCAACTGTTAACAAGGTTAATGAACAGTTTGAAAAGTATAACTTTGGTGAAGCTGATCGGGCACTTTATGATTTCATCTGGTTTGATTTCTGTGACTGGTATATTGAAATGAGTAAGGAAGCCTTGAACAGTGATGATGCTAAGCTCAAAAAGAATACCCAAAATATTTTAGCTTATGTTTTGGATCAAACTTTGCGCTTATTGCAGCCAATTATGCCGTTTGTAACTGAGTATCTTTGGCAGAAAATGCCACATGTTGGCAAATCGCTTGTTACGGCAGCCTTCCCTGAAAGCCACGATGAGTTTGACGATGCTAAATCAGAAAATGAAATGCAGTCGCTGATTGACTTGATCAAGGCGGTTCGAAATATTCGGAGTGAAGCAAATGCACCACTCTCTTCACCAATTGATATGTTGATTCAAACCGATAATCAAACGCTTCAGGAAATCTTTAAAACCAATCGTGATTACATTGACCGGTTCTGTCACTGCAAGGAACTTAAGATTGGGGCAACAATTGACGCACCAAAACTCTCAATGTCTGCTGTGATTACTGATGCGACAATCTTTGTTCCATTGGCCGAATTGGTTGATTTGAATGAGGAGAAAGCTCGGGTTCAAAAAGATGTTGACAAGTTTGAAGCTGAAGTTGCCCGTTCAGACAAAAAGTTGGCTAACAAGAAATTCGTTGAAAATGCGCCTGCCGCTGTTGTCGATGAAGAAAAGCAAAAGAAAGCTGATCATCAATCAAAATTGGATGCAGCTAAGGAACGATTGGCACAGATTACAAATGAGTTATAAATTTGGATAACCTACTGACTCAAGGTGGGTAATATGCAATGTCGAGGCTGGAAGCAAAACGGTGGTTTTGCACCAGCCTCGTTTTGAGGAGAAATCGATGATTAACACTTATGAACGTGCGCTTAAGTTTATTCATGGGCGCAGTAAATTCAAAAAAATTCCTACGTTGAAACGCATGAGAACCTTTTTAGATGAATTAGGGTCTCCCGATAAACAGGTGAATGCGATCCATGTTGCTGGAACGAATGGTAAAGGATCAACAGTTGCCTTTTTAAGAAACATTTTACAGGCGGACGGTAACGTGGTTGGCACTTTTACGTCACCATTTTTGGTCAAGTTTAATGAGCGAATCAGTGTTAACGGGATACCGCTGCCAGATGCGGAGATTCTCAGATTGGTTCAAAAAATTTACCCAACTGTTCAGAAGTTGGATCAGACTTTGCCGGAAGGTGGCCCAACGGAATTTGAGATCATTACTGCCATGATGTTTTCATACTTTGCTGAAGGACATGCGGATGTTGTGATTGTGGAAGTCGGATTGGGTGGTTTATACGATTCGACAAATGTTATCGTGCCCAAGGTTTCTGCGATTGTGACGATTGGCTGGGATCACATGCATATATTAGGAGATACCCTTCCTAAAATTGCCTATCAAAAAGCTGGCATCATTAAGCCGGGAATTCCGGTGGTGGTTGGCCGGATCGATCCTGAGCCGTTAAAAGTGATCAAGGATGTCGCCCAAAAAAAGAAAAGTCCCATTTCAATATTAGGAGACGACTTTAAGGTTGCTGCGTTAAAAGAACATGATTGGCTGCAATCATTTAGCTTTACTTCTGGTAAATACCGGTTCGCCAAACTTTCAACCACTTTGATTGGTGATTATCAAGCTGATAACGCTGCGGTGGCTATTCAAGCTTATCTAGACTATCAAGAAGTAATGGATCAAGCTGTCAGTGAATCAAGCATTATTGATGGAATCAGAAACACCCAGTGGGCCGGGCGATTTGAACGGGTTTCTACTGATCCAACTATCGTGCTAGACGGGGCTCATAACATTTCTGCAGTTGATGAGATTGTCAAACTGCTCCAAAACGATTTTGCTGATCATAAGGTGTATATTTTGATGGGGATTTTGGCTGACAAACAGGCTGATAAGATGGTTCGAAAAATGGCCACCTTTGAGAATGCCGAAATTATCTTGACCCATTTTGCCGGTCCAGGAAAACGCCAAGCGGCTGATCCTGAAGCCTTAGAGCAAAAAGTGGGTCAAACGCCGGATGATATTTTGACAATTGCGGATTGGCAGCAGGCCATTGAAACGATCAAACCCAAGCTTAACGCCGATGATATCCTTTTAATTACGGGTTCTTTATACTTCATTTCCGATGTTCGAAAGTACCTCAAATTGAATTCCAAATAATATCTTAAATAAGTCTTTGATTAAATGGATTTCATTTATTTTTTGATACGGTATGATATACTTGTTTCGTTAAACAATAATAATCAATAAATCTATAATAAATAAACTAAAAATTGTGAATGATAGACAACGAAGGGATGGATAACGTGTTCGGATTTGGGGAAAAAAACATAGGAATTGATCTTGGAACCGCAAATACAATTGTGTACGTCGAAGGTAAGGGCATTGTGCTTCGTGAACCTTCAGTGGTTGCTAAGAGTACTAAAAACGGTGAAATTATTGCCGTTGGAGAAGAGGCTCGGGCCATGATTGGGCGAACGCCAGCAAGTATTCAGGCAGTTCGGCCAATGAAAGATGGTGTGATTGCTGATTATGATACCACCGTTGCCATGATGAAATATTTCATCGAAAAGGCACTTGGTCATTCATCCGGCAAGCCTTACGTTATGGTTTGTGTTCCGACTGGGATTACCGCTGTTGAAAAGCGGGCTGTGATCGATGCCACCCGGGTTGCCGGCGCAAGAGATGCATACGTGATTGAAGAACCGTTTGCTGCCGCAATTGGTGCTGGATTGCCCGTAATGGATCCAACCGGAAGCATGGTTGTCGATATTGGTGGTGGAACCACTGACGTTGCCACAATTTCACTTGGTGGGATTGTTTCAAGTCGGTCTGTTCGAATGGCTGGTGACAAGTTAAACGAGGCAATTTCTCAATATGTCCGACAAAAGTACAATTTGCTGATTGGTGAACGGACTGCCGAACAATTGAAGATTGATATTGGTTCTGCTTCTCCTAAGGCTGCCAAAGAAATTGAAGCTGTTCCTATTCGTGGTCGGGATTTAGTCACTGGTTTACCAACCACGGTTGAAATTAGCGGTACTGATGTTAATAAGGCTATTAATGAATCCGTTGCGGCGATTATTGCAACAATTAAGGAAACCTTGGAAGAAACATCTCCCGAAATTGCCGCTGATGTAATTGATCACGGGATTGTTTTGACCGGTGGTGGTGCATTGCTCAGAAATATCACCGATGTGATTGCTGAAGCAACCCAAGTCCCCGTCTCAATTGCTGCTGATCCACTTGACTGTGTTGCGATCGGAACTGGAGAATCACTTAAGAGTATTAACGTTATGAAGAAAAAGCAATAGTAACGACGCCTAATTTTTGTTAGGCTTGTTTGTTAATGAATAACGAATGGAGGCAATTATGCAAAAATTTTTCTCCAGTCGAAAGCTTGTTATTGTCATAGTATGTTTAATCATTAGTTTTGGCTTGATGACTGTATCAGTCGCTATTCGAAACAAACGGAGCACTCCGCCAATGATCCAACAATTCGGAAATGACATTGTTGGATTTGCGGATAGAGTTGTTGCTGTCCCAATGAATGGGGTTCAGCACGGTTTTGTCTCAGTTAAAAACTTATTGAACACATACCAGGAAAATCAACGACTTAAGTCAAAGGTTGACCTGCTTGCTCAAACACAAGTCAAGGATCAAACGCTGGAACGAGAAAATAAACAACTAAAGCGTCAACTAAATGTTGGGAGTACCTTAACAGGCTACGAAAAGATTAATGCAGCTGTGATTACAAGAACCCCATCTTCATGGGCAAGTCAGGTAATCATTAATAAGGGACAGGCAGCAGGTGTCAAGAAAGATATGCCAGTTATTGCAGGCCCCGGCTTGATTGGAACCATTGCCGAAGTTAACAAAACCAACAGTAAGGTGGTATTGGTTTCAAATACTGCCGAAAATTCCAACCGATTTGCTATCCAAATAGTTGGATCAGATTCAAAGGTGGTCAATGGGATCATCACGTCGTATGATTCCCAGTCTAATCGGATCGTGATGGGAAACATTACTTCTAAAGCCAAGCTGGCCAAAGGCGATCGCGTTTCAACCAGCGGACTCGGCGGTACGATTCCTAAGGGTATCTATGTTGGAACGGTTTCTAAGATTGCTGAAGATGATTATGGCCTAGCCAAGAAAGTTTATATCAAACCAGCTGCCAACCTGAACGACATCGAAGTTGTTTCGGTTGCAGTTCGAGAGTGATAGGGGGCAGATCAATGAAACGAAAGGTTCCTATCGCGATCATTTTTGTTGTCGGCCAATTTTTAGCGTTCTTTATGGACGGTTCTATCAGTCAAATCTTGTCTGGGACTTTGTTCAAGTATCCTAACACAATGGTTCCGTGCTTGACGATGATGTGGTTGATACTAGCCGCATTTTTCGGCAATAGTAAGAAGCTTCATTTAAGTGCCTGGGCAGCAATTATTGGGTTTATTTTTGATATGTATTATACTGGCATTTTGGGCGTATACGTTTTCATTTTTCCACTGGTTGTCTACCTTTGTCAGGTAATTTATCAACAATTACCGCCAAGTTTCATGAGTGGTTTCTTGGTCTATTTCCTCGGAATCACCGTATTAGTAACTTTGGGATTTGTTGCGAATGCTTTCATTGGCCAAGCGTCGACTTCGGTCTCACAATTTTTAGTAAATACGTTAGCACCTACGCTGGCTCTCAATCTTGTCTTTTTAGCGATTCTCTATTTTCCGATTGAGACATTGTATAGGACTCATAGGCGCTAGGAGGGGTTTAAAGCATGCAAGATGCAGCAGTGTTGAAGGGTACAAAGGATGGTTATGAAATCGTTCTGGATGAGAATTCAAATGCTGAAGATATTTTTTCTTCGTTGAGAAAATTATTGAACAGTTTGAAGACTCAAACAGCATCAACTCATCCGCAAACAATTTCATTCGATATTTATACTGGGATGCGGTTATGGTCTGCAGATGATCGGTCAAAAATCGAGACAATCTTTTCGGATTATCCCTACTTTTCCGTGCATAAGATAACATCCGATGTGATTACCAAAGATCAATCCGCGCAGATGTTGGAACAACTCAGCGTCCACGTGATTGACCAGATCATTCGGAATGGCCAAGAAGCGCATATTCAAGGAGATGTCTTATTCCTAGGTAAAGTTCACGAGGGCGGTAAATTACTCGTCAGTGGTAACATCTATGTTCTTGGTGACGTTAAGGGAATTATTCAAGCCGGAGCACCCGATTTTGAAGATAAAATGATTATCGGGGATGTACATAATGCACAACAGGTTCGAATTGGCGAACAATTCGAGATTTTAGACGATACAAAGCGTAAGATGAATAGTGGAACCGTTATTTACGTCAATGATTTGCACGTGCTCGATTACGGAAACGTTGAGGACTTAAAGCAGATTAACCCTAAGTTCTTTAATCAGATAGGAGGAGTCATTAATGGGTAAGGCTTACGTTATAACTTCAGGTAAGGGAGGGGTTGGCAAGACCACATCTTCTGCCAACATTGGAACCGCCCTGGCAATGCTTGGCAAAAAAGTATGCCTCTTAGATCTTGATATTGGGTTACGTAACTTGGATGTTGTCCTTGGTCTGGATAATCGGATTATGTATGACATTGTCGACGTCGCAACCGGTCGAGCTAAGTTGGCTCAGGCGTTGGTGAAGGACAAACGGTTCGACGATTTGCTCTATCTGTTACCTGCTGCTCAAAACACTGATAAGTCAGCATTGAATCAAGATCAAGTCAAAGAAATTGTGGATGAACTAAAACCGGATTTCGACTTTATTTTGATTGACTGTCCTGCCGGAATTGAGCAGGGATTTATGAACGCCATTGCCGGAGCAGACAGTGCAATCATTGTCACAACCCCTGAAATTTCGGCTGTCCGAGATGCCGATCGGGTGGTTGGCTTGCTGGAACAACACCCATTACAAGAACAACCGCGTTTAATTATCAACCGAATTCGGCAGCATATGATGAAGGATGGTTCAGTGATGGACGTGGATGAAATTACTCACCATCTAGGCGTTGAATTGTTGGGCATTGTTTTAGATGATGATGCGGTCATTACCACGTCAAACAAGGGTGAACCGGTTGTCTTGCAACCAGAAAATCCTGCCGGTCAAGGTTATCGAGATATTGCCAGACGTCTTGTAGGAGAATCGGTCCCTTTGATGGAGCTTAAGGACGAAGTTAAGCCAACGTTCTGGCAAAAAGTCACTCATTGGTTCAAGAAAAGCTGAAAACAACTTGACGATATCTAACAAAACGTTTATCATGAGTTTTAATTAATTAAAGAGTATTAAAGACTGTGATCAGAACCGTGAATTGGATTAGTTTACAGAGAGCTTATCAAGGTGGAAGTTAAGCAACTAACCAATTTGCCTCACGTCTGGGAGTCATTTTTCTGAATTGAGTAGGGAAAAGCGGTAAGCGCGTTATTGCTGGAGTTTAGTATTAAACTTATTGAGGTCTTTCACACGAGTGGGAGACGAAATTGAGGTGGAACCACGATCACAATCGTCCTCTTAAGTCATTTTGTTGGCTTAAGAGGATTTTTTTATGATTAATACTAAACTCCGTGAGACGGCAACTGTGAAGTTGTTGCAAACTGAGGTGGAACCGCGAAAACCATCGTCCTCTTGAGATTAATTTCTCGAGGGGACTTTTTTATTGGAGGAATGTCAAATGATTCAATATATCGAACAAATTTTACCAGCATTGTTATCAGGTACCAAAATGACGTTATCGATCTTCTTTTGGACGTTAATTGCCTCAATCCCATTGGGTGCCTTGGTTGGCTTGGGGTTGATCCAAAAATTCAAGCCGTTGGTTTGGCTGCTAAATATTTATGTTTGGCTAATGCGTGGGACGCCGTTGTTATTGCAATTGATTTTTGTATTTTATGGATTACCAATTTTAGGAATTATTTTCCAACGTTATGATGCCGCATTGTTTGCTTTTATCCTTAATTACACTGCTTACTTTGGTGAAATTTTCCGTGGTGGTTTCCAATCTGTTCCAAAGGGGCAATTTGAAAGTGCTCGAGTTCTCCGATTGAGTTATGGCCAGACCATCCGTAAGATTGTAATCCCTCAAGTTTTCAAGATTGTCTTACCATCAATTGGAAATGAAGTTATCAATTTGGTGAAGGACTCCTCATTAGTTTACGTTATTGGTTTGGGCGACCTGCTGAGAGCCGGAAATGTAGCGACTGCAAGGGATGTCACTTTGCTGCCTTTGATCTTAGTCGGAATCATTTACTTGGCGCTTACAGCAGTTTGCACGATTGTCTTGAAAATGATTGAAAAACGCGAAAATGTTTGGCAATAACTTGAGGAGGGAATTTAAATGTTAGAAATCAAAGACTTAACGAAAAAGTTCGGCACAAAGACTGTGATTGATGACCTTTCGATGACTGTCAAAGATAATGAAATAATGGCAATCGTTGGTCCCTCTGGAGCTGGGAAAACGACGCTATTGCGATGCATCACTGGACTAGAGTCGGTGAACCAAGGACAGTTTTTCTGGAATGGGACCCAGTTTGATCCGACAAACACGGATCAAAAAGATACGATTATCGGCGTTGTTTTCCAAGATTACCAACTGTTTCCCAACTTGACCGTGATGGGCAATATCACACTGGCTCCGACGATGGTCAAAAAGTTACCGTTGGCTGAAGTTCAGAAAACAGCTCGCGAGCTTTTGGCTAGATTGGGGTTGGAAGGTAAAGAAGACTTATATCCGTTCCAATTATCTGGCGGCCAAAAGCAACGAGTTGCCATTGTTCGGGCTTTGGCAATGAATCCTAAAATTCTTTGTTATGATGAACCTACATCAGCCTTGGATCCAGCCTTGAGAGATGAGGTGGCCGAAATTATTTTAGGCTTGAAGAAACAACAGATGACTCAGATTGTGGTTACCCATGATATGGATTTTGCCCAAAATGTCGCTGACGAAATCAAACGGGTGGAACAAATCGATTAGAAAGAAGGATGTTTATGTCAAAACTTTTAAAACGAAGTCCACTGATCATCGTCCTTCTGCTGATTGTTTTGGGATTATCAGGTTGTCGTTATGAAAATCGACAAAAGATGAATACTAATCCTGACACTTGGTCCGTTGTATCAAAACAAAAGGAAATTGTGGTCGGATTGGATGACAGCTTCGTGCCAATGGGATTTCAAACGAAAAGTGGCAAGGTTGTTGGCTATGATGTTGACCTAGCCAGAGCCGTCTTTAAACTGTATGGAATCAAGGTTGATTTTCAACCGATTGATTGGTCAATGAACGTCACGGAACTCCGGAATGGCACAATTGACCTTATCTGGAATGGTTTCTCAATCAATCCGCAACGGGAAAAGAAATTAACTTTTAGTAAGCCTTATCTAAAGAATGAGCAGGTTTTGGTATCTAAGAAGAAAAACCACATCGCCAGCTTTGCAGATATGAAAGGCAAGGTTGCGGGGGTTCAAGCAGGATCAGCTGGGGCAATGGATATCGATAATCAACCTAAATTGCTTAAAGATCGGATCAAGGGTCACTCTCCGATCTTGTATGATTCGTTTACTGAAGCCTTTATTGATTTGAATGCGAACCGGATTCAAGGCTTGCTGATTGATAGTATTTATGCAGGTTATTACATTGGTCATCAAAAGAATCGCGCAAGTTATCGAAGTATTCCCAGTGAATTCCCATCTGAATATTATGGTGTCGGGATGAGAAAAGGTGACACCGAGTTGAAGCAAAAAATTGACGCTGGCCTTGATAAACTGGCAAAGAACGGTGAGCTTCATAAGATTGATATGAAATGGTTCGGGACGGATCGTGATAGTACGTTGATTAATAAATAATTGTTGAGGAACTGGCAGCTGTCAGTTCTTTTTTTGTAGAGATGAGTTCAGAGAAAAAGTTTCACATAATAACCAGGGAGGGATAATTTATTCTAGCCTACCTTTAACCGACGTGAGCGGACTTATTATTCCCCAATTGTTGATGGACTGTGCGAGCAATCGGATATGGATTGCCACTCTCTTTATTTTTTCTTACATTTCCAGAATTGTATTGAGAATTCCATTGATTTATCTTAGTATAAAATCTGTGAATAATTGAGGAGGAAGTTAAGTGGCTTATCAGATTGCCAATGGGGTGCAACTTCAGGTTGTTCCTACGAAAAAATTTAAAAATACCAAAGTTGTGATTAATTTTACATTTCCAACTAATCATCGAAATTTTGCCAAGCTTGCTTTATTGGCGGAATTGTTAGAGAACGCTTCCGCCAAATATCACAGTGAGATGTTGGTTTCCCGGAAGTTATCTGAGATGTATGGAGCTAGTTACGGCGTTTCTGTCCTTCGTTATGGTAATCAACATACTCTCCAAGTGAAGATGACCTATCCTAATGACCGTTATTTACCTGGGGATCAGGACTTAACCACCCAAGTGTTTTCTTTTCTTGAGGAAATGATCGAAAATCCGCTGGCGAACGAAGGTCAATTTGACGCTGCATACTTCAAGATTCATCAAACCAATATGATTAATTATTTGGATTCGATTGTAGATAACAAGGAATATTATGCCACGCTTCAATTACAACGGTTGTATTATCCAAATGATCCAGATCACGGGGCGTTTCTACTGGGCGATGTGGCTTCATTTAAACAGATTACCCCAAAGCAACTATATACGTACTATTTGACTATTCTCAAAACGGCCGAAATTACAATATTGGTCGGCGGCGATGTGGCCATCGACAAGATTCAAACTGAATTGAGTCGATTCCGGAGCTTCGGCGATCGTCAACCGGCCAAATATGAGTTAAAAGTGATTCCTGCTCCTGTTAGTCAAGTTGCAACCGGGGAACAAACGCTTGTCGGTTCTCAAAGTATTTTGAGTATGGGGTATCAGTTGCCAATCTATTTTGGAGATCAGGATTATTTTGCAGCAATGATTTTTAATCAGTTATTTGGCGGCTCTTCGCAATCGTTGCTATTTACAAATGTCCGCGAGAAAGAGAGCTTGGCGTATGACATTCATAGCAATTATAATTCGCTTTTCGGGATGGTAACTGTTCAAGCAGGGATCGATCAAAAAAACGAAAAGCAAGTTTCACAAATGGTTCCGCAACAGCTGAATAAAATCGTCGCCGGTGATTACGACGACCAACTTCTGGCCGGTATTAAACAAGCGCTTATTAATCAACATCGCTCAGAAGGCGATCATTTAGCTGCTTTAATTGATAAGCAGTACCTTCAGCAAATTATGGGATTTTCAATTGCTGACACGGAATGGGAATCTCAAGTCAATTCAGTTAATCGCACCGCTATTTCTGCGGTTGCCAAACGGCTTCAATTACGAGCAGTCTTTACATTAAATAGTGAGGAGGGAACCAATGGAGTTGATTGATTATCCAACCTATCATGAAAAATTATTTGTGAGTCGCTTGGCCAATGGGATGATGGTTTACATTCAGCCTAAGCCCGGCTTTAATAAAACGACGGCAATTCTAGGCGTCAATTATGGGTCAATCGACCGGTCTTTCCGTGTAAATGGTGAGCAGGTGGTTCAGCCCGCTGGGATTGCGCACTTTCTTGAACATAAGATGTTTGATAAAAAAGATTATGATGTTTTTGAACTCTTTAATCAAACTGGTGCCCGCTCTAATGCTTATACGAGTTTTACGAAGACTAATTTTTTGTTTTCAACGACTGAATCAGTTCAAGATAATCTCAATATCTTGTTAAATTTCGTTCAAGAGCCCTATTTCACAGCTGAAAAGGTTCAGCGAGAAAAGGGCATCATTGATCAAGAAATTAATATGTACCAAAATGATCCGGATAACCAGGCATATTTCACCACAATCAGCGAACTTTATCCTGATTCTGTGTTGGCAATGGATATTGCCGGGACGGTTCAAACAGTTGATCAGATTCAACTCGCTGATGTTCAGCTTGCTTATCAGTCATTTTATCGGCCTGATAATATGTCATTATTTATTACAGGAAAAGTTGAGCCAGAAGAAACGTTGGGCTGGATTTTAGCCAATCAACAAACCAAACCTAAGCCGAAACCACAAACGATTGAAAGATTAATTGATTTTTCTGAAAACAAGCCAGAGAAGGTTCACCATGTTGACATGAATGTTGCTCGTCCAAAAGTAACGATCGGCCTCCGGGGAAACGATCCAGTTCCGAGCGGTCGGGCAGGTTTAAGATACGAAATTGGTATTTCGATCATGTTTGACCTGTTTTTCGGCGAAAACGCCGGGGAGTATGATAAACTATACCATGATGGAATCATTGATGATTCATTTTCATGGGAGTTTGAAAACGAACGTGGATTTCATTTTGCGGTTCTTGGTTGTGACACAAGTCAAACGGCAGAATTCATTAACAGAATTCGAACAATCATTCATGAAATTCCGTCAACAATTTTATCAAAGACCCAAGAATTTCAACTACAAAAAAACGAACAACTTGGGAACTATATTGAAATGATGGATTCTGAAGAGGCGATTAGTGGTCAGTTTGACGGCTTCATTGGGGAACCTGTTACAATATATGATGAGGTTGAGATTTTAAAAGCCTTAACCTTGCAAGATGTTGCAGAAATTGCTCAT
Source organism: Lentilactobacillus rapi DSM 19907 = JCM 15042 (assembly GCF_001436255.1). GTDB lineage: Bacteria > Bacillota > Bacilli > Lactobacillales > Lactobacillaceae > Lentilactobacillus > Lentilactobacillus rapi. The sequence goes on along the minus strand of NZ_AZEI01000076.1, from coordinate 366,778 downwards.
TCATTTTTGGATCGAGCAACGATGCAAGAAGTTGTTATTAGTACTAATCACGATCATCAATAACTAATAAAAATATCGTATGATATACTGAATTAAGTGAATAATTAATTGTAATGGAGAATACGTATGAGTGACGAAAAAGATAGCTTAACAATTGGGAAGAAACTGCATGATGCCAGAGTGGCAAAGGGTTATACCCTTGATGACCTGCAAAAAAATACCAAGATTCAAAAACGTTATTTAATTGCGATTGAAGATAATAATTTTGATGACCTTCCTGGAGAATTCTATGTTCGGGCATTTGTGAAGCAGTATGCTGATTCTGTTGGTTTGGATGGAACTGAGTTGCTGAGTCAATATGAAGAAAAGCTTCCCGATACTGAAGATCCGGAATATGTTGACCGAGTGAATGATGATAATCCAGAAACGCGATCGGCACAACGGAAAGTGGACCAGCGAAACGAAAAGCTGCGGAGATATATTCCGATTGCGTCAGTATCTGTTATTGTTTTGATTATTTTGGTTGCGATTTGGGTTGCGGCAGCAAAGAGTACCCGGGACACGTCCAAAACTCAAATTGAGACTTCCAAAGTTTCAGTTTCTGGTGACAAAAATAATAAAGCAAAATCAAGTAGTTCAACTAAGAGTAAAGCAAAAGCCAAGACACCTAAGAAAAAAGCAATTACTTTTAAGAAAGTAACAGCATCTGGTAGTGACGTGACCTATCGAGTAGGCGGCGTTAAAGGCAAGACAACCCTTCGAATTATGACTGCTTCTGCTGCAACCAGCGCATGGACTGCAGTTTCGGCAGATGGCACAACTTTGTGGCAAGCCGCTTTGACAGGTGGAAAGTCTCATACGGTTGCCATTCCAAGTGGGACCAGTACCGTTACTGTTAATGCTGGTAACGCTGCGCAGACCTCAATCTACGTCGGCGGCAAAAAGCTGAAGGTAGCAGACCCAGTTGATAATGGATCAAGCCAAGTTAGAGTTATTACGTTACAATTTGGTAAATCAACGGCTGCCCAATCATCAAGCAGCAGTTCTGCAGCAACGAGCAGTTCTGCAACCACAACAACCGGTTCAACGGGTACAACAACTGGAACAACGAACGGAACGACTACCGGATCTGCTAGCACAACAACTGGGAACACTGGTACAACTGGCAATACCAACACGTCTGGAACAACAAACGGTTATTAATGAGACTGGCTGGTGGAGGAAAACATGAATTTACCAAATAAATTAACGATCTTTAGAATTATCTTGATTCCGTTTTTCATTCTAATTCTTGCCGCACCCATTTTTTCGGGTAGTGTCACGATTGCCGGGACAGTTATTGGGAATGCCCGCTGGGTTGCCACTATTATCTTTATTGTGGCTTCTCTCACTGATTTTTTGGATGGGCAAATTGCCCGGAGAAGGCATTTAGTCACCAACTTTGGAAAATTTGCGGATCCTTTGGCTGATAAAATGCTTGTCATGACTGCTTTTATTTTCCTCGTCGAGATTGGGGAAGTTCCAGCATGGGTGATTGCCATCATCGTCTGTCGGGAATTGGCCGTTACTGGACTAAGATTGATTATTGTTGAAAATAATGGCGCAGTTATTGCTGCTGCTTGGCCCGGAAAGATTAAGACAACGACTCAGATGCTGGCCATTATTCTGCTCTTCTTGAATAATGTCTTCTTTGCGGCCATTAACTTCCCATTAGATCAGATTATGCTGTACACTTGCTTGTTCTTCACGATCTATTCGGGTATTGATTATTTTGTTCAGAATCGATCTGTATTTGCAGATTCATTTTAATAAGTTCATATGAAGTAAAAACGAGGTCAGTGGTTGGACAGGATATTTTGTCATAACCTTGTCCTCGTTTGTTATTTTTTCGTTGAATTTAAATTTTTGAAATGTATTTTACGTATTTAATAAATGAAAGGGGCAATAGAGATGACACTTGAACAGAAGTTGGTTAATGAACTAATCAAACGACATATCACGATTACTGCAGCCGAAAGTCTGACCGCCGGACAATTTCAGAGCACTCTTGGGAACGTTGCTGGCGTTTCTGAAGTGTTTGAAGGAGGGTTCGTAACATACTCCAATAAAGTTAAAGAGCAATTATTGAACATTCCCAGCGAAGTGATTGAAGAGAACGGCGTTGTAAGTGAGCCAACCGCAATCTGGATGGCTAATCAGGCTCGTTCAATTATGAAAAAAGATTTAGGTGTATCATTCACTGGCGTAGCGGGTCCAGATGAACTTGAAGGTAATCCAGCTGGTACTGTTTGGATCGGGATTGCATATGGCACCCAACAGACATTTGCCAAAGAATTTCATTTCTCCGGCGAACGAAATGCCATTAGAAAGGCATCGGTTGATGCTGGGCTACAAATGGCGCTTGATGCAATTCATAATTAATCGAACTTTTGTTCCCTTTTTTATTGCTTTTTTCGAAAATCATTAGTATAGTTAGTTGGTAAACTTTTCCGGTAAGGAAATGGGAGGAATTCAATGGCTGACCAAAGAAAAGTAGCTTTAGATAAAGCCTTAAAGAATATTGAAAAAGAATTCGGTAAGGGGTCCATCATGAGGATGGGCGACAAAGCCGATACGCAGATTTCGACGGTTCCATCCGGTTCACTTGCACTCGATGAGGCGCTCGGAGTTGGTGGTTATCCTCGTGGAAGAATCGTTGAAGTATATGGACCAGAAAGTTCTGGGAAAACAACGGTTGCTCTTCATGCCGTAGCTGAAGTCCAAAAACGTGGTGGGACGGCTGCGTATATCGATGCTGAAAACGCGTTGGATCCAGTTTACGCGACCCATTTAGGGGTTAATATCGATGATTTGTTACTGTCGCAACCTGATACTGGTGAGCAGGGACTACAAATCACTGATGCTTTGGTGACGAGTGGCGCAGTTGATATTGTTGTCATCGATTCAGTTGCCGCTTTGGTACCTCGGGCCGAAATTGAAGGCGAAATGGGGGATGCCCACGTTGGTCTTCAAGCCCGATTGATGTCACAAGCACTGCGAAAATTATCCGGAACAATTAGCAAGACCAAAACAATTGCGATCTTTATTAATCAGATTCGTGAAAAAGTCGGGGTTATGTTTGGTAATCCAGAAACCACTCCTGGTGGCCGTGCATTGAAATTCTACGCCACCATTCGACTTGAAATTCGTCGTGCTGAACAAATTAAGGACGGCACCAATATCATTGGTAACCGAGTTCGAATTAAAGTAGTGAAGAATAAGGTTGCGCCACCATTCAAACGTGCCGAAGTGGATATTATGTATGGGAAAGGAATTTCTCAATCTGGCGAATTGGTCGATATGGCTGTGGATAAAGATATTATCGATAAGTCCGGTTCTTGGTATTCATACGGTGAGGAACGGATTGGTCAAGGTCGCGAGAACGCCAAATCATACCTTGAGGAACATCAAGATATGTTTAAAGAGGTTGAGAAAAAAGTTCGCGATGCGTATGGAATTCCTGACGATACGGCTCCTGACGAAAAGCCAAAGTCGTCTTCAAAATCAGATGACAAGAAGGCCACGAAGGCTTCTAAAAAATCCGATAGCAAAACCGAAGCAACTGAAAATATTGATTTAAATATTGGTAAGTAGTGTTCGTGGATATTTTTAGCAATTACAAGAAGGTTCCCGATGATGGGAAGCTTCTTTTTTTGACCTCGAATTGATCTATATTGAACAAGCCCGTTCATAAATGAGAACCTTTTAATTTGAAAATATGGATAATTAATAGTTGCCAGTTGATAATTAGAGATACTTCATTGCATAAGAAATCACAAATGCTTTTATTTGAATCTACTATAGTATCATGCTAATCTTATGGTGTTGAAAGATGTAAGCGCATTCAAGAAAGGATGATACATGATGAAGATTGGAATTCCAAAAGAAATAAAAGAACAAGAAAATCGTGTTGGCATGACTCCAAGTGGTGTTGCTAATTTAATTCATGCCGGTCATGACGTGGTTGTTGAGGAAGGTGCTGGTGTAGGTTCTGGCTTTTCAGATGACCAGTATCGTGAAGTTGGTGCAGAAATTGGAACAGTAGATGATGCTTGGAATGTTGAGATGGTTATTAAAGTTAAGGAACCACTTCCATCCGAATATAAATACTTCCACGAAGATCTGATTGTTTATACTTACTTCCACTTGGCGGCGGACCCTGATTTGACCAAAGCTTTGCTGGACAGTAAAGTAACTGCGGTTGCATACGAAACAATGGTTGGCAGAAATGGTGGTTTACCGCTACTCTTCCCAATGAGTGAGATTGCTGGCCGAATGTCTATTCAAATCGGTGCTCATTTTCTAGAAGAACCTCACCAAGGTAAAGGAATTCTGTTACCAGGTGTTACGGGAGTCCATCGTGGCAATATTACAATTATTGGTGCAGGAACTGTCGGCTTTAATGCTGCTAAGATTGCAGTTGGATTAGGTGCGAACGTCACAATTCTGGATATTAACGCACAGCGTCTAGCTCAAGTTGACGACATTTTCAACGATAAAATTCAAACCTTAATTTCTAATCCTCATAATATAGCTGAGTCCGTTAAGAATTCTGATTTAGTGGTTGGTGCAGTTCTGATCCCAGGTCATACTGCTCCCAAGTTGGTCACAACTGAGATGGTTGAGAGTATGGAAGATGGGTCTGTTATTGTTGATGTACCAATTGATCAAGGTGGTATCTTCGAAACAAGTGTTAAGGCAACGACTCATGATGATCCAATATATATTTCTCATGGGGTTGTTCATTATACAGTTGCCAATATTCCAGGTGCCGTACCAAAGACAGCTACTGATGCATTATCAAGCGCAACTTTGCCTTATGCCGTTGAGATTGCAAGTAAAGGGCTAGCTGAGGCAGCTAAGGACAATACTGTTTTAACTGGAATTAACACGTTCGAGGGTAAAATCACGAACCAAGCTGTTGCAGAAAGTTTGAATTTGGCTTACGAACCATTTAACTAATTTAATTAAGAACAACGATTTAGCAGGGGATTCAATATGAAAAATAGTCGAATTAATATTGATTTGGTATTGAAAAATGCCAAAGATAGTAAACGTGAGCGGACACTCGGGCTATTTGATCTTTCAATCATGGGGATTGGTGCCATTATTGGTACCGGAATTTTAGTCCTGACTGGAATCGTTGCTGCAACAGCTGCCGGTCCGGCTGTTATCGTTTCCTTTTTGATTGCTGGTTTTGCCAGTGCGGTAGTCGGGTTGTGTTATTCAGAACTGACAACCAGTATCCCTAACTCGGGAAGTGCATATGTTTATGCATGGGTAGCGATTGGTCAACGAATGGCCTTTCTTGCTGGTTGGACGTTGCTTGGAGTCTATATTACAACGCTAGCTACGGTTGCCAATGGTTGGACAGGTTACGTTAAGGCATCACTTTCAGAAATCGGGATTAATTTACCAACATCGTTAATGGCATCTCCTTCTAATGGTGGTATTGTCAATCTACCGGCGGTGCTCATGATTTTACTAATTACTTTCGTTTTAACTCGAGGTACGAGTGAAAGTAAGATTTTTAATAATGTGTTGGTAATTATTAAACTCGCAGTCATTCTGTTATTCATTGTTGTGGCAGTTCAAAATGTTAATGTGAATAATTGGACGCCATTCATGCCGTTTGGTGTACGGGGGATTTTTTCAGGTGCTTCGTTAGTATTCTTCACATTTCTTGGCTTTGATGCACTGGCTACATCAGCAGAAGAGACTAAGAATGTTCAAAAGACATTACCAAAAGCGATCATTATCTCCTTGGTTGTTGTTACCACCCTTTATATTGTGGTAAGTATAATTATGACCGGAGTGGTAAGTTATCGACAACTTAATGTTCCAGAGTCGATGGCCTATGTATTAATGGCGAAGGGGCACACCGTGGCAGCCCAGATTGTTTCAGTAGGGGCTATCATTGGTATTCTGGCTGTTGTTTATGCATTTGTCTATGCTGCTTCTAACATTATGATGTCCATGAGCCGAGGTGGCTTTTTGCCAAGAGGTTTGTCAAAATTGAATCAATCTAGTAAGAGTCCAAACCGGGCGCTTTGGTTAATTGGCTCAATTGGGGCAGTCTTGGCGGGAGTTTCTAACGTTAAGCAGTTGGCTACAATTTCAAACGTGGGATCATTGTGTGTGTTCTTTTTAATTTCACTGATTGTTGTTTTACTCAGAAGAGAACAACCTAACTTGGAACGTCCTTTTAAATTACCACTAGGTTACACAATTCCTGTGTTGGCAATGGTATCTTGTTTGGTTTTGTTGGTTAGTACAACGCTTGATGCTTGGATCACTTATCTCATTTGGTTAGTTGTTGGCGGTTTAATCTTTATTCTTTATTCTCGTCACCATGTTGATTTTGAACAAGCTACTTCTGAAGATGATAACAGTAGCGATAAGAAAGCTGCTCGAGATGATCAGTCACTTCAGTCAAATAGTTGAGCGTACCATTACTTCTGAAAAATGTATATAGATATAAAATTAAGTGATTACTGCTGTTTGTTAGCGGTAATCATTTTTTTATCAAGTGGATAACGGCAACAAAGGATTTGTATAAAGAAATTAATTTATTTTGATAGTTCGCAAATTAGTTGTCATATACAACTAATCATCGCTACCGCATAAGATGATTGACACCAGTGCCAACAAACATTAAAATGATAGTTGTGTCAATAATCAAATAACATCTTATAATTGGTTTAGAAAATAATCATTTTATGATGATTTGGAGGTGAAGCCATGAGTATGGCTGGAATAATCCTCGCAATCATCGCTATTATTGTTGTTGGTTTTGTTGGTATTATTAGTTTTGTTATCGGCAAGTCTACACAAAAGAAGATCCAGGAAAAAGATCTTGATGCGGCAAATGGTTCTGCAAAGAACATTCTAGTTGAAGCCAAGAAAAAGGCGGAAACAGTTGTTAAAGAAGCAACTTTGTCAGCTCAGGAAAAGAACCATCGCTATCGTTCTTCAGTTGAAAAAGAACTAAAGAATCGACGAGCGGAGATTCAAAAACAAGAGGATCGTTTGTTGCAGCGAGAAGAGGCTCTTGACCGGAAAGATAGTGCTTTTGAGCGTAGAGAGAGCACTCTTAACCGAAAAGAGCAAAAAATTAATCGTGAACAACAAAACTTAACTACACAACAAGAAGAAGCAAACTCACTTATTCAAAAACGTCAAGCTGAAGTTGAGAAGGTTGCGGCTTTTACTCAAGAAGAGGCCCGTAATCTGATCATTCAAGAAACTAGTGAACAGTTGGCCGATGAGAAAGCCCGGATGGTAAAGGAAAGTTATTACCAGGCTCAATCTGAAGCTGATGAAAATGCTAAGAATCTGATCATCGAAGCAATTCAACAAAGTTCAGCGGATGTGGTTTCCGAAACCACGGTTTCCGTTGTGAGTCTTCCGAACGAAGATATGAAAGGAAGAATCATTGGTCGCGAAGGTCGAAATATCCGAACCTTCGAGACCCTGACTGGAATTGATTTGATCATTGATGATACACCACAGGCTGTGGTATTGAGTGGATTTGATCCAATACGGCGGGAAGTTGCCAAGATGACCTTGGAGAAGCTTATTAAAGACGGCCGGATTCATCCAGCTCGGATTGAAGAGATGGTTGAAAAGAGCCGTAAAGAACTTGATGAGCGGATTCAAGATATTGGCGAAGAAACCCTGTTTGATTTAGGAATCCATTCAATGAGTCCAGAGATGATCAAATTAGTCGGTCAGATGAACTTTAAGATTTTCCATGGTCAGAATTTACTTGGTCATTCAATTGAGGTTGCAAAGTTGACTGGTGCATTTGCATCAGAATTAGGTGAGGATGTTACTTTAGCTAAACGCGCAGGATTATTACACGATATCGGCAAAGCTGCTAACAATGGGGTTGAAGGTTCACACGTTCAAGTTGGCGTTGACTTAGCCAAGAAGTATCACGAAAGTCCAGTTGTGATTGATGCAATTAAGGGTTATGACGAAGATCATAAACCCGAATCAATCATTGCTGAATTGGTTGCGGTGGCAGGTAAGATTGCCATTTCACGGCCAGGGGCTCACAGTGATTCACTTGAAAGCTTCGTCCATCGACTTGATAGCCTTGAAAAAATTACCGACAGCTTTGACGAGGTACAAAAGAGCTATGCAATCCAAGCTGGTCGAGAGATCAGGGTAATTGCAAAGCCCGAAGATATTACGGATACTCAAGCAATTGTGCTTGCCCGTAAGATTAAACAAAAGATTGAAACTGAAATGAAGTATCCTGGTCACATTAAGGTTACGGTGATTCGGGAAGTTCGTTCAGTCGAATATGCAAGATAAAAGATCAGGGACTCTGGTCTTTTTTCTTTTATAAATGTTAAAATTATTTCAAACAAACTAGAAAGTATTGAGGAAAAAGTTAATGCGAGTTCTTTTTATTGGTGACGTTGTTGGAAATATGGGCGTTCATATGATTGAAACGTACCTACCCAAGCTTAAACAGGAGCTTCGCCCGCAGGTAACAGTTGTGAATGGCGAAAATGCAACGCCCATGGGCAGAGGAATTACCCAAAGTATCTACAAAAGAATGATGGGTGCTGGCGTTGATGTTGTCACGCTAGGTAATCATGCGTGGAGCAACAATGAAATATTGGACTTCATCGATGACAGCAAACGCCTGATTCGCCCGTACAATTTTCCAAAACGGACGACACCAGGAAAAGGGTATACAATGGTCAACGTCAACGGTCATCAACTGGCAGTGCTTAATTTTCAAGGACGGGTTTTCATGGATAATCTGGACGATCCGTTCGCGCTGGCGGATGAATTAATTACTGAAATCAGCAAAACCACTCACTGCATTTTTATGGACTTTCATGCGGAAGCGACTAGTGAAAAATTAGCCATTGCCCGTTATCTCGACGGCCGGATTTCCGCGATTGTCGGCACGCACACTCATGTGCAAACGAACGATGCCCGAATTTTACCCAAAAAGACCGGCTTTTTGACCGATGCCGGAATGACTGGTCCAGCAGATGGGATGCTGGGCATGAAGCCAGAAAGCGTGATCAACCGATTTTTGAACCAACGGCCTGCCCGATTTGAAGTCTTAGAAACTGGCCGGGGAATTATTTCCGGCTGTTACATCGATATTGACGATAAGACTGGCCATACAACACAAATTAAAACTGTGATGTTAACGGACGACCAAATTAATTAATCACTCATCTTAAACATACTGGGAAAAACGAATTTGATTTAAGGGGACTTATAGGTGGCAAAGCAAGCACAAACACCAATGATGGTACAGTATCAAAAGATTAAGGACCAATATCCGGACGCATTTTTATTCTACCGTCTCGGTGATTTTTATGAGATGTTCAATGAGGATGCAATCAAAGGGTCACAGCTTTTGGAATTGACCTTAACTAACCGTAGTCGGAATGCTGAGCACCCGATTCCAATGTGTGGGGTGCCTCATAAAGCCGTCAAAAATTACATTGATATTTTGGTAGATCAGGGTTACAAAGTTGCGATTTGTGAGCAGATGGAAGACCCCAGGCTAACTAAAGGGATGGTTAAGCGCGAAGTCATTCAGTTGGTAACACCCGGAACCCAAGTGGACGTTGGCAGCGAAAATGCCAAGACAAATAATTATTTAACGGCCGTGGTCGCGGATAAGTCAGGCCAACAATTTGCTTTTTCATATGTTGATTTGTCGACAGGTGAACTAAAAGTTGCCGAATTGACAACGCAGGCTGAGTTGGTGAACGAATTAGTTTCACTGCAAACTAAAGAAACAGTCATTGATCCAGACTTGCCAACAACGATTCAAGAGACGATTAAAAAATTAGGCATTCTCCGATCGACCCAAACGGAAGTGCCAGTCAATTCTTCGGTCAGCTACCTTAGCCAGGACGTTGATAATCCACTCATGAGGCGCGTTTTAAAGATGCTGCTGGATTATATTCAAACCACTCAAAAACGCAGCCTGAGCCATCTTAAACGGGCTGTCGTGTACGAACCGTCCGACTTCCTGGAGATGGATCACAATTCGCAATATAATCTTGAATTGATCAAAAATATTCGAACCGGTAAAAAAGCCGGGACGTTGCTTTGGCTATTGGACCAAACCAAGACTGCAATGGGTGGGCGAAAATTAAAACAATGGATCGAACGACCACTTGTCAATGCTAATAAGATTAATGAGCGCCACGATGCGGTTGCGGTCCTGCTTGATCATTATTATGAGCGCAACCAGCTTCAGGACGAACTTGTGAAGGTGTATGATTTGGAGCGCCTGGCTGGCAGGATCGCCTTTGGCAGTGTCAACGGCCGTGACTTGATTCAGTTGAAAGCTTCTTTGCAACAGGTGCCAAAGATTAAGTACATTTTGGAACAAATTGCAGACAAAAGTTTTCAAGACATGCTTGAAAAGCTCGTTCCACTAGACGATGTTGTCGGCGAAATTGAGTCGGCGATTGTTGAAGAACCCCCGATTTCCGTTACGGATGGTGGGGTTATTAAGGATGGCTTTGATGATCAACTGGACAAGTACCGTGATGCCACTAACAATGGTCAAAAGTGGTTAGCTGAACTTGAGGCTAAGGAACGCAAAATAACGGGCATTAATAATTTGAAAGTCGGCTTTAATCATGTCTTTGGATACTATATTGAAGTCACCAAGGTCAATTTGAGCAAAATACCAGCAGATCGTTACCAGCGCAAACAAACTTTGGCGAACGCAGAAAGATTTTCAACCCCAGAATTAAAAGAAAAAGAAGCCCTGATCTTGGAAGCTGAAGAACAGAGCAAGACACTGGAATACAAACTATTTGTCAAAATTCGTGAAGACATCAAAAAATCGATTAAGCGAATTCAAGATTTGGCAGATTCAATTGCTTCTGTGGATGTCTTACAAAGTTTTGCAGCCGTTAGTGAGGAATATCGATTTATTCGACCAACCCTGACCGCTAAACATGAGGTGGCCATTAAAGACGGCCGCCACCCGGTTGTTGAAAAAGTATTAGGCCATCAGCAGTATGTTCCAAATGACGTTACTATGGATGACCACACGAGCGTTCTTTTGATTACCGGACCCAATATGTCTGGTAAGAGTACCTATATGCGGCAGATGGCATTAGCGGTTATCATGAATCAAATTGGTTGTTTTGTACCTGCGAAGAAGGCAGTGATGCCTGTTTTTGATAAAATTTTTACTCGAATTGGCGCTGCTGACGACCTGATTTCTGGAAAAAGTACGTTCATGGTCGAAATGAAAGAAGCCAATGATGCCATCGAGAATGCAACGCCCAACAGTTTAATCTTATTTGATGAAATTGGTCGGGGGACTGCGACTTACGATGGAATGGCATTGGCTCAAGCGATTATTGAATATGTGCATAACAATATTGGTGCTAAAACGCTGTTCTCTACCCATTATCATGAGTTGACAACTCTGGATGAGAGTTTGAAACAGTTACAAAACGTTCACGTTGGTGCTACTGAGTCAAATGGTGAATTAGTTTTCCTTCACAAAATTCAACCAGGTCCAGCGGATAAATCTTACGGAATTCACGTCGCTAAATTGGCTGGGTTACCAAACAACCTATTGAGCCGGGCAAATGATATACTTACTAAATTAGAGCAGCAGGCGGAAGCCGATCAAAAGCGGAAGGGAAGGCAGCCAAAACCAACTCGCCAGCCTAAATCGGATACTGAAGAGCAGATTTCGCTGTTTCCACTTGAAACCGTTGATGACAACCAAGCTGAAGTGGTTTCTGAGATTAAGCAGCTTGATTTGATGTCGAAAACGCCAATGCAGATTATGAATCAAGTCTATAAATGGCAACAGAAGATAAGCAGGGAGTAAGGTGATCTCTTTGAATAAAATTCATGAATTACCATCGATTTTAGCGGACCAAATCGCAGCTGGTGAAGTTGTCGAGCGGCCAGCATCAGTGGTGAAAGAATTAGTTGAAAATTCAATAGATGCCAAAAGTACTGAGATTGATATTACCGTTGAAAATTCTGGCTTAAAGTTAATCAAAGTTGTGGACGACGGCAATGGAATTGACAGTTCCCAAGTCAAGACTGCCTTTTTACGGCATGCGACCAGTAAGATTACTGAGCAGCGGGATCTCTTTCGGGTCCGGACATTAGGCTTTCGTGGTGAAGCCCTCCCGAGTATCAGTTCCGTATCAAATGTGTTGATGAAGACGTCTACGGGTTCAATTGGGACTCAAATCGAGTATAAGGGTGGTAAGCTTGTTGAGCAAAAAGCCGCTGAATCTCGTAAAGGAACCACGGTTGAAGTCCGATCGTTATTTTATAATACCCCTGCACGGTTAAAATACTTGAGTTCTCCCAACACTGAACTGGCCAAAATTTCAGATATCGTGAACCGCTTGGCACTAAGTCACCCTGAAGTTGCCTTTTCATTTATTAGTAATGGCCGTGAACTTTTACGGACGTCTGGAAGGGGTGACTTGAGACAGGTTCTCGGCGCAATTTATGGAGTCAAAACCGTTGCCAAGTTGGCCCCGATTTCTGCGGAAGGCATGGATATTAATGTAGCTGGTTTTGTGAGTCTGCCAGAATTAACCCGGTCGAGTCGCAATTATATTTCATTGATTTTGAATGGTCGGTTTATTCGTAATTATCCACTCACTAAAGCCGTCATTGAAGGCTACGGGTCAAAATTGATGATCGGCAGGTTCCCAATTGCAGTGGTTAAAGTTGATATCGATCCTGCTTTGATTGATGTCAATGTTCACCCAACCAAACAAGAAGTCCGCATTAGCGATGAACCTGAAATCGGCAAATTAATTGTTGGGGCAATCAAGCAGATGCTTTCAGACAAGCAATTGATTCCTGACGCGACTCGGGATTTTAAGAAGCCGTTTAACGTGACGCCAAGACAGTTTGATGTTTCAACAGCGGATCAAGAGCAGACCAATCAGCCTTTATTCGAAGCCGATCCTGCCCCGATGGTTACGGCGGATCAGCCTGAGGTCACGCCAGTGGTTGTTAAGACAAAGGCTGATCTAAATAGTCCAGCCGTTGCTCAATTTGATGAATTAATGCAGGCAGAACCAAGTGCAGTTCCAATTTTTGAAGATGCTGGGAATCCACCTGTACCATCTGTCAGTACGCTGAATCGGCAAAAGAAACCTGAACAGTCTGAACTAGTCTCTGAATCTGGTTTTCCAAACCTGCAATACATTGGTCAAATTCATGGAACTTATTTGGTTGCTGAGTCCCCGGATAGTATGTATTTGGTGGACCAACACGGTGCCCAGGAGCGGATTAACTACGAGCATTATCGAAAGGCAATTGGGGAAGTTTCTGACGATCAGCAGAATTTATTGGTGCCAATTGTCCTTGACTACTCAACAGCTGACTTTCTGTTGATAAGTGAACATTTGGATTTGCTGAGGACACTGGGGATTCATCTGGAACAGTTTGGTCAAAATAGTTTCATTGTCCGTGAACATCCGATGTGGTTTAAGGCTGGTCAAGAAGAGGATACAATCAAAGAAATGATTGACTGGATTTTATCGGATCATAAAATTTCAGTGGCTGCATTTCGAGAAAAAACGGCCATCATGATGAGCTGTAAGCGCGCGATTAAGGCTAATCATCATTTGGATGAGCGCCAAGCCGTTGCCCTTCTCAAGCGTTTGCCAGAGTGTGAAAATCCATATAACTGTCCTCATGGCCGCCCAGTACTTGTTAAATTTACCAACGAAGATATCGAAAAAATGTTCAAACGAATCCAAGACCCGCATCACACTGACCAAGAGATTCTCTAATTTATTGTCGTGGTGAGCTGTCAATTGTGATACAATTTAACAAGCAAACATACGTTTTTTGAAGAGGAGTTTCTCATGTTCGAGTTTTTTGATGGTTATGTCGTGGATATTAAGCCAACTCACATTGTATTGCTTGTTGGCGGGGTTGGGTATTTGATCTATGCAGCTGACCCGTTTCAATTTAAGATCGATAGCAAAACGGCGGTTCGGGTTTATGTTTATCAATCAGTAAGTGATTCAGCAATTCTCTTATACGGGTTTCATGATATTGAAGATAAGCAATTGTTTGAAAAATTGATCGCCGTTTCCGGAATTGGGCCCAAGAGTGCCTTAGCAATTCTTGCTGGTAATGACCGTGATGGCCTGGTTGCCGCAGTTAAAAGCAAAGATGTTAAATTTCTGACGAAGTTCCCTGGCGTGGGTAAGAAGACCGCCCAACAGATTATTTTGGATCTGCAGGATAAGTTAAACGATATCGCAACTGATGGGGTGATGCCTCAGGCAAAGTTGAGTGCCACTCCGCAATCCCAAGAATTAACAGATGCCTTATCTGCCCTTCAAGCACTGGGATATGGCGCCAAGCAGGTTGATGGAATTGAAAGTGAACTTGCAGCCAAAACGGGTCTGTCGACTGACGAATATTTGAGCATGGGGCTTAAATTACTGATGCATTAAAAGGGAGGATGATAATTTGACCGAACCAAAAGATGATCGACTTATTTCTCCCGATAATGTTGATTCTGAAGAGAGCAGCATCGAAAAGTCACTGCGGCCACAAACGCTTAGTGAATATATTGGCCAAGATGACGTTAAAAATAAATTGGGTGTTTATATCGAAGCCGCAAAGCAACGGGAAGAATCTCTGGATCACGTTTTGTTGTATGGACCGCCTGGATTAGGAAAAACAACTCTGGCCATGGTGATTGCTAACGAAATGGGTGTCAGTATCCGGACCACTAGTGGGCCTGCTATTGATAAGCCCGGTGATTTACTTTCTTTGTTAAATGAGCTGCAACCCGGGGATGTCTTATTCATCGATGAGATCCATCGGTTGCCAAAAGTTGTTGAAGAAATGCTCTATTCTGCAATGGAAGATTTTTACGTCGACATTATTGTGGGTCAGGGATCGGGAGCCCATCCGATTCATTTCCCGTTGCCGCCATTTACGCTCATTGGAGCAACGACGCAGGCCGGAATGCTTGCTGCACCGCTTCGGGACCGGTTTGGCATTGTTGAACACATGAACTATTACCGGGTTGCTGATCTTGAAGATATTGTTAAGCGAACGGCTGACATTTTCCAGATCCCGATCCTTGAATCTGGTGCCCATGAGATTGCATTAAGATCCAGGGGGACGCCTCGAGTTGCAAACCGACTCTTAAAACGGGTCCGGGATTTCGCTCAAGTTTCCGATCGGGATCACATTGATCTGGAGATTGTTCGTTATGCGCTCGACAAGCTTAAAGTTGATGATTTGGGCTTGGATGACACAGATATTAAGCTATTGAAAACGATGATTAAATATTATGATGGTGGACCGGTTGGCTTAAATACATTGGCGGCAAATATCGGCGAAGAAACCGATACAATTGCAGAAATGTATGAACCATACCTTCTTCAAATTGGATTGATTAAACGGACAGCCAGGGGAAGAATGGTTACACCAAAAGGTTACGATCATTTGAATTACCCAATGCCGAATAAGCACGAAGGGAACTAATTATGAAAACAAATTACACACTTGAAGACTTTGATTATGATCTACCTCATGAATTGATTGCGCAAACACCGATTAAAGATCGCGATGAGTCTCGATTACTGGTTTTGAATAAAGACACTGGTGAGATGCAGGACCGGCATTTCTACAACATTATTGATTATTTAAATCCTGGAGACGCGTTAGTGATGAACGATTCCAAGGTGATGCCTGCGCGAATCTACGGTGTCAAAGCAGATACTGGGGCTAATATGGAAATCCTTTTGCTGCATAATATTGAGGCAGACCGCTGGGAAACGTTAATGAAACCTGCTAAGCGGGCTAAGGTTGGAACTGTGATCGACTTTGGTGAAGGCCAATTAAAGGCCGTTGTAACTAAAGAATTGGATCATGGTGGGCGAGAAATTGAATTCAAGTACGAGGGCATTTTTATTGAAATTCTTGAAAAATTAGGTGAGACCCCATTGCCACCATACATTAAAGAGAAGTTGGATGACCCAAATCGCTACCAAACGGTTTACGCCAAGGAAATGGGCTCTGCGGCCGCTCCGACAGCTGGCTTACACTGGACAAAGGAATTACTCCAGAAGGTTGCTGACAAGGGCGTCCATCTGGTATATTTAACCCTTCACGTGGGACTAGGAACATTCCGGCCCGTTGACGAGGAAAATATCGAAGATCACAAGATGCACAGCGAATTCTATCGCTTATCTCAAGAAGCAGCCGATACTTTGAATGATGTGCGTCACAATGGTGGCAAAATCGTTGCGACTGGGACAACTTCTATCCGGACGTTAGAGACTGTTGGGACTAAATTCAACGGTGAAATTCGGCCGGATTCAGGGTGGACAGATATTTTCATCAAGCCTGGCTATCAATGGCAAGTGGTGGACTCATTTATCACCAATTTTCATTTGCCTAAATCAACGCTTGTTATGCTGGTTGCGTCATTTACTGGCAGGGAAAACATTTTAAATGCATATGAGCATGCCATCCAAGAAAAGTACCGTTTCTTTAGTTTTGGGGATGCAATGTACATTCATTAACGGCTGATTAGCTCTTGCAAGGAGGACTTTACATGCAACCAGCGATAACTTATCGCTTGATTAAAAAGGAAAAACACACTGGCGCCCGGCTTGGTGAAATCACCACGCCCCACGGGACGTTTAGGACCCCAATCTTTATGCCGGTAGGAACTCAGGCAACAGTTAAAACATTGGCCCCTGAGGAGCTGGATAAAATGGGGGCAACCATTGTTTTGGCCAATACGTATCATTTGTGGTTACGACCTGGTGAAGACATTGTTAAAGAAGCTGGTGGCCTACACAAGTTTATGAATTGGCATAAAGGGCTCTTAACTGATTCGGGTGGCTTTCAAGTGTTTTCACTTGCTAAAAATCGGGATATTACCGAACAAGGCGTCACATTCAAAAATGAGTTAAATGGTTCCAGGATGTTTCTTTCGCCAGAAAAAGCCATTCAAATTGAGAATGATTTGGGTCCAGACATTATGATGAGCCTAGATGAGTGTCCGCCATTCTTTGAATCTTATGATTATGTTAAGAAATCAGTTGAGCGGACGAGTCGTTGGGCCGAACGGGGGTTAAAAGCCCACCGTAATCCTGATACCCAAGGCCTCTTTGGAATTGTGCAAGGCGCTGGATTTGAAGACCTCAGACAACAATCTGCCAAAGACTTGGTCAGTTTGGATTTCCCGGGTTATTCAATCGGTGGCTTGTCGGTTGGTGAATCCAAAACGGAAATGAATCGAATTTTGGAAGCGACAACGCCATTGTTACCTGAAAATAAACCTCGTTATTTGATGGGTGTCGGCGTGACGGATTCCTTGATTGATGGGGTCATTCGTGGAATTGACATGTTTGATTGTGTGTTGCCAACGAGAATTGCCAGGAATGGGACCGTGATGACTTCTCATGGTCGTTTGGTCGTCAAAAATGCCCAGTTCGCCCGAGATTTCACTCCCTTGGATGATCAGTGTGATTGTTATACCTGCCGTAACTACACGCGGGCATATATTCGTCATTTGATCAAAGCAGATGAGACGTTTGGTCTGCGTCTTTGCAGTTATCATAATTTGTATTACTTAATTCACTTGATGAAACGGGTTCAGCAGGCTATTATGGATGATAATTTGCTGGATCTGCGGGCAGAAGTATTTGAGCAGTATGGGTATAATAAACCTAACGCAAAAAACTTTTAGACCTAGACGGTTGACAACTTATTTGGTAAAGTATTCTTATGAAAGTGTGGGTGAAAAATATTGAATGGTTCTTCTAGTAGTTATCTCTCGATCTTAATGATCGTTGCCTTATTTGCATTGATGTATTTCTTGATGATTCGTCCTCAACGAAAGCAGCAACAAAAGCGTCGGGAACAATTGTCGAAGATTAAACCTGGTGATTCAGTGGTTACAATTGGCCGTTTACACGGTGTTGTTGATGAAATCAACGAAGCCGAAAAGACCGTTACCTTGGATTGTGATGGCATCTACTTGGTTTTTGATTTGAGCGCTGTTGCTCAAATTAAGCAACCGGGTATTGCACCGGCTGCTACAACTGATACTAAGACGAATTCTGCTAAAACAGATGAGGCTCCTACATCAGATGCAGCTGATGATAAGTCTGCGGCTTCTGACCAAGCAAGCGATTCTGCAGCTGATCAGAATAAAGAAAGTAAGTAAGTTCCAATTACTTGGGTTGGTACCGGAACGTGATGTTTTGGCCAACCATTTTTTTTGCGATAATAGAGAACGTACGTTTGATTAAGAGGTTGATAATCATGACTGTTAACGGTAGAAAGATCATACATGTTGATATGGATGCCTTCTACGCCTCAATTGAAGAACGTGAAGATCCCAGTTTGAAAACCCAGCCGCTGATTGTTGCTCGCGATCCAAGAAGGACAGGTGGCCGTGGGGTTGTTTCAACTGCTAATTACAATGCCCGACGATTTGGCGTTCATTCAGCGATGAGTGCCCAGAAAGCTTTGGAGCTGTGTCCGAAAGCTGTTTTTCGATTTTCTGGTTTTGGCCTGTATCGGTCGGTTTCAGATCAAATTCATGAAATTTTTCATCAATTTACCGATGCGGTTGAGTCAGTTGCCCTTGATGAAGCTTATCTAGACATTACTCACAACAAGCGGCATCTTTCTGATCCAATTCAGGTTGCCAGAATGATTCAAACAGAAATCTGGCAACAAACAAAGCTGACTTGCTCCGTGGGGGTGTCGTATAATAAATTTTTGGCGAAAGAAGCTTCCGATTACGCAAAGCCGGTTGGAATTACCGTGATCCCTCAAAAAGACGCCATTGAATTTCTGACCAAGTTACCGATTGAGAAGTTCCGCGGGGTGGGTAAAAAGACAGTTCCCAAAATGCAAGCCTTGCAGATTGCAAACGGCGCTGATCTATTGCAGTGGTCACAAATGGATTTGATTAAACATTTTGGCAAGTTTGGGTATGTTTTGTATGAACGCGCCCGGGGCGTTGATGAACGTCCAGTTGAATATCAACGAGTTCGAAAGTCAATTGGCAAAGAGCGGACTTTCGGACCGGAAATCAGGACAAGTTCAGAAGTAGACGCTCAACTGCAACGGATCGCTGAAATGGTGGTTCAAGCAATGGACAACAAAAAGAAACATGGTAAGACGTTGGTCCTCAAAATTCGGTACAAGGATTTTTCAACCTTCACAAAACGCGTGACTTTGGATGATTACATCAAAAATGACCCAGCTGATTACTTTGCCCTTGCAAGTGACTTGTTGACGGATATGCCTGATATTTCTACCGGTGTCCGGCTATTAGGGATCACGATTACTAACCTGGATGATTTAACGTACGAAAATATTGCATTGGACTTATTCCATAACGGCGATGTTCAAAAGACCTAGTTTATATTATTGGCGTTCTAGTGTATACTTAAGTGTTCGACAATAAAGTAATTGGAGTAATGACATGTCAATTAAAGAACAAATTTTAACGACTATTAAACAATATAAAACCATCATCATTCATCGCCACAAGCGACCAGATCCTGACGCGATCGGCTCTCAAATGGGATTGGCTCAAATTCTCAAGGCATCTTTCCCAGATAAAACGATCCTTTGCGCTGGTAAGCAGTACGATGGATTTGCTTGGCTTGGCAAAACCGATGAGATTTCTGATGATCAGTATAAAGATGCATTAGTAATCGTCGTTGATACAGCTAATCAGCCACGGGTTGACGACGATCGGTTCAATAAAGGCAAGCTGATGATTAAGGTTGATCACCATCCAAACGATGATGCATTTGGCGATATCATGTGGGTTGAGCCCGAAGCTTCCAGCACCTCTGAATTGATTTACGACTTTTTTGCCGCTAATCGTGCGGAGTTGACCATGCCTGCCGAAGGTGCCCGATTATTATACGCAGGGATTGTGGGTGATACGGGTCGGTTTATGTATCCATCAACTTCCTCGCACACTTTAGCAGTTGCGTCTAAGTTGACTGAATATGATTTTTCAGCCAGTGAGGTCAATAAGATTGAGGATGAGATTGATATTCCATTGGCCCGTTTGTCTGCCTATGTTTATGACAACTTAACCATCCTCGATAGTGGAGCAGCTTATCTGGTCCTTTCAGATAAGGTATTAGAGCCATTCAAACTTGGCGATGACAGTACATCAGCTGTCGTACCATTACCTGGGAAAATCAAAGATGTGATTTCGTGGGCAATCTTTGTTCAGCAAAAAGACGGGGGGTTCCGGATTCGGTTACGTTCGAAGGGTCCTTCGATCAATGAACTTGCTAAAAAGTATGGCGGCGGTGGTCATCCACTTGCGAGTGGAGCCGTGGTTGAAGACGAAAAGCACATCGATGGATTCGTCAAAGATTTAAATGAGGTCGTTTCTAACTACAAGAAGTAGGAGAGTATATGAGCAATTTTTCAGAATTTAATTTAAAACCCTATATATTGGCTGCCCTGAAGGATATTGGTTTTTCTACGCCGACACCAGTTCAGGAAAAACTGATTCCAAAGATTATGCAAGGCAGGGATGTTGTGGGGCAATCCGCTACCGGTAGTGGGAAGACGCACGCTTTTTTACTGCCAATCTTTAATCAGCTTGATCCGGATGTCCACGAAGTTCAAGCCGTTATTACCACCCCAAGTCGAGAATTAGCCTACCAAATTATTGATGCGGCTAAACAAATTGCTAAACACAGCGATCAACCGATTTCCACCGGAGCCTATGTTGGTGGTACCGATAAATTGCGGCAGGAAACCAAGTTGAAGCGGGAACAACCACAACTCGTCATTGGAACGCCAGGTCGGATTTGGGATCTGATCAAAAACGGTGGCTTAGACGTTCATACGGCTTCCCAACTAGTCATTGACGAAGCTGATATGACACTTGATATGGGATTTTTAGACGTTGTGGATAGTATCGCTGCCAGCTTCGGTAAACATGTCCAAATGATGGTCTTTTCGGCCACCATTCCACAAAAGATCAATGTTTTTCTCCGCAAATATATGCAAAATCCAGTCATTGAAGAAATTCCGGTTTCCTCAATTATTAGTCCCACGATTGATAACTGGTTAATCTCGACTAAGGGCCACGATAAGAATCAGTTAATCTACCGGCTCTTAACTGTTGGGGAACCTTATTTGGTTTTGATTTTTGCCAACACCCGAAAACGAGTGGAAGAATTGACAGATTATTTGAAGAAACAGGGCCTGAAAGTTGCAATGATTCACGGCGGTGTTAAACCCCGCGAACGAAAGCAAATTATGAGACGGGTTAAAAACCTGGACTTCCAATTTGTGGTTGCAACCGATCTCGCGGCCCGAGGAATTGATATCGAAGGGGTTTCTGAAGTCATTAACGATGATATCCCGACTGAAGATCTTGAATTTTTCATTCACCGAGTTGGCCGAACCGGTCGGAATGGGATGTCTGGAGTGTCGATTACCCTCTATTCACCGGATGAGGAAAAAGACGTTCAAGAACTCGAGAACATGGGGATTCATTTCAAGCCAAAAGCATTGAGTAATCACGAGATTGTCGATACATACGATCGCCATCGTCGAAAGACTCATCGCAAGAAGCACGAGAAGCTTGATCCAACCATGATTGGCATGATTAAGAAGAAAAAGAAGAAAGTCAAGCCTGGTTATAAACGTCAAATCAAGATGTCAATTGCCCGAAAAGATGAGATGGACCGTCGGGTTAAAAAGCGTGAAGAAGCTCGTGCCCAACGAAAGCAACGAAAGAATAGCTCATCAAGGTACAGGTAAATAATTGACAGCAATTTAACGAACAAGTATAATTTGGTTGTTTAAGAATATGCTGATTGGATTTATCTTTTAGAAACGTTTTGGTTGATGTAAAAAACGATTTAAACCAATCAGTGCTCTCTTAACTTTCACATGAAAACGCAACTCTACGTTATAGAGATTAAGTGGTTACGATAAACATCGTTGCAATCAGAGTGGTACCGCGTCAATCGGCGTCTCTGTTAGCAACGGTGTTTTATTTTGTCAAAGGAGAATTAATGATGAAAAACTTAAGCAGTGGTCAAATCCGACAAATGTTTTTAGACTTTTTTCAAGAAAAGGGCCATACAATTGAACCAAGTGCCTCTTTGATTCCGGTTGAGGATCCAACTTTACTCTGGATTAATTCCGGAGTTGCTACTATGAAAAAATACTTCGACGGTTCGGTGGTTCCAAAGAATCCACGGATGACGAGTTCTCAAAAAAGCATCCGAACCAACGATATTGAAAATGTGGGAAAGACGCCTCGGCATCACACATTATTTGAAATGTTGGGAAACTTTTCAGTTGGTGACTATTTTAAAAAGGAAGCCATCACTTGGGCTTTTGAATTGCTGACTTCGCCAAAATGGTTTGGTTGGGATAAAGAGAAGCTTTATATGACCGTTTATCCCAAAGATACAGATGCAAAGAAATTTTGGGAAGAAGTGGGTGTTGCTCCCGACCACATCATTGAAATGGAGGATAATTTCTGGGATATTGGTCAAGGACCTTCAGGACCTGATTCAGAAATTTTTTATGACCGTGGAGCTGATTTCGATAATTTGGCTGCTGACGATCCCGAAAATTATCCTGGCGGTGAAAACGATCGTTGGCTGGAAGTTTGGAATATTGTGTTCTCACAATTTAACCACACGCCCCAAGATACGTATGAACCTCTTCCGAGAAAGAACATTGATACTGGAATGGGTCTCGAGCGGGTGGTTTCGATCTTTCAACACGCCCGGACGAACTTTGAAACCGATTTATTTTTGCCAATGATCAGGGAAACCGAAAAGTTAAGTGACGGCAAGAAATACAACGCTAATAAACATGATGATGTCGCCTTCAGAATTATTGCTGATCACGCTCGAGCAATTACTGTTGCCATTGGGGATGGTGCTTTGCCTTCCAACGTTGGCCGTGGCTATGTAATCCGGAGACTAATTCGACGGGCAATCGTGAATGGGCAGCGTTTGGGAATCAATGAGGCCTTTTTGTACAAATTGGCTCCAGTGGTTGGTCAAACACTTGAATCTTATTATCCAGAAGTATTGAAGCAAAAAGATTATATTGCTAAAGTCATCCGGTCCGAGGAAGATCGGTTTAACGAAACATTGGCTGATGGAATGAAGTTATTGCACCAGGTGATTACTGATGCCAAGCAGAATAGTCAAACCGTGATTGATGGCCCGACGGCATTTAAACTGTATGACACTTATGGATTCCCAGTTGAACTGACTCAAGAAGAAGCTGGGGAGGTTGGCCTAACAGTGGACCATAAGGGATTTGAAGCTGAAATGGATAAGCAAAAGCAACGGGCCCGTGATGCGAGAAGTGGGGCTAAATCCATGGGTGTTCAACGTGATCTATTGCTTGAAGTTAAAGATCATAGTGAATATGTCGGCTATGATACCCTCGAAGTTGATCATGCCAGCATTGAAGAAATTATTGAAAATGAAAAGCTGGTTAATCAGTCAAAGGGTGGGACAGTTGAAGTCATTTTCGATAAAACCCCATTTTATGCTGAAATGGGTGGCCAAGTTGCTGATCGAGGAGTTGTCCTTGATGAAGAAGGCGATAAGGTTGCCGATGTTGTTGACGTTCAACATGCGCCAAATGGTCAGAACCTGCACACTTTGAAAACTCAAGAGCCATTAATTAAGGGCAACAAGTATCACTTAGTGGTTGATCGATTGTTCCACAGTCGAGTTGAAAAGAACCATACCGCAACTCATTTGCTCGATCAATCATTACGAAATGTTTTGGGTGGCCATACTCAACAAGCCGGGTCATTAGTTGAGCCTAACTATCTAAGATTTGACTTCAACCACTTTGGTCAGGTGACTGACGAAGATTTGGAAAAAGTTGAAAACATGGTGAATCGCCAAATTTTCAACGAAACGAACGTTGACACAGTTGTCACTGATCCGAAGACCGGTAAGAAGATGGGTGCGATTGCGTTATTCAGTGAAAAATATGGTGACAAGGTTCGAGTAGTCAGTATCGGTGACTTCTCAGTCGAATTCTGCGGTGGTACTCACGTTAAGAATACGCGAGACATCGGCTTGTTTAAGATTGTCTCGGAATCTGGTGTTGGAGCCGGAATTCGTCGAATTGAAGCTGTTACTTCCAAAGATGCCTTTAAATTACTGAATGATCGTAATAAAGAGCTCAATCAAATTGCCAGTTCTTTGAAGGTTAACCAAATCAAGGATGTGCCAACCCGAGTAACTCAAGTTCAAGATGAAATCAAAGAGCTTCAGCAAAAACAGCAGTCCCTCGAGGCGAAGCTGGCTGGTCAGCAAGCCCAAAATGTCTTTAATGACAAGAAACAAGCTGGTGACAAGACGATCATTACCGGTATCATTAAAGACGCTGGAATGGATCAGCTGCGACAACTGGCCGATACTTGGCGATCTAAGAAACTTTCAGATGTATTAGTGTTAGGAACTGGCAGTGGCCAGAAAGCTAATTTAATTGTTGCAGTGGCGGATGATAAGGTAAAAGCTGGTATTAAGGCCGGTGACTTGATTAAATCAATCGCCGGTAACATTAAAGGTGGTGGCGGTGGTCGACCAAACATGGCCCAAGCTGGCGGTAAGGATCCGGCCGGGTTGGATAAGGCAATGAACGCTGCTGTTGATTGGTTAACTAACAAATAATTATTACACTGCGATTACATGTCGATTACATTGCCTCTCTTGATTGTAGTTTTACGGATAATCAGTTAAAATTAGTACAAATGACCGTATGTCATAGAGGTGAATCGTATGAGTTCGTTAGATAAAACAATGTTTTTTAATTTCAATGAGGATCAGCCTAAAGACGTTCGAGATACATTATTGACTGTGTATGCCGCATTGGAGGAGAAGGGATACAATCCTTACAATCAGATAGTTGGGTATTTGATTTCCGGTGATCCTGCCTATATTCCACGTAATTTGGACGCTCGTAATTTGATTCGCAGGCATGAACGCGATGAGATAATCGAAGAACTAGTTCGTTTCTATTTGGACAACCATCCAAGCAATCAGCCAACAGAAACAAAAAAAGGTGAAAAATGAGATTAATGGGATTAGACGTTGGTTCAAAGACCGTGGGAGTTGCAGTTAGTGACGCTCTTGGTTGGACTTCTCAAGGGGTGGAAATCATTCCAATTGATGAGGAGAATCAACAATTTGGTTTAGATCGGGTGGCAGAACTAGTCGATCAATATGAAGTTGACGGCTTTGTCGTTGGCTTACCCAAAAACATGAATAATTCGCTGGGGCCTAGAGCTGAGGCTTCCGAACAATATGGTAAGCGTTTGGAGAAGAAGTTTGATCTACCGGTCGACTTTGAAGATGAGAGATTGACAACTGTTGAGGCTCAACGGATGCTTACTGAAGAAGCCGATATTTCTCGGAAAAAGCGAAAAAAGGTTATCGATAAGTTAGCAGCAGGATTGATCCTGCAAAACTATCTAGACCGAAAAGGAAAACTAACAAAAATTTAGCGAGGTATGCAAATTATGGCAGATGAACCAGTACAACAACAAATTACACTAGTTGATGACAATGGTGAAGAAACGTTATACGACGTTTTATTCACTTTTAAGTCAGAAGACTTCGACAGATCTTATATCCTGATTTACCCAGCCGGCAAGAGCGATGATGATGAGGTTGAAATCCAAGCATATGCGCTTCCAAAGGGCGACGACCCAAGTGATCCTCAAGGCGGTGAACTTCAGGCAATCGAAACCGACAAGGAATGGGATATGATTGAATCAGTCCTTAATACCTTCTTAGGCAAAGATGGCGATGATCAAGACGATGATGGCCAGTAAAGTGGCGGTTATTTGATCAAATGGATGCAGGGATTGAGAACAAAGCGTCAGTTTTGTCTCAGTCCTTTTTAATTGATTTTTTTAGGATGTGAGTGAATGGAAAAAAAGGAGAAACGGCGATTTAAAGCAACAATTGCTGGTAAAGACTATGTATTGGTGGGTAATGGAACCGTTGAACACATGCAGGCGGTAACTGATTTACTCAACGAACAATTGAATCAATTGCATGAAGCAATGCCAACTTCCACAGAAGAAGAGCGGGCAATTTTGATTGCTTTCAATGCAATTTCTAAGCAATTTGAACTTGAAGAGAAACATCTTCAGCAAGGGCACTCAACTCACAAAAATGATTAGTCGAATACGAGAGGTTGATGACGATGATTTTTGATATTGGCATTCTTTTCATTTTAATCATTGGCTTTCTAAGAGGTATTCACCGGGGGCTGGTAGTGGAACTATTCAATCTGGTCGGTTTTTTTGCTGCAACGATTGGAGCCATTATTTTTACCACACCGGTGAGTGATTTTTTGGCTGGGATTTTGAACAATCATTCGGAAAACACCTCGATGGGAACAATCATTAAGTGGATCGTATTTATAGTCGTATTTGTGATCATTACCAGGCTCGTCAGGATGATCCGAAATATGATCAGACCTGTTACCAAACTGCCCCTTATTAGTCAGGTGAATTCATTACTTGGCGGCGGGGTGAATCTTATTTCACATTATTTATTGGTTTTTATTATATTGAGTTTCTTGTTGATCTTGCCCAGTCAGGCAATTCATCAGCAATATGATCAATCGGCGATTTCTCAATGGATTGTGACCAAGACCCCAATTCTGTCCGACAAGATGATGCAGATTTGGGATGAGAATTCCAGTGAGGTGAACGTATGAACGAAAAAGTATTAGAAACACTCGAATATGACAAAATTAAACAGCAGCTGGCTGCTTATTTAACAACGGATCGGGGCAATGAGATTTTGGGGAATTTACGACCCAGCCCAGATTTTGATGTGGTCACTGATCGGCTCAACGAAACGGCTGATGGGGCTGATATTGTCCGGTTGAAGGGCGAAATTCCAATTCCAAAATTAACGGAAATTTCTCCGTACATGAAGCGACTCCGCATTGAAGACGCCTCATTAGGCGGGACTGAGCTGGCCCACATTACTAAATTATTGAGAGCCGTTCAGGTGGTTCATTCATTCTTCAATGATTTGGCAGAAGAGGCAGTTCATTTGCGAACAGTGACAAAAACTGTCGATCAATTGACTTTGATGCCGGAAATTACCAAACGAATGATTTCCTCGATCGATGATGATGGCCGGGTCTTAGATTCCGCTTCTTCAGAGTTGCGGTCAATTCGAAAGTCCATTGGTCGCACTCAGACTGATATCCGGGCCAGGATGGGCAAATTTATTAAGGGATCGGATTCTAAATATCTCAGCGAACCGATTATTACCGTTCGTGATGACCGATTTGTCCTGCCAATCAAGGCAGAATACAAGCAACGGTTTGGTGGGATTGTCCACGATCAAAGTGCTTCTGGGCAAACGCTCTACGTTGAGCCCAGCAACGTGGTTGAAATGAATAACCAACTTCGAAGGGATCAGCTTGCTGAAAAAGCCGAGGTTCGGAAAATATTGGCTGAATTAACCAATCTCATTCGACCATATCGAAATGAATTGATGCAAAATATGAACTTGGTTGGTCAGCTCGACTTCGTCAATGCCAAAGCGAAGTATGCTCATCAGACTGGTAGTGTGCTACCACTGATTTCTTCCAAAAATGTTGTTAATTTGAGACAAGCCAGGCACCCGTTAATTGATAAGGACCGGGTAGTGGCTAACGATATCGCGATTGGTGATCAGTATCAAACAATCATCGTGACCGGCCCAAACACGGGTGGTAAAACGATTACAATTAAAACGGTTGGCATTCTCCAGTTGATGGGGCAATCGGGGCTGTTTATTACCGCAAACGAAGACAGCCAAATCGGCGTGTTTGATGAAGTCTTTGCCGATATTGGTGATGAGCAGTCAATTGAAGCCAATTTGAGTACTTTCTCGTCCCACATGGATAATATCATTTCGATATTGCATCACATTTCCAAAAAGAGTTTAGTGTTACTGGATGAATTGGGTGCTGGGACCGACCCTAAAGAAGGGGCTGCGCTCGCAATGGCGATTATCGATGCAATTCATGCTACTGGGTGCGAATTAATTGCCACGACCCACTATCCTGAACTAAAGGCATTTGCATATAATCGACCAGGAGTCATCAATGCTTCGATGGAGTTCGATGTCGATACCTTACGGCCAACTTATCGATTCTTGATGGGTATTCCCGGTCAAAGTAATGCATTGAATATTGCCAGAAAGCTTGGGTTCCCCAAACAAATTATTGACAATGCCCGGGCATTCACCGATTCGAAAAATCAAGATATCAATAACATGATTGAGGAATTGACGGCCCAAACCAAACGGGCTCATGATGAAGCAGATCAATTGCAGCGCCAGCTGAGTGAATCAACGAAACTTCATCATGAATTGACTGATCAATTTAATAAATATCAAAGCCAAAAAGACCGTTTAACCGAGCAAGCCCAAGAGCGAGCGAATCAGGTGGTCGAAGAGGCTAAAAAGAAAGCTGATAAAATTATTGCCGACCTTCACCAAAAGCAAAAACAGGTCGGCAAAGTCGCAGTTAAAGAAAATGAATTAATCGATGCAAAGGGTGCCCTCAACAAGCTGGAAGTAGCTCCTAATTTAAAGAAAAATAAGGTGCTCACCAAAGAAAAAGCTAAGCATGATTTTCATCCTGGTGACGACGTGTTGGTCAAATCATACGGCCAACAGGGTTCCCTGATTGGAAAAGAAAAAAATGGTACCTGGGATGTGCAAATTGGAATTCTCAAGATGAAAATCAATGAAGCTGACCTTGAAAAAGTTGGTAAAGAGAAGAAATCAAACCAAAAATTTCAAACGCATGTTTCCAGAACTCGTTCAACCGGGATGTCACCAACCCTCGATTTGCGGGGTCATCGATATGAAGAAGCGATGTACGAGCTGGATCGATACATTGATTCGGCCTTATTAGCCGGTTACCCGTCTGTTACGATTATTCATGGTAAAGGTACCGGGGCACTTCGAAAAGGCGTTACAGACTATTTAAAGCGCAATAAACGGGTAAAGAGCTTTGGTTATTCTGCCCCCAACGCGGGTGGCGATGGATCCACCATCGTGAAATTTTAATAATAAATTGTGTGCAACTTATTTGCTTTTTTTCAAATAATTGGTAGTATTAGTTTATTAGAAGATGGGAGTGTTTGAAATGGTTAAAGAAACAACAGATCAAACTTTTGAGCAAGATACTGCCAAAGGCGTTACTTTGACAGACTTCTGGGCAACTTGGTGTGGTCCTTGTCGGATGCAATCACCAGTTGTTGAAGAATTAGCAGATGAAATGGCTGACGTAACCTTTAATAAAATGGACGTCGACAAGAATCCGAATACCGCCTCAAAATTTGGCATCATGAGTATTCCAACTCTGCTTGTTAAAAAGGATGGCCAAGTCGTTGATACAATCGTTGGCTATCATCCAAAGGAACAACTTAAGAAGGTATTGGCTCAATATACTGACTAATGTCTAAAAAAGCGTTGCGAAAGACCTCAGAGGCCTTCACAGCGCTTTTTAAATTGCAAACAGTTATTTAGTTTTTGGTTCAGCAATAGAATCATCAGAGTTCTCAACAATTTTGAAAATTTCTGATGCCTCTTGGCCATCGTTGGGCTTGTCCTTGCTTAAATAAGTGGTGATCAACACAATTCCCTTGGAAGCGTTGATCTTCTCGACTTCAGATTCCGCTTGCTGATCAAGAATGTACTGGCAGCTTTGAGCAATGAAGCCGGATTCTAAAAAGAAATCAGGATCTTCAAAAAGTGATAGGCGATTGGCGACGATTTCGCCGCTTAATTGCCAGTTGATCTGGCTGTTGGTCCGCTTCAGTAATTTGAGATCACCAAATTTGAACTGGCTAAAGAAGGTTTCCAAATCTTCATAAGTTGGGAGTCGGTGAGTTCGAGATAATCGCTTACCCGCCCAGTAAGAAATCTCGTGTGAATCATTACCTAAAATGCTGGGTAATAGATCATCACGAATGAGTTCTTGACCAAGGATATCTGTGCCACTGTTGCTGTTAATCAATGTGTTATATGCTTCGTTATCCATTTTTTAATCTCCATCAATGCAAAATGTAATAAAGTTATTATACAATATATTTACTAAGTCTGTTTTGTTAGTTGAATATCTTAATTGCTTGCAAGATAATGATATTAGCAATAAAGGAAGAAGGAATTCAGGTGGATAATCGCCCAATTGGCGTGATGGATTCGGGGGTTGGTGGTTTAACTGTCCTCCGCCAAATTGTCAAAATACTTCCAAATGAATCGTACATCTTTGTTGGCGATCAAGCCAATTTACCGTATGGGCAAAAAAGTTCAGCAACGGTCAAAGCATTAACAAAACGGATTGCTGACTATATGTTGACCCAAAACGTTAAATTATTTGTCATTGCTTGCAATACATCAACCGCCGCTTCGCTGGAATATCTTCAGCAGATTTTACCAATCCCTGTGATTGGCGTCATTGCCCCGGGGAGTGAATCGGCTGTTAAAACTTCAGCTACTGGTCAGATTGGTGTGATTGCGACAAATGGGACCGTTCGATCAGGAGACTATCAACGAATTATCACAAATTTAAATCCGGAAAGTCACGTTTACGCTTTGGGTTGTCCTGAATTTGTGACGATGGTTGAGCAAGGGCTGGCTGGAACGCAAGCTGCTCAGGTCGCCGTTAACAATCGGTTAGCCTATTTTAGTGATTTGCCGATTGACACACTGGTCATGGGATGTACCCATTTTCCAGTTTTGAGTCAAGAAATTCAAAACGTCGTTGGCCAGCAGGTGTCACTGGTGGATCCAGGGATAGCCACTGCTCAAAAAGTCGCAGAGTATTTGAACAAGCACCAACAACTATCGGCTGGTGCTGCTAACATCGCTAACCAGTTTCATACTACCGGTAATCCAGCTGAATTTGCAAAGATTGCTGAAAATTTATTAAATAAAAAAGTTGTTGCTGATCACTTAGATATCTGAAAGGGATGCTCATAACTTGAAACAACCAGATCAAATTGTGATTGTTTCCAAGAACGATCACAAAATTATCGAATTTGAAGATGCTTTCAAGGACACGGGAATTATTGTCAAATCACTCAAGCATTTTCCAGACGCACCAGACGTTGAAGAAACCGGCACCACATTTGCTGAAAACGCAACGCTCAAAGCTCAGGCAATTATGAAGTACACTGGCCAAGCGGTGATTGCCGATGATTCTGGCTTGGTTGTCAAATCATTGAATGGCGACCCGGGTGTTCATTCAGCTCGCTATGCTGGCGATCATGATGACGCAGCTAATAACGCTAAACTTCTTAAAGAAATGCAAAATAAATCCAATCGGGATGCCTATTTTGAATCAGTTCTGATATATTTAACTCCAGAAGGCGACAAAGTTGAAGCCGCTGGACGAGTGAACGGGCAGATTCTGAGCGCTCCTCGTGGTGATAACGACTTCGGCTATGATCCGCTCTTCTATGTTCCGGAAAAGCAACAGACCATGGCTGAGATGACAACTCATGATAAGAATATGATCAGTCATCGTGGCCGGGCCATTCGAAACATGATTAACAAACTACAAGGGTTGTGGGATCAATGAAAATTGTCGTTGTCAGTGATAATCATGGTGATCGTCAGATTATTGAAAAGATCGTGGATCGGTATGCCGGAAAGGTTGATGGAATTTTCCATTGTGGGGATTCCGAGTTTCAGGCAGATGATCCATTAGTTGCAAAACTCCATATTGTTGTTGGCAATATGGATGCGAGTTCTTTTGCAACTGATGAAACTGTGACGATTGGGGATGAGGTGGTTTTACTTACCCACGGACATCTCCAAAATGTGAATGGCGGATTACTTACCTTAGAGTTATTTGCAAGGAGCAAGCAAGCCACCATTGCATTGTTTGGTCACACGCATCAACTTGGTGTCACCCAAGATGATGGGATCTTATTACTGAATCCCGGCAGCATTTCATATCCACGGGGTAAATATGCATCAATTGGCGGGACTTACGCAGTTTTATCTGCGGATCAGAATCAGTATGATGTCCAGTATTATGACCGTCAATTAACCCCTGTTAAGGACTTACATTTCACGTTCACTAAATAAAAAGGAGACCTTGTTCATCAATGATTGATAAGCCAATCGAAACTGTAATGAGGGAAAGTAAGCGGGATATTCTGATCCCTGCAGATTTAGTTGCAACGGTTAACGAAGATAATAATCTTCAACACGTTTTCCTCGTACTCACAAAAATTAAATATGCCAAGATTCCAGTTCTGGATAATCATAATCATTTTAAGGGATTGGTATCTTTGTCGATGATTGCGGAACAAATGCTGCAAGACACCGGTATTACAACCCGACCACTAGAGACAATGAAAGTCAAAGAGGTCATGCAAAAAGAAGTGCCGACAATTTACGAGCGGGATAATTTAGAGGCTATTCTTCGTTATTTGGAAGATGAAAACTTTCTGCCTTATGTTGATGGTAATAATGAATTTAAGGGAATTATTACGCGGCGGGAAATTTTCAAGGAACTTAATTACCTTGCCCATAATTTTTCAAAGCATTACATTGCTTTACCTGTGTACATGCAGGCCAATAAAAAGACCGATCACAAGACTAGCGTGAGTAGTTCGTAAATCAAGTGTTCATCAGGACTTTCCACAAAATGAATAGTTGGTTAGCAATGGGAAAGTTAACCGGTCTTAAGATTTAATAAAGCCAGAGGCGAAGACGCTCGTTGGAAAAGCATTTAGAAATGCAAATTCGTCCTCTATTCTTATATTGATAAAACTTGTGATAAATAGCTGATATCCGCTATCTATGTCAAAAAACAATGTCATTCAAAACTAGAATGCATTGTTTTTATTTGGATTCTGGGATCAAATTGCCTTTGCCCCCCTTTTCTTGTTTTTAGCGCCTCATTTTCTGTTATGTCTGGTTGCCATTTATGATCAAATATGTCACACTTTTCAATGAAATGATTGTTTGGGGGAAGGATGAAACGGTGTGGATATTCTATATTGTGGGGACGACCGCATGCTTGATGGGTTGATTATATCAATCTTATCACTCACTAAGCATGCTCAAGAACCATTGCGAATCTTTATTTTAACCGGTACGTTGCAGAATCGGCATCGGCAGTTTTCCGCGCTAACTGATAAGCATGTCACAGTGTTGGATCAAATTGCCAAACGCAAGAATTCGGCCCACTCAGTGACTAAAATTGACATGACTGCGCTATTTAACGCCGACCCACCAAGTGCGAATATCAACACTTTGTTTACACCATATAGCATGTTACGGCTGTACAGTGACTTAATTCCGGAATTTTCTGACCGGATTCTTTATCTGGATGCCGATGTCGTTTGTCGGCAGTCGTTTGAATCGTTTTACCATCAGTCATTGGAAAATACCGAATTTGTGGGTGTGCTTGACCATTACGGTCGGTGGTTCTTCCACCACGAATGGCAGCTCTTTGACTACGTAAATTCAGGAGTGCTGTTGCTTAATCTGAAGGCGATTCGGACTGACGGATTATTTAAACGCTGCCGTGACTATTGCCGCCGACGACCAATGATTATGCCTGACCAGTCAGCGATTAATAAGCTGGCGCACCATAAGCGGTTAGCCTCTGAACGCTATAATGAGCAGCAGGATGTGCAAATTGACACGGTGTTTCAACATTTCTCCACCCGCTGGTCGTTTTGGCCGATTATTCATACCGTGTCCGTCAAACCCTGGGATGTTGATGAGATGCACGCAAAACTCCACCTACACATTTATGATGATATTTTGGCGGAATACCAGAACGTTGTCGAAGAATTGAATGACGAGGCTTCTATTCCGGCAAATTCGTCATCGGCTGGTAAATTGAATCAATAAATCAAAAAGGCAATTCGATTAACAATTCCGAAATTGGAAAACGTTAATCTGGTTGCCTTTTATGTTTGAAGTTGTAATGGCTTTTTATCGGTGGAAAATTGATTTTGAACGTATTCCCGGTATAAGGGATGGGTGGCGACCAATTGCTGGTGAGTGCCATGCCCGCTCACTTGGCCGTCCTCAATGAAGTAAATTTCGTTGGCATCGGTAATCGTACTGAGTCGGTGAGCAATCACCAAGGTTGTTCGGTTGACCATCAACTTATCAAGGGCGTGTTGGACCATCATTTCTGATTCGGAATCCAAACTAGCGGTGGCTTCATCCAGCATGAGAATTTTGGGATCCCTGAGAAATGCCCGGGCAATGGCGATGCGCTGCCGCTGACCACCGGAAACTTTGATTCCGCGTTCGCCGACTTCGGTATCGAGTTGTTGGGGCATGGCTTTTATGAAGTCAGTGGCATAAGCCATCTTGAGAACGGTCCACAATTGGTCATCGGAAAATGAACCAGGAAGGCCATAGGTTAGATTATAGCGAATCGTCCCCGACATAATGGCGGCGTCCTGGCCGACTAAGCCAATTTGGCTGCGCCAGTCGGCAAGCTTGAGCGAGTTAACGGGGGTTTCACCGATTGTGATTGATCCACTGTCTGGTTCATAAAAGCGCTCAAGAAGGCTAAAGATGGTTGATTTTCCGCCCCCAGACGGCCCGGCAAATGCAATTACCGAGTTCGGTGCGGCTTCAAATGACACATCGTGAAGGATTGGTTTGTTTGGCTGGTATGAAAAACTAACCGCATTCATTCTGAGAGTCTTACCGGAAATGTTTGTGGTAAGACCAACATGCGGGTCTTCTTCGACAACACGAAGCAGTGACTGGATCCGGGTTGTCGACCCGCTGGCCTTAGCCACGTCAGTCATAAATTGGCCAAGAACCGTGAAAGGCCCAATGAGCTGGACCAGATACATCAGAAATGAAAATAATGTACCAATATCAATAGCGCCTTGACGAACCCGAATTGCTCCGTAAGCTAATACGCCGATCACCATTGCCATCATGATCATTCCCATAACCGGGCCGGCAATTGAATCATAAATTGCTTCACGTAACCCGATGTGATAGAGTCTGGCCATTTGGCTGTTGCCGGCCTTTTGTTCAAAGGGCTCGGCAGTGGATGATTTGACAAGCCGGATCTCGCTTAACATTTCACCAGCTTTTCCGTTTAAGTCTGCCAAGGCATCCTGGCGCGCCCGGGCAATCTTGTGAGACGCGCGGATGATTGGCAAGAGGCCGACAAGAACCAGCGGAACGGCGATAAACATAATTAACGTCATCCGCCAGTCCATGATCAGCATCAGGATCAAGGCGCCAACCAATTGAATTGTCGACGTGGCAGTACGTGGCACGGAATTAGCCAGCAGCTCCTTAACCTGGGTGGAGTCATTGACCAATCGGGACGTTAATTCACCAGACTTGGTTTGATCAAAATAGGCAACTGGCAGATTCAAAATTTTTTGCCAAAGCCGGGCCCGGAGCTTGTATACGACGTCTTCACCAAAGAACCCAAGAATACTGCCGGAAACGGCGCCGATTATTGTGCTGGCAATGAACAACCCGGTAACGCCGATCACCAAGCCATGATTGATGGCATGGCCAATTGAATTGATAATTGTTTTGGCCAACATCGGCACTGCTAACTGCATGCCAGTTGCTAGGACGCCAAGCAAGAACCCGCAAATGAGCTGCCAATAGCGGGGATGAATTTGGTTGATAAGTTGGATAAATGATTTAAAATTAAATTTTGTTGAGTGATGTTTTTGCATGACCAACGGCCTCGAATGATTAATTTAATAAAGGAGTTAACTTAAGTATCCTAGCATAGCTGTTTCCAATTACACAACAATTTCACGAAAATGTCGGTATTTTGAGTACAGCTATGCTAAAATGAACCCATTATTGGCATGTGAATGACTTATCAATTAAAATGGGTTCTGTATGGGATTCATTTTTCGAAGTGGGGATGATTGAATGGGGCGCCCAGGGAAAACGTATTATTACCGGAATTGGGATGATGATGTCGTTTTTACTAAGCATCAAGAAGCTTCAATTCCACCGGGATTTATTTGGTTACATACGAATTGGGTTTATCGACTATCTTCAACGATTGTGTCCGGGTTGTGCGTTGGCTTTGCGACGATCTATTGTCGTTTGTTTTTACACGTGACCTTTCAAAACAAACGTTGTCTGCGCACTCAAGGGAAACAGGGGGCGTTCGTTTTTGCAAACCACACTCAACCGCTGGGTGACGTCTTTATCCCAATGTTGGCGGCCCTTCCTCGCCGGGCATACACCATCGCTGAAGCTGCTAACTTAGGAATTCCAATCGTTGGAAAAATGCTGACGATGGGCGGGGCGTTGATTTTGCCGGCTAAATTGTCACAGATGATGCAATTCCAACGGGCGATGACGGTTCGCCTCAAGCAGCACCAGCGTATCTTCGTTTATCCGGAGGCTCACGTTTGGCCTTACTACACAGGGATTCGGCCGTTTCCAAACGGGGCGTTTCACTATCCGGTGTCAGCCAACGTGGCCAGTTA
The DNA here is from genome assembly GCF_001436255.1 of Lentilactobacillus rapi DSM 19907 = JCM 15042. Lineage (GTDB taxonomy): Bacteria > Bacillota > Bacilli > Lactobacillales > Lactobacillaceae > Lentilactobacillus > Lentilactobacillus rapi. The sequence continues at coordinate 330,201 of NZ_AZEI01000076.1, read as the reverse complement.
TGCCATGACGGCAACTTATCAGCAGCGAAGGGGATTTACCAAACCACGAATGATTATCTACTTCGACGGTCCGTTTTATCCTGATTCGGCACTGCCCAGAAAAGTCCGCCAGGAAAAATTACACGATGAAGTTCGTCATGCGATGATTGTTCGCAGCCGTCAAAGCAACGTTCAGTATGCGAAATATCAGCGGCGGTCGGATTCATCAGAGTAAATTAGAGGGGGAAAATAAATGTCATCATCAGAAATTCCAGTGTTCTTTGCGGTCGATGATAACTACGCGGCGTATTTGGCTGTGGCGATAAAGTCATTGACAGCCCACACCGATCCATCCCGTCAGTATCACCTTATTATTCTCTGTGATAATTTGAATACAGCAAATCAAGAATTGTTAAAAACCTACCAGCAAGCCAACGTGGCAATCAGCTTTGTGACAATTAATGCCCAGTTAAAACGCGCAATTGATGATCATGGTAATAAATTGCGCAGCGACTATTTTACATTTACGATTTATTTCCGACTATTTATCGCTGAATTGTTTCCAGATTTGGATAAGGCGCTCTATTTAGACGCCGACACGGTAATTCTGGATGACGTCGCAAAGTTGTACGACATCTCGTTACGATCTAATTTAATTGGCGCGGTTCCGGACTATTTCATCGGTCATACTCCAGAAACAATTGATTATGCCAATCAGGCGGTCGGCATTGATTCCCAGAAATACGTTAACTCGGGGGTCCTACTGATGAACTTGAAGGAAATGCGAGAGTGTCACTTCGCTGATCATTTTCTTAATCTTCTTAATCGCTATTATTTTAAGAGTTTGGCTCCAGACCAGGATTATATGAACGCCATTGCCAGAAAACGAATTTGCTATCTTGATTCTTCGTGGAATGTTCAGATCACGACCCCACAAACGGTCAAGCCACGACTGATTCATTATAATTTATTTGCTAAACCATGGCGATATGCCGATGTACCCCGGCAAGATTATTTCTGGCATTATGCCAAGCAGACCAGCTTTTATTCAGAACTTAAACATGACCTTACCCAGATGACGCCTGAGCAAACCGAACGTGATCAGAAAAATCAACGAGATTTAATTGCGTTGGCAGTTAATATTATCAAGACGCCGGTGACATTTGCGGCGATTTCAAAACAAGGAGTAAAAATTGCGCTATGACTTTTACACCAGTAAAACTTGGTGATCGCGATAAGGTGATTGCCAATATTGAAGCCAATGCCAACCGCGGCCATTTCAATGATAAAGTGGAAATTCATGATCCTGTTCTAAATCTTGATCAGCAGCACGAGGTTCTCAAGACTTATCTTGCGTTGCGCCAAACCCACCGATACCAGTGGCGAGGAGCTGAGGCACGATCGATGATGAACGTGGCAGCAAATATGGCGGCGGCTGATATGAAGGTGAGAGGGGCTGAAAATCTTACCAATATCAGTTGGCCGGCAATTATTACCTGCAATCATTTTAGCCCCATTGATAGCCTGCTGGTCCGTTCTGCGTTAAAGCAGCCTGATCTGGCAATTGTCGTCGAGCTTACCAATCTAAAGATGAGCGGGATGTTGGGCTTCTTGATGACCTATGCGGACACTATCCCAATTAGTGACAGCATTGAGTACATGGGTCACGAATTCATCAGCCTTCTAAAGCAGGCCCTTTCGCATCAGCAGTCAATCTTAATATATCCAGAGCGGGAGATGTGGTTTAATTATCGCAAACCGCGACCAGCTGAGCGTGGGGCATACTACTATGCAGTTAAACTCAACGTTCCCATTGTGTCCTGCTTTGTCTCAATGGTTGACGCTCCGACGAAAAATGATCCTCACGGAATTGATTTTACATTTCATATATTACCGCCCATCTTTCCCGATCAGCAGTCGGGCACGCCGCGGGAGGTTGCCGACAAAATGCGACGTATTGACGAACAGCAAAAAATGACCGCATACGAAGCAGCCTACAAGCGACCGTTTCGACCGGCATTTGAAAATCAAGATATCGCCGGTCATTATGGTTAGCCATTCTAACGTTATTAACAAAATTGACAGAGATTCATCTGCATCACTGAAAGGTGATGTTTTTTTGTATTGAGATATGAATCAATTTAATTCTGATGAACCGTGCTTCATGTTTTAAAACCTTTGCCGACTAATGTCTCAGCCCCTCTTTATCTTTTGGGATAAGTCCTTTTAATGGATTATTCGAAGATGATTAATTTGGAACAGCCCAATACCTCACTTTGATTTTTGATTAAACACTTAAATCAGGCAACTGGGATGGTGACATTCTAACTTGTTTTGACTAAAAAAGGCATTGATGAGTGTCATCAATACCAGAAAGTTCAGCTCTTATATTACTGAGCAGCTAGATCCAGCGTTAGGCTGAGTCTCTCTTTTCAAATTAGCAAGCGTACGGTGATGTTTCCACCAATTTTACTTGGGCGAGTTTCCCGGCATCACTACCGGACTGCTAGGAAGCGTTATTCCATTTTTGTTTAACTCTGAAAGGTACTTTGCTAAGAAGTCGTGGGATATTTGATATTGGGCGCCGTTTTTCGTTGTGATATTAACTTGCACAACTAATTTTCCATTGGGTAAATTGACTGTTCCAATCACTTTCGGTTGGCCAATAATATCTGGATAGTTCTTAATCTCTTTAGCGTTAATTTGATTGATAATCTGAATCACTTTATCAATAGGGGTTTCCGGGAGAATTGCCACTTGAATCATTGCGGTCATGTTATTGCGAGACATGTTGGAGATTGTCGTGATGGTTCGATTAGGAATGAACGTGAGGGTCCCATCGTCGGCAACAATTTGAGTGGTACGCAGACCAACTGAGCTGATTGTTCCTCGGATAGCGTTAATCTGGACATATTCCCCAACTTCAATTTGCTTTTCAAGCAGGATGAAGAACCCGCTGACAATGTCGGTCACAAAGCCCTGAGCACCAAGACCAATTGCCAAGCTAAAGACACCGGCACTCGCAATCAATGTACCCACGGGAACCCCGATAGCGGATAAGACTGAGTAGATCCAAAAGAACCATAAGCAATAGACCAAAATATTCATCGTGAGAGTGTGAAATGTTTTGATCCGTTTTTCAGTCACTGTATTCTGATATTTTTCCCGGTAACGTTTAAAGAAATGGTTAATGATTGTTTTGCCAAGCCGGCGACAAATTAACATCAGAAGTGTTAATAATAAAACGACGCCAATTTTTTCGCTCACTTGGACGAGAAGTTGTTGCCAATCGAATAAGTTGACGTAATGTTTCCAATTAATTGATAAAATGATCGGACTAACTATTTTTAACATTTTGGTTCCTCAATTCTTTGATATAAGTACATATTAGCAAATCAATCCGTTAATTGAAACAGGTGTCATGAAAAACAATTTCATTGTCAAACCCTGATGGTAATGCTATTCTTAAGTAAATTGTTGCACAAGGAGGAATCTTGATGACAGTTGGACAGATCGCGGGATTGATCGCCGCAATTGCGTTTTTATTACTCGTACTATTTATCGGTTTGTTCTTAATGAAGGTCAGCAAAACCATGTCTGAAGTGAATTCGTCGATCCGTTCCATGACCAGCAACGTCGATGTGATTACCAAACAGACGGATAAAATCATGGCCACATCCAATAGTCTGGTCAAAGACGTAAACGACAAATTAAATATTGTAACCCCTGTTTTTCAAGCAGCTGCAGATTTAGGTGAGAGCGTTTCAAGTCTTAACAAGGCCACTCAGAATCTGACTGGAAAAGTTAAAGAAACCGGTAAAAAGGGTGTCACGGCTGGAATTGCTGGCAAGTTTGGCAAATCTGCTTGGAATATGTATCGTAACCATCGCCACTCTAAGAATCATCCAACAGAATAAATAAGGAGGTTGTTCATATGGGTAAAAAACTTGCAAGCGGAATTTTCGCCGGATTGTTAGGTGCTGGATTATATGCAGCCTATCAAAAATTAGATGAAGATAAAAAGAATCGTATGAAGAAAAATTTGCGTGAAAAATCAGACGAATTGCGAGATCGGGCAGTTGATTATGCGTTTTACGCAAATGACGCGATGAGTGATTTTAAAGATGTTTTAAAAGACGAGATGGACCAGGCAAAGGGTAACGTCAAGGACGCTTCTTCAAAGTTCTCAGAGAAAGCTAAGACTTTCACTGATAATCAACAAGAGACTGAGGATGGTAATGCTGAGAAGAGCCAAGATGACATTGTTGTTGATGCGACCGAAGCTTTTAAAAATTCAGGAATCCCAAGTGCCGATGATGATTTGAATGAAGAAAGCGATGAACCATCAACAGATAATGCGGCTTCGTCAGACGCGGCAAAGCCGGATGGTGATGGGGCTCCAGAAAAATAAAGCAAACTTGTATTCATTGTCTGGGTGCCATTTAAAGTTGGTGCTTTCAGCAGAAGTGTACTAAGGCTTTGTAAAAGGATATCGTGTCATACTCCTCTTATCCAGGTGGTCGAGCGTCATCCTTTTTATTTTAAGGTCCGCCAAGGAAATGCAAAGCGAATGTGTCTACTTTTTACGTTTCTAACATAACGACTTCAACTCAAAAAAGCCCTCCAAGCGATTTTTCATCGATGAGGGCTTTTAGTCTGCTTAAAATTATTTTTCGACGTATCTTAATTCTTTCGTGGTGTGAGTAAATGGCTCAGAACCTGTTTCAGTTACATGGACACAGTCTTCAATTCTGACCCCGGCAACGTTTGGAATGTAAATTCCGGGCTCGATTGAGAAACACATCCCTGGTTGAAGTTCCATATCATTACCTTCCATGATAGATGGAAATTCATGTTCGCTCATTCCCATTCCATGACCCAATCTGTGAATAAAGTATTCGCCATAACCGGCTTTGGCGATCACGTCACGGGCAATCTTATCCAGTTGGGCGGCGGTAACTCCGGGTTTCACTGCAGCTTGGGCCGTGAGTTGTGCCTCCAGACAAACTTTATAGATCTCCATTGATTTTTCATCAGGTTTGCCAACCGCAATTGTTCGAGAAGCGTCACTAATGTATCCTTGCCAAACTGTTCCTAAATCAAATAGGACTAATTTATTGTTTTCAATCTTCTTTTCACTGGTAGCACCATGAGGTTCAGCCGCGTGAGCAGCGGATTGAACAAGTGAAGGGAAACTCAATTCCATGATACCATTTTGCATCAAGGCGTATTGGAGAACGGCAGCAACCTGGTCTTCGGTTTTGCCAGCCTGAACAGCTTCAAATCCCTTTTGGAGGGCAAAATCATCCCATTTCCCGGCAATCTTAAGCTTTTCAATTTCGTCAGCGGACTTGATCAACCGCATTCGCTCGATGAACGGGGTGAGGTTTGCTGAAAAGTCACCGTTTGGAAATAACTGTTGAAGGTTTTCGAGCCGTTCTACGGAAAGCTGAGCCTTTTCAATCGCAAACTTTTCGGTGTCAGCATGCCGGGCTGAAATTTGATCGGCAATCATTTTCCATGGGTCTTCATGGTCCAAGTAGCCGTAAACCGGACTTGTCCAACCGGTATCTTTGATTGCTTCAGTTTCCAATGCAGGTCCAAATAAGAATGGATCATCATTCTTAAAGACTACCAACATTAATACCCGCTCAGCTGGATCACTGTAAAAAGTAGTCAGATACTGGATTGTTTTGGGATCGCTGATTAAGGCAACATCTTCATTATTGTCAGCAAGCCAACGTTGGACTTTTTCTATTTTATTCATCGGGTTCCACTCCTTCATATTTTACCAGTAGTATATCATAACTATTCTGCAGAAAATTCCGCTTACACTTGAATTTTCACAAATGTTAGTTTATGATTTAATTGAAAACGTTTTCAAATTGCCGTCGGGCTTTTTATTTGTTATATTAGATGGTGTTTTGAAAATCGATGAAAACAGATTGTGACATGGAAGAAAGGGCTATCTTTATGGATAAACAAACGATTACAATTTATGATGTTGCCCGAGAAGCTAGCGTATCAATGGCAACTGTCTCGAGAGTAGTGAATGGAAACGCTAATGTGAAGCCTGCCACCCGTAAAAAGGTGTTGGACGTGATCGAAAAGCTGGACTATCGACCAAATGCGGTTGCACGAGGCTTAGCAAGCAAAAAGACCACGACGGTTGGGGTGATTGTTCCAGATGTGACAAATATGTACTTTGCTTCACTCGCACGTGGAATTGATGATGTTGCAACGATGTATAAATACAATATTATTTTGACCAATTCGGATTCTAACAGCGAAAAAGAAATCAAGGTGCTCAATACCTTACTGTCAAAGCAAGTTGATGGCATTGTCTTTATGGGTAACGAAATTACTGAAAAGCTCCGTGAAGAGTTCAAACGAACTAAGACACCAATTGTCTTGGCAGGATCTGTTGATGATGAGGGAGACAACCCAAGTGTTAACATTGACTACGTTGCCGCCGTTCAAGAAGAAGTCAAGAACTTAATCGACCGTGGGAACAAGCGGGTTGCCTTTGTTTGTGGGCCACTTGATCAAGCAATTAATGGAAAGTATCGTTTGAAGGGATACAAGCAGGCCTTAAAGAGTGCCGGGATTGCTTATGATGATAAGCTGGTGTTTGAAACTGATGATACATACAAGACAGGCACCTTGCTTCAACCGGCATTAATGGCCGTGAATGCCACTGCAGCAATGGTTACTGATGATGAATTGGCTGCCGGTATCATGAATGGCATGTCAGATGCCGACGTTAAAGTTCCTGAACAATTCGAAATCATTACCAGTAACGATACAAAATTAACTGAGATGGTTCGACCAAAAATGTCGTCAATTACTCAGCCACTTTACGATATTGGTGCGGTTTCAATGCGTTTGTTAACCAAGTTAATGAACAACGAGCCAGTTGACGAGAAGAATGTCTTGCTTCCTTATGGTTTGATGAAGCGTGAATCAACAAAGTAATCTCGCTTCCGGTACGCTCAGTTTGATTGAAGATGGTTTCATTTTACAGAAAACGTCCGCTTGTGGATCGATTGAAAAATCTTGAAACGCTGGGACGTATCTGGTAAGATGTTGTCGTATGTTTGAAACTAGTAAACTATTTAGAAAAGAGGAGTTATTATGTCAGGACATTCAAAATGGCATAACATTCAGGGCCGTAAAAACGCCCAGGATGCTAAACGTGGAAAGATTTTCCAAAAAATATCACGTGACTTGTATCAAGCCGCTAAAGCAGGTGATCCTGATCCCGAAAATAATCCTCAACTGCGTTTGGTAATGGAAAAAGCTCGTGCTGCTAACATGCCTAAAGACAACGTTCAACGAGCAATTGATAAGGCTTCCGGTGTTGGTGGAGCCAAATTTGAAGAAATTACTTACGAGGGTTATGGCCCAGGTGGAACTGCAATCATGGTTTCCGCTTTAACTGATAATAAAAACCGAACGGCAGCTGCTGTCCGTTCCGCATTTACTCATCACGGTGGCTCACTTGGTGCTAACGGATCAGTTTCATACATGTTTGATCGAAAGGGTTACATTGTAATCCTTAGAGATGGTCTTGATGCTGATGAAGATACAATGTTGATGGACGCATTGGATGCCGGTGCTGATGATATGAATTCTACTGATGAAGAATATCAAATCTTCACTGATCCCAAATCCATGCCCGAAGTACGAGATGCGCTTCAAAAGAAGGGCTATGATTTGGATACGGCCGAAGTCCGGATGTTCCCAGAGAACACAACCGAAGTTCCGGAAGATAAGATTTCTCAATACACTGGTTTGATCGATGAGCTTGAAGATAATGATGATGTGCAGGATGTCTATGAAGCCGCTACATTACCTGAGGGCAACTAATTTAATAGTTTAACCAATCAAGGATGACCATTTTTGGCCATCTTTTTTTATTTTCTAAATAAATTTCATTTAGTCTCCGTATTTAACTAATAAGGGGTGAAATAAATGGAAATTAGCCAACAAATTGATGCACTTTTATCTGATGCGGTATCCAGACAGGCAAGTGATATCTATTTTCTGCCAATGAACGGTGAATATCAGGTCAAAATTAGAAGTCAACAGGAGGTGACTTTGTGGGATCAAGTTAGGTACTTAAAGGCCCGGAGAATGATGAATTATTGCAAGTATTTAGCAGACATGGCTTTGAGCGAGCAGCGGCGGCCACAATTGGGCGCAATGGAATGGCATAGTGGCGATGCAAAATACGCACTCCGATTATCGTCGGTCGGCAACTTCAATGACGATGAGTCAATGGTGATTCGAATTATTTACTCTTTAGCAGATGTGAAAGGGACTTTCGTCAATGATCATCAGATTCGGACAATTGCTGAGTTAAGTCAGCGTCGGGGATTAGTCGTGTTTTCAGGGCCAACCGGGTCTGGCAAGACAACGACCATCTATAATCTTGTGAAAGACTTGGTTTCAGATGAATTTGTCATGACGATTGAAGATCCAATTGAAATCAAGGAATCCCGTTTTCTCCAGTTGCAAGTCAATCATGACGCGGGGATGGACTATGCCGATCTAATTAAGGTCGGTCTTCGGCATCGACCAGATATTTTTATTATCGGTGAAATTCGGGATCAGGAAACAGCGGCAGCTGCGGTTAAAGCCGCCCTGAGCGGTCATTTGGTATATACAACCGTTCATGCTCAGGATCCAGTTGGGGTGATTCAACGGTTGAGTCAGCTTGGAATTGATGATGAGTTCATTTCTCAAGCATTGACTGCAGTTGCCTATCAGCGGCTGTTGCCGACAATTGGCGGGGACCAACGCGCTCTATTAGTGGCCCATGATTTCGACAAATTAACGTCGATGACAAACTATGATTGGAGTGACTGGCAGAATGAGCTCAAACAAGCAGAAAAGTCGGGGTTGGTATCCGAGCAAACTGTTCAAAAATATTGGCAGGGGTAATCGATGGAATACAACCATTCAGGCGAATTTCTTTGATTCGTTGGCCAACTTGTTAAACATTGGCTTTTCACTTACAGAAGCGTTGGGATTCATCGCTGACACTGATAAGCAATTGACGAGCGGCGTTATCGAAATCCAGCAAAAATTGACAGATGGTTATTCATTTTCAGAAAGTATTAAGTCGATGGTTGACGCCCAGTCATATCACCAATTGCTGATAGCTGAAAGACATGGGCAATTACGTGAAGTATTGGCCGAGCTGGCCACCTTTGATCGGCTGAAGCTCAAGCAATTTAAAAAAATTCACGCGATCCTGGTTTACCCGCTGTTTTTATGCTTAATTTTGCTGATTCTGATCACAATGATTCACGTGTATGTTTTCCCACAAATTGAACAACTCATGCCAAGTATTAACGCCGGTCAAACCAAGAACCCGACAACGATGATCATTAAATGCATCGGCATCATTGTAGTTGCGGGCGGTATTCTTTTCTGGCTGCATTTGCGGCGACAAAATGCCATCAAGCGGGCTCAGATACTAGTCAAGTTGCCACTTGTCGGGCCGCTTTGTCGCCGATACATTGCTTATTATTTGGCCAGCAATTTGGCAACCTTACTTAAGAACGGGCTAAGTGTGCAGGAAATTTACCACACATTAAATGAGTTTGATCCGCATTCGTTATTGTATGAACTTGGTCAGCAATTGAATGAAGCGATTGTTGGTGGCCAATCAATCCAGCAACTTGTCAATCAGCATCAATTCATCCCCAAAGAGATCCTGAAATTTATGAGTTCCGGGAATACGATCCCCGAAATGGCAAATTCAATGACCGCGTACTCAAAATTAATGTTTGACGAAATGATTATGACGACCAACAAAATGATTGGCTTCATTCAACCCGCAATGTTTATGATCATTGGCATCACAATTGTATCGACTTACTTCCAACTGCTAGTTCCAATTTACAGTTCAGTGAAAGGAATGTATTAACATGAAAAAAACTTTGAAGAAATCCAAAGCAGGTTTTACGCTAATTGAAATGACGATCGTGTTGTTCATTATTTCCCTCTTGATTTTGATTATTATTCCCAACCTAACCAACCAGAGAAAACATGCGCAATCTGTGCACACCTCTGCCATGAGTTCCGTGGTCCAGGCTCAGATAGATGCCTATACCAGCCAGCATCCGACTGTTAAATCGGTTGGTTTTACCGAATTAAGTCGCGATGGCTATCTTACCAAGAAACAGGTGAAAGAGGCTAAAGATGAAGGGCTGAAGATTGCAAACAATGAAGTCACGAAATAAATCGGCGTTTACGATGATTGAGTTGATTGTTTATATGGGTATCATCGTGGCTGTTTTGCTCCTAGATTTAGCATTGACAAAAGTGATTAAAGTTGGCAATCCGGCGGAGAATATTTTCTGGGAAGCGGTTGAAGATTCTTGGAATGAAATGAACATTAAATCTCAAATTTATCATACCGGTTATCGAATTGACTTCAATCGTGATCGGATGGTCTTTATTCCAGGTGATCGGCGAATCAAACGCAAAACTATCGATTATCCTGGTACATTAGAACTCAAGCAGCATGTTCAATTTTCTGTGGCGGATGACGGTTTTGAAAGCCCTCGAACGATTCATTGGTACACCACGGATGGCCAGGAAAAATATCAACAGCGAATTCAATTAGGATGGAGTGGTTATCGTCTTAAAACAATATACTAGAAATGGCTTTACTGCCATCGATTCACTGATTGGGTTAACAATTATTTCGGTTTTCAGCCTGTTTTATATTCACGTCACAACGCAAATGAATCGAAATATTGATCATTCTCAGCGAGTCATGGTGGTAGAACGGAAAAATTACGAGAGGACAATTCATCATTAAGGGGAAGAAACGGAAGGGCTATTTATTAATTGAAAGCTTAGTGAGCTTAATGATCTGCATCTGCGCGGTTTGGACAGTTGTGGTTATGATTAAATATGTTGGCCAAACCCGCAACCGGCATCAGGTTGATTTCTATTCATATGTCCAAATCCTTGAATCTGAGCGGTTTAAGTTTGAATTGCAAAACGTGCGGTCAAAAGATGTCAGAATGTATAGCCCAGTCACCAAGAAAAAATATCAGATGCAACTTTACGACGACATGATTAGAATAACCGGTGTCAAAATGGGCCATATCCGTGCATTAACAGCTGTTAAGGATGTGAAGTGGTCACGTGATCGGGGGTGTCTTAAAACAGTCGTTACTTTTTCGAACGACCAAACATGTTATGCATATTCAAAAATCAGTAAAAAATAAAGGCCGTCAGGGATCATTGACGGTTGTTGCAATCATTTTTACAGGCATTTTACTCACATGTTTAATTTTTCAATGTGTGTCTTATAATAAAGAAATATCAACGATTTATGAAATCACGCAAAGTTATCGAAATAAACGAATGGTCAATAACCCGTCGCACCTCAAACCGCCAGCAAAAAGTCACCAAGCAGAACGCGATTAACCTCATCTATTTGCGAATTGAAAGATTATTGACTTCAACCCTTGTGTTTTTGTAAACTTACTTGAATTGTTAAAGCCTTTTCTGGTAGTATTTAATAGTGTTCAAGTATTGTGAAAAGGAGTTGAGCATTCTGACAGAAGGACAAATTGAACGTTTCTTTGACATTTTGAACCGAGCCAGCGAGCTGATTCAAAAAGCTAGGGATCAATCCTACTTGGATTCACTCATCGAAACATTGGCCGTGATTCAGGATCCGGATACTGAGGAATCAGGGCTAAATGATGCCGACGCAAAGAAGTTAATCAATATTTGTTCGGAATTTAAACGAAGCGAATATGATTCTGAAACACTTCGTAAGGGCCTTCAAATGGCTATTCTAAAAGCGATTCGGGTTGACAATGTTCAGGCTAATTACCAAATAACCCCTGATACGATTGCTAACGTGATCGGCTATATCATTTCCGGAATATTCCGGGGTACTGAATCGATCAGCTTGCTTGATCCCGCAATGGGGACTGGAAATTTACTAACAGCTTTAAATAACCAGTTAAGCAATACATTGTCATTAACGCCAACGGTTTCCGGAATCGAAAACGATGATGCCATGTTTGAACTTGCCGCCGACTCATTTGAACTTCAACACATTCATGCCGAATTATTTCATGAAGATGCCGTTCAAAACGTCCTGGCCCCCATGGTTGACGTTGCCGTTAGCGACCTGCCAATTGGTTATTACCCAATTGATAAGAATGCCAAGGGATTTGCCACTCACTCTGAAAATGGTCATTCATACGTTCACCATTTGTTGATTGAGTTTGCAATGAACCATGTCAAAAAAGGTGGCTTCGGGTTCTTTTTGGTTCCCAGTCAACTTTTTCAGACGGATGAAGCCAAGCAGCTGCTAAAATGGATGCAGGGCAGGATTTATTTACAAGGCCTACTTAACTTGCCAAGTGAGTTATTCCAGAATGCAGCCGCTCAAAAGGCAATCTTGATTTTACAGAACACGGGTGAAAAAGCTAAGCAAGCTGATCCGGTTATGCTTGGAGAATTCCCGTCATTCAAGGACCAACAAGCATTTGCCAAATTTCTAACTGAAATTGACGCTTGGGAAGAAAAAGATCTTAAATAAAATATTAGAGGAGCAAATTTATCGTTATGGGAAAATCAATCGCAATTAACGCTGGTAGTTCAACACTTAAGTACAAGTTATTCCAAATGCCCGAAGAAAAAGTTTTATCAAGTGGTGCCATTGACCGAATTGGCCTTGGCTCATCAGAAGTATCAATTAAATATGGCGATGGTAAAAAGTTTAAAGACACTGAAGACATTGCGAACCATGAAGAGGCCATTCAGCTTGTTTTAGACAAATTACTAAGTTTGAAGATTATCAAGGATTATAACGAAATTACCGGAGTTGGCCATCGAATTGTTGCTGGTGGTGAATTATTCCCTGATTCAGTTGTGATTGATGACGATGTAATGAAGAAAATTGAATCATTGACCGACTTCGCGCCGTTACATGAACCTGCTAATTTGCTGGGGATTAAAGCCTTCAAGAAGATCTTGCCCAACGTCATCAGTGTTGCAGTATTTGATACGTCATTCCATACGACACTGCCAGAAGTTAACTACATGTACAGTTTGCCTTATGAATATTACCAAAAGTTCCAAGTACGTAAATATGGCGCTCACGGTACCAGTTATCGTTATGTTTCTCAACGAGCAGCTAAAATGTTGAACAAACCACTTGAAGACCTTAAGCTGGTTGTCCTTCATTTAGGTGCCGGCGCCTCAATTGATGCGATTAAAGATGGTAAATCATTTGATACGTCAATGGGCTTCTCACCTGTTGCTGGGATCACAATGGCAACTCGTTCAGGAGACGTTGACCCATCAGCACTTCAGTATGTGATGGATAAGGCTGGTATCAAGGATATGGATGAAATGGTTGATATTTTGAACCATAAGTCCGGCTTAGTTGGTGTTTCTGGCGTTTCTGCAGATATGCGTGAAATTGAAGGTGTCATGCATACAAACCATCGGGCAATGCTGGCTCGTGAAATCTTCAAGAATCGAATCATTCGTTACATCGGTAGTTACATTGCTGAAATGGATGGGATTGATGCACTGGTCTACACAGCCGGAATTGGTGAAAACGATATTATGATTCGCCAAGAAGTTGCTGACAAATTGGATTACTTTGGCATTAAAGTTGATCCAAAAAAGAATGATATTCGTGGCGTTGAACGCGATCTTTCAGCAGAAGGCTCAAAAGTTAAAACTTTGTTGATTCCAACTGATGAAGAGTTGATGATCGTCCGAGATATCGAAAGATTACGTCAAGCTCAAAAATAGATTTAGTAACGGATTTAAAAAGGTTCAAAAAGTATTTGGCCGTGATATTGCATCACGGCTTTTCTTTTAAAAAGGAGGCAACTCATTGACCGATCAGCAGAATGATCAACAATTATCTCGGGGGCTCAAGAATCGACACGTGCAGTTAATTGCGCTGGGAGGGACGATTGGAACTGGACTATTCTTAGGTGCCGGTCAATCCATTCATTTGGCTGGACCGTCAATTATGCTGGCATATATGATTGCCGGGTTGGCGTGTTTTCTGCTAATGAGAGCGCTGGGTGAACTGCTACTGTCTGACTTAAGCAGCAACTCGTTCGTATTTTTTATTGAGAAGTACCTCGGTGATAAAATTGGTTTTGCAATTGGTTGGACATATTGGATGTGCTGGATTTCCATTGCAATGGCCGAGGTGACTGCCTCAGGGCTTTATGTTCAATTCTGGTTTCCAAAAATACCAATTTGGTTGACCGGATTAGTGTTGCTGACAATTTTATTTATCATTAACATTATTGCCGTTTCTGCATTTGGCGAGACTGAATTCTGGCTGGCTATCGTTAAAATTGTGGCAATTGTGGCATTGATTTTGGTTGGCATTATTTTGGTTGCTGTCCATTTTAAGACACCATATGGTCACGCATCTCTCAGCAACGTTATCGACGGTGGGATTTTTGCAAAAGGAATTAAAGGCTTCGTGTTATCATTTCAGATGGTGTTATTTAGTTTTGCTGGGATTGAAATGATTGGCATGACCGCTTCTGAGACTCAGGACCCGACCGTCACGATTCCTAAAAGTATCAACGAAGTGCCTACCCGAGTGTTATTGTTCTATATTGGATCTTTGTTAGCACTGATGAGTATCTTCCCTTGGCAACATGTTTCACCTGTGTCAAGCCCGTTTGTGCAGGTGTTTGCAGGTGTCGGAATCAAATCTGCAGCGGTTATCATCAACTTTGTGGTCCTGACAGCAGCAATTTCGGCTTGCAATAGTTCATTATTTACAACTGGTCGAATGTTATTTTCCCTAACCTATGGCGGGAAATCAAAATTTAGTCAGCGGGTTGGAAAATTGTCGAGAAGGCAGATTCCGTTTAACGCCATCCTGTTTTCCACTGCTGTGATTGCCGTCATTGTTTTATTAAGCATTATGATGCCGGGAAATGTGTTCAGCTTCATTTCAAGTGTCGCAACGACTTGTTTCTTATTTGTTTGGGGAATGATTGTTGTTGCCCACATTAAGTACCGACACGAAGTTAAACGCAGTGGCAAGCATTCTGAACTGAAGTTTAAAATGCCACTTTTTCCAATTTCGGATTACTTTGTGTTGGCATTCCTGGTCTTTGTTGGCTTTGTGCTACTCCTCAAAACAGACACCCTGATTGCCCTCATTGGGTCGATTATTTGGCTTGGAGCATTGTTTGTTGTAAAAGCAATATCAGATCGAGCAAAGGAAAGCTAAACTTTTTAATTACTTCATTTTGCTCGGGTGGTATCATTGACTGTATACTTAATCTAATTGAAAGAAGTCTTTTCATGCAATATTTTACAGCTGACACTCATTTCTTTCATGAACGATTATTGGGACTGAGCGAATTTGCTCCGCGACCCTTTTTGACTGTTGAAGACATGAATGAAACGATCATCAATAATTGGAATAAGCGTGTGGGTCCTGACGATATTGTTTACCACTTGGGCGACATTGCTATCTTGCATACGCGCCCTGAGAAAGTAGCCTTGGAAAAGATTTTTGAGGTGCTTGATCAGCTCAATGGCCGACTCGTGCTCATTAAAGGCAATCATGATTCTCGAGCCTTATTTAAATATCTGCAGCAACACAATCATCCGGTTGGTAATCATAACAAGTTTGAATTTCATGATGTTGGCGTTTTGATTAAAATGAATCACCGTCAATATTACATGACCCATTACCCGATGATGTTGGGGATTGTGAAGCAAATTATCAATTTGCATGGACATATTCACCATTATGCAGTGCCGGTAAAAGAAAACATTAACGTTGGGGTGGATACGCCCGAAACAGATTATTTAACTCAGAAACCGCCTTTTGGCACACCATTTTCTCAGGCAGAAATTGAAAAGATGGTCGAACAAAAGGCAATTGATTTTGCAAAAAGACAGTAATTATAGGTGGTTATTGGATGACTGAAAAAATTACGATTTTACACACAAATGACATCCATTCACATTTTGAAAATTGGCCGCGCATCCGGCGCTTTATTACCAGTCGCCGGGAGCTTTTGAATCAGCAAAAGAATTCTTCAGTGATCACAGTGGATCTGGGGGATGCGGTTGATCGGGCGCACCCATTGACGGAAGTGACCAATGGCAAAGCGAATGTTGAGCTACTTAATCAGATCCACTATGATGCGGTCACAATCGGCAATAATGAAGGCTTAACCAATAGTCACGAGCAACTAAATGAGTTATACACCGATGCAAATTTTGATGTGGTATTGGCGAATATTTTAGATGATAAAACCAAGCAGATTCCTCACTGGGCAAAACCATTTAAGATTGTAACAACCCCTGAAAAGACCCGAGTTTTGATCCTTGGTCTGACTGCACCGTACGTGTTAACTTACCCAATCTTGGGATGGGACCCGATTTCACCAGATGCGGTGATACCAAGAATTTTAACGCAAAATAAAGGTAAGTATGACATCGCGGTTCTGTTATCGCACTTAGGTCACGACGTAGATCGACGGTTGGCCCGGAAGTTTCCTGAGCTTGATGTCATCATTGGATCTCACACTCATCATTTGCTGGTTAAGGGTGAGCGGATTAATACATCCTTGTTGGCTGCCGCGGAAAAGTGGGGCCACTATATCGGTGAGATTACGATCAAGGTCGATAAACATCACAAAATTCTTGAAGATCATGCAGTCGTTACCAAAACGGAGACTTTACCTGTAGATCCTAAAGATGACAGTGAAATCACTGAGTACCAACAACATGGTGAAGCACTGTTAGCAAGAAACAAGCTTGCCCGAATTAAGACGCCAATGACAACTAATTTAGTTGGCCATTCAAGGTTAGTTGATGAAGGATTGCATTCAATTATGGAAAAGGCTGAAACTCAGGCTGGCATTCTCAATTCAGGATTATTTTTAAGAAATCTGCCAACCGGCATTGTTGACCGAAATCAGCTTCATCAGATGTTGCCTCACGCAATGCACGTCATGCGAGTTACTTTAGATGGCTACAATTTGTGGCGATTGATCAAAGAAATGGAACGTAATCATAACTTTTTGATCAAGTTCCCACAAAAAGGCATGGGTTTCCGGGGTAAATACTTTGGGGAATTGCATTATAATGGACTACGGTACGATAAAGACGCTGGTCAACTATTCTTTAGAGAAGAGTTAGTGTCACCGATTAAGACTTATCAGGTGGCCATGCCCGACCATTATTTGTTTATTCCATTTTTTCCAACAATTGATATAATCGGGAAAAATGAGATTTTGTATGATCAGAACTTACGTGATGTTTTTGGTGACTATCTTGCCAAACACTATCCACTAAATGGCTAGAGGAGGGATACTTTGGATCGAAAGCAATTAGACGAACTCGTCGAGCAACAAGCTGAAAAGCGCCGACCACTGGCACGAATTACGCGAACAACCGAAACTGAATTTTTAATCAATGATCATAAATATGAATTGGTTGAAGACCACGCCCATGGATTTGATTTTGACGAGTTTGTCCGTCGATATCATCCCGCTTTCAGTCAGTTTGATTATATTGTTGGTGATTGGGGATACGGGAAACTGCGGCTCCGGGGCTTTTATAATGATGACCGCGCGGTTCAAACTGGTCCATTTGTGTCAGCATTGAACGACTATATTCTTGAATTCGTTAATTTTGGGGCGCCTTATTTTGTAATTCATAATTTAGAAGCCCGACCGATTGTTCGAAAATCACACAATACGCGAAATCGACATCGTTCAAACAAGAATCGCAATCACAACAGCCATCGTCCCCGTCGAAATCATGCCTTCGTTGAACAGAAGGTGACGACCAAGAAAAAGCCTAGTCGAAAACACAAGGATATGGTTGTCAAGGCTGAAGAAAAGTCAAACAAACACCACTTCATTATTCGTGAAAGTAAAAATTAACTGAAGGGATGGCGTCAATGAAACAGTATAAGGGCTATTTTATCGACCTCGATGGGACCGTTTATGCGGGTAAGAAACGAATACCCGCAGCCAAGCGATTTGTCGAAAGATTGCAACAGAAACAAATCCCATTTTTATTTGTGACCAATAATTCTACCCAATTGCCACGGGATGTGGTTAAAAATTTGGCTGAAAATCACGATATTTTTGTTAAACCTGAAAATGTTTATACCTCTGGGATGGCAACTGTTGATTTTATGAATGAAAACAAACAGAAGGATCGGCCAACGGTTTATATCGTTGGGGAAATGGGCTTAAAGCAGGTTATTTTGGCAAATGGTTATCAATTAGATGCCGATCATCCTGATTATGTCGTGATTGGCTTGGATTCAGATCTAACCTATGAAAAACTTGCCCAGGCAGTTTTGGCAATTCGCAGTGGGTCTACATTCATTGGGACAAATCCAGATACGAATATTCCAAAGGAACGGGGCATGATGCCCGGCGCCGGGGCAGTCGTTGATTTTGTCCGTTATGCCACTCAACAAGCGCCAATTATGATTGGTAAGCCCAAGGCCAGAATTATCGATAGTGCTACTAAAAAGATTGGCTTGGAAAAGGACGATGTTGTCATGGTGGGTGACAATTACAATACCGATATCATGGCCGGAATCAATGCCGGAGTGGACACTATGCTTGTCTATACGGGCTTATCAACGCCTGATCAGGTTGCTAAACAGGAAGCGCAACCAACATACCAAATTAATAGTTTAGATGAATGGCGGCTTTAATGTGAAATTTACGGTCAAACAAATTGGCATATCGGTTCTCATTATTTTAGCGTGTTTATCGCTCGCTATTTTCTTAACTGTGAATAGTATTTGGCTTTTTTCAATTAACATCCCGTTACTCCACTTAACAACAGCCACGGGACTTGAACCTCATCAGCTGAGGCGGGACTACCTGCAAATTATTCAATATCTGCAGTTTCCGTGGATTAAGTCACTTCACTTTTATTACTTTTTTAGCTCTCAAAAGGGGATCCAGCATTTTAGCGATGTCCGACACCTTATTCTATTTAATAATTTAGTCGGCTTGGTGCTAGTCCCGATTAGCGGTTATGTATTAACTTGGTTAAACAAAAAATCATTAACGTGGCTGCTGATTACCCCAATTAAGGTTGTAATCACATTCTCGCTAATGATTATTGTGATGATGTTGATTAATTTTGACCAAATCTTTATTTATTTTCATGAACTCTTATTTCGAAATAACGATTGGCTGTTTGATCCGCGAACGGATCCGGTTATTAACATGCTTCCAGATACGTTCTTTTTAGAATGCTTCATCTTGTTTTTTGTGATTTTCTTCGGGGCTTTGGCGATTATTTACTGGCTTGGTCACCGATCACTTAAGAAAATTGCGAAATGATTAACTAATCGGGGTCGGCCATTAAGATCCAAAGAACTAAGTAGATAATGATTCCGGGAACCAATGGGATTAAGCTAAAAAGGATAAATAGCACCCGTGCCAGAGTGGCGTTCCAATGGTAGTGTTCACTTAAGCCGCCAATAACGCCGCCAATGATTCTGTCCGTTTTTGATCTACGAATATTGATCTTCATAAAAATCACTCCTTTGGTTGATTGTGCTTCTAAGATCACCATACCTGATTCGCTTTTGAATTTCAATTATGATATATTATGATGTTGTACAAACGAAATGCTAGGAGAATTGTATGTTAACTATAAACGTAAATGGAAATTTAGGAAATCAAGAAGTTATTCTTTCTGATAATACCACCGGAACATTTACTGGCGTCCGGGTCTTTGGCTCCGCACTCAGTGGTAATCAAGTTGTTCAATGGACGTTTGTCTCAACTGGTCATCAGCACGAAGGCTTTGTCTATGCAGGTGATCTCCATGAGGGACTGGAAATTGAGTCAATGAACGGTCATGACACTTATAAGATTCATTTTGTGAGTGAATGATTTTAAAATTAAGATGTTATACATAATGAGGCTAAGATATGAACGCTAATCCGTGATGTCTGGGTCTCATTCTTTCTTAAAAGGAGAACGATTATGACGGTTGGAATTGATAAAATTGGCTTCTTCACCTCTCCATATTATATTGACATGACAGACCTGGCGAATGCTCGCAACGTGGATCCTAATAAATATTTGATTGGCATTGGTCAAAGAAGGCAATCAGTGATCCCACAAACCCAAGACACAGTGACGATGGCTGCTAATGCAGCTGCCGAAATTTTGACGGCTGCCGACAGAGCACAAATTGATATGGTGATCTTTGGGACCGAAACGGGTGTCGATAATTCTAAAGCTGCCGCGATTTATCTGCAGGATTTACTAGGCATCTCAAAACGAGCCAGGGCGTTTGAAATTAAACAGGCCTGTTATGGCGCAACTGCCGGGGTCCAGATGGCCATTGATCACGTCTTCCTGCATCCAAACAGTAAGGTGTTGGTTGTTGCCTCAGACATTGCCAGGTATGGCTTAGAGACCGCGGGAGAGGTCACTCAAGGCGGTGGGGCTGTTGCCATGCTGATTACCCAAGACCCACACATTTTAGCTTTAGATGGGCAAAGTGCTTTTCATTCCGACAACATTATGGATTTTTGGCGGCCGTTGTACCGTCAAGAAGCCGTGGTGGATGGTCATTACTCGACTGATATTTACATTGATTTCTTTAATAAGACTTGGAACCAATATTGTTACCAGACGAAGCGAACGTTAGCTGATTTTGCCGCCATGGTGTTTCATTTACCGTTTACAAAGATGGGGTTAAAGGCATTGAAGTCAGTTGTTGCCGACGCGGACAATGCGAACCAATTATTACATGAATTTGATTTTTCAACTCAATATAATGCAGAAGTTGGCAATTTGTACACCGGTTCTCTTTATCTCAGCTTGATTTCCCTACTCGCCAATTCAGATAGTTTGCATCCTCAGGATCGGATCGGGTTATTCAGTTATGGTTCGGGTGCTCAGGGCGAGTTTTACAGCGGCACAATTGCCGAGTCATTTGATCGGGCCAAACTTAAGCGACAGGTGGATCGATTATTGGAAAATCGGGTCAAGCTGTCAATTCCGGAGTACGAAAAAATGTATCAATCTGGGCTGCCGCTGTCTGCTGGCGAAGTGACATTTGATATTGATTCTGACCAAAGTCGATTCGTGCTCCGTGGTAGGCACAGCGACCAATTGGAATATGTGGATACAAAAAAGTCGGAACAAAACGCTTAGCTTTGTCCCGACCAATAAGTGGTTATTAGTTTTATGAAATATCACTGCGATAAAGACTCACAACTTTACCTAAAATTGTGACCTTCGTTAAAATAATTGGTGCCATCGTGTCATTTTCCGGTTGCAGACGGTAGTGATCGCTCTCTTTAAAGAATCGTTTACAAGTCGCTTCATTCTCATCCGTCATAGCAATGACGATATCACCGTTGTCGGCGGACGATTGTTTGCGGACAACCACGTAATCGCCATTAAGGATCCCGGCGTTAATCATGGATTCACCACGAATTTGCAACATAAAGAGGGGTTGATCACTGTGGGCGAGCGCAGGCGGTAGTGGGAAATAATCCGTTGCTTCCTGAACGGCTAAAATGGGTTCACCAGCAGTGACGGTTCCTAAAACTGGAATTTGCTTTTGCTCTGGGGCAATTCCCAAAGTATCGAGACCGGCAGTTGTTACTTCCAGCGCCCTGGGCTTTGAAGGGTCTTTAACGATGTAGCCTTTGCGCTCAAGTCGGGAGATGTGACCGTGGACAGTAGATGTTGACGATAGGTGGACTGCTTCCCCAATTTCCCGAACCGTGGGCGGATAACCTTTTTCGTTAACTTTTTCCCAGATATAGTGTAAAATTTGGTATTGTTTACTTTCGGGATTCTTAGTCATATTGACACCTCGTAGGTTCTTTAATTATTGATTTAATCGTATCATAACCCTATGAACTTTTCAAACACACGTTCGCATATTTTAATAAAAAACGGTATAATCTAAACTTGGAGGGATGTACATGAACGAAGACGAAAAGAAAAAATTACAATCTAAAATCGGTGACAGTGTTTTAAAAGAAATTATTCCACGAATCAATGAACTGGCTCATAAGGCTAAAAAGGAAGGCTTAACTGAATTGGAAAAAGTTGAGCAGGCCGAGCTTCGAAAAAAATATGTTGCCCGTTTTAGAGATAATTTTAAGAAGCAGATTGAAATGATGAAGATTTACGATAAAGATGGCAAAGAGGTCACCTCAAAGAAAGTTCGAAAGATCCAGAAGGATAAGAATCTTCGGGATGACTAGTTACGATCAACTAAATGGCCATTTTGTGGATTAGGTCTTTAATTGTTGTTGATTATTGTGTAGAATTATTAAATGAGATTATAAAGGAGGCCTTGTCTTGGCAACTTGGATTTGGATATTGATCGTTGTGTTGGCCTTGATCTTAGGTTTAGTTGGTGGTTTTTACGGTGCTCGAAGATATATGGAAAAGTACCTCAAAGAAAATCCACCATTTAACGAAGATCAATTGCGACAAATGATGCTGCAAATGGGTCAAAAACCTTCACAGAAGAAATTGAATCAAATGATGCACTCAATGCAGAACCAAACCAGCAAGAAGTAGTGGTTTGTCTGTGTAAAAACTAAGCCCTGACAAGCATTAGATGTCAGGACTTTTTTGATAGGCACTATTCGCTTGATTTCTTACTGTCAATTTCCTTCACTTTTTTTGAGACGTCAACATACTTGAAAGCCGGATCAACCGCATAGTCAAGGGCATCAAAGGCGCTTTGCATCTGTTGCTCAACTTGCTTTTGGGCCTCATCATCAAGCTTGGCTTTTCGATCCAAATAAATTGGCTCCCCAAACGCAATTTTTACAGGTTTCCGGGTGAACAACCGTTTAAAAGTCAACGGTCCTTGATAAATAACCGGAACGAGGGGGACATTGGCCAATTTCGCAATTAATGCGGCTCCGCCCTTAAGTTGCTCTGAATGACGGGTTCCTGATGGAAATAAAATCAGCGATAGATCAGTCTTGCGTAGTCTTTTAACGGGGGTTTTGATAGCTGACGGTCCAGGATTATCCCGATCGACTGCAAATGCATTTGCATGAACTAAAATAAACTTCAAAACTGGATTTTTAAATAGTTCTTTTTTCGCCATAAAAGTAAACTTTTTAGGGCTGGCAGCCAAGGCAAAATAGATTGGATCAAACCAAGTCCGATGGGGTCCCACCAAGATAAAGTTTCCCTTTGGCAATCGCTCCGTGTGTAAATAATGAGCATTTCCATTAATCAAAAATACCAGGAAACGAACAATTATTCTGGCAAATGAATAAAACAATTCCATTTCCTTCTTTCATAATCTGATAGAATAATATTAACGTAAACTAGAAGTGTTTGGCAAACTAAAATGTGAAGGAATAATAATGATGCAGGTTAAATTACGAGCTGACGAGCGGATTGATCGCTTGTACAGTAAGGACATTTCGATTATTCAAAGCCCAGAAGTCTTTTCCTTTTCCCTTGACGCGGTGTTGCTGGCGGACTTTGCAAAAGTGAGCAGCAAAAGGATCAAAGAGGTAGTGGATCTTTGTGCTGGCAATGGGGCAGTTGGCCTTTTTCTGAGTGAAGCAACAACTGCTCACATCACAATGATTGAAATCCAGCAGCGATTGGCAGATATGGCTAAACGGAGTGTTTTACTCAATGATCTTGAAGGGAAGATTACTGTTATCAACGATGATTTGAGGAATGCCACGAACTACGTTAAAAAGGATTCAGTGGATGTTGTGGTTTGCAATCCACCTTATTTTGTTAATTATGATACCAGTGAAAAGAATCCAAACAAGTATCTGGCGATTGCTCGCCATGAACTGACCACAACTTTGGATCAGATTGTGGCGGTTGCGGCTGGCTTACTTAAAATGAATGCTAAGCTTTTTATGGTATACCGACCCGATCGGTTGACTGATCTGTTTTTCAGCCTTCGTTCAAATCGATTAGAGCCTAAAGTGGTTCAACTTGTTAGGCCCAGAAATGGGAGTGATGCCAACATGGTTCTGGTTGAGGCAATTAAGGATGGCAAACCAAATGGCTTAAAGATTAAGCCTGATGTGATTACTTATGATGGGGATGCCTACACACCTCAAGTAAAGAAGATGCTTTATGGAACAACCAAATAGTTTTTATATGTATGTATTATTATGCAGCGATGGAAGCTTGTATACGGGGTTTACTACTGATGTCCAACGCCGATTCAAACAGCATCAAGCTGGTAAAGGCGCAAAGTACACTCGTTCTCATTTTCCTGAAAAGATCTTGTTTACAAAAGCTTTTGAAAATGAGCACGACGCTCTTAGCGCAGAGTATCAATTTAAACAGTTAACGAGAAAGCAAAAGATTGATTACTTGACATCCCATGGTGTTCAGGCACGTTAA
This sequence comes from Lentilactobacillus rapi DSM 19907 = JCM 15042, assembly GCF_001436255.1. GTDB lineage: Bacteria > Bacillota > Bacilli > Lactobacillales > Lactobacillaceae > Lentilactobacillus > Lentilactobacillus rapi. Next base: position 305,803 of record NZ_AZEI01000076.1, on the reverse strand, counting down.
AGCCCTTTGTGTCGGCTCTGGCGGTGATAATTGTTCGGCTGGGTGGTATAATGAAATCACTTTATGAGGAGGTCGTATCCATGAAAATTATTGCGTATGGCATTCGTGCCGATGAAAAGCCTTTTTTAGACAAGTGGTCAGAAGAAAATCCAACAGTTGAGGTGGTGTCCACTGCTGAATTGCTTGATGAAAACACGGTTGATCAGGCAAAGGGTGCAGATGGCGTGGTTACATATCAGCAGAAGCCTTACACGGCGTCTGTCTTGGACAAGTTGGGCAGCTTTGGGATTAAGTATTTGTCGTTGAGAAACGTGGGTGTTGACAACGTTGATGCCACCGCTGCAAAACGAAATGGTATTCAAGTGACTAACGTGCCTGCCTATTCCCCACAAGCCATCGCAGAATTTACTGTGACCCAATTGATGCGATTACTGCGAAGGACACCAACTTTTGACAATAAAATGGCTAATGGTGATCTTCGCTGGGCACCAGATATCGCTGAAGAGTTAAACCAAATGACGGTGGGTGTCTACGCAACTGGCCGAATTGGCCGGGCAGCCATTCAAATTTATAAAGGTTTTGGCGCTAAAGTGATTGCTTATGATATTTACCATAATCCACAATTGGAAAAAGAGGGAATTTACGTCGAAACCCCTGATGAGTTGTATGCAAAAGCTGACGTTATTTCCCTTCATGCCCCTGCCACCAAGGAAAATGAACATATGCTCAATGATGAGGCATTTGCCAAAATGAAAGATGGGGTTTACATTCTTAATCCTGCGCGTGGCATTTTGGTTGATACGGATGCGCTAATTAAAGCGCTTGATTCCGGTAAGGTTGCTGGTGCCGCGTTGGATACTTACGAAGATGAAGTGGGTGTTTTCAATAATAATTTTGGCAGTTTTGACAAGATTCCGGATGAACGTTTAAAGAACTTGATGAAGCGGGAAAATGTGCTTGTCAGCCCACATATTGCTTTTTATACTAAACGAGCAGTTCGCAACATGGTTTATTATGCAATGGATGCTAACAAGTCATTGATCGAAACGGGTCAATCAGATAAGTTAGTTGAACTGTAATTAGTGCCATTCACCTGCCTCGGTGCTGTATATCATAAAAAGTGGACGCTTAACTTTAAATCCTCAGTTACAGGATTGTAAAGTTAAGCGTCCACTTTGGTTATCATGAGCGTTGGCGTTAATCAACTTGGGCAGCCAAGTCTAATAGTAAATCTCGCAGCTCCGCGGGATTTCTGACTGTTTGATCCGGAATGATGTTCGGATCGCTGATCGTACTGTTGTGATTATTGTACCAAACTGTTTGCCAGCCGGCTTTCTTTGCAGGAACGATATCGTCAAAGTAAGAACTACCGACATAAATCATTTCGTTTCCCCGCAGGTTGAATTTGCGGTTCATAAGGGTAAAAATCATTGGATCAGGTTTTTTAGCCTTGGCATCCTCGGAAGTGATAATTTGTTCTCTGGTAAACCAGTGATGCAGTTTGAGCTTCATTATTTTAGCAAGTTGAATTTCATTTGAGCCATTGGTAATAATCCCTAATTTAAACTTTGTAACGAGGGTATTAAACACAGTCGTTAGGCCGTCGAAGAGTTGGATACCGTTACTGAATTCTTCAAATGCCGACAGAAAATCAGTTGCGGCCGACTGAGCGAGACCTGGGAGACCAAATTTTTTAAAAGTATGGTGTAAGCAGTGAAAGTTAATTTCTTCTTTTGATAGTTTCATGTCTGAATCGGAATTTGATTTGGCAACCACTAGCTGTTCTTGGCGAATGTAGTTAGAAAAGATTTGATCCATTTCATCAGCTGAAACAGTCAGATCAAAAACTTGTCGGAACGCCTTCTCGAAAGGCTGTTGTTGGTCGTATAGTGTATCGTCAACGTCGAAAACGATGGCTTTAATCATGTAATTTCCTCCTTGTCACGAGTTTCAATTCTAACACGTTTTACTTAAATTTAACAATTTACATCACAAATTGGTGACAAACTGCAGTTAATGCTTGCGCTGGCGGGCAATATCTTATATACTTTTAAAGGTGTTTTAAATACACACCTGACGTGATGCTTTGAGCAGTGCCTTTTCTGGTTCTTGAAGCAGCAGATCGTTGGGGAGGAAAAACTATATGGAGGCTATATTATGTCTGTTATTTCTATGAAACAATTGTTGGAAGCAGGTGTCCACTTCGGTCACCAAACTCGTCGTTGGAATCCCAAAATGAAGCAATATATCTTTACTGAACGTAATGGTATTTACATCATTGACTTACAAAAGACTGTTAAGTTAATTGACGTTGCTTATAATTTCATGAAGGAAGAAGCCGCAAAAGGCGCCGTTGTTCTCTTCGTTGGAACTAAGAAGCAAGCTCAAGATTCTATCGCAGAAGAAGCAAAACGTGCCGGTCAATACTACGTTAACAATCGTTGGCTTGGTGGTACGTTGACCAACTGGGAAACCATCCAATCACGGGTTAAGCGTTTGAAGGACCTTAAGAAGATGGCGACTGATGGTACATTCGACATCCTTCCTAAGAAGGAAGTTTCACTTTTGATCAAGCAACAGGACAAGTTGGAACGATTCTTAGGCGGAATTGAAGATATGCCAAAGATTCCTGATGTTATCTTTATTGTTGATCCTCGTAAAGAACAAATTGCTGTTCACGAAGCAATGAAGTTGAACATTCCGATCGTTGCAATGGTTGATACCAACACTGATCCAGATCAAATCGATGTTGTCATTCCATCAAACGATGATGCAATCCGTGCCGTTCGTCTGATCACTTCAACAATGGCAGATGCCATTATTGAAGGCCGTCAAGGTGAAGATGACGTTAACGAAAAGACTTTCGAAGGCAAAGATGCTGATAAGAAAGACAAAAAAGAAGATTCAATTGAAGATATTGCCAATGCTGTTGAAGGCGACGATTCAAAAAAGTAATTAATTAAGCACTAGGCTGACCCTATCGCTGTGGACCAATTTGGCCTTGGTGTAGGGTCAGTTTTTATTAACATTAAAAGGGAGGCCATTATAATGGCAAAAATTTCCGCATCTCAAGTTATGGATTTACGAAAGAAAACCGGCGTTGGTATGATGGACGCAAAGAAAGCTTTAGTTGCTACTGAAGGCGATTTTGACAAGGCGATCGAAGTACTCCGTGAAAAAGGCGTTGCCAAAGCCGAAAAAAAGAGTGGCAGAGTTGCTGCTAATGGGTTAACCACGATTGCTGTTAAAGACAATACGGCCGCAATTGTTGAGATCAATTCTGAAACTGACTTTGTTGCTACTAGTGATCCCTTCAAGGCGCTTGTGAGTCGGGTCAGTGATGCAATTGTTGCCAACAAGCCTGCTGACGTTGATGCAGCTCTCGCATTAAAGACCGACAAGGGGACTGTTAAAGATGATTTGATCGAAATAACTCAGGTAACGGGCGAAAAAGTGACCTTACGTCGTTTCGCGATTCTTGATAAGAATGATGATGAAGTATTTGGTTCATACTTGCATAATGGTGGCTTGATTGGGGCCCTTGTTCAATTAAAGGGTGCTGATGAAGAAACTGCTAAGGACGTTGCAATGCACGTTGCTGCAACTAATCCCGAGTTCTTAAACAAAGATGAAGTGCCAGCCGATCGGTTAGCTCATGAAAAAGAAGTCTTAACTCAAGAAGCATTGAACGAAGGTAAGCCTGAAAAGATTGTTGAAAAAATGGTTGAAGGCCGACTTCACAAGTTTTTGGCGGAAATCTGCCTAGAGGATCAAGAATTCGTTAAGGATCCAGACCAAACGGTTTCCCAATACGTTGCTTCAAAGAATGGCTCAATTGTCAAATTCGTGCGTTACGAAGTTGGCGAAGGCATCGAAAAGAAACAAGAGAGCTTTGAAGACGAAGTTCGTGATCAATTAAATAACTAATAATGACATTAAGCCGGCCAGAACATCTTGTTTTGAACCGGTTTTTTTCTGCATTAAGCTAATTTTTCATCGGATTTTCAAACTGTTGGGTCCCTTTATTGGATTTTGATAAGAATAAATGCTAAGAATTCCTGAAAATGCCAGTTTTCTTGTTGCTGACTTCTTTAGTATGCTAAAATTGATTGTAATGATTAACTATGGGAGGCACCTAGATGTCTAAAGTAAAGTATAACCGAATTATTTTAAAATTAAGCGGCGAGGCATTAGCTGGCGAGCGGGGTTTTGGAATTAATCCACCCGTTATTAAAAATGTCGCCCAGGAAATCAAAGATATATTTGATCTTGGCGTTCAAATTGGAATCGTTGTCGGTGGTGGTAACATGTGGCGTGGAGAAGCCGGTGCCGAGATGGGGATGGAACGGGCCCAAGCCGATTACATCGGAATGTTAGGAACGACCATGAATGGTCTCGCACTTCAAGACAACCTTGAATCATTAGGTGTTCCTACCCGGGTTCAAACGTCAATTGAAATGCGCCAAATTGCTGAACCATACATTCGCCGAAAAGCAATCCGTCACCTCGAAAAGGGTCGGGTGGTGATATTCGCTGCCGGTACCGGTAATCCTTATTTTTCAACTGATACAACTGCTGCCCTTAGAGCTGCAGAAATCGGTGCCGATGCCATTTTGATGGCCAAAAATGGCGTTGATGGTATTTATTCTGCTGATCCACGGAAGAATAAAGACGCCGTTAAATTTCAAACTTTAACCTATATGGATATACTAGAAAAGGGATTGAAAGTGATGGATTCCACGGCTAGTTCACTTTCAATGGATAATCATATTCCGTTAGTTGTTTTCAACCTTAATAACCCTGGGAATATTCGCAAAGTGGTCATTGGTGAAAACATCGGAACGACTGTGAAGGAGAAATAGATATGGCAGATTCGCAAACAGTATTAAACGAAGCAAAACAAAAGATGAAGAAAGCCCAAGAAGTTCTTGAACGTGAACTTGGTAAAATCCGGGCAGGAAGTGCTAACGCAAGCCTGTTAAATGGTGTGATGGTCAATTATTATGGTGCACCAACACCACTGAACCAGATTGCATCAATTACAATTCCCGAAGCACGTGTTATACTAATTACTCCTTACGATAAATCTGCATTGGAGGACATCGAAAAGGGAATCTATGAAGCAGATTTGGGCATTAATCCAGCTAATGATGGGACAGCAATTCGGTTGGCGGTGCCAGCATTAACTGAAGATCGTCGAAAAGAAGTTGCCAAGCAAGTTAAAGCAACTGGCGAGGAAAGTAAGGTTGCTATCCGAAATGTCCGTCGCGAGGCAATGGATAGCTTAAAGAAGAGTAATAAGAATGAGGACATCACGGACGATGAATTACATCGTTTCGAAGATCAAGTTCAAAAATTAACTGATTCTAATATTAAAAGTCTTGAAAAAATCGTTTCTGATAAAGAAGACGAAGTCATTAACGGTTAGAAAGAAGGATATTAACATGGCAGAAAACAATTCAGGCAATAAAGATGATGAAGTTGCAGTAGTTCCTGGAACTGACGAATTTGGCAAAATGCTTTTTAAATTGAACCAACCAGTAACTCCCGACAATCTTTCTGTGTTGGACTACAATGGCGGTCACCTACAACCAGTTCAAGATGATCTATATGCAATGCCAGCATACGTTACTGACGATTTCAACTTATTCTTCATCGTTTCTCAACTGGTTGAAGAAGACTGGGTCATTGCATTCTCAAATGCAACAATCGAAAAGGGAAATGAGATTACCGACTTGTCAGAACCAATGACGACTGGTAAGGGGCTGAACATGTTAGGTCAAAAGAGCCCTGAAGATGCTAACAACTTGCTTAAATATTTCAATACCTTAGCTGATGCCAAACGTGGCGAATGGCGAATGGTTGAACGTCCAGATGGTGCAACAAACTAACAATTGAGCGCATTTTGGGATGAGTTCTTCTCATCCTTTATTTTTGCCCTCAACCAAATTTAGGAGCGTGCCATGTCCAAGCAAATCAATCAAAACAAGTTAATAGTAGATCCTAGCCGAATTCCCAATCACGTTGCCATCATCATGGACGGGAATGGTCGTTGGGCTCAAAAACGTCATTTACCACGAATTGCAGGTCATAAACAGGGGATGGAAACCGTTAAAACCGTTACCAAGGCTGCCAGTAAGCTGGGAGTGAAGGTGTTAACACTCTATGCGTTTTCAACCGAAAACTGGAAACGTCCCTCTGATGAAGTCAGTTTCTTAATGAGCTTACCAGTTAAATTTTTCAATAACTTTATTCCTGAGCTGATTGAAAATAATGTTCAAGTCAAGGTGATGGGACTGATTGACCAATTACCACCCAAGACCCAACAGGCAGTTCGGAATGCAATTGCAGACACCAGTCAGTGCACTGGCATGATCTTGAATTTTGCTTTAAACTATGGGAGTCGTTTAGATATTAAATTGGCGGTTCAACAGATTGCCAGTGAGGCTAAAGCCGGTAAAGTTGACCCTCAGAAAATTGATGATGAGATGATTTCGAGTCATTTAATGACCGGTTTTTTGGGAGATTTTCAGGATCCGGATTTACTGATCAGAACGAGTGGGGAGGAACGGATTTCCAACTTTCTTCTCTGGCAAATTGCCTATAGTGAATTAGTTTTTACAGATACGTTATGGCCGGATTTTGATGGGGTAACCCTTAATCAAATGATTAAGGAGTACCAGCAACGAGATCGTCGTTTTGGTGGCCTCAATAATAGTAAATAGGAGCGAACAGTTGTGAGACAACGGGTAATAACAGCAGTAGTTGCGTTAATCATTTTTATTCCAATTATCATATTGGGCGGCGTGTGGGTTGATATCGCTGCAATGGCATTAGGAGTTGTGGCAGTTTCTGAAGTCCTAATCATGAAGAAACGAATTCTGGTTTCTGCCGAGTCAATTATTGCTTATTTAGGTGTCAGTGTGCTGATCCTGCCGGACACTTGGACAGCAATTTTACCTGCCAAGGTAGAACAGAACTTCGTTTTCTTCTTGTTTGTGTTGATGCTGTTGTTATTGACCGTCTTCAGCAAAAACTTATTCACGTTCGATGACGCCGGCGTGATCGCATTGGGCATGCTCTATGTCGGAATGGGCTTCCATTATTTTATTTTGGCACGGGCTGTTTCGCTGACCGTCCTCTTGTATGCTTTATTCATCGTTTGGTCGACTGATAGTGGTGCCTATATTTTTGGCCGAATGTTTGGCAAACACAAATTGGCGCCGAGAATCAGTCCTAACAAAACGTGGGAAGGCTCAATCTATGGGTCGATTGCTGCGACAATTATCTGTTCAATTTATATTTACTTTTTCCCGGTTTCTGGATATTCACTATTGCAAATGATTATCATTACAATTCTCCTTTCAATTGCGGGTCAATTTGGTGATTTGATCGAATCTGCACTCAAGCGCTATTATGGGGTGAAAGATTCTGGTAAAATACTTCCAGGGCACGGTGGGATTTTAGATCGCTTTGACAGCCTATTGTTTGTCCTGCCAATGCTTCATTTAGTCGGAATCATTTAGTTTTTAGGAGGAAAGAGTCACTTGATAACTACAATTATTGTCTTCATAATCGTTTTTGGTATTCTGGTGATCTTTCACGAGTTTGGCCATTTTATTACTGCTAAGCGCTCGGGAATCCTTGTCCGGGAATTTTCGGTTGGAATGGGGCCAAAAGTGTTCTACTACCGAAAAAACAGCACAACGTTTACCTTGAGATTGTTGCCGCTTGGCGGTTACGTCCGCATGGCTGGTGAGGGTGATGACGGTGAAGAAGAATTAAAACCTGGAACTCCAGTTACACTTCAATTGAATGATCAAGGCGTCGTTACATCTATTAATACCAGTAACAAGCATTCCTTGTTTCAAGGGATCCCATTGACCGTTACCAATACTGATTTAGACACGGGCTTGTATATTAAAGGATACGAAAATGGGGACGAGTCGCAAGTGAAGTCCTATCCGGTTGATCATGACGCGACAATTATTGAAACGGATGGAACCGAGCTTCAAATTGCACCACGAGATGTTCAATTCCAATCGGCTCCTTTACCGAAGCGAATGCTCACAAATGTCGCCGGAGTCTTTAATAACTTTATTTTGGCAATTTTGGTTTATACCATTCTTGGCTTTGTTCAAGGTGGCGTTGCTTCAAACAGTAATAAAGTCAACGTGATGCCAAATGATTCAGTTGCGCGCGATGCGGGAATGAAATCAGGCGATCGGGTCGTGTCGATTGATGGACACAAAACCGCTGATTGGCAAGCGATGGCCGTCCAAATTAGTGCGAATCCAAACAAACAGATTTCAGTTGTGATCAATCGTGATGGGCAGAATAAGTCCCTCTCAATGAAGCCCAAGGCACAAACCCTCAACGGCAAGAAGACTGGTTTTATTGGGGTTACCCAATCCATGGATACAAGTTTTAAAGCAAAAATCCTATCTGGTTTCACAAAAACCTGGTCGATGGGTAAAACCTTGTTGGGGGCGCTTTGGTCTATGGTGAGTGGTCACTTCAGTTTGAATGATCTTGGTGGCCCGGTTGCAATTTTCGCAACTACTTCTACGGCCGCTTCCATGGGATTGAGTGGCGTCTTGAATTTCTTGGCGTTCCTATCTCTTAACTTGGCGATTATTAATCTCATTCCAATTCCAGGGTTAGATGGTGGTAAGTTAGTTCTGAACATCATCGAGGCTATTCGTCGCAAACCTGTTTCCCAGACAACCGAAACAGTTGTGACCTTGATTGGGTTTGCATTTTTAATGTTACTTATGATTCTCGTAACTTGGAATGATATCGAGCGTTACTTCTTACATTAATTAACAATTAGAATTTAAAGGAGATCTTTTTTCGATGAAGCAATCACAAATTTTGGTGCCAACCCTCAAAGAAACCCCAAGTGGTGCAGAGGCCCTGAGTCACAGAATGTTGGTTCGGGCTGGCTATATCCGTCAGGTTTCAGCTGGAATGTATGCCTACTTGCCACTTGCCTACCGCGTATTGACCAAGATCGAAACGATCGTTCGTGAGGAAATGGAAAAAACATCTGCCCACGAAATGCTGATGCCTGATATTTTACCGGCTGACCTCTGGAAAGAGTCCGGCCGTTACGATACATATGGGCCTGAACTTTTTAAGTTCAAGAACCGTCATGATACCGATTTTATTTTAGGCCCAACGCATGAGGAAACATTCACGGCGCTTATTCGTGATTCAATTAAATCGTATAAGCAGTTACCACTGATCCTTTATCAAATTCAGAATAAATATCGGGATGAAAACCGGCCTCGTTATGGGTTGCTCCGTAGCCGGGAATTTATTATGAAGGATGCGTATTCTTTTGCCACTAACGAAGAGGACTTGGACAAGGCCTATCAGGCAATGGAAAAAGCCTATCGGACGATTTTTGATCGAATTGGTTTGAAATACCGGGTCATTATTGGCGATGGTGGTGCAATGGGGGGCTCTGATTCCAAGGAATTCTCCGCAATGGCAGCTGTTGGTGAGGATACGATTGTTTATTCCGACAAGAGCGATTACTTTGCCAACCTTGAAATGGCAAAATCCAAAGTGGATGCGACCCCAGATACAGATGCCGAGGAAACAATCAAGAAGGTTGAAACCCCCAATGCTAAAACCATTCAAGAAGTTGCCGACTTTTTGAAAGTTCCTGAAACCAAAACAATCAAGTCGATGCTGTATATTGCGGATGAAAAACCGGTTATGGTACTCGTTCGTGGTGATTATGACGTGAATGAGGTTAAGGTTAAAAATTATCTCAAGGCTGATTTCCTTGATTTGGCAACCGATGAACAAGCTCAGAAATATCTCGGAGCAGACTTCGGCTCATTGGGACCAGTTGGAGTGGGCGAAGACGTTAAAATTCTTGCTGATCAACGGGTAGCTAACATGAAGAATGCCGTTGTTGGTGCCGATGAGGATGGCTATCATTACATCAATGCCAATTCTGACCGTGATTTTCGGATCGACGAAGTGGACGATTTTGTCACCATCAAGGAAGGCGAACTGTCACCTGATGGCAAGGGTAAGCTGAAGTTCACCCGGGGAATCGAAATTGGTCACATCTTTAAACTTGGTACAAGATATTCAAAGAGTCTAAAAGCCAATGTTTTGGATGAAAATGGCCGAGCTGTTCCGGTTATCATGGGATCATATGGGATTGGAATCAGTCGTTTATTATCAGCAATCTCTGAACAAAACGCTGACGAAAACGGACTTGTTTGGCCAGTTGCCGTGGCCCCATACGTGGTTCACGTTATTCCAATTAACGCTAAAAAGCAGGTTCAGATGGATTTGGCCAACCAGATTGAGGATCAATTAACCAAGAATGGCCTTGAAGTCTTGGTTGATGACCGTAAAGAACGGGCTGGCGTTAAATTTGCTGACTCTGATTTGATGGGAATTCCATTGAGAATCACCATTGGTAAAAAAGCCGAAGACGGGATTGTCGAAATTAAAATTCGTAAAACCGGCGAAACTGTTGAAAGCAAAGTCCAAGAATTAAGTGATACAATAAAAATACTGTTAAAGAATCTTGACTAATCTCGTATATACCTTCTAGTATGTAACTGATTGTCATCAGTTCAATTTGAGGAGGCTGGGGCAAGCTGTGTTTTGTCCTTGGTCTTCTCTTTTATTTGAGGAAGTTTGACTGTTTGATTGCTAAATTGTGATTTGGGCGACTACTTTCTGTTATTAGGTATCAGCAACAGGACAAAAAGTCTTTTCTATTGCTGATATTTTAGAAGACAATCGCCTTTTTCACCACTATAGGAGGACCTGCCGTGAGTTTGGATCGGAACGCATTATTTGATAAATTATTACAACAACTTCAATGGTCGCAAGCTGGCCAAATGCCGTACTTCGACGGTGCCAAAATTGATCGTTTGGAAGTCCATCAGAAAAGTAATCGTTGGCAGTTTGACATCACAACACCCCGAATTTTACCATTTGAAGTCTTCACAGACTTCAATGCCCGCCTTAAGTCTGCGTTCGACGAGATTGCTCAGGTCTCGCTTAATATTTCAGCGGCCAACAACAATTTCAATGAACAACTGCTTCGGCAATATTGGCAGTGGGTCGTGGTTAACAGTGGAGTCACTTCGCCTTTAATCAAGGAATTGTGTGAAGATAAATATCCTTCAATTGTTGATTCGCGAATTGAATTCATTGCCGAAAATGACATTGTCAAGGATTTCATGACCAACACTGCCTTAGGACCCATTGAGGAAATGTATCAACAGGCGGGTTTCCCCGACTTTACAATTCATACAATCGTCGATGAAAGCTTGTCTCAACAGAATATTCAGGCCTTCAAGAAGAAAAACGAGGCGGCCAATGCCGAGTTGGTCAAAAAAGCCAATGAAGCCATTCAAAAAACTAACGCTGCTAAACCAAAGCGCGGTGGTTCAGCCAAAAGCTTGATTGGCCGAAAAATCAAGGATGATTTGCCAGTCACCCAGTTGGAAGAGATTACCGAAGAAGAACGGTCGATTGTTGTTTCCGGATATGTCTTTAACAAAGAAATTCGGGAGTTGCGCTCTGGCCGTCAGTTACTAATGCTAAAAATAACTGATTACACCTCTTCTATTCAGGTGAAGAAGTTCTCTAACAAGGGTGAGGAAGCCTTGTTTGAAGGGGTTAACGAAGGCGATTGGGTCAAAGTTCGTGGGAATGTTCAAGAAGATAATTACTCTCATGAGTTAACCCTTAATGCTTATGACATTAATCCCGTCAAAACGGTTTCCCGTCAAGACAATGCGCCTGACGATAAAAAGCGAGTTGAGCTTCATCTCCACACGTCAATGAGTCAAATGGATGCCACCAATAACATCGCCGATTTTACCAAGCAGGCTAAAAAATGGGGGCACAAAGCCATTGCAATCACGGACCATGCCGCGGTGCAAGGATTCCCAGATGCCTTTCATGCTGCCGAAAAAAATGATATTAAAATGCTTTATGGCGTTGAAATTAATTTGGTTGATGATGGTGTCCCGATTACTTACAATGATCAGCATATTCCGTTACTTGATGCAACGTACGTTATTTTTGATACCGAAACAACGGGATTATCTGCCATGTATGACCGGGTCATTGAATTATCAGCTGTTAAAATGAAAAATAGTAATGTGATCGATCAATTTGAAGAGTTCATTGATCCCGGTTTTCATCTTTCTGAACAGACAACAAACCTGACGTCAATTACCGATGAAATGGTCCACGGTTCTAAATCCGAAGAAGAAGTTTTCAAATTATTTAGAGAATTTTGTGGCGATGCAATTGTTGTCGGCCATAACGTTACTTTTGATATGGGCTTCATGAATAAGGGGTATGTTCGCCATGGCATGCACGAGATGGCCAATCCCATCATTGATACACTGACACTTGCCCGATTCCTGTACCCTAACATGCGGGGTTATCGGTTAAACACCTTGGCAAAGAAATTTGATGTCAGCTTGGAGCACCACCATAGAGCGATCTATGATGCCGAAACCACCGGTCATTTGAATTATCTCTTTTTAAAAGACGCGGAAAAGCGTTATGGGATTGTCTATCATGACCAATTAAACGAGCATATGACGGATAATGACGCCTATCGTCACGCGCGCCCGTCCCACGCAATTTTGCTTGCCCAAACTCAAGCGGGATTGAAGAATATGTTTAAAATCGTTTCACTTTCCAACGTTCAATATTTCCACCGAGTTCCTCGGGTTCCTCGAAGCCAACTTGAAAAATACCGTGACGGGATCATCGTAGGCTCCGCTTGTTCATCAGGAGAAGTTTTCACCGCGATGATGCAAAAAGGGATGGATGAGGCTCGCCAGAAGGCCCAATTCTATGACTATCTTGAAGTTCAGCCAAGACGGGCTTATGCACCACTGATTGAATCTAGATTGATTGCTGATGAAGATAACTTAGAGGAAATCATTTCTAACATTGTGAAACTTGGCGATGAACTGGGTAAACCAGTGGTTGCTACCGGAGATGTTCACTATCTTAATCCGCAGGACTATATTTATCGAAAAATTCTGATTAATTCTCAAGGTGGCGCCAATCCGCTGAATCGCCAGGAGCTGCCAGATTTGCATTTCCTAACGACTGACGAAATGTTAGGTGACTTTGGCTTTCTTGGTGCGGACAAGGCAGAAGAAATCGTTGTCACCAACACAAATAAAATCGCTGATGAGATTGATGATATCCATCCATTAAAAGATAAGCTCTACACGCCTCGAATGGAGGGTGCCGAAGACGAGATTAAGACCCGGACCATGAATACTGCTCACGAGTGGTATGGTGATCCGTTGCCTAAAATTGTGTCTGATCGTTTGGATAAAGAACTGAAAAGTATCATCGGCAACGGATTTTCCGTTATTTATTTAATTGCTCAACGACTGGTTGCCAAAAGTAACAAAGATGGGTATTTGGTTGGGTCACGGGGATCTGTTGGGTCAAGTCTGGTGGCGACACTGACAGGAATTACCGAAGTAAATCCATTGCAACCCCATTATCGTTGTCCAAATTGTCGCCACACAGAGTTCTTCACAAAGGGCGAATATAGTTCAGGCTATGATTTACCCCGGAAGAAGTGTCCAGAATGCGGCACCTTAATGATTGGCGATGGCCACAATATTCCGTTTGAAACTTTCTTGGGATTCACAGGAAATAAGGTTCCAGATATTGATTTGAACTTCTCTGGTGACTATCAACCAATTGCTCATAATTATACTAAGGTGCTGTTCGGTGAGAAGAACGTATTCCGTGCCGGAACGATCGGGACGGTTGCTGATAAGACTGCTTATGGATACGTGAAAGCCTATGAGCGGGACAAGGGTAAAGTTTACCGACAAGCTGAGGAAGATCGGCTTGCAAAAGGCGCAACTGGTGTTAAGCGGACAACTGGCCAACATCCAGCTGGGATTATCGTTGTGCCGGATTATATGGATATTTACGACTTTACGCCCATTCAATATCCCGCTGATGACCAAGATGCTGCATGGAAAACGACCCACTTTGATTTCCATTCGATCCATGACAATATTTTAAAAATCGATATTCTGGGTCATGATGATCCGACGATGATTCGAATGCTTCAAGATTTATCTGGCATTAATCCAAAAACAATTCCAATGGATGATCCTGGCGTCATGTCAATCTTTTCAAGTCCTAAGGTATTGGGCGTAACAGAGGACCAGATCCAATCCAAGACTGGAACGTTGGGAGTGCCGGAATTTGGAACGCGGTTTGTTCGGGGGATGCTTGAACAAACTCATCCAAGTAATTATTCAGAGTTGCTTCAAATTTCTGGTTTGTCTCACGGAACTGACGTGTGGATGGGCAATGCTGACGAGTTGATCAAGAACGGGACGGCAACGATTGCCAATGTGATCGGCTGCCGGGATAACATTATGACCGATTTGATTAATTGGGGCCTGGATTCTGAATTATCCTTCCAGATTATGGAAAGTGTTCGGCATGGCCGGGGAATTCCAGATGATTGGCAAGCAGAAATGAAGAAAGCCAAAATTCCCGACTGGTATATTCAATCCTGTCTAAAGATCAAGTACATGTTCCCACGAGCTCATGCGGCTGCTTATATTCTGATGGCGCTTCGAATTGCTTACTTCAAAGTCTATTTCCCAATGATTTACTACGCTGCTTACTTCTCAGTTCGGGCTGATGATTTCGACATTGTTTCGATGTGCCGTGGTAAGGAAGCCGTTAAGAATGCAATGCGGCAGATTAATGATAAAGGGATGGAAGCTTCGACCAAGGAAAAGAATCTGTTAACGGTTCTGGAGCTTGCAAATGAGATGCTTGAACGGGGATATCAATTCCAGATGGTCGATTTAAGCAAATCGGATGCCAGCCAGTGGTTGATTGATGGTGATACGTTAATTGCCCCGTTTAATTCTGTTCCGGGGCTCGGTCTCAACGTTGCCAAACAGATTGTGGCCGCTCGAGAAGATAAGCCATTCCTGTCTAAGGAAGACTTGTCTAAACGGGGGAAAGTATCCAAAACCTTGATTGACTTTATGACTGAAAATCATGTATTAGATGGTCTCCCTGATGAAAATCAACTCAGCCTTTTTGATATGATGTAACGGGGTTAATAGTCGCGTTTGTAATATTTTCAGCGATATGTTATACTTGATTTACTAAATAACTTGCAAGGAGTGAGCAGAAATGCTCGCTCTTTTTAATGGATAATTTTTAGGAGGCCTTTTTTTGAGCAATGTTGTTGAAACGGTGAAGCAGGTCGTCAAACCAATTTTAGATGAACATTCATTTTACTTATTCGATGTTGAGTTTGTAAAAGAAAAAGGCGGTTGGTACCTTCGGGTTTATATTGATAAGCCCGGCGGCGTCACAATTGACGATTGTGTTGTCGTGAGTGATGAATTAAGTGAAAAATTAGATGCCCTGGATCCAGATCCGATACCCCAAGCTTATTTCTTGGAAGTATCATCGCCAGGTGCAGAACGGCCGCTTCGTAATGAAGAAGAGCTTAAACAGGCAATCGGCGAGTACATCAATGTGTCACTTTATAAGAATTTAAATGGCAGCAAGTCATTTGAAGGAACGCTGACAGCTGTTGATGACGATCAATTGATCATGGAAAACGACAAATGGGGCAAGAACCCAACTTTGAAAGTTCCCCGTGATTTAGTTGCTAAGGCTCGGTTGGCGATTAAATTTTAGCTAAAGGAGACAATAAAAATGAGTAAAGAACTTTTGGGTGCCCTTTCTGCACTTGAAGAAGAGAAGGGTATCAAGAAAGAGGTTGTGATCGACGCCTTGAAAGCGGCCCTTGTTTCTGCGTACAAGCGAAACTACGGTCAGTCTCAGAACGTCGAAGTTGACTTTGATGAAACAAAGGGTGAAATGCACGTCTATTCTGTTAAAACCGTTGTGGAAGACGTTGTGAACGATCAACTTCAAGTGACCTTGGATGACGCCCTTCAAATCAATAAGGGTTACGAACTGGGCGATGAAATAAAGTTTGAGGTGACGCCAAAGAACTTTGGTCGAATTGCTGCTCAGACCGCAAAACAAGTGATCATGCAACGGGTTCGTGAAGCTGAACGTGAGAACGTCTTTGACGAGTATTCCAAGTACATGGACGAATTGGTCACTGGAACCGTTGAACGTCAGGACACCCGTTTCGTATACGTTAACCTGGGTAAAGTGGAAGCCGTTATGGGTGTCAAAGATCAGATGCCAAATGAAGTGTATCGGCCACAGGACCGGATTAAGGTCTATGTAACGAAGGTTGAGAATGCCACCAAGGGGCCACAAGTCTTTGTGAGCCGGACTGCCTCCGGAATGTTAAAACGTTTATTTGAACAAGAAGTCCCAGAGATTTATGATGGTACTGTGGAGATTGTTTCAATTGCAAGAGAGGCTGGGGATCGAGCTAAAGTAGCCGTTCGCTCAAATAGTTCGGATATCGATCCAGTCGGAACAGCTGTTGGCCCCCGTGGGCAACGAGTGCAGACAATTGTGAACGAACTACACGGCGAAAATATGGATATCGTAGAATGGGATGAAGACGATGCGTCATACATTGCCAATGCCTTGAATCCTGCTGAAGTGGTTGATGTGATCTTCGATGAGGATAATGATCGGGCATGTACGGTCATTGTTCCGGATTATCAGTTATCATTAGCAATTGGTAAGAAGGGGCAAAATGCTCGGTTGGCTGCTAAATTGACTGGATTTAAGATTGATATTAAATCTGAAACAGAAGCCAAAGAATTGATGGACCAGCGCCAAGCCGCAGCCGATGATTCAGATGATCCGGTTGATGATTCAACCGATTCAACCGATGATTCAGTTGACCCATCAACTGACGAGGATTCTGCAGAAGCATCAGTGACAAATCCAAATGATCCGGATTCTGATCAATCTGATGAAGACTAATTTTTAGGAGGCGATTGTATGAAAAAGCGAAAGATTCCAATGAGAAAAGACATCGTCACTGGAGAAATGGCTCCTAAAAAAGAATTAGTTCGGATTGTTCGAGATTCAGACGGTCAGGTTTCCATTGATGAAACTGGTAAGAAATCCGGTAGAGGTGCTTACATTTCCATTAATGTCGACATTGCGAAGAAGGCCAAGGCAGAACATACTTTTGAAAAAGTATTTTCTACAAAACTGGATGAAAACTTCTACGATGAACTAATTGCCTACGTTGATCATAAACAGGCTCGAAAAGAGTTGTTTGAGAATGGACAATAAGCAAGCAATTTTAAATTTTATTGGAATTGCCAGAAGAGCCAGCAAAATTGTTTCTGGACAAGATAAATTATTATCTGAAATTCGAAATGGCAAAGTTCATTTCCTGTTTATCGCTTCAGATACCGGCCAGGCAACTCAAAAAAAATTTACAGATAAGTCTAATTACTATCATGTCCCCGTCAATACCATGTACACTAAAGCAGTGCTGAGTGATGCAATTGGTATGAAACGTACAATCATCGGAATTTCCGATCGGGGTATGGCAAAAAAATTGGTTGAATTAACCGATAACAATAAGGGAGAGTGATGATATGGGGAAAAAGCGGATTTATGAATTAGCTAAAGAACTCAATGTCTCCAGTAAACAAATCGTCGATCGCGCTGACAAAGAAGGATTTACAATTAAAAACCATATGTCAACCGTTGATGATAACCAAGAAAAGCAAATCAGAAAGATGTTTAGCAAAGGTGCAAGTGCGACTAGTCACTCTGCTAGACCACAACAAAACAAGTCACAACATGCAACTTCTCATGTAGCCAAGAAGCCTAATGAAACGCATTCGACAACCAGCAGTTCAAGCCACACTGCAAGTCGGCCAAACAATCGGAATAGCGATTCTAGAAATGGGAATCACAATTCTCGTGACCAACATCAAAGTGCCCGGACAAATCACAGTAATTCAGCCCAGCACACTAATAATGCGGCTCATAATGATACGCATCGCAATAATAATGCGAACCACTCAAGCTCTAACAACAGTGGGAATCATAACGGCGGTAATCAAAACAGTCGCAATCAAAACCAGAACCATAGCAATTTACGTAACAATAATACAAACAATCATAATAACAACAGTAACAACACGACGCGGACATCTCGGCCCGCAGCTTCAAACACAAGCTCGTCTAACAATCGGACCAGCAGTAACAGTGGCAATGCGCATTCAAATAATGCCCATCGAAATACTGGAAGCGGTCGATTTGGCGGTAGTTTGAACCGTAATAACAATAACAATCGCGGCGGTTCTAGAAAGTTCAATAAGAAGCGCAATAAAAAGCAACGGAAGCAAAAGAATCAACGATTGCGTGAAGTTGAACATCATGGTGCTCCAGAACGTAAGGAACGGCCATTACCAAAGGTGCTTGAATATCAAGATGGGATGAATGCCCAAGATCTTGGTAAGATTTTGCATCGGGAACCAGCTGAGATTGTTAAAAAGTTGTTCATGCTTGGTGTGATGGTTAACCAAAACCAATCACTTGATAAGGATACAATTGAAATTCTCGCAGCTGATTATGGAATTGAAGCTCAAGAAAAGGTTCATCAAGATCTATCCAACTTGGATAAAATCTTTGAAAAAGAAGAAGCCAACACGGATAATCAGGTATCACGGCCAGCCGTTGTGACAATAATGGGTCACGTTGATCATGGTAAGACCACTTTACTTGATCATTTGCGTCATTCGCATATCACTGCTGGCGAAGCTGGTGGAATTACTCAAGCAATTGGTGCTTACCAAGTTCGCCACGGCGATAACTTGATCACCTTCTTGGATACCCCTGGACATGCCGCATTTACTGAAATGCGAGCCCGTGGTGCTAACATCACCGATATCACTGTTTTGGTGGTTGCGGCCGATGATGGGGTGATGCCTCAAACAATTGAAGCGATTAACCATGCAAAGGCAGCTAAGACACCAATTATCGTTGCCATTAACAAAATTGATAAGCCGGATGCTAATCCACAGCATGTGACTGATCAATTGATGCAGTATGGCCTTATCCCAGAAGATAATGGTGGTAATACTATTTTTGTTAATATTTCTGCCAAGTTTGGGAAGAATATTGATGAATTGCTTGATATGATCATTCTTGAAGCTGAAATGCTTGAATTGAAGGCCAACCCTGATCAACCAGGCGCAGGTTCTGTAATTGAAGCTCGACTGGATCAAGGCCAAGGACCAGTTGCAACCCTACTTGTTCAGCAAGGAACGTTGCGGGTTGGTGATCCAATTGTTGTTGGTAATACTTTCGGTCGAGTTCGGACAATGACGAACGAACGGGGACGGGATCTGAAGAAGGCCACCCCAGCTACACCAGTTTCCATTACCGGATTAAACGACGTGCCAGAAGCTGGTGATCGATTCGTCGTCTTTGCAGATGAGAAGACCGCTCGTTCAGTTGGTGAGGAACGTGCTAAAGAAGCTCAAGTTGAAGAGCGTCGAAAGACCACCCGAGTAACCTTGGATAGCTTGTTTGATTCCCTCAAAGAAGGGGAAATGAAGGAAGTTGACATTGTGATTAAAGCCGATGTTCAAGGTTCCGTTGAGGCACTTTCCAACAGTCTTCAAAAGATTGAGGTCAAAGGCGTGAAAGTCAACATTATTCATGCGGCTGTTGGGGCGATTAATGAAAGTGATGTCGCTTTGGCTGAAGCAAGTAATGCGATCATCATTGGCTTTAATGTTCGACCAACGCCTCAAGCTAAATCACAAGCTGAAAGTGACCACGTTGACATTCGTCTTCATCAAGTGATCTACAATGCAATTGATGAGGTGGAATCAGCTATGAAAGGGATGCTTGCCCCTACTTACAAGGAGGAAGTTACCGGTCAAGTTGAAGTTCGTGATATCTTTAAGGCTTCCAAAGTCGGAACAATTGCTGGTGGAATGGTTGTTGACGGTTTCGTTGAGAAGAACAGTAAGGTTCGTCTAATTCGGGACGGTGTCGTTGTTTACACTGGTGAATTGAACAGTCTGAAACGCTTTAAAGATGATGTGAATGAAGTTAAACAAGGATTTGAACTTGGTTTAACAATCAAGGACTATAACGATATCAAGGTCGGCGACGTGATCGAGGCCTATGTGATGAAGGAAGTTCCTGTTAAGTAATTCGGAGGTGTTTTCATGGCTCATTATCGCGTTGGTCGATTGGAACAAGAAATTCAAAAAGAAGTTAACGATATCTTGCTCAAACGAGTCCGGGATCCTCGAGTACAGGGAGTGACTTTGACTGGAGTCGAGGTAACCGGTGATCTTCAGCAAGCAACGATCTATTATAGTATTCTCTCCGATAAATCGGAGGACGAACAGACAACTCAGACAGGGCTTGAAAAGGCCGCTGGGCTGATTCGTGGCGAGTTGGGACATCGATTGAGTATTTACAAAACACCTGAAATTAAGTTTGAACTGGATAGTTCAGTTCAATATGGTGATAAGATTGACCAATTGATTAATAAATTGAAGCAACAAGGCGAATAAGAAGTGTCTGGAGAAAAACGTCTTGCGGTTACATAAGAGCTCCTGAATTAAACCCCTGATTTGGGGATTTAGTTCAGGAGCTCTTATGTCGTTAATGACAGTTTTCACCATGTTAATAGGATGACAGTAAGGGCAAAACCCACTATTACCCATGCTGATTTTTATGATATAATTTTACTACATGATTTTATTAGGAGAAAAACAATGGATGGCGTAATTGCTTTATATAAAGAACGCGGAATGACGAGTCATGAATGTGTGAGCTCATTACGAAAAATTTTACACACGAAAAAAGTTGGGCACACTGGTACTTTGGATCCAAATGTTGATGGGGTTCTGCCTATTTGTATTGGTCAGGCAACTAAAATTAGTGAACTGATGATGCAATCAGGTAAAGTCTACCAAGGCGAAATTACGCTAGGGATGGCCTACGATACTGAGGATTTGGATGGAACATTGATTGCGCAACAGCCGATTGAATCTCCGTTAACATCTTCCCAGATTGATGATGTCTTGGCAAAATTAACAGGCGATATCATGCAAGTGCCACCAATGTATTCCGCAGTTAAAGTGAATGGTCATAAGTTGTATGAATATGCCCGTAAAGGATTAACAATTGACCGTGACCCTCGGCCAATTCACATTGATTATTTTAAACAACTTAAACCGGCCACTTATGATCCGGAAAAGCAGACCCAGACGATTTATTTTGAAGTTGGTTGTTCAAAAGGAACTTATGTGAGGACCCTTGCAGTAGATTTCGGCAAACTAATCAATGTCCCCTCAGTGATGACGAATTTAACCCGGATTAAGAGCGGTGGCTTTGATATTTCCCAGTGTGTTACTTTGAAAGAGGTTCAAACGGCAGTTGACAGTGACAATTTGGAAACAATCTTTCGGCCACTGGCAGAGGCCTTAGCCAGTTATCCTCAATATAAACTCGATGAGAGCCGTTGGGAAATTGTTTCCCATGGTGGCTTTCTGGATCAATCTATCAATCCTGATCATGATCCCGTTGTTTGTTTAACCTACATGGGAGCAGTTAAAGCCTTATACAAATTTGATCTTGAGCTTACGAAGTATCGTCCCTATAAAATGTTTATCGCGTAAATTAAGAAGGTGTAACTAATTATGAAAATATCTAAACTTCATTATCCACTAGCCGATTCCTTTCATGTCGAAGGCAAGACAGTCGTTGCAATGGGGTTGTTTGATGGCTTTCACAAGGGGCATCAGGAGGTGCTTCGACGCGCCAAAGTAGAGGCAGAAAAAGTGGGAGCTAAATTTGCAGTTCTCACTTATGATCATCACCCTGCTTTAGTTTATAAAAAAATGGCAGCTCATGAGAAACGTTATTTGACGCTACTCGACTACAAGATGCAGTTGTTTGAAGAATTTGGGGTTGACCAAGTCTTTCTGGTTAACTATTCTTATGCATTTCAAAGCCAGACGCCAGCCCAATTTGTGACGAACTTTATTGAGCGTTTTAATGCCGTTGCTGTCGTTGCTGGATTTGACCATACATACGGTGATAAACAAACTGCCACGATGGAAAATCTCCCGAAGTATGCCAACGGGAAATTCAAAGTCATTACCGTTCCTCCAGTTGATAGCGATGGGAAAAAGGTCAGCTCTACCAGAATTCGAATTGAGTTGGATTCCGGTAATGTCGATGAAGTTAATGGGTTGCTTGGTCGGCCGTTTCAAACAAAAGGGGTGATCGTCCACGGTGAGGAACGTGGCCGTTTATTGGGTTATCCCACTGCCAACGTTGAGCATTCAGAATATCAGTGGTTACCGCGCATTGGGATCTATGTTGTGACCGTGGCGATTGCCGGGGAAAAATACCTTGGAATGGCTTCAATCGGCAAGAATGTTACTTTCTCAGATGTTCATCCGATGACCGTTGAAATCAACTTATTGGACTTCGATCAAAATATTTACGGCGAAATTGTGACAGTTGATTGGCTGCATTATCTGCGAGATGAGATTAAATTCCAGACACCAGAGCAATTAATCAACCAACTCGATCAGGATGCCAACGAAACCCGTCAATATCTCAAAGACCATCCCGAGAGTTTGAATTAGCACAATTAGCACTCAAAACAAAATAATGCTAAAAATCGACCATAATTCCTTGACTAATGTGGAGTGGTTTGTTAAATTATAAATGTGCCTTAGCACTCGAATATATTGAGTGCTAAAAAGAGGTGATTCTGGTGTTAACGGATAGGCAAAAAAATATTCTTCAAATAATCATTCGTGATTATACAAGAACGGGAATGCCAGTTGGTTCCAAGGCATTAGCTTCAGAGTTTCCAACCCATGTCAGTTCCGCGACGGTTAGAAACGATATGGCTGCACTTGAATCAAAGGGCTTGATTACTAAGACACATTTTTCATCAGGCCGGGTACCGTCCATTGAAGGTTATCGGTATTATGTGGATAACTTGGTTGAACCGGATCCACTTGATGATAGTGCCGAAGATTTGATTAAGAGTTCTTTTAACAGTGAGTTTAATAGAATTGATGAGATCGTCCAAGAATCCGCGAAGGTTTTGTCTGATTTAACCAATTATATGGCGTTAACCTTCAATCCAGAATCGGGCGATGATGTGACGCTGGGTGGCTTTCGACTTGTGAAGCTTGATGACCGACAGGTGATGGCAATTATCGTCACGAATAACGGTCATGTTGTGAATAAGATTTTCCGTCTGGCAAACGTATCGTCTGAGCAGCTGGAAACGATTGTTAACATTATTAATTCTGAATTGGTTGGCAAGCCGTTGCGACAGGTTTTAGAGAAACTCAAGTTCGACATTCCAATGCTCATGACCAAGTATATTCAAACTCCTGAAGGATTTTTGAAGATATTTGGTGAGATGCTTAACGAAGCCGGTAAGGACAAAGTTCACGTTGATGGTGAATTGAACTTGCTGCGATTTGTCGAGCGTCAAGATGTTGATCGTTTGAAGCCTCTTTACAACTTGCTCGGAACCGAGGACACGGTACAAAAAATCATTAATACCAAGTCTAACGATGTTCAGGTTCGAATTGGTGGCGAATTGCGAAACGATCTGTTAAAAGATTACAGTATAATCACCGGAACTTATGATTTAAAGGAGTATGGACACGGGGTCATTGCGGTCGTTGGGCCGACAAGGATGCCGTATTCAAAGGTTATTGGCATAGTTGGTGCTTTACGAGAGGAACTGACTAAGAAGCTTCTCGGCTACTATGATGATGACCAGGACTAATGCCAACGATTTGGCAACCTAAGGAGGCGATTGTTTGGCAGAGAATAAGGAAGAATCACTGGATAAGAAGCAGGATCAGCCAAAGAAACAGTCGGCTGCCCAGCCCAAAGATCAGTCAAAAAATGATCATGAAAAAAAGGTTGTGGCTGACCATTCCAATAAGAATGCTGAAGATGTTACCAAGTTGAAGCAGACAGTTGTTCAACTTCAAAAAAAGCTTGATGATATGGAAAATCGATATCTTCGTGCTGAAGCTGATATGAAAAATATTCAGAATCACGCCAAAAAAGAACAAGCTGATTTAATTAAGTACGATGGCCAGCAGTTGGCTCATGACATCCTACCAATTGTTGATAATTTACAACGAGCACTTGCTGTTGAAGTCACTGACGACAATGGTAAACAACTCAAAAAGGGTGTATCGATGGTTTATGAGCATCTTAACAAAGCGCTCAAGGATAATGGCGTGGAGGTTGTTGACGCCCTGAATAAACCATTTGATCCAAAGTTTGAACAGGCTATCCAGACTGCAGATGCGGATGATGATCATCCTGCTGAAACGGTTGTTCAAGTTCTTCAGGACGGTTACCGTTTGAAGGACCGCGTTTTACGACCAGCAATGGTTGTTGTAGCAAAATAAATCTTTAAAAGAAAAAGAGGATTATCTATGGCAAGTAATAAAATTATCGGTATTGATTTAGGTACCACTAACTCAGCCGTTGCCGTATTGGAAGGCAGCGAGCCTAAAATCATTGCAAACCCTGAAGGAGCCCGAACCACACCATCTGTTGTGGCATTTAAAGATGGCAAGCCTCAGGTTGGTGAAGTTGCTAAGCGTCAAGAGATTACCAATCCTAACACTGTTCGGTCAATCAAGAGTCATATGGGTGAACAAGGTTATACAGTTGATATCGAAGGCAAAAAATATACACCACAGCAAATTTCAGCAATGATTTTGCAGTATATTAAAGATTTCGCTGAAAATTATTTGGGTGACAAAGTGACAGATGCTGTTATCACTGTTCCTGCCTACTTTAATGATGCCCAACGTCAGGCAACCAAGGATGCTGGAAAGATTGCCGGTTTAAATGTTAAGCGAATCATCAACGAACCAACTGCTGCAGCTTTGGCTTACGGCCTTGATAAGCAAGACAAAGATGAAAAGATCTTAGTTTACGACTTAGGTGGTGGTACTTTTGATGTTTCCATCCTTGAATTAGGTGATGGTGTTTTCCAAGTACTTTCAACTAATGGTGATACTCACCTTGGTGGGGATGACTTTGATCAACGGATTATTGATTGGTTGGTTGATAACTTCAAGAAAGAAAATGGAGTTGATCTTTCTAAGGATAAGATGGCACTTCAACGTTTGAAGGATGCTGCCGAAAAGGCTAAGAAGGACTTGTCAGGTGTGACTGAATCCGAAATTAGCCTGCCATTTATTTCAGCTGGCGATAACGGTCCATTGCATTTGCAAACAACTTTGACTCGTGCAAAGTTCAACGAATTGACCTCTGACTTGGTTGCAAAGACCAAGGTGCCATTTGACAATGCTCTGAAGGATGCCGGATTACAAACTTCAGACATCGATCAAGTGATCTTAAATGGTGGTTCAACTCGAATCCCAGCCGTTCAAGAAGCCGTTAAGTCATGGACTGGTAAGGAATCTAATCACTCAATTAACCCTGATGAAGCGGTTGCCTTGGGGGCTGCTGTTCAAGGTGGTGTGATTACTGGTGATGTTAAGGATGTTGTTTTGCTTGATGTTACCCCATTGTCACTTGGTATTGAAACCATGGGTGGGGTCTTCACTAAGTTAATTGATCGGAATACAACTATTCCAACTAGTAAGTCACAGGTCTTCTCAACTGCTGCCGATAATCAACCAGCCGTAGATATTCATGTTCTTCAAGGTGAACGACCAATGGCTGCCGATGACAAGACACTGGGTCAATTCCAGTTGACTGATATTCCTGCTGCCCCTAGAGGTGTTCCTCAAATTGAAGTTACCTTTGACATTGACAAGAACGGAATTGTGAACGTTTCTGCCAAGGATAAGGGAACTGGTAAGGAACAAAAGATTACCATCAAAGATTCATCAGGTCTTTCCGATGATGAAATCAAGAAGATGATGAAGGAAGCCAAGGAAAACGAAGAGGCAGATAAGCAACGTAAGGAATCTGCTGATCTCAATAACGAAGTTGACCAATTACTCTTCCAGACTGACAAGACCCTTAAGGAAGTCAAAGGTAAGGTTTCCGATGACGAAATTAAGAAGGCCGAAGATGCCCGCGATGCACTTAAGAAAGCTAAGGAAGACAATAACGTTGACGACATGAAGGCTAAGAAAGACGATTTGAACAAGATCGTCCAAGACCTTGCCGTTAAGTTATATCAACAACAAGCGCCAAAAGATGGCGGTGCTCAGGGTGCTCAAACCGGTTCGCAAGGGTCATCTGATGATAACAAAGATGATGGTAAAGGCGGCGACGGTACCGTTGACGGCGACTTCCATGAAGTTCACGATGATAAAAAATAATCTTTGAGATTGTTATTTAGACGAGAAGTCAAGGCCAATCTGGCTTTGGCTTTTTGTTAAAATATGGTATTCTATCAAGGATAAACAATTGATTGAAGATGGGAGTTTCTAATGGCAAGTAAAGATTATTATGATATCCTCGGGGTCTCAAAAGACGCCAGCGACGATGAAATCAAACACGCCTATCGTAAGTTGTCCAAGAAGTGGCACCCTGACATCAACAAGGCTCCTAATGCTGAGGAGAAGTTCAAGGAAATTAACGAAGCATATGAAACGTTAAGTGACCCACAGAAGCGGGCAAACTATGACCAATACGGATCAGCCGATGGTGCTGGTGCCGGATTTGGCGGTGGCGGCGCTGGTGGATTCGGTAATTTCGATGGTGGCGGCGGTTTTGGCTTTGATGATATTTTCAGCCAATTCTTTGGTGGCGGCCAACGGAATGCGGATCCTTCTGCACCAAGGCAGGGCCGCGATCTCCAGTATCAAATGACGCTGGAATTTGAAGAAGCCATTTTTGGTAAGAAGACGGTTATTAAATATAATCGTGAAGCTCAATGTAAGACTTGTGGCGGAACTGGTGCCAAGCCAGGAACTTCACCTGTAACCTGTTCTCGTTGTGGCGGCCGTGGATATGTCACGACCGAAACGAATACCCCGCTCGGTAGAATGCAGTCACGGCAAACTTGCCCGGTTTGTCATGGAACTGGTAAAGAAATTAAAGAAAAGTGCCCAACCTGTGGTGGCCGTGGTCGAGTTGACGAACGTCATGAATTAGAAGTTAACGTTCCAGCCGGAATCGACGATGGTCAGCAAATGCGCCTTCAAGGACAAGGTGAAGCTGGCGAAAATGGTGGCCCTTACGGTGATCTGTACATTGTCTTTAAAGTTAAACCAAGTAAAGACTTTACTCGAGATGGCTCAACTATTTTTGTTGACGAGAAAATCAGTTTTGCCCGTGCTGCTTTAGGTGGCAAGGTCAAAGTGAAAACGGTCCATGGGGATGTTGAATTGAAGATCCCTGCTGGAACGCAAACTGGAACGACGTTTAGATTGAAGGGTAAAGGCGCTCCTCGTCTTCGTGGTAATGGCACTGGTGATGAACGGGTTACGGTGACTGTTACAACCCCTAAGAATTTAAATAAGGATCAAAAAGTTGCTTTGGAAGCATTTGCCAAAGCGAGTGGTGAAAGCCTTGATGGCAAAGGCGGCGGTCATTTTTTTGACAAAATGAAGGATGCTTTCGATAACAAAAAATAAAAGCATTCTAAACTTAAATAAGTGACATTATTTTAAGAGGTTGGTTAAATCCAGCCTCTTAATTGTTATAATGGTTGGTATAAGAGATTTAATGAAGAATGAAAGTGAGATACAACATGGATTTAGAAAAAATGAAGGATCATCAAAAGTATATTCGCAATTTCTCCATCGTTGCTCACATCGACCATGGGAAATCGACACTTGCTGATCGAATTCTCGAAATGACTGATACAGTTGCTAAACGGGACATGAAGGATCAATTGTTGGATAACATGGATCTGGAACGAGAACGGGGCATTACGATCAAGTTGAATGCCGTTGAGTTGACTTATCATGCCAAAGACGGGCATGACTATGAGTTTCATCTGATTGATACCCCTGGACACGTTGACTTCTCATACGAAGTGTCACGAAGTTTGGCGGCCTGTGAAGGGGCTGTTTTGGTCGTCGATGCTGCTCAAGGGGTTGAAGCTCAAACGTTGGCTAACGTTTATTTAGCTATCGATGACAACCTTGAAATTGTTCCGGTGATTAACAAAATTGATTTACCGTCAGCTGAGCCTGAAAAAGTGCGAACTGAAATTGAGAATGTTATCGGAATTGACGCATCCGACGCTGTTTTGGCAAGTGCGAAAAAGGGCATTGGGATTGAAGATTTGCTAGAACAAATTGTTCATAAGATACCGGCTCCCGATGGTGATGTGAACGGGCCATTAAAGGCGCTGGTTTTTGATTCAGTTTACGATGACTATCGTGGGGTTGTTTTGAGCGTCCGTCTGTTCGAAGGAACCGTTCAGCCAGGTGACAAGATTCGGATGATGAACAGTGGCAGTGAATATGAAGTAACCGAAGTTGGTGTAAACTCACCCAAGCCGGTTAAACGTGACTACTTGATGTCTGGCGATGTTGGCTACATCACTGCCAGTATTAAGGATATTACTCAAACTCGTGTCGGGGATACAGTTACTAACGCTGACGACCCCGCTGACGAAGCGCTGCCTGGCTATCGGATTATGAATCCAATGGTATACGCCGGACTTTATCCAACCGACAACGCGAAGTTCGACGATTTGCGTGAGGCCCTTGAAAAATTAAAACTGAACGATGCTGCGTTGGAATTTGAACCAGAAATTTCTAAAGCGTTGGGGTTTGGTTTTCGCTGTGGCTTTTTGGGCTTGCTTCACATGGATGTTGTTCAGGAGCGGTTAGAGCGGGAATTTAATCTTGAGTTGATTACCACGGCGCCGTCAGTTACCTACGAAGTCGATATGACCGATGGTGAAAAGAAAGAAGTCGAAAACCCATCTGAAATGCCCGATGTTTCAGCAATTAAACAGATTTCTGAACCCTATGTGAAGGCAACCATCATGGTCCCTAACGAATATGTGGGACCTGTCATGGAACTTTGCCAACGCCGCCGGGGTGAATTTGAAACAATGGAATACCTCGATGAATACCGGGTAAATGTGATTTATCACATGCCATTGTCAGAAATTATCTTTGACTTCTTTGATAAATTAAAATCCAGCACCAAGGGATATGCTTCGCTGGATTACGATTTGGAAGACTATAAGCCAAGTGATCTAGTTAAAATTGATATTCTCCTAAACGGCGAGCAGGTCGATGCCTTGAGCTTTATTTCACACAGACAGTTTGCGGCCACTCGTGCTCGTGACATCGTTGGCAAATTAAAGAACATCATTCCACGACAAAACTTTGAAATTCCGGTCCAAGCCGCAATTGGGGCGAAAATTATTGCCCGGACCAATATTAAGGCTTATCGAAAAGACGTGACCGCCAAGTTGTATGGTGGTGATCGAACTCGACGGATGAAGTTACTTGAGAAGCAGAAGGCCGGTAAGAAACGGATGAAAGCTGTGGGGAAGGTCGATATCCCGCAGGAGGCTTTCATGGCCGTTTTGCAGACTGACGAGGAAGAAAAAGGCGACAAATAAGGATTTATGGGCTGATATTGCTTACTAAAGAATATCAAATTCCTACCTAAGGTTTGAATGTCGGAAATTTTAGCCCTCATCTTTAGATTGCTTCAGCATCTTTTCGAAGATATTAACGGTCTGATTTTGCATCTTTCGGGTGACGTGAGAATAGGTGTCCATCGTTGTGGTGATCTTGGCGTGACCTAATCGATGCTGAACCTCTTTCATCTTGGCACCATTTTCTAGTAACATGGTCGCATGAGTATGTCGTAAAGAATGAAAACTAAACGGGAAACCAAGCTTTTTCTGAATTTCTGCACAGTAGTATTTAACAGAATTCGGGAGAACCGGTTTCCTGTTTTCTTTTGTACAAATGAAGTTGGATTCATAATAGAATTCTCCATAACGAAATCGTTGTTCCATTTGATGTTTCTTCTGCTCCTTTAAAATATTGATCAGGGTCGGGCCAATTACGATTTTTCGATAGCCTGCCTGGGTTTTCGGCGTTTCTAACTTCCAATCTGCTTTGCCGTATTGCTGCATATTGCGTTTAACCTGGATCGTTTGTTTATCAAAGTTGACACAATCCCATTGCAACCCGCAGACCTCGCCACGGCGCATACCAGTATTGAAGGCAATTTGAATCGGCATATAGACTGGATTAGCTTTAGGGGTGATTGCTAGGATTTGTTCAAATTGATCCATTGAGATTATTTTCAATTTTTCTCGGGTGTAGGTTCGATCCTCATTGTATTGGGGGAATTGGGTGTAGATGGTAGGATTTTGTTTAATTAATTGATATGGGAACACTGCCATCTTAAAAGCTTTCCGTAAAACGGTCTGAATAATCTCACAAGTGTGTTTGGATAGAGATGATTCACCAAGTTGATTCAGGTACGCCTGGA
Source organism: Lentilactobacillus rapi DSM 19907 = JCM 15042 (assembly GCF_001436255.1). GTDB lineage: Bacteria > Bacillota > Bacilli > Lactobacillales > Lactobacillaceae > Lentilactobacillus > Lentilactobacillus rapi. The sequence continues at coordinate 275,383 of NZ_AZEI01000076.1, read as the reverse complement.
TCATGGCCAGATTAACACTTTTAATTTTATAGATCCCAAATTTGGGGATGAGATGGTTATCCAAAATTCCCAGATAATTCTTTTGGGTATTTTCTTTGAGATTGGTCACGACATAATTTTCATACCAGAAGCGAAAATATTCCTCGGTGCTCATATTGCTTTCAACAGGGACTTGATCACCACTCTCATATTCACTGAGAGCCTGCCTAAGCAACTTTTCAGCCGTTTGCTTTGAAGCACCTGCCGAGCGCTCTATACGCCGACGCTTGCCATCTTTACGCCCAATTTCAAACGAATAGTAGTAATAGCCATCTTTTTTGCGGATTGATCCTCGTGCCATAATAATCTTCCTTTCTTCATAGATAGAATATTGAATATGAATAGAACATACGTTCTTTTAACTTGTTAAATAAAAGCCCTGAACGGGCAATTATTATAGATAATATTTATATCAATTGTGTTTAATATAAATATTATTGATGTATACTGAATTTATTGAATATTGTTTACCAGTTAATGCATCCTGTTGTCTGTTAGCGTTTTGGATAAATTTGGACATTGGGCTTTCAGCGAAGTGTGAAGCAATCTTACTCATACGGTTAATTGTTGCCATGCTGTCAGCCACATTAGAATTCAAGTGTCCCATTGGTGCAAAGTTCTTGTTGATGCTATCAACTCCTGTAAATGGTTTCTTAGAAAGGTTAGTGCTATTTGGAGTAGGTAATGTAACTTTGAACATACCGGATGCACGATTCAACATTGTTATCGCCCTGTCGACTTAGGTAGGGCTTCTTTTTGTTCCCAAAAAGTTCAGACTATCTTTTCATCCGCATGGGATGCTGGGCGCTCGTGTCCGTATTATTGTTGCCACTCAACGGTTAGTCGTTGCACCTTCACATAATTATTTCAGGCGATTATGCGCTTGGCTCAGGATAACCCGACAGGCTTCCCCTGAATTCACCCAGTGCTAGGGTATCGATTGCTCGATACTAGGGCATAATATTCAAAAATTTAATGGATCCCGGTTCTAAACCACGATTTTCCCTGATGGCACAATACATATGCGTAGCGTGATCCAGAGTTGAAATGACCACTTTCGGCTACCCAACCAAATACCCATGATTCACGAATTTTGATGTGATGGCCGCGATGTAAAGTATGCCATCCAACTGTATAGCTATTGGACATTGGATGACCAAGTTTGACAGTCCGAACCCTCGTTGTCTTCGTCAATGTGACCCAGCGACCATAGGCAAATGAAGAGCTTGCCGACACATTAGCTGTTTGAGGTTCATTAGATATGCTTTCGAAGCTGAATCCAATTGTTAATGCTGCAACTCCCAACAAGATACTATTTTTGATCTTCATGATTTGCCTCCCAATAAGTAATCATTCTATTTCTTGATCCATTTTGTATTGTAATGGCCCTTAACAACCCATGTATAACCTGACGAGTGATGCAAATTGGATGATTTGACAACCCAGCCTAAGTTTGCCGAATTATAAATACGAATTCTTGTACCAGATTTTAAAACTTTGCATTGTCGAACAGACCATGTTTTTGGGTTAATTTGCGAAGCATAAACTGCATGTCGAACGTGTACAGTCCGTGCTTTATACCAATATGATGACGCAAAAGACGGTAAGTTCTTCGCTTGAATTGAAGTTTCAACGCCCCCTAAACTGACGGTAATTGCTGCAACCCCCAACAAAATTGATTTCCTGAATTTCATGATTTTCCTCATCTCTTGAAGAACGAATTTGGATAGACAGATCCACGAGTAATTGAATGACCATCGAAATATGCCCGAAGGCGATGAGAACTCAACTTTTTGATTGTAATTCGCTGATCAAAACCACCATCTCGATACCATGAACCGTGAAAGGTATAGGAATGAGCGCCGGTTTTTTGCCAATATGTTTTGTGCAAGGTAATGTTCGATGATGCTGAGTAGGCAAATTCAACTTTATGTGTCGTTGCTTTGAAAGTAGCATGGTTGCTAAAACCCATATATTTAAGGTAGACATTCCGGGCCACCCAATGACCACGTATATTAGTAGGTGTGCCATCCCACCATGTGTGTGCTGATGCGGACAAAATATTACTGATGAAAGCAATAATCCCCATTGATAATATTGTAACCCCGAATAAAATCGATTCTTTGATTTTCACGATTTCCTCCGTAAGATGTTAAATTATCTAAAATATGAATGCCAAAATGATTCCATGGTTATTTTGTGAGGACCAAAGTAATGTAGAGAAAAAGCACCTCCGCCATAATTAGTTGGGTAAAATTTGTAAAAATGATTGCCGATATATTTCCACTTAACGTGTAATGATTTTTCACCAGAGTAATGGATATAATGGCGATAGATTTTGACCCCTTGATGGGGGTTGACTTTGGCATACCAATGACCACGCAACCGATATGGTATAGCAGAACTATGCCATGACGATGCTTCTACGGTAGCAGGAGCAAAAGTGATTGCTTCCCCAAATGATAGTGCGGCAACTCCTAATAAAATTGATTTTCTAAATTCCATGATATTCCCCCAAGACTAAAGTTTTTACATTTCAAAGATGTCGGACAGCATAACGGGCTTGCGACTTGGTAAACATGTCTCCATATGATGAGATTAACTGATGGTAGATTGCCCGGTTTGACATATGTTCGCTGTGTCGGTAGAAACGTGCCGATTTTAATGCATTCCGATTCCAAGAAATACCGTGGAGATGACGAACAGCATAACTGGCAGAGCGCTTTGAAAAACCATCACCATATTTAGAAATCAATTGGTGGTAGACACCACGTTTAGACATGTGCTGTGAACGGGCATAAAAATATGCACTATGTAATGCTGCACTCTTAGAAGATGCACTGACTTGGATGACGACTGGTGAATTTTCTGTGACAAGCGGTGTGATTGTCACACCTAACCCCAGTGTTAGGGATGTTGCAAAAATTAAAATAGACTTCTTAAAACTCATAGTAATTCCCTCCAACAATTAATAAATATCCTTAAAATGATACTAATACATAAATCCAACCCTATGCAGATAGTCAGCTTGAACGCCAAGATCGTCGGCAATCTCATAGTCGCTATCTACATCAGCCTTAGTTAGCCTTTCCAGTGGATCTTTTGGTACTTGATGTTCCATTCCCCAGTTACGAACTCGTTTCACTTGCATCATATTACCATCAACATGATATCTACTACAGATGTAAATTTCCTCATACAGTCATTGTAGCTGCTTGTATTTGATATATCTGAACTTATGGTTATTTCGTTGCCCACGGCCAACCCCTGTAAACCGTACAATATATGTTAAAATTTGTAACTGAGCTGGGAATATTGAGACTTCAAACGCTCAATAGCATCCATTCGAATCAGTCCTTTTTCTTTTGATGATCTTTCCTATACTGTGCTTTCTTGAACTCAATATACTCATCAATCTCTTTTTGCTGTTCAGGGGAAAGATCTGGATCTTCATGAGCAGCTACTCTGTGATTATCATTTACTTTGTGACCGAGAATGTAATCAGTTGTAACTCCAAAGTAATCAGCTAAGCGGAGTATTGTTGTAGCATCAGGTTCGTTTCTGTCATTTTCAAAATGAGAGTAGGCTGCTCGACTTAATTCTACTCGTTTTGCAACCTCTTCTTGAGTACGGTTGGTTTGTTTTCGCAGATACCGTAATCGAGCGCCAATCGTTTCTTTTGCCATTTTACAACCGCCTTTCGCAACTAATTGTATCAGAAAAGCGATACAATATGTATCTTCATTTAAAAAACATCAAAAATGTATCGAAAAAGTATTGATAATATATACTATAATATTAATCGGTTGATACGATATGTATCAGAAATAAAGTTAGGATTTGAAACACCAAGCATTGGTAAATGCATGTAAAAAGATAGGAGTGTCTCAAAAAATTTTGGGCGGAATGCTTGGCATAGCTAAACTGGCTTTAGAAGTATTGAAAATGGCAATAGGAATACAGACACAAAATTGGCTGCAAACTATTCACAGTTATTTTAAACGAGCATTGAAAAAGTTGTTCTCTGATATTTTTTCGCTTTTTAATGAGACAAAGCGTATTAAAGGGAAAAGGGCGATTGAATGAAAATTACAATTAGCGATTCCAAAGATGAAATTAAAGAAGTGCTTCAAGCTATTGCAGGTAGCTTAAAACACTCAGAGTTTGCACATAGTGTTTCTAAGATCAGTTCACAGCCTATTGAATGTCGTAGCTCCGCCAAGGGATCTGTGAAGGATCAAGATTCGAAAGAAAATTGACAATGTCCGTTCTTCCGTAAAACTCTAATCCTGATCGAGACTCACGGGCAACAACAATTGGTCTTGGAAAATCATTAGGGAGTTCGGAATTCAAACTGGCCATATTGCCAGAAGTTAATTGAAAGTTCGGCTTCATTAAGACAACTGAAAAGTTGATTCCTTGTTCTGAAATAGGTGCAATGGTTATCCGCATGTAATTCACCACCTTTAATGGAATAACTTAATTATCTCACTAAAGATATTTTCTAGCCTTGTTATCCTAAAAATGATGGGATCACGCATACCGGGTTATGTGAGAAGACTGCTCATGTTACATCAGTTTAAATGCTAATTGTGTCACAATGAACGCCTTTCGCTAATTATCTTGAAATTTATTGAGCCACTTTGGAAGCTCGGCAAAGAGTAAGATATCCAATGACTCTTCTAAGATTGTGATAGTGCCGTAAGCTACACGAAAATACATCTTCCAATCATTTCAAATTGGGCTTCTATCATTACACTCACATCTATATTAGATATACGAAAATTTGTATACAGAATATTCTAAGAGTTATAAAATAATTGAATTCCGACATTTTTCCTACCATATTAGTTAAGAGAGCTGATGAATATAGAGAGATGTTCTAAGATCTATTATGAATTCTAATACCCTATGAAGACACATTTAGGAGGACATTCAAGGAGATTATAGACTTGCTCGACCATTGTCATAGGAAGCCTTCATGGCTGTTTTGCAAACTGACGAGGAAGAAAAAGGCGACAAATAAGCGCAAAAAAACGGGAGGCGATCACATCATGATCTGCTTCCCATTTTTAATGTTTCATGTGTTTTTGAATCACACCGTTGGCTTCTTAGTTAACTTCTGATTGTAGATTTGTTTCATTTTTTCGATCTCTAACTGATCAGCCAAAACGTCATTAAAGAGTTGCTCGATGACTGCAGCCATTGCCTGTTCATCATCAGGGGCGGCCACTTGTTCAACCTTTTCCTGCTGGAACTCATACAATTCCTGTAAAACGTTGATGAGTCGGTGGCGAAAATGCGATAAATGGACATCCTTTGGTGCGGGATGTTTGGCTGATAAGTGATAATCATAGTACTGTTCAAGTTTCTCTACGGTTTTCAATGATAAATTATCAATCGAACGGTTATTATTTCTTAAGCGAATAATGACTGATGAGTTAACTCCAGTCAATTGTTGAATTTGATAAGCACTATCCCCGCTATCGATAATCACTTGAATTTTATCCCTGACGTTCATATTCCTTCACCCGGAATTGATCCCTAATTTTGATAACAAATGTCATCAATTCCCCAAATCAATTTCCACATTAAATTGTTTAAATTAATAATTCCACCTATATCATATGTCAGCTGACATATAGAGTCAAATTTTTTATTAATTATTTGGTCTGGAGACTATACAAAAAACACGTTTTCAATTTCGGTTCTGTTCACCCAATGGTTTGGAAATATGCTGACTTGAGAGAGGATCACCCGATTCGGAGCTCGGTAATCAATTTGGTGTCAATGATCGCATGGTGCTCATCGTCCGTTTTCTTGATGACGCGATCTATTTGATGATTATTGATAATATAGTCATCAAAAAACTGCTTGGTTGGAACTTGCAATAGATTACGATCATGGGATTGTTCGAAACTGACTTTATCCAAAACAAGATTCTTCGGAACCGCCGAAAAAATATTTGTGATGGCTCGTAACGCCACCTCACCGTTTTTTAAAATTGTATAGTCTAAGTAATTTCGATTGAAACACTGATGCCCTTCAAAGATTGTATCGCTTGAATGAGCTTCTAAGACTGCCCGATATCTGATCTCAATGGTATCTGGCCGAATTTTGTTAATAAACCGAATACGAAATAGTTCCATGTCCTTTCAACTCCTTTCTTCAATAATATGATAGATAGATCAAGGAAAGCAAGCGGGATTGTCAACAAAATGTTTGCGTTTTCGATCACATTCAATTATTATATATATTAATTCGTTTTTTATTCGATTTGAGTTCCTTTAATAAAATAACAAGTAAGGAGGTAGCTATCGTTGTTAAGTAGAACAAAACAATATCTTAGAAAAAATGGTTATTTTTATAAAAAAGAATATATTCGCCCCTTACTTACGCCAGATAACATTTATATTTTCCGATTTGGTCGTGATCGTTTAGACAATCGGTTAATTATTCGTTACAGTCATAAGTGGACCGGCAGGCAACGAATCAATGAAATTGACTTACGCCTTCACAAGCAAAAGCATCCACGGATTTTTGATAATGAATCTGAATTGCTGCAATATTTGGAAGGGCACCTTCTTAAGCACGAGGCCAAAGTTCGTGCTCGTGAGGAAAAGGCTCAGAAAGCTCATGAGAACAATGACGATAAAGAGCATCAAGTACCTGATGGGGCATCCAAGTAGGATGCTCTTTTTGTATTTACTAAATTAACAAAGGGGAACCAACATGGACTGGACAGAAGTTTCAATCATCACAAGTAGTGAGGCTGTCGAGGCAGTTTCAAATATTTTGATGGAGGATGGTGCAACCGGCGTATCAATAGAAGACGCCAAGGATTTTGATAAACTCAAAGCCGGCCGGTATGGTCGTCACGGAGAAATTGTGGATCCGGCATCATTAACCCACGTTGCAACGGGAGCGATTGTTTCCGCTTATTTTCCAAATAACAAAAATATTCAAACGAAAGTGCCTGAAATAACCAAACGGGTTCAGCAATTATCATCATTCGGGTTAAATCCTGGTCCCGCTGAAGTGACTACTAACGCTGTCGAAGACGAAAACTGGCGGACTGCTTGGGAAAAATATTATCATCCCGTTTCAATTACCAGAATGTTGACGGTGGTTCCAAGTTGGGAAGATTATCAACCGAAAACTGATTTTGAAAAAATCATTCGATTGGATCCAGGAATGGCTTTTGGGACCGGAACACATCCGACAACCCAACTATCTTTGCAGGCGCTCGAAATTGTCATGCACGGCGGCGAATCGGTTTTGGACGTCGGCACTGGCTCAGGAGTTCTAAGCATTGCGGCCAAGTTAATGGGTGCGGGTAATGTGCAGGCATTTGACGTCGATGATGTGGCGGTTAAATCTGCAAAGAAAAATATTGATTTAAATCCGGCTGCCAAGGATATTCAAATTTCTGCTAATGACTTGCTGAAGGGCATTCATGAACACGTTGATATCGTGGTTGCCAATATTTTGGCGGAGATTATTGTGCCACTGGTTCCTCAGGCATTTGCCAACCTCAAAGTGGGCGGGTACTTTTTAACTTCTGGCATCATTAATGATAAGTATGACTTAGTCAAACAGGCGATGGTTGATGGTGGCTTTCAAGTCTTAGAATCAATGAAAATGAAAGACTGGTACGCAATTATTGCCCAAAAGCCAAAGGATGAGGAATGATATGCAACATTATTTTTTAAGCCAAACAATTAAAGTTGGCGATCAAATCCAACTTCCTGATGACGTCAGCCATCACTTAAGCCGAGTGCTTCGGGCTGAAATTGGCGACCAAATTGAGGTAGTCTCTTCAGAACAGCGTGTTTTTCAAGCTGAAGTAAGCCAATTAGTTGGGCAAAAAGTCACCGTGACGGTCATCAAGCAATTACCTGTGAACGTTGAACTTCCAATTAAGGCGACGATTGTCAGTGGCCTTTCAAAGGGGAATAAACCAGAACTGATCGTCCAAAAAGCGACTGAACTGGGGGTTTCTCAGGTGATCTTTTTGCCAATGAAATGGTCAGTTGTTAAGTGGGACCAAAAAAGTGCCAAAAAGATCAAGCGACTTAACGAAGTCGCCTTGAGCGCGGCAGAACAGTCACATCGAAATGTGGTGCCGACAGTGAGCTATTTAAAGAGTTTGGAAGCGCTTGTGGCGATGGATTTTAATACCAAACTGGTTGCCTACGAAGAATCTGCAAAAGCTGGTGAAAAGGCTGAACTTGTTAAGCAAGTGGAAGCTACGGCGGCTGATCATTCGGTCGTTGCGGTGTTTGGACCCGAAGGCGGGGTTGCCCCTGAAGAAATTCAATTATTGAATCAAAATGGATTTATCAACGTTGGTTTGGGGCCACGGATTATGAGAACCGAAACGGCGCCGTTATATTTTCTAACGGCAGTTTCCGTCTTGACCGAATTACAAGGTAGCTGAATAAACGTGCAAATCATGCTAGAATATTCATAATAGCATTCACAAACCCGGTGAGGGGTAGATTTAGAGAAGAGTTGATAAGAATGGCAACTAAAATTTGGACAGCGGACGATGTCATTAAAAAAGTGTCTGAATATATGAATGATGAGCACGTTAAGCAAGTCAAGAAGGCCTATGAATTTGCCAAAATCGCTCATCAGGATCAGAGACGGCAATCGGGAGAGCCTTATATTACTCATCCCATTCAAGTGGCCGGGATTTTAGCTGACCTTCATATGGATCCTGAGACTGTTTCAGCCGGTTTTCTGCATGATGTGGTTGAAGATACCGGTGCAGTTCTTGGTGACATTAGAGAGCTGTTTGGGGACGATGTTGCCTTGATAGTTGATGGGGTCACGAAGCTTTCCAAAATTAAATACAAGTCCAGTCAAGAACGGTTGGCGGAAAATCACCGAAAACTACTCTTGGCAATGTGTAAAGATATCCGGGTGATGATTGTTAAGTTGGCTGATCGACTGCACAATATGCGGACACTGAAATCATTGCGGCCTGATAAACAACGGCGAATTGCAAAAGAAACGCTGGAGATTTATGCCCCAATCGCTGATCGCTTAGGTATTGGAACGATTAAGTGGGAACTTGAAGACATTTCATTACGTTATTTGAACCCTCAGCAATACTATCGGATTGTTCATTTGATGAATTCACGTCGGGATCAACGAGTGGATTATATCGAAAAAGCAATTGCGGAAGTTAAAAGCGCAATTGCTGATTTGGACATTAAGAGTGAAATTTATGGCCGCCCAAAGCACATTTATTCCGTTTACCGAAAAATGGTTGAAAAGCATAAACAATTTAGCCAGATATATGACTTGCTGGCAATTCGGGTGATTGTTGATTCAATCAAGGATTGTTATGCCGTTTTAGGGGCAATTCATTCCAAATGGAAGCCGATGCCCGGTCGATTTAAGGATTATATTGCAATGCCTAAGGCCAACATGTATCAATCCTTGCATACAACCGTCATTGGACCCGAAGGCAAGCCGCTTGAGGTTCAAATTCGGACCGAGGAAATGCATCGGGTCGCTGAATTTGGTATTGCAGCTCACTGGGCATACAAGGAAGGTATTCATAGTGAGGTTAAAGCTTCCCAAGACAACAATAAGTTGAATTGGTTTAAACAGATCATTGAATTACAAGAGGATACCGATGACGCTGCTGATTTTATGGACAGTGTTAAAGGTGAACTTTTTGGCGATCACGTTTATGTATTCACCCCCAAGGGGGACGTTTACGAATTACCAAAGGGGGCCGGTCCGCTTGACATGGCCTATATGATCCACACGGAAGTTGGTAATCACACAACAGGTGCAAGGGTCAATGGCAAAATTGTGCCACTGGATCATCAAGTCAAAACGGGTGATATTGTTGATATCATTACCTCGACAGGTTCTGCTGGGCCGAGTCGTGATTGGCTGCCATTGGTTCATACGAGACGGGCCCGAAATAAAATTAAGCAGTACTTTAGACAGGAAGATCGGGCTAAAAACATTGAAGATGGTCGTCTGATCATTACTCGTAAATTGCGTGAAGAAGGATTTGACCCGCACGCAGTCATGACTCCTGAGAAGTTAGAAATGACTGCTACCAACATGCACTATCAGCATGCAGAAGATTTGCTGGCAGCCATTGGATTTGGGGATGTTCAGCCCACTGGTGTTGTGAATCGACTTACTGAAGACGTCAGAGCACAACAGAAGCGGGAGCGTCAGGATCAAGCTGAAAAAGAAGTGCTCGAAGGCCATCAAACGATCACCGAGAATACCAGTGAGGCCGCTAAGAAGAAGGCTCGTAAATCCTCAAATGGAATCGTCATCGAGGGCGTCGATAATCTACTGGTTCGGTTGAGCCATTGTTGTACCCCAGTTCCTGGCGATGAAATTGTCGGTTATATTACCAAAGGTCGGGGTGTTTCAATTCACCGAGTCGACTGTCCGAATATCGTGAAGGCTGAAGAAAATGGTGAGCGGTTGATTGAGGTTGCCTGGGCAAATGATCCGGGGGCCAGAACCACTTATGAAGCCAGCCTTTCGGTTCAGGGATACAATCGATCTGGACTGCTCACAAATGTTCTGACCGCAGTCAATAACGTGACCAAGACAGTTTCGTCAGTAAATGGTCAGGTGGACAATAATAAAATGGCAACGATCAGTTTATTGGTTGGCATTCGAAATCTTGAACAATTGGAACGGTTAATTAACGCAATTAAGAATGTTCATGACGTTTATTTGGTTGAACGAAAATTCAGGTAAGGAGTTAATCAATTGAGAGTTGTCTTACAAAAAGTTAAACAAGCGTCAGTATCGATTGATGGTAAGGTCCACGGGAAAATTGGTCAGGGCTTTGTCTTATTGGTTGGGGTTCAGGATTCTGATGGCCAAGAAGAAATTGACTATCTGGCCCACAAGATTCATAAGTTAAGAGTGTTCGAAGATGACAACGACAAACTGAATCTAGATATCGATACGGTTGGTGGTTCAATTTTGTCAATTTCACAATTTACTTTATATGGTGATACCAGAAAAGGGAATCGACCCAGTTTTACTGGAGCAGGCGAACCCAGTCATGCTAATCAGATATATGAACAATTTAATGACAAATTACGGGATGCAGGATTAGATGTCCAAACCGGCATCTTTGGTGCTGATATGTTGGTGGACATCCAAAATGATGGCCCAGTCACGATTTTATTTGACACCGAGAATAAGTGAGTGACAATCAAAGAGGATGATCCTTAATCAACGTCACATTAGGTTTCCGAATATCGTTCTTGCGCCGTAGCAAAACAACCAATGATGGACCAAGTTCGTTCATCGTTGGTTGTTTTGAGTTAATATTTGAGGAATTTTCGGTTTTTTCAACAGCTTGACTCGGCAATCTCTTACAGAAGGAGCAACATAACTAAATGATCAATCAATTGTTTTGGGATTTTGATGGCACTTTATTTAACACCTATCCAAAAATGGTGCAGGCGTTCAAACACGCCTTAATCGACCTCGATATTGATGAGGTTGAAATTGATGAGCACGATATTTATCTCACGATGCGTCAGCATGATGTCGGAACGGCGATTCGAAAGAGCGCGGCCTTTTATGGCATTGACGAAAAAACATTGCGAACATTGAATAAGCGGTATCAGACTGAACTGGTTTCTTCGGCCGAACCGTTTCCGGGAGCAAAAGCTGTTCTTGCCCTCGCTGAACAGCTTGGCGGTCATAATTATTTGCTGACGCATCGTGATAATCAAGCCAAGGCATTATTGGCCCAGTTTGATCTGGCGCAGCATTTTACAGATTACGTGACTTCTAACCAAAAATTTCCTCGAAAGCCCAATCCAGAATCGATCAATTACCTGATTACCAAAAATAATGTTGACAGAAAAAAAGCAATAATGATTGGTGACCGCAAGCTAGATGTTGCTGCGGGGCACAATGCAAATATTGCTTCTTGTTTGTTTGATCCTGATGGAATTATTGGTGATTCTGGGAATCCGGATATTCGGATCACTGCGTTATCTGATCTAATCCCTTGGCTATCCAAATCCTAGTAAGCTCTCAGAATTTGATCGACCATTGGCCCGTAAGTTTCCCCGAAGAGGTTCAAATGCGCTAATAGGTAGTTCAGCTGATACCAGCCAAGTCTTTTATCGACGCCGATCTTGAGTGGATAGACAGAATTATAGCCTTGATAAAATTCTTGAGAAAAGCCTCCAAAAATAGTGGTCATGGCAATATCGAGTTCCCGGTCGCCATAAAAGACGTCCGGATCGATCAGCATTGGGGTGCCATCTGAAGTGAACATATAGTTTCCAGACCAAAGATCTCCGTGTAAAAGGCTTGGGGTCACATCATGAGTTGAATAGTATTTTTTAAATTGGTTGCTCATTGACTGGAATTGTTTTTTTCGCCAGTCATTCCAGCGGCCTTTTTTGATGGCCAAATCGACAAGCGGTTGAAGTCGCTGATTGAGATAAAAGGTTGTCCAGTCCGACTGCCAAGTGTTATTTTTGGGCAATTTACCTGCTGTAAAATTATGATCTAAGCCAAACTGCTTGGCGTGTTGTTGGTGGACCTTGGCGACCATTTTGCCGAGTTCGACTTGGCTGCCGCTGCCAGTATCAATCCAATTTAAAATGAGGAAGCCATCAAGGCCAACTTCACCGGTGGCAACAATTTTGGGGGTATTGGCAACTTTTCCCAGTAACTCCAAGCCTTCAACTTCATGAGCAAAGAATTCTTTTCCCCGTTTTGGTTGAACCTTCATAAAATATTTGTTGGTTTGAGTTTCTAACATGTAAGAATCGTTGATATCACCGCCTGAAACTGATTTGATGGTTTTGACGTCATCGATTGGTAATTGTTGAAGCCAACTTTTGCTTAAAGACATAAGATGATCTCCTTAGTGATTGTGATTTTTAAAGTAGTTTGCCAATCCAGAAACAACGTCATCGGCATATGCTTCTTGATAAGACTTGCTTTCAATGAGCTTGAAATCTTTGTTGGTGTTAATATACCCGCCTTCAATCAGGATTGCTGGTACCGAATTGTCCCGGATCACGAGGTAATTGCCAAAATCGACGCCCCGACTCCTTAGCGGTAACGCTTGCATTTGGGTATTAACAGCTTTGGCAAGATCCTTAGATTGACCATTGTGGTAATAATAACACGTGTAACCCGAAGCAGTGTTATCGGCATCAGAGGAATCAAAGTGAAAGCTAATAAAGGCATTGGCCGACGCATTGATTGCCGTTCGTGGCCGCGAATAAAGCGGAACGGTTTTATCGCTATCTCGGGTCATGATGACTTTTGTTCCCCGAGCACGCAACTTTTGGGCCACTAATTTGGCGACATCTAAAGTATAGCGCTTCTCTGGCTGCCCAGTTGCGGATAGGGCACCTGTGTCGTCGCCGCCGTGGCCGGGATCAATGACGACCGTTGCTTCGGAAAGCTTGGTGACATTTTTAATGTCCGGATTGGTGACTAACCACGATGCCACCCAGCCGATAATTTTGTGATTATAAATTACTTTAAGCCAGTCATCTTTGCGGCTGATGACCTGCAGGCGTTGGCCTTGTTTGACTTTTGCTTTGACCGAGTAGGTGACTGCCGGCCCGCTGCGAATATTTAACTGGTTCACTTTAACCGTGACTGAGTTGGAGTAGAGTGCCAACAACAGAATGAGGAACGTGATCACGATTGCTGCAGTGGTGATTATCCAATTCTTATTTTCCTTAATCGTTTTCATTAAATGTCTTCCATTCACTCAAATAACATTATTATAGTTGAAAATTGCCAAGGAGGCTAGCTTTGTTGACGGTTCCCACCAATCGGTTCTTGACTTTTCAGTCGTTGTCAACTAATCTTAATTACAGTTAAATATTCAACCGAATGAAAAGAACAGTAAGAGGAATTGCCGGACAGAGAACATTCATTTGCTGAGAGAATGTGGTAATGATTCTGAAGTGACACTTTTTGAGTTAATGGTTAATAGTGATTGCTATTCGCGCGAGCGTTATTCTTGAGAGTTAATAAAGGTGGTACCGTGCGTTTGCACCCTTGTCTGAGGACAGGGGTCTTTTTTTTCGGAAAATATAAATGGGAGGCAACAATTAATGAAATATCAACGACCAAAAGGAACAGCTGATATTCTTCCAGATGATGCAAAAAAATGGAATTATGTTGAAGAAACTGCTCGGATGTTGTTTGAAGATTATCGATATCATGAAATTCGCACACCGATGTTTGAAAGCTTTGATGTTTTTTCCAGAACATCTGGTGACACTTCAGACGTTGTCACCAAAGAAATGTATGACTTTGATGACAAGGGTGGCCGGCACATGAGCTTGCGCCCAGAAGGAACGGCTGGGGTTGTTCGGGCGTTTGTTGAAAATAAATTGTATGGTCCGGAGCATCCACGGCCGGTTAAAGTGTTCTACATGGGGTCGATGTTTCGTTATGAACGGCCACAATCCGGCCGGCAACGAGAATTTCATCAGATTGGCGTTGAAGCGTTTGGGAGTAACGAACCTGAGTTAGACGTTGAAGTGATTGCAATGGGCATGGATTTGCTCAAACATTTCGGGCTTTCAGATCTGAGACTGGAAATTAACACGCTTGGTGATAAAGAATCTCGGGATGCTTACCGTCAGGCTTTAATTGATTACTTGGATCCTCATTTTGATGAATTAAGCGACGACTCCAAGGTTCGCCTCCACAAGAATCCATTGCGGGTTTTAGATAGTAAAGACAAACGGGATCAAGCCATTGTCAAGGATGCGCCATCAATTCTTGACTATCTCAATGAAGACTCGAAGCGTCATTTTGATAAAGTTAAGTCGTTGTTGGATGCCTTGAACATTCCCTACGTGATTGATCCTGATATGGTTCGAGGCTTGGATTACTATAACCATACGATCTTTGAGATCATGGTCAATTCAAAGGCACTTGGGGATGGCTATACGACTATTTGTGCCGGCGGTCGTTATAACGGGCTGGTTGAACAGCTTGGTGGGCCAGAAATGCCCGGAATTGGGTTTGGAATGGGAATGGAACGGTTAATGTTATTGATGGAAGCTCAAAACGTTAACTTCCCAGTCCTTGACCAACTTGACGCTTATGTTGTCGGAATTGGTGACCAAACCAGTGTTGAGACCCTCCAGATTGTTCAAGCACTGCGGGCAAATGGATTTGCGGCTGATCGGGATTATCTCGATCGCAAGCCAAAATCCCAGTTTAAGACTGCAAACAAATTAAACGCGCAATACACGATTACAATCGGTGAAAGTGAACTTGAGGCCAAGACCGCAAATGTTAAACAAATGGCAACCGGAAAAGAAGTTTCGGTTCCGTTGAATGACATTGTTCATGATTTTGATGATGTGATCAATAAATATTTTAATGATGATGAGGAGATTGATTAGACATGAAGAGAACCACTTATGCTGGCTTGGTTGACGATAAGTTGATCGGCCAAGAAGTTGTTTTAAAAGGCTGGGTTCAAAAGCGCCGAGACCTTGGTGGCTTGATTTTTATTGAACTGCGTGACCGTGAAGGAATCGTTCAATTAGTGTTTAGTGAGGAGTTTGGCAAGGATGCCCTTGCAGTAGCCGATAAGCTTCGAAGCGAGTACGTTGTTGAAGCCAAGGGCAAGGTTGTTGCCCGAGACCCTAAAGAAATCAATTCGAAGATGAAGACTGGTAAAATTGAGGTCGACATCACCGATGCCAAGATTTTGGCCACTGCCAAGACCCCGCCATTTTACATTCAGGACAATATCAACGTTTCTGAAGACCTTAAACTCAAGTATCGATACTTGGATCTTCGTCGTCCTGAGATGCAAAAAAATATTTTGTTGAGAAATCGAATTATTCAATCAATTCACAGTTTCTTTGACAAAGAAGGTTTCATCGATATTGAAACGCCAACGTTGACAAAATCAACTCCAGAAGGTGCTCGGGATTACTTGGTTCCTTCACGAGTTTATCCAGGGTCCTTTTATGCGCTGCCACAATCTCCCCAACAATTTAAACAATTGTTGATGGGCGCTGGCTTCGACAAATATTATCAAATTGCACGTTGTTACCGTGACGAAGATTTGCGTGGTGATCGTCAACCTGAATTTACCCAAATTGATATGGAAATGTCATTTGCCGATCAAGAGGAAATTGAAGACGTCACTGAAGGCTTCATTGCCAAGGTCATGAAGGATGCCATGGGAATCGATGTTCAATTGCCATTCAAGCGGATGGACTGGGATGAATCAATGGCCCGCTTTGGGACTGATCAGCCTGATGTGCGTTTTGGAATGGAATTGAAAGATCTTTCAGACATTATGAAAGACGTTGATTTCAAGGTATTTTCAGGTGCTGTTAAAGATGGCGGCCAAGTTAAGGCGATTGCCGTTCCTGGCGGTGCTGATAAGTATTCTAGAAAAGATTTAGATCAATTTGCCGACTACGTTGAACGATTTGGTGCTAAGGGGCTTGCCTGGTTAAAAGTTACTGACGATAGCTTCAATGGGCCGATTGCGAAGTTCTTCAAGGATCCTGATCTGCGAGAAAAGATTTTAGCCAAGGCAGAAGCGAAACCTGGCGACTTACTTTTATTCGCCGCTGATAATACCCGGGTTGTTGCCAATACGCTTGGTTACCTACGAGTTGAAATTGCTAAGCAACAAAATATGATCGATGAATCCAAGTTTGCTTTCCTGTGGATTGTTAACTGGCCATTATTCGAATGGGATGTTGATTTAAAGCGGTACGTTGCTGCCCATCATCCATTTACAATGCCAAATGAAAACGATGTTCACTACTTAATGAACAAGGGCGAAGATCCTCATAAGGCTTACGCTCAAAGTTATGATATTATTTTGAACGGCCTCGAACTTGGTGGGGGTTCCATTCGTATTCATACCCGGGCCCTTCAGGAAAAAATGTTTGAAGCCCTTGGGTTTACGAAAGAAAGTGCCGAAGCTCAATTCGGTTACTTCCTAAATGCACTTGACTACGGTTTTCCGCCTCATGGTGGTTTGGCAATCGGTTTGGATCGTTTTGTCAGATTGCTTGCTGACCGCGAGAACATTCGAGACGTCATTGCGTTCCCTAAGAATTCTAAGGCTGTTGAACCGTTGACCAGCGCCCCACAACCCGTTGCTAACAAACAGCTCGAAGACTTGGGCTTGTTTGTTGCTGATCATGACGATCAAAAATAAACGACGTTCTTTAATCACTATTTGAATAGTCTTAGGCAAATAATTGCCATTTTTAAGCAAGAGATTGGGAGAAAAGGCAATTTGATCCCAGAATTTAAGCCAAGAAAGCAATGCATCCTAGTTTTGGATGCATTGCTTTCTTGGCTTAAATGGCAGGGGTTAGTCGTTAACTGCAGGCTTTAGAAAGCCAAGTCGCATTTATCAACACTTTTCTGACTAATATTTCAGCCAATTTTGATGTATTATTGCGGCATCAAGGTTATCATAAAACCTGAAGATATTTTTGCGATTTATGAAAGGAAACTAATATGGATGACGTTTCAAAACTTATGCGTCGGCACACCTATGTTACTAAAACCTCAACTTCTCTGATTTATGCAATTCTCGTTTCGATTGCGGTGAACTTTTTTTGGACACCTGGTCATATCTATTCATCAGGGATCACCGGTTTTGCTCAGTTGCTGAATACAATTTCGATGCGGGCGTTGCCAATCACAATCTCGACTGGCCTTGGCTTGTTTCTGTTAAACGTGCCATTATTTTTCTTAGCCTGGCGGGCAATTGGTAAACAATTTACTGTTTTTACCATCATTACCGTTTTTCTATCTAGTTTTATGATCCAGTTATTGAAGCCGATCCCGTTAACCCATGACCCAATTATCTGTGCGATCTTTGGTGGGGCGGTTAATGGTTTCGGAACTGGTTTGGCTTTGAAGAATGGCATTTCAACCGGTGGCCTGGATATTCTTGGCATTGTCATTCGCCAGCGGACTGGCCGCAGTATTGGGACGATTAATATTGCCTTCAATACTTTGATCATCATTGCTGCAGCTTTCATGTATGGCTGGCCGTATGCTTTTTACTCTGCATTGAGTTTGGTTGTCAATGCGAAGGTCATGGATATGACCTATACCAAACAGCAACGAATGCAGGTGATGATCATCACCAATCGACCCAATACGGTGATTGATAGTGTCCAAAATCATCTTCGGCGGGGGATTACCATTGTTCACAACGCAGAAGGCGCCTATCGGCATGACGCGAAAACAATTTTATTCACGGTTATTTCGCGTTATGAGATGAACGAATTGGAAGAGGCCTTATTGGAGTCGGATCCAAATGCATTCGCTAGTATCGCAGACTCAGTTAAGATATTGGGAAGATTTTACGAACCGAAACCATGAGAAAGGTTATTGGTCTAATCCCTTGCTTGGATCCAAGTTAACAGATTGAAAACCCAGTTGCTAAAGTTAACTTTCTTTGCTGCTTGAGTTAATGCAGAAGGGGATCCAGCTCGAAGCGGACGCTTCTTTCTAAAGATTCTTTAAGAAACCAGTTCTGAAAAATGTTTATGTTATAATATTTCAGTGTGTGATTACAAAATACTGAAAAACGGTGAAAATTTTGAAAGTTTTATATTTATGGCTGATTAAAATGATTTCTGGGTTGAACGTTTTTCGGCGCAGAAATAAAGTCGTTTACTTGATGAGTTTCGATGATAATGTTAACTTCATCAAAGAACTGGCCCAGAAGATGCCGCCAAAGATGAAGCTGGTCGTCCTGTATCGTCCCGATACTGAGGCGGCTGCAACCGATTTGGCCGCATTTGGGATTATCACTCGGCCATTTAATGATGGTCTCAAATTTGTTTTTGATTTTGTGCCGTTATTGATGGGGGCAAAGTTGATTATTTGTGATAATTATTATGCCTTTTTGGGAGGGCTGGTTCATCGGCCTTCGACCAAGATCGTTCAAATTTGGCATGCCGATGGGGCAATTAAAAAGTTTGGCTGGGAAGACCCAACAACCGCTAAACGAAGTCAATTTGATAAGCGACGTTTCCAATCTGTTTATGATCATTTTGATGAATACATTGTTGCTTCCAAAGCAATGGGTAATGTGTTTGTTTCAAGTTATCATGAAAGTTTTGATAAGATTCGGTTGTTAGGTTATCCCAGATCAGATCAGTACCTCGATCCGAAGTGGCAACAAGTCGCTCGAGAACGAATCTATCGGGCAGCTCCTGAACTAAGAAGCAAACGAGTTATTTTATATGCACCGACTTATCGGCCCCACCAAAATTTTAAGCTGCCAATTGGGCTGAGTGATGCTTTGGCTGCTGATCAAAATGCGATCGTGGTTGTCAAATTGCATCCGGTGCTTCGAGATAAGGAAACCGCTGTGCGGGAAGTCGGTAATCCAAGAATTAAGTTCTATCATGAACTGGCAACGAGTGACTTATTGGCCGTTGCTGACACATTAGTAACCGACTATTCATCTGTGGCCTTTGATTTTAGTTTGCTGCCCAATGCCAAATCAATGATCTTTTTCATGTTTGACATCGATCAATATCAACGCAATCCAGGCATTCAAGATGATTATTTAGACTGGTTGCCAACGCCGCCGATTACGACAGTTCATGAATTAAAACAAGCAATTATTGACGCTAAACCAACTAATTTTGATGATTTTAACAAACGATGGAATACCTTTAACGACGGTCAAGCAACTCAGCGGGTCGTTAATCGGTATATCCAGTTTCTAAAGTCACGTTAAGGAGTGCCTGAAAGTGAAAGAAGTTTTAACGCTATTACGAGAACAGTTTGAAAATATTGGGATTATTTTTCGGATTTCCAAGTATGAAGATAAAGCTGAGTATCAAAGCCATTATTTAGGACTTGTTTGGGAATATCTCTATCCATTAATTCAAATCGGAATTTACTGGCTGGTATTTGGTATCGGCTTGAAACATGGGAATACCACTCACGGGGTCGACTACCTGCCATGGATGGTGATCGGAATTACACCATGGTTCTTCATGAACCGAGCAAGTTTGGATGCCTCAAAGAGTATCTACCAACGGGTTGGTATGGTTTCTAAAATGAAGTTTCCAGTTAGTATTTTGCCAACCATCAAGATTGTCAGCAATTTAAGTGCCTTTTGGACAATGTTGGTCTTTTCAATTGTAGTTGGCGGGATGTATGGTGTTAGGCCATCAATCTATTGGTTCCAATGGCTCTATTACTTTATTTGTATGATTGCCTGGTTAATTGCGTTTGGTATTTTCAATTCAACCATTTCTGTGCTCGTCCGGGATTACCGAATCTTATTGCAATCATTGATGAGAATGTTATTTTACATGTCTGGCGTGCTTTTTAACTTTGAAACCAATTCATTTCCGGCACCATTCGTCCACATTTTGCAGCTAAATCCATTCTTCTATGTTGTTTCTGGCTTCAGGGATTCAATGCTATCGACGAATTGGTTCTGGCAAAAGCCAACCTTAACAGTTGTCTTTTGGGGAATGATTCTTTTCTTTCTCCTAGTTGGTTCCCATCTCCACTACAAGTTCAGATCAAGATTCGTTGATTTAATATAGTGTGGAGGATGAGCTGTTGAAAAATCAAATGATTCAGTTACTTAAATTGATAGCTCGCTGGATACTCATCGTGATGAACGATGGGTTTCTTTGTATGCGAGTGAAAAAAGGCACGGTTATTTTTGAAAGCTTTAATGGGCGTGATATTAGCGACAATCCATTTGCTATCTACAAGCAACTGGTGAAAATGAATCCTGCTGAACGGGATCATTATTATTTCAGTGTGAAGCCATCCGAATATCAGCGGTTATCCAAAACATTTCCGGACATTCAACTCATTCGGCGGTTTACCCCGGGGTGGGTCAGTTACATAGCCCGGGCAGATTTCTGGGTGATGAATTCGCGAATGCCTAAATGGTGGCATAAGAACCGCCAAACGACCTATATTCAAACTTGGCATGGGACGCCGTTAAAAAAATTGGGTGTGGATATTGAACATGTCGAGATTCCCGGGACGACCACAGCACAATATCATCAGGGATTCGTTGATGAAGCTGCTCGCTGGGATTACTTGATCGCTCCCAATCAATATTCAGAGGATATTTTTAAATCAGCCTTCAAGTTCAAACATCAGTTTTTAGAAGTTGGCTATCCCCGCAACGACACCCTTTATCAGGATAATCAGCAAAGCCACATTGCGGAGATTAAGCAACGATTATTCGGTTATCAGCCAAAACGGATCGTCATGTATGCACCCACATGGCGGGATGACAATTTCAAGCAACAAGGGCGCTACAACTTTACGTTGCCGTTTTCGCTTGCAAATTTTTTCAAAACGGTTTCTGATGACACGGTTCTGATTATTCGGCCCCATTATTTGGTCAAAGATCACATCGATATCACTGGCTTTGCCGATCGGGTGAAAATCTTTGCTGAAGAAGATATTAACGAGTTATATTTGATCACAGACCTGCTAATTACCGACTATTCTTCAGTGATGTTTGATTATGCCAATCTTGAAAGGCCAATGTTGTTTTTCCCGTACGATCTCGCTCATTATCGAGATGAGTTGCGAGGATTTTATTTTGACTATGACCAGGCCAATTTACCGGGACCGATGGCGACTGACGAAGCGGCTTTTATAAAATACTTAAAAGAATACACTGAGACTGGTCAGTTTTCAGCTTTTGATGATCAATTGCGCGCATTTAATCATCAATTCTGTAGCTGGGAAAATGGTCATGCAGCCGAAAAAATTAGTCGGCTCATTTTGCAGCAAGGAGGAAAATAATGAGTGAAGAAAAGTTCTTAATCGGGTCCCACGTCAGTATGAATGGCAAGGACATGTTCCTGGGTTCGGCCAAGGAAGCTGATTCGTACGGCGAAAATGTCTTTATGGTTTATACTGGGGCCCCTCAAAATACGGTTCGCAAACCAATTGATAAGCTAAATGGAGATGCCGGTAAAGCCTATATGAAGGATCACGGGCTACAAGAGGTTGTCGTCCATGCCCCTTATATCATCAACTTGGGGAATACTTTGAAGCCTCAGAATTTTACCTTTGGCATTCAATTCTTGCAGGAAGAAATTAAACGGGCAGAAGCCATTGGGGCTAAGCAGATTGTTTTACATCCAGGTGCGCATGTCGGGGCAGGCCCGCAAAAGGCGATTGCTCAAATTGCCAAGGGCCTCAATGAAGTCATCACCAGCGATCAAAAAGTCCAAATCGCGCTAGAAACCATGGCTGGTAAAGGAACCGAAGTGGGCATCACGTTTGAACAACTGGCAGAAATTATTGACAAGGTTACTGATAATGACAAACTTTCAGTGACGTTCGATACCTGTCATACCAGTGATGCCGGCTATGATATCAAGAATAATTTCGACGGTGTTTTGAATGAATTTGATCATGTGATTGGCATTGATCGATTGAAAGTCATTCATCTCAATGACTCCAAGAACGAACAGGGCAGCCATAAAGACCGCCACCAAATCATTGGGTTGGGGACCATTGGCTTTGAGACGTTGAACTATATTGCGCATCATGAACAGTTGACCAACGTTCCAAAGATTATGGAAACACCGATTTTAAAAGATGAAACAGATAAGAAGATTAAATATAATCCTCATGGCTATGAAGTTGCGATGCTCAAACGGCAGCAATTCAATCCAAATATCATTGCTGATATGAAGGCTGGTCGGCCATTTAGTTAGGTTTAGGTCTTTGATATTTGTAAAAAGAAGAGTTACAGAAGCGGCATGCCAATTACGGCGGACTACTTTTGTAACTCTTTTGTGGGTGTTCAGCAGACTCATCAAGCCCGTATTGCATTAAAGTTGATATAAGATTGATCGTGCTTGTCTTTCTTGATAGTGTGATAAAGTCGTTAGGTCACCTCAATGTTTTCTGATTATCAGTCTTCAAATGTTGTTGTATCCAGATTCAAACTTTCCAAAATAATTGTTGCGGTTTCCTCAATTGACTTATTGGCAACGTTAATTGTCAAGCAACCAAGTTTTCTGTAGAGATCCTTTGCATATTTCAATTCTTTCTTAATATTTTCGGTGTCTGAGTAAGGTGTATCTGCATCTAGACCATATGACAACATCCGCTGTCTTCTGATCTTGTGGAGCTTCTCAGGGGTGTTCAAGAGGCCGAAAACTTTATTCTTGTCCACTTGGTCGAGTTCTTCAGGAATTTTTAAACTTGGACCGATCGGTAAATTTGCGACCTTTTGATTTTGGTTGGCTAAATAAAGGGAGAGTGGTGTCTTGGATGTTCTGGAAACTCCTAGTACAACAATGTCTGCCTCCAATAGGCCTTTAGCATTTTTACCATCGTCATTTTCAACCGCAAATTCGATTGAGGAAATTCTTTCGAAATAATTTTGATTAAGATCGTGGATCAACCCAGGGACGTGGGCAGGTTGCTCATCGGTTAGTTTGCTGAGCATCCGCATTGGCGCTTGAATACAATCAAAGTTATAAATCTGATTTTGGGTACAGAATTCGTCAACCATTTCACTTAAATCGGTGCTAACCAATGTATGGAAAATCATGGCATTGTTGGTTTTGGCTAATTTAAGAATTCCCCGCAGGATTGAGTCGGTTTGAATGAACGGAAAGCGCCGCATTTCGGCCTTAAGATTAGGAAATTGTGAAACGGCTGTTTGGGCAATTGTTTGAGCGGTGGCACCACTTGAATCAGAAATAATGAACACATTTTGGGTTTTCATATAGGTTATTCTCCTCTAAAATAAAATTTCCTAATTAAATATTAACATGTGATAGCGTTTTTAACTTAAATCATTGACGACAAAGACATTAATATGTATAATTTATTTCGAACCGTTTTAGGACGCACTTGGAGTGCTTTTTAAACAGTTACATTCAAGCTCGGAGGGAGGGAATTTCACATGGCAAAGACAGTCGTTCGTAAAAACGAGTCTCTTGATGATGCTCTTCGACGCTTCAAACGTACAGTTTCAAAAAGCGGTACATTACAGGAATATCGTAAACGTGAGTTTTATGAAAAACCAAGTGTAAAGCGTAAATTAAAGTCAGAAGCAGCACGTAAGCGTAATAACAAGAAGAAGCGTCGTTTCTAAGACACTACTCGAGAGATCGGAGCCTAATTTTTATTAGTCTCTGATCTTTTTTAATGGTAAAATTTAATTATAAATTGAAAAGAGGTTACTTTGATGACTGTTTATGATCAATTGAATGCAGACTTAAAAGAAGCAATGAAGGCACATGATAAAATTCGCTTAGGTGTGATTCGGGGCATTAAAGCTCAAATAATGAACGCTGAAGTTGAAAGTGCTGATCATAAGTTAACTGAAGATCAAGTGAGTTCAATCGTCATGAAAGAAATTAAACAACAAAAAGAATCGATTGAAGAATTTAAGAAGGGTAATCGTGATGATTTGGTTAAGGATCAAGAAGCCAAATTAAAGATTGCAGAAGAATATGCCCCCAAACAAATGTCAACCGATGAGGTTAAAGCGGTTGTCGAGGAAACCATCAAGCAGGTTGGCGCAGAGTCAATGGCTGACTTTGGTAAGGTGATGGGTGCTGTGATGCCTAAAGTTAAGGGTAAAGCTGATGGAAGTATTATTAATCAACTTGTAAAAAAACACCTTCAAGGTTAATTAATGATTAATAATGCTTTGGAAATGGCTTTTTCTATGCTAGTATCACAATAATAGGATTAAAAAGGAGTTTGTGTATTTGGCTGATACTGAACAGATTACAAAAGAATTTATCGTATCCGATCCCAATGAGCTATTGCAAATTGTCGGTACTCAAGATGAGTTTGTGACGATTCTTGAGGAGGGCATGGACGTTTCCATTAACGTGTTCGGTAATTCGATGCGGATCTCTGGTACAGAAGATTTAGTCAAAACGACGATCCACATTTTGGAAAATATTCTTTCCCTGATTGAAAAGGGCATCAGTATTAATAGCAGTGATTTTATTAGTGCAATTAATATGGCCAAGAACGGCACATTAGAATATTTTCAGGACTTATATAACCAAGTCTTAATCAAGGATGCTAAGGGTAAGGCAGTCCGAGTCAAAACGTTTGGTCAGCGCCAATACGTTCAAGCGATTCGTCATCATGATGTGGCTTTTGGCATTGGACCTGCTGGAACCGGTAAGACATATTTGGCGGTGGTCATGGCGCTGGCGGCTTTAAAACAGGGAACCGTTGATAAAATTGTGCTGACACGACCCGCTGTTGAAGCCGGGGAAAGTCTTGGCTTTTTGCCGGGTGATTTGAAAGAAAAGGTTGACCCTTATCTCAGGCCAATTTATGATGCCCTGCACGCAATTTTAGGCGCGGAGCATACTGAACGGTTGATGGATCGTGGCGTGATTGAAATTGCGCCGTTGGCATATATGCGTGGCCGGACCCTGGATAACGCATTTGTGATCTTGGATGAAGCTCAAAATACCACCAATATGCAAATGAAGATGTTTTTAACCAGATTAGGATTTGGCTCAAAGATGATTGTGAACGGTGATATTTCACAAATTGATTTGCCAAAACGAACAACGAGTGGTTTGGTTGCTGCCCAAAAAATTTTGAAAAATATCGACCAAATTGAATTTGTAACCTTCACTGCGGAAGATGTTGTTCGACATCCAGTGGTTGCAAAAATCATCACCGCGTACGAGAATAGCGGTCATTAACTAATCGAGGAAGAATGAGAATGGATTTAGAGATATACGATAAAACACAGGACGGCATTGATGAAAAAGATAGAAAGTTAATTGCCAACGTGCTTGATTTTGCTGGTAAGTACATCCACCTGGCAGATGACACGGAAATGTCCGTGACCCTGGTCAATAACGACGAGATTCACCGGATTAATAAAAAATATCGCGGCGTTGATCGGGCAACTGATGTAATTAGCTTTGCGATTGAAGATTCAGCTGATGATGATTTTCCGATTATTATGGATGAATCTCTCAAGGAAAGCATCCCAGAAAATATTGGTGACATCTTCGTGTCGGTCGATAAAGTTGCCGAGCAAGCTGATTACTTGGGTCATTCTTTCCAGCGAGAACTTGGCTTTCTAGTGGTTCATGGTTTCCTGCATCTGAATGGCTATGATCACATGAAGAAAGCTGATGCTGACGTGATGTTCCCCTTGCAAAAAGAGATTTTAAATAAATATGGCCTTAAAAGATAAAGACAGCAGACAAATAGATAAGAACAAGACTTTTTTCCAATCAGTAGGACACGCCTTAGAAGGAATCAAACGTCTCATTTTAGAGGAACGTAATTTTCGGTTTGACCTTATCATTGCATTTTTAACATTGTGTCTAGGTGTGATTCTTCAGATAAGAATTAACGAATGGCTATGGTTATTCGCCGCATTCTTTTCTGTGATTGGATCAGAAGTGTTGAACTCAATCATTGAGAATGTGGTCGACTTAATCGTTGGCCATCATTTTGACCTGTTAGCCAAACGAGCAAAGGATATCGCCGCTGGTGGTGTCCTGATGTCAGCGTTATTTGCAATCATTATCGGGTCGTTAATCTTTATTCCCCGGTTTATTGAGTTACTAAGTTAGGTGAGGTAAAAAATGGATAATCCAAATTATCATTCAGGATTTGTTGCAATTGTTGGCCGACCCAATGTTGGGAAGTCAACTTTCTTAAATAGAGTGATCGGCCAGAAAATTGCGATCATGAGTGACAAAGCCCAAACAACTCGAAATAAGATTCAGGGAGTCTACACAACGAAGGAAGCCCAAATTGTGTTTATTGATACCCCGGGAATTCACAAGCCCAAGGATAAATTGGGCGATTTTATGATGGAATCAGCTTTGTCAGCTCTGAAAGAAGTTGACGCTGTGTTATTCATGGTCAATGCGACTGAACGTCGAGGCGCTGGGGATAATTACATTATTGACCAGTTAAAGAAGACTGACCAACCAGTTTACCTGTTAATTAATAAAATTGACCAGATTTCGCCTGATGACATTATGGCAATCATTGGTGAGTATCAAAATGCGTTGAAATTCAAGGATGTTTTCCCGATTTCTGCCTTACAAGGAAATAATGTCCCAGAATTGATTGATGCTTTGGTAAAGGAATTGCCAGAAGGGCCTCAGTACTATCCAGAAGATCAAGTAACGGATCACCCGGAACGATTTGTGATTTCAGAGTTAATTAGAGAAAAAGTGATGCAATTAACTCGCCAAGAAATTCCGACCTCGACCGCCGTTTATATTGAAAAGATTAAGGATGACAATGGGTTGTTGAGAATTCAAGCAACAATCATCGTTGAACGGGACGGTCAAAAGGGAATTGTGATCGGTAAGGGTGGCTCAATGTTGAAGAAAATTGGGACCCTAGCAAGAAAGGACATCGAGAACATGATGGGCAACAAAGTGTTCTTGGAGTTATGGGTAAAAGTCCAACCAAGATGGCGTGACAAGCAAAGCTTATTGGATTCGTATGGGTACAAAAAATAGTGAACGAAGCAAAGCGTTTAGGAACTGGAACTTAAGTCTCCCACGCGTGAATTCTTTGCTCTGGGGATTGTCCGGCTGCTTTTGTGGCAGTTCCTGCTTTGCGCACCTAATCTATTCTATGTAGACGCAACTTTACCTTTTTTCAATGTTGGTTGAAGCGTGTCCTATTTTGCCTAGCAAAAATGTGCACCAGGAGGCTGATCTCAACCATGTAAGCTAGAAATCAATCATTCCAAAATGGAAGTAATTAATTTCTCCTCACATTTCGGGATCAAAGCACTTATTATCGCGTTCTGAGGTGATTTCATGTCTAAAGGTCAAATCACAGATTTTAATGGAATTTTACTCTACACCAAGCCCTATCGTGAACATGATCTTTTGGTAAAATTTTTGACCCGTGAGTTTGGAAAGAAAATGTTTCTGGTTCGTGGTGCCAAGCGACCTCGCTTCAAGATGCGGGCGGCGATTTTACCGTTTACATATGGGCTGTATGGTGGTGACATCAAAGATGATGGCTTGTCATACATCAATGACGGCAAACATGTTGAACACTTTAATGAGATCGCTGAAGATATCACTAAGAATGCTTATGCAACTTACACAATGTCGTTAATTGATCTGGCATTTCACGATGGTGAACCCATCGCCGTTTGGTATGACAAGTTACTAATGGGATTGAAACTGATTGATGAAGGCTTCGACGCAGAAATTATCACAAATATCTTTGAAGTTCAATTACTTCAAGCCTTTGGCGTTGCCCCTAATTGGGTTGACTGTGTGATTTGTCATCGCCGAGATTTGCCGTTTGATTATTCCGAGGCGTATGGTGGCTTGCTTTGCCAAAATCACTGGGATAAGGATCCTTATCGAATGCATCTGGACGCGAGAACCATTTATTACTTGAGGTTATTTTCGGTTGTGGATTTATCAAAATTAACGCACATTGCAGTGGGTGATAAAACCAAAAAGTCATTACGGCAAGTTTTAGACCAAATCTACCAGCGTAGCGTCGGGGTGGTTCCCAAAAGCAAACGATTCATTGATCAACTGGGTAAATTCAAAATTTGATGTAAGCTGCGTTGACAATCGTTTTAATGTCAACTATGATTATTTCTGAAATAAATAATTCGGCAATGAGAAAAGAAACTGATTGATGATTTTGTCCAACGAGACTGGGTAAGTGAGAGCCAGTTCAAACTGATCAATTAGATGGCGCTTTTTGAGCTGAACAATTAAGTGCTGGTAATGATTTACCAGAAGTAGGGTGGAACCGCGATTGACTCGTCCCTATGTTTAAGTGGCTAAGTATAGCTTTTAAACATAGGGATTTTTTTGTGATTAAACTAGGAGGAATATTGATGACTGAAAAATTATCAGTTCAAGAAATTATCCTACGGCTGCAAAAGTATTGGGCAGCTCAAGGATGTATGTTAATGCAAGCATACGATACCGAAAAAGGGGCTGGAACAATGAGCCCTTACACATTTTTGCGGGCAATTGGCCCCGAACCATGGAATGCCGCATATGTTGAACCTTCCAGACGGCCAGCTGATGGCCGTTATGGTGAAAACCCGAACCGGCTGTATCAACATCATCAGTTTCAAGTTATTATGAAGCCTTCGCCAGAAAATATTCAGGAACTTTATCTGAACAGTTTAAAGGAACTCGGTATTAATCCCTTGGAACATGACATCCGCTTCGTTGAAGATAACTGGGAAAACCCTTCAATGGGATGTGCCGGTGTTGGTTGGGAAGTTTGGCTAGACGGAATGGAAATTACCCAGTTTACATATTTCCAAATCGTTGGGGGCCTCGAGATGGATCCCGTTGCTTCTGAAATTACTTATGGTTTGGAACGGCTTTCATCGTACATTCAAAACGTCAACTCCGTATTTGATTTGGAATGGTCAGACGATGTTCTTTACGGTGATATCTTCAAAGAACCTGAATATGAACATTCCAAGTACAGCTTTGAGGTTAGTGACCAAGAAATGCTGCTGAAGCATTTCAATGAGTATGAACATGAAGCCAAGCGTCTATTGGATCAAAGCCTTGTTCATCCTGCCTATGATTACATCTTGAAGTGCAGTCATACGTTTAATCTTTTGGATGCTCGCGGCGCCGTATCAGTCACCGAACGAGCTGGTTATCTATCCCGAATTCGCAATTTAGCCCGGCGAGTCGCCAAGGAATTTGTTGCCGCCAGAAAACGTCGAGGATTCCCGTTGATTAAAGATGAGAAGAAACGTCAAGAACTACTCAAAGACGAAACGGAGGAAAAATAATGGCTAACAATTTCTTACTGGAAATCGGTTTGGAAGAAATCCCTGCCCATGTTGTGACGCCAAGCATTAATCAACTCAAAAAACGGGCAACCGATTTTCTTAAAGCACAACGAATTACATTTGCCAACATTAAGACTTTTAGCACCCCTCGGCGGTTGGCTCTTTATATAACGGACTTAGCTGATAAGCAGCCAGATATTGATAAATCCGTTAAAGGGCCCGCAAAAAAGATTGCTCAAGATGCTGATGGTAACTGGACGAAGGCTGCGGTTGGTTTCTCAAGAGGACAAGGTGCTACCACTGATGACATCACGTTTAAGGATGTTAAAGGGACACAATACGTTTTCGTTGAAAAACATATTGCCGGTAAACCTGTCGACGAAATTTTAACCGGGATGAAAAACGTTATTACCGCAATGACTTTCCCAACGATGATGAAGTGGGGGAACTATTCATTTGAATATGTCCGACCGATCAAATGGCTGGTCGCCTTACTTAACGATCAGGTTGTCCCCTTTAAGATTCTTGACGTGACAACTGATCGCATCACTTCTGGACATCGTTTCCTTGGTAAAGATGTTGAATTGGCAAACGCAGATGAATACGAAGAAAAGTTGACTGAACAATTTGTCGTTGCCGATGCTGATAAACGAAAAGAAATGATCACCAAGCAAATTCAGAAGATTGCCCAGGACAACAACTGGAAGATTAATCTGGATCCTGACCTATTGGAAGAGGTTAATAACCTGGTTGAATGGCCAACCGCATTTGCGGGTAAGTTTGATGACAAATACCTCAAAATCCCAGATGAAGTCCTGATTACCTCGATGAAAGATCATCAGCGTTTCTTCTATGTAACTGATCAAGAAGGCAAATTACTTCCTCATTTTGTTTCCGTCCGAAACGGGAATGATTATGATTTGCAGAACGTGGTTCAAGGAAATGAAAAAGTTTTAACTGCCCGTCTGGAAGATGCCATGTTCTTCTATCAAGAAGATCAAAAGAAGTCAATTGCTGATTATGTGGAACGCCTGAAAAAGGTCAGCTTCCATGACAAAATTTCGACGATGTATGACAAAATGCAGCGGGTGCAAGTTATTTCACATTACTTTGGCCAATTATTCGGCCTTTCTGATGACCAACTCAAAGATTTGAAGCGGGCAGCTGAGATTTATAAATTTGATTTGGTTACCGGCATGGTTGGCGAGTTTGCCGAACTCCAAGGGGTAATGGGTGAAAAATATGCGTTGCTAAATGGCGAATCAGAAGCGGTTGCCAAAGCAATTTCCGAACACTACATGCCAATCTCAGCAAACGGTGATTTACCCCAATCAGATATCGGTTCAATTTTGGCGATCGCTGACAAATTGGATAGCATTTTAACGTTCTTTGCCGCCGGGATGATCCCAAGTGGCTCAAACGATCCGTATGCTTTACGTCGTCAAGCAACTGGGATTGTTCGAATCGTTTCTAACAAGAACTGGAAATTCGATTTAACTTCAACGCTGAACAAAGTGATTGAATTGCAGAAGCAGCAAAACGTTGCTCCCGATTTGGATATGAGCGGACAGATTTCAGCAATTGATGACTTTGTTAAGGATCGAATCAAACAGTTCCTTGATGACTTAGGCATTCGTTATGATATTTCAGATGCCGTCACCTCTGGATCACATACCAACATTGTCTTCAACATTGCAAGTGGTAAGGCTTTGCAAAATCACAGTGATGATCGTGACTTCAAGGAGGTCATTGAGTCACTGACGCGGGTTCAACGGATTGCTAAAAAAGGTTCATTTAGCAGTGATGATTTGACGGTTGACCCAAGTTTGTTTGAGAATGATTCAGAAAAGGCACTTCATGATGCTGTGGCCAAGGCTGCAGATGGTTACACGAGCTTGACTGCTGAAGCCGATTTTGAACGACTAGCAGGGCTTAAAGATGAAATTAACACTTATTTTGACGCCACAATGATTATGGCTAAGGATGAAAAGTTGAAGAATAACCGGCTTCGTCAGTTGACAATGATTGCCAACATGATTATGTTCTTAGGCGATTTGGATAAATTGGTTGTCAAGGGATAATGAGTGTTTATGATTGTACTAATTGACATTGTATGATAGTATTTAGATACGTATCGCTAAGACAATAAGTCGCACTCTTGGGTGCGGCTTTTTGCCGGTATTTATACGGCTTTTAAAGATGGGAGGCGAAAGACTATTAAGATCCCAGAAGATGTGATTGAGCAAGTTAGATCACAGGTCAACATAGTTGATGTTGTTTCTCAGTACGTTCAATTGAAACAATCTGGCAAGAATTTATTTGGTCTCTGTCCGTTCCACGAAGAGCGGACCCCGTCTTTTTCAGTTTCAGAGGATAAGCAGATTTTTCACTGTTTCAGTTGTGGCCGCGGTGGAAATGTATTCAAGTTCTTAATGGAGCTAAAGAATATTTCATTCCCAGAAGCCGTTAATGAAGTTGCCCAACTTGAAAATATTCCTTTGGATAAGAAGTATCTTGCGGATCATTCGAATGACCCATCCGCTAATGAGAATTCACAGCAAAAGCAATTGATCGATCTCCATGAGCAGACAGTCAAGTTATACAACCATATTTTAACAAACACCAAGATGGGACAACCGGCGTTGGATTATCTCCATAAACGGGGAATTACTGATGAAACGATTGCCACCTATAAGCTTGGATATGCGCCTGCCCAACGGTTATTGAAGCCATTTTTCGATGAGCGAAAGGTTGATTATCAGCTGCTACGCAAAACGGGGCTGTTTTCTGAGGATCAGGATGGTAACTTGCGCGATCGTTTTGTTGATCGGGTGATGTATCCGATTCGAAATGGTGGCGGGCAAACGGTTGGCTTTTCCGGCCGGATGCTGACGAAGAATCCAGATATGCCAAAGTACCTGAATAGTCCGGAAACCGAAACGTTTAATAAACGCAAAATCCTCTTTAACCTGGATTTAGCGCGGGCAAACATTCGCAGCCAACAACCTGCCTTGTTGTTTGAAGGTTTTATGGACGTCATTACAGCGTATCAAGCTGGCATTAAGTCTGGGATTGCTTCGATGGGAACCAGTCTTACCGAGCAGCAAATTTATGATATCAAACGGATTACGCGGGATGTCATTATTTGCTACGATGGTGACACCCCTGGACAAAAAGCCATTAAACGCGCCATTGACGAGTTCGGTGAGCATGATAACAGTATGGGTATCAAGGTTGTCACGGTTCCCGATGGTATGGACCCTGACGAATTCATTCGCAGTAAAGGTGCCGATCCCTTTAATGAGTTGCTTACTCACGCCCAGGCCCCCATTGAATTTGAATTGAGCTACTTGAAAAAACAGTACAATTTGAATTCTGAAGTTGACCAGAGCAACTATATCGCTGAAGCAATCAAGTTAATTAGCAAAGTGGACTCCAGCATTTCAAGGGATCTTTATCTGAATCGATTGGCGGATGAATTTTCGGTGGAGAAGAAGTTGTTGCAACAGCAGCTGATGCCGTTATTAAAGCGAACGCCATCGGTTCCTACTAATCAATATCAACAACCTAATCCCCCCATTCGGCCAAGGCAGACAAAGCATTTAACTAAAGTGCAGGTTGCGGAAATGCAACTGCTTAATCGAATGCTTCATTATCATGATGTTTGGCTGAAAGTCAGTAATATTGCCGGATTTGCGTTTGTTGATGAAAAATTTCAAATGTTGTATCTATTGGCAGAAGGTTATTTTACCAAATACAGCGATTATAATGTGGCTGCGTTTAGCAATCTCATCACGGAAAATTCACTGCAAAGCCTGTTAATTGATATTGAAATGCTTGAATTACCAGATCAACCCAGCGATCAAGAAATTGATAACTGTGTCAATGTGTTGATGCATCAGGCACCTGTAGACGCCAAGTTGAAGCAAAGGCGAACCGAATTGAAACAAGCAACGAAGATTGGCGATGTTGACAAACAAAAAGAACTAATGATTGAAATTATAAAACTTGAGCAACAAAAGAGAACGAAGCAACAAGTCTAACTTCAGGAGGCATTTTGATGGCTAACAAAAAAGCAAGCAAGGTAAAGGTAACAAAAGCAACTACAAGCAAGAAGGCTGCATCAACTAAGACAAAGGCCGCAAAGAAAGCTGCTAAGCCGTATAAAAAGGAATTTGACGCAATTGTTAAAGCGAATAAGCAAATTGGTCATATTACCTATGATGAACTCCAGAAGAAAATCCAAGAACCATATTCTTTGAATGAAAAAGATATGGAAGGACTCCTTGAAGAAATCGAAGACTCAGGAATTAGTGTCGTTGATGAAAATGGCGAGCCAGATCCACGGGCGATTGGTGCTGCCAAGAAGGTTACTAAGAAGGAACTTTCTGATGTTTCTGCGCCCACTGGTGTTAAGATCAATGATCCGGTTAGAATGTACCTCAAAGAGATTGGCCGGGTATCACTTTTAAGTGCTGATGAAGAAATTTCACTTGCTAAACGAATTGAAGATGGTGATGAAGAAGCTAAGCAGGAATTAGCTGAAGCCAACTTACGGTTGGTGGTTTCGATTGCCAAACGTTATGTGGGTCGTGGAATGCAATTCCTTGATTTGATCCAAGAAGGTAACATGGGCTTAATGAAGGCCGTTGAGAAGTTTGATTATCGGAAGGGATTTAAATTCTCAACTTATGCCACTTGGTGGATTCGTCAAGCCATCACCCGAGCCATTGCTGACCAGGCTCGAACAATTCGGATTCCAGTTCACATGGTTGAAACCATTAACAAATTGATCCGAATTCAACGTCAATTACTTCAAGACTTGGGCCGTGAGCCATTGCCTGAAGAAATTGGTGCTGAAATGGACATGCCAACAGAAAAGGTTCGAGAAATTTTGAAGATTGCTCAAGAACCAGTTTCGCTTGAAACCCCAATTGGTGAAGAGGATGACTCTCACTTGGGCGACTTCATCGAAGATCAAGATGCAACTTCACCAGCCGACCATGCAGCTTACGAGTTGTTAAAGGAACAGCTGGAAAGTGTTCTTGATACATTAACTGACCGTGAAGAAAATGTCCTACGGTTGCGTTTTGGGCTTGATGACGGTCGAACTCGGACCCTTGAAGAAGTTGGAAAAGTGTTTGGTGTAACCCGTGAGCGGATTCGTCAAATCGAAGCTAAAGCATTACGGAAGCTCCGTCATCCATCACGTAGTAAGCAATTAAAAGATTTTCTAGAATAATTTGGTTCAACAGAACAGCAGGCGTTCATAACAAAATGACAAATTTTGTTTATGGGCTCCTGTTTTTTTGTCAGGTTATAAATTATAATGAATCTATAAACTAATTTAGGAGTTATTTATGAATAGCACGCATTTATCGAAACGCTTACAAACGGTTAGTGACCACGTTGAACCCGGGAGCAGATTAGCTGATATTGGGTCTGATCACGCATATTTGCCAATCCACCTTGCCAAAAACGACATTATTTCCTATGGGGTTGTTGGTGAAGTGGCGAAGGGGCCGCTCTCAAACGCGGTTTCAGAAATTAAAAAGGAAGGCTTATTATCCGTCTTGCAACCGCGCTTGGCTGATGGACTTGATGCCATTCAGCCTGCAGACAAAATTGATGCGATTACGATTGCCGGCATGGGTGGGAATCTGATTAGCCACATTTTAGAAAACGGTTACGATAAGTTGACCGGTCAAGAAAAATTGATTCTCCAACCGAATGTTGGCGAAGGGGTCGTTCGAACTTGGTTGATGACCCATCGATACCAGATTAAGGCCGAACAAATATTATCTGAGGATGACCATATTTACGAGATTATCACAGCAGTTAAGGCGCCAACCAAGCTAGCTTATACCGACAAAGAACTTAAGTTTGGACCTTTCTTGATGAAGGAAAAATCGCCGATATTTGTGGCAAAATGGCAGAGTGAAATAAAACTACTGGAAAGAGTCCTCAACAATATGAAAAAAGCATCTCATGAAGATGTCCCTAAAATGGCAGCTATCAGAGCTGAAGTTCAAATGATAAAGGAAGTGATTGCCTGATGAAAGCGAAACAATTAGTCGATCGATTCGAACAATTTGCACCCAAGAAATTGGCGATGGAACATGATCCGATTGGGTTACAAATTGGATCGTTGAATCATGATATTCACAAAGTGATGACCACTTTGGATGTTCGCCCAGAAGTTGTGGATGAAGCCATTGCCAATCATGTGGACTTCATCTTTGCGCATCATCCGGTGATGTTTCATCCGGCCCGAAATCTGGATTTGGATGTGCCCCAGAATGCGATGTACGCCAAGCTAATTTCTCATGGCATCACTGTTTATGCTGCCCATACCAATCTAGATTCTGCTGATGGTGGCATGAACGACTGGCTGGCTCAGGCATTGGGACTGGATCAGCTTGAAGGATTGGTCCCTGGCTATGCTGAATCAGTTTTCCGATTAACAGTCCAGGTTCCCAAAGTCTATGCTACAGCCGTGCGAATGTCGTTGGTCGATGCAGGTGCTGAAGTCAGCAGCGATCAGTTTGCCGGCTATACTTACGAAATTGATGGCACGGTCTATTATGTTCCCAAGGCCGGGGCCGATCCAACAATCGGAGCTGCCGGTGAGCCCCGTGAAGTGGAAGATTCCCGATTGGAGTTCGAAGTGCCGGAAAAGAATCTCAACCATGTGCTGAAAACGTTGGCGGACGTCCATCCCCTGAGTAAGCCGCTTTATAATTTGATTCGCTTAGAGGATAAGAAGCACCATTTCACAATGGGACGAGTTGGAGATCTGCCAAGGTCAATCACCCTCAAAGAATTTGCTGAGCAATGTAAACGGGCTTTCAATGTTACCGGATTACGGGTTGTCGCCAATGACTTAAATCGGCCGGTTAAAAAAGTGGCCATTCTCGGTGGCGATGGCGGTAAATTTTTCAACTTTGCTCAGCAAAAAGGCGCCGATGTTTATGTGACAGGTGACGTTTATTATCACACAGGTCATGATATGTTAGCTGCAGATTTACCAGTGGTTGATCCCGGACATCATATCGAAAGTATTTGCATCCCCAAATTAGCTGAATTATTCGAAAAATGGACAGCCGAAAATAACTGGCCATTACAAGTGATTCAATCTAAATTAAATACAGATCCATTCACATTTATGTAACTCAAAAGGAGTGTTCAAAATGTCAAAGTATCCTGAATTAATTGCCAACTTTTTAGATTTCGTCAAGGTTAACAGTCGCTCTGATCCAAATTCAACCACCATTCCATCATCTGATCGCGAAACGAAATTTTTGAATACCTTGAAAGAAATGCTCGAAAGAATGGGCTTAAGTAACGTTCACACCAATGACCAGAGTGCTTACGTTTTTGCGACATTACCTGCCAATACCGATAAACAAGTCCCGGCCGTTGGGTTTATTTCTCACATCGATACGGCGGACTTTAATTCTGAAAACATTAACCCACAAATTGTTGAAAACTATGATGGTAAATCTGTGATTCCGTTGGACAAGGCAGGCAAGTATACCTTGGATCCGAAAGTTTTCCCAAGCCTCAAAAAATACCAAGGGGATACATTGATTACGACGGATGGGTCAACCTTGTTGGGGGCTGATGATAAGGCCGGTGTTTCAGAAATTCTTGCAGCTCTCACTTACTTGATGGCCCATCCAGAAATCAAGCATGGCGACATCAAGATTGGCTTTGGCCCAGATGAAGAAATTGGAACTGGTGCCGATCATTTCGACGTGAAGGACTTTGGCGCTGACTTTGCTTACACAGTTGATGGTGGTCCATTAGGGGATTTGAATTATGAGACCTTTAACGCTGCCGATGCGAAGGTTGATATTCAAGGGACTGACGTTCATCCGGCTGAAGCAAAGGGCGTGATGGTCAATGCCATTCAATTGGGCGTTGACTTCCATCAAGCGTTACCTGAATTTGACCGCCCAGAACGGACCGAGGGCCGACAGGGATTCTTCCACATTTATGATTTTGAAGGAAGCGTTGACCATACCCAGTTAGCTTACATTATTCGTGATCATGACCGTGATCGATTTGAAGCTCGGAAACGGCTTTTCAAGGGAATTGCAGAGCGCATGAATGCTGAATTTGGCTCTGATCGAATCAAAGTAACGTTAAAAGATCAATATTACAATATGGGTGAAATCATTGAAAAGGATCCAACCGTCGTTGAGATTGCTGAACAAGCAATGAAGAACGTCGGCGTCAAACCTCACGTTTTCCCAGTTCGTGGGGGAACAGATGGCTCCAAGATTTCGTTCATGGGCTTGCCAACACCAAACTTATTTGCAGGTGGCGAAAACATGCATGGTCGCTTTGAATACGTTTCTGAGCAAACAATGGAAAAGGCCGTTGATGTGATCATCGAAATGGTTAAGCTGTACGCAGAAAAATAATTGGTCAAAAAAGGTCAAATAATTGTTTTTGTTTCCTAAAATTTGATAATATAACAACAGACGGTTTGAGATGAAAATGAATCATTTTTATTTCGAACCTTTTTGTTAGAGCTTAAAAAGCAAAATAAAAATCCAAATAGATAAGGTGATTATTTAATGAATCCTGATAATTTAACTGAAGCAGTCACTCAGGCCATTTCTCAGGCCCAACAAATCGCCACAACCCGGAAACAACAGAACATCACGGTTGCCCATTTGTTTAAATTCCTGGTTCAGCCGGGTGAGTTAGCGCGGGAAATATATTCGCAATTAGGTCTGAACTTAACTGATCTCAATACCGAGCTTGACAATGAGATTGATGCAATTGCCACGGTAGAGGGCAGCAATGTCAATTACGGTCAATCCCTATCCTCAAACCTCTATGAACTCTTGCAGGATGCAGAACAGATTAAGAATGAATTTGGGGACTCATTTATTGCCGTTGATACCTTGACAATTGCTGTCATGCAGCTGCACGGTGACAAGTTCTCCGATTATTTAGCCGCTCAGGGAATTACTGAGCAAAAAGTGCGGAATGTGGTTGAGAAAATCCGTGGTGGTCAGAAAGTGACGACTAAAAACCAGGAAGATAGTTATCAATCATTGGAAAAATACGGAACTGATCTAGTTCAAGCAGCCCGTGACAACAAATTAGGTCCCATCATCGGTCGAGACGAAGAGATTCTTGATGTCATTCGGATTCTATCCCGAAAAACTAAGAATAATCCAGTCTTGATTGGGGCACCTGGCGTCGGCAAAACGGCGGTTGTCGAAGGATTGGCTTTGCGAATCGCTTCTGGTGATGTCCCGGAGAATTTGAAGGATAAAACCATTTTCCAATTGGATATGGGTTCTTTGATTGCTGGTGCCAAGTATCGAGGTGAATTTGAGGAGCGCCTGCAAGCCGTTCTTAAAGAAGTGAAGAAGGCTGAGGGCCAGATTATCATGTTCATCGACGAAATTCATAATATTGTTGGTGCTGGCAAAGCGGAAGGCAGCATGGATGCCGGCAATATCTTGAAGCCCATGCTGGCTCGTGGCGAGCTTCACCTGATTGGGGCAACGACGATTGATGAGTATCGTAAATACATGGAAAAGGACAAGGCCCTTGAACGTCGTTTCCAACGGGTAATGGTTCACGAGCCTTCAGTTGAAGACACCATCACGATTTTGCGGGGGTTGTCTGAAGGGTTGGAAATTCATCACGGCGTCCGAATTCACGATAACGCCTTAGTAGCGGCCGCAAAGTTATCGGACCGCTACATTACTGATCGTAATTTGCCAGATAAAGCGATCGATTTGGTTGATGAAGCTTCAGCCGAAATTCGAGTAGAAATGAACTCCAGTCCGACCGAATTAGACCAGGCAAGGCGACAATTGATGCGTCAAGAAGTCGAAGAAGCCGCTTTAAAAGAAGAAACCGACGAGGCTTCCAAGAAACGCCTGCAAGAGCTCCAAGGTGAATTGGCAAATACCAAAGAAAAAGTCAATGCTTTAAACGCCCGCTGGAAGCAGGAAAAAGACGCAATTAAAAAGATTAGCGACAAGAAGAAGCAACTTGATCAAGCCAAAAACGATTTAAAACAAGCCGAAAATACTTATGATTTAAATAAAGCGGCTGTTTTACAACACGGAACGATTCCGCAATTGGAAACTGAACTGAAGCAGTTAGAACAGAATGACCAGCATGCGGATTGGCTGGTATCTGAATCAGTAACGGCTAATGAAATTGCCAGTGTGGTCAGTCGAGAAACTGGAATTCCAGTAACTAAACTCGTCGAGGGGGAACGCAAAAAGTTACTCCACTTGGCTGATAATCTCCATAAACGGGTGATTGGCCAGGATACGGCCGTTACGGCGGTCGCAGATGCCGTTATCCGCTCGCGTGCCGGCTTGCAGGATCCCAGCCGGCCATTGGGCTCATTCTTGTTCCTCGGGCCCACAGGGGTTGGTAAAACCGAATTAGCCAAGGCTCTGGCTGAAGACTTGTTCGATTCAGAAAATCACATGGTTCGAATTGACATGTCTGAATACATGGAGAAAGAGTCAGTTTCCAGGTTGGTTGGTGCCGCTCCCGGTTATGTTGGTTATGAAGAGGGCGGTCAATTGACTGAAGCCGTTCGCCGGAATCCTTACACAATTGTGTTATTTGATGAAATTGAAAAGGCTCATCCAGATGTTTTCAATATTTTGTTGCAGGTGTTGGATGATGGCCGCCTTACAGATAGCCAGGGTCGGACAATTGATTTTAAGAACACGATTTTAATTATGACTTCCAACTTAGGGTCAGATATTTTGTTGGATGGCACTGACGAAAATGGCGTCATCTCCGACCAAGCAAAGCAACGGGTTGATCAACTACTCAAGACGTCGTTCAAGCCTGAATTTTTGAATCGGATTGATGACGTGATCATGTTCAAGCCATTGTCACGGGATGACATTGAGAAGATTGTTCAGAAACTAATTGATCAATTATCACAGCGAACCAAAGCCCAAGACATCAAGCTGTCAATTTCGGCTGAAGCCAAGAGCTGGATTGCCGATAATGGCTACGAACCCCAATACGGTGCGCGACCACTACAACGTTATGTCACCAACGTGGTCGAAACACCCCTGGCTAAGATGATTGTCGCCGATGAAATTAAGCCGCACAGTATTGTGCATATTAATTTGGCTGACAATCAATTGACTTTTGTCCCGGAAAGAGTGCCGGAAACCCAAACAATCTAATCCTATAAGGAGGCGCTCAGGGTGCCGGAATTGGTCCAGTTAGCAACAAATAATCAAACAACCTTGTCTGTGGCATTGTTTACTGCCAACAGTCCGCGCGGGATCGTTCAAATTATTCACGGGGCATTGGAGCACAAAGAGCGGTACTATGATTTTGCAAATTACCTCTGTACTCACGGTTACCATGTCATCTTATCGGATAACCGCGGCCATGGGCAGTCAACATCCAGGGACGATCCCAGAGGTGTAATGGCGAACTTGTCCCAATTATTGACAGACCAGGTGAAAATCACCCATTATGCAAAGCAACG
The DNA here is from genome assembly GCF_001436255.1 of Lentilactobacillus rapi DSM 19907 = JCM 15042. Classification (GTDB taxonomy): domain Bacteria; phylum Bacillota; class Bacilli; order Lactobacillales; family Lactobacillaceae; genus Lentilactobacillus; species Lentilactobacillus rapi. Next base: position 234,032 of record NZ_AZEI01000076.1, on the reverse strand, counting down.
ATGGCCTGGACTTCCAGTTGCCCTGTTTGGCCATTCGTTCGGGTCAATTTTAGCTCGGTTATATCTTCAGCGGCATGATCAGGAATTGACAGGGCTGGCGATGACCGGAACGGCTAATTATATTCCGATTGTTCCGGTTGGCTTGATGTTGGCCAAACTCTTTTTGAAATTTTATCCGGCTGATAAGCGTTGTCGGCTCCTCTCCAATATGTCGGGACTCAATCCAAAAAATCATCGTTGGTTGAGCTATAACCAGCAAAATATTCAAAGGGTGATTGATGATCCGAAAATGATTGCCGAATACCCGGTTAAAAGTCTCCAGACGTTATGGCGGGGCGATTATGAATTGAAACAGGTTGCTCATTTTAAGTGCCAATCACCACACTTGCCAATTCTGACGATTGTCGGTGATCATGATAAATTTAGTGGTGGTAAACGCGGCCTCAACGATACGATTGCAACTTTGCACCAAATTGGTTATCAGAATGTCACAAGCATCGTCATGCCACACATGAAGCATGAAGTGTTAAACGAAAGCTATCATCCGAAGGTTTATCGCTTAATTTTGAAATTTTTAAATCAACTTGGATAATAAAAAAGATTGAAACCAAAATCGTTTCAATCTTTTTTATGACTTCAATTATCTTAATAAGTTACGCATCTTTACTAATTAAGTAAATTCCGTTAACAGCAACGAATGCAACTATTGCAGCAGCAATTCCAACTTGCCACATATTATAAGGCATTACTTCAAGCTTAGAACCTATGTAACCGACAATTTCGCCGAAAATAAATGCCCAAAAAATTGCCACAAGGTTTGAACTAATCAGTTTCATGACAACAGCCACCTCTCTACATTAACAATCAAAAGTATTTTAGCACAATCCTTGGTAAAAATCACTAAGACTTTTCTGGAAGAATCACAACTTAACCGGTTAAGTTTGGTATAATTTCACATAGAAAGTGGGGTAATAAAGTGAGTTATGTGCCATTACAAGTCATCAGTTCATATAGTTTGCTTCAAAGTCCAATTCGAATTTCTGAACTGATTACCGAAGCCAAAGAACGCGGATATAAGGCCCTAGCTCTCACCGACATCAATGTGATGTACGGTTCGGTTGCTTTTTATGATGCCTGTTTGAAGGCAAATATCAAGCCAATTATCGGCCTGACACTACAACTTCCCGGCGTTATCCTGAACGAAAAAGATTATCCAATTGTTTTGATTGCAAAAGATCAGGTTGGGTATGCCAATCTCATGCAACTTTCAACACTAAGAAGGACCAATCCAGATTTAACCATGGCGGATTTATCAGCCAACCTAAGCCATTTGTTTATCATCTTGCCGCCGCTTGCTGAAGTCAACGATTTATTGCTTCAGGGGAGACAAGCGGAAATTTCGGCCTTGCTTCATTCAATCGGGCAACTGGGACTGGACGATCATTCGCTTAAAATTGGGATTGATTATCATGCTTCTGACAGCATGATTGATATGCTCAGTAAATTAGCTGCCGACAACCAAGTTGCTTTGATTGCCGACAGTCCGGTGGATTATATCAATGCGACCGATTATTTCCCAATGCAGGTCTTAAAGGCTATTGGAGCTGGGACTAAGATCAGTAACGTTGCTCAACTCAGCCAACAAGTCGGACCATATTGGTTACGGCCCGCTGAGCAAATGGACGCAGAATATCAGCAGATCCATTTGCAGGCGGCTGTCAAAGAAGCTGAAGCCCTCGTTGATAACTGTCAGGTTGAAATCAAAAAGCAACAACCAAAGTTGCCAGCGTTTGATACGCCAAATGGCATTGACTCTGGCCAATATTTACGGCAATTGTGCGAAAAAGGATTAAAATTTCGGCTGAAGCGCAATCAAATCACCGACAGCCAGCCATACATCGACCGCTTAAATCGCGAACTTGGCGTTATTCACTCAATGGGGTTTGACAATTATTTTCTGATTGTTTGGGATGTAATCAATTTTGCCCACAAAACTCATATTATTACTGGTCCCGGCCGAGGTTCTGCTGCGGGGTCATTAGTGGCCTACGTGTTGTTTATTACGGACGTTGACCCAATTAAGTACAATCTACTGTTTGAGCGTTTCTTAAATCCCGAGCGGGTGCAGATGCCCGATATCGATCTGGATATTCCCGACAACAAGCGTGATGAAGTTATTCAGTACGTTCACAGGCGTTACGGACATGAGCGGGTTGCCCAAATTATTACATTTGGAACGTTGGCCGCCAAGCAATCTATTCGGGATGTTGGTCGGGTGTTCGGGTTGAATACTACCCAGCAAGACCAATGGAGTAAAGCAATTCCAGCGGCTTTTCACGTGTCATTGAAGGACGCGCTGAATAACTCACAGAAACTAAAGAATCTGATCGCTGACAGCCCATTGAATCAAGCTTTGTTTGACACTGCCGCCTTACTGGAAGGCCTGCCACGGCATTATTCAACTCACGCAGCCGGTTTGGTGTTAAGTGATAATCCCTTGGTCAACTTGGTGCCGCTTCAAGATGGTAATGACGGCCTGTTGATGACCCAATATTCTAAAAACTATGTTGAATCGGTGGGGTTGTTGAAAATTGACTTTCTGGGATTGCGCAATTTATCAATTTTGGCTGACGCCCTTAACGAGGTCAAGCAGGTTACCGGAACGGATTTGGATATTTCAGCTATTCCACTTGATGATCCTAAAACGATCGATTTATTCGCTCGTGGTGACACGACCGGGATTTTTCAGTTTGAGTCGGCAGGTATTCGAAATGTGCTCCGACGCCTAAAGCCGGAATGCTTTGAAGATGTGGCGCTGGTCAATGCTTTATATCGACCGGGACCCATGCAAAACATTGATGAAGTGGTCAAACGTAAGAACGGGCATGAGGGACTGACCTATCCTGATGATTCGTTGATTGATATTTTAAAACCGACCTATGGCGTGATTGTTTATCAGGAACAGGTCATGTTAGTTGCCTCCAAATTAGCTGGATTTTCACTTGGGCAAGCTGACATTTTACGGCGGGCAATGAGCAAGAAAAAGCTGAACGTAATGGAACAAATGAAATCACTTTTCCTCTCTGGCGCCAAAAAGCGGGGGCATCCCGAAGCCGTTGCCAACAAAGTTTTTGATTACATTGAGAAGTTTGCCAATTATGGTTTTAACAAGTCACACGCCGTTGCCTACAGTAAAATGGCTTACGAACTAGCTTATCTAAAAGTTTATTATCCAGGGGAATTTCATGTTGCACTGCTCAATTCCGTTCAGGGGAACCCGGTTAAGATTAAGGAATATTTGCTCGATGCAAAAGCCATGAAGGTCGGCGTTAGCGCTCCTAATATTAATCAAAGTTTGGCAGCATTTTCTTTCCAAGCTGGTGAAATTGTTTTTGGCCTGGAATCCATTAAGGGGGTTCGCCATGACATGGTTCAGGATATGTTGAACGACCGTCAGCAAAATGGTGCCTTTAAAAATTTTCCGGATTTTTTAACTCGGCTGCCAGGCAAATATCGTAAGCCGGAATTAATTAATGCGCTCATCTATTCAGGCGCATTGGATACTTTTTCATTTAATCGGTCGGAACTGATTGCCGCGGCACCTGAATTTATTAGTTCGGTTGAGCTCAGCGGCAATTCCATGAGTCTTTTTAAGGCCCTTGAGCCAAAAATGCCAAAAAAGCCCGAACTGCCTTTGATGGAAAAATTGGCCAAGGAGAATCAATATTTGGGGGCCTATTTGTCGGGGCATCCGACCGAACGCTTTACTGAATTAGCGAATGAGTTGCAAGCTAAGGCGACTAATCAGCTGAGTGTTGGAATGAATAATATTTTCATAATCTTATACGTCACTAAGGTTAAGGTTATCCGAACAAAAACTGGCAAACAAATGGCATTCGTGGATGGTAATGACCAAGTCGGGGAGACTTCCGTGACGGTTTTTCCAAACATTTTCAGTCAGACTCAGTCTTGGCTTCACAAAGATATGGTGATTTTGGTCCAAGGAAAAGTCGAGAAAACAACTGATATTCAAATCGTGGCTAATCGCATTGAACCAGCTGACAATGCAATGCGTCGCCTGGGTCATTCCGCGACCCAACCTCAGTGGTACCTCAGAATTGACCAGGATCATGATAAAAATACAATTTTTCACAATTTGACCCAATTAGCAACCACTGCCCACGGATCAAATTCAGTGGTCGTTTACGAGGCTGAAACCAAACGGACTTGGAAACTTGACAATCAGTTTGATCTCCAATCGGGGGACCAAGTAAAAAATAAGTTAATCACAATCTTTGGTCAAAAGAATGTTGTATATAAGTAATTTTCAAAATAACGCATCAACTTGGTAAAGGCTTACATTTCCGTTATGCTAACTTTCCTGCTTGTAAAAGACTTTCAAAACAGGGTTAGAACGGCAAAATGTGGGCGACAACCCGGCTAAAAAGTGATAAAATACGAATGAAATCTAAAAGGATACCGATAGTTTGTTCGTAACGTTTTATTAACGTTGCGGTAAAGTGTTTGGTGCCCAAAAACCGAAGGAGAGATTTTACTTATGAAGAAAACTAAGATCGTAAGTACATTAGGACCAGCAAGTACTGATGTCGAAACCATTACCAAGCTTATTGAAGCTGGCGCTAATGTATTCCGATTTAACTTTTCACATGGTGACCACCCTGAACATCTTGATCGTATGAACAAGGTTCACGAAGCTGAAAAGAAGACTGGTAAAACTGTTGGAATTATGCTTGATACTAAAGGTGCTGAAATTCGGACCACTGTTCAAAAGGACGGTAAGATCGAATATCACACTGGCGATAAGTTCAGAATTTCAATGGATGACAGTCTTGAGGGGACAAAGGACAAGATCGCTGTTACTTACCCAGGACTTTTCGATGATGTTCATGTCGGCGGCCACGTTCTTTTTGATGATGGTTTGTTGGACACTGTAATTGACGAAAAAGATGACGCTAACAAAGAATTGCTTGTAACAGTTCAAAACGATAGCGTTCTTGGCTCACGTAAGGGTGTTAATGCACCTGGTGTTTCAATCAACTTGCCTGGTATCACTGAAAAAGATTCAGATGACATCCGCTTTGGTTTGGAACATGAAATTGACTTCATTTCTGCTTCATTTGTTCGTAAAGCCCAAGATGTCTTGGATATCCGTGCTTTACTCGAAGAAAAACACATGGAACACGTTCAAATCTTCCCAAAGATCGAATCACAAGAAGGTATCAACAACTTTGAAGATATCATCAAGGTATCTGATGGTTTGATGGTTGCCCGTGGTGATATGGGTGTTGAAATTCCAGCAGAAAATGTTCCGTTGGTACAAAAGACTTTGATCAAGCGTTGTAACCAATTAGGCAAGCCAGTTATTACGGCTACCCAAATGCTTGATTCAATGCAAGAAAATCCTCGTCCAACTCGTGCCGAAGCATCTGATGTTGCCAACGCTGTCTTTGACGGTACTGATGCAACTATGCTTTCAGGTGAAAGTGCAAACGGTGATTACCCTGTTCAATCAGTTCAAACAATGGCTCGGATCGACGTTAAGGCTGAAAATGCATTTAGCGAATTCGGTACCCCACGTCCTAAGTTTGACTCAAGTGATGTAACTGAATCAATTGGTGAATCAGTTGCTCGAGTTGCCAAAGAATTGGGTGTTCATACAATTGTTGCTGCTACCCGTTCAGGCTACACTGCTAAGATGATTTCCAAGTATCATCCAGATGCTGACATCCTTGCCATTACATTTGACGAACGAACTCGTCGTGGCTTGATGATCAACTGGGGTGTTCACCCAATCTTAGTTGATGAAGTTAAGAGCACTGATGAAATCTTTGAATTAGCTTCAAAGAAAGCTCTTGAAACTGGTTTGGCCAAGGAAGGCGACTTGATCATCGTCACTGCCGGAGTTCCAGTTGGTGAAAGTGGAACGACTAACTTGATGAGAGTTCAATTGATCGGCTCAAAGCTGGTTCAAGGCCAAGGTGTTGGTGACAAGACCGTTATTGGTAAGGCTGTGATCGCAAAGAACGCAGCAGACGCTAAGAGCAAAGTTACTGAAGGTAGCATTTTAGTTACGAAGTCAACTGACAAAGAATACTTACCAGCTATCGAAAAGGCAAGCGCCGTTGTTGTTGAAAACGGTGGTTTGACTTCACACGCAGCTGTTGTCGGTATTTCAATGGGAATTCCAGTTGTCGTTGGTGCCCAAAATGCAACCACTAAGATCTCTGATGGTGAATTAATTACTGTTGATTCACATCGTGGGGTTATCTACCATGGCGCATCAAGCTCAATCTAATGAGGTTCCAGATTAACTCAATTAGTTATTTAAATGAATAAAAATGGAGGATGGAACAAAACAAATTGTTTTGCTGCCATCCTCTTTTGACTTTATGAATCAGTTCGATATTTACCGTTAAAACGTGTAAAATAAGATCATGAAGTTTTAGATCGGAGATAACCATGAATAATATAATTGCGCAAGTTGTGACCGGTAAAGTCATTGATGAAAATGAGAAAGACTACTATGTTCAAATTGAAGGGGAAACCTTTCTCTTGGACAAGACGGAAGTTAACAAGCCCTTAAAAATCGGGGCCAGCTTTACCGGCTTCACCTACGAAAATGAACAACATAAGATGCAAATCACGCGGAACATCCCCAAGATTCGACGAGATCACTATGGCTTTGCAACTGTGGTTAAGGAGAAATTCGGGCTTGGTGTTTTTGTTGATATTGGTCTGCCTAACAAGGATGTTGTTGTGTCAATTGATGAATTGCCAACCATTCGGTCACTTTGGCCACAATCCGGTGATCAGTTGTTGATATGTCTGACCGTTGACAACAAGAATCGGATCTGGGGCCACTTAGCCGACGAAGAAATTTTTGCAGCGATTTCTCGCCCAGTTACTGGCGACATCAAGAATAAGAATTTGAAAGCGCGTGTTTACCGGCTAAAAATGTCTGGCACCCGCTTATTGACTGAAGATTATCACCTGGCATTTTTGCATCCTGATGAACGGCAAATCGAGCCTCGTCTCGGCGAAGAAGTGAGTGGTCGGGTAATCGGGACCTTGCGGGATGGTTCAATTAATATTTCGACCAAGCCAAGGGCGTACCAAGAAATTGGTGAAGATGCCCAGATGATTTTGGCAGCTATTAACCATACTGATGATAAACAATTGCCTTTCAGCGATAAAAGTACCCCAGATTCAATTAAAGATTATTTCGGAATCAGCAAGGGGGCATTTAAACGGGCCTTGGGTCACTTATTAAAAGGACAGTTAATCGAACAAGAGGATGGCTATATCAAGTTAAAGAAGTAGGGATAACATGATTGACCAAGTCGAGGACTATTTGCATTATTTGCGGGTTGAGCGTGGTTTGTCTGAAAATACACTAACCAGCTACCGTCAAGATCTATTGGAAGCTGTTCATTACTTTAAAAAAACTGTTTCAAAGTTCAGCGAAGTTGATCAATTTTTGATTTTGGATTATTTACAAACCCTCCAAAACGACAATAAAGCTCGCAATACTGTCATTCGAACAGTTTCCAGCTTGAGACGCTTTTTTCAGTATCTGGTTCAATTTGGGATTGTCAAAGAGGATCCGATGCTCAAAGTTGATTCTCCTAAAAAAGCCCAGGGTTTACCGGATGTCCTGACAGAGCAGCAGGTAGATCTTCTGTTGGCCACTCCTGATACCGGCAAGAAGCTGGGAGTGCGCGACCGAGCAATCCTAGAGACGCTTTATGCGACCGGGTTACGGGTCAGTGAATTAATTAACCTTAAATTGGTTGATTTGCACCTCTCGATGAATTTGTTACAAACGATTGGTAAGGGCGACCGCGAACGGATTATTCCCATTAGTGATGTTGCTTTAGATTGGCTAAACCGTTATTTGAAAACGACCCGACTTGCATTATTGAAGAACCGGACCAATACCGACTATGTTTTTTTGAATGCTCATGGTCGGCAATTGACCCGCCAAGCAATTTGGCAAATGATCAAGAAGTATGTGGCCCAAGCTGGGATTAAAACACACGTCACGCCGCACACCCTCCGGCACTCTTTTGCGACCCATCTACTTGAAAATGGTGCCGATCTGAGAATTGTTCAAGAATTATTGGGCCACTCGGATATTTCAACTACCCAAATTTATACGCATATTTCTCACAGACATTTGAAAGAAGTGTACGATAAATTTCATCCCAGAGCTTAATTGAACGAGGTAATAGCATGTTATATCAATATCGTAAAGATTACGAAAAAATCACAATGGGTCTTTTTTCCCTCGTATCCGAACTTCAGAATATGGATCTCGTCACTCAAGAAATGAATTGGTACGCTGGCAGTGATAATCGCATGATTTACCTCTGGCGGGATCAAAACAATAATTGGTCAGGACTGGTTGGCATTGAATTGCGAGGCAAACAATTATTAATTCATCGATTGGTTTTAACGCCTCAAAGTGTTGATCAGCAAAACTACAATCAACTTTTAGACGAACTGCAAGCCCTCTATCCTGACGACACGATTATTAGTGGATTTGATAACCGAGAGATCTGCGCTAAATGGGAGAAGTCAAAGCCTCATGCTTGAAACCACACAACCCCAATTACATTTAAATGATTTTGATGGGCCATTAGAAGTCCTGTTGCACTTGATTCAGCAATCAAAGATGGATATTTATGATATCCAGATTTCCAAAATCACCGAGCAATACATGGATTACATCTATGATGCTCAAAAGTTGAACTTGGAAATTATTGGTGAGTATTTTGTGATGGCCGCCAAATTAATGGTGATTAAATCAAAAATGCTGCTGCCAACCGAAAATGTGGCTGATCCCGACCAGGAGACTGACGATCCGCGAGCTGAGTTGGTTGCTCAGCTATTGAATTACAAACGCTATAAGGCGGTTTCTTCCAAATTAAAGCAGCTTGAAGCCAAGCGCCGTTGCAGTTTTACGCGATCAGAAATGGTGGCTGCTCCATCGAAAGAAGAGTTGATGGTTCCGTCACCTTTTAATTCATTAGATTTGATGGCGAGTTACGTTGATGCTTTGAAGAATTTTCATTATAATCAGCCAATGTCCACGGTGATTCATGAGTGGGAATTTACAATTGAAAGTCAAACAAAGTTGGTTCGGAAGTTATTGAGGCGATCAACTTCCCATATTTCGTTCGATAAGCTGGTCAGTCACACCCATAAAACTGAAGAAGTGGTCACTGACTTCTTGGCAATCCTGGAAATGGCCAAGTACAACGAAGTGATTTTAAGGCAGGATAGTCCTGACAAGTCAATCCAAATTAGAAGGGGACCCGCATATGACAGTGAGTAATTTAGCAAAAGTCGAAGCACTGCTGTACGCTTCTGGTGATCAGGGAATCACGTTGCGGCAGATGTCACAGCGAACGGCCCTGACCGTCGCTGCTTGTCGCCAACTGGTCGAACGGATCGCTGAACAATTTATAAATGATGGTGATTGTGGCTTGAAAGTATTTATCAGCAATGACGTCTACCGTCTGGGCACTAAGGAAGCGCTGGCAAGCCTGGTTGAGGATTACGTTAATGATGCCAAGCCGCGAGTCCTTTCCCAGGCTGCATTAGAAACGGTTGCGATTATCATGTATAATCAACCAGTTACCAGAATTGAAATTGATCAGATTCGGGGAGTTAATAGTTCGGCAATTATTCATCGATTGTTGAACCAAGATCTGATTGAAGTCACAGGCGTCAAACAAGAAGTCGGCAATCCTAAACAGTATGGGGTCACTAATTTTGGCTTGGATTATTTTGGCCTCAAATCATTGGATGACCTGCCAGAATTACCTAAGGATGAAAGCTTGGATGAAAATACCAGTGACGCGCTACTAACACGATTTAATAAGGAAATTGATCATCATGATCAGGATGATCAGGAGGTGAACAAATGAGTGAACGATTACAAAAAGTGATTGCCCATGCGGGAATTGCTTCAAGACGAAAAGCGGAGACGCTGATTACATCAGGACATGTCAAGGTTAACGGGGAAGTTGTGACCGAACTTGGGACTAAAGTGACCTCAGCTGATGAAGTTAAAGTTGATGAAGTTCCGATTTCAAAAGAAACGCTTGTCTATTATTTGCTGTATAAACCACGTGGTGTGATTACCGCGGTAACCGATGATAAGCATCGAAAAACAGTTGTGGATATCCTCAAGGAAGTCCCAGAGCGGATTTATCCTGTCGGCCGTTTGGATTACGACACATCTGGATTGTTACTCTTAACAAATGATGGTGATCTTGACAATAAGCTTACGCATCCCAAGTATGAAGTTGAGAAGACTTACGTTGCCAAGGTTAAGGGAATTGTAACCAATGATGATTTGAAGCAATTGAGAACCGGTGTCGTAATCGATCATCGAAAGACTGCCAAGGCTAAGACCAAGTTAATTCGAACGAACAAAGAATCATCAATTGTATCATTAACGATTCATGAAGGTCGCAACCACCAAGTTAAGAACATGTTCGAAAAGATTGGCCATCCAGTTGAAAAGCTTAGTCGAGAAACATATGGCTTCTTAGATTTGCATGGGCTCCAAGCCGGTGAATACCGGCGGCTCAAGCCCCATGAAGTTGAAGAACTAAAAGAGTTGTCTGACAACACAAAGCGTTGACAAATTGTAAGTTTCTGATATATTTGTAGTTGAAATTAAATAATTTGGTTTATCTTCAGGGCAGGGTGCAATTCCCGACCGGCGGTATAGTCCGCGACCGTGATTTATCACGTTGAACTGGTGTGATCCCAGTACCGACAGTAAAGTCTGGTATGCAGAAGATTAATTCTATGCTATTAATAATACCCTGACATATTCTATGTTGGGGTATTATTTTTGAAGATTGACCATTGGGAAGAGGTTTTTTCAATGGAAAATAGTGGCAACAATCGTCAGGTACTGACGACCCGTTTGGTTGAGATGTCAGTGTTAGCTGGCTGCTCATATGTACTAATGTTTATTTCGTTTCCAATCATTCCGATTGTGCCGTACATGAAGATTGATTTTAGCGACATGCCGATCTTGATTGGGACGGTTTTATTTGGGCCCGTTGGCGGCATGACCATCGCCGGATTGAAATCAATTCTGTATTGGGTGACCACTGGTGCATCGGTACCAGGATTGATTGGTGTGGGTTCCTCATTTATCTCATCGCTGGTCTTGATTTGGGCATTTTACCTGGCTAATCGGGTGCTTTCCGGAATGAAAGGTTTCAAAAAAGCACTGTTGGTCATTATCACAATGGCAGTCAGTTTGGCAATTATCATGTCTGCGCTTAATTGGAGTGCTGTGATTCCACTGTATATGAGCGTGATTGGGCTAAAACTCAGTTTACCGTTAACCACAATCATTATGGCTGGGGTCGTACCGTTTAACTTGATCAAAGGAGTTGTCGTTGGTGGTTTGTTCTATGCGATTAAAGATAAATTCCTGCCAAGGTTAAAGATTAAATAATTTTCTCGACGAACATCGTATATAATAGATATAAGATTAATAATGAGCTGTTTCAAAACGATTCGTTTTGGTTCGGCTTATTTTTTAGGAGAAAATATGGATCTTTCAACACTGTATTTAATCTTTGGCGATGCCAATCAAGATCGCAGAGCTAAAGCAATCAAGAACATTCTAGATGGTAGGCGAACGGTTTCCAATCTTTATTGGGGGTTGGAATATGGGCTCTTACCTTATTTTGGGGCCCTTCATGATTTCGATTTAGGTGATGAACAGGCAGCCGTTGATACCTTGAACAAAGCCGGCTTGGCCACAGTGAGTGATGGATTACTGTATCGGCTGAGCAGTCGAGGGGTTGATCAGCAAAAGAAACTTCAGGCGTCAATAACGCCCTTGAATGAGCTGGCGACGGTTGCTCAATATGACATTGTACGGTTTTCGCGCCGGTTTATCTTTGCTGTTCAGGTAGTTTCGGAGTATAGTTATTCGAACAATCGGTACTATCCACAAACAATTGGTTTCTTTGACGATCAATTAATTAAACGCTGGTTTATTCAAAATAAGCAGCGAAATTTGTCTGGTTATTTTCACCAACTGCTTCAGCAATTTTTGAGTGGTTTGGAAAACGATCAACTTGCAGACATCTTTGCGGCCAGTTTGACAGGTCACGGCTTTTCTGGGCTAACGGAAGATCAGCTGGCAGTTCAAACGGATTTAGAACCGACGATTATTCAGCTGAATTGGTTAAAATTATATTCTCGATTATTTTTACGGTTAAAAAAAGATCCGGAAACGCCTTTGCAATTACTATTGACAGGTCTCATCAAACCTCTGATGTCAGGGAGTGCCAAGCAAACCTTTGATTTATTCGTTTCTGCCCGACAACCGGATCCAGCCACAATTGCCCAGCTGCGTAAAATTAAGTTGACAACTGTTTATGAGCATCTGATTGAAGCGGCGATTGAGCTGCCGCTCGACCAATTTCCGTATCAACGATTGCTCCACGAACCGACCCTTACTAACTTACGGCAAGCTGCCCCGGTAAATGTTGGTGAGTGGCAATTTAAAGCTGCTAAGGCTCAGATAACTGATTTACAATTTTTTGAATTTCGACTTTTTCAAATTTCTGAACGAAAGAAGGGTGACAATGATTGACTTAACCGCTGAATTGCATCGTTATTCGGGCTTTGACTCCTTTCGGCCTGGGCAAAGAGAAGTGTTGGAAAATCTGTTTGCCGGTCGAGACACCTTGGCCATTTTACCAACTGGTGGCGGTAAAACTCTGTTATATCAATTATATGGGGCCATTACCCATCAGCGGGTTATCATTGTTTCTCCCTTAATTTCCCTCATGCAAGATCAGGTCAGCAGATTGCAGTATTTAGGGTCAAAACGCGTGGTTGCCATTACTTCGGCTATGGATTTTCAGGAGCGGGCAGCAATTTTACGCAATCTCAATCATTATCAGTACATTTACGTGTCGCCTGAAATGCTAAGTAATCGCAATATTTTTGAAATGATTGCGAGACAGTCTATTGGCTTGTTTGTCATTGATGAAGCACATTGTATTTCTGAATGGGGCCCTGACTTTCGGCCTGATTATCTGCGGCTTGGCAAAATCCGACATCAGCTTGAAAATCCACTCACGTTGATGATGACCGCAACGGCCACTCAACGAACCAGGGATGATATTTTAAACCGGATGGGCTTTACGGCCACAGACGTCAAGCAATTGGTATTGCCGACCAACCGTTCAAACATTTTCTTGAGCGCTAAAATTTGTGCAAATCAACCAGAGAAAAATGAACAGTTGGAAACACTTGTCAAAGAGTTAAATGGCGCCGGCATTATTTATTTTTCCAGTAAAAAGCAGACTGAGCAGATTGCCGCGATGTTAAGCCAAAAGACCGATAAACGGGTGATGGCCTATCATGGGGGGATGGACAATCAGCGTCGCTTTTTGATTCAGCAGCAATTTATGAATGGCGATATTGATATCGTTTGTGCGACCAGTGCCTTTGGAATGGGAATTGACAAAGAAAATGTCCGTTACGTGATTCATTACCACCTTCCGGATAATATTCAGAGTTATGTTCAAGAAATTGGTCGTTGTGGACGAGATCAGCAGCCCAGCCTCGCAATTTTGCTTTACGAGCCCAACGATCAATATCTCCAACAGAACCTGATTGCTAACACGATTCCTGAAGAACAGCTTCTTCGATACTTTTACCAGCATCCTGACCAGCTCCAGAACAATGATGCTTTTCGAGTGATTAAGTATTATTACGATATTGGCAAAACCGTGGATCAAACGTTGGCTATTTTTGATCAGGCTAAATCTCGGCGGATCGGCGAGTTGAATGCGTTAATTCAGTATATTTATACGACGGGCTGTCGTCGGAAGCTACTGCTTCAACATTTCGATGAAACGGCTGAGCATGTCGATCCAGAATTTTGCTGTGATTTTCATACCGATTTTTGGGGAAATTGGCGGCAGTTCAATCAGCAATATTTGAAACCTTCAGAAACTGATCAAGGCGTTCAATCGACGGATTGGCGCCAAATCATTGATAAATTGTTTTTATTAAAAAATTAAGAAAACTTTACCGAAAATAATGATAAAATGAAAATGTCTATATCCATATGAGGGAGGGGTTAATATGAATACGAATGACCCACAAAAAAAATCGGCGGATGACCAACCGTGGAATCAAACATTTTCTGAGGATCGTGATGAAAACGGCAATTTATCTCGAGTGAAACTACGAAAAGAAAGCCAGAATCATCATTTGATTACGATCATCCTTGCGGCGTTAATTATTATTGTTGCGCTGGTCGCCTTAGCTTATGGATTGATTCGCCAAAGTGCAATGGGACAGGCTGATTCCAGTAAGTCTGCTTCGTCAGTTAGAGTTGTCAGACAAGATAATGCAAAAAAAAAATCATCTTCAGCTCACTCTGATGTGAAAAAAGAGAACGCAAAGCAGTCTTCAGTTAATAAGGCCAAAACTGCCGAGCGCTCAAAACGCGAACAGAGACGAGCGAGTGCTGCCGAATCGTCTCCAACAACTAAAGCCAAGGCATCCACTAGTTCAAGTATCACAGCAGCCTCTAGCGAATCAACTGCTCAAAAGCCTGCGGGCACTTCAGCTGCTAAGAGGACAACAGCGACACAGAAATCGGTCTCAGGAAGTCGGTATGCGACTGTTGAGCCAGGCCAAGGCCTTTATCGGGTGGCCGTTAACCACGGCATCAGTTTAGCAGAACTGATGCGGTTAAATGGATTGAGCACAACGTCATCAATTCATCCCGGTCAGCAGTTACGAGTTCGATAAAGTTTACTAAAATATTGTCAGGTAAGGAATGTTAAAATGCATAAAAATGGATTACAAGTTGCGATTGATGGTCCCGCGTCCGCGGGTAAAAGCACGGTTGCCAAATTAGTTGCCAAACAATTTGGCTATATCTACTGTGATACTGGTGCAATGTATCGGGCAATCACCCTGAAAGCAATTCGAGCAGGAATTTCCTTGGATAATGATTCTGAAATTTCTAAAATTGCCAAGACAACTTCAATTACTTTTGCTCCCGATCAAGGCGGGCAAAAGGTTTTTATTGATGGTCAAGAAATCACTGAAGCCATCCGCCAAGAGGATGTGACCAATTCGGTTTCAGCAGTTGCTGCAATTGGTGAAGTTCGACAAGAACTAAGTGCTCAGCAGCAGTCAATTGCCAAAGACGGTGGGATTGTCATGGATGGCCGCGATATTGGAACCGCTGTTTTACCCAAGGCTGAGGTCAAAATCTTCTTGATTGCAAGTGTTGCAGAACGGGCCCAACGGCGATACAAAGAAAATATTCAAAAAGGCATTAATACGCCACTTGATGAATTACAGCTGGAAATTGAAGCCAGGGACTATAAAGATTCTCATCGAAAGATCTCTCCGCTTACTAAGGCTAAGGATGCGGTCGAAATTGACACCACTTCACTTTCTATTCAACAGGTGGTTTCTGAGATCGCAAAAGTGATCAACCAAAAATTGAATGCGAACTAATTGTTCAATTAACTGGTAATCTTAGTGAATTTAAGATAAAATTATGAATAGAGTTGTTTCAAGGAGGAATTGTTTGATGAGTGAAAATGCAAATAACGATAAAAATGATTTATTAAACGCTTTAAATAGCGTTAATGAAGTAAAAGTGGGCGATGTTGTCACTGGTGAAGTTTTAGCCACTGATGATAATCGTCAATTAATTGTTGGTATTGAAGGTTCCGGTGTTGAAGGCGTTGTTCCTGAACGTGAATTAGGTGCCAACCAAAAGTTTGAGGATATCAAACAGGGTGACAAGTTAAAGTTAATTGTTACTTCTAGAATTGGTAGTGACAAAGAGGGCGGTAGTTTTGTCCTTTCATCACGTCAGATTGAAACTCGTAAAGTTTGGGATGAATTGGCTGAAAAGTCAAAGAATGATGAAACAATCACTGCGAAAGTTTCCCAAGCTGTTAAGGGCGGCTTAGTTGTTGATGCTGGTGTTCGTGGCTTTATTCCAGCTTCAATGATTTCAGATCATTTTGTTGATAACTTGAATCAATTCAAGGGTCAAGAACTTGAATTGAAGATTATTGAAATTGATCCAGTTGAAAACCGTTTGATTCTTTCACATAAGGCAATTGTTCAAACAGAAAAGGCCCAAGAACGTGAAAAATTAATGGAAACTCTTCATGAAGGTGACATTGTTGAAGGAACGGTTGCTCGTTTGACAAGTTTTGGTGCCTTTGTGGATCTTGGTGGCATGGACGGATTGGTTCATGTTTCTCAAATCGCTTACGAACGGGTTGAAAAGCCATCAGATGTTCTTAAAGTTGGCCAAAAGGTTAAAGTTAAGGTATTGTCAGTTGACTTTGACCGTAATCGAATTTCACTTTCAATTAAACAAACTCTTCCAGAACCTTGGGACGGAATCGAAGAAAAAGCACCGGTTGGCAGTGTCCTTGAAGGAACTGTTAAGCGTTTAGTTGATTTTGGTGCCTTTGTGGAAGTATTCCCTGGCGTTGAAGGCTTGGTTCATATTTCACAAATTTCTCATGAACATATTGCCACTCCTGGTGATGTCTTAAAAGTTGGTGAAACAATTCAAGTTAAAGTCTTGGATGTCGATCCAGAAAGAAAACGTTTAGCTCTTTCAATCAAGGCTTTGACTGATGCTCCTGAAGAAGACAAGCCAAAGAAAGAATCAGCACCTAAGCGTTCATCACATAAGCCTCGTCAAAGTTCTAACAACAATAATGCCCCTGAAGAAGAAACTGGATTTACTCTGGGTGATATTATTGGTGATGAACTTAAGAAGCATGAAGATAAGTAATCATGTATCAATTAACCCAAGTTAGATAAACGGGAACAACAAAGTGGATGGTGACAAAACCAAGTTTTGTCTCAGCCACTTTTCTTATGAATGAGTGAAAAGAAGGAGGTTATTTTATGGCAATGCCAACAGTCGCATTTATCGGTCGTCCAAACGTTGGGAAATCAACAATTTTTAACCGAATCGCGGGAGATCGAATTTCAATTGTTGAAGATACCCCTGGGGTTACTCGTGACAGAATCTATTCACATGGAGAATGGTTAACAACCAAGTTTGCGATGATTGATACTGGTGGTATTGAAATCAGTGACGCTCCTTTCAGTACCCAGATTAAGAATCAAGCTGAAATTGCAATTGATGAAGCCGACGTAATCGTTTTTATCGTCAGTGGTAAAGAAGGGTTGACTGCTGATGATGAGCAAGTCGCCAAGATTCTTTATCGAAGTGATAAACCAGTTGTGTTAGCTGTTAACAAAGTCGATAATCCGGAAGGTCGAGAAGATATTTATGACTTCTATTCTCTTGGATTTGGCGACCCAATGCCAATTTCTGGGGTTCATGGATTAGGTCTTGGCGATCTGCTTGATAAAGTTGTTGAGAAGTTCCCTAAAACCGATGAGACGGCTCCCAATGATGATATTCGTTTCAGTATCATTGGTCGGCCTAATGTGGGCAAGTCATCGCTGGTCAACGCGATTCTTGGTGAAGATCGGGTCATTGTTTCAGATATTGCCGGAACGACCCGGGATGCAATTGACACCCGGTTTGAAGCTGATGGGATTAAGTTCACAATGGTGGACACAGCTGGAATTCGAAAGCGTGGAAAGGTCTATGAAAACACTGAACGTTACAGTGTGATGCGGGCTATGAAAGCAATCGACCAAAGTGATGTGATCTTATTTGTGATGAATGCTGAGGAAGGGATTCGCGAACAGGATAAGAAGGTTGCGGGTTATGCTCATGAGGCGGGTAAAGCGATTATCACCGTTGTAAACAAGTGGGATACGCTGAAAAAGACTAATCATACCCAGCAAGATTTTGAAACCCTGATTCGAAACGAGTTCCAGTATATGGCCTACTCTCCAATTATTTTTGTTTCGGCGGTGACTAAGCAGCGAATTGAAAAGCTGCCACTGCTGATCAAACGCGTTTACGATAACCATGAAAAGCGGGTTCAATCATCTGCACTGAATGACGTGATCATGGATGCTATTGCCGTTCATCCCACCCCAACGGTCAATGGTAAACGTTTGCGGATTTATTACGCCACTCAAGTCAAAGCAGGACCACCAACTTTTGTCGTATTTGTGAATAATCCGGATCTGATGCATTTTTCATATGTCAGATTTTTAGAGAACCAAATTAGAGAAAATTTTGACTTTAGTGGAACACCGATCAAAATCATCACCAGAAGCCGAAAGTAGTGCATTTTGCCCCAATTATTACAATATTGTCTTAATTAGGCGGATTTGGGCACTAAATTCGAATAAAACATTGCAATGACGGCGTTCTTATGCTATCTTGGAACAAGAAATGATACGAAAAGTATTGTTTTAGCAATTCTGGATTCCAACGAATCAAGTTTGTGATGTTTTACATACCTATCTTCGAGGGAGGTGAATACACTCATGGCAAATAAAGCAGAATTAGTAAGCAATGTTGCATCAGCAACTGGTTTAACTAAAAAAGATGCTACAGCAGCTGTGGATGCCGTATTTGATTCAATCCAAAGCAGTTTAGCAAAAGGCGACAAGGTTCAATTGATCGGCTTCGGTAACTTCGAAGTACGTCAACGTGCCGCTCGTAAGGGTCGTAACCCACAAACAGGTCAAGAAATTCAAATTCCTGCAAGCAAGGTACCAGCTTTCAAACCTGGTAAGGCGCTCAAGGATGCTGTTAAATAGTATTCATCTGTTAAGCCAGAACGGCATATGTCGGGCTGGCTTTTTTGATACCTATGGAGGACTGACATGACTTATTCACAAACCGCCCTTGACCAACTTGAAAGTGGTCAATTAGATGATTTCAAAAAATCATTTCAATTAGCATTGGCTAACGATTCAGACGACATGCTTTATTCACTTGCCGAGGAATTGTATTCGTTGGGATTTTCAGATGATTCAACTACTATTTATGAAAAGTTACTCAAAAAATTTCCAGATGACGATAATTTAAAAATTAATTTGGCGGAATTGGCAATTGATAAAGACGATGATGACAAGGCGTTGAATTATTTGTCCCATGTATCACCAAAATCACCCGAATATGTACGCTCATTGATGGTCTCCGCCGATCTCTACCAAACCCAGGGTATGTTTGAGATCAGTGAGCAAAAGCTCTTAGAAGCCCAAAAATTAGCTCCTGACGAGCCGGTCATTCAATTTGCGTTAGCTGAATTTTACTTTACAACCCGCAACTACCGGAAAGCGATTAATTTGTATCTGACGCTCATCAAATCAGGAACGCTTGAAATGTCGGCCGTTGATTTGGTTGAGCGCTTGGGAGTATCTTATGCTGAAATTGGCAAGTTTGAGCAGGCCGTCGGTTATTTGGAACAAATTAAGCCCGTCAAAATGAGCAGTGATGTTAAATTTGAATTAGCATTTACTTACTTTAATTTAAAAGATTACACCAAAGCAATTAAAGCATTTGAAGATCTTCGTGACTCCGACCCCCAATACAGCTCCTTATATCCATATCTAGCTGATTCATTTGTTAACCTGAAGCGAGTGGATGAAGCCTTGACGGCGATTCAGGAAGGAATTGCGATTGATCAGTACAACGAAAAGATCTGGCAGAAGGCTGGCCAAATTGCCACAATGGCTAACGAGGATGATCTCGCATTAAAATACTTGCTAAAAGGTCGAGAAATCGCCCCTGACGATATGGAAATCCTGACATTAGTATCCGACTGGTATATTTCCCATGAGCGTTACAGCGATAATCTGAAGCTTTTAGAGCCAGTCGTCGAAGATCACGTTTTTGATGCCCATTTAGCCTATAATTTGGCGCAATCTTATCAAAATGCAGGTAAAACGAAGTTGGCTGCCAATAATTATGAGATTGCTGCCCATGAATTGAGTGACAACCCAAGTTTCTTGAAACATGCGGCTTTGTTCTATCGAGAAGCAGCTGATGTTGAGAAAGAAAAGCAATATCTGAAGAAGTATCTTGAATTGGTGCCGGATGATTTGGAGATGGCGTCGATGTATGACGAAGATAGTGATTTATAACTAAAAGCATCCCCACAGAGACTGATTGAGTTTCTGGGAGGATGCTTTTTGAGTTGGACGAGACTGAACTGGTCGGAAATGTACTCACATTACAGTATTTTGAACTTCTTTGGCCGCTTATACGTAAATCCTTCACCAATGGCCTCGTTGACATTTAAAATTGAAATAAACGCTTCTTTATCGATGGATTCCACAAGTTGTTTTAGACTATGCAGCTCACTCGGGGATACCACGCAGTAGATGATTTGCTTTGGATGATGCGAATAGCCGCCCTCTGCATTTAAAAAGGTGACGCCACGGCTCAGTTCGCTCTGGATGGCCGTCGAAATGGCGTTTGATTCATTACTGATGATGAGAATTCCGCGGGCGGTGTAAGCACCCTGTTGGGTAAAGTTGACGATGACCGAAAAGATCCAGACGTAAATTAAAGTGTAGGCCATTTGGCGGACGTCCAAATAAATCAATGATGACAAGAGAACGATAACATCAATTGTTAATAGGGTTTGCCCCATTTGAATTCCTTTGAAACGTTCAAAGAGGCGAGCAACAATATCGACACCGCCAGTCGTGCCACCAAATCGATAAACAATTCCACAACCAAAACCGCCGAATAGGCCGGCACCGATCGCTGACAGCAATAAGTCGTGATCAATATTAATCACGAGGGGCACTCGTTGCCAGATCCACAGGAACACAGCTAACACAATTGTGCCATACAATGTGTAAAACATGTCTTTTTTGCCAAGGAAACGATAGCCAATCATAAAAAGGGGGATGTTGACCAGAATGGTTGAATACGCTGGATCAATATGGAAAAGGGCTCTCAAAATCAATGTAATACCAGTTACCCCGCCGTCAGCAAGGTGATTATAAATGTTAAAGAAAACAATTCCAAACGAATAAATTGCAGTTCCAAGTGCGATTACGACCAAATCAATCAACGAAATATTTAAATGAGTTTGTTTTTGTGCCATCGTTTTACCTCCCAGAAATAGTCACCGACTAATCATAGCAAGTTTCGTTGCCAAATGGCAATCTTTGCGACATTCTTTTTTATTCTGGCCCTAATTCTGTTAAAATTGTTGGAGGAGTAAAAAGAAATTGGATGGCGATTAGCGTGAAAATGGATAAAATTCCAACTGAATTTCAAGAGGCATTACCAATCCTAAGAAAGATTGAAGCCGCAGGTTATGAGGCTTATTTTGTTGGTGGTTCTGTTAGAGATACACTCTTGCATCGACCAATTCATGATGTCGATATTGCCACTAGTGCTTATCCCAGCGAGGTTAAGAGCTTATTCAAGCGAACAGTTGATACTGGAATTGAACACGGAACGGTGATGATTCTTGATCACGGAAACGGCTACGAAGTGACGACTTTTCGGACTGAATCGGGCTATCAAGATTATCGTCGACCGGATGAAGTGAACTTCGTGAGGTCGCTAAAAGAAGACCTTAAACGCCGAGATTTTACAATCAATGCGCTTGCGATGAGTGAGAGCGGACAGATCACTGATTTATTCGGTGGCTTGGCTGATATGGACGCTAAAATTATCCGCGCGGTGGGTGATCCCAACGAGCGCTTTAATGAGGATGCCTTGAGGATGATGCGAGCGATCCGATTTGCCAGCCAGCTAGACTTTAAAATCGAAGCAAAAACCCTCGCCGGCATCAAATGTCATAGTCAGTTACTGGCAAAAATTGCGGTGGAGCGAACCCATTCCGAGTTTGTCAAAATGATGATGGGGGTGGATGCCCAAAATGGCTTGAACTTGGCTATTGAGACAAACCTTTACAAATATATGCCCGAATTAGGCAACTGGCTGGCTCAATTACAAACGATCGTTAACAGCCATTTTCGACTGACTAATGAGCCTCAGGTTTGGTCATTACTCGCCTTTTATTTCAACTTCTCAGCCGAAGCGATCCGCACATTTTTGAAAAAGTGGAAGACTGCCAATAAAGTGATCAATGATGTTATACTAACGACTGAATTACTTTTTAGAATGAGTTCGAATGAACTGTCCAACTGGGATTTATACCGAGCTGGCAGGGAAAATGTTGAAAACGCTGTGACTATTTTGAATGCCATTTCGACCAGTGATTTCTCCGGGTATGTGGCTGATTATGACCACTTACCAATCACGGACAAAAAACAGCTTAAAATTACCGGCGGCCAACTCATTAAGGATGGGATTTTACAACCCAGCCCACAATTAGGTGAAACGTTAAGTTATTTAGAAAAAGCTGTGGTTGACGCTAAGGTGGCCAACACCCAACCAGCGCTCATCAGTGCGACAAAAAGTTTTATAAACGAGGATGATTAATTAATGGAAACAATGCGGGTTGAAGGATTAACCAAAACGTATGGTGAAAAAACGCTTTTTGATAATCTCAGTTTTATGATCAATGAACATGATCGAATCGGGTTGATTGGAACAAACGGAAGTGGCAAAACATCGCTTTTGAATGCAATTTCTGGAATGGATCATGATTCGACTGGCGATATCATTACTTCCAAGTCGTATACGATCGGCTATTTGACCCAGGATCCCGAACTTGATGACAATTTATCAATAATGGATGCCGTTTTTTCGGGTTCACAGAAGGTTTACCAAACAATCAGAAATTATGAAAATACGTTGAAAGAATACTCTGCCCATCCAGAAGATGAAGCAGCAGAAAAGCGTTATACCAAGGCTGAAGCTCGAATGAATGAAGAAGATGCTTGGAACGCTCAAAGTGATGTTAAAACGATTTTGACTCAGTTAAAAATCGATGATTATAACCAAAAAGTTGGTGAACTTTCCGGTGGCCAGCGCCGTCGTGTCGGGTTGGCTCAGGTGTTGATTCAATCGCCCGATCTTCTGTTGCTGGATGAACCGACTAACCATTTGGACTTTGACTCCATTGACTGGTTGCAAAACTACTTGGCTGGTTATAAAGGCTCCTTGATTGTTGTGACCCATGATCGATATTTTCTGGATCAGGTTGCGAACAAAATTTGGGAACTGTCATTTGGTAAGCTCTATGAATACGAGGGTAACTATCAAGATTATGTTGCTCAAAAAGCCACGCGGGTACAGGGAGAAATTGACGCTCAACATAAAACCCAGCAGCTTTATAAGTCAGAATTAGCTTGGATGAAGACCGGTGCGAAAGCCCGTTCTACCAAACAACAAGCTCGAATTAATCGGTTTAATGATCTCAAGGAAAATGTGAATACGCTTAAGCTTGATCAGGACGTTGATATTTCCCTTGGCCAAACTCGACTGGGTAAGGAAGTTATCAAGATGAAGGATGCCAACTTGAGTATTGGCGGTCAAACCATCCTGAAGGACTTTAATATCCTGGTTCAGCCCAACGAACGGATCGGAATCAGCGGTGAGAACGGCGCTGGGAAGACCAGTTTACTGAATGTCATTGCCGGGCGACTGAAACTGGATTCGGGCATCATAAAGATTGGCGAAACGGTTAAAATGGCGTATTATACCCAGTTAACGGAACCGATTCCAGAAGATAAGCGGGTGATTAGCTACTTAAATGAAATTGGTCAGCAAGTCACTGACAAGAATGGCCAAAAAATCAG
The DNA here is from genome assembly GCF_001436255.1 of Lentilactobacillus rapi DSM 19907 = JCM 15042. Taxonomy (GTDB): domain Bacteria; phylum Bacillota; class Bacilli; order Lactobacillales; family Lactobacillaceae; genus Lentilactobacillus; species Lentilactobacillus rapi. The sequence continues at coordinate 210,341 of NZ_AZEI01000076.1, read as the reverse complement.
TGTGACTGAACTTTTGGAGCAATTTTTATTTCCAAGATTTATGCATGGGACGCTGATTCGGAAATTATCCGGTGGTGAAAAGCGGCGTCTTTACCTGCTGAAATTATTGATGCAGCAACCAAATGTTTTGTTGTTGGATGAGCCAACCAATGATTTGGACATCGCAACTCTGACCGTGCTGGAAGACTATATTTCTAAATTTCAAGGAACGGTCATTACCGTTTCTCACGACCGTTATTTCTTGGATAAAGTAGCCGATCGATTATTGATATTTGATGGTGATGGCGTCATTGAAGAACATCGTGGCCGGTTTACGGATTATTTAGCTCACAAACGCCAGTCCGTAAAAAAAGAAACCAGTCAAGCTAAATCTGTTTCGGTTAAAGAAAAAGCGCCGGATTCCGCTGAGAATTCCGGTGATAACGACAAAAAGAAAAAATTAACGTATGCTGAACAACTCGAGTACGGTCATATTGAGAAGGATATTGATACTCTGGAAGGCCAACAGTCTGAGATCGAAAAGCAGATGCAGTCCAACGGCAGTGATTACGACAAGCTTGCCGATTTGCAAGCGCAAAAGGATAAATTAGAAGCAGAAATCGATCAAAAGATCAAACGTTGGGAATACCTGAGTGAATATGCTGAATAACCATTTAAAAGGAGAATTATCATGTTAGAAGATGCCTATCTGAACCTCGAAAAGTATGTTTTGGAAAATGGTCACAAAAAATCCGATCGAACCCACACAGGTACTTTGAGTACTTTTGGGTACCAAATGCGTTTTGATCTTTCTGAGGGATTCCCGTTACTGACCACAAAAAAAGTGCCATTCGGCTTAATTAAGAGTGAACTGTTATGGTTCTTAAAGGGTGGCACAAATATTCGGTTCTTATTACAACACAAGAATCATATTTGGGATGAATGGCCATTTCAAAACTACGTTCAATCTGCTGATTATCAAGGCCCAGACATGACCGACTTCTCTCATCGGGCCCTCAAGGATCCTGAATTTAACAAAGTATATAAGGAACAGATGAATTTGTTTTGTCAAAAAATTCTTGACGATGAAGACTTTGCCAACAAATACGGCGATCTTGGCTTGATTTATGGGAGTCAATGGCGTGCTTGGAAGACTTCGAAGGGCCAAACCATTGATCAAATTCAAAACGTGATTGATTTGATCAAGAATCATCCTGATTCCAGAAGAATGATTGTTTCCGCCTGGAATCCAGAGGACGTGCCTTCAATGGCTTTACCCCCTTGTCATACAATGTTCCAGTTTTATGTCGTTGATGGCAAATTAAGCTGTCAGCTTTACCAGCGTTCAGGCGATATCTTTATTGGGGTCCCGTTTAATATTGCCAGTTACGCGCTTTTAACGTCCTTAATCGCTCGCGAATGTGGTCTGGAAGTTGGTGATTTTGTTCATACGCTTGGAGATGCCCATATTTATTCCAACCACATTGAACAGGTAAAGGAACAATTAACCCGGAAACCACATGATGCCCCACAATTATGGTTAAATCCGGAGAAAAAACATCTTGACGATTTCACAATGAGCGATATTAAAGTTAAGAACTATGATCCATATCCCAAAATTAAAGCGCCAGTGGCCGTTTAGGAGGCTCAATCAATGATTTCTTATATTTGGGCAGAAGATGCCAACGGTTTGATTGGTACCAAAGGTGGGCTCCCTTGGCATTTGGCTGACGATATGAAATATTTTAAGAATACAACGATGGGGCACCCGATCATTTCAGGTGCCAATACGTTTCGGAGTTACAATCGACCGCTGCCAGGACGACAAAACATCGTTGTCTCTCGAAAAACTGATTTTCCAGCGGGGGTTTTGGTGATTTCCTCAATTTCTGAGTTATGTGAAATGATTGATCAAAATCCAAATGAGAATTATTTTGTGACCGGTGGCGCCAATATTTTTTCTCAATTATTAGACAAAGTTGATCGATTATATCGAACCAAGATTGACCATTCCTTTACGGGAGATACCTACATGCCTGAAATTAATTACACGGACTTCAAGCTAGCCAAGTCAGTCGATGGCATTGTGAATGAAAAGAATCCGTTTCCACACACGTTCGAAGTTTATGATCGAAAAGCTTAATTGAACAAAAATGATCATGTAAGTTAACAAAAAACTTTGATATAATTGTCTTTGAGTAACAAAACGATTATCAATTTTGTAAAGAAACGAGTGGCGTAAATGGCAAAAGTAAAAATTGTGACGGACTCATCTGCTCAATTATCCGATGAGGAAGTTAAACAATATGATATTACAATTGTTCCCCTAACAGTCATGATCGATGGCACGGTCTATGTTGAACGTGACACAATCAACAATGAACAGTTTGTTCCTAAAATGATGGCAGCCAAGGATCTTCCCAAGACCAGTCAACCGCCTGTTGGTAAGTTCATTGAAGCGTTTGACGAGGCTGGAAAAGACGGCAGCCAAGTTCTTTGTATTGATATGCTGGAGGCCATCAGCGGAACGGTCCACGCTGCAGAACAGGCTGCAACGTTGAGCAAGAGTGATGTAACGGTCGTTGACAGTACTTTTACTGATCGGGGCTTGAGCTTTCAAGTTCTTGAAGCTGCTAAGCTTGCCCAAGAAGGGGCCGACCGTGATACAATCGTAAAGCAAATTAACAAAGTTCGGGATAATACCAAACTTTATCTTTGTGTAATGACGCTTGACAATATTGTCAAAGGTGGCCGGCTTCACCCGATTGCTGGAGCAATTACCAATTTCTTAAATTTAAAATTAGGACTAGAAGTTGCTGATGGCAAATTGAAGGTTATTTCAAAGGGACGGGGTGATAAGTCACTTCGAAAATTCTTTGGCAAAGTTCTCGATGAAATGAAGAATACCAAGGCACTTCAAATGATCGGAATTTCTTATGTAACCGAAACCGATGTGTTACGGGAAACGGTTCAACAATTAAAAGAACTCTTTCCTAATGTGCCGTTATTTTACCGAACGACTTCTCCAATTATTGCGACCCATGTTGGCCAAGGTGGATTTGCCTTGATTTATTATAGTGATCCAGATTAAAATAGCTTCGTTATGCGAGAAGGGCTGAGACGAGAATGTGATGTCGATGCTCTCTTTTATATTGTCAGTACTTTGACGACAGGGGGTGCCCGTTGGTGAAAAAAAGAAGTCATAAACTGAGGTACTTGCTCATGATCATTGCGGTCATTGTTGTGGCAGCTGTCGGTTATGTGGCATACAATCAATACCAGAACCGACCGCCAAAGCAGGTTAAATTAACGGCAGTTGGCGATTCACTGACCCAAGGGGTTGGCGATCCAAATAACCGTGGTGGGTATACGTACATGATCACAAACAAAGTGAATCGGAATAATCCTCACGTTCACATGTCCAGCGCTAATTTTGGCATATCCGGGGAAACAACCGATCAAATTGATCATCGCGTCATGACTTCAAAAAAATTGCGAACGAGTTTAAGCCATGCAGATGTGATCACAGTGACAACCGGTGGGAACGATCTGCTGCACTTTTTAAAACAAAATGTGACCGATCCCAGTGACCATAAACTTGATTCAAAGCTCGCTCATTACCGAGCCACATACAGTAAGCGGGTTACGCGACTATTTAATCATATTCGCCAGCTTAACCCGCACTCACCAATCTTTGTCTTTGGAATCTATAATCCGGTGTACGTCTATTTCCCTCAAGTTTCCTTCATCAGCCGAGCCGTTGCCCAAAATAATTCCGCAACCCAAGCTGTCGTTAATCATCAATCACGGATTTACTTCATTCCAATCAATAAGCGGATGTCTGATGGCCAGTTTAAAACGGTTCAATCCCGTGAACGATTACGAAAACGAGCTCATGTGATTGGAAACGGCCACTATGACGCGACACAAATTGAGGCATTATTAAGCGGGCAAACAGCACAATCGAATGCTTACTTGTCAACGGATGATCATTTCCATCCAAATACGAAGGGTTACCGAATCATGACCAATTTGCTATATAAACAACTGGTTGACCATACAGACTGGGCGAAGGGATGATTAATTTTTATGCAGAAATCTAGAACCAAGAATAAACGGCGAAATCCGTGGAAAGTTGCCTTTATATCACTTACCGGACTCATTGTCTTGGCAGCTGTTGCCCTGATGGTGATTGTTCACATGCCGTCCAAGGCTGACAATACGTTTAATAATGAAGCCAAAAATACCGGAACGACGCCGATTTCAGTGCAACTTAACAAGGACCAGTTGAACACCTTATCAGATTATTATCTTGACAAGCTTCAAGATGGCAGTGATAATGCCAAGTATCATTTTGAAGTGGCTGACCAAGGGATCGTATACGGGTCAATGAAGCTCTTGGGAAGTGCGGTTGACTTTACGGTTTTCTTTACCCCAAAGGTTCTCTCAAACGGCAATGTTGAATTGCATGCCACTAAATTAGCGTTAGGTCGATTTCCGGTTCCCATCAGCTTTGTTTTGACATACGTTAAAAATGCTTACGAACTGCCCAAATGGGTTCAATTGGTGCCTAAAAAGAAGCTCATTCGACTGGACATCAATCATATGACCAAGCATGGCCTCAACTATAGTGCCCAAACAATTGATATGAAGGGCAAAGGAAAATTTGTATTTAAAATTATTTTGCCAAAACAGTAAGGAGTATTGAATTTTGAACAAAACCTTTTACCAGTTTTTGATGACTCAGCGCAATCCAGGTAGTACAGATCCAATCGCGGAATTTGCCAATAACGCCTTTTTCGATCAGTCGTTTCCCAAACAACTGGATGAATTTGATTCACTTTCAAAATATTTGGAAGAAAATGCGTCGTATTTACCCAATATGGAAATATTTGATGAGGTTTGGAAAATGTATGAAGAAAGCATGTAGGAAGTGAAAATATGGCAATAACAATTCAATGGTTCCCTGGACATATGGCAAAAGCAATTCGCCAGTTTGAAGAGAATCTTTCATTAGTCGACATTGTGTTTGAAATTCTTGATGCCCGGATTCCTTATTCATCACAAAATCCCGAAATTAAACGGATCAGCGCTGATAAGCCGCACTTGTTCATTATGACAAAGCGAGATCTTGCTGAGCCTGAAATGACGGCCAGGTGGTTGAAGTATTTCAAAGATAACGACCAACCAGCAATTGCGATTGATGCTAAAACGCAATTTGGGATTAATAATGTTATTTCAGTCATCTCACCGATTTTAAGAGATAAATTACAGCGAGAGCAGGATAAGGGCATGAAAAAGCGGCCAATCCGGGCGATCAGTGTCGGCGTTCCAAATGTCGGCAAATCAACTGTTTTAAATCGATTAGTCAATCGCCGGGCAGCTCAAGTCGGGAATCGTCCTGGCGTTACCAAAGGGCAACAATGGTTGAAATCTGGCAATAAGTTAGAACTCTTGGATACACCAGGGATTTTGTGGCCAAAATTTTCTAGTCAAGAAGTTGCCAATAAGCTGGCCCTAACTGGCGCTATTAAGGACAGCGTTTTTCATAGTGATGATATTGCGTTGTTTGCCTTAAAACTGTTCCGGGTTTCACAACCTGACCAACTCCAACAACGGTATCACTTAAATGATGAGGACTTGCAGTTGTCTGATGTTGATTTGCTATTGAAGATTACGGCTAAAATTGGCATGCGCGATGATTATGAACGAGCTTCCAATCGGATCATTCAAGATATCCGGTCTGGTAAAGTTGGCCCTTATACATTGGATACTCCAGAAATGGTGGCAACAGAAAACAATGACGATCACAGAAATTAAAACATTACTGGCGGCGATCACGAATCCTGATGACCAACGAATTGCCCAATTCATGACTGACCCAAGGAAAGGCGTTCAACAAGCCGTTCAAAGCACCCAAAAAAGGCTGGCCCGCCAACAGGAGCACTTGGCCGCTTTTCATCAACGGTTTCGCTATGAGCACCAGTTCTGGCAGCGTGGGGTTGAATATGTTGCCGGTGTCGATGAAGTCGGCCGCGGCCCACTTGCTGGACCAGTGGTCGCCTGCGCAGCCATTCTCCCGCATGATTTCGATCTCATTGCGGTCAATGATTCCAAACAGCTTTCTCCTGTTATGCGAGAAAAATTGGCACCGCTGATTTGCCGAGAAGCATTAAGCATCGGGATTGGGGTTGTTGATAATATTGGAATCGATCAGATGAATATTTATGAAGCGACTCGAGTGGCAATGAAGCAGGCGGTTAACCAACTTAATCCGCAGCCCAACGAAATTATCGTTGATGCCATGCAGATTGCCGTGCCAATTCATCAAACCAGATTGATTAAGGGGGATGCAAAAAGTATTAGTGTTTCTGCTGCAAGCATTGTGGCTAAAGTTTATCGGGATGAGTTAATGGCACAATTTGCCAAACAGTATCCGGAATATGACTTCGAACATAATGCTGGTTACGGAACCGCTAAACATTTGGCGGCCCTTAAAAAATTTGGTCCAACCCCCATCCACCGAATGACTTTTTCACCAGTTCAAAAAAATTCGAAATAATGACTCCCTTTTACGTATTTATTCTTAAAAGGGGAGAATTTAGATGCTGTTAAGGGATTATTTATTACGACTTCATTTGTGTAAGGGAATTGGAATTGTGGGTAAGGCAAAGGTTTATGAGTGGCTTTCTCAAGAAATATGGGATGACCAGCATCTGCCAGTTGTTGACCATTTACTGGCCATTGCAGGGATTCAAGATCGAAATATTGCAGCTTTTTGCGCCAGCTATCAACAAATGATGACGGATGATCAACTGGTCGATCAGTTAGTTGACGGCGAAAACTGGTTGGCAATTTGCGATCCGAGTTACCCTGAAATTCTCAGAGAAGCTTACAGTGCACCAATTGTGCTATTTTATCGTGGTCACCTTGAATTGATTAATGGCGAGTTATTAGGAATTGTGGGTGCCAGAGAGGCCACCCATTACTCGACTGAAGTCTTAAAACAGTTGATTCCTGGTAAGATTTCAAATAAAATGACAATTGTGTCAGGGCTCGCCAAGGGTGTTGATAAACTTGCTCACCAATGTGCAATTGCAAACCAAGGCCGCACGATTGCGGTTATTGGAACTGGATTGGACATTGCTTATCCAAGTGCAAACAAATATTTACAAGAGCAAATTGCCCGGGACCATTTACTGCTAAGTGAATATCCTAATCAAACTCGTGGCTTTCGAAACCATTTTCCCGAGCGCAATCGTATCATTGCCGGACTGGTGCAAAGTGTCCTCGTGACTGAGGCTAAGCATCATTCTGGCAGTCTGATCACAGCCAATTTAGCGTTGCAAAATAATCGAAATGTTCTCGCAGTTCCCGGACCGATCAATAGTAGATTGTCGGTTGGAACTAATGAATTAATTGCGGCTGGGGCCAATCCAATTCTGTGTGCTGATGATATCTTGGAAGAATTCATTAGTTGACACTCAAAAACACTTGCAATATGATATGGTAGATTTGTGCAGATAATTTAAACGCTTAACTAATAAATAAGAAGTAATGTTGAAAGGAGAACACATGGCTACTACAACGAAACCTAAAGCCAAGAGTAAAGCAAAACGAAGGTCCCCTAAAAAGACCTTGGTGATTGTTGAATCTCCTGCGAAAGCCAAGACGATTGAAAAATATCTTGGCCGTTCTTACAAAGTTGTTGCCAGTAAGGGTCACGTTCGTGATTTACCCAAGAGTAAAATGGGTGTCGATATTGATCACGACTATGAACCCCATTATATTTCGATTCGAGGAAAAGGCGACACGATTAAAGAGTTACGTTCTGCTGCAAAGAAGGCAAAAAAAGTCTACCTGGCAGCCGATCCGGATCGTGAAGGTGAATCGATTGCGTGGCATTTGTCACACATCCTAGATTTGGACCCGAAAGAAGACAATCGGGTTGTGTTTAATGAAATTACCAAAGATGCCGTGAAGGAATCCTTTAAGCATCCCCGCAACATTGACATGAATTTGGTTGATGCCCAGCAAGCTCGTCGAGTACTCGATCGACTAGTTGGTTACTCTATTTCACCGTTATTGTGGCAAAAGGTAAAGAAGGGCTTAAGTGCCGGCCGGGTTCAGTCAATTGCGCTTTGGTTAATCATTCAACGGGAAAATGAAATTAAAAACTTCACCCCTGAAGAGTACTGGTCAATTGACTCTGAATTTAAAAAGGGGCGGAGTAAAAAGTTCAAGGCGAGTTTTTATGGCCTGAACGGTAAAAAGCATGATTTGCCTAATAATGACGCGGTTCAAGACGTGATGAAGCGCCTTGATCCAAAAGGTGACTTTGATATTACCAAAGTGACCCGTCGTGAACGCAAGCGTCAACCGCAACCGCCATTTACCACAAGTACAATGCAACAAGAAGCTAACCGGAAGTTGAATTACCGAACTCGTAAAACGATGATGGCGGCTCAGCAGTTGTATGAAGGCATTAATATTGGTAAAGAAGGCAGCCAGGGCCTTATTACCTATATGCGGACGGATTCAACTCGAATTTCGATCATTGCCAAGCATGAAGCTTCTACTTTCCTGCATGAGAAGTACGGAGCGGAGTATGCTGCTACCAAGCCAATCAAGGGCAAGCTACCTGAAGGTGCTCAAGATGCCCATGAGGCAATTCGTCCCACTTCAGTTTTCAGAACGCCTGCCAGCTTGAAAAAATACCTAACTAAAGATCAGTTTAGATTGTACCAACTTATCTGGTCTCGCTTCATGGCTAGCCAAATGACACCGGCAATTATGGATACAATGGCTGTCACTATTGAACAAAATGGGGTTACTTTTAAAGCTAACGGTTCAAAGATGAAGTTTGATGGTTTCTTGAAGGTTTACGGCGATGGCAAAGAAAAGGATAATCTTTTACCAGATTTGGAAACGGGTGATCAAGTCAAACTGGTTAACAGCAATCCTGATCAGCATTTTACTCAGCCACCTGCAAGGTATAGTGAAGCGAACTTGATCAAAGCCCTCGAAGAAAAGGGCGTTGGTCGGCCATCAACTTACTCACCAACCATTGATACGATTCAACGACGTTATTATGTTAAAGAAGTTGGCAGAAGATTTGAACCGACTGAATTAGGCGAGATTGTTAACAAGATTATCGTGGAATATTTCCCAGATATTGTTAACATTGACTTTACTGCCAATTTAGAAGGTAAGCTTGACCAAGTTGAAGAGGGCAAGGAAAACTGGATTAAGTTAGTTGATAAATTCTACCGACCATTTTCAACCGAGGTCGAATCAGCCACAAAGAATATGGAAAAAGTTCAGATTAAAGATGAACCAGCCGGCTTTAACTGTGAAATCTGTGGCGCCCCAATGGTGATCAAAATGGGCCGTTACGGTAAGTTTTATGCCTGTTCCCGATTCCCGGACTGTCGAAACACGAAAGCAATTGTTAAAGAAATCGGCGTGATCTGTCCAAAGTGTCACGAAGGCCAGGTCATTGAGCGGAAATCTAAACGTCATCGAATTTTCTATGGCTGTTCCCGATTCCCAGATTGTGATTTTGTTTCTTGGGATAAACCAGTTGGCCGAGATTGTCCAAAGGATGGGCACTTCTTAGTCGAGAAGAAGGTCAAGGGCGGCACTCAAGTTGTCTGCCCAAATGGTGACTATGAAGAACCTGCTCAAAAGTAGGGAGTTTCTATAGAGACCCAATTTGGCCTCGAAATGCATTGTCAAACTATATTATCCAAGTCCAATGAGGTTGTTCAAAATAGCAACCTCTTTTTTGATCATTTTTAGTAATACGCTTACATCCAATTAGGTGTAAGATGATTATCAAGAGAGCTATTAAGGAGGCTTCATCATGTTTGCATCAAAACATAGTAGTTGTACAACCATCTTGGTTGGTAAAAATGCCAGCTATGATGGTTCGACGTTAATTGCCAGGAATGAAGACGCTGGCGAAGCGGTTCATCCGAAAAAATTCGTTGTCATCCATCACGAAGACCAACCAAGTGAGTATCATTCAAAATTATCCAAATTTTCGATTCAATTGCCCGATAATCCGGTTCGCTACACGTCAGTGCCAGATGCTGCGGTCGACGAAGGCGTTTGGGGTGAAGCAGGTGTCAATGCCCATAATGTTGCAATGAGTGCCACCGAAACGATTACCACAAATTCGCGGGTTCTAGGAGCTGACCCCTTGGTTAAGAACGGCCTGGGTGAGGAAGATTTATTGACGATCACGTTGCCATACATCAGTTCAGCCAGAGACGGTGTCGAACGCGTTGGCAGCCTACTTAAGAAATATGGGACCTATGAATCAAATGGAATCATTTTCTCAGATGTCAACGAAATTTGGTACATGGAAACGGCTGGTGGTCATCACTGGGTTGCCCAACGGATTCCAGATGATGCCTACGTGATCGCCCCCAATCAAACTGGAATTCAGGAAGTTAAGTTTGACGACCCTGATAACTTCATGTTTTCTAAGGATTTACTGAAGTTTGTTGAGAAATACCACTTGAATTTAACGAGTAACTTTAACTTCCGAGAGATCTTTGGTTCAGATACCCAGCTTGATCATCATTACAATACCCCTCGTGCCTGGTACGGTCAGCGTTACTTTAATCCTGAATCGGTTAAGGATCTGTCACCAATGAGTAACAAATTGCCATTCATCAATTATGCCGATCGAAAAATCACCATTGAGGACATTAAATTTGTATTGAGTTCTCATTATCAAGATACCCCATACGATCCATTTGCACCTGGAGCTGATTACAAAACCAATCCCTACCGACCAATTGGGTTCAATCGGAATCAAGAACTGTCAATTTTACAGTTACGGCCATATGTTGCTGAAGATCACGCCGCAATTCAATGGTTGGCTTTTGCGGGCAATCCGTTTAATACGATCGTGCCATTTTACACCCATATTCTTGACACACCGGATTGTTATCGCGATACCACGACCACTTTGGATAGCCATAATGCTTATTGGGCAAATCGATTGATTTCGCTAATCGTTGCTGATCATTATCAGGAATTGATGGCAGACGTTGAGGACTTCCAGCTTAAATCATTGGCATATGGGCATCAACGGATCGCAAAGGTGGATAAAGCAGTGAGCGGTAAAAAGGGTGGCGAACTCATGCAAGCTTTGAGTCAGGCAAATGAACGCACCGCCGATCGAATCATGAAAGATACAGAAGAGCTATTAACCAAATTAGTGACTCGAGCAAGTGATAACAGTCGTGGTGCATTTACACGCGAGCACTACTAAAGAAGCTTAAGAAAATTAAAACGGGATCATCAATTCATTGCTTTGAGGCAGTGAGTTGACGATCCCGTTTAGTTTATTTGTGAGATTAAGTCTATAAATTGACATCCTGTTTAAAGTTCAATGGCGATAAATCGGTTGCATTGGTCACCAGATCCGAAATTAAGCTGTTGTAGGCATTCAGTCCTTTCTGGCTGTTTTCAAAGTTAATCTTAGTCAGATAGTCAGCTTGTTCAACATTGGATAACCCGCGAACAACCTTGTCGGCAGCTTGGATTGATTGTTGAAATGCAATTCGCAATTGCTTTTGGGTCTCACTCAGTTTTGGCCCAAATTTCACATAATGTGGATCTACAAGCGTTCCGGCGAGTTTGTAAGTCCAATAGGCCTGATCAGGGGAATAAGAACCAGTGGCATTTTGATATTGCTTAGGGGTGTCAGTGGCGCCAGCGTAAAATGGCACAAACGAACTCTGGGCAGCAACGCCCATGGCCAACCATTGGATACCCGCTGCTGGAGTCGGCATAGAAGGCCGAATTTGGAGGATATGGGCTTCCTGGGTCTTAGCTAGACTAATTGGTCGGAAACGGTGCTTATCAGCTTCAGATCCTTCACCAATTGGATCGTAGGGGGTGCCTTGGTAATGAGACGCTAAAAAGTCTTGAACATCAAAGACACTGAGCTTCCGATTGGCTTGATTTAGGAATGGCATATTCTGGTCAACGGGGGTATGTTGTTGATCTGGTGAGAATAACTTGAGCCCATACCACACTCTGGGAGTATTGTAGTAAGTATCAGAGAGTGTGGCCGTTCCAAAAATCTGACGGAAGTTGAACGTGCTGCCAGTTGGATCTGGATTCAGTTGATGATCTTCAACAAACTGTCGAATATGAGTTGACCAGAGGTAATTTTCTGGATCCTGAAAGTCAATGTATTGAATAGCTGTCTGATTTGCGATCACAGCATAGGAATCGTCAGGAATCTTGACGGCAACCCAATTGTGGCCACCACCAGTTTCCATATACCAGGCTTCGTCTTTATCAGCAAATAAAATACCGTTAGATTCGGAAGTGCCATAATATTCAATGATGCGGCCAAGCCGTTTGACGCCTTCACGGGCAGTTTTGACGTAGGGTAGCACAACGGTAATCATGGCCTCCTCCCCAATTCCGTCCTTCTCAAGCGGATCGGCACCCAGGACGTAGTCGTTCGTGTAGGTACTTTCGGTGGCGCTCATCGCAACTCCGTATTCATTAATCCCGTCTTCTTCAAATAGACCAAATTTAGCGGTCCATTCCGGAGTCGCCGAATATTTTGCCCGAACTTTTGGAAGCGGGAGTTTAAAACCATTATCGTTAGAGGAAAATTCCTGTTCAGTGTCAAATTCTTGATGGGGATGAATGACATAGTTCTTCGGCCATGAAGATTTGCTGTCTTCATTTCGGGCGATCATGATCGACCCATCAATACTGGCATTCTTGCCAACAATCATACTGGTACATGCGGAATAATTTTTAGTTGGAATCATGAGTTATGTCTCCTATCAATACTGAATTCTGTCTGATATATTGTATCATTTTTCAAGTTAAGATGGTGAAATGACTGTTTGGCTTGTGAAATTTAGATTGCGGTCAAAAATAAAATAGGGTATACTTTTTTCAATTTAAAAATTTGGAGGAATCGATATGCCAATTGTTGATATTCATTTAATTGCTGGCCGTTCTCAAGCTCAATTGAAGGGTTTGGTCGAAGATGTTACCGCCGCTGTTGTCAAAAATACTGGTGCGCCAGCTGAACATGTTCACGTTATTTTAAGTGAAATGCAAAAAGATCGTTATAGTGTCGGTGGTGTGTTGAGTAGCGACCAAAAGTAAAAGGTGCCAAACCAAGCGTTTAGAATCCAGATATGAGACCCCAAGGCAGGAATTTTTGACCTTGGGATTTTTGCTGTCTGTCCTTAAGTTTTAATTTCGACTGATCGAAGCACCTCTAAACCGTTTGCTGAAATTCTGGGATCAAAAGGCCGGCATTCTTAATCTCAATACTTTTCGGGTAATCTGCCAAATGTCCAAGCTAATTCTTGTACTTTTCTAAAATTTACAAACGAGTTGGTTTGTCGATCAAGAATATTGTATACTAACTTAAGATGTTACAGTTACGACAAACGCAGGAATAATAAGAATGGAGACCTTTACATGAATGATCAACAATACATAATGTCAATCGATGAGGGGACCACGAGTACCCGGGCGATTCTCTTTAATCATGATGGCGATATCGTTGGTAAATCGCAGCGTGAATTTCATCAGTATTTTCCAAAGTCTGGTTGGGTTGAACATGACGCCAATGAAATTTGGAATGCGGTTCAATCAGTCATTTCTGAAGCCTTAATCAATGCAGATGTGCCACCATACAAAGTTCGCGGAATTGGGGTGACCAATCAGCGTGAAACGACTGTTATTTGGGACAAAAACACTGGCGAACCAATCTATCATGCAATTGTGTGGCAGTCAAAACAAACTGCCGGTTTAGCTGATCAGCTCAAGAATGACGGTTATGATGAGATGATTCATGACAAGACTGGGTTAATCATCGATTCTTATTTCTCTGCGACTAAAATTAAGTGGATCTTGGACAATGTTGATGGCGCCCGCCAAAAAGCCGAAAGTGGTGACCTTTTATTTGGCACGATTGATACTTGGGTTCTTTGGAAATTGACCGGCGGTAAAGTTCATGCGACAGACTATACGAATGCCAGCCGAACAATGCTATTCAACATTCATACACTGCAATGGGATCAAGACATCCTTAAGTTACTTGATATTCCAGCAAGTATGTTGCCCGAGGTTCATTCATCCTCAGAAATTTATGGCTATACTTCAGGTTACTCTTTTGCAGGGGTTCAAGTACCAATTGCCGGAATTGCTGGTGATCAGCAAGCTGCGTTATTCGGGCAGATGGCATTGCAACGTGGAATGATCAAGAATACCTACGGAACCGGTGCTTTTATTGTGATGAACACCGGTGAGGAGCCAACCCTTTCTAAACGTGGCTTATTAACGACAATTGCTTATGGGATTGACGGTAAAGTAAATTACGCCCTTGAAGGTAGTATCTTTGTCGCTGGTTCAGCGATTCAGTGGTTAAGAGATGCGATGGAAATGATCAAAACCTCCCCAGAGTCAGAACAACTTGCAGTCGATGCTAAAACGAGCGATGGCGTTTACGTTGTGCCTGCCTTTACCGGCTTAGGGGCACCCTATTGGGATCAGAATGCCCGGGGTGCGGTATTTGGCTTAACGCGTGGAACAACGAAGAATCAATTCATTAGAGCGACCCTTGAATCCTTAGCATATCAGACTCGGGATGTTGTTGATACAATGGTGAGCGAAACCGGGATTGATTTGAAGGAACTTGCCGTTGATGGTGGGGCAGCTAATAATAACTACCTCATGCAATTTCAGGCAGATATTTTGGGAACGCCAATTCAACGGGCATCAATTGCTGAAACCACAGCTCTTGGCGCAGCATATTTGGCTGGCCTGGCCGTTGGCTTTTGGAGTTCTGTTGATGAAATTAAGGAAACGATCAAGGCTCGAGACGAATTTAAGCCAGACATGGATGATAAGAAGCGAAAGCAACTGTATTCAGGCTGGAAGCGAGCTGTCAATGCAACAATCCAGTTTCATCCAGAAGAAGATTAACTGAAAACCGTTTAATGATTTGAGAACTGAAAGTGTGGCGCCGGGATATGGGTTAATTTCAATCGGCCATCATTAACTTGGATTGCGACTAATCTTTGGATTAATGTTATGCCAAATGACTAATCCCAGAATTTAACGAAAAGGACCAATTATTCCTGATTTTGGAATAGTTAGTCCTTTTCGTTAAATTCTGAGATCAAAATGCCTATCCCAGTTTCTTCTTGTTTTGTTAACATCTGAGATTAAGCTGCCGATTATCCCAGCCGGTTCAACTCCTCAGTCGATATTCGAACCACAACTTATCTTCATAGGGCTTCAAAATCTCTTCCAGTTTTGTTCGAACAACATTAATTCTCAAATCAGCAGCTAAAATAATCGCACAGATAAATAACATGGAAATTTCAATTGCAACTAATCCCCAATTTTGCCTCGCAGTAAACAGCAGCCATTGTTCAATTGCCAATAAAAGAAGCATTGAGCCAGTTTTGCTGGCTAAAAAGTACCAACGCTTAATGACTCGAACCTTTTTGGTGGCTAGTCGACGTGTTTCTGGGGACAAATTAGGTGCGCCCGATAGTGCAACCTGAAGTCCGGCAGCATCTTTTTTCAGCAATTGAGATACGTACTTTGATGTTTTACCAATGTTACGCATGGCAAAGAAGTCACCGAACCATAATCCGATTAGCATGTAAATAAACGCGAAATCTGATATTTTTAGCAAATCATTCATGGCCATCCCTCCAGTTCTCGGTATTCCTTGAAACTTTCAAAATTATGACGTAAAAATAACCTGAACTTGATTTCTAGTCAATGGTCTTTCAATCAACAAAAGTATAAAACCATCACTCGTTTTTGGGTATAAATATGCTTAGAAATTTTTTAGTGGAATCTAATGGTAAATTAATTGATAGAGTTTTACCGATGAACCAGCTCATAAAAATGGGATTGTTAACCGTTAGTTTCCAAAGTATCAGTGGGTTTGTCCAGATATTCTGGATTTGGCTGCGATGGTCTGAGTGGAGGGCTTCAAAGTGCCTATTCGTGGTGGACTTACTGCCATGTACGCAAATAGCGCAAGCATTCAAAAAATAGAATGACCGCGCTATTTGCGTAATCTTTGGAATTATATTGCTGTCTAAATTATCAATAAAATTTGATCCTTGATGCCCTTTTTATCAACGGTTACTAATGGTAATTATTGGTTGACTGCCAAATCTAAATGTTCTTGTAAATAACGGGCAACGCCGTCGTTCTCATTCGTGTACTCCGTGACGTCGTCCGCCAATTCTTTAATTTGTGAGTTGGCATTTTTCATGGCGACGCCTGTTCCAGCAAACGCCATCATGGTAGCGTCGTTGCTTTCGTCACCGAACGCAATAATATCGCGTTGCAAGATGCCATAATAATCAGCTAGAAATTTGAGGCCAGTTGACTTGTGGACGCCTTTTGTTGCGATTTCGACGATGGGATGGGGGCCACCCCAAGGCGATACTTCTACTTGGTCGCCAAATTGATTCTTAATGAAATCAATCAAGCCAGCCTTTAACTCGGGCTTAACTTCAACGGTGATGCTGATTGGGTTGTCTTTTAAGCTTTGCTGACTCAGAATTTGGTTGGTTTTCAAAGTGCTCGGGAAGAAGCCAAAGCCACTTTTCAGCCCGTGATTGGCTAAAAATAGATTCCGCCCTTCTACAGCAATTAATGACAGGCCAAGTTCTTGGCTCTTTTCAAGCAGCTCCATCACAATTTCTTTGTCGATTGTGTACTGATATTCGCGAGGCCACTGTTGATGTGGTAAAATGCCAAGGTTACCATTAAAATTAATCATTGGTGTATTTAAATTAAGTTCATCATAAAAGTTTTCAGATATTCGGTTAGGACGACCAGTAACCAGACTCACAACACAACCGGCTTTAACTGCCTGATTGATTGTTGTTTTGGTTTGAGGGCTGATTTTGCCGTCGTTATTCAACGTCGTCCCATCTAAATCAAGCGCAATTAGTTTCTTTGTAATGATGCTCACTCCTTTAATTACGTATTGCTTTATGTTATCTGATTATTAATACTTCGTCAATCATTGACACCGAAAAGGAAGATAAGAATGGATTTACCTACTGACTTTATTAACAAGTATCAAAAATTAATGGGCAAGCCGGAAGCTGACAAATTTATTGCAAGTTTCTCAGAACCGGCTAATCACGGTTTCCGACTCAATCCATTAAAGAATGTGAAGCCTAAAGATTTGGATTATCGTTATCCGACCGACCATTGCCAATTTGGGTACCGCGGAACTGTTAGCGGAAAAAGCATTGGCCACCAAGCAGGGGCAGTTTATAGTCAAGAACCCAGCGCTATGTATGTTGGGGAAGTTGCTCATCCCCAACCGAATGAAAAAGTGCTTGATTTATGCGCGGCGCCGGGTGGAAAAACAACTCACTTGGGCAGTTATTTGCAGAATACAGGATTGCTTGTTGCCAACGAAATTGATTCCAAACGGGCGAAAGTCCTCGTTGAGAATGTCGAACGCTTTTCGTTTACCAATACGATTGTCACGAACACTAATCCCGATGCTTTGGCTGAAAAGTTGCCTGGTTATTTTGATCGATTGTTGGTGGATGCGCCGTGTTCGGGGGAAGGAATGTTTCGTAAGGATCCTGACGCTGTCCAATATTGGAACAAGGATTATCCAACAGAATGTGCAACCCGCCAGCGAACAATTTTAGCCGCTGCCGTTAAGAATTTGCGGCCTGGCGGGGAGCTTATTTATTCAACTTGCACCTTCGCCCCAGAAGAAGACGAACAAATCATTTCTTGGTTAGTCACCAATTATGATTTCGAAATTTTACCAGTCAAGAAATATCCGGGGATGGACTCTGGAATTCCAGAGTGGGCCGATGGTAACGAAGCATTACGGAACTGTGTCCGAATTTTCCCCCATCATTTTAAGGGGGAAGGGCACTTCATTGCGAAGTTAAGAAAGTTGGGCAACCCCGTCGACAAGGAGACGCGTGATCGTCCTGTTAAGATTAGTCGGAATATTTCTGATCTATCCCGTGATCAGCAGCAACTCTGGCAGGCGTTTAAGAAAGAAACGCTGAACTCGGTTTCATTTGGTCGGTTGGTTAGCTTTAAAGATGACTTATATGCTGTTCCGGAAATCACGCCTAATTTAGATGGCATTAAAATTGTGCGGTTAGGATTGAAATTGGGGACGTTCAAAAAGAAGCGGTTTGAACCCAGCTATGCACTTGCCCTGGCATTGAAACCGGGCGAGTTAAAACACACCATTAACATTAATGATGAAGATTGGGCTAAATACGTTCATGGTGATACTTTCCAAGTTGATCGAGAATTAATGAAGGGATGGTATCAAATCGTGTGTGAGAGCCTCCCAGTTGGGTTTGTAAAGGTTGTGAATGGGACCGCCAAGAATTTCTTTCCTAAGGGGTTAAGATTTAACGTATAACAGAACAATCTAAAATACGGACGATAGACGGTTTGAGCCTAGAATTTTAGCCAAAAGAAGCAATGCATTCTGATTTTTGGAATGCATTGCTTCTTTGGTTTAAATGGCAGGAATCAGCCATTTGTCGCAAGTTCTATCAGTATCAAAATGTGAAACCAACTTGCATTGATAAATCCTTTGCCGCTTGTTGTTAGCTTGTTTTTAGTAGCTGAGATGTCGTTGTTGCATATATGACATCAATTGAGGGGATAAAATCATTTTTTTGCTTTTTAACTCACTAATCGTGTGACAATTTTGCATTAACATGATTGCTTTTAAACCGTATTTCCAGTTATTGATGGTCTCAATAACTTCTTGTTTGTCATGTTTGATAACCTGATTAAGAAAATAACCGGCAACGCCAACTGCTGAACTTCCCAGCGCAAGGCACTTAGCAACATCTAGTGGCGACTTAATGCCCCCAGAGGCAATCATTGTTGCTTGATTCTGGAATTGCCGGCTTTCCAATAAGGATTCTGTCGTCGTTAATCCCCAGTTTTCAAGGTAACCCATATCTTTTGAATGCCGGCGAAAATTTTCAATCTTGGCAAAATCCGTTCCGCCACGACCACTGACGTTGATATATTTAACACCCATATTGATTAATTGATGAATCGTTTCTTGACTAATCCCGAAGCCAACTTCTTTAACGATGACCGGAACTTGAAGTTTGGCGATGATTTCAGCAATGTTTTCAGTAAAATGAAATTCTCGATCTCCCTCAGGCATAATCAACTCTTGGGCCGTATTAATGTGAACTTCTAGAGCGTCCGCTGAAATCATCTTGACTGCAGCTAATGCATCTGTAACGGAACGATTAGCACCAATATTGGCAAAGATGGGGCCGTCCGGATTCACTTGGCGGACAATCTTAAATGTATCCCTTAAAGATGGATCACTCAATGCCACACTTTGAGACCCGACTGCCATTGCAATACCGGTTTGAGCGGCAATGGCAGCAAGAGTGGCATTAATTTTTTTGGTATATTCGCTGCCGCCAGAAATTGCCTCCAAATAAAATGGGGTTGGTAATTTGACGGGTCCAAGGTGCGTTGATAAATTAATCTCATCAAGAGAAACACTTGGCAGTCCAGCATTGACAAAACGGAGGTCATCAAAAGAATCGACATCATCCCGATAAAATTTCTCGGCTAATGAAACGTGTTCATCTTTTCGATGTGAGTGTTTTGAAATCATAATTTACTCCTTATTCAGGTCGATAACCGGGTGCACATTGAGTGCGAGCCGGGTGATGCCGTTTTCTTTCCAGCGCTCGATCATTGAATCGACATTGACTTGCTTATCGATTACAACGATCCCACAATCACCACCACCGGCACCAGAGGACTTAGCAGCAGCGGTATTTTCCACAGCAATGTCGCACATCTTTTTTAAAGTTGGGGTTTCAATTGCAACTTTGGTAAAGTCTGCAAGTTGCTGCAAAATTTCCCGGTTGCGTTTAATTCCCGCCTTGATGCGTTCCAAGCTGCCATCCTTAAATCCTTGGATTAAGTCTTCAAGGCAGTTTTTGCTGTCCCGAAGGAATTCGGCATAAATTTGGTGTTGCCGACTTTTCTGAATGGCCACCTTATCAACCAAGTGAGAGGTTGATGCTGGCGTTCCGGTCCAGCCGATAATCAATCGAAGGTTATCAGGTTGGGTTAATTGGGTGATCTTTAAAGATGGCCAAGGCTGGTTAACCAATTCAGTTAAACTTTGTTGGGTCCGAGCAGCCAATAACCAATCACGGTCAAATGACCAGTAGGCAATCCAACCGCCGTATACACTGGCGGCAATGTCGCCTAATGAACCATTACCTTGAACGTCTAAATGGGCAATTGCGGATAATTTAAACAATTGGCTCTTGGTCAGTGGCAATTTGTAAAATTGACATAGGCCTTTAACCGTTGCAACGGTCACGGCAGCTGATGAACCCAAGCCGTATTTTTTACCGTTTGGGCTATCAAGATCGCTATTGACTCGTAGATCATAAAGCTCCATCGGCCGGCCGAGTGCTTGGGCATATTCCTCAGTCAGGCGGATGGCTGAAATTATGTAATTAAAGGTATTATCACGATTATCCAAGATCATTTGGTCACCTTGACGACGCCAAAGAACTGAATCATCACGATATTGTTTGGAAACGATACTGCCATAAGATTTGCTCTGAGAAATTTCTACGGTTACAAATTGGTTCAATGCCACAATAATAGAAGGGTAGCCAGTCTCGACCACCGCATATTCTCCTGCAATGTATAATTTTCCTGGAGCTTTGACCGTAATCAACCGATCATTTCCTTTCTGGTTATAAATATTGAACACCGGGACCCGCTTTCAACGTGGTGACTCGTTTTGGTCCCAGTAGTTTAGTAAATGCGTCCACGATCTGCGGTTTGTTTGCTTGCTGGCAGATGACTTTAACGTTTGGGCCGGCATCGATCGTATAGTAGCATTCAATGCCTTGATGTCTTAAACGCTTTACGAGGTTCATGGCCGTTAGGGTCTCGCCGTTGAAATACATAAAATCCGGTGCCGCACTGAGCGTCAAAGCATGCATTCGCATCGCATTCAATTCGCTGATCGTCCCAAACTTGGTAAAATCGTTTGCAGCGATTGCCAACTTGATATCTACCAAATCATTTTGAGCAACATTGACCCAAGTCGGATAGTAGGGGGAAGTGGTGACTGATCGATTCATGCCTTCCCGACTGGAAATCGATTTCGGCTTACTTTCAACGGTGAGGGCAATGACTGAAATGTCCTTCAAGCCAGTCTGCTGAAGGGGGGAAGCGTATGAATCTGTGTCATCATGGCCACGTTGCCATTCAACAAAGCCACCAAAAATGGAACGGCAAGCTGAGCCTGAACCCCGGCGGGCAAGTCGGGAAAGATCTTTTGATGCCAATTGAAGCCCGGCTGCTCTGCTGGCGGCTGCAGCCAACGCAGCAAATGCGGACGCAGAGGAAGCCAACCCGGCGGCAATTGGTACGTGATTAAGGGATATCACCTCGGCGGCGGCATTGATTCCGGCAAGCTGGCGAACCACGGTTAGAAAATCATGGACCCGCTGCCAACTTTTCCCCGAAACAGCGGCACCGTCGATCTCAACTTTGTCTGCTGACAGTGATTGATCAAATCGAACTGAAGTTTCTGTATAAAATTGGTCAAGGGTCAGTGATAAGCTACTCGTGTAAGGAATGATGAGCTGCTCATCTTTTTTCCCCCAATATTTAATCAGGGCAATGTTGGTATGGGCTAAGGCCCTCACTGGATCATTTGACAAGGTTGTCATGACGTTCTCCCGTAGAAAATTCGTAATTTTTGAATGATTGGATCCAAGTTTGAGTTGCACCGGCTTGGCGAAGCTTGGTGGAAATTACTTGGGCATCCCGTTGATTGCGGGCCAAAGCGATCATACAGCCGCCGAGACCGCTGCCAGTAAGCTTGGCACCGAGAGCCTTATTAGCGACTGCAATTTGGCAAAATTTATCGAGCGTCTTGGTGCTAACACCCAATTGTGCAAGGTTCAACTGGCTGTGGTTCATTAATGTTCCTAGTAATTCTTCATCTGAATCGGCCAACGCATCTCTGGCTGTATTGGCAATTTGTCCGAGTTGATCGATCATTGGAATGGCCATTTCGGCGTCTTCGACAACGTTGTTATGAACCAATGAAACTGCCTCGCTGGTTTTACCTTTAAGACCACTGTCGGCGATAACCAGGCACAGGTCAGAACTATGAAATTCAATTTGCTCATTAATTTGATTTTTAATAAACCAAATGGGTGCTTCCGAACTAGCCGTTGCAGCATCCAAACCACTTGGATTGCCATGCGTAATTTTTTCCTCAATATCAGCTAATTCCAGTAATTTTGCTCGAGTCAGTGGCTTTTCGAAAAGGTTAAAAAAGCCGCGAACCAGTGCCACTGCAGTAGCTGCAGACGAGCCCATTCCCCGTTCTGAAGGAACTTTGCTGGTGATTGAGAGTTCAAATGGTAGATCAGGCGCATGAAATCGGCTTAATAGCCGTTGAATTAAGACGCCAACGCCTTTGAGGTTGTCGTTCATTTCAGAAATCGGTCCATCGAAGTATCTGCAATGGATTGTTTGCCCGATGGCCGTTAATCTGATGGCGACATTTACATCAACCGAATAGAGGGGAATGGCAATGGCCGGCTTTCCATAAACCACACTATGTTCCCCGAAAAAAATAATTTTTGCATAACTTGTGCCGGTTGCTTTTTCTTTCAATCTTTATCCGCTCACTTTCAAACATTCCAATTTTATCATAATTAACCGTTGGAAGAAGCTTTTCATCATATTTTTAGAGTTTTATAAAAATTAGAAGTCATTTTATGTGGTAGATTATCACATTGAGCTTGTAGTATTATTAAAGTTAGTGAACCTTTAAGAAAAATCACGATATTCATGAGATTGGTGAACACTATGAATTCAAAAACAACTTTCGCAGTTGTTGACATTGAAACGACCGGGACTGACCTAGCAGCAGATAACCGGACCATCCAATTCAGCTGCTGTTTGGTTTCAGACAATAAAATAATTGATACCTTCGTGACCGACATTAATCCGCAGTGCGAGGTTCCCAACCGGATTGTCCAGTTAACGGGAATTGACAATGATCGCTTAAAAAAGGCCCCAACGTTTGATCAAGTAGCTGCTAAACTTTATGGTTTGTTGAGCGGGACTGTGTTTGTGGCGCATAACGTTAATTTTGATTTCCCATTTTTAAATGCTGAATTCCAGCGGGTGGGATATCCCGAACTTCAAATTGAAGCGATTGATACGGTTACGTTAAGTCAGATTCTCTTGCCAACGTTGTCAAGTTATCGTCTGCAGGACCTCAGTGCCTACTTTAATATTGAGCATGACCATCCCCACACGGCTGACAGCGATGCTTTGGCAACCGCCAAATTATTACTCATTTTATTGCGGCAAATTAAAGAATTGCCAAGTATTACTTTGGAACAGATCGTTAATGTCAGTCCGTCATTGCCACAGGATACACTGAAAGTCTTTCTGGACGCAAACGAAGTGAATCAAAAGAACTCCCGAAAACGGGAACTGCCTGCATACTTAAAATTGTCATCCGGGCTGGTGATTCGCCGGCGGGAAGTTGCTGACAACGTGGATGTCCGCCAGCCGGGGGCAAAATACCCCAAAACCCGCAAAGCTAAATCCAAAGTATTGCCTGATCAATTGGAATCACGGCTTGAGCAAAACAAGATGATGAACTTGATCTACAACAATTACGCGGACCAGGCTCATCATTCAGCTAAGACAATGGTGATCGAAGCCCCGACTGGAATTGGTAAAAGTTTAGGCTATTGTTTGCCATTTTCATACCTTGCAACTCCTAAGAAGCCGGTTGTGATCAGCACGTCGACCACTTATTTACAATTTCAATTACAAAACCAAACACTGCCAATGCTGAACCAAGAACTGCCCTTTAACGTTCGCAGCGTCACTTTGAAAGGATCCAGACATTATTTGGATCTCTATAAATTCCGAAATCTCTTATTTGTGCCGGATAATTCGAATCAAACCCCATTTATCAAAGCCCAGATGCTCGTTTGGCTGACGATTACCACAACAGGTGATTTAGATGAATTGCATTTGAATGTTGACCAGACGCCATTTGTTTGGAAAATTCAGCACACCGGCGTGAAGTGGTTGGATCCCAATGAACCCTTTTACCAAGATGATTTTCTCCGTTACAATTTGCGCCGAGCCGAAACGGCTGAGTTTGTTATTGTTAACCACACGTATTTGATTAAAAATTGGCAGTATTTTAAAGCCTTACCAGCTAAACCGTATCTTTTGATTGACGAGACCCAGCAATTTGCTGAGACGGCGATCCGAAATAATCAAGAAAAGATTAAACCTTTATCGCTAATTTCGGCAATCAATAAGATTCTTGCCAGTATTAACCAAAGCCACGGCGAGAATATTCGCGATATCGTTGCCAGCAATGCCATCTTGGGCGACTTGACCGATCAACTGGAAAGCCAGCTTGAAGCAATTAAAGAACTGGTGAATGCGATCATTCGTACCTTTTATGATCAAGTTGTTAATCACAAAAAGCTTCATCGCAACGTTGATTTTTTTGAACGATTAATTCCGATTACTGAAATGAAGGATGCAACTAAAGCCAATCAAGCATTGATTCAGCGGCTCCGGGGATTGAAAGATCATACTGATGATCTGTTGGTTAAGCTGAATCGAGAAGTTGATAATACTTCAGATTCATTTACCAATCAGGATTTTATGGCGATCTATTCGTTCTTTGAGAATTATAATGATTTTAATGATCGACTCGCTCAGATGTTAGAAATTATCGATGTCGATGATCATTCCATTGAACAGCATGTCACTTGGATTACGATTAACCATGCGAAAGACGTGAATAGTTTGAATTTGAACCGGGGAATCTTAAAGACTGAAGACTATTTGAATGATCACATTTATTCCTCGTTTGAACCGACGACCTTCACGGGAGCAACTATTTTCTCATCACGACGCTCCCAGTTTATTTATGATTTACTGGGAATTGACCGGCAAAAATCTGCGGTTAAACGGCTAAAAAGTGATTTTAACCCGGCTGATCAAGCACGACTTTACTTGGTCACAGGTGAGAACGATGGGAAGTTTGCGACTAACTCGGATACCTATTTGCAGCAAACTGCCAACAATATTGAAGCAATTTATCGAAAAGGGCCCCGGCAAACCTTGGTGCTGTTCAATTCGTTGAACGCAATTGAACGCACTTACCGAATGCTTCAAGAAAGTGGCTTCACAGCTAATCACTTTGTCTTGGCTCAGGGGGTTCATGGGACTGCCACTAAGATCAGCAAGCAATTTGTTCATCACGAACCGGCAATCTTACTTGGAGCAAATACTTTCTGGCAGGGAGTTGATTTTCCAAGGCATTTGCTTGAAAATTTGGTGGTGGCTCAACTGCCATTTGACACACCGGCAGATCCTTATAACCATGCTTTGTATTCGATCGAACGCAGTAAGGGTAAAAATCCATTTTACAGTATCACGCTGCCAAAAGCGACGTTACGGCTGCGACAAGGCATGGGACGACTACTGCGTACCAGGGATGATTTTGGGACGATCTTTATCCTTGATCCACGACTATTGACGAAACGTTACGGTAGTATCGTTCTTGCCAATTTACGCAATGAGATCCCAATTGTGAGGGGCGATATCAATGAATGCATTGCCGATATGGTTAAATTTTTCGAAAGCAAGGCCTAGAACGTCTCAAATAGTGCGGTTATTTGCTATAATAAATAACAATACTGATGTGAAAGGAAAACATTATGCAAAGGCAGCGTCGCATTAAAAAACAATCAAAAGTAAAAGTGTCATGGATTGTCACATCTGTTATTCTGGTCCTGCTTTTCTCCGTTTTTATTATTTTTCACCAAGCTGAAAAACCGATGAGGACTGCGAGAAGCCAAACAGTATCGATGGCTAAGAAGTACGCCGGGTTGACGACGGTGAGCTCGTTTTATTCGTCTAATCTGAATAAAACGTACTATTCGGTCGCTGGAACTGATAATAAGGGCAAAAAGATTTATGTCATTATTGCCAAGAAAGGCGGAACAATCACTGTGGTCAACCAAAGCAGCGGCTTATCCGTTGATGCGATTCGAAATGTTGTCCAAGAGAAGAAATCTCCGAAAAAAATCAATAGTATTAGTTTGACACTTATCAAGGGTAAACCATATTGGGTGGTCAGCTATTTAAATTCCAGCAACAATTTGTGCTTTGCCACGTTGAATTTCAAAACCGGCAATGTCTATCGATCAATTAACAACATCTAAACTAACTGAAGGGAAATTAATATGAAATTTTCAAAACGGATCAAGCACATCACCCCCTCTGCAACAATTGGGGTCTCGAATCGGGCTAAACAAATGGTTCGAAACGGGATTGATGTGATCAATCTCAGTATTGGTGAGCCAGACTTCAAAACCCCCACCGTGATCACTGATGAGGCAATCGAAGCCATTCGAACTGGAAAAACCAGTTTTTATACGCCGGCTAGTGGATTAGATGACCTCAAGCAAGCCGCCGCTGATCGGACCAATATTGATTATGGGACCAACTATTCATCCGACCAAATTAGTATCACTTGTGGTGCTAAAACCGCTTTGTATGCTTTGATGCAGGTATTGGTTGACCCAGGCGATGAAGTTTTGATGCCTAAACCCAGCTGGGTGAGCTATCAAGAGCAGGTTATTTTGGCTGGTGGCAAACCTGTGATGGTTGAAACCAACGATCATTTCAAAATTTCCCCAGAAACTTTGGATTGTGTAGTTAATGCCCATTCAAAGCTGTTGGTGATTAACACGCCGCAGAATCCCACAGGAACCATCTATTCGAGCAACGAGCTGGAAGACATCGGCAATTGGGCAGTTAATCACGGGATCGTGATTATTTCTGATGATATTTATGGCAAATTAATTTATAATAATAACCGGTTTTATTCCCCAATCCAATTAGGTGGTCGGATTGCCCAATCAACCATTTTAGTGAACGGGGTTTCAAAGGCTTATTCAATGACTGGTTGGCGGATAGGCTATATTGCCGGGTCAACTGAGTTAATCTCACAGGTCAATTCCGTGTTATCCCACATGACAGGAAATCCTGCAACAGTTAGTCAATATGCAGCAATCACCGCGCTTCAATCAGATCAAGCGGATGTTGAAAATATGCGGCAATCGTTTGAGGACCGCCTCAATACCGTGTATCCATTAGTCAACGAAATCCCTGGCTTTGAAGTTGCTGAAAAGCCACAGGGAGCTTTTTATCTGTTTCCAAAGGTCATTGACGCTATGCGGTTAGTTGGGGTGACAAGTTCCGAACAACTCGTCGCTTGTTTATTGAATGAGGCCCACGTTGCGGTCGTGGATGGTTCTGCATTTGGAATGCCTGGTTATTTACGAATCAGTTATGCAACCAGCTTGAATGATTTGAAGATTGGCATTACCAGAATTAAAGCATTTATGGATCAATATTTAGAGAAAGAGTTGTCTGGAGGAATTAGTAGTGAAGCAGATTAGTATGGTCGATGCACCCAAGTATGTGAACGAAAAAGTGAAGATGGGCGTTTGGCTCACCAATAAACGATCTAGTGGAAAGATTGCGTTTCTGCAATTACGGGATGGAACTGCGTTTTTCCAAGGGGTTGTGGTTAAGAACAATGTTTCTCCTGAAACTTTTGAAATAGCCAAGGAAGTTAAACAGGAAACCAGTATGTGGATTACTGGGATTATTCATGAAGATAGCCGCTCAAAGTTTGGTTACGAGATCGAAGTTGAAACAATTGAAGTGGTTTCTGAAACCCACGATTATCCCATCACGCCTAAGGAACACGGGGTTGATTTTTTGATGGATCATCGTCATCTTTGGTTGCGGTCCAGCCGCCCAAACGCTGTGATGCGGATTCGAAATGAAGTGATCAAGGCCAGTTATGACTTTTTCTACAATGAGGGCTTCGTTAAAATTGATGCGCCGATCTTGACTGGTAGCGCACCTGAAGGCACCACAACTTTATTCCATACCGAGTATTTTGATCGGGATGCTTATCTATCCCAAAGTGGCCAGTTATATGAAGAGGCCGGTGCTGAGGCATTTGGTAAGGTGTTTTCATTTGGACCTACATTTAGAGCTGAAAAGTCCAAAACACGGCGTCATTTAATTGAATTCTGGATGATTGAACCCGAAATGGCCTTTATGCATCAAGAACAAAGCTTGGAGATTCAAGAACGGTACATTGCTTATTTGGTTACCCGAGTGATCGAAAATTGTAAGCATGAGCTGCAAACACTTGATCGTGATATCGACACCCTTAAGAAGTATACAGTCCTTCCTTATCCAAGAATTAGTTATGATGAGGCAATTGATATGCTTAAAAAGGGTGGTTTCGACCTTGAATGGGGCGTTGACTTTGGATCACCGGAAGAAACTTACCTGGCCGACCAATTCAACCAACCTGTATTTGTGTTGAATTATCCTAAAGCCATTAAGGCGTTTTATATGAAGCCGCATCCAACCAGGGATGATGTCGTGATCTGTGCTGACTTATTAGCACCTGAAGGTTATGGCGAGATCATTGGTGGTTCAGAACGGGCAACCGATTATGATTATTTGTATGATCAAATTGTTAAACACGATCTTGATCCGAAAGAGTATTCCTGGTATTTGGATCTTCGAAAATACGGAAGTGTTCCTCACGCTGGATTCGGGCTTGGCCTCGAGCGCTGCCTGACCTGGTTAACTGGCGAGGATCATGTTCGAGAAGCCATTCCATTCCCAAGATTGTTGAACCGGATTTACCCATAAATTAGAATTTGTTAAATTGAGAGTGAGGTAATTTGATTGGATGATTACGCACGCGAACTTCTCAACGAGGGTCAAACAACCGTTAATAACGATCTGTTAAAAAATTATCGCCGAATTGGCCTTAGCAATGAAGAACTACTGATATATCTGTTAATAAAGGGAAATCATGACTTAATTGTTCCAATGCCTGAAATTGGTGATTTACAACGACAGACGGGGTTGAGCGAACAGCAGCTTTTTAACTTGTTTCACCAAATGATCGAGAAAAAGTTGGCTGCTATTACCCAATTAAGCATTGAAGGTCAAAAAGTCGATGCTTATGACTTCACGCAGATGTATGACAAATTGGGGATTCTTAAGTCAGCTGAACATGAGCAAGATCAGCAAACCGCTCAACCTGTTAAAGTAAACGAGCGGCAAGCCGTTTTTGAAAGCATCGAGAAAGAATTTGGTCGAACGCTATCACCTCTGGAGATGGAAACGATTAGTCAATGGCTGGATATAGACCATTACACCCCAGAAATCATTCAATTAGCTTTAAAAGAGGCAGTTTTAAGTCAAGTTTACAACCTGAAATATATGGACCGAATTTTGGTGAGCTGGGAGAAAAAGAACCTAAGGTCACCTCAACAGGTAGAAGCCTATCAGCATCAACGTAAATCAGCTGATAATGAGGCCCCGGCCAGATACAAAGGACCCAAAATTCCGTTTATTGATTTGTCTGGAAATTCCGAACAAAAATAATCCGTTTATTAGATTTTAAAACTGGGACATTTTACAGTTTGATCCCGGAATTTGATGAAAAGGGCAACCATTCCTGTTTTCTTGGAATGGTTGTCCTTTTTCGGAACTAATTCGCATGCATTTAGACAAAAATAACGCCAAGGCAAACAGCACCTTGGCGTAGAGACAATCTTTTCTATGGATTGGTTTGATTTCCGTTCGTATCAGTTCCGGCATTATTATCTGGGGTTGTATTGTTATCAGTATTATTGCTGGTATCACTACTACCGCCAGCACTTGAATCTGAAGATGCCGAAGATGAATTGGCATTATCATTTCCAGAGCCGTCACCGCTTGGTTCCTGAGTTGTTGGTGTTTCAGACGATTCAGTTGTTCGGTCACTTCGTTCTGAGCTTTCGTTACTTCGTGGCTGTGTAACAGTGGTGTTGCTGGAATCGCTGCCCCGGTCGACCGTGTAACCACTAGTTGTCTGACTTGAACTATTGTCCGCAACTGTGCCCGGATAGCCAGCAACATAATATTCAGTTTGACCGCCACGGGTGGTTGCCACAACATCGTCCGGCTTGGTCCAATCAGTATTTGGTTTATCTTGTGAGATATAACTCATAACTGATTTATAGATCTGCTGGGCAATCGTTGTTTCTGTTGGTGAAATATAGGAGTTGGCTTTGAATTGATGATCATATCCAGTCCAAATCGCGAGTGAATAATTTTTGGTAAATCCAGAGAACCACGAATCCATTGACGAATCTGAAGGAACTTGGTTAATGTAGTCGTCAGGATATTGCGTAGTACCAGTTTTCCCGGCTTCAAATAATCCAGAGACTTTAGCGGCGGTTCCAGACCCATTTGAATCTGTCATAACCCCTTTGAGCATATTCGTGATCATGAATGCAGTGGCAGGGGACATCGCCCGTTTGCCCTGACTGTGGTACTTGTGAGTAACGCCATTGACTTGGGTTACTTTTCGGATCAGGTAGGGTTTATAATACGTTCCACCGTTTGAGAAAGCTGCATAGGAAGCCGCTAACTGTTCTGATGAGATATACAGGCCAATCCCGTTTTGAAGTTCAAGTGGTTTACTGAATGACATTCCCAAATTTTTGAGGAATTTAGTCGCTCGAGGGACGCCGACATTTTCCAAAGTACGGATTGCCGGAATATTCCGCGATTCAACTAATGCTTTTCGCATCGTGATTGTTCCTTGGTATTTATTATCAAAGTCCATCACAGATTTGTCAGAGCCGGCATAAGTGTACGGGGTATCTTTGACCGGTTGATAGGTCGGATACTTAAGGTACTGGATTGCAGGACCATAATCCATAATTGGCTTGGCAGTTGAGCCTGAGGATCGGCCGGTTTGAACGGCTCGGTTTAACCCGAAAGCGACTTTAATTTTTCTACCACCTTGCATGGCAAGGACTTTACCATTGTTGGGATTGACTAAGGTTGCCCCAAGCTGGAATCGATTACTTGGATAAACAATTCCTGAAGAGGTGCCATTTGCGACATTGTACAGCTTCTTTTGGGCATTTAAGTCTAAATTCGTGTAAACTTTCAAGCCACTATTTGTTTTGTAGCCTTTATCATGAAGCTCTTCTATTGTCTGTTTGAGATAGGAATCGATATATTTGGACGTTTTTTCAGAAGTTTTGGCTTTGGCATGTGTTTTTGACAGGTTGCGTTGAACGCTGATGTTCTTTGCATTTTGTGCCTGTTGTTCCGTGATCACTTTGTTTTTAACCATTGCATTGAGGACTTCATTACGTCGTTCAGTCGCGTATTTTGGATACTTATAAGGATTGTATAGGGTCGGGGACTGTGGCATCCCGGCTAACATGGCAAATTCTGGTAATGTCAGGTGATCAAGAGTCTTATTATAATAGAACTCAGCCGCCGTTTGCATCCCATAGACGCCATTGCCCATATACACTTTATTAATATAGAATTCTAAGATTTGACTCTTGGAATAGTGTCGTTCAACTTTAATGGCCAGCCAAGCTTCTTGGGCTTTTCGCTTTAAAGTTCGATCACTGGCAGCAGTTGAAAAGACTGATAATTTAACTAATTGTTGGGTTAACGTACTGCCACCTTGAAGACCCAGGGAAGACCCGGTAACGTTTGAAATGGCAGCCCCCATAATTCTAATCGGGTCAACACCACCATGTTTGTAAAATCGGCGGTCCTCAATTGAAACGACAGCTTGCTTCAGTGTTTTTGGAATTTTCTTGGATTTCACGTAATCCCGGTTTTGACTGCCCAATCTGGAAATTACATGACCATTTGCATCATAAAACTTGGTCGAATTATCACTTGAAAGGGCAGAACGGGTAATCTGTGGGGCACTGGATGCGTAAAAAGTAAACAAACCCGCACCGAACAAAATGATCAGGCCGAAGAAAATTAAAAGATACTTTAAAATTCTTTTAAACGGTCCTTTTTTCTTGGTAAACTGGCGTCCGCGTCGACGTTCGGCACGAGACTTAGGACTATTCTGTGACATAGAGTTCTCCTTCGTATCTTAGTCAATGATTGAATCAACCGCCCGCAAATAGGGAAGCAGTGGGTTAATTCTATATGGAACTAAAAAGCCGGTTTCTTCGATGACTTTTCTTGGAATGGATTTTCGACCTCCTGAATCCTGGTTATCCCAGTAGTCAATTAGCGTGGTTGCTTTGAGAACAAAAACGGATTGGTCATTCACAAATTTGATGACCGCAAAACAAATACCTTGTTGCTTTAAACATTGTCTCATATGTTCCACTTGATGTTTATGAAAATTCTTTAAAGGAAACGATGTCCGATTCTTGGTTTCTTTGGCATCGAAGTCGATGTAGCGGCCTTTGTAAACGCCGTTATAGTCGG
The DNA here is from genome assembly GCF_001436255.1 of Lentilactobacillus rapi DSM 19907 = JCM 15042. Lineage (GTDB taxonomy): Bacteria > Bacillota > Bacilli > Lactobacillales > Lactobacillaceae > Lentilactobacillus > Lentilactobacillus rapi. Next base: position 177,884 of record NZ_AZEI01000076.1, on the reverse strand, counting down.
TCGTTGAAGAGCGCCGAAAATAAGCCTCGTTGATTCTGGCGGCACTTCGCTTGGGATAATCCACGGAAACAATTTGAATGGGAGTCGGTTTCTTGTGAATGACCGCAATTCCATTATTCAGGTAATAGGTATTGCTTTTATTAATCTCATCTTCTAGCGTCATTCCTCGATTTGAAAAATCAATGGCGTCGTTGTGTTCATTCGTAGAGGCCGGTTGTTCGTAAAATTGATTGCCATTGGGGTATCTAATAGTCATGAACTGAAAGCTTCCTTTTTGATTATGAATAGTTACATTGTACTGCAAATTTGGAAAGAATAATCATAATAATGTTATTATATCAAGAGTGGGTATTAATGAAAATATTTTATTGTAAGGGTGATACTTTGAGCCGCTTGTGGATAACTGGCTACCGAAGCTATGAATTAGGGATCTTCAAGGACGATGATCCTAAACTAAAAGTAATTGATTCAGTGTTAAAGACTGAACTGGTTCAAGCAATTATAGATGGAACTGACTGGGTTATTTCTGGTGGTCAGCTTGGCGTTGAACAGTGGGCGTTAAGGGTTGGGACTGATTTGAAGAAAGATTACCCGGGCGAATTTCAAACCGCGATGATGCTCCCATTTTTGGAATTTGGCAGTAATTGGAACGCGGCTAATCAGGAGAAATTTGCCAAGATTAAAAGTCTCGTAGATTTTTCTGCCGAGGTGAGTCAAAAGCCCTATACTTCGCCAGAACAATTAAGAAATTATCAAGAATTTATGTTAACCCATACAGACCAGGCAATCTTGATATATGATTTAGATAATCCTGGAAAAACTCAATACGATTTCGACAAAATTAAAAAGTTTGCTGAGAATCATCCGTATCCGTACAAATTAATCACTTTCGATGATTTGCAGGCGGCTGCAGATGAATATCAAGAAAACTTAAATAATGGTTCCCAAGACAACTAAACTATGATATTATTTTATTGGTTTGTTGCAAATTAAAGATGAGGTGTACCCAATAGTATGGAAAACATTAATTATACTCCGAAAGATATTCTTCAAAAAGAATTTCGACAAAAGATGCGGGGCTATGATCCCAATGATGTCGATAGCTTTTTGGACAATATAATCAAAGATTACGAGGCCTTTAATAAGCAATTGCAAGAATTGAGCGACGAAAATGAACGGCTTAAGGTTCAGGTCGATGAACTGAACAAGCAGATTGCCGTTTCTGGTACTCAACCACTTCCAACTGCTGGTGTCGCGCCAAGTCGGGCTACTACTGCCAGCCAGCCAATGTCCAGCGCAACTAATATGGACATTCTAAAACGTTTATCCAATTTGGAACGGCGAGTATTTGGGTCTCAGTTAGATAATAATGCCAATGACTCCCATAGACTTTAGTTTCAAGTAATTTGATAACATCTGGTGTAAATCCTGAGTAATTGCGGTCGTATTATTACGGCTGAGGAAAGTCCATTCTCGCACAGGCTGAGATGCCTGTAGTGTTCGTGCTCGGTGAAAAAATAAGCCGGGGGACTCTTAATTGAGTTACGGCGGAATCAGCAGCTAAGGCTTTGCTATGCTGTTTGTTCCCTAAGGTGCCACAGTGACGAACAATGTAGGAAACTATGTTGATGGAACGCGGTAAACCCCTCGAGCGGGAAACCCAAACTTTGGTAGGGGAGCTTCACACACGGTAAATGAACCAAGTGTGGGGGAGAGGTCCTTGTGACTTCTCAGATAGATGATTACTACTTGCTTTATCGTCCTGGGATAAAGTAAGCACAAAACATGGCTTATAGGGATTTACACCAAACAGGTTGGGTGGGAGCTTGCTCCCACTTTTTTGTTACACAAAACTAGAAACGAGATGAACATCAATGAAATTTAATTTAATTGCAACTTGTGCTGCAGGAATTGAGGCACTGGTTGGTAAAGAACTCAGAGATCTTGGTTACGATGTCCAAGTTGAAAATGGCCGGGCACGATTTGAAGGCACAGAAGAAGATATTATTAAAACCAATTTGTGGTTGAGAACTGCAGATAAGATCAAGATTGTGATTGATGAATTTGATGCCCAGACTTTCGACGAGTTATTTGAACAAACGACTGCCATTGCATGGGACAAGATGTTGCCGATGGACGCTGCCTTTCCAGTCGAAGGGCGGTCAAAGAACTCCAAGCTGCACAGTGTTCCTGACTCACAAGCGATTGTTAAAAAAGCGATTGTCAACGAATTGAGTACCGCTTATCACCGTCACACAAGATTACCAGAAACGGGGGCTGAATTTCCGTTAGAAGTTGCCATTAGCAAGGATCATGTGATGTTAACATTGAACACAACTGGTGCCAGCTTGTTCAAGCGGGGATACCGGGTGGAAAAAGGGGAAGCACCCTTAAAAGAGAATATGGCGGCTGCCTTGGTTATGCTGACAAACTGGTACCCAGATGTGCCGTTTTTAGACCCATTCTGCGGTTCTGGGACAATTCCAATCGAAGCCGCACTAATTGGTCGAAATATTGCCCCGGGCTTTAACAGGGACTTTATATGCGAACAATGGCCATGGATTGATGCAGATATGGTTCAACACGTCCGTGATGAAGCTGATGCCAAAGCAGACTACGATACCGAGCTTGATATTTCTGCCAGTGACATTGACGGTAATATGATCGAAATTTCAAAACGAAACGCTGAAGAGGTCGGCTTATTGGATGATATTCAGTTCAAACAGTTGGCAGTGGCTGATTTCAAAACAGATAAGGTAAACGGTGTAATTGTTGGCAATCCCCCTTATGGTCAACGAATGAGTGATGCAACTCGGGCTCATGAACTTTACCGACAAATGGGTAAGACATTTAAACCCTTAACAAGTTGGTCAAAATATTTTCTAACGTCGGACCTGGAATTTGAAAAATATTATGGTCAAAAGGCAACTAAGCGCAGAAAGTTGTACAACGGTTCTATCAGAACGGACTATTTCCAGTTTTGGGGCAAGAAAGTTCGTGATTTAAGCAGTTTAAGCAGTTTTAAAGAAAAATAATTCAATTAATATGTTAAAATAAGAACGACTCGGTTGGAAGAAGTGATTTGTTTTTGAAACATATAGCGATAATCGGTGGCGGGATCATTGGCGCGACTGCGGCATTTTATTTAACGAGGCCAACAGAAACTGACTCTGTTGAAGTGACGTTATTTGATGATGGTGAGGGTCAGGCAACCAAAGCGGCTTCAGGAATCATTTCACCATGGTTGTCCAAACGGCGTAATAAGCGTTGGTATGCTTTGGCAAAACGTGGGGCTGAATTGATCCCTGAACTTGTCCATGGTGCCCAACTCGGATCAGAAGTTTATGAACAAACGGGAACAATCGTGACCAGAAAGTCTTCTGAGGATCTGAAAGCTCTGTACACTGAGGCGAAAGAAAAAGCAGCCACCACTCCTGCAATGGGAGAAGTCCAGTTGTTTTCGGCGACCCAAGTAGGTGAAAAGCTGCCATTCTTAACGACCCCACCCGCAGGCGTCTTTGTGAGCGGTGGGGCAAAGATTGATGGCGCACAATTTGTCAATCAGCTCTTAGACAATGCTCAGGCACATCACCTCAAAATCGTACATGGTCGAGCGAAATTCAATTCAAGCGGTCTGATCACTTGTGATTCCCAGCAAGTCAGCTTTGATCGGACGATTGTCGCAACCGGTGCTTGGATGAAAGCGACGTTGGCGCCGCTGGGATTAAACCTAGCCGTTCGGCCTCAAAAGGGTCAGCTGATTGATATCTCCGTCCATACCAAGGAATCCTGGGATACGCTGCCGGTGATGATGCCAGAAGGAAGCAGTGACATTATTCCCTTCGCCGGTGGGAAATTAGTGATTGGCGCAACTCATGAGGATGATCAACAGTTTGATTTGACACCAACAAAAACCGCTCGTGACGAACTCTTGGCAAATGCTGGGGCCTTTATCAGTAATCTGGCCAAAGAGCAGGTAGTCGACATGCGGGTTGGAACTCGAGCTTACACCCCTGATTTTGGCCCATTCTTCGGTCAATTGCCCACCAATCCGGCGATTTCAGTCGGTGGTGGTTTGGGGTCGTCAGGACTAACGACTGGCCCGATCATCGGTTATCTGTTGGCCAAATCTGTTTTGGGTGAATTGGACCAAGACCTTAGCTGCTATACTAAACCGGTGAGTGATTACCTGGCTAATCTTTAATTGCATGTAAAGCTTGTAGTGCCAGAAAGTGCGCCCCGTGATTTTGACTATCCGGAATCCATGTGTTAACAACGGTTGTAAATTTTGACTGGAGATCGATCAGGTGATCAACCTCTGCTTGAAAATGTTTGGCATAACTTTTGTTGAGGCTGTCAATGACGATCTTGCTATCAGTGTAGTAAAAAACGAATTCATTTGGGTCTTGATTTAAAGTAGCCAGTTTTTCAAAAGCCTTAATTGCCGCAATAAATTCTGCCTCGTGATTATTTGTAGAGGCAATCCGTTGTTTGAACTGGATTTGCTGGCCATCGTGGAGGATTAAAATCCCAATGGCGGCATGCTGGTTATTCTGGTTGACTGCTGCATCACTATATATTTTATACATTATTAATGACTAACACTTTCTAAGGAGTTTTATTAATGATAACTCAAAAACGACACTTCTTTTACCAACCAAGTCCACTCGGAAGCATTATTTGTTGGAGCTGGACGTTTGTCATTTTCTTTATTGGGGTCATTATCTGGCTGGAAATCACTCATTTTCAGTGGATAACGCTATTTTTCTTTGTCTTATTTGCATTTACTGCCTGGGCAGAAATTCATTTTCGGAGTATCCAGATTTATGATCACCAATTGGTTGTGAGCCGGATTACGAATCCGCATTGGTTGGTGATCGATTTGGATAAAATCTCACATGTCCAAACTTCAAAGTATCAACTAGGGTTCGTTGCCAAGACAAAGATTTATAGTTTTATTTTACCCGCAAACTCTGTTATTGAAATAAAAGAATTAATTACCCATCGGTAGACGTCCACAATGTTGTGTATTTTCCTGTGAAATAGCTTAGGAGGCCGTTATCATCATGAAGAGCGATGTTGAAATTTCTCAAGAGTCATCCATGGAACCAATCACCAAAATTGCTGGTAAACTTGGTATTACTGAAGATCAGCTGGAACAATATGGTCATTATAAAGCAAAAGTTCATTTCGATCCTAAAACAGAACGAAATGATGGTAAATTAATTTTAGTCACCTCAATTAACCCAACTGCTGCCGGAGAAGGAAAAACAACGGTAACAATTGGGCTTGGAGATGCCTTTACAGAATTACATAAAAAGGTCGCGCTTGCATTAAGAGAACCTTCGTTAGGCCCAGTTATGGGCATGAAAGGCGGTGCAACCGGGGGTGGCTATGCGCAGGTTGTCCCAATGGATGACATTAATCTGCATTTTACGGGGGATTTTGATGCCCTAACCGAGGCCCACAACACTTTGGCTGCCTTAATTGATAATCATATTCAGCACGGGAATCAATTAAATATTGATCCTCGCCAAATCACTTGGAAACGGGTTTTAGACGTTAACGATCGTGAACTCCGTCAAGTGGTCATCGGTTTGGGTGGTCGAACTTCCGGGGTTCCACGGCAAGATGGCTTTGACATTACAGTTGCCAGTGAATTGATGGCAATTTTATGTTTGGCAACTGATTTAACTGATCTTAAAAAGCGGATCGGAAAAATGTTAATTGGATATACATATGACCGTAAGCCAGTCTTAGTTTCCGATTTGCATGTTCAGGGCGCATTGACATTATTATTGAAAGATGCTATTAAACCTAACTTAGTTCAGACAATTGAGCATACCCCAGCATTTATCCATGGTGGCCCATTTGCCAATATTGCCCATGGCTGTAACAGCATTTTGGCCACTCAGGCGGCTTTACATTTTGGGGATTATGCAATTACGGAAGCTGGATTTGGCTCAGATCTTGGCGGCGAAAAGTTTATGGATATTGTTTCGCCAAAACTCAAAAAGTCACCAGACTGCTTTGTCGTAGTTGCAACCGTTCGGGCGCTTAAGCTTAATGGCGGTGCGAACAAAAATGACCTAAACGAAGAAAACTTAGCTGCATTAAAGGCAGGGGCCGTTAATCTCAAACGTCACGTAGAGAATATGGAACAATACGGCAAACCAGTTATCGTAGCGATTAACAAATTTGCGAGTGATAGCGACGCTGAAATTGATTTCTTAAAGCGTTACGTGACTGATACATTGAAAGTTAAGGGCGAAGTCATCAACAGCTGGGCAGAAGGTGGTAAAGGCGCTATCGATTTGGCCAAACAAGTGATTACAGCTTGTGATCAACCGGCGGAATTTAAGCCCTTGTATACGAGTGACGACTCTCTCCTGGATAAAATGAAAGCCATTGTGACCCATGTGTATGGCGGCGCTGATGTTGAGCTATCAACTAAAGCCCGAAATACCCTTAAACGGATTGAAAAAATGGGTTATGGTGACCTGCCTGTCTGCATGGCCAAAACTCAATATTCGTTAACTGACAATGCCAAACAGCTGGGTGCCCCCACAAACTTCACAATTCACGTTTCAGATTTACAGTTAAAATTAGGGGCTGGCTTTATTGTGGCAATTACTGGTAAAATATTAACAATGCCAGGGTTACCAAGCCATCCAGCTGCCCTTGACATGGATATTGATGAAAACGGTCGAATTACTGGACTGTTCTAAAGGAGTTTTTAAATTGCCTGTCGTATATATTATCGGAATTGCTTTGCTAGTTGGGGTTGACCAATTTGTTAAGCACTGGGTTGTAATGAGCTTGGCATTAGGGCAGTCGTTTACGCTCATTCCTGGTGTTATTTCATTAACCCGGATTAATAATACCGGTGCTGCTTGGAGCATTTTGGCGGGCCACCAGGAAGTGTTTATCATCATTGCATTATTAGCTGTGGTGATCATCGGCTACTTCTTGGTTCATTATTGGAAAAATGTGCCTTATCGCATTGGCTTAAGCCTCTTATTTGCGGGGACTGCCGGTAATGTCATCGATAGAATTTTAAATGGTCACGTTGTTGATATGTTTCAACTGGATTTTATTAATTTTCCGATCTTCAACTGTGCAGATATGTTCTTGACGTTTGGAATCATTATTTTAGGAATTGCGATTTTGCGGGAACAATAATTGGGGATTGATAATAAGTTGAAAACAGTTGTATTAACCGAACATACCGGGCGACTTGATAAAGTGGTTTCAGAGATTGATACCACAATTAGTCGCTCTCGGGCAAAAAAATTAATTGAAGATGGTCACATCAAGGTCAATGGGCAACTTAAGAAGCCTAAATACCATGCAGAAGTGGGTGACCAAATTGACATTGAAGATATTGAACCAACACCAATCAGCTTGGAACCAGAAAACATTCCCTTGGATATCATTTACGAAGATGATGATGTCATTGTCGTCAATAAACCCCAAGGAATGGTCGTCCATCCATCAGCGGGTCATTCAAACCACACCCTAGTCAATGCATTACTGTTTCATAGTCCATTATCAACGATTAACGGGGAGTTTCGTCCCGGAATCGTTCACCGAATTGATAAGGACACCTCAGGTTTGTTAATGGTCGCCAAAAACGATGCAGCTCATCAAGCGTTATCGGAACAATTAAAGAAACAAAAAAATTTGAGAAAGTACATTGCGTTAGTTCACGGTCGGATTAATGAAAATTCTGGGGTTGTCAATGCTCCAATTGGCCGCTCTGTTAAAGATCGTAAGAAACAGGCAGTTGTTGCTGATGGGCGACCTGCGATTACCCATTTTAAGGTGCTCGAGCGTTTTCAAGATTACACATTAATCAGTTGTCAACTTGAGACTGGTCGAACTCACCAGATTAGAGTCCATATGAAATATATTGGCCATCCAATTGCCGGCGACCCACTTTATGGCCCCCGAAAGACCCTCAAGGGGAATGGTCAGTTCTTACATGCTCAGGAATTGGGATTTGAGCACCCGGTGACGCACAAGTTAATGGTTTTTTCAGCCCCGATTCCACCGATTTTTGAGAAAACTTTGGCTCATTTACGGCTGAATAATGCGTTGAATTCTTGACAAGTTGGCTCAGCTCTCATATTCTGAAACTAACATGCTTTTTCGGTTTATAAAACCTTACACTAATTTAAGGAGCACTTGATGATGGGAAAAATTATTTTAGACAAAATGGCGATGCAACGTGCTTTAACCCGGATCACATATGAAATCGTTGAAAAAAACAAGGGTGTTGAAGACCTCGTCCTCATTGGGATCAAAACGCGGGGGATTTTTCTCGCCAATCGGATTGCCGACCGGCTGCAACAATTAGAAAATGTCACCATCCCAGTGGGTGAACTCGATATCACGAATTATCGGGACGATATTGAACACGATTCAATGAGTATCGACGTCAAAATGTCCAATAATAAGATTGATTTTTCAATTGAGGGCAAACGGGTGATTCTAGTCGATGATGTTTTATATACAGGCAGAACCGTTCGCGCCGCTCTTTCGGCCGTTATGGACCTTGGCAGGCCTAAGAGTATTAATCTCGCAGTTTTAGTCGACCGCGGTCATCGTGAATTGCCAATTCGCGCCGACTTTGTGGGTAAAAATATTCCAAGTTCACAAAAAGAGCAAATCAAAGTATACGTATCGGAAATTGATGATAAAGATGCTGTTGAACTCATCAAATGATACTTAGTAATGGGGAGTCAGCATGACGCAAAGATATTTGATATTAGAAGATGGATCTGCGTACCCTGGTAAGGCATTCGGTTCATTAGCGACAACAACTGGAGAACTGGTTGCCAATTCAACAATGAATGGCTACCAGGAAATCATCTCCAACCAAATTTACCACAACCAAATAATTGTTTTTACCCAATCATCAATTGGTAATACCGGACTCGACCAAAATGCGTACGAGTCCATTTTGCCGTCTGCTAAAGGCGTGATTGTTCGTGAATATGAGAATCTGGCAACTGACCACTTTAAACGAATTTCGTTGGATCGTTATTTGAAACAGCATAAGATTCCCGGTATTTATGATGTAGATACCCGTGAAATTCGTCACCGACTCCAGAAATACGGTAATATGAAAGCCAGCATTGTTGACGTGGCGGATGATCATGCATTCGATCAGCTGCATGCCACTGTTTTAACGAATCAACAAGTCGCCCAAGTTGCAACACCGAAACCTTATCCCAATCCTGATGAGGGGGATAACGTTGTTGTCGTTGATTTCGGCCTCAAAAGTGGAATTTTGCGTGAATTATCCCGTCGAAATTGTAACGTAACGGTTGTGCCTTGGAATGCATCCAGTGAAATGATCCTTGATTTAGATCCAGATGGGATTGTTTTATCAACTGGCCCTGGGGCACCATCGAATTTGCCCCAGTCAGTCCTAAAGATGATTGAAGAAGTTCAAAGCCAAGCGCCGTTATTTGCTATTGGGTTGGGTCATGAATTATTCGCTTTGGCAAACGATGCCAGTGTTTACCAACTTAGAGTTGAGCATCACGGGGCCAACCATCCAATTCGTGAAATTATCACAAATGAAATCTTTTATTCCGGTCAGGAACAAGGATATGCGGTTGATCCCAAGTCAATTGATCACGCGAAATTATTTATTACCCACATTGATTTAGTTAATGGTACGGTTCAGGGGCTTCGTCACCGTGATTTTCCGGCCTTTTCAGTTCAATTTTCACCTGATGGGGCACCGGGACCTAAAGATAGTGTTGGCTTGTTTGATGACTTCACGGAAATAATGGAAAGAAGAAGGGTCGACAATGGCAATAGATATTAATAAAGTCCTATTACTAGGTGGTGGCCCAACAAGTATTGGTCACGAAAATGAGCTCGACGCGGCCGCTTTTGAGCGATTAATTGCCCTGCGAAAAACGGGTGCTCAAATTATTTATGTCGATGATAACCCGTTCTCGGTTACTAGTGAAGAGATTCAGCCTGCCAACGTTTATGTTCAGCAGGTCAATTTCAAAAATGTTGTGAACATTATTGAGAAGGAACAGCCGGATGCAATTATGGCCACGACGGGTGGTTTAAATGCAATGCAAATTGCCTGGCAGTTGTCAGAAAGTGGCGTGTTAAGCGCCAATAACGTGACATTGCTTGGCATTAAGCCAGCAGATTTGCGCAAAGTCATCGATAATCAGAAATTACGAGATTTGCTGACCGAAATCAGTGAGAAAGTGATTGCTTCCAAAATTGTCGCTGACGATAGTGAAGCAATGGATTTTGTCCGCGAAGTCGGTTTCCCGGTTATTGTAAAGCCAATTTCAGCTAGCCATGATACCAGCCGGTTCATTTGTAACAATACCGATGAACTAGAAGATGCCCTAGACGTGAGCTTTAAACGAACTTATATTAAACGCTGTTCGATTGAACAAAGTATTGTTGGCTATAAAGAAATTGAAATGGTTGGTGTCCGGGATACCAACGGGAACAAAATGTTGATTACTGGTTTGGAAGACATGGATCCAATTGGAATTCATTCTGGTGATTCAATCATTTTTGCCCCAACCCAGACATTAATTAACGAAGAATATCAGGCACTGCGAACGGCTACTTTTCGAATTATGGACGCGCTTAATGTGACGGGAACTTGTCATGTCCAATTTGCCCAGAGTAGAACCGATTCAAATTATTTTGTTACCAAAGTTAGCCCTTTTTTTACTCGAAATACTTTGTTGGCAGCTAAGGCAACCGGTTATCCATTGACTTACGTTTCAAGCTTTTTGGAATTAGGCTATACTTTCACAGAGATTAAACTGCCAACGAAATATAGCAAATATCTTCCATTCATGGAACCAACGATGGATCACGTATTGGTTAGAATTCCACTCTGGCCATTTCGGGATATCAATGACGTTGATCAACATCTCAATACCCTGATGAAATCGGTAGGGTCGACAATCGGGATTGGCAGAACCGTTGAAGAAGCAATTATCAAGTCCATGCATAGCTCCCAATTTTCACCGAGGGATATTCTTCCGAGTGTGTCTAAAGTTGATGACGATGATGTGATCAATCAATTAATTCACCCGTTGGCCAGCAGAATATTGATCTTAATGGAAGCACTAAGAAGAGGCTTCTCAGTTGACGAGTTATCTGAACTGACCCGAATTGATCGTTTTTATTTCTATAAGCTCAATCAATTGTTACGGGCCCAGGACTATGTGATTAATAACCCAATGTCGCCGCATTCGGTTCAGGTTGGTCACAAATACGGTTTTGGTGATGGCATGCTAGCCGAGCTATGGAATGTAAACATTTCTGAAATCACTCGAATGAATCGAAATACCAAGCAACCAGTGACTTATAAAGAAATCGAACCAAGTGCTGGGGAATTCATAGAAGCAACCAATATTTTTTACAGCAGCTATGAACTTGAAAATGAAAGTCAACCATTTTCCGGCAAAACAGCCTTAGTAATTGGAAGAGGTGGCAATCAGTTAGGACCCAATTCTGCAGCTGATTATTACACGACTCAAATCCTTACATCGCTTAAAAAAGCCGGCTACAAAACAATCATTATGAATACCAATCCCAATGCAGTTTCACTTACACCTCAGTTAAGTGATAAGCAATACATTGAGCCGATCCAATTGGGAAATATTTTGAATATTATTAATGTTGATCAGCCTGATGTAGTTTTCCTACCAGGGAATCGGCATTATCTTTCAAAACAGTTAAAACAATTCACTGGCTTGAATGTGGTCGTTTTACCGCCAGATCAAAAAGTTGCCGTATACAAGGAACAAGAAGCCACAGCGGCAGTTGATTTGTTTATTCAGGACGACGAAATCATTCCTGTTACGACGCTTTCGTTTTTCAACCATAACAATCGGCTGGATCTCCATCATATTAACGATTATCAAGAACCCATGAGTCATTGGGAAACTGATGAACAGCCATTGATTAAGCAGGCGATTAGTTCGGTGGATCCCACTGAATGGCAAGGTCTCGTACAAGTATTATTTGATCAATCAGGATCTGAGTACACATGCACAGGGATTCGGCCCGTTCGAATCACTGAAACAGCCTTTTTGACTAAGACGACAGGGGTTAACTGGATTAATGTATTAGTTAGAAAGTATCTTGGATTGCTTGATATGGAATCTTTGCGGGAACAGTTACGACCAGCTGAGCATAAGCGTTATTCAATTATGACTGCCAAGTTCCCATTTAAAGAGCTCCAGTCTAATCGCCAAGAGGGAACCACGAAACAGGAAGTTGGCGCATCTTTATCATTTAAAAACTTTGAATAGTCAATAAATTGTATATAACAAATAGTGGCTAAACCAGACTTCTACTTGCCTGGTTTAGCCACTATTTTATCATGAACTATTTTCTAAGTTTATTAACGATGTCTTCTGAAGGATCAATGAATAGCGTTTGCTGACTATCATAAATAACGAAGCCGGGTTTTGCGCCATTCGGCTTTCTAATATGCTTAACCTTTGTATAATCTACAGGGACCTTAGCTGAGTTACGAGCTTTTGAGAAATATGCTGCCAAATTGGCTGCCTCGGTCAAGGTTTGTTCGGATGGATTAAAACTTCGCACAATCACATGAGAGCCGGGAATATTCTTCGTATGAAGCCATGTCTCCCGTTTATCAGCAGTATGCATGGTCAAACGTTCGTTTTGGAGATTATTTTTCCCGACGAGAATTTCGGTACCATCAGTTGAAACAAATTCCTCTGGTTTGTTAATCTTTTGGCGCTTAGCTTTTTTCTTTTTACCATGTTGCTCATGATCCCGAAGATAGTGGCCCTGTTCTAATTCGTAGCGAATATCTATTAAGTCTTCTGGTTTAGCCAATTCAATCTGAGACTGAATATTTTCAAAGTAATCAATTTCTTGTTGCGTTAACTTCATCTGTTCGTTCAAATATTTAACAGCGTTCTTTAATTTTTGATACTTTTTAAAATAACGCTGGGCATTTTCTGAAGGAGACAATTGGTTTGAAAGGCTAATTGAGATCATAGCGTTATTGTCATAATAGTTGGGAAGCTCAATTGTTTGCATTCCCCGTTGGATTTTGTTGAGATACGTCGTTAAGATTTCACCTTTAATTTTGAACGCATCTGCATTCTCAGTTTCGGCCATGTCCCGAGTCAGTCGCTTGAGCTTCGTTCGATTTTTCTTGAGCTGTTTTTTAACGACTTGAATTAAAACGGCTCCTTGCTCACGAACTCGATCCCGTTGCGCTTTTTCTGCGTAATAGGCATCTAGTAATTCGCTAAGCGTCGAATAAAAAGTATTTTTTGCTGTATCTGGATACGGAAATGCGGTAAAATTAAGTTTGTTATTAGCAATATTGCTCAACGTCGGCTTTGGCTCATCAAATTGACTAAAAAAGTTCTTGAAATTAGTTTCCGTTTGATCAGATTTGTGCAAATAACTTGCTAGTGCCAAGGACGTGTCTTTACCCAATCCCTGAATCATTTTGCGAACATTATCTGCGAGAACCTGAACATTTGGAAATTCTTCAATTAATTGATCAATATCAGTAAAGCTTGTCTTTGTAAATGGATTTTGTACGTCTTGCTTTGGTGGATTAATGTAAGTTGCTCCTGGTAGCAAAATCCGATAGCGGTTGACATCTGAACCAACATGCTTAATGGCATCGATGACCTTGCTGGTTTTTTGATCAACTAAAATAATGTTACTGTGTCTGGCCATAATTTCGACATTTAAACACAGTTCGGTTTGATCCCCGAGTTCATTTCTTGAGGTGAACAGAAATTTGAGGACCCGATCGTTGTCTAATTGCTGAACATCGGTCAAAATTGCACCACTCAGGTGTTTTCTCATGATCATCGTAAAATTACTTGGAACACTTGGATTTGAATAGGGAATTTTAGTTAATTGAACCCGTGCATAGGTCGGGTTAGCAGACAGCAATAATTGTTGATTTTTACTTTGGGCACGGATTGTTAATATTAATTCATTTGGATAGGGTTGATTTATTTTGCTTACCCTTCCAGTCTTCAAAATTGAAGCTAATTCGTTTCTCATGGAATGGGTAAAAGAACCATCAAATGACATCTTATCACTCACTTTCATATAGGTAGCATCTATTAGTATAGCGCACTTCACGCCTTGATGCGAAACCTGTTGTTCATTTGTAAGTCATAATTATTTAGCGTATACTATTTTTTCGGAGGTATTGTCATCATGAAGGATATTCTTCCAGCACTTAATTCTGCTGCCAAAAACCATAAAGCACAATTATTTGCGATCACCAAAGCAACGGGGCTCACAATTTCGGAATGGAAGTTACTAGATCAGGTCATTGATGGCCATACTACTCAAGAAGCTTTGTCGGCAACGACCCAACTGGACATTTCAACCTTGTCCCGCCAGTTAAAGCGCCTCGTTGAAAAAGACATGTTAGAAAAGACAGCTGTGGGTAAGGATAAACGTCAATTGATATATAATGTTACCCATAAAGGGATCGAATCAAGTACATACGTCAAAACCAAGCTCAATGCTCTTACAGATCGAATTTTTAGTCACTGGACCGATGAAGAGAAGAATCTACTGAAGATTTTGATCAATCGGTTGGAACAAAGTCTTGGCAGAATATAATTATGAGCAGGTGGATTGAATGAAGATTGCTATTGTAACTGATAGTACTGCGTACCTTACTGAAGCAGAACAACAAAAATACCATATAACAGTGGTTCCAATTCCAGTCATTATTGATGGTAAGGAGTACAAGGAGGGCGACGACATCACCACTGAGGCCTTCTATGAAAAATTGAAAACGTCTCACTCCTTTCCAAGTACCTCTCAACCACCAGTTGGTGAAATGATTGAACTTTATGAGAAATTAGCGGATGAAGGCTATGATACTGTTATTAGTATTCATTTAGCCAGCACAATATCGGGTTTTTATAATTCGTTGGAACAAGTGGCGCCATCGATCGATAATATTAGGGTGATTCCATATGATTCTAAGATTACTGTCAAGCTGATGGGGTATCTTGCGATTCAAGCTAGTAAAATGGCTACTCTGGGCAGGACTCCTGAACAGATTATCCATTATTTGGATGATTTAAGGTCAACAATCGACGAATTGTTTGTGGTTGATGATCTTCAGAACCTTGTCCGTGGTGGACGCTTATCTAATGCATCCGCATTTATTGGGGGAATCCTGAAAATTAAGCCATTACTCACGTTTGACGATAAGAGCAATGAAATTGTCGCCTTCGAAAAAATTCGATCGCGAAAAAAAGCGCTCAAGAGGGTTGAAGAGTTATTTGCACAGGCGCAACAGCGGACGACTTATCCGTTGCGTGCTCTTGTAATCAATGGGAATGATCCTAAAGCCGGAAATGAATGGGCAAACAAAATTCACGAACTTTATCCGGATATGAAAATTGAACAAAGTTATTTTGGACCCACCATCGGAACCCATCTGGGAGATAAAGCACTGGCACTTGCATGGCTTCGTGATTTCGATCAGGATCAATTATAAAAACGAAACAATCATTTGAAACAATCACTAAATGTTCGGTAAAATCCGGCTAAGTGATTGCTTTTTTATTTGAATATGATAAGCTTTAATAGTTACATAATTAAATATTGGGGTAGGATTCAATGCGTTAAGTGTCGAAGGAACGGAATGTGAACTTCGAACGAAAGCTAAAGAGCTTCGACTTGTTCTTTAACTGCGGTGTTGTTTCCGCATTCACCAGCTTATTTAGACATTCTAAATAGTGGTGAGCTCCTTTAGAGGAGATGTCAGCATTATGAAGTCATTATCACTAGGTTTTAGGAAGCTCAGAACATTAGATGTTGTCGTGTTAGGTGTCTTAATGGCACTTGCACTGATACTGGGTCGATTTACGGTTGGAACCCAATTTATGAGACTGAGCTTTGGCTTTATCGTAGTTGCAATCACCAGTTACTTATATGGACCACTGTGGTCTTCGACGACTGCTGCATTGGGTGATATTATTGGGACGCTTATTTCTGGCAGTCCATACTTTCCGGGTTTCACGGTTTCTGCTATTTTGGGAGCGGCCATTTATGGTTTCTTCTTCTATAACAAGGAAATCACTTGGAAACGCGTTATTGTGTCTCAACTGATTATTGCTGTCCTTGTGAATGCGGTTTTGAATACATTTTGGCTAACGGTTCTATACAAAACGCCTTTCTTCGGGTTGCTACCAATGAGAACATTGAAGGAAGTTATTATCACTCCAATTGAAATCGCAATTTTATACTTCATTATGAATTCAAAATCATTTGAGATGATTAAAAATCGCCTCTTAAATTGATCACTGTGACGACACGCAGTACACGTTTAACGTTGTACTTGTGGGCCGTCTTTTTGTCCTATGATATTTGTCAAAAAGGAGTCGAATTATGTACACAATTAAGTTAAATAATATGGCGTTTCATGCACATATTGGTGTTTTACCAGAGGAACAGGTGGTGGGGCAATCACTTCAGATTGATTTAATTACCCAAATTGAGGCGGATCCCAAGCATGATGATTTGTCAACGACTGTTTCTTACGGCGACTTTTATCAAAAGGTGCAAACCATTGTCACTAATCATCACGTTAAACTAATCGAAACTCTGGCTCAGATGATCATCACCCAAATTAAGGCATTGGATCCCCGAATCGGGAAAACAACTGTTAGAATCAGAAAACTTGGGCTGCCGATTGATGGTGTCCTAGACAGTGTCGAAATTGAAATGGAGGATGAATGATGGAAGAAGTTTACTTAAGTCTGGGGAGCAATATTGGTAATCGGCAACGTTATATTAATAGCGCGATTCAAATGCTTGGCAATAATTCCCAAATTATCATTGACGATGTCGCAAGCTTCTATGAAACGTCACCGGTTGGTAATGTTTCTCAGCGATCGTTTATTAATACGGCAGTGAAAATCACCACTAATCTTGATCCAGAATCATTATTAAATGTGATTCACGCCATCGAAAAGAGTCTTCGGCGAACACGAAAAGTTCATTGGGGCCCCCGGACGTTAGATATTGATATTATCTTTTATGGAAACCAAGTGATCAATAGTGACGATTTACAGATTCCTCACCCAGAAACGTTTAACCGAAAATTTGTGCTTGTTCCAGTTAAGCAGTTAATCCAACGGACATTCCCGTACTACGAACAAATCAATACAGCTATTTCAAAGCTTGATTCCCAAGAGCAACGATTAACCAAAGTTCCAGATACTGATAATAGTCAAGATACCATTGAAAAAGCAATTACCGATATTCTGGCAGCGATTGGAGACGATCCACAACGTGATGGGCTCGTTGAAACACCTAATCGGGTGAGTCGTATGTATAGCGAAATCTTTTCTTCAGTCGGATTGAAAGATTTTTCAGATTATAAATTGTTCCATTCTGAAGAATCTGGCAAGTCTAAAATGGTGATCATGAACCACATTCCATTTTATTCAATGTGTGAGCATCACCTGATGCCATTTTTTGGAACCGTTAATGTGGCTTACATTCCAAATAACGGAACCATTATTGGACTGAGTAAAATCCCCAGACTAGTTGATTTTGTATCACACAAGTTAACATTGCAAGAACAAGTAACGGATGATATTGTTGATCAACTGAATCAAATTTTGTCACCTAAAGGAGTCGCAGTCGTGATTGATGCCCGCCACATGTGTGTTGAAATGCGAGGCGTTAAGAAATCTGGTTCAACAACAAGAACAGTCCGGTTTGATGGTGATTTTGATGGTAACGTACCACTGCAAAACGAATTTTTGAGCTCAATTGAGGCGAACTAAAATGGCAGACACAAAATTTGCTTCTTTTTTATACGATCAAGGTGATCGGATTGCGCTTCTGAAGCGAATCCTAACGAAACTTGGAAATCCGGATCAGGATTTTTCAATCATCCACGTTTGTGGGACCAATGGCAAAGGGTCAACCTCCATGATGATTGCCGCTTGTTTGGAAACCATGGACCAAAAGGTGGGGTTATTCACTAGTCCTTTCATTGGTGATCAAACAAATAGCATCCAAATTAACGGTCATTCAATTAGCCAATCCCAATTGGCTGGATTAACTGGTTTAGTGAAAAATATGATGGCTACACCGCAGTTTGCAGATGATGAATTGTCTGATTTTGAAGCATTGTTCCTCATTGCGATGCTGTATTTTTCTAACCAGTCAGTTGATTATGTGGTCCTTGAATGCGGCCTAGGTGGTGAATTAGATGCAACTAACGCCGTCACCACAACTCAATATTCAATTTTTACAGAAATTGGTTTGGATCACGTTGGCATTTTGGGTAGCACGATTGAAGAAATTACCACAACCAAGTCGAAGATCATTCGACCTGGCAATACAACCATTATTGCGCCGCAACATTCTGATACTGTTAACCGGATCATTCGCGAAGAAGCCAGGTCCAAGGGTGCTAAAGTGATTGATGTTGGTCGCTTTGTCCATGTCAAATATCAAAAATTGAATAGTCAACTCATCATCAATTATCAAACGACAGAATTTGCTGGGACATTTAAATTTGGCTTAATAGCTGATTACCAACTCGAAAACCTTCGAACAGTTTTAACCTGGTTGATTAATTTCTATCAATCGGCCAAAACACCATTAACGATTGACGAAATATTGGAACGCTCCTTGAGCCAAATAAACATTCCAGGTCGTTTTGAAACGATCAATGAGTCACCAATGATAATTGTTGACGGGGCACATAATTTAGACGGCATTAAATCATTCGTCGACAGTGTCAATACAAATTTTGAAAGCTTAAAAAAAGTCATCGTTGTTGGTTTTTTAAAAGATAAAGATTATCAGGATTCAGTCGATCAATTGTCAAGGATCAAACATGCCACTTTCATTATCTCTGAACCAGCCAATGATTCTAGAAAATTATCAGGCGAGCAATTACAGCAAACGTTTTATAACACAACGCACATCAAATACCCAGTGATTAAAGATCCAATTGATGCCATTAATGCTGCTAAAATCCAAAGTGGCTCATTAGATTTAGTCGTCGGTTCCTTTTATTTGTTAAACCCAATCAGAACTTACATCAAAAGTTTGGAGGATAACATCCATGACAAAACAAGTTGATCATCACTTTACAGGCAGTAACTTTGACTTCAATCTGACAAAATCGCCAATCATTTATTCCATTTTGAATTTAACCCCGGATTCCTTTTATGATGGTGGGGTAAATTCAAGTGTTGGTAAGGTATTGGATCGAATCGAAACAGAGATCGGGTATGGCGCTTCGATTTTTGAACTTGGTGGCAAATCTTCCAAACCACACTTTGATGATATTAGTGCAGATGAAGAATGGGGGAGAATCGAACCTTATTTGACGGCCATTCAGCGAAAATTTCCTAAGATTGTGTTGGCACTAGATTCAAATACAAATGAAGTAATCGAACGTGGATTAAAATCTGGTATTCAGATCATTAATGACATTGATGGTTTTAATTCCAATAAAAAGCTCCAATTGGTTCAGCAATATCATCCATCAGTTGTCATCATGTTCAATGGCCGAAACTTCGACGAGCAACCGGACACCTTAGTCAAAACAATGACAGATTTTTTCCAAGATTCTATCAAGCGACTTCAAGAAGTTGGTCTGAGGAAGTCGGAAATTGTGATTGATCCTGGTGTTGGTTTCTCTAATCACAATACATTAGAATTTGATACCATCAAAATGAAAGCGACAAAACGGTTTGCAAGTTTTAACACGCCAGTGATGATTGCCATTTCCAGAAAGAGTTTTGCAAAGCGATTATTCGACTTGGAATTATCTGATCGCTTAATTCCGACGTTGCTGTTTGAATCCTTTATGATACAACTTGGCGGTCGGGTCATTCGGGTTCATGACGTAAAAGAGACCAAACAGTTGATTGATACGTTTAATTTGTTTAAAGATGAATTGAGTTAGTTTAATTCCAAAAAGTGAAGCCAGTCAGACAATAGGTGAGCCTTTTGATTGGCTTTTTACATTTTCTACTTTACATAATATATATTATACGAAGTAGTTAAATTTAAAAAATATGGCCGATACAGGCCAAATCATTCATTTCTACTTAGCAGTTATTTGATCATATCTGTCTTTCCATTAAACTGGTTAAACGTCACATTCTCAATTGTTAAGACTTACAGAAAGTCAGCTGCAGACTCAGCAAAGTTCACAAAAACTAGTTGATCAATTATCTGTCTTCATTGTTAAAGCATGACGCTCAACACGTTTCCTTAACACGATATTTGGTAAAATACAGTTTAACAGCCTTGAGAGCTTAGTGTTGTCATTCTTCACTAGTATGGCTCGAGATTCGCAAAGTTATTTTGAAGATTCATAGTGCTGTTTTTTGCGATATCCTGTTACTTAAAATTAAGACTTCTGTATTACTTAATCACTTACAAATTCTGATCCATTCCGCAAAACAGTTAATATGATCTTTCTAAGGAGTTGTGTAAATACGCCTCGCTTGATGGTTTTCTGAGCTAAGCCATTTTAAAACAGCTTAACGGAAAATACGCTTATTTCACACCGAATTGCGTCAGAGAATTATCCTGGACTGTTACTAATTTCCTCTTGTTTTTAAGGATCTGAGAACAATTATATGGTAAAATATAACTTAATAAAACCAATATTTTATTAAGTTATCTATCTCAACAAAAGTAGGTACCTCTTAATTTTTAACCATATTTCGAATTGATTAATGCTTATTTTAAGGTGATTTTACATGAAAAAAGAAAATTATATTTCCAATAACGAACAACTCAGTCAACTAATGCCATCTTACGTTCAGGATTACTATCTTGAAAAGTCCACCGTTCCACTGTCACCAGCTACCCTCTACCAATATCTCAATGAATTTAAGCGATTTTTTACTTGGATGATTGATACGAATATTACGAACGCTTCTGCCATTAATAACATTTCCCTTACTGAGTTGGAACATCTTTCAAAACAAGATATGGAGCTTTATAAGGCATTTTTGCTGAATCGTGGCAAACAAAGTGCTAACAAACCTCAGGGAACACTTTCTCATCAGACAATTAAC
Organism: Lentilactobacillus rapi DSM 19907 = JCM 15042; assembly: GCF_001436255.1. Lineage (GTDB taxonomy): Bacteria > Bacillota > Bacilli > Lactobacillales > Lactobacillaceae > Lentilactobacillus > Lentilactobacillus rapi. The sequence goes on along the minus strand of NZ_AZEI01000076.1, from coordinate 156,771 downwards.
CGCTCTCTAAATGCGCTGAGTGCCCTTTTTCGCTACTTAACAGAGGAATCTGAAAATGAGAATGGTGAGCCTTATTTTTATAGAAATGTCATGAAAAAGATTGCTTTAGTACCAGATAGTGAAACCTACCAGACTCGTGCCCATAATATTAAAGACAAGTTGATGCTTGGCCACACGGATGTTGATTATCTGGATTTCATTCAAAATCGCTATCCCAAACAACTCCGCGGCAAACGACTGCTGAAGATGTATGAACGCGACCGTGAACGTGATGTGGCGATCAATGCTTTAATGCTGGGAACCGGCATTCGAGTGTCAGAATTAACGAATTCAAATCTGAGTGATTTAAACTTAAAGAAAGCAATTATTTCAGTTATTCGTAAAGGCGGCAAACGAGATGCCGTGCCAATTGCAGACTGGGTGTTACCTTATATTGAGCCATATTTATCGATTCGCACTAATCGTTACCTCGCAACAAAGGCCACCCCTGCCCTCTTTCTTACAAAGGGGGAGCACTATCCGCGTCGGATTTCCACAGCCACGGTCGAGTTATTAGTCGCAAAGTACTCACAGGCATTTAACCATGTGAGAATCACTCCCCACAAATTAAGACATACGTTAGCATCCAAGCTTTACCTTGAAACAAACAATGAGCACTTGGTTGCAACTCAACTGGGCCAAACTTCAACAAAGGCAACTGGGCTTTATACTCACATTATTGATACCAAGCAAAAAGCTGCCCTTGATGAATTGCATCGGGATCACTAACAGGTGATGCTCGAGCGTTTCTATAGGGTTTTAACTGATTTTTCGTACTTCAACCACATTTTTGATTGCACTTTGGAAAAAGTCATCGCTTCAAAATCAGCAGCTGGAATCCATTTGCCAGGGAAAAAACTCAGGTCGGAATCTGCTGGTAACTCTCCTGATAGCAATGTGATCTGCCACTTTTGATGGGTAAATGTGTGACTGACCGGCTGATGATCAATTTCTGATAAACTGACCTGAAGTTGGTAATCTGCCGCAAGTTTGTCCTGCAATCGTTGGATTAAGACCTGCTTTGAAGTCGGTTGATCATTTATTAATTCCTGTTGGTCAATTAGTGGAAACATCCAGAAGCCAGCTAGGATTCCTTTGGCTGGTCGTTGTTCAAATAAGTAACCCTTTGTGGAATGAATCACCAATCCAAAGTAATCGACTGGGATTGGTCTTTTTTTCTTTGTCTTGACAGGATATTGGGATTCAATCCCATCTATGTACGCTTGATTGAATGCTCTGACCGGTGACTGACTTGTATCATAGTTTGTTGCAGTCATGTAACTTGCGCCTAAGTCCATGATTGCCTGATTAAAGTCGCCAGGCCGATCTTTTGAAATAATTTGGTTAATGATCTTTTCAAAGACTTTCCGAGTTTGCGGTTTTGCAACATCATCGTCAATTTCTAACAGCCGGGCAAAAACGCGAAATGCATTCCCATCAACAGCGGCAACCGGTCGGTTAAATGCAATACTAGCAATTGCGCCAGCGGTATATGGGCCGATGCCACTCAATTCTTGAAGCCCACCAACAGTTGTTGGCCACTTCCCCTGATAATCATCCACCAGCTGGCGGGCCGCTCTTTGCAAATTCCTGGCACGACTGTAATACCCTAAGCCTTCCCAAGCTTTCATTAACTTTGCTTCATCGGCGGTTGCCAGTGACTGGACAGTTGGAAATTGCTTCATGAATTTTAAATAATAAGGAATGACCGTCTGAACCTGAGTTTGTTGAAGCATGATTTCTGATATCCAGATATGATAAGGATCATGATCTTTGCGCCAAGGAAGATCTCGTTTGTGATGATCATACCAATCAAGTAAAGTCTTTTGGAATGCTTGAATTCGTTTTTGGGACCAGGTAATCATGGACAATACCGCCTTTCAGATGATGCTTGATTGTTCATTGAATCTTCGAGATTTATGTAAAAAACGGCTAACCAATCACGTCAAGTGTGGTGGTTAGCTGCCTCAAACCTTTATTTTTGCCAATTCTGTTTAATAAACTTCTCTCGTCCGCCCATTTCTTCCATTTGGAAGCGTAACGGATTCTTTTTGTAAAACTGTTGGTGTTCTTCTTCTGCAGGATAAAATGGTTTTGCATCTTCTATTTGGGTCACGATTGGGTCATCAAATTGATTACTTTCTGCCAATGCTTTTTTAGATGCTTCAGCGATCTGTCGCTGTTCGTCATCTTTAACAAAAATCACTGGGCGATAATTGTCACCCCGATCTTGAAACTGACCCATTGCATCTGTTGGATCAGTCTGGTGCCAATAAATATCAACTAATTGTTTGTAACTAATCTTTTCGGGATCAAAAATGATCTTAACTGCCTCAGTATGGCCGGTGGTATGACTGCTGACCTGCTCATAAGTTGGGTTGGGCACATGTCCACCTGTATAACCTGAAATGACCTTGTCGATTCCGGGCATGGTATCAAATGATTTTACCATACACCAGAAGCAACCACCAGCAAAAATCGCTGTATCTTCCATGGATTTCACCTCATTTAAATAATGTCGTATATTTACCATATCCTGATTCAGTAAGTTTTTCAACCGGAATAAACTTTAATGCAGCAGAATTAATGCAAAAACGTTGTCCGCCGGTTTCTTTGGGCCCGTCAGGAAAGACGTGCCCAAGATGAGAATTGGCATCCTTACTGGTAACTTCTTCGCGAATCATGCCGTGCGACGTATCCAAATGGCGCTTCACAGTCGACTCATCAATTGGTTTTGTGAAGGATGGCCAACCACAGCCCGCATCATACTTATCAGTGGATGAAAATAAAGGTTCTCCGCTGACAACGTCAACGTAGATGCCATCCTGGTAGAAATCGTCATATTGACCCGAAAATGGGGCTTCAGTTCCCTTTTCTTGTGTCACGGCATATTGTTCAGGGGTTAAGTGGTTTTTGAGCTCATTTTTATCCATTAGAGTCCTCCATTAAAATAGTGAGAATACCGACTTCCGGTATATAAATTGTGCACAACCTAACGTTTAGTATAGAAGTATTTTCAGACAAAGTAAACAAAAATAGCCGCAGCCCATGCATCGGGTCCGGCTATTCAGGTTAAATTAGTTTAAAGCATCATTTAATGGTGGGACAACCTGCTTCTTACGCGAAACAACCCCTGGCAATGATAAAGTTGCATCCTTGCTGAGCTTGCTATTAAAGGCCTTCTCAACAGCATCAACGGGATCACCAATGACGATCATTCTTGAGTCACTATTCAAGACGTTGGTGACCAGAACGAGGAATAAATCATAACCCTTGTCGGCAGCCTCTGCCTTCATCGCCTTTTTGATGTCTTCTTGACGTTTGTCGATGTCACTAAATTCAACAACGTTAATTTGATCAATTCGAACGCTCTTGCCACCCATTGTGAATGACTTAGCATCAGAATCAATTAATTCTTGGTCACTCTTGGCAGCAACGTTTGTCCCTGCTTTAAGCATTTCAATCCCATACTTTTCATAATCGATATCAGCGATCTTAGCCAATGTCTTCACGACAATTCGATCTTCATCCGTCGTGGTTGGTGACTTCAGCAACAAGGTATCAGAAATAATCGCTGATAACATCAAACCAGCTAATTGAACCGGGATGTCAATCTTGTTTTCATCAAACATTTTGGTAATGATCGTGCTGCAACAGCCAACTGGTTCTGCCCGATAATACAATGGTTGATCCGTTTGGAAGTTGGAAATTCGATGGTGATCAACAACGTGCGTGATGGTCAAATCTTTGATATCACTCACACTTTGTTGGAACTCATTATGATCAACCAACATAACAGAATCAACTTCATTTTTAGCGGTTTTGATGATGCGTGGTGTTGGCTCGTCGAAGTAATTCAATACAAAGACAGTTTCGGCATTCGGTTCGCCGAGGGCAACGGCTTCCGTATCGTAGCCTAACTGGTTTTGCAAATAAGAATATGCTTTAGCAGCAACAATCGCGTCAGTATCAGGACTTTGGTGACCAAAAACTAATTCTTTACTCATTAATATGATCTCCTTTAAAATAATTTTATTTATTTTGCCAGGCGAGATAAATAATCTTTCTTGGCGAGATATTCATCAAATTTAGTTAAGAATCGACCAATTCGAGGAATTTCATTCTTATTTTTTCGGTAAACAAATTTTAAATCAAATCGGATCTTTGGATCAAACTCAGTAACCCAGATATCATCGTCAGTCATCTTGTTTAAATCAAGGTTGAGTAAGAATGACTTCGGCAATGCTGTATTGGTGTGAGTATTAATCGCAAATTTCAAAATTTGTTCCGGCATCGTATATCTTGCGGCCGTTTGTGGAAAATCAACCATTTGGTTCTTGAAGGTTTCCCGCAACGTCTGGTTCAAATAATAGTCTTCAGGATACATCACCCACGGACGGTCACCTGAATACTTTAAGCGAATCTTTTTCTTATCGGCAAATTTTGGATTGTGATGAATAAACAATAAATCATCTGAAATAATCTTCTTCGAACTGTATGGTTTCCAGTTCTTAATCGATTCATCAGGCAAATACATGATGGCCAAATCGATTCGGTTGTTTTCCAAACTTTCCCAAATTTCCTTGCGAGTCAACATATGGAAGTTAACTTCAAGATCGGGATTCTCTTTGTATAAGTCGAGCGCAAAATCCTCAAAGACTTTGGTTTCAATGGAAGCTAAGATCCCTAAGTTAATTTGACCAGTTGTTGAACTGGTTGCTTGTTGAATTTCGTCGGTTGCATCGTTCAACAGGTCATAAATCTGATGGGTTGTTTTAAGCATGATATAGCCGGCATCAGTTAGCCGCAATTTTTTACCCACCGAGTAAAATAATGGTGTTCCAACAGTCCGCTCAAGCTTTTTAATTTGTTGTGTTAATGCAGGTTGGGTAATTCCCAAGATCTGAGCTGCTTGAGTATAGTTCATGGTATCGGTTAGTTGGAGGAAGTACGTTAAAGTTTTTGATGAAAAAATATTTTCCTGAGTGGTTTTCATTCAGTCTCTCCTTAATAGGCCAATACTGACCATTAGATAATTAATACTTAACGGTTACCATTAATAATAATTCGAATTGAAAATACTTTCAATCAATATAACCTAACATGAGATAAATTTAATTAATTGATAGAAATTTCTGATGGTTTTTGCCGAATTTTTGTTGGAACCCCTTCAGTTTCGACATCCACCACAAACGAACCGTTCGAATAACGGCCGCCGATTGAGAATTCGCTTGGCAAAATGTCATGAACCCGTTTGCGATCGGTCAAAATTTCCAATGGTGAATGTTCATCGGCGATCGTTTCAAAGTCGATTACCCGATGTGAATTGCTCTTGAGTTCGCGGAGAATCATTACCCCTTTACGAGCCCGTGAAGTCACAGGAATTTCTTTCACAGCCAACTTCTTGAAGGCACCTCGCTGAGTCACAATGGCCACAATACTGTCTTCATTAACCAATTGAAGGTTAATCACCTTATCATCACCACGAAGGTCCATCGATTTAACCCCGGTTGTCCTTGAACCGTTAACCGGTACTTCCGGAAGCGTGTATCTGAGTGCCAGGCCGTTCTTGGAAATCAATAATAACTGCCCAGCTTCCTCTGGATCTGAAAGATAATCTACAGAAACAACTCGCGAATCGGCATTCTTTAACTTCTCGTACATATAAGCATGCTTTTTGTAGGTTCGCCCAGGCTTCAAGTCCGCAAATGCAGTTTGCTTAATGTGGCCTTCGTCGGTTGTAATCAAGAAGTTACCGGGTTCCTTTAACGAATTGAAGGCAAAGGTCCCAATAATTTCTTCATCATTGTCTAAACCGATCGTTTGTGAAATATGTTCGCCAGTATCTTTCCACTTAACGTCAGCAATTTCATAAACGGGTCGATAGATCAAATTACCCTTACTGGTGAACATGAACAAGTGATCCCGAGCATTGAGCTGTTCCATGAAGATCGGATAATCTTCGTCTTTGAGGCCACTTTCACTTGTCGAGGCTTTATATGAACGAATACTGCTTCGTTTGATATACCCATCATGACTGACCATGACAACCACGTCCTCATCAGGGATCAGGACGTCCGTATTAATCTTAATATTGGAAACTTGGCTTTGAATCTCTGTCCTGCGGGGATTTCGATAGGTTTTAGCCAGTTGACGTAATTCTTTTGATAGAACCCGATTGAGTTCGGTTGGATTATTGAGAATTTTTTCAAATTCAGCGATTTGTTCGGAAAGCTGTTTGGATTCATTTTCAAGCTGGGTAACATCGGTATTAGTCAACCGATAAAGTTGTAATGCCACAATTGCGTCAGCTTGTTTTTCGGAAAAATCGTATTCCTTCACTAAATTATCCCGAGCATCTTTTCGATTTTTACTTGCTCGGATCGTTTTAATGACTTTATCCAAGATTGAAAGGGCCTTAATTAAACCGAGAACAATGTGTTGACGTTCCTGAGCCTTCTTGAGATTAAAGGTCGTCCGTTTTTCAATGACCTGTTGCTGAAATTCTAAATATGATGTCAGAATCCGCTTGAGAGACAGTCGTTCCGGCCTCATGTGATCGATGGCAACCATGTTGAAATTGTATGAAACCTGTAGATCCGTATTTTTAAACAGATAATTCAGGATTCCGGTTGAATCAACATCGCGTTTCAACTCAACCACAATGCTTAAACCATTGCGATCACTTTGATCGCGAACTTCCGCAATTCCTTCGATCTTCTTATTGAGGCGAATTTCGTCCATCCGTTTGACCAACTGGGCTTTATTGACTTCATAAGGGATTTCAGTGATTACAATCTGCGATTTATTACCCTTTAATGGCTCGATTGATGTTCGCGAACGAACCATGATTTTTCCGTGGCCAGTTTCGTAGGCTTTCTTAATGCCGTCAATTCCTTGGACAATTGCGCCCGTTGGGAAATCGGGTCCCTTCACAAACTGCATCAGATCATCCAATGTTGCATCTGGATGCTTTTGAAGATACAAAATGGCATCGATCACTTCACCTAAATTATGCGGGGGAATATCCGTTGCATAACCAGCTGAGATTCCAGTAGAACCGTTCACCAATAAGTTTGGAAATCTTGACGGTAACACAGTTGGTTCATATTCAGTATCGTCAAAGTTCAATACCCAATCGACCGTATCTTTGTCAATATCCCGAAGCATTTCACTCGATATTTTACTTAACCGTGCTTCAGTGTATCGCATGGCTGCAGGCGGATCACCATCCATCGATCCATTATTGCCATGCATTTGAATGAGTGGTTCTCGAACTTTCCAATCCTGACTCATTCGAACAAGTGCTTCATAAATCGAACTGTCACCATGAGGATGAAAATTACCCATCACGTTTCCGACCGACTTGGCAGACTTACGAAATGCCTTGTCGAAGGTGTTACCATCCTTATTCATTGCGTATAAGATTCGTCGTTGAACGGGTTTTAAGCCATCGCGAATGTCTGGTAGTGCCCGTTCTTGAATGATTGAACGGGAATAACGGCTAAACCGCTCCCCCATGACATCCTCGAGGGTTAAACTCTCAATTTTACTCAAAGCCGCTCCCCCTTAATTAGTTGTGTTATCCAAAATACTGCCCTCTTCTTCGAGGTTAAATTTAACGTTCGTTTCGATCCATTTCCGGCGAGGCTCCACTTTGTCACCCATAAGTGTGGTTACTCGGCGCTCTGCCAAAGCAGCATCGTCAATTCGGACCCGGATCAGGGTTCTGGTCTTAGGATCCATTGTGGTCTCCCACAATTGATCGGCGTTCATTTCTCCAAGACCTTTGAATCGCTGTAGGCTATAACCCTTACCAAATTGTTTGGAAACCTTGGTAAGCTCCTCATTAGTCCAGGCATACTGGATCTTCGTTTTCTTTCCGGCACCCTTTTGGAGCTTATACAGAGGTGGTAAAGCAATATAAACTCGACCACTGTCAATCATTGGTCGCATATATTTATAGAAAAATGTCAGCAGGAGGATTTGAATGTGGGCACCGTCATCATCGGCATCGGTCATGATAATGATCTTATCGTAATTGGCATCGTCAATATTAAAATCTGCACCAACTCCAGCCCCAATCGTGTAAATCATCGTATTGATTTCTTCGTTCTTCATGATTTCGGGTAATTTGGCCCGTTCAGTATTTAATACTTTACCTCTTAACGGTAAAATTGCTTGGTAGCGACGATCACGACCCTGTTTGGCGGAACCGCCGGCAGAATCACCTTCGACTAGAAATAATTCGTTTTTACTATAATCTTTAGATTGAGCTGGGGTCAGTTTCCCGGACAGCAGTCGCTCCTGTTTCTTATGACGCTTACCGTGACGTGTTTCATCACGGGCTTTTCTGGCCGCTTGCCGGGCTTGGCGGGCACGTAATGCTTTATGAACTAACGTTTGGGCAAACTCACCGTTTTCCATGAGGTAGTAGCCTAATTTTTCACTCACAACCCCGTCCACAATTGCTCGGGCTTCTGGGGTTCCCAATTTTTCCTTGGTTTGGCCTTCAAATTGCAAAATTTCTTCTGGAATTCGAAGTGATAAGACCACAGAAAGTCCCTCGCGGACATCACTACCCTCGAGATTTTTATCCTTTTCTTTTAACATCCCGACTTTGCGTGCGTAGTCGTTAAATGCCTTAGTCCAGGCATTTCGAAACCCAGCTTCATGGGTTCCACCGTCTTTGGTACGTACATTGTTAACAAATGACAACATCGTTTCTGAATAACCATCATTGTATTGGGCAGCGACTTCTACTTCAACTCCAGATTTAACGCCATCAAAGAACATGACATCACCAAGCGTGTGTTTGTCCTCGTTCAAATATTGGACAAACTCTTTGATGCCTTCATCATAATGAAAAACGTCTTCTTGCTCTTGACCAGGACGTTCATCAGTTAACGTGATCTTGGTCCCTTTAAGCAGAAATGCAGATTCCCGCAGCCGTTCTGACAAGGTTGAAAAATTATAAACGGTACTGGTGAAAATCTTTGAATCTGGTTTGAACGTGAGGGTCGTTCCACTATGTTCCCGGGTTTTACGGGTTTTTTTCAAAGTGCCAACCGGATGCCCACCATTGGTGAAATCCTCTTCGTACTTGTAGCCATCTCTAACAATGACAACCTTCAATGAGGAAGATAATGCGTTAACAACACTGGCACCAACTCCGTGCAGTCCGCCGGAAGTTTTATAACCACCTTGGCCAAATTTTCCACCGGCGTGCAGCATTGTCAGAATTACTTCCGGCGTGGGTTTGCCAGAAGCATGCATCCCAACTGGCATTCCTCGGCCATGATCTTTGACCGTGATACTGTTGTCCTTGTGAATCGTGACATTGATCTCATCACCATATCCAGCCAAGACTTCATCAACCGCGTTATCAACAATTTCATACACGAGATGGTGCAAGCCTCGGGAATCGGTTGAGCCAATGTACATTCCAGGACGTTTTCTAACAGCGTCGAGTCCCTCTAATATTTGTATCGAGGAATCATCGTATTTTACTTTTTGTTTTACCATTTCGTCGTGACTCCTTTTTTGCAATCTACTTCATAATAACCTAAAATCACCACTTTGAAAATAAATTTTGTTGGCGCAAACCAATTATCATGCTAAAATTAAAGACGCTATATTGGTTCGATACATCCTAATAATAAGAGGTTTAACATGAATTCAGACACAATCCAAATTATATCAATGTTAGTTATCGCTTATCTACTCGGTTCAATTCCAAGTGGCGTCTGGATCGGCAAACTATTCTTCCATATCGACATCCGCCGCCACGGTTCCGGTAATATTGGAACCACTAATACTTATCGGGTTTTGGGACCCATTGCTGGGACGATTGTAATGGCAATGGATATCTCAAAAGGGGCGATTGCCACCCTGTTACCAACTTTTTTCGGGAATTTTACTGTGAATGCGCTAGTTTTTGGCTTAGCGGCCATTTTAGGGCACACATTTTCCGTCTTTGACCACTTCAAAGGCGGTAAAGCAGTCGCAACCAGTGCAGGGATGATTCTAGCCTATCGACCCATGTTTTTCTTAATTGCTGCTGGAATTTGGATCCTGTTGATTCTGCTGACCAGTATGGTGAGCCTTGCCAGCATGGTAGCCTTCACCCTAACAACCATCACCACATTTTTTGTTAATGATGCCTTCCTGAGTATCCTGGCAATTGTGCTGACAATCTTTATTTTCTATCGGCACCGCACAAATATTCGGCGAATTATGAACGGAACGGAGAGTATGGTGCCGTTTGGGTTAGGAAATTACTTTCGAAAGAAAAAGGCAACCAACTAAAATTTAACCGTTATACCAACAAAAGCGAGCGATTCGATGCTGAATCACCGGCTTTTTGCTACCTTAAATTATTAAAAGAAACTGATTTCATATTTGGCATCAAAGGTTTGTTTGCCAGCCAACTCGTTGATTGCAAACTTATGGCCCAAAATACCGTCAGAATCAACAGGATCCGCTAATCCCCACCAGGGTTCAATACAAACGAATGGTGCCTTCTTCGGATACGGCGACCAAATACCTACATATGGCGCATTAAAGACTGTCACGGCGACGCCATGGTCATTGGCGGTACTTGCCAACATCACAGTAGTCTCTTGATGATCTAAATTTAAAATTAACGCGTCATTCTCAAACAATTTATGTTTTAATGCCAACGGTTTAGTTAAATCTAACTCTCGGGGATTTTCTGGATCGCTGTACGGTGGTTTAAGAGGCGTTTGCTGGTAGTTCTTTTTAGGAGCCACCCGAACAAAGGCATCTTTGAAAGTTCCTTGACCGTCGATGAGCGGCACGTTGAACCCAGGATGAGCACCAATTGAGAATAAAAGTTGATCGTCGCTTGGATTAAACACGCTCAATTGAACTTTGAGTGCATGGCCAACTAACTGATATGAAATTCTGAGTCGAAAATGGAATGGATAACGTTGAAGGGTTTCTTCATTATCTTTTAATTCCAATTGAACTGAGCTCTCGTCTTGGTCAACAACATCAAAAAAGTTATCTCGAGCAAACCCATGTTGGGTCATCTCATAAGTTTGATGATTGTATTGATATTGATTATCCTTTAACCGACCGACGATTGGAAAGAGAATTGGCGCGTGACGTTTCCAATAATTGGGGTCGGCTTGCCAAATATACTCAATTCTCTCACCATCGTTTTCTTGAACACTGCTCAATTCGGCGCCAAATTCATTAATCTGGACTGACAAATATTGATTCTTTAATGTAATCATTATAGTCTCCCCGGCTTATCCTAGAGAATGTAGCGTGAAAGATCCTTATTCTGAGCGAGTTTGCCAACTTTATCGTCGACATACTTTTCAGTGATTGTAATGTCGCCCATCTGCATGTCAGGACCTTCATACAAAATATCTTCAAGTAATTTTTCCAAAATTGTGTGTAATCGGCGCGCACCGATGTTATCGGTGTTGTGATTAACATCAGTTGCGATCTCAGCAATTCGATTAATCGCTTCAATCGTGAAAGTCACCTTAATGTTATCAGTTCCAATCAAGGCGATATATTGTTTAGTCAGTGAGTTTGTTGGTTCCGTCAAGATGCGGACGAAGTCGTCCTTGGTTAAATCATTTAATTCAACCCGAATTGGGAAACGGCCTTGAAGTTCAGGAATCAAGTCAGAAGGCTTACTTTCAGCAAAAGCGCCTGAGCCGATAAACAACATGTGATCAGTGTTAACAGGACCATACTTTGTATTTACTTGAGAACCTTCAACGATCGGTAGGATGTCTCTTTGGACTCCTTCACGCGAAACTTCACCACTGTTCTTGGAATTGCCCGGGGCAATCTTATCAATTTCATCAATGAAGATGATCCCGGTATTTTCGGCCCTGGTAATCGCATTATGATAGAGATCAGCCTTGTTAATTAATTCTTCTGATGCTTGGCGGGTTAGAATGGTTCGAGCTTCACTGACGGGAACTGTTCGTTTGATTGTCTTCTTTGGCATTAAACCAGACAGCGTGTCGTTAAGATCAATTCCCATTTGATTCAGCATGGTATTTTGACCAGAAAGTTGTTGAGAAGGATCAGCCATTTCAATTTCAACCTGGTCATTTTCGAGTAGGCCGGAACGCAATTTTTCGGCAACTGACATCCGCTTTTCCCGAACATCATCCGTCACATTTTCCTGATCATCAGTTTCTTGAGATGGCATTTGACCCTGTTGCATCCGGCTGAACATACTCATCAAGTTCTGCATTTCGTTTTGGTTCTTCTTTTTCTTTTCTGCTGGAACCAGTAATTTGACCAGTTTATTGTTAGCACGTTTTTCAGCTTCAACGTGAACCTGTTTATATTCATCCTCACGTTCGAGCTGAATGGCATTTTCAACCAAATCGCGAACCATTGATTCAACGTCACCGCCGACATAGCCAACTTCAGTAAATTTAGTGGCTTCCACTTTAACAAATGGGGCATTCACAATTTTGGCCAAACGGCGGGCAATTTCAGTTTTACCGACTCCAGTGGGGCCGATCATGAGTAAGTTTTTAGGCGAAATTTCATCCTGCATATCCTGTGAGAGCTGCATGCGCCGATAACGGTTTCTCAAAGCAACTGCGACAGCTTTTTTAGCTTCACCCTGGCCAACAATGTATTGGTCTAAAACTTCAACAATCTCTTTTGGTGTTTGGGTAGATTCTGTCAATGTTAATTACCTCTCTATATTTCTTCAGAAATGACATTTTGATTAGTAAAAATGTCAATATTACCAGCAATATGAATAGCGGCTTCAGCAATTTCTCTAGCACTCATATCAGGTGCATGGTGCTTCATGGCCGTCGCTGCAGCCAGAGCAAAGTTGCCGCCTGAACCAATTGCGAGAATGTCGTCGTCTGGTTCGATCACTTCTCCTTGGCCAGAAACCAACAGTAAGTCGTGATCGTTCATCACAATGAGTAATGCTTCAAGCTTTTGCAATTGTTGGTCTCCACGCCATTCTTGAGCAAGTTCAACAGATGAGCGTTTGAGATCACCGTCAAATTGATTGAGTTTTTTTTCGAAACGTTCTTCCAGGTTAAATGCATCGGCCACGCTGCCGGCAAAGCCGACGACAACTTTATCGTTATAAATTCGACGAACTTTGTGTGCAGTCCCCTTCATAATTACTTTTTCGCCCATGGTAACCTGGCCATCACCCGCCATTGCTAAGTGACCTTGATGACGAACGGCGACGATGGTTGTTGCTTCAAATTTAATTGGCATAATAGTCCTCTTTTAGTCTTTAGATTTTAATGATGCGTTGTTTCTTGGAAAATACTTCTGATAATCTTTCATTAAATGACTTTTGGTGACATGAGTATAAATTTGGGTAGTGGATAAGCTGCTATGGCCAAGTAATTCTTGGACCGAGCGCATATCTGCCCCATTGTTCAACATCTCAGTGGCAAATGTGTGCCGCAGCATGTGGGGATGAATGCCGGTGGTCAAACTACTTTGATTAATGATTTCATTCATAATGTATTCAATACCACGCGGCGTGATTGGCTTGCCATAGTGGTTAACGAATAGGAATGAATGATTTTGCCCATACTTTTTCATTAATGGTGTCCGGGCACCCTGTTCATAAGCCAGAATCGCTTCTCTGGCATGATTACCAAAGGGAGCGTACCGTTGCTTGTTCCCTTTCCCGGTGACCAGCAAGATTCGATTATCCAAATCAATATCCAGTAACTGTATCCCTGAACATTCACTTACCCGAATTCCAGTGGCGTAAAGCAGTTCGAGGACAGCGGTGTTTCGAAGAGCCAGCTTGTCATCTGGCCCCTTCCTTGCTGCGGCAAATAGTTCACGCATCTCATTTTGGTAGAAAAATCGTGGTAAGTGGCGATGATGGCTTTTCAAATGCACATACTCAAACGGATTAACTTTGAGCACTTCATTTTTCACTAGAAAGTTATAAAACGATTTGAGTGCCGATACTTTTTGAGCAATCGAATTACGAGAATACTGATGTTCATAGAGCTGGGTCAAATACGATTCCACATCAAACGCATCAACATCAATCAGGGATTTAACGTCTTCAGGAACTGCATTTAAAAAGCCAATAAATTCACTGATCGAGATTTTGTATGCAGTAATCGTATCTTCGGAGTACTGGCGTTCACTCTTTAAATACTGTAAAAACCGCTTAAAATGTTTTTGATCATCCATCAACATCGCCCTACTTGAAATTCATTTCTGCCAAGTAACTGATAATTTGCAAATGTAATCGTCATCATGCACTAATACTATCATATCAAATAAATCACATTCGTGTCTGGATTTATGTGATTAATTGGTAAATATTGGATGCATGTAAGGCATTTTAACACTTTCTCAAAAAATGGAAACAGTTAAAACAAAAAAGGACTGAATCAGGGTTACCTGATCCAATCCAATTATCATAATTATGAACGGGTTCTAAGTGATGCTCGAATACGAGCAGCCTTACCTTGCAATGCACGCAAGTAATAAAGCTTGGCACGACGAACTTGACCATGTCTTATGACTTCAATTTTGTCAACTCTTGGTGAATGAAGTGGGAAAATACGTTCAACACCAACACCGTTACTTACTTTACGAACAGTGTAGGTAGCTTGAATGCCTGAACCCTTACGTTTGATAACAACGCCTTCAAACAATTGAATTCTTTCTCGAGTACCTTCGACAACCTTAACGTGAACTCGTAAAGAGTCACCTGCACGGAAATCTGGGATATCATCGCGTAGTTGTTCATTGTTGATTTTGTCAATCAATTGATTCTGTCGCATAAACAAATCTTCCTTTCACTAACATTCATTATCTTGTTTGACAGCGGAATGTTGTTTTGCGGCTTGCGCCAAATGCTAGTTTACCACAAGCTCTAGTTCTCTGTAAAGGGCTTTTTCTTGTCAGTGTCTTCACTGGCAGCTCTTTCTTCCTCTTCAATCCGAACATCAGCGAGTAAATGTTTCTGAGTGCTCGTTAACTTCCGATGGTCAATCAAGTCTGGCCTCCGTTGATAAGTCCGTCTGAGGGCTTCTTTTTGGTTCCAAAGGGCAATCTTTTTGTGATCACCATTCATCAGGACTTCGGGAACTTTCATTCCGCGAAACTCTGCCGGCCGGGTATATTGAGGTTCCTCGAGCAGGCCGGTTGAAAATGATTCCTCAACTGTTGATTGTTGGTTACCAAGGACGCCCGGGATAAGCCGACTAATTGCGTCGATCATCACCATTGCTGGCAATTCACCACCCGTTAGGACAAAATCGCCAATTGAATATTCATCGGTAACAATCGAACGGATTCGTTCGTCATACCCCTCGTAATGCCCGCAAATGAACGTCAGGTGTTCAGCTTGCGCCAATGATTCGGCATCGTGTTGCTTAAACTGTTTACCAGCTGGATCCATTAAAATGACCTGCCCCGCTGGTAAGCCCGCTTTTTCCGCTTCGGCGCGGGTATGATCGTAAGCGTCAATGATCGGTTGGGCTTGCAGCAACATTCCGGCGCCACCACCAAAGGGATAGTCATCAACGTGCCGATGTTTATCCTGAGTAAATTCACGAAAGTTGGTAACGTTTAGATCAACGATTTTATTTTCAATTGCTTTTCCCATAATTGAGTCGTGCATGGGAATGCTGAACATTTCGGGAAATAAACTTAATACATCAATTCTCATTCGTCTAGCCCCTCCGGAACGTCCACAGTAATTGTTGATTGATCCAAATCGACTTTCTTGATCACTGAATCAATCTTTGGAAGTAGTAAATCGCTCTTGCCTTCCCGTTGAACGACCCAAACGTCATTGGCACCTGGAGACAAAATTTCCTTCACCGTTCCGATTGAATGACCATCAAGATCGACAACCTTGAGACCAATAATTTGGTGATAATAATATTCGCCAGGTTTCAAGTCATCGTCTGAAAGAAGGGTTTCATCCACAAAAATTTCGGATGGCTTCAAAAATTCAACATTATTGATAGATGGATAACCTTCAAAATGTAGTAGGATAAAATTCTTATGTTTTCTGACACCGTCAATGACTAATGGAATGAAATCTGGGTTTTTGGCGACCTTTGCATAAATGGTGTTGCCAATTTGAAACCGTTTCTCAGGGAAATCAGTAATCGCAATCACGCGGACTTCCCCCTTAATTCCTTGTGTATTCACAATTTTGCCAACGGTATAGTAGTTCATAAGGTCCTCCTTTAGTGTTTATGTATAAGAAAAAAGTTCTTAAACAAAACATTCGTTTCGCTCAAGAACTCACTGTTTGCCATCATCGACTATTAAACGAGCTTTCTTCTGTCCTTCAACGGGAACGCTATAAACAATCGTTCGAATTGTTTGAATGACATGACCATGTTTACCAATAATTCTACCAATATCATCTTCGTTTAACCGCAGATGATATTCCATAAAACGATCGGATTCATTATGAGAAATCTCAATCTGTTTTGGATAATCAACTAATGGTGAGACAATCTTTTTTATTAATCCATCAATACTAACCATGATGTTTAATCACTCACTTTACTTTTTTGAGTATTTAGCTTCGTGATATTTCTTCATGATACCGGCATCTGATAGCAAGTTACGAACAGTATCAGATGGTTGAGCACCATTGTTTAACCAGTTCATAATTGACTCTTCTTCAAGAGTAACTTTGGCTGGTTGTGATAATGGGCTATAAGTACCAACGTTTTCAATGAAACGACCATCACGAGGGCTACGTGAATCTGCAACAACGATACGGTAGTATGGACGCTTCTTTGAACCCATGCGCTTTAAGCGAATCTTAACTGACATGTATTTTACCTCCTATAATCATTTAACGATTAATAATATACCAGTAATTAGAAAGGTTGTAAAGGTTTTTTTCTTTACACCATAAAAGAAAGTGGCTATGAGGATCGCAAGTGGGATTTAGCGACGTTTCTTTTTCTTATTTCGGCGTTTTTTATTCTTCTTCATTCTCCGGCTCAATTGCTTCATCGCCAGCTTGGAAAGCTTGCCACCGCCCATTCCACCGGCGTTCATCATGTTTTCCATGCCAGACATGTTCCCTTTTGAGACTTTGTTCATCATCGTTTTCATTTGGCCAAACTGCTTAATCATCCGATTGACTTCTTGAATTGGCCGCCCAGATCCTCTTGCAATTCGGCGTCTTCTTGACGGATTCAAAACGTCAGGATTCGTCCGTTCCTGTTCAGTCATTGAATAAATGATCGCCTTCAAATGATCCATATCTTTGGGATCCATATTAACATTCTTGAGGGCGGGATTATTGGCCATCCCTGGAATCATCTTCATGATTTCATCCATTGGCCCCATTTTTTGAATTTGAGATAACTGATCCAAGAAATCGTTGAAATCGAATGTATTTTCTTGAATTTTTTCCTGAAGTTCTTCAGCTTGTTTTTGGTCATATTCCTTCTGAGTCTTTTCGATCAGCGATAACATATCGCCCATTCCCAAGATTCGAGAAGCCATCCGGTCTGGATAAAAGACGTCCAAATCGGTCATCTTTTCGCCTTGACCAACAAACTTAATTGGTTTTTCAGTTACGGCACGGATAGAAAGCGCAGCACCACCACGGGTATCGCCATCTAACTTGGTTAAGACAACTCCAGTCACATCAAGGGTCTTATTAAATCCTTCAGCCGTGGCAACGGCGTTTTGACCAGTCATCGCATCAATTACCAACAGAATTTCGTCAGGATGGACAGCATCTTTGATATTCTTTAACTCGCCCATCAACTTTTCATCGATTTGGAGACGACCAGCTGTATCAATGATGACATAATCATTGTGATTCTCTTGAGCCTGCTGAAGACCACGTTTTGCAATTTCAACGGGATCTACGTCTGTCCCTAGTTGAAACACCGGGACGTCGATTTGCTGACCAACCGTTTGCAGTTGCTCGATGGCAGCTGGTCGGTAAACATCATCAGCGATTAAAAGGGGCCGGGCATTTTGCTCGTTTTTCAATTTTAAAGCGAGTTTACCTGCAGTGGTCGTTTTACCGGCACCTTGAAGTCCTGACATCATAATAATCGTCGGAATTTTCTCGGATTTATTCAGGGGAACGGCCTCATCCCCCATCATCTTGGTTAATTCTTCATCAACAATTTTGACAATTTGCTGGGACGGATTCAACCCTTCCAGTACTTTGGCACCAGTTGCTCGTTGCTCGACTGTTTTGACAAAGTCACGAACCACTTGGAAGTTAACGTCGGCTTCGAGCAAGGCCAGCCGAATCTCGCGCATTGTTTCCCGCAAATCGGCCTGAGAAACCTTGCCTTTCCCACGTAACTTTTTCATGGCATTTTGCAGCCGTTCTGTTAATCCTTCAAAAGCCATTGTTTCACCACTTTCATTGTTCTTCAGTTGTTTCCAAACTGGAAATTAAGGCATTCAGTTTGGTGTCTGTCGGATACTTCTTTTTTACGTATGTTTGAATCTGATCTAGTTTCTGATTTCGATCGACAAAGCTGTGATATAAATCGAGTTTGTCCTCGTATTGCTGCAAGATCTTTTCTGAGCGGCGGATATTGTCATATACTGCTTGGCGACTGACATCGTATTCTTCCGCAATTTCGCCGAGTGAAAAATCATCTGCATAATACAATTGAATATAATTCGCCTGCTTTTTTGTGAGTAATGGTTCATAAAATTCGAACAAGGAATTAATATAGTTGTTTTTTTCCAGTTCCATTTTGAAACCCCTTTTAGTTGTCATGACGCATACCCCTAGACTACAGATTTTTCCTGAGACCGTCAATCACAACCGCTATCTAAGCAGATCATTATTCAGAAATAAGCCCTTTAAACAAGCCATATACAAAATCGTTAGGGTCAAACGGCTTCAAGTCAGTGACTTTTTCGCCCAGCCCAACATATTTGACTGGCAAGTGAAGTTCACTCCGGATGGCTAAAACAATCCCACCACGGGCAGTTCCATCCAACTTAGTCAAGACAATTCCAGTCACGTCGGTGGCTTCTTTAAACATTTTTGCCTGGGTCATGGCATTTTGACCAGTTGTGGCATCAAGAACCAGTAAAACTTCATGAGGAGCAGCGGGAATTTCTCTCGTTAAAATCTTCTTCATTTTACTTAATTCATTCATTAAGTTTACTTTGTTCTGTAATCGACCGGCAGTATCGACCATCAAAATATCATAATTTTCATCGCGCGCTTTTTGGACGGCGTCAAAGACAACAGATGCCGGGTCACTCTTAGGCTTGCCTTTAACAATATCAACACCATCACGTTCGGCCCAAACGTTCAACTGTTCGATGGCACCGGCCCTGAATGTATCAGCAGCAGCCAGAACAACCTTTTTCCCCTGATCTTTGTACATCTTCGCCATTTTCCCAATGGTTGTCGTTTTACCGACGCCATTTACCCCGACAAACAGCAAAACAGTTGGTCCACTGGCTGCCATATTAATCGCGGGATTCTCACCGTTGCCGGCTTGATCATACATATCAATCAGCTTTTTAACAATCACATTTTGAACATCTTTGGGTTTCTTAGCATTTTCTAGCTTAACTTCTTCCCGTAACTCATCGGTAATTCGCATTGATGTCTCAAAACCCACATCAGATTCAATCAACATATCTTCCAGATCGTCAAAGAAGGATTCATCAACATGGCGAAAATTGGCCAATAAAGCATTCAGCTTTTGACCAAAAGTTGAACGGGATTTTTCTAGTCCTTTTTCATATGAAGCAGTTGTGGTATCTGACTGTTCTTTGGCCTCGGTGGCTTCTGAAACTGGCTTAGCTTGACTAGAAGCAGAATCATCCATACTGGTTGATTGAGACGCGGTGGATGCTTCATTTGATGCTGGAGAAGTTTCCGACTGGCTTATATCGGCAGTGACATCAGCATCGCTTTCATCTGCAGTTGGAGTTGCCTGGGACTGCTCATTTATTGGCTGTTCGGAATCTTTGGCAGTTTCTGACTGGTCTGAATTTTCAGCGGCTGCTGTTGAGGTAGCCTGTGATGATTCTGAACTGATTGCCGCTGAGCTAGGAGCATTAGATTCAGCTGATTTGGCATCATTGGACTTTTCAGTAGCGGATTGTTGGTCACTAGTCGGTTGGCTCTCAGTTGACTTGCTTGATTCTGGCTTCTTTTCTGGTTCTTCATTCTTTTTGGAACGACGTTTAAAAATATCAAATAAACCCATTAGCTCACCTCCGTTTGTAAATTATCTAAATTAACAGTAACAACTTTTGATACGCCTGATTCTTGCATGGTTACCCCATAAAGTTGATCAGCGTAAATCATGGTTTCCTTTCGATGAGTAATGACCACAAACTGGGTCTGATCACCGAAACGTTTTAAAAACTTGGCAAATCTGTCAGCATTAAATGGATCTAGTGCAGCTTCAGCTTCGTCCAAGATACAGAATGGCACTGGTCGGACTTTGATGATCGCAAACAGCAATGTAATGGCAGTTAATGCCTTTTCACCACCTGAAAGTAAGCTCAAACTGCGGTAATTCTTTCCAGGTGGTTTCACCATAATCTCAATTCCGGTTGTCAGCAAATCCTCCGGGTCCGTTAAAACTAATTTTGCCTCACCACCACCAAACATGTCGACAAAGACCTTCGAGAAGGCCCGGGCCACTTCTTTGAAGGCTGTGGCAAATTTGGTACTAATGGTTGAATCCATATCTGCCATTGTTTCTGTCAGGTGATTCTTAGCGTCAAGCAAATCTTGCTGCTGCTTGATTAAGAAATTGTAGCGGGCTGAAACTTCTTTAAACTCTTGAATAGCTGAAATATTCACCGGACCAATTTCATCAATCCCTGTTCGAAGCATCTTAATTTGGTTATTCATATGCTCAATCGTGACATCGAGCTTGAGTTTGCCGAGTTGCTTAGGATCGATGTCATAATTTGATTGTAGTTGTTCATAATTTGCTTGAAGAGTTTGAATTGATTTTTGTAATTTGGTTGTGACTTCTTGCAGTTCATGCTTGGCATTATTAAGGTTCAACTGATCAGACTGGACGCGTTGACCCAAATGATCTAATTGTTGATCGTCATCGGCAACCTGTTGTTTTTTGGTCGCCAATTGCTTGTTAAGGTCAGCTTGTAATTCAACAGCTTGCTTGATTTCGTGATTCAGTCTACCGGCATCAACCGTTTCAGCTAATTCGGCAATATGTTGCTCTCGTTGGCCCTGTAATTTCTGTAACGTTGCCTGATGTACTTTGATTTGATCGTGAATCTCATTCTGGGAGCGTTCAGTTTGTTGGATCTTTTGTTTGGCCACGACGATCTGATCGTGAACTGCCTGTTTGGCCTTTGAATACTTCTCAGCGAGTTCTTTAACGTGATCCAGGCGATCTTTTTGCTGGGTCAACTGGTGATTGATCTGATCAAGTTCTGCTTGAATTGACTGACTCTTTGCAGTTAGATCGGGTTGAGTGCCGGTTTCAGAACTGCTGGAGAGGTTCTTCAAGGCTAATTTGTAAGTTTCGGCCTCCCGTTGCTTTTTCGCTAATTCCCCGGCTAACTTATTAAGCTGCTGATTTTGATTTTCATCAATTTGTTTCAGTTCAAAGACGTGTTGGCGACCACGTTCATGGGAATCAATGATCTTTTGAAGCTCAGCCTTGGCATGGTTAAGCATTGTTTCTTTTTCCGTTAATTTTTGACTCATTTCAGCGGTGGACTTGGTTAATGCTTCTAATTCAGTTTTCTGAATCAGCACGCCTTGATCATCCCCACGATTAGCACCACCCGTTAGTGAACCACCAGCATTGACGACTTGACCATCCAATGTAACGATTCGGGTTCGGTGGTGAATCAACTGACTCATTTCAATTGCGTGGTCCAATTGATCCGCAATTAAAGTCGTACCGAGAAGAAAACCTTTAATCTGGTTTAATTGATCAGGCATCGAAACCAGTTCAGAGGCAATCCCGATGTAGCCCTGGGCTTGCCTAGCAGCCGATACAATTCCCGTGTTGAGGGAACGGGCAGAAATGGTGGAGATTGGCAACAGCGTGACCCGTCCCAGGCGGCCTTGAGTTAAATACTTAATTGCAGCGGCCGCGGATCGATTGTCTTCAACAATGACATGTTGTACTTGGCTGCCCAATGCCGTATTAATCGCTTTAACGTATTTTGGATCAACTTTCAAATAGTCGGCAACTGGGCCTAAAATGCCATTCAGTTGATCTTTATGCCGAAGCAGATTTGAAACGCCACGATAAAATCCGCGGTAAGAATCATGTAACTGCCTCAGTGAAGTCGCCTTGGCCTTGGCTTCTTCAGCGATTTTCAAGGCTGCTAACCAGTTAGCTTGATGATCGTCGACAATCTTCTTGTTTTTAGCGAGTACTTTTTCTAAATCAGCCAATTTTTGTTGATTTGTTTCAAGTTCATGATGACTGTCAGCAAGTTTCAACTTCAAAGTTTCGGATTGTTCCTGAAGTGTTTTAACTTCATTATCTGCCTGGTCGATCCGGGCTTGTTGCGCGACAATTTTTTCATGGGTCCGCTGGTTGTCATGAACCTGATCGTTAACCTGATTCTTAATATCGGTCTGTTCTTGAAGGAGATCGACATAATGATTTCTTAATGCCTCGATTTTAGTCTCGATTGCCGCAACACTATTTTGTTGTTGGCTGGTCGTGATCCTGGTCAGTTCGGTAGTGTTGGCATTAAGGTCTGCTTTAAGTTGATGTTGTTGATCTGCTGACTGGGACAACTTAATTTGATAATCATCAATTTGGTTTTGAGTTAATTTAATCTGTTCAGTAATCCGGTTTAAATCAGCATTCTTGAAACTCTTTTCCTGCGTGGTTAATTGATGCTGACTCTTTAGAGATTGAATTTTTTTAGCAGTCTCTAAAAGCTGGTCATTCAGATCGTCAATCTGTTTACGTCCATCATTTACCTGCTGTTTGAGAGAATTTTGTTGATGATTCCCCTCGGCAACTTGTTTGGTTAATTTAGTGACAATGGCTTGTTTCGCCGTTGATGAAGCTTTTAGCGCTTGAGTTTCTGAAAGGAGCTGAGTGGTTGCCAACACCAATTGTTGCTTTAACAGTGTATCCAACCGCTTTTTCTGATCTAAATAGTCGGTTGCCAAACTGCTTTGTTCTTCTAACGGTTGAAGACGAACCTGTAATTCATGGATGATGTCTTCAACTCGGTTTAAATTATCAGTTGTTTCGTCAATTTCTTTTTTGGCCGTTTGCTTGTGCTGCTTATATTTATAAACTCCAGCAACATTTTCAATCACCGAACGCCGTTCAATTGGTTTGCTATTAAATATTTCTTCAACATTCCCTTGAGAAATAATTGAAAGTGAGCCTTGACCAATCCCGGTATCCATAAACAAATCGGTAATATCCCTTAAACGACACTGCTTATCGTTGATAAAATAAGAGCTGTCGCCATTCCTGAACAACTTTCGGGAAATTTGTAATTCATCAAGCGGCGTATTGATATAGCGATCGGAATTGTCCAACGTTAGAGTCACGGAAGCCATACCCAAAGAGCGGCGATCGGCTGAACCGGAAAAAATCACATCCGGCATTTTCGATCCCCGTAGATTTTTGGCAGACTGTTCCCCCATTACCCAACGGATTGACTCGGCTATGTTGCTTTTGCCACTTCCATTTGGGCCGACAATTCCGGTCATCCCACCAGGGAAATCTATTCTGGTTTTATCTGCAAAAGATTTAAAACCAATAATTTCGATGGATTTAAGTTGCACTGTGTTTCTCCAATCTAAACAAGATTATCGCCCTCGGTGTCAAAATGGGTAAGCGCCTGCTGGGCTGCGTGTTGTTCGGCTGCTTTTTTTGAGTGGCCCACGCCAACCCCAAATAATTTACCACCGATTGAAACATTCACTTTGAATGAGCGATCGTTATCCGGACCAAATTCATCGATCAATTCGTAATCGATGTCGACTGGCCCCTCTGCTTGGGCTAATTCTTGAAGTTCTGTCTTATGGTCAAAGAACTCGGCAAACATCCCTTCGTCCAACTTGGGAAAAATGACCTGCTGGACAAATTTTTCCACGGTTGGCTGACCCTGATCCAAATATAATGCACCGACAAATGATTCAAAGATATCACAGAGCAGTGAGTCACGATCTCGAGCGCCAGCCTTTTCTTCCCCGCGTCCAAGGCGAATGTACTTATTAAAATTACACTCCCGGGCGAAAGTACTGAAGCTTTTTTCATTAACCATGGCAGCTCTTAAACGGGTGAGTCGTCCTTGAGGCATCTTCGGATATCGCTTAAAAATATATGAAGACACGATCAGCTGCAACACCGCGTCGCCCAAGAATTCCAGGCGCTCATAAAACTTTAGATTTTGACCTTTATGCTCGTTAACATAAGATGCTTGAGTAAACGCTTCATCAAGCAAATCCTGATTATCAATATGAATATTGAAATCATTTTTCAACATTTCATTCAAGCCTTTTATCAATCCGCTGCCTCCAAATTTATTTCATTAAACAGTAAAAAATTGAAATTATATCTCAGTCGAAATAATTCCAATCTTATCGGTTGCTTGCCTACGAATCGTTCGTTATCGTAAAAATGCAGTTATTTTTGGTTCTTCATGACAAAATCAACTGCTTCATCAATCGTGTTGAGCTTCTCAGCATCTTCGTCAGAAATTTCTGCATTAAAAGTATCTTCGAGGTCTAACACAAATTCGACAAAGTCAATTGAGTCAGCGTCCAAATCCTGCTTGAAGTTAAGAGAACCAGTGATTTTATCACGATCGACATCGAATTGATCGGCAACTAAATCTGCAATTTTATTAAAAACTTCTTGTTTGTCCAATCCTATCCACCTATTTCAATTTATAGATTAACTAAATCCTATTATATCAAACTATTTACTGCTTTTGATACTATCTTTAATTTGTTTTAAATCCTCAGCATGATCGGTGACATAGGTGTTTAAGTCAGCAATCATATGAGAATCAATAATTTCTCTGATTTGACCGATCGTATTTTTAACCGTTGGGGCTTTACTGCTACCATGGGTTTTAACAACTGGCGCCTTGACACCCAGCAAAACTGCCCCACCGTACTGAGAATAATCCATTGAATCGGCGATTTCACCAAAGGTACTCTTTAACATGAGGGCACCAAACTTGGACTTTGCGCCGCCATTCATGATACTGCCTTTGATCAGTTTTAGCATCGAGAGAGCAGTTCCTTCAATACTCTTTAAGACGGCGTTACCAGTGAAACCATCGGTCACGACGACATCGGCAGCACCATTTAAGAGTTCACGGGATTCAACATTACCAATAAAGTTTAAATCTTTATCAGCGGCTAATAGGTCATGCACTTTGCGGTGATTCATGTCACCTTTGTCAGCTTCAGTTCCATTATTCAATAAGCCAATTCGTGGGTTGGCAACTTTATGGACATTTTGAGCATAATACTTGCCCATCAAGGCATACTGATAAATGTTCAATACTTTTGTATCAGCGTTGGCCCCAACATCAATCATGACAAATTTACCGGTATCCTTACCGGTAATCACTGGTAAGGTGGTTGTTAGACCAGGTCGATCGATGCCCTTAATTCGGCCGACAATGAATAAGCCGGCTGCTAAAATGGCTCCGGTATTTCCAGCAGAAAAGAATGCGTCGGCAGTTTCTTCTTTAACGGCAGTCGCTGCTAATACGATACTGGACTGTTTTTTGGTTCGAACGGCCTTAACCGGCTCGTCGCCCATTTCAATCACTTCATCTGCTTGAATAAGCTGAATGTTGTGGTCATTCTTCAAATATTTTTTTACTTGATCAGTTTGACCAAATAATTGGAATTCAACGTCCGGATAGGCATCCCGAGCTAATTCAATTCCTTCGACAATTTCTTTTGGGGCGTAATCTCCGCCCATTGCGTCAACTGCAATTTTCATTTTTTATCCCCTTAATCAGTGGTAATGGTTTGTGTGTATTTTAAATACTTAGCTAATTGTACATTTTCTGGCTTTTTTTGCCAATCCGAATTCACGGTAATACTTTGAGCCTCTTGGTTGGCAACCGTCAAAATGTTAAGGTCACCAACTGGATCGGCTACTTTAAAATCAGGCATCCCTGATTGTTTGAGACCAGTGATATCCCCTTGACCCCGAAGTTCGAGGTCTTTTTGGGAAAGAAAGAAACCGTCCGTACTGCTGGCAACAGCTTTCATTCGCTTCTTACCAATTTCATTTCGCGGATCGGCAATCAAAATACAATAAGATTGTTTTTCGCCTCGGCCAACTCGCCCACGCAACTGATGGAGTTGGGCCAAGCCAAAATGATCGGCGTCAAAAATGAGCATAGTGTTGGCATTGGCAACATCAACCCCCACTTCAATGACGGTTGTGGCAACTAAAACTTGAAACTTATTTTCTTTAAAATCGGTCATTGCGTCATCTTTTTCTTGATTGGACATTCGCCCATGCAACAAACCGACAGTAAATTGAGGCTCAAAAATAGCTTTGAAACGTTCAAAGATAGCCAGGGCATTTTTCATATCAACGGCTTCGGATTCTTCAATCAACGGCGTGACCACATAAATCTGACTTCCAGATTCGAGTTGTTTTTTGACAAACCTTAATGCGGATTCGGTTTTCGCTGAAGTGATCCAAGTTGTTTTAATGGGCTTTCTTCCCTTGGGTAACTCGTCGATTACTGACACGTCCATATCACCGTACATTGTGATCGCAAGCGTTCGGGGAATCGGGGTTGCCGTCATTGCAAGCATATTTGTGCTGGTACCCTTTTGACGAAGCGCCTGCCGCTGATTAACGCCAAATCGATGTTGCTCGTCAATAACGGCCAGTCCCAGATTATGATAATCCACCTGATCCTGAAACAAGGCATGGGTGCCAACGATCAGATCAACTTCACCAGATTGAATGCTTGGCAGCATTGCTCGTCTAGCCAAAGCTGAAGTTGCGCCGGTTAGAAGAGCAATATTGACATCAAAGTCCGCAAACATTTTAGCAAAACTGTTAGCATGCTGTTCAGCCAAGATTTCTGTGGGGGCCATAATTGCCGCCTGACGGCCTGAACTGATCGCCGCTAGAATGGCGATTGCCGCAACAACCGTTTTTCCACTCC
The DNA here is from genome assembly GCF_001436255.1 of Lentilactobacillus rapi DSM 19907 = JCM 15042. GTDB lineage: Bacteria > Bacillota > Bacilli > Lactobacillales > Lactobacillaceae > Lentilactobacillus > Lentilactobacillus rapi. The sequence goes on along the minus strand of NZ_AZEI01000076.1, from coordinate 129,600 downwards.
CAACATCTCCCTGCAGCAGCCGGTTCATTTCAATGGGATTTTTAAGATCAGTTAAAATTTCATTCACAACTTTTTGCTGCGATTGAGTGAGTGCAAATGGTAATTGTTGAGTGAACGATTTGATTAGCTTGGGATCATAAATGATCTTGGACTTCGGGTCTGGTTGACGATGAGTCGCTTTTAACAATTGAATTTTCATTGCGAACAAAAAGAATTCCATAAACTTAGCCGTCCGAAAAGCGCGTTTGGCTGCGATCGGTGATGATGGAAAATGAATATTTTTAATCGTATCGTGAAAGCTTTCAAGTCGATATTTTTGGCGTAAAGACGTTGGAATGATGTCCACCAGAATATTTTCATACTGTTTGAAAGCCAGTTGAATTAATTGCTTAATGGTATTTTGTTTAACCTCTTTATTGCTCGGATAGATTGAATCATAGGTATCGCTTTTGTCGCCATTCAAAATTTTCATTCCCTGAATCTGGTTATGATTCAGATTAAATGTGCCAAAAATAATCACTTCAGCTTCCAATTCAAGTTGTTTTTTTAGCCATGGTTGGTTGAAGAAAGTGACGTTATAGATGTTATCATCAATTTTGAGCCGAAAACTCAGCCGACTTTTCTTGCGACCAAAAAAGTTCAAAGTCGGTGCGGTAATGACTTGTCCTTTAACGGTCACTTTCTGACCATCGACGGCCGTTCCCAAATCCTTGAGCGACAGATCATCGTAACGACGAGGAAAATAGGTCAATAAGTCGTTAATGGTATGAATGCCAAGCTTATTTAAGGCTGTCAGCCGTTTTTCGCCAACTCCTTTTAATACTGCGACTGAATCAGTTAAACTGCTCACTTCATTTCCCTCATTTCAAAAAATACAAATAAAAGCTTGGCCAACTGGCGACCAAACTTTTAACAAGAACTTATTCAACGGAAATCAAGAATGGATATACCGGTTGATCTCCTTCATGAACCTCAATTTCTAATTCGTCATCCATCTCGGAAACGGCTGTTTGAACCTGATTTGCTAAGGACTCATTGGCCCCATCACCCCAAATGACAGTAATTGCCTCACTGTCATCATCGAGCATTTTGGCAACCATGTCAGTAGCAGTTTTGACAAGATCATCACCCGTCGTAACAATATCACCATCAACAATTCCCATGAATTGATCCTTCTTAATCGAAAAACCATTGATTTCAGTATCCCGGATGGCTGTCGTTACTTGACCAGATTTAACTGTACTTAAATTGTCTTCCATCGATTCTTGATTTTCATCGAGCGAACTTTCAGGATTGAAGCCAAGCATGGCCGTAATTCCTTGAGAAATCGTTTTGGAATGAACGATCACTGTTGGAATATCTGCTACTTTGGCAGCTTGTTCAGCCGCTAAGAAAATATTCTTATTATTAGGTAGCACGATGGCTTTTTTAGCATGAGTTTCATTAATTGCGTTGACAATATCCTCAGTGCTGGGATTCATCGTTTGCCCACCACTTACAATATAATTAACCCCAAGGCTCTTAAACAGGGTGTTTAACCCCTTTCCTGACGATACAGAAATCACGGCAGTATCGGATTGTGGCTGGCCACCATTCAAGCTTTCGGCTTTTTGAACAGCGGATTTATCATTGTCAGAAGTTTCTTCATCATTTTCAATGATCGTTTCCTGTTGGAGCCGCATATTATCGACCTTTACAGTTGCCAAGTCACCGAATTCTTGACCCCAAGCAAGGACTTTGCCAGGATGTTCAGTGTGGACGTGAACCTTCACAATGTCTTCATCGTTCACCACTAAGAGTGAATCACCCAATTTTGCGAGATAATCGTAAAAAGTCTGGTAATCGAACTTATGGTCAACTTCGCGACCCTTACCGATTCGAACCATGATCTGGGTACAATATCCATACACAATATCTTCTGGATTCAACTTGCTTTGAACACTTTGATCGGCTGCATGGATCATTTGATTTAACTCGGCGTCATTAGGCTGGTGTTCACCGCTTTCAGCTTCACTACGGCCATTAAGCACGTCATCGAACGCCTCCAAGACAAACACTAATCCTTGACCACCTGAGTCAACAACTCCCACTTGTTTTAAAACGGGCAACAAGTCAGGCGTTTTTTCCAACGCTTTTGTTGAACTTTCGTAGATGGCATCCATTACGGCAACCACGTCATTGGTCGTGGCAGCCTTCTTTTTTCCAGCTTGAGCGGCCATCCTAACGACCGTCAAAATAGTTCCTTCAGTGGGTTTCATAACTGATTTATAGGCAGTCTCTGTCCCCACAATAAATGCATCAGAAAGGTCTTGAGCACTTAGAGTTTCCTTGCCCTCAGTTGACTTTTGGAATCCTCTGAAGATCTGCGATAAAATAACCCCGGAGTTTCCCCGGGCACCCATTAACAGGCCTTTAGCAAGCGCGCCAGCAAGATCACCGACGTTAGTTTTGACGTCTTTATTGACATATTTATAACCACTTGCCATCGATAGACTCATATTTGTGCCGGTATCGCCATCAGGAACTGGAAAAACGTTTAAAGAATTAATGAATTCAGAATTTTTATTTAATTTGTTTGCTGCTGCTTGAACCATTGCCGTAAATTCGGTATTGGTAATTTTTGCTACTTTCAACTACTTGTCCTCCTTGGTCAATATCAGTAATCAATTAGTCGTTTAGTACTTGAACGCCCTGGACAATTACATTGACCGAATTTGCAGTTACTCCAAGCATGCTCTGCAGATTGTACTTAACTTTTGATTGAACATTTTTAGAAATTTCAGAAATTTTGTTACCATACGCCACAATAATATAAACGTTAATGATGATATCATTGTCGTGCTGCTTAACTTCAACGCCTTTGAAATAATTTTCGCGGTTTAAGATGACGTTCACGTTGTCTCGCAGTTGATTGCGGCTGGCCATTCCGACGACGCCGTAGTTATCGGTTGCGGCGCCACCCACAACATTGGCAATGACATCATTATCAATGTCAACTGTTCCGAACTTAGTTTTAATTTTGACGGCCATAAGTTACAGCCTCCTTGATTTTAATCTATTACCTATAACGATAGTTAATATTACCACAATCAGGCCAAAAACCAAAGTAAACTTAACTAGCTTGAGTGTTCCTGTCAAGTATAATTACTTGAAAGAAAAGTATTGCAATGTCGGGGTAGATATGATAAATTGTTCTAGTGTAATGAATCAGAAAGTAACACTAAAATTGCAGAGAAGGGAGATTTGTTACCCATGGCTAAAGATTTTATTAATGGCAAGCGTACTCATTTTGGCAACAAGCGCTCACACGCTTTGAACTCAAGTCGTCGTAGCTGGAAGCCAAACTTGCAAAAAGTTCGGATCTTAGTTGACGGAAAGCCAAAGAAAGTATGGATTTCTGCTCGAACTCTTAAATCAGGTAAAGTAACACGAGTATAACACTCAACGGATCGATTAGTAGTCGGTCTTTTTTTGTGGCGTGAGATAAGCCGGTGGAACAAACAATTAACTAAAGGGTCTCCAAATTGAAATTCAGAACCTGAATTTCAGTTTGGAGACCCTTTAAATATTCGGTCATATAGTCAATTGGAATTTAATTGAATCGATCAATATCTTTACTCTGAATCACACACATGACGCCACTGCCAAATTTAAACCGAGCCTTGTCACCAACAAACTCATTGCTGGCCAGTGAAATGGGCCGTTTAACTTGGTAGTCATCCAACTTGTATTTTTCGTCAAATAACGTCAAGTGATCCATAGGGGTTAAGGCCACGAACGCCAAATACTTCTTGTCAGGTTCTTTCGTGATGGTATACTCCCCAGGCAGAAAAAAGGTGATCGTATTTTGTTTGTCGATCATTCTAATTTTTGGCGCGTATTTTTTGAACCGGGGTTCCAAGACCATCCACAGATTAGCCAAAAAATGGTCCAATCTTCCGCCGGTGGCACCGTAGATATCCAAACGGTCAGCGTGATGTTCTTCAATGGCAACTTTTAGGCCCAATTGCGTATCCGTATCGTCCTTTTCAGGAATCGATTGGCGAATATCGCTGACATGATCCTTCATTAATTGATATTCTTCCGGTTTAAGTGAATCAAAGTCACCAATCGCAACTAACGGATCAATGCCCATTTTGATGAGATGGAGGTTGCCACGATCGATGCCAATCCAGTTTCCTTTTATCTCACCGTTTTTCAATTGTTGTGGCCACAGATCGATTGGTCCGCCAACCAGTAAGTTTAATAATTTCATTTATTTTGTGGCGTCCTTTAAAGCTTGAATTCTTGAAACCGGATCATCGTTATCAAAAACATATGAACCCGCAACAGCAACGGTCGCACCTGCTTGATAAGCGCCGACAACGGTTGAGTCGTTTACCCCACCATCGATTTCAATGTCGAAGTCCAGGTTTTGTTGCTTTTTGATTTCGTTTAATTCAGCAATTTTCTTAACCGTTTCTGGTAAGAACTTTTGGCCACCAAAGCCTGGGTTAACAGTCATGACAAGCACTTGGTCGACCATATAAAGAACAGGGGTAATGGCCGCAACTGGGGTCCCTGGGTTGATGACAACTTCTGCTTTAACCCCTTTATTCTTAATCATCTGGAGTGCCCGATGAATATGGGGAGTGGCTTCAGTGTGAACACCAATAATATCGGCCCCTGCATCGGCAAAGTCTTCGACGTAACGTTCCGGAGATTCAACCATCATATGAACATCCAGCGTCATATCAGTAATGGGGCGAATGGCTTTTACCCAGCCAGGGCCATATGACAATGCTGGCACAAATGCCCCATCCATAATATCAATATGTAAGAGCTCTGCGCCACCCTTATCCACCATTTCGATGTCTCGTTGAAGGTTCACATAATCTGCGCTCAAAATTGAAGGTGCTACTTTAATCATTATTAACTTCCTCACTTTTTATAAATTGGTTTACGATTCCTGATATCTGTATATAACTGAAGGTAATTTGCATATCGTGATTTCATGATTGTCCCGGCACTCACTTGACGCTTCACTTCACAATCCGGTTCATTAACGTGAACACATCCCCGAAATCGACATTTTACTGCTGCTCGTTTAAATTCAGGGAAATAGTTGGCTAATTCACGGTAATCAATCTCTAGTGTATCATATGAAGAAAAGCCAGGCGTATCAGCAATTAAGCCATCATTAACTTGAAGTAACGCAACTTTTCGAGTTGTGTGTTTTCCACGATTCAGGGCAGCCGAAATTTCTCCAGTCTTTAACTGGAGTTCCGGTGCCAGATGATTGAGCAGCGTTGATTTTCCGGCACCAGTTTGCCCCATAATGACATTCTCTTTGCCGGCAAATAACTGTCGCAGTTGATCTAGTGATGACGGATCAAATGCCTGCTCCGGAAAGATGACTTCATAGGGGACGGCCCGATACCCCTTGGCAATCGTTTCTAAATGAGCCCGCTGTTGATCAGTTAACAAATCCGTCTTGGTAAAATAAATTATGGGTGTAATGCCACTAATTTCTAACGCAATCAGTTGACGGTCCAACAGATTGCTTGAAAATTCGGGTTGGACAGCGGCGGTTGCGACAATTGCCTGATCAATATTTGCAATTGGTGGCCGAACCAAAGAATTCTTTCTTGGTAACATGCTCAAAATGTAACCCTTATCGCCATCTTCAATTTGAAACTCGACGTCATCGCCAACCAACGGCGTAATCTTACGTTTTCGGAAATTCCCCCGTGCCCGTGTCCGGTATACCTTCCCCTCAGAGTGGACATCGTAAAATCCACTTAGGGATTGAAAAATCTTTCCCTTTGTCAATTCATCACCTCGATAAAAAAATTACTTCACCTATCATTATAGGAGAAGTAACTTTAATTTGCAGTAATTAATTATTGAGAATCTTGCGTAACGTTGTTATCTCTCAGAATTGTTTTGCCATCACGAACAACTTTGTAACGGCCAACCTCATTCTTCGTCAATTTAAATGGCAAGTTCACAGCTGTATCTTTAGTGATCACCATCTGTTTGTAAATCGTTGAAAAGTCATGATCGTGATCCTTTAAATAGATAAACACAACATTTTCGCTACTACCACTCGTTGCTTGGGCATCGCCTGAACTATCAGACGGGGTATCCGCACTGGGGCTGCCAGTCAACGGCTGAGAACTACTTTCGGCGTCACTATTGGCATCAAAGTATGGAATCGTGATTCGAACGTTGAAACTCTTCAAGGTATCCTGTTTGCTACTCTTTGATCCTCTGGATAACCAAACAGCAACGTTGCCCCCTTGTTGAATCACTTCATTGGCTCCTGGGGACTGGCGAACAACGCGTCCCTTAGGCTGATCATCAGAATAGACATAGTCAAAGGTTGGATTAATTTCTTCCTTGTTGGCATAACTCACAACCTGAGCCTTGGTCATCCCAGTCAGGTCTTTAAGGGTAATTTGCTTAACCCCGGTTGAAACCACAAATGTCAAAGTGTGCTTAGCCGGATTCAGCTTAGCCCCCGACCTGAAGTCTTGTTGTAAGATCCGACCTGATTTGAACGTGCCAGATGGGGCATTGCGCTTGCGAATTTTAAACCCTTCCCGTTCGAGGCGGTCTTTGACTGAGTTGTAGTTCTGGCCGACGTAATTACCAACGCGGACTTTCCGCGGACCAGAACTTACCACAAGGGAAACTTTGGTGTTTTTCTTAATCTTAGTATTCTCCTTGGGGTTAGAAGAAATTACCCGATTACGGTCGACGGTATCACTACTATGGTACTTAACCTTACCTACTTGAAGATCGGCATCCTGAAGCTTTTGGGATGCCTCTTCCTCAGTTGTGCCCGTGATGACTGGGACAGTTGTTCGACCATTGGCAGTCACAATCATGACAAAAGCAGCTAAGAGCACCAGTAGTCCTAAAATAGCGGCGATAATCAACCGACGGCGCTTTTTCTTTTTAGACGTCGACTTTTTGGGCGGCTGGTCTTTTGAAGCTTGTTTAGCTGGTTCGCTTCGTTGACTAGCCTGATCATTAGCTGAGGCAGACTGGTCTTGGAGCGGTGGGAACGGCATGACCCGGGTTGCTTCGTTCAAGTCAGATTTTTTCTCAGGCACAACAAATCGTGGTTCATTGGCTCTTGAACGATCAAGCGATGTGTTTAAGTCGTCAGCCAGCTGATCGACGGTTGCATAACGGTCGTTTGGGTCTTTTGCAGTCGCTCGTAAGACAACGTTTTCCATTGCCTGGGGGATTCTTGGATCAAAGTCACGGACGGATGGAATCGCTTCTTGAGAATGCTTAATTGCAATTGAAACGGCCGTATCCCCTGTAAACGGTACCTTCCCTGTCAACAGTTCATACAAAATGATTCCCAGTGAGTAGATATCTGACTGTTCGGTTGCAACCTGGCCCTTAATCTGTTCTGGTGATAAGTAATGAATGGAACCAATAATTGAACGGGTCTGAGTCATTGTATCTTCGGTACCGGCCCGAGAAATTCCGAAATCAGTAATTTTAATATAACCATTTTTATCAACTAAAATATTTTGCGGCTTGAGGTCTCGGTGAATGATGTGGTGGCGATGGGCTTCACTAACAGCGGAACAAATCTGTTCCATAATGTTGACCACTTCAGCATATGGAATCGGAAAATGGTCACCAATGTACTTCTTAAGATCTTCACCATCGATGTACTCCATGACCAAGTATTGCATCCCCTCAACTTCATCAACATCATAGATGCCGACAATGTGGGGATTATCCAGTTGGGTTGCCGCCATTGCTTCGTGCTGGAACCGTTTCTTGGCTTGCGGGTTATCCCGAAAGTCCAATCGCAAAAGTTTAACGGCGACCTCCCGTTTTAAAATGAGATCCTTGGCCAGGTAAACGTCAGCCATACCACCTTCACCAAGCCGGCCAATAATTTCATAACGGCCATTTAACACATACCCTTTATTCATCGGTTTCCACCTCCGAATCGTATTGAGCAATTAAAACGGTGATGTTATCTAAACCTCCGTTTTGATTTGCAATGGATACTAACAAGTCACATTTATCCTGTAAGCTTTCATCCATCGCTAGAACTTTTTCAATATCGGTATCATCGACCATATTAGTGAGTCCATCCGTGCAGAGGAGAATCTGATCATTTGGGGATGCAGTATGCGGTTTGAAATCAGCAACAGAATCATCGTTGATACCAAGGCTTTTCGTAATGATATTTTTATAAGGATTATTTTTGGCTTGATCGGGGGTCAAATCACCATGCTTAACCAACTCATTCACATATGAATGATCTTCGGTAATCTGAGTTAATTGACCATCCGAATAGACATAGCCCCGACTGTCGCCAATATTGGCAATCAAACCTTGTTTACCGTCGATCAGAGCGGCAACAATTGTTGTTCCCATCCCATGGAGCCGACTATTCGTATTTGATTCTTCAATAATCGTCGTATTTTCTTCAGTTAATTTATTCTCAAACCAGGTTTCCAGTTCGTCCAGACTATCGATGTCAGTTTGTTGAAAGCTCTCTCCAAAATGAGTCACGACCATCTGAGAAGCTACTTCGCCGGCGTTATTGCCCCCGATGCCATCGGTAATAATGGCGAGGACTAACCCCTTTTTGTTTGAAAATGCGCCGACAGCATCCTCGTTCTTGTCACGAACTTTACCTGTCGACGATTGATACGCAATTTGCATGTAAATCAACTCCGTTACGATTTCCTTACTAAAGAACTAACAAAGAAGCCATCAGAACCATAGTCATCGGGATAGATTTTAAGCATTTGATCGTCATGATTATGATCAAGATCCAAAGCGGTTTGCGTCTTGACTACCTCAAAATTTGGATGAGCTGCAATGAATTGATCAATGACATCTTGATTTTCTTGGTTAACAATTGTACAAGTGCTATACGTAATCATACCACCAGTTTTAACCTTTGGGGCAATGGCGTTTAGAATTTGCAGCTGAATGGTACTGAGTCGGTCAATGTCTTCAGGCGTCTTATCATAACGAATTTCTGGTTTTCGCCGTAATAATCCAAGTCCCGAACAAGGTGCGTCGACTAAGATCTGGTCGAATAGACCATCGTTAAACTTTTGATCAACTTTTCTAGCATCTAGCTCAAAGGTCTCAACTTGTTTTTCAACTCCCAGCCGGGTCGCGTTACGTAACACCGTCTTTAGTTTATTCTTGTGAATATCGAGGGCGAAGACTTTCCCACCGTCCAATCGACTGGCAATTTGGGTCGTTTTCCCACCCGGAGCACTGCAGGCATCCAAAATGGTATCATCAGCGGCAATCTTCATCGATTCCACCGGCAACATAGCGCTTTCATCCTGAATAGTCAATAAACCATCTTTGAAAAATGAACTGTGAACAATCTGGCCACTTTTAACGATGATTCCTTCACTGGCAACCTCACTATCTTCAACATCATAGCCATCGGCGTTGAGTTTGGTCATCAAATCAGCCTTCGTTGTCTTGGTTGAATTGAAACGAACCGATTGTTTGGGAGCCATGTTCAGTGATTGCAAAATTGCCTTGGCTTTTGGCTTTCCAAGTTGATCTTGTAACATTGTGACTAACCAGGTTGGCACACTGTAGGCAATCGATAAGCGCTCAGTTACATCTTTGATGGCATCAACTTCAGGAGTCCCCTTACGATCCATTTGATGTAGGATTCCAGTCACGAACCGTCTCGTCCCATCGTGGCCCATCGATTTGGCAATCTTGATGGTTTCATCAAAAATGGCCCGTTTGGGAACGCGGTCTAGATATTCCAGTTGATACATTGCTGTGTATAATAATTCTTTGACCCAGGTCTCTGTATTTTGAGGCTCGCGAATGAATGGGCTAAGCTTGTATTGGAGCGTGAGCCGATGTTGGATGACCCCATAGACGATATTGGTAAATAATGCTTTGTCTTCTGGTTTCATTGAAGTTGACTGAATCACCGCATTAATTTGTAAATTGGAATATGACCCCGTACTGGTTCTCACTAAGGTTTCAACTGCAAGTTGACGCGGATTGTTCGTTTTGTATTTCATTTATTTAATCACCTGTTGACCAACTTTTAACGATTGGCCGCTTCCATTTAAATAGTCTGTAATTGCTTGTTTGGGTTTGCCGGCCGGTTGAACTTCCAATAAGGAAAGCACACTGCCATTGCCAGCCGCTAAGTATAAATCATGTTTATCCTTTTTGACAACTGTTCCAGGGACTGCGGTCGTTGAATCGTCTGTGACAGCGGTTTGCCAAATCTTGACCCGTTTGCCATTTAACATTGCATAGGCTCCCGGATCTGGTCGTAAAGCTCGAACTTTGGCGTCCACTAAAAAGGCAGACTGATTAAAATCGAGTTCTTCTTCCTCTGGCTTAATGTTTGGCGAAAAGACAACCTTGTCAGCATCTTGAGGTGTCGCCTGGATATCTCCGGAAATGATTTTTGGTAAGGTTTGTAGGAGCACATCTCGACCAACGATGCTTAGCTTGTGAAACATGGATTCGGTATCGTCATCATCTTCTATCGGGATGGCTTTTTGTGCCAAGATATCGCCGGCATCCATTTTTTTGACCATGTAAATTAAACTAATGCCGGTCTCTTTATCGCCATTCATGATCGCGTATTGTACCGGTGCACCACCACGGTACTTGGGTAATAACGAACCATGAACGTTGACAGCCGCAATTTTGACGGCATTTAACATCTTTGTTGGTAAGAATTGGCCATATGCGGCGGTGACGATGAAATCAGGATGCAGATCGATGACCCGCTGCATTTCTGCGCTGCCGCTTAATTTAGCTGGTTGAAAAACGGGGATTTTGAGACTCACAGCCAGCTTTTTGACGGGTGTTTGTTGAATCCGGTGTTTTCTGCCAACCGGCCGATCCGGTTGAGTGACTGCTGCTACAACATCATAATCGTTGTCAACGAGCCCCTGCAGAACTGGAACAGCAAATTCTGGAGTCCCCATAAATACTATGGTTGTCAAATTAATCGTTTCCTTTCATTACATAAAATCGAGTGGTTCATTATCAATTGCAATCTGTAACCCATGACGTTGCTTTTTCTGTGAATCAACTAAAATTTGATCCAAAGTCTTTTTTAAATTGGGTTCTTTTCGATACTTAATGATGATTTGATAGTAATACTGATTATTAATCCGAGTAATGGCTTTAGGCGTTGGTCCGAGGATAATCGCCTGCTTAGATAAATTATCCTTCAAAAAGGTCAGAATGCCAAACATTTCTGAAGCCGTTTGATTTTCACTGGGCGAATTACCCGTCAATTTAACGGTGAAATAGTATGGCGGGTACTTGCCGTCATGGCGAACGCGCATCTCAGTCGCATAAAATCGTTCATAATCCTGGGTTTTAGCCAATTGAATGGCGTAATGATCCGGATTAAACGTCTGAATAATGACTCCACCAACTTTATCAGCACGCCCCGATCGACCGGAAACCTGGGTAAGGAGTTGGAAGGTCCGTTCACTGGAACGAAAATCCGGAAACTGAAGCGCAGAATCGGCATTCAGCACCCCAACCAAAGTGACTTCCGGGAAATCCAGCCCCTTTGCAATCATCTGAGTGCCAAGCAAAATGTCAGCCTTGTGGGCGCCAAACTTATCAATAATGGCTTCGTGTGACCCCTTTCGCCTGGTGGTGTCGACATCCATTCGTAGCACCCGGGCAGTTGGAAATTGATTTCTCACCTGTTCTTCTAATTGTTGGCTGCCAACCCCATAAAACCGAATTCGTTTACTGTGACATTGTGGGCAAACGGATGGAATCGGTTCCTTATGGCCACAATAATGGCAATCCAGGGTATGAGTGTCTTTGTGAACCGTCAGTGAAATATCGCAATTGGGGCACTTGGGAACATAACCGCAATCTCGACACATCAAAAACGACGAGTAGCCACGCCGATTTAACAATAGAATAATTTGTTCATGTTTTTCAAGCCGGTCAGAAATTGCATTCGCAAGTTGGTTCGATAGGATGCTTTGATGTTGTGCCATTTCGGTTTTCATATCGACAATCGAAACATGGGGCAAAGCATGGTGGTTAATCCGCTCAGGGAGAGTCAAAAATCGATAGACTCCCTTCATTGCCCGCGCCCGTGACTCTAATGATGGCGTGGCGCTTCCCAATACGACTGGGCAATGGTTGTAAGCAGCCCGCCATTTGGCAACGTCACGCGTCTGATAGCGGGGATTATCGGCCTGCTTGTAACTACTATCGTGTTCTTCATCGATAATGATCAAGCCAATATTGTCTAAGGGCGCAAAAACTGCTGACCGCACGCCGACAACCACTTTAGCTTGGCCGGAATTAATCCGCTGCCATTCATCGTAGCGCTCACCATTGGATAGCGCGCTATGGAGCATGGCAACCTGATCACCAAACCGGCTCCGAATTCGCCCAACAATTTGTGGCGTTAAAGTAATTTCGGGCACTAACATCAATGCTGTTCGCCCGGTTTCAAGGGCGTGGGCAATCGATTGGAGATATACTTCGGTTTTGCCGGAGCCAGTGACCCCTTCCAATAAGAAGACGTCATTTTTTCGATCACTCACATCAATATTAATTTGGTCGACAGCTTTTTGCTGATCAGCATTTAGATGGAGGGGGGTCGTGTGGGCAACGGGTCTTAGAAAGGGATTTCGAACGTGGCGCTTCAGTGTGGCCTTTACCCAGCCTTTTTGTTCACCCGTTTTAAGGGCTGAAGTTGTCACTCCAGCAGCTGTTAACTTACTTTGTAAAAAAGTTTCACCTGGGTGTTGCCTCAAGATATCGAGTAATCTGATTTGGCCGTTTGCATTTTTTCGAACACCTGCCAGCTCACCAGAGATTTGGTCTGGCTTCAGCATTGCTTGGTAGGCTTTCATCATGATTGGTCGCGCGTGTTTGGTTAAATTATATTCCACCCGAATTTTTCCCTGACGCTCTAGTTCGAGCACTTTTGTGACAGATTGGTTATCTAAACTTTGACGATTATAATCGACTTCATGTTGACCATGGAATATTTTTGGATAAGCCGCTACAACTGAATCCTCGGTTGCAATTAACCGTTTCTGATTCTTCGTTCGCATGCCACCAGGTAGCATGGTTTGCAAGCAGCTGATTTTAAACGAATAGGTTTTGTCAGCCATCCAAGTTGCCAGCTGAAGAAGTTCTTTGTTGATCACGGGTGCCAAGTCAATCAGCGAATCAATTGGTTTTAATTTACCGTCAAATGCCGCTTTGTCTGTGATAGCAACCACAAAACCAGTGATTTTTCGGTTGCCAAAAGAAACGGCCACTCGCATTCCAGGAACAACCTGGTCAGTCAGGTAGTCAGGAATTAGATAGCTGTAAGGATTATTAGTTTGGCGAGTTGGGATATCAACGATGACCTGTGCAATCTGCAAGGTTAGGCTGCTCCTTTCATGATGTCGATTTTATTCATTAAACGAGAATTTGTTTGCAAGAATCGTAATCAGTTCATTTGCGACGGCACGCTTGCTTTCAAGAGCAGTCTTAGTTTTTTCACCGTTTGCAAACAAAAAAGTGACCTGATTATTTTCGGAATTAAAGCCAATTTGGTGATTGGAAACATCATTGGCAACAATCAAATCCAACTTTTTAGCAGCAATTTTTTTAGTTGCGTTTGCCAGTAAGTCATTTGTCTCCGCAGCAAATCCGACAATGACCTGATTAGGTTCTTTGGATGCAGCAACTGTCTTCAAAATATCAGGATTGCGGACTAATTGAAGGGTCATGGTTTCATTATTAGCCGTTTTTTTAATCTTTTGGGTTGCAACCGTTTTAGGTCGATAATCGGCCACAGCTGCGGCCATAATTAAAATGTCGGCAGTTGCAAAGTTTTGTTGGACTGAAGTCAATAATTCAGCGGCTGTCTGGACACGAACCAGTTTGACGTTAGATGGCGTCGGCAGTGCCGCATTTGCAGAAATTAAAGTCACGTCGGCACCAGCAACTTGAGCTGCTTCGGCGATCGCATACCCCATTTTCCCTGAAGAACGGTTTGTTAAATACCGAACTGGGTCCAATGGTTCTTGGGTCCCGCCAGCAGTCACAACGATCCGCTTGCCAGCTAATAGTTGACGCGGAGATTCATATGTATGATCAATCCATTCAAAGATTTCAGCTGGTTCCGGCATCCGGCCACGGCCAGAATAACCTTCAGCTAAAAAGCCTTCTGCTGGCTGCATGATGTGAATCCCATGGTCAGCTAGAGTCTGTAAGTTAAATTGGGTGGCAAAGTTAGTCAGCATGTGGGTATTCATTGTCGGTACAACAAAAATTGGCGTGGTCATTGCTAATAACGTTGCCGTAAGAACATTGTCAGCAATTCCATTAGCCATCTTGGCAATGGTGTTTGCCGTTGCCGGGGCAATAATGGCAAGATCAGCGTCATCTGCAAGTTGAACGTGTGGAATCGTTTTGGGATCATCACCGCTAAAATCACTGGTGATAACGGCATTTTTGCTCAAAGTTTCAAAAGCGAATGGCGTCACAAATTGTTGAGCGGCCTCACTCATCACAACATGAACATCGTTGCCGCTTTTAACAAGCAGTCGAGTTAGGGTTAAGGACTTATATGCCGCAATACTGCCAGTCACAAATAACACAACGTTTTTATTTTTTAACAATCGATTCACCGCCATTTCATTATTCAATCTTTATTGTACCAAACATTTTCTTGGTAATTAAAATAATCTCTTTCGATCCAAGAACTCTATGCCAATAACAAAGCGCAATGTCAAAGGATGGCCTGTTCTTAAAGTCTGCTGATCTTAATTATTTAACGAAGAAGGACAACCATTCCAAGATCCGGAAATGATTGTCCTTCTTCGCTAAATTCTGGAATCAAGTCTCCTTATCCCAGTTTCGCCTACTTAAACTTAATTAGTTAAAATCTTTTTCTTTTGGATCAATTTTTAGCACACCGGCAGCAATTTCTTCTAATGCCTTACCATCGGACTTTTGTGATTTATAACTGTCTAATAATGGTTTGGCGCCTGCGTCCAATTCATGGGCACGTTTGCTGGCAAGCATAATCAAAGAATAACGCGAATCAATTTGATCCAACAACTTATCAACTGATGGGTAAAGTAACATAATTAATCTTCTCCTAACATTGATTCATAATCGGGCATCACCCGAGCAACTTTTAATCGTTCACTTCTAATAATTGATTTAATTCGATCAACGGCATAAGGAACTTTGTCATTCAAAACCGCATAATCATAATTTCGCATCATGCTGATTTCACCAACGGCCTTTTTAATTCGGCGGTTGATCACATCCATTTCGTCAGTCCCTCGACCAATTAACCGGTGCTTTAATTCCATCAGGTCTGGTGGGGTTAAGAACACAAATACGGCATCAGGACAATTAGCCCGAACCTGCATGGCACCATTCACTTCAATCTCCAAAAAGACATCTTTACCGGAATTCAACGTTTCATTAACATATTTTAATGGCGTTCCGTAGTAATTGTCAACGTATTTTGCGTATTCAAGCATCTCACCATCTTGAATGTTCTTCTCAAACTGTTCTTTCGAAACAAAATAATAGTCGACACCATTCTTTTCACCAGGGCGGGGCTCCCTGGTCGTCATCGATGTTGAGTATTCAAAATCGACATCTGGTTCTTCAAACAGCGCTTTTCTGACTGTTCCCTTACCAACTCCTGATGGACCTGACAAAACAATCAACATTCCTCTTTTAGCCATTGAAAAAATCCCTTCAATTATTTATAGTACCGATAATTATCGCCCTTTTTCCTTGATTTGACAAGTATTATTACCGGTTAATCTGATTCTATTGCATATTTTAAATTTGGTCTTGCAATTTCGAACAGTTGTTCGTATAATGAAACTACAAACAAACGTTCGGGGTGAACAAAATGCAAAACAAACAATCCTATTTATCGGAAATCACTAAATCTGTTAAAGACAATTACAACCGTTTCTTTGATCTGGTGACAGACAATACCCAGGTCAAACAAATGCCAACCTTTCAATTAGACGTCTACATTGATAAAGCTTTAAGTCAAAAGTTCCCAATTATCGTCCAATTTAACGATCATACGCCCGATTCAGCTGGCTATCTTTCAAAGATTAGTGATCGTCGCTTTTTAATTACATCTGCTGACAATCACTTTACGCGAATTTTCTCGATCAATGAAATCCAAGCAATCAAAAAGTTTTAAATGACAATCTCAAGCACGTAACATTAGGAGCGGCCAATTAAATGTGGTCGCTCCTTTTCAATCTCCAAAACAGCAAAGTTTAATCCTGACTAATTTTAACCTTTTCCTCGTCCGCGAGATTCAGGAGTTCTTGAGCATGCTCCTTAGTTAATTTGGTGACAGCAGTTCCGGCCAACATTCGGGAAATTTCCTTCACACTCTGCTTGGCAGTCAGTTCGGTAATCGTCGTAGTGGTTCGGTTGTCCGTTACTTTTTTTTCAATGAAATAGTGATGATCACTCATTGCGGCAACTTGTGGGAGATGCGTAATACATAACACCTGAGACTTGGTTGAAATCGTATAGATTTTATTACCAATTGCCTGAGCGACCCGACCGGAGACACCTGTATCCACCTCATCAAAAATGATCGAAGTGACCCCGGCAGCCCTTGCAAACATCGTTTTTAATGCCAACATAATACGAGACAGTTCCCCACCAGAAGCTGATTTAACCAGGGGTAACATTTTTTCTCCCGGATTGGTTTGAATATAAAATTCAACCCGGTCAGCACCCAGTCGGTTAAGTGCGGTATTTTGCTTGATGTTTACTTCAAAAACAGCCTTATCCATGTATAAATCCGCTAATTGGTGATGGACCGCATTTTCCAATTCCTTAGCAGATTTGCGCCGGATATCACTGATTTTTTTGGCATCTTTGATCAGGGATGCTTTGATCGTGGTTAATTGCTCGTCAAGATCTTGATCTTCACTGACCGTTCCAGACATATCCGCTAATTCTTTTTGAATTTTTTTGAGATATTTCAGAATTTGGTCGACAGAATCACCATACTTATGTTTCAACTGATAAATCGTATTTAACCGTTGTTCAACTTGATCAAGTCGATCCTGATCAAACTCTAAGCTGCTCAACTGATCAGAAATTTGACTGGCAACATCTTGAAGTGTAAAAAACGCCCCGGATAAATTGTCAGAAATTTGCTTGTAGTCTGGATCTAAGTCTTCAATTTCTTGCATTGAACTCATTGCTGATCCAATTGAATCCAAAGGTCCCGAATCGTCACCGTTGATTCCTTCATAGCTGCTCAGTAAGGAATCATGAATTTTTTGAAAATTGTTGAGATGATCACGTTCAGCCGTTAGCTCGGTATCTTCATTTTCATGTAAGTCAGCGGCCTCAATCTCTTTAATTTGGAATTTCAGCATATCCACCCGTTGGGCCCACTGTTTTTCATTTTGATGCTTTTTCTCGTTGAGCGCCCGAAGCTTGATGAATTTGTCGTACTTTTCTTGATAAGAACTTAAAATTGGTTGCAATTCGTCTTCTGCAAAATCGTCCAGTAATTGAATATGCCGTTCCGGCTTCATTAGTTCCTGGTGTTCATTTTGTCCTTGAATGTCGACAATGGTTTCGCCAATTCGTTTCAAAGATGCAATATTGACCATAATCCCATTAACCCGACAACTATTGCGCGCGTTTGCAAAAATTTCGCGTTCAATAATCACGTTACCATCGCTGTGATCAATCCCAAGGTCATCTAAAACAGCATATGTAGGATTGTCATTATGGAGGATGAAGTTACCCTGAATGACCGACTTTTTCGCGCCGGTTCGAATCAAATCGTGGGAACCACGGCCACCAACCAGTAGCCCGACCGCATCAATAATAATCGATTTGCCGGCACCGGTCTCGCCAGTTAACACCGTCATGCCTGCTTGAAATTCAATGTCTAAATGTTCAATGATCGCAAAATCAGTAATTGATAGTTCAAGTAACATAAATTAACCCTTTCAATGATTGTTATTCGGTACTGAGCATATTGTTAATTTGATTACGGAAACTGAGCGTATCCGCTTCTGTCTTGCAAATAATAAGAACAGTATTATCATCACCAATTGTTCCAAAAATCTCACTGTAGTTCATTTGGTACATCAGGCTGGAAATAATTGGTCCACTACCGGGTAGGACCTTTAAAAAGACAAACTTGTCCTGGGAATCGACTGAAACAAATGAATCCCGGATTGTTTGAACTAATTTTTTCTCAGTATCAATATTCTTTTGAGTTGGCAGGCTGTATCGATATCCGCCAGTCACTGAGGGAACCTTTACCAACTGCATATCTTTAATGTCCCGGGACACTGTTGCTTGGGTCACTTTGACGCCCTGCTTTTCCAGCAAGGTGACAAAATCTTCCTGCCGCTGAATATTATTGCTTGTTAATAACTGTTTAATTAATCTTTGACGTTCTTTTTTGCGCATACCTTCACCCCCGGAAAATCTGTTAAAGGGATGGATTTTTATCCCTTTAATTCAGAATAAGCGTTTTCAATCACTTTTTCAATTGAAACATTATCCGCCATGATGGGATTTTCGACAGATCTTAGTGCGACTAAAAATTCAATATTACCAGCGCCACCCTTAATTGGTGAAAAGTCCAAATGTTCGACCGAGTAGCCTGTGGCAACTGCAAAGTTAAGGATCTTTTCCAGGACCATTTTATGGACAGCTGGGTCACGGACAATTCCATGCTTGCCAACGTTACTTTTACCAGCCTCAAACTGAGGTTTAATAAGCGCAACGACTTGACCGTTTGGGACCAGAATCGTTTTTAAGACTGGGAGAATTAACTCTAGTGAAATGAAAGAAACGTCGATTGAAGCAAACTGGGGCTGGCCATGGGTAAAATCGGCCGGTTTACTGTAACGAAAGTTTGTGTGCTCCATTACAACAACGCGAGGGTCTTCCCGCAGCTTCCAGACCAACTGATTACTGCCAACGTCTAATGCATAGCTGAGTTTAGCCCCATTCTGGAGCATCACATCAGTAAATCCACCAGTTGAAGACCCAATATCCAGAACGGTCAAACCCTTGACATCAATGTTGAAAACATCCAAGGCTTTCGCCAGCTTCAAACCACCCCGACTCACATAAGGCATTGGTTTACCCTTTAAATGTAACTCAGTATCAACTGGAATTTTTGTTCCCGGTTTATCCAACCGTTCTTCATTGTCACCAAGAATTTCGCCAGCCATGACTGCCCGTTTGGCTTTTTCTCGGGTATCAAATAACCCTTGTGTTACCAATAAAACATCCACTCGTTGTTTTTCCATTACTGTTCGTCCTTAAGTTCAAAATAGTTACAAAATTCAGCCAAAAGAGTCGTGTCGACTCCTAATTTTTGACTGGCAATGGTCAGTGATTGACGGGCATCTTTGACCGTTTGGTTAAGCGCCGCCCTTGCGCCAGCCAACCCCAAAAGATTAGGATAAGTATTTTTGCTGGCATCCTGATGAACAGGCTTGCCAATTTGCTGTTCGGTGCCCACGACATCCAAAATATCATCGTAAATTTGGAAGGCGGCCCCGTATGATTCAGCGAACGCCAAAAGATCAGAACGATCGTCGGGGGAAATGCCACCAATGATTAGCCCAGCGTTGATCGCGTATCGAATCAACGCACCCGTTTTATGCTTATCTAATTTCTGAAGTCCCGCCAGTGATAGTCTGGTCCCTTCAAAATGAATATCGTCAGCTTGACCAGAAACCATTCCTTCAGGGCCAGCCGCCTTGGCAAGTTCAAGCGTCAACTCAGAATGAACTTCTGCAGGCAACTGATTATCAACCAACCATTGAAAAGCCAGTGCTTGTAAGCCATCGCCAGCAAGTGTGGCCATCCCTGCTCCATAGACAACGTGATTGGTTGCTTTGCCTCGCCGAAGATCATCATTGTCCATTGCAGGCAGGTCATCATGAATTAATGAGTAGGAATGCATTAATTCCAATGCACAAACGGCTTTTAAGACGTCTTGTGTGATGGGCTTGTCGAAAATGGATAGCACCGCCAGCGTAAAAAGCGGTCGCAACCGTTTGCCACCGGCGTTAACCGAATAGCTCATTGCTTCTGCGAGGGTTTCTTCATCGGTATCAGCTGGAATTTGAGTTTCAAGAAAACGATTAATTTTTGGAAGCCACTCAGATTGGAATACGTTAAGCTTGGTTGCCATTACTATCACCTTTTTGATTATCAGCGTCGTCTGGACTTTCGAAGGAAACTTCATTACCATCTTTATCCATCATTTTAGCCATGGTGTGTTCAGCCTTGCTTAAAGTGTCCTGGAGTTGTTCGCTTAATTTAATGCCAGTTTTAAACTTTTCCATCGAATCTTCAAGGGAAACATTGCCCTGTTCCAACTGATTGACAATGGTTTCCAACTGATCCATTTTTTGTTCAAATGTTTGATTCTGTTCTGGTTTATCAGCCATCTTGATTGTCTTCCTTTTTGGTTATTTTCGATACAGTTGCTTCAACAATACCATCACTAAAGTGAACCTTAATTGCTTTTGTATTAAGTTGGGCAACCTGACTAATGAATTGATCTTTTTCATCGGTTGTAAATGTATAGCCTCGACTTAAAATTTTAAGTGGGCTTAAATGGTCTAGCGACGCTACCAGCATCTGATACTGTTGCCGGTTATTTTTAATCGTTTGAATTGCGGATTGCTTTAATCGTTGCTGAAGTGCACTCAACTTTTGTTGTTGTTCCTTAATTGTGTACGTTGGCGCCACAAGCCGTAATCTCATGTTCAGATCGGCAAACTTTTCTTTCCGTTTGCTTGTAATCTTATCTGATTGATTATACAAATGTTGGACCAGCAAATCCAGTCGCTGCGAAAAACTTTCATAAATTCTCTGAGGAGTGGTGAAAACAGTTGACTGCTGTAATCGTTTCAAGCGCAATTTCTCTTGCTGGATAATCTGATAAGTGGCGTTAATGATTCGATTTTGGGTTGTCTTTAAATCCACTAAGACCTGATCCAAACGAGGGACAGCTAGTTCAGCTGCAGCAGTTGGTGTTGCGGCCCTAACGTCGGCAACTAAATCAGCAATTGTGGTATCCGTTTCATGTCCGACAGAGGAAATGACTGGGATCCGACTCCCAACGATTGCGCGGGCAACCCTTTCTTCGTTAAATGGCCAGAGGTCTTCGATTGAACCACCACCACGGCCAACAATCAACGTGTCAAAATTGCCGAGACCGTTCACTCGATGAATTTGGTTGACGATATCCTCACTGGCTTCATTTCCTTGAACCAACGCCGGAAACAAAACGATTTGAGCAATGGGATAACGCCTGCGAACGGTTGTGATAATATCTCGGATCACTGCACCACTGGGAGAAGTCACGACCGCAATTCGCTTGGGAAACTTTGTTAACGGCTTTTTGGGTAAATCGAATAATCCTTCATCAGCAAGCTTCTTTTTAAGTTGCTCATAAGCTTGGTAGAGTTGGCCAACCCCATCAGGTTCCATGCGGTCAACGTAAATTTGATAACTACCTGTTGGTTCATATAATGAAATGTGACCAACCACCAACACCTTCATCCCTTCTTCAGGCGTGAATTTGATTCTATTGAAAGCTGACTTAAACATAATGGCGCTAATCTTGGCATGATCATCTTTCAAACTAAAATATTGATGGGCATTTGGCCGCAACCGAAAATTAGAGATTTCACCCGTTAGATAGACTTTTGATAAGTATGGATCAACGTCAAATTTTCTTTTAATATATTTAGTTAAGGCACTAACGGTCAAATAATCGCTAGTGACAGAATCATTTACCACTTTGACTACTCCATTCTGCTAAATCAACACTTTGTTGCATGAGGGTTGCAATGGTCATTGGGCCCACACCACCTGGGACTGGGGTAATATAACTTACCTTATCAAAAAGATCGTCATAATCAGTATCACCAACCAAGTGACCTGCTTCATTAATGTTTTGACCAACGTCGATAACCACTGCCCCTTCCTTAACCGCATCTTTCGTTAAGGTATGTAAATGACCCGTAGCTGAGACAATGATATCTGCGTTCTTTGTGTATTCAGTAATGTCCCTGGTAAACCTGTGAAGAATCGATACACTGGCACCGGCATTTAACATTAACGCTGCCATTGGCTTGCCGACAATGGCACTTCGTCCGATCATGACTGCATTTTTCCCTTTTAATGAAATATGATATTCATCAAACATCGTCATGATGCCCTTAGGGGTGCAAGAAACTGGAAATTCGGTTGTATCATTCAAATATAACTTTCCAACATTGATTGGATGAAAACCATCGACATCCTTTTCAGGCAAAATGGCGCGGGTGATATCTTTTTCATTAATCTGATCAGGAAGTGGATCTTGAACTAAAATACCGTGAACTGCGGGGTCCGCATTGTAACTTGCAATCAATTTTAACAAGTCTGCTTCTGAAGTATCCGCTGGCAATTGTTTGACGGTTGAATTAATTCCCAATCGTTTAGCTGTTCGGTTCTTATTACGAACATAACGTTCACTTGCCGGATCATTTCCAACAATGACGACGACAAGCCCTGGGGTAACCCCAAACTGCGATTGTAATTCTTCTACCCGTTTGCTGGTACGTTGGTTCAGTTTCTTTGCAAGTGCCTTACCATCAATAATCGTTGCCATCGAAAAATCTCTTCCTCTCTTAATAACATCCAGTGTCGTATGTACAAAAAAATAGACTTACAGTTGTGTAAATCTATTTTACCAGTTCTTCTAATGCATGTGACAAAATCCCGTTAACAAATTTACGAGAACGGTCATCACTGTATTTTTTTGCGAGTTCGATCGCTTCGTTAATAGAAACCTTTGCGGGTAAATCATCAACATACATCATTTCATATAAAGCAATTTCAATAATAATCAAGTCCGTTTGGGCAATCCGATTGAGTGACCAACCAGAGATCAAATATTTTTCAATCATTTGATCGATTTCAGACTTGTGCTCTAAAACGCCTGCGATGAGCTGATGAAGATAGCTTGGGTACTCATCTCCATATTGACCATCAGTCAGGACTTGATAAAAATCTTTCCAGTCGGTTTGTTCATTTGTATTAAGCGCGAATAATGTTTGAAATGCAAGCTCGCGAATATGATGTCGTGTTAGTTCCACTAATTCTCACCGTCTTCTTCATCGTCAGCAGCAAAAGGATCGTTCGGGTCAACAGTGCTGGTGGTCTTTTCAGGAACGACACCTTGAACGTGTACGTTGACTTCATGAACCTTTAATTCGGTCATAAAATACAATTGTTGTTCAACTTGGCTTTGAATTTGTAAGGCAACCTTAGGGACAGAAACCCCATAATTCAAATAAACGTAAATGTCGACTGCGAGTTCCTCGTTAGTGTAAGTTAACTTAACACCTTTACTATGCTCTTTGCGGCGACCAAGTAACTCGTTAACGCTATTGGACAGAGAACCTTGCATCCGATTAACGCCATCTACTTGAGTTGTTGCAACCCCGGCAATAATTTCAAGGACATTAGGGGCAATTTCAATTTTTCCCAACTCTGGATCGTTGGTATGAAGTGCAATATTCGTATCTTCAGCCATATTAAAGCCTCCGTTTTCAATCAAATCAGTTAACCTGATTATGCTCTGGAAATATAAGTACCATCAGTGGTGTTGATGACCAATTTGTCACCTTGATTAACGAAGAAAGGTACTTGTAGCGTCAAACCAGTTGTCATTGTTGCGGGCTTTGAACCGCCTGATGCGGTATCACCCTTGATCCCAGGTTCAGTAGAAGCAACTTCGAGGGTAACCGTGTTCGGTAATTCAACCCCTAAGGTCTCGTTGCCATATTGGATAACGTTAACTTCCATATTTTCTTGAAGATAGTTCAATTCTGCTTTGATTTGTTCAGCTGGAATTGAAATCTGATCATACGTATCCATATCCATGAATACATGTTGGTCACCATCTGCATAAAGATACTGCATGTTACGGGTATCAATTTGAGCTTGTTCCATTTTTGCACCAGAACGGAATGTTTTTTCCTGAACAGCACCTGTTCGTAAGTTCTTAAGCTTTGAACGAACAAAGGCGCCACCTTTACCAGGCTTAACGTGTTGGAAACTTAAAATTCTCCAAATTGCACCATCAACTTCGATGGTCAAACCATTCTTAAAATCAGCAGTCGAAATTGCCATTTTTGTTCCTCCTAAATGTAAAGTAACAATCCTAATTATATAATACTTCGTCCCTAAATATCCAATTATAATGAATTAATCCCGAAAATTCGATTAAAAAAGCTGGGAAGCAAAACCACCGTTTTGTCCCAGCTCTTCATTCATTCAAGATTTAAAAGTACTACTTAGCAGCTTCAGCAACTGGATAAACTGAAACCTGACGCTTGTCACGGCCTTTTCTTTCAAAGCGTACGACACCGTCAACTAAAGCAAACAAAGTATCGTCGTTACCACGACTAACGTTGTTACCAGGATAAATATGAGTACCGCGTTGACGATAAATGATTGATCCACTGTGAACTGATGAGCCATCAGCAGCCTTTGTACCTAAACGACGACCAGCTGAGTTACGACCGTTGGCAGTTGATCCACCACCTTTATGGTGAGAGAAGAATTGTAAGTTCATTGCTAGCATAAGGTTACACCTCCGAATAAGTTTATTTAATTTGCTATGTTTAATTTAATATATTGACTATAACTTGAAGCTATGTCAGTCATGCCGCCTTGAAAGGTATTAAGAATTGCATCTGCTTGAATACGTTTCTTTGAATCGGCGGTGACGGGAATATGAACCGACAGATAACCGCCATTTTTGTCATCACTATCAACATCAACATCCATGCCAGCAACCTCTTGAAGGCCGTTAACCGTTGTGATGCTCAACACTGAAACAGCAGAGCAAACGATGTCTTGCCCATATTCGCCGGCATCAGCATGACCAGTGATCGTAAAACTACTCACGTGATGATGGTAATGGTTAATTGTTGCCTTGATCATCTGTCAGTCACCTCAAATATAAAATTAAGCGTTGATTGAATCAACAACAACCTTGGTATATGGTTGACGATGACCCTTCTTTGAACGTGAGCCCTTCTTTGGCTTGTAACGGAAGATTGTAATCTTCTTTTGACGACCCTGTTTTTCAACAGTTGCAGTAACAGATGCGCCATCGACTAATGGAGCACCAACCTTAACTGAATCGCCACCTACCATTACAACTTGGTCAAAGGTAACCTTGTCGCCTTCGTTTGCGTCTAATTTTTCAACGTAGATTGCGTCGCCTTTGGAAACCTTATATTGCTTACCGCCTGTAGTAATAACTGCGTACATATTGTGCACCTCCTTATATTTTATGCTTAGACTCGCCGATACAAAGCGCCCTTTGCAGGAACTTTATGGCTCGAATCGAGCGGTTGTAGCTGTGGAAGCCACAATTACAACGTTACTAGTATACATAATCGCTGGTGCTTCGTCAACCTTAGATATTGTAAGCCTATATATAAAGAAAAATTGGGCAAAAATTTGCCCAACCTCTTTGGGGAAATCCAACTGATTGATGGATTAAGCTTACAGCAAAAAGCCGATTGCAAATGATGTCAACAAACGAGTCAGTTATTTAAACCCACGATATTCCACTCGTTTATCCACACTCCATAATTAAATTTGCTTTTTGCCTCACGCTATTTTCTTGACGCTAAATGTTTGCCGTTCCCCCGTATGGATGTTGAAGAGTCAGCAAAATATTGAAAAATTCCACTTGCAATGAAAATCAGCACAATAAATATGACAAATCCCACAACTTCCACCTCCTAATAGTGATAGCAATCCTTTGCTATAAATCCATTATTAGGCTATTAGGGGATTGGCATCAAATTATTAGCCCACAACACATCTTAATTTAATAAAAATTCAAGATTCTTAAGAAAATCGTAATTATTATCCAAAACATTTATCTATTAAACATTGACTCCCCCTTCAATATCTCATATAATTATTAGTGTTGATTTGTCGCAATAGCTCAGCTGGATAGAGCAACGGTCTTCTAAACCGTAGGTCGAGAGTTCGAATCTCTCTTGCGACATCTTTAATATGAAAAAGCCTTGTTGGTCCGCTTTTAGGGTGGTCCAATAAGGCTTTTTTAGTGTTAAAATTAATAATTATTATCTTGGCGTTTTTCGTTAATCTGGTTCTTATCCTTAAAAGCAGTTTCGATTTCAGTCTCCGAATACCCAAAATCAACTAAACCAAATTTCAAGAATAGCCGCCATGAATGATTAAAACTATCACCGCTATGATTAAAGTAAGCATCAAACAACATCCGTTTCATTGCGAGATATTGTTTGTCCAAACTATCTTCCTTCTTTAAAGATTCAATCTTTGGTAAATCTTTCTCAGAATTGAGTACAAAGTGGTTCCAGTTCTTTAGATTTGAAATTAACAGATAAAAATCTAAAGCGTCCACGTATTCATATAGTAACGTTTCTCTGGGCGTTTTATCAGGATCGCTTTTGCCACGATGAATCTTCCAAACTTTAAACCACTCCGAGGTATTGGCCATCTCTGATAATTCAACATCCAAAGCCACAAACGCATTTTTGATTCGGGCTTCGTTTGCCCAATGAAGCTGTTTTTTATCCTCAATTTGCCGATTTAAGAATACGGATGCTGAAATAAGCGCTTGTAAATCCATTTAATCATTAACTCCTATCCAAATACAAACTGATTTGAGAGAATTTCCAACTGTTTTTTGTTATCAAGGTACCACTCCTGAATGAATGGGTAATCAAGTAAAAGATAAAGCCAACTTTCTTTTTGGTCTGCATCATAAATAGCAGCCCCCCATTTTGGCCGATCAGAATTGCCTGAATTATAAACCTTGAGTTGGGTGCCCTCATTCAACGTTAACGATGCGCCGCCATTTTGATCAGCCATCAAGATGAATTTGTTATCGGCTGACTTAACAAACAACTCATCCATAATTGCTTCCGGAATTTCACCAGCAGCAAATTCATAAAATTCACCATTGACGCCATCCAAGACGTTGAAATCGATTTTAAAGCCAAAGCTCTCTTTGAGGATTTCGGCAACTTTTAGCAAAACTTCCAGTGCTGCCTTCAAATCGCTGACAGCTATTCCCTCTAAATCAACCACAAAGTAATCAATTAGCGCAGAACCATGGAACATCAATTCTTTTGTCTTCAAATTCAAATAGAATAGTGGTCGATTGTAGTCTGTCGGCCCAAAGAAAAAGCCAGTGGGGTTCTTACTCGATTTTGTGAAAGTGAAAGTATTGTCACTTAGAGAGGCAAATTTGCATAACAACTTTTGAACGTGTTCAGCATTACTAATGGTTAACCCCTTGGATCCGGCTAAACTCAAAATCCGTTCCAAAAAGACCAGCTGAACGTCGGCATCAGAAAATTGATGAGGAAAAACAACAAAGTCAGAATTAAGTTGATAATTAGTCAATTCAACTGCTGCAGCTAACAAATCATTCTGATCAGATGTATTGTTTAACCGATTAAAGGCATCAACGTACTTTGCCCCATTATTGAGGCCATTTTTAATTGAATCACTGTAGTGTTTGAGCAACTCGTTAGTAGTCAAAACTTTCTTTTCAGTTTCCTTACTCACCGTCGCTCACCTGCGATTCTTCTGCCAAATTCTGAATGTACTTGGCATATAAATTCCGATTATTTTCGTTGAAAGCATCAAAACTGCCAAAGGAAGCTCTGATATTTTGCTTTTCAAGATTCAAGATTGTTTCTTCCTTTGATAATGCGAGAATTTTATTCTCATTTGCTTTAATTTTCGGCCGACTGTTTGATGCTTGCTCATCAATATTAGTCAATTCCAGCAATGCATCGCTTAATTGCTGGTGTTCTTCTTTGACCTTACCGGCTTCCCAAGGCATTGGCGACTTTTCCTCATTTTCCTTGAGTTGTT
This sequence comes from Lentilactobacillus rapi DSM 19907 = JCM 15042, assembly GCF_001436255.1. GTDB lineage: Bacteria > Bacillota > Bacilli > Lactobacillales > Lactobacillaceae > Lentilactobacillus > Lentilactobacillus rapi. The sequence goes on along the minus strand of NZ_AZEI01000076.1, from coordinate 101,619 downwards.
TTCGAATTTCTTCTTTGCGTCGATCGCGTTTATCCTGGTCCTCAATGAGCTGAGTTAATTTTTCATTTTCTTCACCAAGTTGTCTCATCTCAGCGTCGTTTACGCGACTATTCTCTAATTCCAATTGGAAAGATTTAGCCAAAATCTGATATTCTTCTTCAGAAAAATTGAACCGCACATTAATTGGATCCAAATCACCAAACATGCGGTGATCCCACCAATTTCCAAAGTAGATATGAAACTTACCCAATTCATACTCATGATAATAAAAGAATGGGTAAGCTTTTCCTAAATAATCAATCAATTTGTTGCTCAAATGATGACTCAATTGCGCATTTAAATCGGCTGCCAGACTAAAATGATCAGGTTTTGCTTCTGATAAAGTCTCCCCATTAGCCTCAGTGGCATATCGATTAGGATCGATCAACTCATAAACTTTAAGGTCGTCACCCTTTGTAATTGACTCATTAAGGTCGTTCAAATAGTCCATCTTCTGCTTTAAAGCCGAAGACAAAATGGTATCATTTTGACTGAATTGATCTTCTTCAGTTTTTCTGTCCATATTATTGCCTCATTTTCCCCTTATTTATACACTTAATGTTATCTGAAAACCGCTGATAAATAAAGGGTTAATCGCCTGATTCTTCAATGTTTTGTCAATTTAGACACTTTTTAGCCGAAATCAAGATAAAAAGCTTTCATTCAGCAACCCAAAACTGGGTTACAGAAATGAAAGCTTTTTAATTTGATACTTGCAACTAATTTTGATTAATACTTCTCAAGATATTGATCACGTTCCCAGCCAGATACTTGGGTACGATATGAATCGTATTCCAAATTCTTAGCTTCAATGAAACTGTGATATAGATGTTCGCCCAAAGCCTGCTTCATAACTTCGTCAGCAGACAGGTCCTTCAATGCATTGTGAAGGGTATCAGGTAAGTTGGTAATGTGGCTTTGTTGACGTTCCTGAGCATCCATTCGATAAATGTTACGATCGATACTGTTTTCAGGTTCGACCTTATTTTTGAGACCATCAAGACCGGCTTCTAGGACACATGCAATGGCAAGATATGGGTTGGCAGTTGGATCAACGCTTCGAAGTTCCAAACGAGTTGAATTTCCACGAGCACTTGGAATTCGGATTAATGGTGAACGGTTTGAACCGGACCAAGCAACATAAACGGGTGCTTCATAGCCAGGAACTAAACGCTTGTATGAGTTAACGATTGGGTTACATACAGCGGTAAATGAACGGGCATGCTTCAACAATCCGCCAAGGAAGTAATAAGCTTCTTGAGAAATCTCTAATTCGCCATCCTTATCGTAGAAAGTATTGCCTTTGTCGCTAAACAATGACATGTTCAAATGCATTCCTGAACCATTGATTCCGCTTAGAGGTTTTGGCATGAAGGTTGCATATAAGCCATACTTACGAGCAACTGTCTTAACAACCAGCTTGAATGTTTGAATGTTATCAGCGGCAGTTAACGCATCTGCATACTTGAAATCAATTTCATGTTGTCCAGGGGCAACCTCATGATGGGCAGCTTCAACATCGAAGCCCATTTCTTCAAGCGTTAATACAATTTCACGACGGCAATTTTCACCAAGATCCATTGGTGCCATATCGAAGTAACTTCCCTTATCGTTTAGGTGTAAGGTTGGTTCACCATTTTCACCCATCTTAAATAAGAAAAATTCTGGTTCAGGCCCAATGTTAAATGAAGTAAATCCTGCCTTCTTCATATCGCCAAGAACCCGGATGAGGTTGTTTCGAGGATCTGCCGCATAGGGTTCGCCATTTGGACGATAAACTTGACAAATAACCCGAGCAATCTTGCCACGATCAGTACTCCATGGGAAGATCATCCAAGTTGAGAGATCTGGGTACAAGTACATATCACTTTCTTCAATTCGAACGAATCCTTCGATTGAAGAACCATCAAACATTAATTTGTTATCAAGTAATTTATCCAACTGAGTTATTGGAACTTCAACATTTTTGATTGTGCCAAACAGATCCGTAAACATCAAACGTAAAAATTTGACGTCTTCATCTTTTACCATCTTGCGAATATCATCTTTTGTATAATCGTGTCTAGTTGCCATCTATATAACGCTCCCATCAGTGATTTAGTTTATTCAAATTATTCGGATCATCAAATGACGAAGAAGGCGGCTTCAATCCACCAATGTTTAGAAATTCATCTTGGAGAATCTTTCTCACATCACTGTCAGTGAGTCCCTTCTCTAAGTTTCGCTTCCGCTCATCTTCCAACTGGGATTGCTTTTTGTAGACCTCTTTAATACCTGAGATATTTAAGCCGTCATCCAAGTAATCCTTAATCTCTAGTAGCCGGTCAACGTCATTGAGCGAATACATCCTTCGGTTACCCTCGTTTCTGAGGGGCTTAATCAAATCTTGCTGCTCATAATATCGTATTTGTCTTGCCGTCAAGTCAGTTAACTTCATCACAGTTCCAATCGGCAGAACTGACATTGAACGCCGTAATTCCTTCTCTCGCATTGTTCACCTCCTAAATCTTGTAACCATAATACCATTCCTAAAACCAATGTCAATAGCGAATGTTATATTTTATGACATCAGTTGGCTAAATCTTCTTCCGTAACCATTTATCAATGTCTAAAATCAATTGGTCCTTATCGTCAGGATGTTCAATCACGTTATACCAAGCGGGGTGCGTTTTATTTCTAAACCAGGTGAGTTGACGTTTTGCGTAATGGCGAGAATCTTTCTTAACAAGCTCGACGGCGTCTTCAAGTGAGCGGGTGCCAGCAAAGTAGTCATAGAACTCGTGATAGCCGATCCCTTTGCCAGCTTGAAGTTCAGTCCCACCATTGTTAAATAAATACCTTGCTTCATCTATTAACCCCGACTTCATCATGATGTCAACACGTTGGTTGATTCTTTGATATAGCAGCTTGCGATCGGTATTAAGCCCAACAACGAACGAATCAAACGGCTGTGGATTATTCGTCTGATCAGAAAATAGATGATCCGTTTTTCTGTAAACTTCAAGTGCCCTGATGACTCGCCGAACGTTATTTGCAGAAATTTGGGCAGCGGCTTTAGGGTCAACTGAAGCAAGCCGATTATGTAAAGCCATGTTACCTTCCGTATCAGCAATTTGGTACAACTTCTTCCGTAGGCCATCGTCTGTGTATTGATCTCCGCCCAATTCCAAGCCGTCCAGCAACGCTTGCAAATAAAAGCCGGTGCCACCGACAATGATTGGCAAATGCCCCCGGCTGGTAATCTGAGCGATTTGCTCGGTCGCATCGTGAATAAAGTCAGCGACCGAATATCGTTCAGTGATGTCGCGAATATTAATTAAATGATGAGGCACTCCTTGTTTTTCACTGTCAGTAATCTTAGCGGTTCCAATATCCAACTTTCGGTAAACCTGCATAGAATCGCCAGAAATGACTTCACCGTTAAAATTTTGAGCAACTTTAATTGACATGGCAGTTTTACCAACTGCGGTCGGCCCAACGATTGCCAGAACTTTTTTCATTTTACTCACCCCGCATTTCCTTGCGTAATTGGACGGCTCTTGCTAGATAATCCGTGATAATGGCCGCCATGTTGCGCTCAAAGCAGTATTGCATATCCTCCGTTGAATTAACCGTCCAAGGGCGGAGATGTTTAGCAGCTGCGAAGAATGGGTGTCTTTTAAGCCAGCGAATATCTGGATGAAAATCCTCAATCAGCCGATTCTTTTTAAGTGCTTTGGCTTGTTTGGCAGCCGTTTTGAATAGTTTTGCCCGGTAAGCTTGGGGATCGATGTTGTTCAGAATTTCCAATGATTGCGCATTGAAACTGGAATAAATTAGCTGAAAAGGATAATCTAATGCTGAAAAATATTCATAAACCGCTTGTTCAATGCCTGGATATTGAATTTTGTTGGTTTTCAATTCAAGGTTAAAAATACCTTGAAAGTTGTTTTGAATGAGTAGTTCAACAACTTCTTGTAAAGTGGGGATTCTCGTCCCTTTAAATTCATCGGAAAATCGGATCCCCGCGTCAAGGTGTTTTAATTCTGACAGATTTTTTTCATGGATTAGTCCGTGTCCATTAGTGGTTCGATCCACCGTTTCATCATGCATGATGATCAATTGACGGTCCTTGGAAAAATGGACATCAGTTTCAATTCCATCACAACCGTCGTCAATTGCAGCTTGAAATGCTACCAATGTATTTTCAGGCCGAGTTCCTTTACTACCGCGATGGGCAATTATTTTGGTATCAATTTTCATAACAACCTCCAATAATCCGTACAATAATTAATCAATTAACTAGAATTCTGAACCCAAATAACGCATAATGAAAGTATCAAGTTGCATTGGAGGGTTTGAAATGAAACATTTTACAAGTGGTCTCATAGTTGGTGTCATTGGAACTGTCACCGCAGGTCTAGCTGCATTAATGACTTTTAAAAAAGCGGTGGTCGATCCCATTGAGGATGAAGAAAGTAAGTTTGAAGAGAACCGTCGTAAGGCACTTCGTAAGAGCCGCGCCGCTCACCACGGTTAATCTAAAGTACATGGTTGCCTAAATGCGATTGACATTCTAAAACATTTTGAAATGAGGCTGGAACAAAACGATTGTTTTGCTGCCAGCCTCATTTAGTATATTCAACCACATTTGCATCAGAACCCACAACTCAGTTAAATATTATTTTTCTTTTCCTTACCGTTCCAATTTTGGTAACCGGTTTTCAGAATATAAATTTCTCGGTAACCCTTTTTACTTAAGAACAAGGCAGCCCTTTTACTCATAGTTTTGCCCTGATCATACAAGTAAACGGGTAAATCAGACCGGATTTGACCATAAAAATTTCGAATCGTTGAAAACGGCACGTTACGGGCACCTAAAATGTGACCATCCTTAAAGCTTTTAGACTCACGTAGGTCAATCACTTGTGCTTTTCTCATGCCCTTTTGAAATTCATCGTTGGATAAATATGTAGCCGCTTTTTTCACTCGTGCATTTTGATAAAGTGTATAGCCCAGCCACACACCTAAAATAATAATCAAAATAATCGACATCACGATATTTGGATTAACTGCTCCTACTATCACTTGTAATACCATCCCTTTACCTTTACTTTATTGTTAATGCCAACTGAGACGAAACCGACTATTGTGGGAGTGCCAATGAAGCAGCACCAATCACCCCGGCATCATTACCAAGTTGTGCTAGTTTTAGTTTAGTTGAATCTCGGACTGATGGAAAGGCATTTTCTTGGAAATAACGAGTAGTTGGCTGCAATAAGGTGTTGCCAGCGTTAGATACACCACCACCGATAATGATATTTTCTGGATTTAAGATGTTCCCAATATCTGACAATGCCAACCCAAGATATGAACAAACTTTGTCAACGATTTGGTTTGCCAAAATATCACCATTATCAGCGAGATAAAAGACCATTTTGGAAGTTAATCCTTCATCACTATCAATTAATTCAATGATTCGTGACTGACCAGTGAATTGCTTGGCTAAATCTTTCGCCAGTCGAACGACACCAGTTGCTGAAGCGTATTGCTCCAAGCAGCCTCGTTTGCCACAGGTACAAAGATAGCCGCCAGGTTGAACAGTAATATGACCAATTTCACCGGCGCCGCCATTAATCCCATGAACAAGGTGGCCATTTGTAACGACTCCGCCACCAACACCAGTTCCTAGTGTGACAAAGACAACATCTTTTGCTTTATAACCTGCGCCTTTCCAGAACTCGCCCAAAGCGGCGCTGTTAGCGTCATTATCGATGAAAACTGGCAATTGAAGGTTAGCAGAAATTGTGGCGCCAACCGGTTGCACAATTTTCCAGCCTAAGTTGTAAGCACCGACAACGGTTCCCTTTTCACGATCAACAGCTCCGGGAGTGCCCATTCCAATTCCTAAGAAGTCGTTAGAGTTGTAATCGTCTTTGCGCATTTGATTTGCAATAGATTGAACAATATTTGGAACGATATTACTACCTGCATTACTAATATCAGTTGGGATTCGCCACTTTGTTAAAATATTTCCAGATTGGTCAATGAATGCAAATTTCGTAGTGGTCCCGCCCAAATCAATTCCGATCAGTTTCTTTGCCAATGTTATTACCCCTACTTTCCTTTTTTTCTTCGACACGATGTTCTCGATTTAATATCAACTTAGCTTGAATAAATTCCTTATGCGTGATTAATTGAGCATCATGAAGATGATCCAATTCCAACGCCATGACCTCAATGTCCCAAAGTCGCTTGCCAACATAGACATAAATATCAAACTTTTTGAGTAACTGTTGAACATCATATAGCGTTTTCATTATCTCACATCCCAATTAAAATTTCTTTCAAATTTGAAAAATATTAAAGATTTCCCTGCATTCCTAGAATGAAGAGGCCAACTGAAATGACAACCAGCATCACGCCAGCAATTCCCCGTTTGACTGGGCTCACTTTCGCAAAGCCCACGCCAACAACATATGCTACCAAGAATCCACCGACTAAGCCACCGATATGACCGGCAATGTCAATTCCCTGGACAAATAAGTCAGTCCCAATGTTCAAGACAATAAACAGCAAAAATGTTTTTGCCATCGATGTAATGACAGGATTCTTGGAGAAGCTTTCTCCGAGCATCATAAAAGCACCAAAGAGGCCAAAAATTGCCGTGCTGGCACCTGCCGATAATCCATAACTAAACGTGAAGCTGGCAAGGTTGCCAACAATTCCAGACACCAGAAAAATCAATAGGAATCGCCAATGACCGAATAATTGTTCAACATACTCGCCGATAAAATATAACGTGATGCCATTCATTAGAATGTGGGTAAAACCGATGTGAATAAACATCGGGGTAATCAGTCGCCAATATTCCCCGGCACGAATGGCGGGATTATATTTGGCGCCAAATTCAACCAACGTATTTGGATTAGTAGTGCCGCCCACTGCAGTCATCACTAGGAACACAACAACCATGATTGCGAGCAACCCATACGTGACAAACGGCTTATCTTTTAGTCTGCTCATTGTATCTCCTTGCATGAAAAAAGTTTAATAAATAATTTTATCAACTAAGATATCGTGAGGTTCTACCGGCCATTTTGGTCGTTCATATAGTTGTGGCGGCAATGCCAATGAGATACTCTTGCCAACGAAATCAGCAAGGTATCGATCATAGAAGCCCCCTCCAAATCCCACTCGATAATGATTCTTGGAAAACGCTAACCCCGGAACAATTAAAGCATCAATGTCTGTTTTGTCAATAATTTCTCCACCCTCGGGTTCACGGGTTCCAAAGGGCGTTTGAGACAGATGCGTATCTTCCTCAAGTAACACAAATTCCATTTGTCGATGAGGTAAAGTTCGTGGAACGACAACTTGTTTATCATTTTGTAGTGAATGTTTGATGATTGGTGATGTGTCCAACTCCCCTGGCATACTAAGCGTAATGCCAATTATCTGACTGTTTAAATAATCAGGATCGGTATAGAGCCGAGATTCTAAGTTAGTAATGAATTCAGCTGCATCTTCACGTTGAAAGAATTCATTAATTTTTTTCGCTTGAATTTTTCTCAGTTGTGGCTTGCTTAAATTTTGTTCACTCACGGTATCACCAACATTTCTTTTTGCTTAATTAATTATTGCGTGAATATAAAAAAGGTTTGGGTTATTTACCCAAGCCTTATTTGGTTTCTCGATGTAATGTCACTTTACGATCACGTGGACAATACTTTTTAAGCTCCAAACGGTCGGGATTATTACGACGGTTCTTGCTAGATAAGTAAGTACGTTCGTGGCATTCTGTACATTCCAAAGTAATGTGTACTCGCATGGAATACTACCTCCAAACTTTTTATTAATACAGCTACTCTATTAGCCTTAACTTAAAACATTTTATCATCAATCTTGTAAAATTACTAGGATTAAATCAATAAATGTTAAGTGTTTTTACTTAACAGTTGAAGTTGATTGAACATCCTTCCAATAAGCAGCATAAATTCTCTTCGCTAACTGCATGTTGTTACTCTCAGCATTTACCCCTAAATTAGGCATTGCGAGGGCGACCACAACCTGTGGATGAGTTGACGGCGCGTAGGAAGCCAAACTCAAAGTAACTGTTTCGTTGCCATCATAGAAAGTCTGAGCGGTACCAGTTTTAGCGGAAATCTCGGGTTTGATCGTATCAAGTTCGCCACCAGTCTTGTACGTGTTGGTTCCGTGAACCACATCATACAACCCTTTCTTAACGACGGCTCGTTGTGATTGGGTCATGTCGATATGATTCAAAACATCTGGCATAACGGTGGCCTTGATTTGGCCAAGCTTACCATCCTTTGTGGTTCCTCTGATTGATTGAACAACGTGGGGAGCAATTCGATAACCACCATTGGCGACCGTTGAAATATATTGGGCAACCTGCATGGTTGTATAAGCATCATAGTTACCAAATGCTAAATCCAATGCACTCCCAATGTGAGACTTGCCACTCTTACCTTTAAGCCCTGTTGATTCACCGGGAATATCGATTCCTGTATCAACTCCCAGGCCAAACTGGTTGAAGTATCCTCGCATGGTATTAAACACGTTCGGACTCATGGTCAACGCACCACCCTCAACATAATTAAAGTGGCCTTCCTTCATAGCCAACTGCATCATATAAGAGTTTGAAGATACTTCAAGCGCGCCACTGGCATCCACGGCAATGTTTGCATTACCGCTATGATTAAACCATGAAGATTTTTTAACCCCGCCAGTGGTAATCGGTTGATCGGTTAAGGTGCTGTTAGTTGGTGTAATGACACCATCCATAAGGGCACCAGAAACCATGGCTCCTTTGACAACTGACCCCATTACAATTGAACTGTTGATTGTTCCCAGAATGTTATCAGTGATCTTAGAGGTTTTAGGATTCCGGTTAACCCCACCCATTCCGATGATGGCCCCGTTATTGGGGTTCATGACAACCGCGTAAGTTCCGGTTGAGTTGCCGCCAGCGCCAGACTCTGCAGAACGAACCAAGGATTGAAGATCCTTTTGGAATTTGGCGTTAATGGTTAATTGAAGGTTGTCACCTTTTTGACCACCGTACTTTTTAATTTCTTTCTTAATCTGGTTATCACTGTTTAAAACGATCTGGGTCTGAGATTTAGTCCCACGAAGAACAGGCTCGTATTGCCGTTCCAAGTAACTTTGGCCGACACTATCGTTACGTGAGTAGCCTTGAGCAAGCAATTCATTCACGCGATCACTAGGTAACCCAGTCTTTTCATTAGATACCGTCCCGGTAATTCCTTGAATCGACTGACCATTTGGATAATTTCGGCTCCAACTGGTTCCGACGTTTACACCAGGCATATCTGCAAGATGTTCACCAACTTCAGCAACTTCTCTCTGAGTGACCCCACTGTCCTTGATATTGACAGTTGATAATTGATAAGCACCACTCATTTTTGCGAAGATTGTGGCTGCCACTTTGGTTGCATGGCTAAAAGTGTCAGGATTCATCTTTTCGACGTAACTGACAGCCTTGTCATACATTGCGTCTTCACTATCTCCGGAAGAAATTCCAGGCGCTTTCTTTTCAACAGCCGATAGTCTATTTGCGTCCGACAAATAGTAGTCAGCAAGCTGGCGCTTCGTTAAGCTGGACGTTGAAACCGTGATATAGTCAGCTAAACGATTGGCTGTCCGGTAGAGATCGGTTGTCAGATCATTAACGCCTTTTGTATACACAATGGCTTGATGAGCTGAATTACCAACTAAAATATGGCCAGTGGAATCATAAATCATTCCCCGTTGAACATTGCCATTGACAACAGACGTGTCGGATCGATTCACTTCCGCCTTAAATTTAGCGCCATACATGACCTGCAGATAGGCCAGTTGAGTTAATAATGCAACAAACAAGATACCAACAATAATGAAGATAATATTAATTCGAAAGGGCAGTGATGCTGCCTTACCCTTTTTTATTCTTTTGTTTCTTTTCTTAAAAATTTTCACGATATTTACTCCTTGCCATGGAATCAATTCTATCAAATTTTTACCGTAAAAACTAGAACCGTTCCCCATTCTTTAATTAATTATGATATTCTAAACAATGATATTTATTTTTTAGAAAAGGACGTTGTATATGAAAGTCAAAAAGACAAAACGATTCATTATTTACGCCATGTGTTTTTTGGTGCCCCTCGCAATTGCAACCTGTTACTTCATTTATCGCCGTTTTGCGCCGTTTGGCAATTCATCGATAATGACGGTTGATATGGGCCAACAGTACATTGATTTCTTTGCCCACTACCGAGACACCCTCTTACATAACCCAAGTGGTTTTATTTATTCCTTCGCCAATGCATTGGGCGGTGGGATGATCGGGACTTGGAGTTATTACTTAATGAGTCCTTTGAACTTGCTAATCTTGCTGTTCCCACTTTCAAAGTTGCCCAGCGTGATCGCAATCATCACCTTGCTCAAATATGCGCTCAGTGGCTTAAGCTTTGGGTATTTCTTGATTCAATCCAAGAAATACGTTAGCTGGTCAGTGGTTGGCTTTTCAACCGCCTACGCACTGATGGGCTGGATGATCGCTAACCAATTCAACACATTGTGGATTGATGCCGCGATTATTCTACCAATTATTTTCTTAGGGTTTCAGAGACTCCTTCATGACAAATCAAGTGTGCTTTACGTTGTTGCATTGACGGTCATGTTTATCATTAATTACTACATGGGCTGGATGATCGCTTTATTCCTAACCGCTTATATGGTTATTTACGGCATTGCCAAGGCTTATCCGGTCGATACCAGTCAATACCTTCACATCATTATTAAGTGGATTAAGGCGTCAGTTTTGAGTGCAATGTTAACGGCCTGGCTGCTCATTCCCACTTTCTTCTCGCTGCTTGCCGGAAAAACTCATTATACCAGAAACCAATTCCAAATTCGCTTTGAATACAATCCGCTTGACATGCTTGGTAAATTTTTCAACGGTTCCGTTGATTTCAAACAGTTGCCAAGTGGAACCGCGAATATTTTTGTAGGTAGTATCGTTGTCATTTTATTTGTTTATTACTTCTTTATTTCAAGTATCAAGAAAAACGTCCGCTTTGCCAACCTTGGACTGACCGCGTTTATGATCCTGTCCATGGTTTTCCAACCGCTTGATCTGCTGTGGCACGGCTGGCAGCTGCCAGTTTGGTACACATTTAGATTCTCATATCTCTTCTCATTCTTGATGATTGTAACTGCCTTTAGCGCCTTCCTGCATATCTTAAAGGAAGGCCTTGATTCCAAACGGTTCTCAATCGCGATGGGACTTATCGTCCTGGGAGTCGCTTACGTCGGCATCTTCAAAAAGCACTTCGAATATCTGCACTCAGACAACTTTATCTGGGGATGTGTTTTCCTGGTTATCAGTGCGGGTGTCATTATTGCCTGTGCCATTTATAAACAAAGCCTATTGTTAGCCGTTGCCGTTTTCGTCGTGATGGCTGGTGAAGCAGGTCTTAACATGGTCACTTCGCTCAACAATTTAGATTATTTAAAGAGTACTGATTTTACAACCTATACCAAGATGCTTCGTAAGGAAGTTAACCAAGTTAAACAAAAGGATAAGAGCTTCTACCGGATTGGCACAACTTTTGCCCGGACCAAGAACGATGCATTCGCTGCTGACTTTAACGGCGGTTCAATCTTTTCTTCAACCCTTGAGGCCAACACTTCTCAATTCTTTAAACACATTGGTCAACCAAACGGGGATTCCTTCGTTCTTTATTCAAACGGAACGATGTTTACTGATTCGTTGCTGGGAATGAAGTATTATATGAATCAACAAATTCCCGAAAACAATCCAAACAAGAAGCAACAAAAAGAACCCGTGCCAGCACTTACCAGAAAACCTGATTTAACCAGTTATGAACTCCTTTCACAGGACAAGTTAATTGGAACCTACAAGAACCCATACGCATTACCACTTGGATTCTTAGCACCAAAGAGCGGCATGAATAATAACAAAATTGCTTCTGATCCAATCGAATATCAAAATGAACTGGCTAACCGTTTAGATCCAAATATTAAGAGCCTCTACCAACCAGCCAATTACTCACATATTCGTTACAACAATATTTACAAGATTTCTAAATTGAACAACGCAATCTTGAAGAAGAAAAATATGATGGAACTTTCATACATCATCTTGACTGTCCCTGTTCAAGCCAACACCTCTTATTACATGACACTTGGGACCAACTTTAATAAGGGTCAAATTTCAATCTCAGTCGATGGCCAAAATCAAACGCAGTTTACCCCTTCTGAACGAACAATTATTGCCAATATTGGTAACGAACAAGTTGCCGGTAACATTAATATCCAGATTTTTGTGAACGCAAGTAGTACAATGCTACGGGATGTTCGATTGTACAAAGTCCACAATAGCAAAATTGCACAATTTTCAAATGACATGAAGGCTAATCCCTTCAAGATTAACAAATGGAATGAACGTTCAATGAGTGGAACGGTTAATGTGAAGTCTAATAATCAAGCATTAACAACCACAATTCCTTATTCAAAAGGTTGGCATGCAACCGTTGATGGGAAAGCTGTCACCCCTAAGATGTGGGAGAACATGTTCCTGTATGTTCCGATGACAAAAGGCCATCATACTGTGAAGCTTAGTTTCTGGCCGGAAGGATTAACGGCCGGTCTCATCATTGGATTAATCGGTTGGGTCTTTATCGGATTTGAATTTTACCGCAACCGTTCCAAGAAGAAAAAAGCTTTAACACATTCAGAAGTAACTGAAGCTCAAGATCAAGATTAGAATCAATTAAACAGCAAAAAGTGCCAGTGGCCTTGGAGACAATTACGTCTTCAAGGCCACTGGCACTTTTATGAGTTAATTAAAGTTCACCATTCGCTTCGTAGGTGTAAACGACATTTTCTGGATCCTTTTTTGGATCAAAATCAACTTTTAAGTCATACCCCTTAAAGAACCAACGGTCATCTTCGTCAACAAAATAGTTGATGCCATCTTTATTGGTTTTTGTGTACACTTTTTCGGGATCATCATCCCTCGTTAATGCTAACGAAAAACCATCATGAACTGGCGTTTTTCCGTATACCTTCCCGTAAAAACGAACGCCATTTCCGTTTCCCAGTCCCATTTCTTGTTGGAACCATTTACTGGCTGAATCCGTAACCTCAATCTTCATTTTAAGTCACACTCCTAATCAAATTCGAAATCACCACGCTTTTAGTATATCATCGTCATTGAATTTCACAAACTTTTTGAATGGCGTGATTGGGTTGCAAAAAAGCTTGAGCAAGGATTATATTGCTCAAGCTTTTTTAACTATTGATTTACTTTGTGAAATAAAAGGTTAATCTACTCAACCTTCAAAATTTTCACTTTCATATTCCCTGCTGGAATTTGGATGACTACTTCTTCATTAAGTTTATGCCCAAGCAGTCCCTTGGCAATTGGTGAATCGTTTGAAATCTTGCCAGACATTGGGTCAGCTTCGGCAGCACCAACGATTTGATAAGTTTCGGGCTCTTCATCGGGTAATTCTTTGAAAGTGACATGCTTACCAACCGTCACCTCATCTTTTTCACTGGCATTGGAGTCAATGATTTGGGCATATTGTAGCATATGCTCAATCGTATTAATCCGGCTTTCCAACATACTTTGTTCGTCTTTAGCAGACTCATATTCAGAATTTTCGGACAAATCCCCGTAACTCCGAGCAATCTTGATTCGTTCGACCACTTTTGGTCGTTGATTTACTTTCAGGTCTTCCAACTCTGCTTTGAGCTTGTCACGGCCCTCTTCAGTCATTGGATATGATTCTTGTTCAGCCATTAGTATTCTCCTTTGATCGATTAAATTGTAGAATCGATATTATTGTTAATTTGTTTGTTACCACGTTTCATTAAAATAGACCGAATCTTCGTTGTCAAGAGATCAATGGCAACTTGGTTCTCGCCACCCTCCGGAACAATGATATCAGCATAGCGCTTCGTTGGTTCGACAAATTGATGATACATTGGTTTAACAGTTGTCAAATACTGGTTGATCACACTATCTAATGATCGACCACGTTCTTTGGTATCACGTTCAATCCGTCTAATCAGTCGAATATCATCATCTGTATCAACGAAGACTTTAATATCCATTAAATCACGTAATCGCTGATCGTCAAGTAGCAAAATGCCTTCAAGAATAATGACTTCTCGAGGATCTTGATGAATCGTCTGATCACTTCTGGTAAACAGATTGTAATCATACACGGGCTTTTCAATCGGTTGATAGTGCAATAACTGAGTTAGCTGCTTAACCAACAAATCATAATCAAATGAATTGGGATGATCATAATTCACTTGTTTTCTTTCAGCCATCGTCATATTAGATTGATCGTTATAGTAAGAATCCAACTGTAAAATCATGATTGAATAGTTTGAAAGTTGGTCAAAAATCTTTCGGCTAACAGTTGTTTTACCACTACCCGAGCCACCGGTTACGCCGATGACGACCGGTCGTTTATCTGGAGTCGTCATTAAATAATATCCCTTTCAATTACGTTAATCGTCTTTCTTACTTGGTGAGTGCTTGGCAATTTGCTCCTGATGTTGAGCATAGGTCTTTGAATAATAAACTTTTTGCGTTTTGGTGTTGGCAAAGAAGTATAAGTAATCCTTTGATCGGTCCAGTGGATGCAACACAGCACTGATGGAACTGATACTTGGACTATCAAACGGTCCCGGACCAAAGCCAGCATTCACATAAAGGTTATAGGGTGAATCAACTTGTAGATCTTTTGCAGTTAATGTCTTATTATTTTTGTGGATTGCATACAGAACGGAAATATCCGACTGAATTGGCATATTAATCTGAATTCGGTTTAAGAATACGCCCGCCATCTTTCGTCGATCGGTCTGGTTGACGCCTTCACGTTCAATTAAAGATGCCAACGTCATAAATTCTTGAAGCGTCATTTTGGACTTCTTGATCTTTGGATAGTATGGCATCAACACTTGGTTGGTTTTGGCAACCATTTGCTCAACTAATGCTTTGAGTGATGTGTTCTTCTTAACCTCATAAGTTGCAGGATACAAATACCCTTCTAAGCGGTAACGAACGCCCTCAGATTTCATCGCAGATGCCAGCAACTGAGGATAACGTTTAGCCAACTGGCGAATAAAGGTCTTATCCTTCATCAGTGAAATGAAATCATGTTCTGAGAAATCAGTTGTGGCAGCGACTTGCTTGGCAATTTGATCAATATTCAATCCTTCACGGACTAACAATTTCCCTTTCGTACTTTGGATTGGTTGATCAGTTCCACCTTGCTGCAATCTGACCGCAATCTTTTTCAAACTCATGGCCGGAGTCAGTTGGTAATAGCCGGCCCGGAAATTAGCCATGTTGTTTGATTTGACATAATAATCAAAAACCATGCCACTTTTGACAATTTTATTATTTTGCAAAATAGACCCAATTTGTTTGTTGGATGCCCCAAGTGGAATATGGACCTGCTTGACAGCTGTATCCTGAGCATTTAGTGGTTGTAATGCCTCTTGGAAAAAATGATAACCCATAAATCCAATTGTAACGGCTAAGATAACAATTAACGTAATGACGGAAATAATGATCCTGCGCCCAAGGCTTCGATTGGGCTTTGGAGTTCGTTGATTTGAGTTATTGCTCATCGGAAGCTCCTCCTTCTACATACCTCTTCATTATAAGTTCGAAACTACCTAATTTCCGCATTTAAGTCAGCTGTTAATCGTTTTTTAATCTTTTCAAAGGCTGCATTGACCACTTCGTCTTTGAGCGTTTCGCGAGGGTTGACATATGTTAATGAGTAAGCCATTGACTTCTTGCCATCCGGAACGTTTTTGCCTTCGTAAACGTCAAATAACCGAATTGCCGAGAGATAAGAGCCGCCACGTTTATTCATAACAGCCACAATTTCATCGTTGGTTGTTTCCCTATCAACAATCATTGAAATATCTCGTTTAACTGAAGGATATTTGGCAATTGGTTGATATTGATCGTCATTCTTTGGTAAATCGATTAAGGCCTGCATGTTCAATTCAAAGGCATAGGTTTCTTTGATCTTAAACTTTTTGGCGATTTGGGGATGAATTTGACCCACAAAACCCACATTATGGCCATGGATTGAAATGTTGGCTGTTCTGCCGGGATGCATCTCCGGATATTGATCAGTCGCACTATATGCAATTTCGCCTTTAATCCCAAGGTTTACGATAAACTGATTGACCATGCCCTTCATTAAGTAAAAGTCAGCTGGTTTGACGTGATTATTCCAAGCAGGATCGGTGAGGTTACCCGTAATGACCCCAGCAACATGTTCAACTTCTTCAGGTCTAATTTGGTCAGCAGAATCTTTGTAAAATACCCGACCAGTTTCGTAAAGAGAAACGTCGTCTACTTTGTGGGCGTGATTGTATGCAACGTCATCCAGCAAGCCTGATAACAGATTCATTCTTAACGTTGTGTGGTCCTGAGTCATTGGCCAAAGCAACTTGGTTGGTTCAGAATCGCGCATCAAAAACATTTTTGCTTTGGCATCAGTCGTTAATGAATATGAGATGGCCTGGGTAAGCCCAATTCCTTCCAGAATCTGGCGAGAAGCACGCTGTAGACGTTGGGTAGGTGTTAAAACACCAATGGTCTGGCGACCAGTGGGTAATGTGACTGGCAGGTTATCATAGCCATAAATTCTAGCAACTTCCTCAAATAAGTCTGCATCAATATGAATATCCCATCTGCGGGCAGGTACCGTCACAGCCAGCGTATCTCCGTGTTCAACGCTTGGAAATTCAAGTCGGTCAAAGATGCTCTTGATTTCTTCAAGCTTCAGTGAAGTCCCAAGAACGTGATTGGTTCGCTCAGCCGTGATTGAAATAACCGGTAATTCTGGATGATATTCGCTTGCAGTCACAATTCCCTGGGCGATCCTACCGCCTGCTAACTGTTTAATCATGCTTACGGCTTCGTTTAAGGCATCCTCAACGCCATCTGGGTTAATTCCCCTTTCAAATCGTTGCGATGCCTCTGAATGCAATACATGCCTCTGGGCAGTCTTGCGAATATGGAAAGAATCAAAAATAGCCGATTCAATGACAACATTTTGCGTCTCATCATCAATTTGGGTGTTAAACCCACCCATTACACCTGCTAAGGCAATCGGATGATCATTGTCTGAAATGACCATGTCATCTGGGGATAATTCATGCTCATCTTCATCCAGAGTAACCAATTTTTCACCTTTTTTAGCATTACGGACCACAATGTCGCCATCAATTTTATCCTTATCAAATGAATGCAGTGGCTGTCCATATTTCAACAAAATATAATTAGTCACATCAACAACGTTATTAATTGGTCGAATGCCAGCGTTCCATAAGGTAATTTGAAGCCAAGTTGGACTTGGGGCAATTTTGACGCCTTCGACAACTCGCAATTTGTAAGTCTTAGCCAAACTGGCATCTGCGGTGGCCTTGATTTCAGTGTTAACATCTAACGACTGATCTTCTTCTACACTCGGTTTTTTGATCTCTGGCTTCTGATCGTAGATTGCAGCCAGGTCATGAACGGTTCCAATGATGCTTAACATGTCACCGCGGTTTGGAGTCACATCCAAGTCAATGATTGGATCATCCATTCCAAGATAATGATAAATCGGCTCGCCAACTGGGACATCATCATCAAATACATAAATTCCGTCCGCCCATTCCTTTGGAACAACATCCTTTGAAAAACCAATCTCATCGAGCGCGCAAATCATTCCTTCTGATTCAACGCCCCGCATCTTTGAACGTTTGATCTTGACGTTACCGCCAATGCGAGAATTAGGCAAAGCCACGATGACCTTTTGACCAGCATCCACGTTGGGAGCGCCACAGACGATTTGGAGCGGCTCATCTTCACCCACATCAACTGAACAAATGTGCAAATGGTCGGATTCTGGGTGCTTCTTCATCGACAAAATGTGGCCAACCACTAACTTTTTGAGACCGTCTTCTGCAACGGTCACTGAATCAACCTCAACGGCAGTTCGTTCGATCTTTTCAGCTAAGTCCTTGGCAGGCATATTAAGATCTAAGTACTGTTTTAACCATTTATAAGATACTTTCATTATGTTAATTACCCCTCTTGCTGAATTGATTTAAGAAGCGGACATCATTCAAATAAAAGTCTCGGATATCGTCCACACCATATTTAAGCATTGCAAATCGATCGGGGCCGACACCAAATGCGAATCCACCGTATACATCTGAATCTACGCCAGCCATTTTCAAGACATTTGGATGGACCATTCCGGCACCTAAAACTTCGATCCAGCCTGTGTGCTTGCAAACGTCACAACCTTTACCCATACAGTTGAAACAGGTGACATCAACTTCAACTGAAGGTTCAGTAAATGGGAAGTAGCTTGGCCGCAAACGGATATCAAATTTATCACCAAAGATATTCTGCGCCATGGTAATCAAAGTACCTTTGAGATCAGCCATTGTAATATGTTCATCGATAACCAACCCTTCAACTTGATGGAATTGATGAGAATGGGTCGGATCATCCGTATCTCGACGATAGACAATCCCGGGGGAGATCATCTTCAAAGGCCCCTTTGAAAAATCATGTTTCTCAAGAGCTCTAGCTTGCATTGGTGAAGTTTGCGTCCGCATTAAGATTTCCTTACTCAAATAAAAAGTATCCTGCATATCCCTTGCTGGATGATTTTTAGGTAAGTTCATCATTTCAAAGTTATACTTATCCTCTTCAACTTCGGGGCCAGTCAAAACTTCGTAGCCCATTCCCAAAAAGAGATCGACAATTTGGTCGATAATTTGTTGAATCACGTGTGGTTGACCTTGAGCAACCGGCTTACCAGGCAGCGTTACATCAATTTTTTCAGCAGCCAATTGTTTGTTTAGCTGAATAGTCTCCAACTGGTCACGGTGCTGGGCAACAGCTTCAGAAATCGCGTCCCGAATTTTATTTGCATAACTACCAACTTCTGGACGTTCTTCTGGAGTCAATTCCTTGATCCCGCGTAAAGCGGCGGTAATTGGGCCTTTCTTACCAAGTAGATGAACCCTGATTTCATTTAATGTTTTTAAATCATCGGTCTGGCCAATGTCAGCCAGCCCTTTTTCTTTAATCTCGGACAATTTATCCCGTAAAGACATAGTATCCCTCCAAAGTTTATTTTTAAGCACAAAAAAAGCCTCGCCCACAAAGGGACGAAGCAACGCGGTACCACCCTAATTTGCCATTCAAACAGAATGACACACTTAATATATCTTTAACGGTGACTACCGGAAATTTTTCGTTATTAAATGATAACTCCCAATTTCAGCTCGAAAAATGAATTCGTGAAATAACTTTACTCTGTTCACACCAACCACAGAGTCTCTGGATAAAGCCATCACCTACTACTTTTTTCTCAAACACATTACGTTAATGAATAATAAGCTAAAATAAAAAAATGGTCAAGCTACTTTTTCAAGCCTGCATACCATTTTTCAGACCAAGAATGAATTGAATGCATAATTGGTGCCAATTCTTCTCCTTGTTCAGTCAACGAATATTCAATTAAGGATGATTCCGGATACTCATGACGGTCAATAATACCATCTTGTTCCAGTTCTCTTAAACGTTCAACCAGAACACGATCACTGCACTTTGGAATTTGTCTTGCCAGTTCCCGAAAACGCATGGTACCTTCCTGCAAGAGAACATCAATAATTAGACCATTCCATTTCTTCCCAAGAAACGAAAAAGTCTTTTCAAATTTAGGACAAAGATAATAATGAATTTCATCTTCCAATCCAACGGCTTGTTTCATAATATCCCCCCAATCTAATCAAAATGGCTACTTGCTGGTGGAAATGCGATGAACACGATTCTTAAAGTCATCATACTTGACCTTAACGGGGCTCATGAATTCATGAACCGCTTCGTAATCATCTACTAAAGAAACTATAACACTTTCTTCATACTTTGGTCTAGCAAGTGTTAATCCCCACATGTGTTTGAGGATAATATCCTTTTCAATTGGAGAAAGCTTGGTGATCTTTTCGGCGTTCCTTAAGGCAACTCGTGGGTGAACAAATGCATGAGAACCAAGATCAAACTTGGTTGTTCTCCAATCATAGAAGAACAAATCATGAAGGAGTCCTGCCCGCGCAACTGCCCGATAGTCCAAACCACGTCTTTTAGCAATCTTATAACTATCAAAAGACACAGCTAAAGAGTGCTCTAACCTGGTTGAATGATGATGTTGTTTGTAATTTGCTAATTTTTTGACAGTATCATTGGCCAACAAGTCAGCAACTATTGCGCAATACTCGGAATCATTTTTCCATTCATCCTTTTGCATGTAATTCCCCTTTACCTTTTATTAATTGCTATAATACATGGTATTGTAAGAAAGATCAATTAAATTGTTTTTTATTTAAACAAATGAAAAAGCAAAATTCCGGTTGCAACGGCAACATTTAATGACTCTGCTTCACCCTTCATTGGAATATACAAATTTTGATCAGTCCAAGATAATATTTCAGGTGAAACCCCATTGCCTTCATTTCCCATCACTAAACCAAATGTTTGAGTTGGGGTCACATCAGTGTAGGAGACAGCCTGATCATTTAATTCAGTTCCGTATGTCGGCACTTGCTGTTTCTTCAATGCTGCTAACCAATCTAAAAGGTCGCCACTAAAAAGCTGCATATGAAATTGGCTGCCTTGCATTGCCCGGACAACTTTGGGATTATAGATATCAGCGGTTCCGCGGCCAAAGACAACGCCACTTACGCCAGCGGCATCTGCAGTTCTAACCATGGTGCCAATGTTACCTGGATCTTGGATATTATCCAATAACAACCAGGCACCGGTTAAATTATCCGGAATCGATTCATGATAATCTTCAGTTTTCAATACCGCAAAGACTCCCTGAGGCGTTTCCGTTGAAGAAATGTGATTGGCAATTTCTGGGGTAATCAAATACACTGGTACTTTAGTATCATCAAACTCTAATTGATCTAAGAAGTCTTCATCAGTTACCATTAGGGCTAAAATTTCTTTTTGATGGCGAATTGCTTCACCAACAATGTGCCAGCCCTCAATAATGTATTCCCCTGATTTTGTCCGGCCCTTCTTAGCTTGTAATTTTTTCCATTCTTTAACTCTGTTATTTTGATTTGAAGTAATTTTTTCCATAATTTTCTCCTATTTTATAAAACAAATTTTGGGTGGTGCTAAATGTGAACGATCATATGAAATCTGTGAAAATGACTGTATTTGGACGAGTTCAAGGTGTCGGCTTTCGGTGGTCCACAATCCGGCTTGCCCAATCTCTTGCCATTTCGGGCTGGGTCAAAAATCAGATTGATGGCTCCGTTGAAGTAGTTGCAACTGGGTCAGAATCTGACCTCAACAAATTTATCAGCCAGATCAAAAAATCACCGACTCCCTATGCAAAAATTAATCACGTCGATATCAATTATATAACCAATTTTGATTATAAGGGGTTTGATGTGAAATATTAAATTGAAATGTCAGTCATAATCGAGTAACATTACTCTTGTTTATGTACTAAATTAAGAAAGGTCTTACCAAATGAAAAAACTCAAGCACTTATCGACCCTTGGACTTTTAGCTAGTTTGGCTGTTCTATTGAGCGGCTGCGTGCAAACAACTAAATCTGGAAAGCCTTATGGGATCGTCTATGATTATCTAGCTCGACCAGCGCAATCGGTCATGGAAGCAATCGCCCAAATTGTCGGCAGTTATGGCTGGGCAATTATCGCTTTGACCGTGATTGTCCGAATGTTCCTGTTACCGATTATGATTCGCCAGCTTAAGGCTTCTACCATCCAGCAGGAAAAAATGCAGTTGATCAGACCGCAGATGGCCGAAATCCAGAAGCGGCAAAAAGCGGCTAAGACCCAAGAAGAACAGGCTGCAGTCAGTCAGGCAATGATGGCACTATACAAGAAGAACGGTATTTCAATGACCGGTGGAATTGGTTGTTTGCCACTGCTAATTCAAATGCCCATCTTCTCCGCACTTTACTTTGCGATTCGATACTCACCTGAACTATCTCACACTGTTTTCATGGGCATTCGACTCGGGCAATCCAGTTTACTATTAGCAATCCTTTCATTCCTATCGTACTTATTACAAGGATATATTGCAATGCTGGGTACTCCGAAGGCTCAAAAGAAGCAAATGGGCATGATGATGTTAATGAGTCCAGTGATGATCTTGTTCTTCACCATGAACGCTCCAGCCGGTCTTGGAATTTACTTCTTTATTGGTGGGTTGTTTGCTTGCTTGCAAACATTGATCATCAATTTATATCGACCAAGGATTCGCAAAAATATTGCCAAAGAAATGGAAGGCCGCCAAAAAGTCACGGTCGAAGACTTATTACCAAAAGCTGCGCCGGAACCCCAGACGCCTTCTGAAGTTCAAACCGAACACAATCGTAATCGTCAACGAAACTCAGGTAAGCAGCGTAATGCCGACAAACAGCGGATTAGACAGCATCAACCTCAATCTTCTGTTCCAAAGAGCAATGCCTCTAAACCGTCCAACAGCAACCAGCGGAACACTGGTAAGCAACGGAATGCCGGCAAACAGCAACGGCATCATAAGTAATCATCCACAAAAACAAAACGAGTAGTTCGTCTGAAAAAGTCGAATTACTCGTTTATTTTATGCTTTTTGAATTTGAATCATTTGCTGATTCAGAAGACTCTTTATCTTTTGGCTGATCGCCTAATTCATCTTCTGTTGGCATATCTGTCATGATAGGTAGATTAATTTGGAATATCGAGCCGTAGCCCAAAGAACTCTCGATTGAAATATTGCCATGATAGGCTTCGATTAATCGATGAGCGATTGAAAGTCCCAACCCATTACCGCCCTTATCACGACTGCGAGCCTTATCAACTCGGTAGAATCGATTAAAGACCTTCTGCTTATCTTCCTCGGAAATCCCCTCACCAAAGTCTTGAACGGCGATATTGACCTTGGACATCGAGGTCGATAATGAAAGGTGGACTTCTTTTCGCTTAGTAGAATACTTAATTGCATTATCAAGTAAAATAACTAAGACCTGTTCAAGGTGATTCCGATAAATCTTAACGTAAATGCTCTTATCCGTATCATCGTCGAAGGTAAAGGTGAAATCGGGATGAATCATTTTGAAATCATTGTAGACTTGGGCAAAAACCTCATTAACATTGGTAATTTCTTCACCGTAGTTGATCTCAATCTGCTCAGCTCTCGATAAATCAAGCATTTCTGTTACTAAGCTCTTCATTCGCTTAGTTTCTTGAAGGGATGCCTTCAACGACTCAGAGAGCACTTCAGGATCGTCCTTACCCCATCTGAGGAGCATTTCGATGTGCCCTTGAATAACTGCCACCGGTGTCCGCAATTCGTGAGAAACATCTTCAACAAATTGCTGTTGTTGGTCAATATAGCGATGAGTCTGATCCAGCATACTGTTTAATAAGTCACCCAAGTCCGCAAGTTCATCATTCGTTTTTAAATCAGGAACCCGAGCGTCAGAATCAGGATCAGTCTTGACCTTATTAATTGTGTCTTGAATTTCATTAATCGGTCGAAGCATTTCAGCAGCCAGTAAATAAGCAAACATCATGGCCACAATAACTGAAATAATGACCAAAATTGCCAAAATGGCAAGCAATTTGCCTGTTGTTCGCCGATAATCACCTAACTTGTCGGTCACTTGGGCATAACCAATTAACGAGCCGTTCTTTTTTGACAGCAATGGCTCAATTCCGACTAACTCCTTTTTTCCTCGAAAAGTAGTCGTCATGATTTTACGCTTGTCAGCCGAGTGAAAGGTTACTGGGTCATTTCGGGATTTAAAGAGTAGCTTCTTATCAGTACCATAAACATTAACGAGAATGTTATCACGAGAAAAGTTAACAATCAGCGAATCCGAATAGATATTATCAGAATCCGACTGACCATTTGTCGCCGCACTCTCACCCTTTGTGATACTTGGCTGCAAATAATGGTCAACATCTTTTTTACTCAATGGTGAGTCATAATTAGATAGTCGTGACGAAACGGTCGTCAAGGTATTATCAATGTGAATTTTTTCCTGTTGCAGCAACACGTTTGTAAATCGATTAAAGAGCACAACGGAAAAAATTAACACGATTGCCAAAACACCGAGAGAAGTGAAGAAAGCCCACTTCCATTTTAACGATCGCCTACCTTTAGTCCCTGTTGATTTGGAGAAACTCATGAACGCATCACGTACCCGGTCCCTCGGACAGTTTGGATGTAGCTGTTCTCACCGGGACGATCAATTTTGTTACGTAAGTATCGAATATAAACATCAACAACATTGGTTTCAACTTCGGAATCATATCCCCAAACCTTGGTTAACAGGACATCTCGAGCCAAGACAACGTCAACATTTTCCATTAATGTTAGAAGAAGTTCGTACTCACGCTTGGTTAAATTGATGACTTCATCGCCGCGACGAACAATGCGACTCTCCTTTTCGATCGTTAAATCTTTGAAGGTCACTGACTTTTTATTGCTCTTTTGTTGATCGTTCTCTATTTGAATTCGACGAAGCAATGCTCGAATTCTAGCTAATAGTTCTTCAATGGCAAATGGTTTAACAATATAATCATCAGCTCCATGATCGAAGCCAGAAACCCGATCAATGACAGAATCTCTGGCAGTCATCATGATAATTGGTGTGTTCTTCTTTTCCCGAAGGCGACGAGCAACTTCCATTCCGTTTAGTTCAGGTAACATCAGATCCAACAGAATAACGTCAAAATTATCATCCAACGCTGCTTGTAACCCAGTTCGGCCATTTAACTCAACCTGAGTATCGTATCCTTCATGCTTTAATTCGAGTTCGACGAAGCGCGCCAAATTCTTTTCGTCCTCAATAATCAAAATTCGACTCATAAATGATCAGCTCTCCTAAGTGTATTAGTTTCTTTATTATATCTATTGAAATATTTTAACATAACTCTCATTTTACCATAATTATGAAACAGATAGTCATTAAGTTTGACCTTTTAGGCTTTTTTTGGTCTATTCACCTAAAAGGCTTACATTTTCTGGAAATATTTTTCATTTTTTGATTTTTGTGTACTTTTTCACTTGAATATCGTTGCTAGCTTGCTTATAATGTACTTGTTTGAAAATATATTACAAAAAGGATGATTAATAGATGAAAGCAGCTGTTGTACGCGATCCAGTTGATGGATATGTTGATATTAAAGATGTAGATTTACGACCAATTCATGAAGGTGAAGCATTAGTTAAGGTTGAATATTGTGGATTATGTCACACGGATCTTCACGTTGCTGCTGGCGACTTTGGTAAGGTTCCCGGCCGAATCATTGGTCACGAAGGTGTCGGAAGAGTTATCCAGGTTGCTGACGATGTCGACAATTTGAAAATTGGCGATCGAGTTTCAATCGCCTGGTTCTACAGAGGCTGTGGTCACTGTGAATATTGTACAACTGGCCGTGAGACTCTTTGCCGCAACGTTCAAAACTCTGGCTACACCGTTGACGGTGCAATGGCTGAACAGGTTATCGTCCCTGCTGACTACGCAGTTAAGGTGCCTGAAGGTCTTGACCCAGTTGAAGCAACTTCATTAACGTGTGCTGGTGTTACCATGTATAAAGCTCTTAAAGTCGGTGAAACCCGTCCAGGTCAATGGGTTGAAGTTGTTGGTTGTGGTGGCCTTGGAAACTTAGCCGTTCAATATGCCCACAACGTATTTGGTGCCCACGTTGTCGCCGTTGATGGTAACGAACAAAAACTGGCTGCTGCTAAGGAAAACGGTGCCGACATCACCATTAACCGTCATGATCCAGATGTTGCTGAACAGATCCAAAAGAAGGTTGGCGGGGTTCACAATGCTCAAATTACTGCCGTAACGACTGATGCCTTCACAACTTCAGTTAACGCATTGCGTCCAGATGGTAAATTAGTTGCTGTTGCCCTTCCTAAAGGTGACATGGCTCTTAACATCGATAAGACTGTTCTTGATGGTATTCAAGTTGCTGGCTCATTAGTTGGTACCCGTCAAGACCTCAAAGAAACCTTCCAATTCGGTGCTGAAGGCAAAGTTAAGCCAATCGTTCACACCCGTCGTTTGGACGAAGTAAATGACATCATCGACGAAATGAAAGCTAACAAGATTGTTGGCCGGATGGTCGTTGATTTCACTAAATAATGACTGTCTATTGAGAAGATCCTTAGAGAGACGCTAACCAGTTAAAGGTTGGCGCCTTTTTTATATCGTGAAAGCTAAACTAGCTCATAACCAGTGTGCCATGATATCACTCTAATCCAAATTTTGGGCATAAAAAAACAGCTTAGAATCCATGGCGTTCTAAACCGTTTTGTCAAACTACTTGTTATCTTTAATTACTTTACGGCCTTTGTAAAAGCCTGATGGTGAAACATGGTGTGGCATGGTGTATTCACCGGTCTTAGGGTCGAGGCTCAAATTAGGAGTCGTCAACTTAATGTGACCGCGACGCATGCGTTTTCTTGCTTTTGAAGTTCTACGTGCTGGTGTTGCCATATTCTTTCCCTCCTTGCAAAAATAAAATATCCACTAGTGAAATTTTTAGGCCCGGTTATTTTGAATCTTGATCTTTAAAAAGATCTTTCAATTTTGCCAGACGTGGATCAACTGTGTTTAACTCTGCCTTCTGATTCTTATAATCATCTACTGACATGACGTCCCAATCTTTGCCACTGGGCATCTGTTTGCCAGCAATCTCGTCAGGAGACAAAATGTGCATTGGAATATGCAGAATAACATTATCACTTACTGCAGATTCCATATCAACTTCGGCATCTTCATCGAGGACAAACACCACATCATCTTTACCATATCGGGCTTCAGCAGCCTTAGAGGGCACATAAAACTCCTCGATGGTAAAGTCTAAGGGTAAGTCTACCGGCTCAAGTGATCTTGAGGACGGTACAACAAGCTTACCCACGATATGAGTGTCAATAATTACATCTCCCCGATCAGCAAATGCCTGACCATCGATATCGAACGGGGTCGCATCGATAACTTGTTCGGAATATCGTTGCAACAAATCATCCTTGATATCAATACGCTCATTAAACGTGAAAGGATCAGTATCAGAGTACTTTTGGAGATCCTTAAAGTACCATTTCAATATAATTCCTCCAATGCAACAAAACTCATTATACCGGCAACAAATAGGCTTGTCAAGGTGTTTTGCTTGATAGGTTCAGCCCTCTTTTAGTGAATAATTGGATGCTTATAAAAATCTTGTGAGACCTGATTGATCATTTGAAATAACATCCCTGACTTGAAATCCATTTCAATGTAATCTTGAACAACATCCTCATTAATTTTGGTGATAAGAGGTAGCGACAGCTGCTTTTTGACTTGGTTAAGATATGTCTGACCGTTGCGGCTAAACCCCAACAGACGGATATAACTTGGTTTAACCAGCATATCTTGAGGGTAAGCGTGAACCAAAACATAGGTGCACAATCGTTGGATTCGCGTATACGTATACCGCTTTGTTTTGACTAATCGTAAAAAGTCACGAAAAGAAGTCGCTTTGATGGCACAACGCTTAAGGCGATACTCGATTCCCTCAGTCATCTGATAAATGTTGTGGAGCTCATCAATGGGTGTTTCGACCAACTCAAACCGCAACATCGGCCAGAATTGATCCCAAGTCATCAGCTGTTGAGCCTGAATCAGTTCCTGCGTTTCAGTTGGAACAAACCGGGCAACAGCCGTTGAATTTCCAGCCAGTAAAGCCGTCCGAATTGCCGATCCGCTCGAAATTGAGCTTGAGGAATCAATTTGACGATCATTGTGGCCACTCCCAATGCGTTTAACCGGGACCAGCTTCAATGGCGCTCCCAAATTAAAATTAGCATTCGCATAACCAAACGCAAGCATATCGTTGGGCTGATTTAACCGAATCCCAGTTTTTTTGAACAAATAATCTTGAAAAATGGAAGGATACGGACGATCAAATTGCTTAAAGCTCTTATCATGCCGAGGTTGATTGTCGATTAACTCCTGATAGTCAATGCTGGGGTTCTCCGCGCCAAACGACAACCAATCGCACTGCAGGTCTGCTGCCAAAGTAACTGCCCCAGATGCGAATATATGGGATGGTTGGACAGCCGAAAAAAAAGGCAACTCAACAACAATATCAATCCCATTATCGAGAGCCAATTTGGTGCGTTGCCATTTATCAAAAATAGCTGGTTCGCCCCTTTGCAGCCAGTTGCCACTCATGATCGCAATTGACACATCGGCACCTGTTTGGACTTTGGCTTGCTGCAGGTGATATAAATGCCCGTTGTGGAACGGATTATATTCAGAAACGATCCCAACTGCATGAAGCATCAACCATTACCCCTTTGTAGACTCAATAAACCACCGCTTGACTTGCTTAGCAAATGGCTTATCACCGAAATCCGTTGTAAATTTGAGATCCCTGAAACCACCAACCCGCAGCATTTTCATCAATTCATCATGATCGTATGCCCGCTCCTGATGAAGTTCGCTATAGGCATCATAAGCATCTTTTTCAGCATTATAACTGAAAAAACTCAAATCATGTTCTACAGCCGCAGGAGCAAAATCCCCCTCGTAACTTGTCCACATGAAAGCTGAATCTTCGGTGCGATAGTTATACATATATCCTGGATAAATATCGGTTACTTGATAAGGGGTGATCACATCAAATAAGAATTTTCCACCTGGATTCAAATGTTGACTCACAGAATTAAGCGTTTTCTGAAAATCTTCTTGGTTGATGAGATAGTTTAGTGAGTCGTCAAAACACGTGATCACATCATAATTATCTAAATCTGATAAGTCACGCATGTCAGCCTGGATAAACATCACATTACTATTGGTTTGTTGAGCTCGTTGATCGGCCAGTGTCAACATGTCAGGCGATAAATCAGCTCCATCCACTTGATAACCACTTTCAGCAAGCTTAACTGCCAACCGCCCTGTCCCACATGCCAAATCCAGAATCTTGGTTTTATTATTAGGCTTTTTTGAATTAGAAATTCGATCGGTCGTGTAAGCTAACCATCGATCATATAATGATTCATCGAACAAATCATCGTAGAATTGCGCAAATTCTGTATAGATCATACCTCAACCCATGAATCGATATTGACCAATGGTGCATCAGACCATAATTTTTCAAGATTATAAAAATCACGGACTTCTTTTTGGAAAATGTGAACAACCACATCACCTAAATCGATTAAAATCCAGCGACCACTATTCTTGCCAGAAACACTATAAACATTAACATCCTCTGCTTCAACCTGATCAATCACTTCATCGGCAATCGCCTTAACTTGACGATCAGAATTGGCATCGGCAATCACAAAATAATCAGCCATTAAACTGACTTTCTGCATGTCTAAAACAACAATGTCGTGAGCCCGTTTGCTATCGGCAGCTCGAACAACTATTTGAGAAATTTCTTTACTATCCATATTTACTCCTTATTTCAATCCAGAATCTGGGACCCAGCTATTATAGGTGACGATAGTCTGTGGAAATACCGGTTTATTATTCTCCACCAAATAACTTAACGTCTGTTTGGTTTGGTATGCCACACCCTGTTTCAAGTCATTGAAAGTTACTTTTCTGGCCTCATCGACGCCCGGAAAATCTCTGGCAGGTTCAATATAGTCGGCCATGTAAACAATTTGTTCAAGTGGCGTCATATATTCATGCCCAACCGTATGGTAACGGACTGCATTTAAGATTTCAATATCATTGATCTGAAGTTCCTTTTTAACAAAGATCCAACCGACAACCCCATGCCAAATTGCATTCCCGTAATTTAATAATTCAGGATCTAAATGGTACGTTTTAATTGCCTGGATGAAGTCTTCATCAGGGCGCTGTTTCGCGTAATCATGGACCAAACCAGCAATACTTGCGCGTTGTAAGTCTACCCCATTAATATCCGCCAAGTCCATTGCGGTTTGTTCAACTCGCAACACGTGGTGAAAGCGACTGTCCGTTAAGGCATCCCGCAATTTTTCAACGAGTTCTGACCTGCTGAATGGGGTACCCCGATACGTTAACTGACTATTCTCCATATAATTGATGCTCCCTTATATATTTCGCAACACACGTTGGTACAAGATAGCGAATCGATTGGTGTTGGCGAATCTTTGACCGAATATAAGAAGAAGAAATGTCGATATAAGGCACGTCAACCCAGATAATTGGATACTTTGAGGATGGGGTGTACCCATCCCGCTTGACGCCAACGAAGGATACCAGTTTGACCAATTCATCGATTCGATGCCATTTAGGCAGATAATTAACCATGTCACCGCCAATAATGAAATAATAATCATTTTCGGGATGCTTTCTGGTCAATTCTGCCATTGTATCATACGTATAACTGATCCCACCGCGATTCACTTCGGCCATTTCTATCGAAAAATTAGGATTATTCCAGATAGCCAAATTGATCATTGCCACACGATCCTGCGCATCGATCGCTAACTTGCGGTCAATGTGAGGTGGATTTGCATCTGGCATGAATAAAATCTTATCCAATCCAAGTTGGTCCAGGACTTGTTGAGCAACAATCAGGTGACCATTATGAATTGGATTAAACGTTCCGCCAAGGATGCCGATCCGCTTGCGCTTATTTTGAACGATCGTTTCAGTTTTCGGCAGTGTTTCTACAGTGCGAACAACATTAGACATTTTAAAATACCCCTACATTGAGAATACTTTTGTTGATAAATCTTGATGATCTTGATTCTTTGATTGCTTGAATAGTACAAGTGTTTTACCGATTGTTTGAACAACCGTAATATCGCTATTAGATTCAACATAGTCTTTGATTTCGGTCAGAGACTCAGCGGCGTTTTGCAACACGTTGACTTTAATTAGTTCCCGGCTGTCCAAAGCCTTATCAATTTCAGCCAACCAAATAGGTGATAATCCATTTTTACCGATCTCAAAAATCGGTCGCATTCGATTCGCACTCGCACGTAAAAATCGTTTTTGTTTTCCAGTTAATTTCATATATACCTCTAATTTTTTAAATCATTGCCGGTCTTAACAAAACTGAAACCCCTTTTGGTGCCCAGCCAGACACTGAAACGCCTTCAGGAACTGTTACCCAGCCCAGACCTTCAATGACCAAATCACTTTTCTGAGTCGTCTTGAATTCATGAGCTTCCAGTGGTGGAAAATCAGCTTTGTTTTCTTCGGATGGTGGTGTTAGTAAATTACCAACGTGTTTTGGATAGAACTCATCAGCATTCTCCAGTTTAGTCCGATGAATATACAGGTTATTTTCGACATAAACTGTAAAGCCTGCTTTACCCTCACCTGAATTATAATCAAACCGAGCGACGCCGCCAAAGAAAAGTGTTTGGGCGGGATTTAATTGATATTCTTTCGGCTTAATTCGCTTCTGAGGCGTTACTAAGTTCAATTCCTTGCCAACCAGATGATGAGCCATCTGTTCAGGCTGGATAATTCCCGGCGTATCAACCAAAAGCTTGCCATCTTTCAAAGGGATATCAATCCGATCTAAGGTGGTACCAGGGAACCGAGAAGTTGTGATCAACTCCTTGATCCCGGTGGATTGGCGCACAATCGAATTAATCAAAGTTGACTTACCCACATTGGTGACACCAACCACATACACATCCTTGCCGTTTCGATATTTTTCAATTTGATCCAGCAATCGGTCAACATCAAGATTGGTTTTGGCTGAAATCAGCTCAACGTCGACTGGTCGGATACCAGCAGCGTTCGCCTGTTGACGCAACCAATCCTTAACCTTGGTTTTCTTCAATCGAGCTGGAAGAACATCCAATTTGTTTCCAGCTAATAAGATTGGATTGTTACCAACAAAACGATGAAGACCCGGAATCATGCTCCCATTCACGTCAAAAATATCAACCACGTAGACAATTAGTGAGTCAGTATCAGAAATACTTGTTAATAGCTTCAAAAAGTCATCGTCGGATAGACTAACCGGAGCAATTTCATTATAATGTCGCAGCCTAAAACAGCGTTGGCAGTACACTTCACCATTTTCAAGACCTTTTTTCAACGCCGATTCCGGAGTGTACCCCAGTGCTGTTTTGTCAGTCGTTTGCACTTTAGCACCACATCCGATACAACGAACTACTTCGCCATCCACAACAACTTCATTTTCTGCCATAAATTCCTCCTATTTCCAATGTAAATCAGGATATTTCTTAATTAACATGTTCCAAACAATCTTCTCGAAGCCACGATTGATTGTCGTATTCCATGCGTCCGTTCGAACTAAAGGCTTCACGAGAATGCTGCGAACGCCACAATTGTTTGCTGAAACGACATCAGTCATCAACTGGTCACCAATCATTACCGTGTTCTTCTTCTTTAGATGAAAAGCTTTAATCGCGTGACGAATACCAATCGACAACGGCTTCATCGCCCGAGGCACAAATGGTAGCTCATAATCTTTTACCGCTTCTTGAATCCGGCGATGGCTGTTATTTGAAACAACAATCACTTTAATACCATACTTTTTGATACTTACCAACCAATTGCGTAGTTCGTCAGAACCCGCTTTTGAATTCCATGGAACCAAAGTATTATCTAAATCGGTTAGAACACAGTTGATATTATTATCCAACAAGAACTCAGGAGAAATACTATAAATATTTTCAATCATCCACGTTGGTTTAAATCGAGACAACATATGTCGCTCCTTAATAAATAGTTATTTATTTAAAACGTGGCTGGAACAAAAATAAATTTTGCCCAGCCACGTTTCATCAATCATCAAATTACTTAAGAGCTTCTTTGGCAGCGTCAGTGAGCGCCTTAAAAGCGTCTGTGTCACTAACGGCAAGGTCTGCAAGCATCTTACGGTTCATATCGATGTTAGCAAGTTTCAAGCCGTGCATAAATTGGCTGTAGCTTAAATCGTTAAGACGAGCAGCAGCGTTAATGCGGGCAATCCATAATTTACGGAAGTTACCTTTATTGGCACGACGGTCACGGAATGCATATACCTGTGACTTCATTACTTGATCTTTAGCAGTCTTGAATAAACGGGATTTACCTCCACGATATCCTTTAGCTAATTTTAAAACACGCTTACGACGTGCATGTGTGACTGTTCCACCTTTTACTCGTGGCATTTTGAATTCCTCCTATATTTTAAAAACGAAATGATTGAATGAATAGTAGATTTTATAGATGTGGCAATAACTTCTTGTAAGTCTTGATATTAGTCTTGTCCATCATACTGGTACCACGAAGTTGGCGACGTTGTTTCTTTGTCTTACCGTGGAAACGGTGACTTGTGTAAGCATTAGCACTCTTAAATCCACCGTTAGCAGTTCTCTTGAAACGTTTTGCTGCAGCGCGGTTTGTTTTTTGTTTAGGCATTGGTAAAAATCCTCCTCAAGTATTTAACGAACTAAATTAGTTTTTGTCTGCGTCTTTTGGTGAGAGCATCAAGAACATGCTTCGGCCATCCATCTTTGGCCGCTGGGTCACAGTGGCAACGTCAGACGTTTCTGAAGCCATTCGGTCAAGGACTTTTCGACCAATATCCTTATGGGTGATTGCACGACCTTTAAATCGAATTGAAACTCTTACTTTTTCGCCCTTTGCTAAGAACTTCTTAGCATTCTTCAACTTGGTGTTAAAATCGTTCACATCAATTGTTGGGCTTAAACGGACTTCTTTGACACTGATGACTTTTTGTTTCTTACGAGATTCTCGTTCCTTCTTCTGTTCTTGGAAACGATACTTCCCATAATCAAGAATCTTTGCAACTGGTGGCTTGGCCTTAGGTGCAACGAGGACCAAATCTAAATCAGCATCCTCAGCTAACTGAAGTGCTTCGTTCTTAGACTTAACCCCCAATTGATCACCATTAGCACCAATCAAACGAACCTCACGTGCGCGGATTCCATCATTAACCATCATATCTTTTGCTATGGTACTTCACCTCCGAATTTTGTGAAAAAGCAGAAAGAGAGCAGGCACAGAATTGCGCCCGCTCTCAATTAAAGAACTTGGATATCCAAGTTCTTACTCGATATCATGCCCAGCAAATTTGAAATTTACTCAGGCGAGAAGCGGGTAGCCTCTGCTTTCATTTGAACAACTATTACATGTTATCATGCATCCAAATCCCTGTCAACAACAAGCCCGTTATGAACGGCCTTATTTGTTGTCTTCACGAGAATATGAGTTGATATCTTTTTGAATCTCATCAACAAAACTGTCAAGAGATTCAGATTCTGTGTTCTTTTCACCATAACGACGAACAGAGACTGAATTGTCGTTAACTTCTTCATCACCGACAACCAAGGTATATGGAATCTTATGGGTTTGAGCATCCCGAATTAAGTAGCCCATCTTCTCACCTCGACTATCAACTGATGACCGAATCTTCAGCTTGCGGAGCTGCTCGTTAATCTTCTTGGCATAATCCCCATGCTTATCTTGGCTAACAGGAATAATCTTAACCTGATGAGGTGCCAACCAAGTTGGGAAAGCACCCTTATAAATTTCAGTCAAGTAGGCAACGAATCGTTCCATCGTTGAAACCAAACCACGATGGATCATAACTGGACGATGTTGTTTGCCATCTTCACCAACATAATGAAGGTCGAAACGATCAGGCAGCATGAAGTCCAATTGAATCGTTGACAAAGTTTCTTCATTACCAAGCGCCGTCTTTGTTTGAACATCCAACTTAGGACCATAGAAGGCAGCTTCACCTTCTGCTTCAGTATAGTTAAGGCCCATTTCATCCATGGCACCCTTCAACATACTTTGAGCTTTTTCCCACATCTCGTCATCATCGAAGTACTTTTCAGTGTTTTGGGGATCACGATAACTCAATCGGAAAGTATAATCATTGATGTCAAAGTCATGATAAACGTCGACCATTAAGTTCAAAATATTCTTAAACTCTTCTTGAATTTGATCCAAAGCAACGAACGTGTGACCATCATTCAAGGTCATTTCACGAACCCGTTGTAAACCTGATAGAGCACCAGACTTTTCATATCTGTGCATCATACCAAGTTCAGCAATTCTTAGCGGCAATTCACGGTATGAACGGATATGATGGTTATAAATTTGAATATGGCTTGGGCAGTTCATTGGCCGTAATTCAAGCATTTCACCATCGCCCATATCCATTGGTGGGAACATGTCTTCACGATAGTGGGCCCAGTGTCCAGATTGTTTGTAAAGGTCCAAGTTGGCAAGTACTGGTGTGTAAACGTGTTCGTACCCGTTAGCAACTTCCTTATCAACAATGTATCGTTCGATGGTTCTGCGGATTGTGGCGCCGTTTGGCATCCAATATGGCAAGCCGGCACCAACTTTAGGATCAACGAAGAACAAATCAAGTTGATTTCCAATAACTCGGTGATCACGATCATGGGCTTCTTGACGCTTTTCCAAATCGGCGTCAAGGTCTTTTTGTTTGTTAAAGGCAGTTGCATAAATCCGTTGGAGCATCGGATTAGATGACTTACCCTGCCAATATGCACCAGCAACTGAGAGTAATTTGAAGATTTTGACTTTACCGGTTGATGGTAACACAGCACCTTCAGCAATTGACTTAAAGTCGCCAATTTCAAAGAATTTAACTTGACCGTCAACAGCGTTTTCTTTAACCAATTCGCTTTGGTAAGGATCGTTGCCGGCAACCTTTTTAGCTTCGTCAGTACTCAAGAAGACAACCTTGATTGGCAAATCTTCTTTAATAATCTTGTGCATAGATTTGCTAAGGTCCTCTAGTTGATCCACGCTGATTTGAGTATCAGGCTTATCAGTATCAACAAAGAAGCCATCTTCATCAGCTGCACTTTCACCAAAGTTAATGTTATCAAAATCATTGGCAATGGCCATCTTTAAAATTTGAGCAGCAGTTGCCCGCAAAACGCTGAGGCCGTCGTCACTATCTGAAGTGACAATTTCGATCTTACCACCCTTATGTAGCGGTTCGTCATTATTAACGAATTGACCGTCCACCTTACCGGCTACGGATTTTTTACCTAAACTAACAGCGATTGATTTGGCGATGTCTTGGGCCGTTACGCCATCGTCAAACTGTTTAACACTGCCATCTGGAAATTCGAATGAAAGTTGTGACATATCTCTTACTCCCTTTTTATTTTTTGGAACCACAAAAAAATCCCTAATATACACTTAAGTATATTAGGGACGCAATTAGCGCGGTTCCACCCGTATTGGATTCATAGACAAATAAACCATAATTGCCCACAAAGCTCTCAAGTGGTTGCTAACGGTACCATCCGGGATAGCATTATCCGCAATCCAGTCCAAGAAGTGGTAACAGTTATTTTCTAAACAAATGGTCTTCCAGGCTAGAACCATTCTCCCTGTGATGAGAAGTAACTGTCATGTCTCCTTGATTCATTGCTTATAAGTATAGAATTGCTCTTTTAAAAAGTCAATTCAATTTGAAAATTAACCGGGTCGCCGGTTTTCACCGGTCATTTCAACTTCCCGGGACAAGAACTTGATTCGTTGCATCAAGCGCTTGGCTTTTAGTGGCTCATCGTCTCCCCGCTGGTTGATTCGTAGATGCTCTTGTTCAAGCTGCTCCATCGAGAAATTCGAGGTAAAAAAAGTTGGGAGTTGTTGCTGCATTCGATACTCCAAAATAACTCCGAGAACTTCATCTCGAACCCATGACGACATTGAATCTGCACCAATATCATCAATCATCAGAACGGGGGATTTTTTGATGGTATCAATTTTATCGGCAACATTATTTGTCGCAATTGCAGCCTTCATTTCAACGGCAAAACTTGGAAAATGGACCATGGTGGTTTGAATGTTGCGGTCAGCAAGTTCATTTGCAAGCGCACCGGTTAGATAGGTTTTGCCAACCCCAAACGGGCCATAAATATATAATCCGGGATGAAAATGCTTAGGATCCGACTTAACAGCGTTAATGAAAGCAATCCCCTTAGTCAGAGCCTCAACTCTTGAGGGATCTTTATCGAAGCCATCAATCTTAGCCTGCTTAATATCTTTCGGCATTGAAATCGTCGTAATCCGACGAGCCAACGATTGTGACTGCTGCCGAGCAAGGGTCTGTGGTGAGGCTGCATACGAAATATCAATCAAGTGATCATTGACAACCAGTTGTGGCAAATACCCTGGGGCAAACGACTGCTTGTCCTCGGAAATCTGACGTTTCACATTCGCATACTCGTATAGTTTGGATGCCGATCGTTCAACGGCATTATCTGCTAATTCATTTTGATGCTCATTAATAAACTTGGCGATCTCAGGATCATGCTGAATATCATTCATAATCTTATTGAAAGTTTCGCTAAAAGTGCCCCCATTGATCTTGCGGTCCTGCATGAGCTTTTTCACGTAATCGCTGACCCGTTCCATTGATTTTCACCTACTTTTGCTTTTTTAATTGATTGAGTTGCTGTTCCAATTGTTTCTTCTGTTCCGGACTCAAACCCTGTTTTGACTGCTTGGGTTGACTCTTCCGGGGCTGTTTTGCCCAATCAGGTAGCGTTTCCTTCACGTTAATACGCTTTTTGGGATAACGCCGGGTCGTCTTTTCTGCTCGTTCTTTGCCGCGATTTCTAAGCGCATTAATGGCATCTTGTGCACTAGAAACGTGTTTTTGAGACCAATCATCCGCAATTGTCGAAATGAGATTTTGGTTGAGAGTAGAATGCTTTTCAACCACCAAAATTTGATAAACCAACAAATTAAGGACTTCATTGGGAAAGACCCGCTTATTGACGAGATCCCGTAAGATTCGTTCCTCTCCTGGGGTGACAATTCCGTGTTTCTGGTCCTTAATTTGCTGCAGAAAAGTCATCGGCGCATTTGATTGCGTAATTTTGATAAGCTGCTCAGTGGCAGCATCAAAATTTTGGGTTGGCTTCTCGGCTTGTTGACTGCGTGGCTCAACTTTAGGCTTGTTGGCCGGTTGAGGCATCTCAAATTGTTGAGAAATGAGTCTTTTCAACCGGTGTTGATCCAACTCATTCGTGCTTAAATTTGTCGCTTTTTGAATGAGCTTCACCATTTCAACTTCATCAATGCCATATAACAAATGCTCGGATATAATCAGATCATGGCTTCTCTTGACACTTCGCTGGTCAACGTAGGAATTATCAAGCATTTCAAGGATCAAATTGAAGTCAAAGTCATCGCTTTGAGGACTTAGTTGATCGTTGCTGGCGTCTAAACGATCATCGTTTAACACTTGTTTGGTTTCGTTAACCGTCCCAGGAATGTTCTTGATTAAAGTCGTTGGCACATCAAACGTATCCAGGAGAGAAGCAGAAATATTCTTCAAATCACCTAAATCGGGTAAGGGGACAATCAACCTTGAAACAATTTGCTTGTAGGTCTCATCCCCAACTTTTCCCAATAACATGACCGCCAAAATATCAGTCTTCAAAAATTCTTTGGCAGACAAGGGAACCTGCATGGCGTACACGAGCGAATCTGGTGATTTCCGTGAGGCAAACGTTCCTAACAAATTAACAGCTTCCAAGAGCTTTCGTTGCGCAACAATCTTGTCAGTCCCAATATTGAGCATACTTTGTAACTCATAATGTTTATGCAAAACGAGTTGATTATGATCACTCACACTAAAATTCCAGAGTAGCTCGTACAGTTGAAGCGCGCCATCTCCAATGATTGGTAAATACAAGTTGTTAAGTACATTGTGATCAATCATACTATTAACGGTCGCGTTGACCACAACAAACTTGGAATCCGGGGTTAATTTGTTGAATGCATCTGCCATTTATTTCCCCTCCGGATCGTTTTTGGAATCTTTTTTCTTATCCTTTTCCATAATTTCTTTAAGTTCTTTGTAAAACACCGACATATCCTTAAACTGGCGGTAAACACTTGCAAACCTAATATAGGCGATTTCGTCCAAGTTAACTAATTCTGCCATGACATACTCGCCGATTTGTTGACTGGAAACTTCATTTTCACCCAATGATCGAAGCTTGTTCTCCACCCGGTCAACTAATTCAGTGATGGAATTCATTGAGACCGGCCGCTTTTCAGCTGACCTAACAATGCCTTTCATCAATTTTTCACGGTTAAACTCTTCACGGTTCCCGTTCTTTTTGACAACAAGTAAAGGCGTTACTTCGACCCGTTCAAATGTTGTGAATCGAAAACCGCAGTGTTCACATTCTCTTCTTCGCCGAATGACGCGGCCATCATCGGTCGGTCGACTATCAACAACTTTGGAACCATTGTAACCACAATGAGGACATTGCATGGATTTCACCTCGTTTAATTCGTTTCAGCGGCCAACCACTCATCAATCTGTATCTGGGTCTGAGTAATTGTACCGGAATTATAAATAATTGTATCAGCCAAATCACATTTTGTCTGCAACGGCCATTGATTCTTAATTCGCTGGCTTGCCTGACTAATGCTCAATTGATTTCTTGCCATCAAGCGATGAAGCTGAGTGACCGGGTCACAGTACACGACAACTAATTCGTCTACGATGTGGGCGTAACCATTTTCAAACAACGTCGGGGCATCCAGAATAACTAAATCAGCCCCTGCACGCTGTTCAAATTGTTTCGTAATTTCTGAGCGGATAAACGGATCAATTGTTCGGACCAGCTTTTTAAGCTCGGCTGAACGATTGAATACCAATTTCCCGAGTCGCTTACGGTCGAGTTGACCATCTTTAGTCAAAATTCTCTTGCCAAACTGGTCAATAATCGCGTCGAAACCATCTTCGCCCTTTTGCTCCACCTGGTGGGTAATTAAGTCAGCATCGATGATCGGTACCTGATTCTCTTTTAAATAACTGCTGACGGCCGACTTACCAGTCGCAATCCCGCCGGTCAGCCCAATTAACTTAGTCATTATTTACTCCATGAACCACTTGGCATTTCGGACAAAAATGAGTGCCCCGTTGTGCCAGCTTAATTTTCACAATTGGTGTCCCGCAGCGTAAACACGGTTCGCCTTCTCTACCATACACATTTAATTGATTCTGAAAATTTCCGGCTTCCCCAGACGCAGTTGAATACGAATGAACCGTCGTACCGTGGCCGGCAATTGCTTTTTGAATTTCAGCAATAATGTTTTTTCGCAGTCGTTTGATTCCAGCTAACGAAATGGAATTGACCGGCTGTTCTGGATGAATTTTACTCAACCACAATACTTCATCAGCATAGATGTTTCCCAAACCGGCAATTTTGCTTTGATCGAGAAGAAATGGTTTGACCATCTTCTTGCTTTTGCCAAAGATGGTTTCCATATAATCGACCGTCAAATCTTGTTCCGTCGGTTCTGGGCCGATCGTTTTAAGCCCTGCCACTGATAACTCCTCACCAGTATTTACCAGATTCATCCGGCCAAACTTTCGGGTATCATTATATCGAAGTTGGCGGCCATCCGTTAAATGAAAAATCACATGGGTATGTTTACCAATCGGGGCGCCTTCTGGTTCAACATCGTATTTACCTTCCATTCGCAAATGCGACACAATTGTGAGGTCGTCACTTAACCGAATGAGTAAATACTTCCCACGGCGGTCAATTTTCTCAATTGTTTTATTTTTTAATGCTTTTTCGAAAGCGACTTTTGGTAAGTTAACCATTTTTGCATACAGAACGTCCACACTGCGGATCTGACTGCCAGCAACAAGTTCAGTCAATCCGCGGCGAACGGTTTCTACTTCTGGTAATTCAGGCATCCCAATCCCCCATCATTTCAAAATAGTCAGTTTGTTTAATTGTTACTTAGCATCATACCACGTCTTACCCCAATGACTTTCGACCTTCAGGGGAACGTTTAATTTAATGGCAGAATCCATCACCTTTGGAATTAACGTTTTAACAGTTTCAAGCTCATCTGCTGGAACTTCGAAAATCAATTCATCATGCACCTGAAGCAACATTGTCGTTTGCATATCTTTTAGGGCTTCATCCATGTTGATCATGGCAATTTTAATAATATCTGCTGCACTCCCCTGAATTGGTGTATTCATGGCAGTTCGCTCAGCAAATGATCTCAAATTAAAACTCTTGGAGTTAATATCTGGCAAATACCGTCTGCGATGCGCAATTGTTTCAACATATCGGTGATTTCTGGCGAATTCGACAATATCTTCCATATATTTCTTAACACCGGGATATTCTTCAAAATAGCGTTGAATAAACTGATGGGCTTGTTTTCGAGTGATACCAGTATTCTTTGACAAGCCAAAGTCACTGATGCCGTAAACGATCCCAAAGTTGACGGCTTTGGCCTGCCTACGTAATTCAGGGGTCACTTCATCGTTGGACTTTAAACCAAAGATTCTTCTGGCCGTTGTGGCATGAATATCTTCGCCCTCTCTGAAGGCTTCCTGCATGTTCTTGTCATTAGTAATCGAGGCCAACACGCGTAATTCAATCTGAGAGTAGTCAGATGAAAAGATCTGCCAACCCGGATGAGACGGGATAAAGGCTTGACGAATTAAACGGCCTTCTTCGGTTCGAACCGGGATGTTTTGGAGGTTGGGGTCTACAGACGATAACCGTCCAGTCTGAGTCAGTGTTTGTAAATATCTGGTGTGGACTTTTGAATCATCCTTGTGAATGACTTTAAGTAGTCCATCCACATAGGTTGATAATAATTTAGAAATTTGGCGGTAATTCAATACGTTTTGAACAATTGGCGCATCAGGAGCCAACTTTTCAAGTACATCAACTGATGTCGAATAACCAGTTTTGGTCTTCTTTAGAATTGGTAACCGTAACTTTTCAAACAAGATCGTTCCCAATTGCTTCGGTGAGCCAATATTAAATTCTTCGCCGGCTTGTTGATAAATAGTTTGCTTAATTTCACTCAATCGTTCAGTGAATTTACTGCCCATTTCTTCTAAAGTACTTGCTTGGACTTTAATGCCACTGATTTCCATTTTAGCAAGCACAAACGCAATTTTGATTTCGATGTCCCGATAAAGAGTGGTTTGATTATGTTTATCCAAATCGGCAAACATGGCATCATGAAGCGCATCAATTGCCTTGGCTTTATGCACCAGGTGATCTAAAAATGCTTGAGATTCTGTATCAATTGATCGTTTAGCACCCTTACCGTAAACTTCCTCGTCAGTCTTAATGTTGTTGAAGCCGTGCAACTTTGCGACGGTTCCGACATCATTACTGTTATTAGTTGTATTAAGCAAATAGGAAACGAGCAGCATGTCAAAGTCCACATTCCGGAGTTCAATCGATTGCCGAAACAAGCCCACAAATGTCCGCTTGGCATCAAACACGTTCTTCTTGATTGTTGAACTGGTCAATATATCTTTGATAGTTGGCGTTTTAAGTAAAGTAACATCATTAGTAACGAACCACTTTTCGCCCTGCCCAATCGCAAATCCCAAGAGATCCGCAGTATGATAGTTTTCATCACTCATTTCCAAATGGAATGAAACTTCGTCTTGAAACTGTTTCAATTCGTCGAGGTTCTTATTTGTGAGAACTTCGCATTTGATCGTGGCTAATTGCTCTTGACTTGATTGATCATCAACTCCCAATTTTGATAGAAAGGATTTGAAGTTCATCCGTTCATAAAAATCAGTCAGCTTATCCAGATCGTCCCCCGTATAATCTAGGTCCGCGAGGGAGATTGTCACCGGCGCATCTCGGTTAATTGTCGCCAGGACTTTGGCACGCCTAGCTTGATCTTCATCATGAATGAGATGTTCCTTGAGCTTTTTACCAGAGACCTCATCAATGTGATCATAAAGATTATCAATCGTCCCAAACTGTTGCACCAGCTTCAGTGCAGTTTTATCGCCAACCTTTTCGACGCCAGGATAATTGTCGGAATTGTCACCTTTAAGTCCCTTAATTTCAATGATTTGGCTGGGTTTAACGCCTAATTTTTTCTCCACATGCTCGGGCGTGTAGGTTTCCAGCTCAGTCACCCCTTTTTTGGACACCTGAACCGTTGTTTTATCTGAGGTTAGTTGGGTCAAGTCACGATCACCAGTCACGATCACGACTTGGTAATCACCAGCTGTTTCTGCCTGTTTGGCAAGGGTCCCAATAATATCATCAGCTTCGTAGTCAGGCAGTTCATAGGACTTAATGCCCCGAGCCGCTACCAACTCCTTTAAAAACGGAAATTGTTCAGATAATTCAGTCGGCGTTTTGGCCCGCCCTCCCTTATAATCTGAATACATTTTAGTTCGAAATGTAACCTTACCTGCATCGAACGCAACCAGCACATCGGTTGGTTTTTCTTCCTCCAGAACCTTATCGAGCATTCTGTTAAAACCATAGATG
Organism: Lentilactobacillus rapi DSM 19907 = JCM 15042; assembly: GCF_001436255.1. Lineage (GTDB taxonomy): Bacteria > Bacillota > Bacilli > Lactobacillales > Lactobacillaceae > Lentilactobacillus > Lentilactobacillus rapi. Next base: position 58,169 of record NZ_AZEI01000076.1, on the reverse strand, counting down.
GCACTGGTATGTAAGCCGGATGAATTGGTAAACCGGTCGAGGGATTGATATAGTGCATAAAACGCTTTGAAGGCAATACTATTGCCATCAATTAACAGTAATTTTTTTGTCATGTCGTTCTCCTCTAAATTAAAACGCTTAATCCAATTTTACCACGCCAAAGCTGGGGCTTCATCGTTTCAAAGAGAATTTTTCCGAAAGCTTTTGTTCACAGCAAAAGGGCTGGATCAAAACGGATGTTTTGTCCAGGCCCTTATACCAGCAATTTTCATTTAATTTAACGATTATTACTGTTACCAAAGATTGAAAGTAATTGTAAGAATAGGTTAACAAAGTCCAAGTATAATTGTAAGGCTCCGAACACAGCCAGCCCGGTCATCGAAATCTCACCACTACCAGAATATCGGTTGTACATTTGCTTCATTTTTTGAGTATCATAAGCAGTTAAAATTGTAAAAATCACGACAGCGACAATGGAGAATACGAAAGCGATAATAGTACTTCGTAGAAAAATATTAATCACCATTGCGATAATCAAAGCAATTAACGCAGCTGTTGCCTGAGCACCCCATTTGTCAAGATTCCGTCGGGTCACTAAACCATAGACAGTCATGGAAATGAAGATCGCCGATGCAGATACGAAGGCCGATGCAATTGATGCGCCAGTATAAGCATAAGCAATTGTTGAAAAGACAAACCCACTCAAGATCGCATATAACATGAGTACTGTGAATGCAAGAGTTGGCCGCTTAAGTGCCTGAAATGAAACAATAAATGGTAAAACAAACCAGGCAATTAATGCAATCCAGATTGTGCCGCTGTGAGGGTTAATGGATGCTCCCGACTGGCCAAGACCGGCACTGATTAAGAAGGCCGTTGCGGCTGAAACCAGTACAGCCAAGCTCATCCAACCATACATTTTAGTTAAAAACGCATTTAAGCCGGCGGCATTATTGACCATCTTTCGTTCGTCCGGTCGTTCATTTGGGTAATTATCCATAAGATCCGCTCCTTTTGTAGTTGATAACTATTTTCTTCGTTACATAATTCTACCAAACAAAGGCCGATAATCAAGTAAAAATACTTGAATATCGGCTTTATAAGAATTCCTTAATTAATTTTCTTGCTTAAATGACTCAATAGGTCTTCGTAAGATTTTTCATACTTTTGGATGTCACCTGCACCCATGAAGATGACCACGTCGTTATCGTAATCAAGCAATGGGGACATGTTGTCAACTGACAAAATTCGACCGCCCTTAGTAATTTTCTTGGAAAGATCCTCGCTGGAAACTTTTCCGTGACTTTCACGCGGAGAGCTGTAAATGGAAGTCAAAAATACTTCATCTGCCAGGTTCAAGCTCTTTGCAAAGTCATCCATCAGGGCAATTGTTCGACTAAACGTGTGAGGCTGGAATACGACGGCAATTTTCTTGCTTGGGTATTCCTGACGGGCAGCATCAATTGTCGCTTTGATTTCAGTTGGATGATGGGCATAGTCATCGATGATCGTCATTCCAGAAATCTTCCGTTCTGAGAATCGCCGTTTAACACCTTGGAAGGTCATCAATTCTTTTTTGATTTCACCAAGATCAACTTCCTCAAAGTAGGCCACTGCAATAACGGCCAAAGAATTGAAGATATTGTGTTCGCCAAACAATGGAACCGAGAAGTCACCCAAGTCCTTGCCTTTATACAAAACATGGAAACTTGAGCCGCTGGTCGTCCGTTTAACATCAACCGCTTGAAAATCATCTGTCTCATTCAAGCCGTAGTAATAAATTGGCACACTGGCCTTTAATTGACGAAGCCGTTTATCGTCCCCCCAAGCAAAGATTCCTTTCTTTGTCTGGTTGGCAAACGTTTGAAATGCATCTTGGACGTCATCAATGCTCTTGTAATAATCCGGGTGATCAAAATCAATATTGGTCATAATGGCGTAATCCGGTTGGGTCGCTAAGAAATGTCGACGGTACTCATCGGCTTCATAAACAAAGAAACGTGCATTGGGAACCCCTTTACCAGAGCCGTCACCAATTAAGTAATCAGTTGGGGCAATTCCAGAAAGAACGTGAGCAAGCAGCCCAGTCGTACTGGTTTTACCATGAGCACCAGACACACCAATACTGGTTTTACCCTGAATCATTTTACCCAAAAATTCATGATAACGATAAACAGTTAGACCCATTTCACGCGCCTTTTTGATTTCTGGATGGTCATCGGTAAATGAGTTTCCGGCAATCACCGTCAACCCCTCGTGGATGTTCTTTTCATCAAAAGGCAAAATTTTGATTCCTGCCTGTTCCAAACCACGTTGTGTAAACGTGTATTGCTCAATATCTGAGCCCTGGACCTTGTCACCACGGTCATGCAAAATTAAGGCCATGGCACTCATTCCAGTCCCTTTAATACCAACAAAATGATATACAGTGTTTGAATTCATATTCCAACCTACCCATCAATCTTAAATTTTTAATTATCGTCAGGTGATTCGTCGCTGGCTTGGTTGCCAGAGGGCTTGTAATAAACCGTTCTGGGTTTTGCGCCTTGCTGTTCTGAAACTAAATGGCGAGTTTGCAAATCGTCAATAATGTTTGCAGCTCTATTATAACCGATTGAAAATACACGTTGAAGCTTTGATGTAGAAATTGTGTCTTCTTGGGCAATATATTTCATGACTTGGGGCATCAATCGATCGTGAGCGTTCTTGTCAGACACGGTTTGTTTCAATGATTCCGGTGTGAATAAATATTTTGGTTCACCTTGCTGCCGAACTGCATCAATGACACCATTTAATTCTTGATTCGTCACGAAGGCGCCCTGAAGTCTGATTGGTGTATTGGCTCCACTACCCAAATAAAGCATATCACCACGGCCAAGCAAGCGTTCAGCACCAGTCGAATCCAAAATTGTTCGGGAATCAACTTGACTGGAAACCATGAAAGCAATTCGACTGGGAATATTATTTTTAATGGTTCCGGTCACGATGTCGACACTTGGCCGTTGAGTTGCAACGATCAAATGAATACCCGCAGCCCGGGCTTTCTGAGTAATTCGAACAATGGCATCTTCCACTTCGCTCGAAGCAACCATCATTAAGTCTGCCAGCTCATCAATGATGACAAGAATGTATGGCATCTTAAGGCCATACTCCCCTGCTTTTTCTGCCTTTGCATTAAATTGTTCAATATTGCGAACACCGCCAGCGGACAACTTTTCATAACGCTCGTCCATTTCCTTCGTAACCCACTTTAAGGCAGCCGCCGCACTTTGAGGATCTGAAATGACCGGTGAAAGTAGATGAGGAATCCCGTCATAGGGTGCAAGTTCAACTGCCTTCGGATCGATTAATAATAATTTCAATTCTGCTGGAGTTGCTTTATACAATAGCGAAATGAGCAGGCTATTAATGAAAACACTTTTCCCTGATCCAGTCGCTCCGGCAATCAAACCGTGTGGCATCTTTCGAATATCTGTCAATCTTGGCATCCCTGCCAGATCAACTCCCAAAGCGGTGGTTAAAGGTGACCGCGCATGTTTAAACTTATCGGTTGAGATAATTTCTGACAATAGCACCGGCCTTGGATGTGGATTGGGAATTTCAATCCCAACTGTGGATTTACCTGGAATTGGTGCCTCAATCCGGATGTCCTTAGCCGCCAAAGCCAGCTTTAAGTCATCGTTCAAGTTGGTAATGCGACTCACCTTCACGCCAAGGGCAAGCTTAACTTGGAACTGGGTGACGGTCGGACCATTTGTCCAATCAACCACTTCGGCAACTACTTTAAAAGCACTAAACGTTTTATCCAGGACATCTATCTGATGCTCAATCCACGTATCAATCGAATCATCCTGATCATCCTTTGGTAACGCCAATAAAGAGGTGGACGGGAATTTGTACCCTGACCGTTGCTCTATCCCTTGGGTATCAGGCTGATGCTCTGAAGTGACTGGTTGAACAGCCGGCTTGGTTACCGGTGTTGCTGGAACCTTCGACTTATGGAAACCAGCAGGATGTCCCTGGGTCTTAATGTCGTCACTAAAAAGGGCCAATTTCCTCGGATTGGCTTGTTCTTTATTAACAATTGTTGCCAAAGACTGCCCCAACCCGTGATGGGCATCAAAATTCCGCCGCTGGGAAGGCTGATGTTTCGGATTTGGTTGGGTCGGGATTGATGGTTTTGAAGCTGACCGGTCTTGACTCGGCTTTGCAGGGGAAATTTCAGTTTTTTGCTGTAGATGATCATTATTTTTTTGTGACTGTTCTTCTGCGTCCGAGGCTCGACGGATTAACCGATCATCTGAAATATGTAAGGGAGAGGTCGTTTGACTCCCCTCCGTTGGGGCCTTCTTATCCGCCAAAACGATGAGTTCATCTTGCGAGAGCCGAAGCCACTGAGTTAGTTCATTATATAAATGACGTTGCCGCCTTTGTTGACTCACAAAGTAGTTCTTAGCAATTTGCTGTTTTCGGACAACATTTTTTGGCTTTTTTCTGGGTTTGAAATTCTTAATTTCTTTGAGGAAAGCCGGCACCTCATCCGAAGTTTGACTCACTTCTGGCTTAACGATCGGCTTTGGACGTGCCACTTGTCGACGTGGTGCGATCTGATGCCGATTTTGTTGTTCAGTTTTAACTTTTTTAACGACAGGTTTTCTATTTGGCCTTCGTCGAAAAAAAGCTGGTCCATCATAGCTCGTCATCATATACCACCCAAACTAATTAAATAAATTCTGTGCCTGATCAAAATCAAACGGTGCTCCAACCTGATAATCATCCGGCAAAATGAGCGCTCCGGGAACTTGAGGCGCATGAGGAAGATGTAATTCTCTTCCTGAACAAATCATGCCGTCACTTTCCACACCCCGAAGTTCACCGGGCCAAATAATTTGTCCGTCCGGCATCATGGCGCCAATTTTAGCGACAACAACCTTAATATCAGCTCTCATATTTGGTGAGCCGCTGACGATTTGGAGCTCTTGATCATGATCGACTTTTGTTTTCGTGATTTGTAAATGATCAGATCTTGGGTGATCAGCCACACTTTTGACATACCCAACCACAAATCTAGGTTCTTCATCAAACTGAAGATCAGCCGGGAAATCATGGGCTGCCAAATAATCGTTAAGCTTTTTAATTTGAGCATGACTAAGTGCCACCCGCCCGTTATCGTTAACGACTTCGGGAAGAATGGCACTTGTCTTTAAAAAGTTGTAACCCAACGTCGTGTTGGTTTCTGAATCAAAGATCCTAGCCACATTGTCATGGATAGTCACCTGTTGGTCAGGCGTATCCTGATTCATGATAACAACCATTGTGTCACCGGTACTCTTAGGGTTATAACTTGCAATTAACATTAATTTATCCTTCCAAACTTACTTGATTTTTAATGAGTCGATAAAATCTTCGACCTCTTTTTTCGTTTTACGATCGCCATTTGAAAAACGACCAATTTCTTTACCGTCTGAATAGGCAATGAAACTTGGAATGCCCATAACGTTCATTTCACCAGCAAGATCGATGTTTTCATCACGATCCACCTTTAAAAATTGATATTCAGGATAATCTGCTTCAATCTGGGGCATTACTGGTTTGATAAAACGGCAATCTGGGCACCAGTCTGCGGTAAAGAACAGCATGTAACGACCATCACTAAGCTGTTGGTTCAAGGATTGTAAATCGGTTTTTGGCAAATCTTTCATTATAAATCGTCCTTTCTTGTTACGAACTAAAGTATAGCGCAAACAGGTAAATTCTTTGCTTAATTTGCTCAAAGCTCACTCATATATTACAGTATACTTAATAATCAGAAAAAAGGGGTACATTATGAAAAAACAACCACTTCTTTATGGCCTAACGCTAACAGGATTGGCCATTGGATCATACATTGAATATAGAATTGCTCAGAACAGAAGTGCATTTCTGGAGAAAATCGTTCAGCGTGCTAAAACCGCCTATCCCTTACAGGGTGTCACCTACATTGGCAGTTGGCGCATTTTGCCAGAAACCAGCGCCGACCCATCCCGCTTTCACTTTGGCTTTAACTATCAGGATAACAACGGAAATTTAGAAGTTCAAGCCTTTTGGGCAGACAGCCAAACCGGTAAGATCATTCGTTATGAAACAACTAGGCCATAAAATGTGCGACCAACTTATAAATTGGCCCCTTCGGACTAAATTTTTGCTCATACTCGGTTTCAATGTTGTCAACGGCTTCTGGTGAATGATGCAAATCTAACGACACGTAATCAAATTTGAGTGGAAAATTATTCATTGTGATCAGCGTGTATTCGAATAATCCTCGATTATCGGTTTTGAACTCGATGTCCCCATCGGCATCCAAAACGTGCTGATAGGTTTTTAAAAATCCAGGAGACGTCAATCGTCGCTTGGCATGGCGTTTCTTGGGCCATGGATCTGAGAAGTTTAAAAAGATCTTTTTAATTTCGTTCTCTAAGAAAATCTCGTCTAGATTAGCACCATCGGTTAATACAAATTGGAGATTGGGAACGGGTTCATCCATAAAAGTTCTTAAAGCCGTGGCAATGACCGATTTTTGAAGTTCAACTCCGATATAATTAACATCCGGATGCGCTTTGGCCATTTCAATAATAAATCGACCCTTTCCGGTCCCAACCTCAACATTTAATGGCTGTTGCTTCTCAAAGCGGGATTGCCACTTTCCTAACCATTTTTGAGGATCGACCACGATATAAGCTTCGTGATCCTTGATATATTTATCAGCCCATGGCTTATTTCTTACACGCATAAAATTCTCCTAACATTCGGTAATAAAAGTGAAACAACAAATATGTTGATTCCAGAATCTAAACGAATATCGCAATCATTCGAACTTGGAATGGTTGCGATATTTGCGTAGATAGAATCCTATCAGCTATCTGTCGCAAGTTTACCTGGCAAGCTAAAAAATTGGCAGGATATGAGGTACTTTCAAAAGATGGAATAGTGTCCTATATTGGCTTTCAATGATCATTAAGCCCGATTTCTTTGACTGCGAGCGATTCTTCTAGGTAGGTAAATATAAATAAATGCCCAAATTTCGATCAACTCACCGGCAACCACCCCGATAATCGTGATGGGGTTATTATAGTTGATGGCGATCACGGCAATGCCAAAAACAACAGCAACCGATCCCAGCATGATTAACAGGACTCGTTGAAAACTCTTCATTTGATTTTGATGGGTGACCGGGTAAATGTGAACAAAGGCATTGTCATCAAAATGAAAGTAGAATGGGATCATTTGGAACCCAATTAAATAGACAAATAACAAGCACAGTGCGATTGGCAAGGCTTCACCCTGAATAAACACCAAAAATAAAGTGCCAATCACTAACAAACGAACATAGAGCCCACTCATCTCATTATCGCGGGCAATCCCGTGAGAATACAAATAAAGATAAGTATTCTTAGGAATTAACTTAGTACGCCGTAATAACCCATCGAGATATCGACGCCGTTTAACTGACCCAGAAATTGCCGGCACATCTGTAAACAGGTTAAAAAATTGGTACACCGTGTGCATCCGACTATTTTCGTCGTCAATCATGGTTTTCCAATCAATTGAATGAGTCGTCCATGATGGTCGTCGAAGCAAACTATCAACGGTAATCAAAACTGATACGATCAATGAAAACAAATAACTGAAGTAAACAGCGTTAACCAAAAGAAGCCCTGGAATGATCAATCGCCAAAGTAATCGGTTATCTCTCAGCAACCACGTGTGTTTAATTCGATATTTCCTGGCGAAGTCAGTATTAAGCCAAGTGGTTTTTAAAAAAATCAAGATTGCTAGTAATGAGATAAGATTCACACCACTAGCTTGAGTTGTCACCTGGATGAACGGCAACAGCAGGAACCAAATCAGCACCTGAATGAGCCAAGCTAATCCGAGGCTATAATTAAATCCCCGCTTAAGATAATTGACCATTTCAGATTCTCGAGGCAGTAAAAAAACATAGTCGGGCGCTTGAACCAGAGTCGCAAATCGGCCAAGCTGCAGGCTGACTAGCAAAATACCAATAATGACCACTGGTGCCCACCACAGACCTGCGTGGAGCTGTTTGAGGGCATTAGAGTAATAATAACCCAATCCACCAATGACAAATAACAACGCCAAGACGAAGTAGTCATTAAACACCAATCGCAGATATTTCATCATTTCTTTTAGATGGTCAACGAGCCGTCGTTTAAATAATTGATTCATGACTGCTCGCCCTCCCTCGCAAGGGTCAGATAAATGTCATTCAATGAATCACCGGCTTCAGGGAACAATTGCCGCAATTGTTCAATTGTGCCTTCAGTGCGAACTTTGCCATCATGTAAAAGTACGAAACGGTCACAGTATCGCTGAGCTGTATCCAAGACGTGTGTCGACATTAAAATGCTGGCCCCCTGCTTCTTGCGGTCCGAAATCAGATTCAGCAGGTCGTTGACTGCCAGCGGATCGAGCCCCAAAAATGGTTCATCAATGATAAACAGTTTGGCATTTGTCAAAAAGGCACAAACAATCATGACTTTTTGGCGCATCCCTTTGGAAAAGTTGTCTGGGAACCAGTCAAGCTTATTATCTAACCGAAACATTTTTAATAATTGATGTGCCCGCTGCCAAGATTCATCTTGGTCCAGATTGTAAGCCAGCATCGTCATTTCTAAATGTTCTTTTAAAGTCAATTCTTTATAGACAATTGGCGCCTCAGGAATATAGGCAATTTGTTGTTTATACTTTTTGACATCCTCATCTAATGTGATGCCATTAATTTTGACCGACCCTTTAAATGGTGTCAAAAGGCCAATAATATGATTGATTGTGGTTGACTTTCCTGCCCCATTCAGGCCGATCAAGCCAACCAGCTCGCCGTCTTTAACGTCAAAACTGACGTCTTTTAAAACGGGAACTTGTGAATATCCACCAACCAAGTTGGAAACTTTTAAAGTCATCTTTTCACTCCACATTCGTCATAAATTTACAGAAACGATTATACCATAGAAAGAAATTCCATGAATGAGTCCAAGCCGACATTAATGTTATAATATCAGTATTATCAGCAGAAAGAAGGTTTGTTTTTATGAAAGATTGTATTTTTTGTAAGATTGTTCGTAACGAAATACCGAGCTACACCGTGTACGAAGACGATATTGTCAAAGCTTTCTTGGATATTTCCCAAGGGACACCTGGACATACGTTGGTCATTCCTAAAAAACATATTCCAAACATTTTTGAATATGACGAAGAGCTCGCCAGTCAAGTGTTTGCGAGAATCCCCAAAATCGCCAGGGCCGTTAAAGAATCCAATCCTGACATTAAAGGTATGAATATTTTAAACAATAATGGCCAGGTTGCCTACCAGTCAGTATTTCACTCTCACTTCCACTTGATCCCCCGTTATAGCAGTGATGATGATTTTAAAATGATTTTCAAGGATAACTCCAACAAATACGACAGTGATTCATTGAAAAAAATCCAAGATTCAATCGTCGAACACATGGGTGATTAGGATGAAAACATTTTTTAAGATTGCCGGGGCGTCGGTATTTGTAGCTGGCGCCTACCTCTATTCTCGAAAGGAAACGCCTGCTGAATTCGTTAGTAAGACTAAGGAATCAATCATGACCAAAAAAGCGGCAGCGGATGAATGGAAAAATTCTTATGAAGATTTCAAGAAATCTTTTGCAACTTTTAAAGAACAACTACCTGAACTCACAAAGGCAATTAATTCAATTCAGCGAGATGTAGATGATGCGCTCTTCCAAATCCAGCCGCGGATCGAAGAGATTACCAAATATAGTTCAAACCTTACCAAGAAGCCTTAACCAACTTAAGCTAATTATGAACATTTGTTTAAATTCAGGGACAGGTTATAAATATTCCAAATATTATGTTATTATTATCTGGAACGTTTGCTTTACAAACGAATACTATTGTAGAAATGGATGTGTTTTTGTATGAAAAAGTGGCTAATTGTTTTAGCCGGTGTACTTATGAGTTTTACTCTTGCAGCGTGTGGCAGTAAATCTGTTGCAACTACTGACGGTGGTAAAATCACGGAAAGTGCCTATTATAGCAGCTTAAAGAGTACTTCAAGTGGTAAACAAGTATTGCAACAAATGATCTTGAACAAAGTTCTGGAGAAGCAATACGGCGACAAAGTTAAGAAGTCAGAAGTTAATAGTGAGTTCAACAAATACAAGAAGCAATATGGCTCATCATTTAACGCTGTTCTCCAACAAAACGGCATGACCGCTTCACAATTAAAAGATTCGATCCGTTCAAATCTCTTATTGAAAGCAGCCGTTAAGGATAACGTTAAAATTACTGACGCTCAACTTAAAGACCAGTTCAAGTCATATCAACCAAAAGTAACTGTTAACCAAATCTTGGTATCAAAGAAATCAACTGCCGAGACCGTTATCAAGCAACTCAAGGCTGGCAAGAGCTTCTCAAGCTTGGCTAAGAAGTACTCAACTGATACTGCTACTAAGAACAAAGGTGGCCGAATTGCCGCATTTGACAACACTAACACTTCACTTGACGCCAACTTCAAGAAAGCTGCCTTTAACTTAAAGAATGGTGAATACACGAAGACCCCTGTTAAGACTCAATATGGTTACCAAGTGATTCAAATGGTTAACCACCCAGCCAAGGGTAATTACAAAGACCACGAAAGTGAATTAAAGAGCCAGATCGTTGATAAGAAGATGGCTGATAGCAATACCTTGCATTCAGTTGTTTCTAAAGTTTTGAAGAAGGGTAACGTTACTATCCAAGATAAAGACCTTCAAAATGTCTTGTCTGATTACCTCTCATCAAACTCAAAGAAGAAGTAATTCTTTATAATCTATCAAAAAAGATTGAATTCTCAAAATCAGGATTCAATCTTTTTTTATTTCTAAATTTGCCGATCACCCACCTAAAATAACTGGCTTTGTGATGGGCCACTAGGATTTTTCCCAGTTTCAATAGTTGGTTTAGGCTTGTAAAAACGCCGATTATCCAAGCCAAAGATTCGGTCCGTATAGTCTCCGGGATTGACATTCTTAAGAGCACCTTGAATCATCATAATGGTTGCATCAAGCTCATCCAGGTGATGCAAAATCTCGGCTTCTAATATTTGCGGACGTTCTGGTGATCCATATTCGAGAAGACCATGGTGCGCCAATATCATATGCCTTAATAAAATCAGATCCTGTGAGTCCTTACTAATTCCTAATTTATCGGCGGCCTCTACAATTTCGGCATCCATAATGCTCAGATGACCAAGCAAGTTCCCTGCCAAAGTATATTCAGTAGCCACAGGACCGGACAACTCAATTGTTTTGCCCAAGTCGTGAAGAATTGCCCCGGCATATAATAACGGCGCATCAATTTCATTATATTGGTTCACGACTGAATGGGCCAAACGCAGAATCGAAATAGTATGAAAAGCCAATCCACCAGCGAAATCATGGTGATTCGATTTAGCAGCCGGAAATGTAAAGAATGCATCAGCATGTTTCGAAATCAGCGCTCTGACAACGCGATTATAAGTAGCGTTGGTGATCTCAAAAATTGTTTGGTTAATGATATCCTCCATCTGTGATCGACTCATCGGCGCTCGTTTGACAAACGCAAGCGGATCATGAGGCTCATCATCCCTTGCCAAGCGCATCGCCATAATTCTCACCTGTGGAGCATTCATATAATTTTCCCGCTTCCCCTTGAGCAAGACAACGCGTCCTTGGGAAAACTGCTGGATATCCTGATCGGATGCATCCCAGTACTTGCCTGGCAGCTGACCTGAAGGATCCTGAAAAACTAACGAGATGAAGTTTTTCCCGTTTTTGGCGACTCGTTTTTTGGCTTCCTTCAACAGTACATATAATTCGAATTCTTCATCCAATTTTAAATCCATTAATTGTTTTGCCATGATGCACCTCCTAAAATTGACTTAAATCCAATACTTTAAACCCCTGATTTCGAATTTCATCATTAGCAGTAAAGTACAGTACTTGCGTTTTCTGGCTGACTTGCTTAAGAATCGCAAAGGCGGCCTGTCTTCGAGTTTTATCAAAGTTGACAAAACCATCATCAATCATGATTGGCAACGGGTATTGGTCGCTAAACCCGACTGTCATCGATAAGATGAGTGCAAGATATAACTGTTCCAAAGTTCCTTTTGATAATTCATTGACTGTGAAGGCAACATCGTCTTTTCTGACAACGCTGATCTCATTCTCAAATAGAATGTTTTTGTATTGATGATCGGTTAGCGTCGCAAAATATTGTTTGGCCAATTTAAGAATCTTAGGCACCCTGCCCTTTGTCGCAATGTTTAACACATTTTGAATCCATCTGGTTGATAATTGCAACGCCAAATAACGATGAACATCATCCAAGATGTCAGTTTCCAAATTAGCCAATTGTTGTCTCAGGCCGAAATAATGCCCACTTTCCACCAAATGAGTGAGTTGAACATTCAATTCAGCCTTCTGTTCACTCACATTATTGACGGACTTTTGAAGGTCGTCAAGTCGTTGCCGTTCTTGATCAAGTTTAGTCTTTAACTTTGATTCATCCAAATCATTTGGAATATTAATGTTAGATCCTTCAAGTTGCTCATCAAGTTCAGCTTTTCGTCGTAACTTTTCACGTAATTGTTTTTGCTGGGCAAGGATTCGCTTAAATTCCTCTTCAGAATGAACGGCTCGTTGGGTCAGAAAATCGGTTATCTGCTTCTTTGCTTGGGTCAACTTAGCGTTCGTTTGATCAACTAAGTTTTGAAAAATAACTAAGTTCTTTTGTTTTTGCCGAAATTCAGCAAATTGTTGTTGCCAATGATTAACCGTTTGTTCGAGCAAGTCGAGATTGTGCGTATATGCATCGGGATCGAAATGAATCCAATCTCGCGCAAATTCCCACTGGTCAAGATAGTGTCCATACTTTTTTTGCTCAACTTCAAGCTGATGATTATTTTCGATCAAAGAGTGTTGTAAGTCATCAAGTTGATGGAGTGCGGATTGGATTGACAGCCATTTGGCTTCCTCAATTCCAGTTAGTCGGTAATCGGCTGAAATTTGTTGCAGCTGATTTTGAATAACAGCTAATTGCCGATTGAGGGCTTGTTGATCAGTAGTGGGTTGGCTCGAGAACTGATTCTGTGATTGATTTCGTTGTTGGGTGAATCCCCACCCAAGAATGCCAAGTGCCACTAAATACCCAATAATGCTGATGACGGTATGCTGGCTTACCAGAATCGCCACTAATGCAATGATACCAGCGAGTACATAGTAAGGCGTCAAAGATTTTTTCGCCGGCTTTGGTCGACGAGTCGTTCGACTTTCACCATTTCTAAGTTGATCTTTGAGGTTTCCCTGCTGTCTGAGCAACTCATTAATGTGGTTAATTTGATCATCGGGAAATGGTAATGGTAACTCCCCGGCCTCATTCTTAGGAAGACTCGCCTTTAGCTGTAATAACTTCTCTTGAGTCTTGTCACGTTGACTGGTCATCAATTGAATACGCGAGGCAACATTTCGTTGACCAGCCAAATCACCCATCAATGCATCAATTTGAAATTGATTTTCCTCATAGAAATGTTGTGCCGGAGTCTCACAGGAAGCTTTTTTGATCTCATCAACTTGTTTTTGATTATCTTTAACCTGAGAAATAGCCGACGTGATATTGGCGCGATAACGATCCAGAATTGCTTTGTCGGAATCGTCAAATCCGGTTAGCAAGTCATTTTTGCTGATCTTTGCCAACTCGCTCTGCTCTCGAATTAAAGGCAAGTAGCTCTCGAGTTGCCGATCTGCTTGAATATGTCTTTGTAGTTGTAGTAGCTCGGTCTGCTGATGAGCGTAGTCGGCCTTGACATCGTTTAATTGACTTTGAAGGTTCAAGTACGCTGGATAAGCTTTTTTGGCATCTTGAACTTTTTGTTCGAGCTCATGGTAGTCTTTCAGCTTGACATTGATCTGCTGCTTTCGACCTCGGGGCTTATATAATTCATCAGCGATTTTTACCAGTTCTTTTTGGAGTCCAGCCCATTTGTCGGCATCTGTCACCCCAATCCGCTGAATCCGCAATCCTAAATCGGTTTCGTCAGTTTTATAAAATTCTTTTTTATCGAAATCGCCAAAATAAAATAGTTGATTATACGATTGTCGGTCAATTGGTGACAGGAGCGCTTCAAAATCGGTCGATGGGAGTTCAATATCGTGATCAATATCATAGAATTTGACGTTGCCGCCCTTCGGCCCATCTATTCTTACCAACTTATACTTTTGATGATCCTGTTCAAAAATGAGCTCGCCGCCGTATGCTTTAGACGTCTTTGGATAAAATTGCCCATGAACGGCCTGCTTTTTGTTTTGAAAGCCGAAGAACATCGATTCGATAAAATCTATGATCGTACTCTTACCGGCTTCATTCGGCCCATAAATGGCTTGTAAAGGGGTGGCGAAGGAAAAGTGCTGATCGACCCACTTTCCGTATCCGTATATCATTAACTCTTTAATAATCACTTCTGACTGGCCTCCTCATCCTCGGGACCACTGACATGACGCTGTAAAATAGCAGTTGTCTGCTCAAAAATATCCTGTTGGCTATCACGAGTGGCTAAGTCAGCCTTGATGAACGGATACTTATCCAGGCTCTGTTGGGTTAGTCGATCAAGTTGCTCAGGAGTGAGAGTTTGCTGCTTAGCCTCGTCAAAAAAAGATTGGTCAAGACTACTGATAATTCTTTGAGATCCAGCAGCTGCCTTAATTGAGGTCACCCACGTATTTAACTGTTGCCAACTGCCTGTGTTCATTTGTTGAACGGCCGTTAATAAGTCTCCACTAGCCAACGATTCCAAAATTGTATCGGGAATTGCTTGATCGGCAGTCAACCGAATTCTGATGAAATGTAGCTTCGAATAATGTTGTTTGGAAAGGGCATTCATAATTGAATTCGCCAAATTATCAACCGATTTATCAGTGATTTTCATCGCAACAACTTCCCAAACAATTGGTGAAGTCGGCTGAAAGGCAGTTGTCAATTCGTGTCCAGTGCTTTGAACCAGCAAGTAACCTTTTTCCCCAGTTTCATTAATATGTCTGCCCTGAGTATTGCCTGAATAGTTAATTAATCCCTTATCGTCAAGTGATTGGCGTTTGTGAATGTGTCCCAACGCCCAATAATCGTAATTTTTCGATTGAAGTTGTTTCAGCGTAAACGGTGCATAGTTGGCTTCAGGTGAGTCCAATCCCGCCAAGCTACCATGGAGCATGCCGATATTCCAATCAGCGGCCACCGCATTCGGATAATCATTGATCATGGGTTCATTAACCCACTGATTTTGAAAGCTAAATCCCGTAATGGCAACAACCTGGCCATTTGTTAGCTGAATCTTTTTGGTTTCAACTTGATTGCCGAAAACGGTGGTGTTGTCCGGATAGCCTAGTTGCTTTATGTCGCCACTGTAATAATCATGATTGCCAAAAATAATCAAGACCGGGATCTTTGCGTCCGCCAATCTTTGTAACTGTTGAATTAAAAAAACTCGTGCAGAAACACTGTGTTCTTGACGATCAAAAAGATCCCCCGCCAGCAAGACGAAGTCCACATTTTGATCAATCGCACCGTCAACAATTCTTTGAAAAGAGGTAAACGTTGATTGGCGGATCTGTTCCCACAAAGGTGTTGGCAGAGATTCGTTATGTAAGCCCTGAAAAGGACTGTCTAAATGTAAATCCGCGGCGTGAATAAATTTCATTTTGTTTCCTTTCTCCGCATAAATGACTGGATTTGAGGTATTTAAGCCAATAGCGCAACCACTCCACATCAGGAATGGCTGCGCTATTGCTTAAACGGTAGAATCTGGATAAAAACAATTCCACCTTTACTTATTAATTCCGGTACAATTCCATGATTGGTTTGGTGACCAAATCATTCACATCACCTAAGACCTTGTTAAGTGCCTTTTCATTGTTCATCAATTCAGAAATGATTGGGCTTTGTCCCATTTTGGTTGCCATTGCTTGCGCATTTTGAATTTCTTCTTGGGTCGGTTGAGTCCCTTGCATCTGTTTCTGTTGCAACTGCATCTGAGTCTGTTGGAATTGTTTAAATAATTTAAAGGTGTCAGCGTCTGCTTGCAGCTTTTCGTAGGTACCCTTCAAATCTGTATATTCTTTGGTTGTGATCAATTCCTGTTGTAATTGAGTCGCAAGATCAGTTAATTTATCATTCATTAAATTTTCCACCTTAATTTGTATTTCTTTTAGTTTAACACAAAAGCTACTCGGACTCCTGTTGGGATTAGGATTAATTAATGGCCAAACCAGCTCTTGGCATCGTCCACAAACTCTTTAGCCTTTTGTTCAAACTTGTTAGAGTATTCATCCGTTTTCTTCTGAATCGTATCCCAAAGATTGTCATTATTACTTTCACCTTGAACAATCGTTTGGGCATCCTTGGTATTGAACGTTGAGTTCTTGGTGTATGGCAACATTGTCTGCATCTCGTTCTTGAACAATGGGCCAACGCCTGTCCCACTCAGATTTTCAAGATGATGAGCCTGGCTGGTACTGTCGAAACCTTCCCAAGTTGCGACAACCAGATCTGGGGTATAACCAATAATCCATTTGTCCTTGGTTGCATCGGCCGAACCCGTATCATCGGCCTCGGTACTTCCAGTTTTTCCGGCAACTTGATACCCATAAGGCTTCGCATCCACGCCAGTTCCGTTATTGAAAACGCCCAGCATCATACTGGTCATTTGCTTAGCAACGGAAGCTGACATAATTTGCCGACCTTGTTGCTTGGCCGTGTTGTCCACCACAACTTTACCTGTCGAGTCGACAATTTTACGAATGTAGAAAGGCTTGACCACTTTACCACCATTGGCAAATGCAGTATAGGCCCCGGCCATCTGTTGGGGCGAAACGCCACCGTCCATCCCACCGAGTGCCAGAGCGAGGTTCTTGTCTTTCTTAGTAACCGGGATATTGAAGTCCTTCACAGATTGGTAACCGCGATTAACCCCGATTTGATTAAGCAGCCAAACAGCCGGGGCATTCATACTCTGAGCCAATGCCTCATACATTGGAACCTTACCTTGGTAGACGTTATTGTAATTCTTCGGCGTATAGTGATTAGCACCATACGACTTTTTCTTGTCGACCAACTCTGAATCAAACTTGTATCCAGCCTCTAAGGCAGGCGTGTAAACCGCAAGTGGCTTCATCGTCGACCCAGGCTGCCGACTGATCTGGGTAGCTCGGTTATATCCCCGGAAGACATGTTGACCCCGACCACCAACAACGGCAGTTACGCCACCAGTACTTGGGGAAACACCGATCGAAGCAGCCTGCACCTTTGTTCCATCAGCGGCATTTGCCGGGAAGTAATAATTATTATTAAACGTTGTCTGCATGGCCTGCTGCTGGGATTGATTCAGATTGGTGTAAATTCGATAACCACGATTCATGATCTCGGATTCAGTCAGCCCATACTTGCTGATCGCCTCATCGATAACCGCATCGAAGTAATAGGGATATTTATACCCATCTTTTCGAACATAGGTATCATGCAAGACAATCGGTGTTTTCTTATAATAATCAGCCTGCGATTGCGTCAATTGATTGTTCTCAACCATCAATTGAAGAACCACGTTGCGCCGCCATTTAGCAGCTTTGGGATGGTCAATTGGGTTAAACGCACTCGGCGACGTCAGCATCCCTGCCAACACTGCGGCATCGGGAACCGATAAATCAACCGCATTTTGCCCGAAATATTTTTGCGAGGCATCCTGAACGCCCCATACCCCATTACCAAAGTATGCGTTGTTAAGATACATCGTCAAAATTTCTTTTTTGGAATAAACATTTTCGACCTGAATTGACAGGAATAATTCTTTGAGCTTTCGAGTCATGGTCTGTTCTTGCGATAAATACGCATTCTTGACCAATTGCTGGGTTAATGTACTTCCACCACCGCTGATATAATCACGATGTAAGATTTTATTCTTTAATAGTAAAAACACTGCCCGAGCAATTCCCTTGAATGAAAAACCATATTCATGGTAGAAATTACGATCCTCAGTAGAAAGAACGGCTTTGGGAATATTTTTCGAAACTTTATTTAGTTGAACGTAAGTCCCCTTTTGGGCATATAGTTCTCCTGCCTTATGGTTACTTGCGTCAAAGATTTCAGTTGTTTTGGCAAGCGAGGATTCAAGATTTTGGACGTGAGCCGTTTTAGCCAGGAACACTAAGTAGGTACTCGTCATCAATCCAACACTCAGGAACAAAACAACCAACCATTTAACCAAATGATACTTTCGACAAAAGCGATTAAATCGTCTAAACAAAGGTCCAGCCTTTTTCCTAAATGATTTGGTTGAATTGTTGTTCATACTCATGCTCCTTTTATAAATACTTACACATTGTATCACACATGAAATTCAGGTTTGAGAGGCATGTAAAAATTTAAAAAGGATTTAAGAGATGAAAAACTGATTCAAATGGCCAATAACGGAATTTAATCAAAAAAACCAACCATTCCATATCAGGAATAATTGGTTCTTCTTGTTAAATTCTGGGATCAAAGCGGACTCCCAGTCTCTCAGTTAGTTAGTTATTTAGATTTAAATTACATTGCATCTGGGGCTTTAACTCCCAACAAGTTAAGTGATTCCTTCAACACAATCGATACAGCCTTAACCAATGATAAACGAGCGCCTAATTGGTCATCTTCAACCAGAATCTTTGAATGAGCATAATATTTGTTAAATGCCTTCGCTAATCTCAATGAATATTTGGCAATTTCTGATGGTTCGAAGTCCTTGCAGGCACTCTTAACAATGTCAGGGAATTCCTTCAACGAAGTAACAGTTTCCCAAGCTGCAGGGTCACCAAGAGATTTATTCGCACCGTGAAAATCAATGTCGTTAGCCTTACGAAGAATACTTTCAGCTCTGGCATGCGAATATTGAACATAAGGACCGGTTTCGCCTTCGAACTTCAGCTGATCTTCAAGGACAAAGTCGATGTTATTGGTTCGTTCATTCTTCAAATCACCGAAGATAATTGCGCCAACCCCAACTTCATTGGCAACTTCTTCTTTATTTGGCAAATCAGGATTTTTGTCTTCAATTTGTTTTTTAGCCAAATCGATAGCGTCATCCAAAACTTTGTCCAACAAGATAATTCGGCCAGAACGAGTTGACAATTTCTTCCCGTTAACGGTAATCAAGCCAAATGGAATATGATGGAGATTTTCAGCTGATGGCAATCCCATTTCAAGCAGGACGGCCTTCAATTGTTGGAAGTAGTATGTTTGTTCTGAACCAACGACATAAAGGTTCATAGCTGGTTTGTAGGTTCTGTCACGGAAAATTGCGGTGGCAATATCACGGGTGATGTACAGGGTTGCACCATCGCTCTTCAAAATTAAAGCGGGATTTAGATTGTACTTGTCGAGGTTAACAACCTGCGCACCTCTGGATTCAACAAGTAAGCCCTTGTCTTTAAGGATCTGAATTCCTTCATCCATCTTGTCGTTATAAAATGCTTCACCATTATAAGTATCAAAAGTGACACCTAATTTTTCATAAATCTTATTGAATGATTCAAGGGAAACTTTTCGGAACCATTTCCACAGGAAGACTTCTTCTTCATTGCCCTCTTCAAGTTTCTTGAAGGTCTCACGGGCCTCGTCATCCAACTCAGGATGTTCTTTGTCTTCTTGATGGAACTTAACATAATACTTAACTAAGTTATTGATTGGGTCTTTCTTAACGTCTTCCTCGTTACCCCATTTTTTGTAGGCGACGATCAATTTTCCAAATTGAGTTCCCCAGTCACCAAGATGATTATCTTTGATTGGATGATACCCATTTTTAACCAAAATCTTGGCGATTGAGTTACCGATAACAGTTGAGCGCAAGTGACCCATTGAAATTGGCTTGGCAATGTTAGGTGATGACATATCGATCGGCACATTACCACCCTTACCGTGATCGTTTTGACCATAGGCGGCACCTTGCTCAATGACATCAGTCAGAACTTCGTTACTAAATTGACCTTTATCTAAGAAAAAGTTAATGTAAGCACCCTTAGCTTCAACCTTTTCGTAGGATGATTGGTCAATTTTGCTAACCAGATCCTCAGCAATCTGATTGGGGGATTTATGCAAAACCTTTGCTAAAACGAATGCCGGAAATGCTAAGTCACCCATTGCTTGAGTCTTAGGTTGTTCCAACTTCTCGTAAACTTCTGCTGATGATAATTCGTCATTCAATACACTTAAAATTGAATTCGTCACTTGTGCTTTATAATCCATTACTATTTCCCTCCGTCTATAAATATACAAAAAAACTCTTACAAAAAATTGCAAGAGACGAGTAAACCCGCGGTACCACTCCATTTGATAAAAATATCCGCTCAACTTATTAAATTATTATTCTAAAAAGCGCGCTTCGTTGACTCAACACTTCGGCTCTCACCATCCCGAATTCGCTAAATATTCAGCAACCAACTACTACTCTTTTATCATTGAATAAATATAACATACCAGATGTATAATAACTTGTTAACAATAAAGATGTCAACCTCAATCGATCATTAATCCGGTGGTCCGTAGCGAAGAACACTACGAAGCGGGTAACGGGAATCGGACCCGCGACGCAAGCTTGGGAAGCTTGAATTTTACCACTAAACTATACCCGCATAGCAAAGATAATTATATCACGCAAAATTACCTTTGTCATAAAGTTTTGAAATTTGTAAAAGAACGGCAATAAATATTGCTTTTTCTGGTCGGATTATTGATACTTAAGTAAAGAGGTGTTCTGAATGTGGATTATACTTAACTATTTTTGTTGGGCAGTCTTTTTCGTTAACTTAATCTGGGGTCTCACTCGGCCAATCAAAAAACGAGTAATCGACTCAATGATGATCTCCAGATTATTTTACTGGATGATCATTATTAGTCAAGTTGTGATTGCACTTCGCTCTTTTCACCGACATCCATTGATTGTTGCCATTGGGGCTGTCACGACGTTAGCGATCATCGCGCTCAGTGAAAATGCATACGGTCGCAAACAGGATACTCACTATACCCCAAAGCTTCTTTGGCTATTGGTAATCGCAACCCCCATTGCCATCGCAATTCAAACTTTCGTCAACTATTAATTAGTTGGCTATTTTTTTTGCTTCTTAAGCTGTTGAATCAACTCAATTGAGCGTTTAGCCAGAACATCTTGAGAATCGATAACCGGATAACCATGATCGCCCGCCCGCTGTTGGGCAACTGATAGTTCTGTACAGCCTAAAACGACGATATCGCAATGAAATTGATCAACCATTTTGGCTAAAATATCATGATAAAGTTTGGCGTCGACATAATTCTTCTGCTTCACATCATCATAAATTAATTCCATTGTTTGATCGGCAACTTCGGCAGTGGGTTTGAACAGTTCATAACCGGCATCGATTATTTCTTTATCATAAATGCCGTCATGAAGCGTGCCATTTGTGGCAATTAAACCAACTTTGCGGGCATTAGGAACCATGGTCTTAATTTTTTTGATTGTTTCATGCGGCATATTCAGAATTGGAATCGTCGTCAATGCCTGAAGCTCATCATAGAAATAATGGGCAGTATTACATGGGATGGCAAAAAATGCTGGTTGAAGCTGACTTTGTTGCTTGATGTCAGCTGCTAACGGCAGAAAAGGATTGGGCTTCTTGTGATCCATAATATAGTCAGTCCGATCAGGAATCGTGGCATGATTAACTAAGATGTAATTGAGATAATCTTGGTCCTTAGTTGCCGGGGTCTGCTCATTTAAAAGATGAATAAACGTTTCGGTTGCTTCGGTTCCCATGCCACCAATAATTGTAAAAAAGTTATCCATAAATAATCAGTCCTTACTTGGCAACGAAATAGTGCTTAAAGTTCTTTGCGTAGTTATGGAACATCCATTTGTATAGCGCAAAACGTTTGACGCTCTTATCCTTGCCATACCAGAAAGTATCACCATATCGGCCTTCATTGATCAATTGAAGCGCCTCTTTTTTGGCTTCGTTTTCTTTTGCATATTTTTTAAAGATCTGAGTTGAAACGCCTAGCCACAAGAAATATTTATTTTGGTCTTGGTTAGCGTAAAGGGTCGGCTTGTCCTTAAGAGAGTCAAAAACATAATCTTGAACAACCCAATCAGCCAATCGATAACCATTTAAAGTCACAAAGAAACTACTCCGGCCAGTCCGTAAATTGATTTCAAATAACTTATAGGAATTGTCTCTGGTATCAAATTTGATATCAAAGTTTGCATAACCGGTAAACTTAATTTCCTCCAAAAACTTTTGGACACGGTCATAAATATCTTGATTGAATTCTGGAATGATTGCAACGTAATTACCGATTGCAGAAGGAGACGGATCCTCAAGAAGGGGATGCCCCAGGCACATCAGCTTAACTTGGTGATTCTTGTCAACATAGACGTTCAACGTCCGCATATTGCTGTCGTCACCTGGAATGAAATCTTGAAGGATAAAATCTGATGTGTAGCCGTTATCATAACTTTTTGCAACCACATCTTTAAACTCTGATTCACTTTGAATGATAAATGCCTTTTTGCGGCCTTCAAAATGAATATCCAGCCATTCAACACTATTCGCTGGCTTCAGCGCCACTGGATACCCAAATGGCTGGTTGATATCCTCACCAGATTCATACATTTGCTTTGAGATGATCTTGGTCTTTGGGTACGGCAAATCGTACTTGTCGCACATTTTGTAAAAATTCTCTTTGTCGTTCAACTTTTTGATCAAGTCGTAGTCAATGTACGGACAGACAAAGACATCTTCCAATTCTGACTTGTGTTTGGAAATCAGTTCAGCATAACCGTCACCACATCCAATTAGAATGACTGGTTCATTGTGATCAGCATATCGCTGTTTAATTCGTTTCATGGAATTGATCCAGGTTGGGTCCTCGCTAAAACCTGGAATTAGTTCGAGATCAACTACTTTGGTATAACGGGTTGGCGCAAGTTGAACCTCAGCAAATGCTTTGACCGGCTTCCCATAAATTTCATAAAGGCAGCGAGCCATTCCGTACACATTAAAATCACTCCCCAAAAGAACTGGGGTAAAATCCGCTTCTTGATTATCCATTTGATTAAAGTCCTTTCACGAGATTAGCAACAATTGCCGCATCCCCAGCATAAGGCACATTTCGACCATTGATTTTCTGAAAGGCGTCATGTCCTTTGCCAGCAACCAACACAACGTCACCTGGTAAACTTTCCGTCACGGCTTTTGTGATTGCAGCTTTGCGATCGGCGATATAAGAAACCGCAACTTTATCATGATCAATATGTTGGGATATTGTTTCCGCAATTACTTTAGGATCCTCAGTTGCTGGATCATCAGTCGTTAAATAAGCCTTATTGGCAAACTCGCCAATTGCTTTTCCAAGCCCTTCCCGACGGTCAATTCCTTTATCGCCGGTGCTGCCAGTGATCACAACAATTTGCCCCTTGGGTTGTTGTTCTTTGATGAAATTCAACACGGAATGCAAACTGCCATAATTGTGGGCGTAATCCACATAAATGGTCCCATGCTCTTTAGTTGGATAGATTTCCATTCGACCGGGGACTGTTGTGTGAGCTAAACCATATTCGATATCAGCGACGCTTGCCCCCATCAGGCAACTCGTAATTGCAGCGGTCACGGCATTACCCTCATTGTAGTCGCCGGGAATGCTAATTGTGTAATTGCCATCAATAGCCAGCTTCTTTGCATGATTGGTATTGGCAGTAATCGAAATTTTGTTACTGGTCAACGAATCCTCCAGTGATTGATACTGAAAATCAACTGGGATTCCAAGTTCGGTTACCTCAGCTTCCCGACCGTAAATGTAAATGTTTTCTGGTTGAGTCGTCGTCTTGGCAGCATAGTAAATGTCTCTGATGTGTGTTCCATCAGCATTCAAAATACAAATATTGGAGTTAACCAAAAGCTGTTCTTTGCAG
This sequence comes from Lentilactobacillus rapi DSM 19907 = JCM 15042, assembly GCF_001436255.1. Lineage (GTDB taxonomy): Bacteria > Bacillota > Bacilli > Lactobacillales > Lactobacillaceae > Lentilactobacillus > Lentilactobacillus rapi. The sequence continues at coordinate 34,141 of NZ_AZEI01000076.1, read as the reverse complement.
TGTAAGTAATCCGCAAACGTTGGATGTTCATTTCGACCGATGTGATCTGGGGAAATGTTCAAAAACACCCCAACATCGTAGTGAAGCCCATAAACCCGATTCTTCTTATAGGCCTGAGAAGACACTTCCATTACCAGGTGTGTCATCCCGTTATGGACAGCAGCGTTCATATTTGTGAACAAGTCCAATGATTCAGGAGTCGTCAAACTAGACTTCACAACATCATTGGCAGTGTTCCCCACCACCGTGTTGATAGTGGAAAATAAAGCAACTTTTTGTTGATAGGTTCTATCTAAAATTGACTTTGCGAAGTAGGCCGAAGTCGTTTTCCCTTTGGTTCCAGTAAACGCAATTGTCGGCAAGTGATTCTGTGGGAACCCAAAAAATGCCGCACTTAACAGCGACATTGATTTTTGGATATCATTCACGATAATACCGGGAATCGCAACATTGGTGAATTCTTGTTCAGAAACGTAAGCAATTGCGCCTCGATTCTGAGCATCCAACAAATAGCTTGCTTTAAAATTACCCTTACAAAAGAACAGGCTTTTTCCTGAAACCAATTTAGAATTGTACGCAATTTGCTTAAAATTGAGACTTAAGTTGCTCAATTGACTTTTCACTAATAAATGATGTTCGTTTAAAATCACCAAAGCTTCGTCAAGAGTAATTTGTGCCAACTTATGCACCTTCCATTTCTTTACGAATTCTAAATTTGTGTTCTATGAACCAAACTAACGGTATTTTCAGTGGTATCTTCTGGGAAGTACACCTGGTACCAGAGAATGAAGGTATAAATTGTGAAGATTTTTTGCATGTTGGACTTACCTTCAGCATGTTCTTTTAATAAACGGTCAAGTTGGTCAGTATTAAAGAACTTCTGACCCGTATCTGAATGGAATGCGTGCACGATGCGTTCATGATATTTGGGATCATTAATCCAGCTGGCAATTGGTGATGGGAATCCGAGCTTCTCTTTCAGGGCGGTCTTCTTAGGCATTTCCCGTTCAGCGGCTGTTCTCAAGGCAATCTTCGTTTCATCTGGCGTAATTCGGGTCTTAACCGGCATGGTTTCCGCAAACTTGGCAACCTCTTTGTCGACGAAAGGAACTCGAACTTCCAGTGAATTACACATACTCATTCGATCAGCCTTATGCAAAATATCATAAGGAAGCCAAGTGTTAATATCGAAATACTCCATTTGAGTCATTTCATCCTTGTCAGCAACATCGTCAAAAATATGCTTGGTATAGGCCCCGGAATCGGTATTGATTGACGGATCTTTCAACACTTTATTTCGATCTTCGTAGTTGAAGACATAATTAACTCGATAATATCGTTCACTTAACGGTTGGGCGCCCCGCATTAAGAAACGCTTACCATGGAACCTTGGCAGGCGTTTTGCAACTGCTGCTAAGCCCTTACGGACAGGCTTGGGAACGTATTTCTGATAGCGATCAAATGGAATTGCCTCCAAATAAGTGTTATAACCACCGAAGAACTCGTCAGCTCCTTCACCGGATAAAGCAACCTTCACGTGTTTGGAAGTCTCTCGTGACAGATAATAGAGCTGGATTGCAGCGGGATTTGATAACGGCTCATCCATGTAGTACATCATGGTTGGCAGGAAGTTGAAGTAGTCGTCGCCGTCCATGTAGATTGGCGTGTTCTTCTGTTGAATTGTTTTAGCAAATTCTGTCGACCATGCGAGTTCACTATATTTAGAATGGTGGAACCCAATTGAAAATGACTGAATTGGCTTAAGCTTAGCTGCTTCATTCAATACGTAACTGGAATCAATCCCACTCGACAAGAAGCTGCCGACTTCAACATCGGCGATCATATGCGCTTTTACAGAATCGTCAACCAACTTACCAATTTTATCGGCATCACCTTCAATAGTTTGACTGTTATCAATGTGATCATAGTTAAATTTAAAGTAGCGGTGCGTTTCAGTCTTGCCGTTCTTGTGAAGGAAATATTGGCCAGGAAGTAATTTGTAAACATTCTTAAACATGGTTTCTCTTGACGGAATAAATTCAAAGCTCAAATGGATTGGCAAAAGTCGGAGATTTAATTCCTTCTTGAAATTTGGGTGCTCCAAAAATGCCTTGATTTCTGAACCCCAAAGAAAGGAATCCCCATCGTCATAATAGTATAATGGCTTGATGCCGAAATGATCTCGGGCGCCAAAAATTTCATTCTTCTTTTGATCATAGATCACGAAAGCAAACATTCCGCGAAGTTTGTCGAGAAGTGCAGGTCCCCACTCCTCATAACCATAAATCAGGACTTCAGAATCAACATCTGTTCGGAATTCATAACCCAAGTCACGCAATTCTTCCCGGATTTCTTTATAATTGTAAATTTCGCCATTAAACGTTAACACTTTGGTCTTGTCAGCGTTATACATTGGCTGGCCACCATGGGCTAAGTCAATAATGGAAAGTCGGCGGAATCCCATGGACACGTCGTTATTAGCAAAATAAGCTTCGTCATCAGGTCCACGATGCTTAATTCTATCTGCCATATCATTAATTGTATTTTCAGGAACATCTTTTTGGTTAACGTAACCAACAAATCCGCACATAACTTATTCCCCTTTTACTAATTCAATCTACATCAAAACATAACGCCTATTATTTTATCAGATAACGGCCCAAGCTACCAGTAGTATAATGTTTTCTTAAAAAAGGCCAAGAAAACAAATTAAAAATAGCTGAATTTTGTTTTACCATTATTTTACGTTATAATTTAATTAAGAGTTAAAAAGCATTGAAGGGAGCGGTATTTATGGATGAAATCGTATTTTTCAACCCGGGCGATTCAATTGGTAACTTTCATGATCACAATGAAGCTGTCAAAACTGCTCAAATTTATAAAGAAAAACAAAATCAGAACAAACGAGTCCTCGTCGTTCACGGCGTTGATAACAAAGATTTTGACATTTTCTTGGCGGACGATGTTGTTTCCCACGATAACGAAAAAAACGCGATTCAAAAACCGTACAAGGTTTCGGATCGTTTATAGTTAGACACAAAGTGAACGAGGTTGGGACATATATTAATTTCCAATCAGTCATTATTCGTTTGGATCGCTGTAGCCACTTGGATAAAAGCTGCGCCAAACGGCTGATCCCGGCCATTTAACGAAAAGAACCAACTATTCCAAAATCAGGAATAATTGGTTCTTTTCGTTAAATTCTGGGATCAAAACGCCTATTGTCTCAGTCTCTTTATTTTTTGAAAACAGTTGGTTCCTCTTTTAAATTATTCATCCTTGGCGTTCACAACTAATACTTTAGTTGTGGCATTACGAACAACATAAGCAGTTGTTGAACCAATCAGTACCCGATTCAATGCATCAACACCAGATTTACCAATAACAATCAAGTCAATATCATGTTGATCCGGATAAATATGGGCAATAATGTTCTTTGGGTTGCCAATGTCAACGGCCGTTTCAAACTTGACGCCTTGTGAATCAACATACTTTTTAGCTTCCTCAATAATGTTATTAGCAACATTTTTTTGATCATCATACATATTTGCAGGTAACCCTGTCCCACCAGCACCATAATAGAAATTAGTGTTGTTAATGACTGTGATCAAACTGAGTTTTGAATTAAACTGTTTGGCTAACTTGACTGCTTCTTCAAGAGCTTGCTGCGAATTCCTACTGCCATCGAGTGGTACTAAAATATTCTCATACATGCTGATCATCCTTTCTAAAATCCTGTAAGCGCAATCAACTTCACTACACCTACTATAATGCAACGTTTATAAATGAAATGCAATTAATAAGCTTTATGATATATACAAAATCACAAACTCGCAGAGTATAAAAAAACTTAGTGACCAGAATGCGTGATTTGCTATAATTTAAAGCAATTCATTTGTGACACCACATTTTCTCTTAGAAAGGAATCCCCAATGATAACGAGACAAGACTACATCAAACAGTTGAATTTAGAACCGCACCCGGAAGGCGGTTGGTATAAACAGCTCCACCATAGTGAAGATACGTTTTTTGCACCTGAAAGTCACGGCGACCGCTATCGATACACGTCAATTCTATTCCTACTCGATTACGGAAGCCCCTCTCACTTTCATCGACTCAATCATGATGAATTATGGTATTTCCATGCGGGCAAACCAATTATAATCCATTGTATTGATAAAACTGGCAAGTATAGCAACTTTAAGCTTGGCAGTGACATTCTCCATGGGGAACAGCTACAGCTTCGAGTGCCTAAGAATACGATCTTTGCGTCAGAAGTCACTGACCCGGATTCTTTTGCTGTCGTAAGCTGCATGGTTTCACCTGGTTTTGACTTCCACGATTTTGAATTGTTTCATAAAGCTGATTTGGCTGCTGACTATCCAATGTACAAGGACTTAATTGACCGTTTAGGTGCAGAATGATACAAATAAATCGCGTTAATCCACTCAATTAAAGTGAATTAACGCGATTTATTTAACCTGTTTATGCCCCGAGCAAGATTCGAACTTGTACTTGATTTCTCAAACAGCGACCTGAACGCTGCGCGTCTGCCAATTCCGCCATCGGGGCAACAACAAGTTTAATTTTACACTAAAAGTACGAACTTGAAAAGAAGTTTTGGTGTTTTGATTTAAAAATTAAGTAACGACTGGCACTCGGATCACGTTTCATTAACAAATAACCAATTAATGCCATCAAGAAAGCCCCGATTAAATCCGCAATCAGATCAGTCATTGTATCCATTAAGGCTGCCCGACCGATGAGCATTCTTCCAGCTTCTTCGTACCGCTGCAAATTAAGACCGCCCAAACCATCTGCGGTGAATTCGTACAGTTCCCAGAAGACCCCACAAGCAGTTCCAAATGAAAAGGCAAATAGACTCATCAAAAATGGCGCTCTTCGTGAATTATCCCGAGAATCGAGTAATCCTTGGAAAATGGAAAAGCCCAACCCTGCCAACATCATGGCTGATAAAACATGTTCATATTTATCCCAGAACATCACACCATAAAATTGCAGTCCGGATCCCAGAAAAATAGACATATAGAGAAAGACGTAGAAAAAGATTAATTCAACTTGAGGAAAGTAAAAATACCCAAATTTTTCAATGATAAATGGTAAAATAGCAATTAAGATTCCAACAAAAACTTCAATTAACAATAATAATTGACCATGAAACTTAGGCTCACCCTTTAGGAACCAAAATCCGTAGTATCCTATGTATCCAATCATTGAAACAACGGTAATCATAAATAACCACGTGCTAAACCTCAATCGACCTATATTCATATTATTTTATTCCTCCCGTGACGGTAAAAAGATTGTTCAAAATTTAATAGTTAAAAATCTACTTCTTGCTTTTATTCTGAGATACCTTACAATAATATTATATATAAACTAATAGGAGCTAAACTTATGCCTAATATACAGCCTATTCAGTTGGATAGCCAACTGTGTTTCCAACTTTATACAGCAAACAAGAAATTCAATCATTTCTATCAGAACGTCTTAAAACCATTCAATTTAACTTACCCTCAGTATATTGCTATGCTCACTTTATGGCAATATGCACCGCTTTCGGTTAAAGAATTAGGTGGCCATCTTAATCTGGATAGCGGGACACTAACCCCACTATTGAAACGTCTAGAAAGCCACGGCTGGATAAAACGCAATCGAAGTGAAAAAGATGAACGAACGGTCATTATTCAGTTAACCAAGATGGCTGAAGGTGAAAAAGAAGAAGTCTTTGGCCATGTTAAAAAATGCTTCGAAATCTTGGACTTAGAAGAAACTGATAAAGAAAATTGTGCTGAATCCATTGCAATGATTGAAAAGAAACTCGATCAATATAATAGTAAAATTGACTAGTTGCCTATTACAAAAAGGCTGGCATCAAGACCTATTCACGTCCTGATACCAGCCTTTTACTATCCTAAAATATCATTCAATCTTCAATGTGCGCCAACTCTGTGGCAGCCAACTGGCCGACTTGATTAAAAATTGAAATCACATTCATTCGGTCAGATGTGCTCAAAGTGAGCATTGCGATTTCAAGCGAATGCTTGCCATATACAAACCGCGCCACATCATGATCAACTTGATTACCTTCCCCGGTTTTATTGAATACTTGAATGGCATCACCCAGCTCGTCAAAATTACCGGGAAGTTTATATCGAAACTGCTGATTTTTAAACCAATTCGTCACAATGTCACCGTGGTTTAAGGCCATTTCAAGCAGCCGCAAACTTTCAGCTGCATCGGTCTGATTATCAACGCCTTGCTCCAACGCGTGAGAGTCCATCAAGTATCGATTAAGCCGCGTAGCCTGAAAATGATGAGTTTCCAAATAATGGTTAATCGCCTTCATGCCGAAGTGCTGAATCAAAATATTACTGGCAAAATTATCTGAATCGCTAATCATAAGTGCCAACAGATCACGCAATTGCCATTTATCTTGGGAGAGCAGTTGTAAAACGCCTGCCCCACCTACCGGCTTCTTGTCAGATACAATGATTGATTGATTAAGGTCAACTTGACTATCCAAGATGTCATTTAGAATTGCTAATTTAATCAGAGAAGCGGATGGGAAAACGTCCTGAGCATTTTTCTCATAGACAATTTGACCATCCAAGTTGATTATGATGCCAACCGTTAACCAATCGACATCCAACAACCTAGACACCTGTTTGTGAAAAAATGTTCTCATCGCCAATATCTCCGAAAGCCCGCAAACTCCGAAGCAAACTTTGGCTCAGTCAAGTCTGCGATATCAACTTTTGCACCAGGTGTTCGTGACTCGATCATCTGCCCTTTGCCAATATACATGCCAACGTGGTGGACGTAACCAGTTCCGTGATCATACGCAAAGAATACTAAATCACCAGGTAAAATTTCTTCTGGTGATAATGGCAAGCCGGATTCTTGCTGGTCATCTGCATCCCGTGGAATATCAAAGCCCAAAACTCGATGAAGCGTATAAGCAAATCCGGAGCAGTCAAATCCATAGGAACTGACACCACCCCACAGGTAGCGCATCCCTAAAAATTGACGTCCCATTTGAACCATTGTCTCGCCAGCGTTCTGGCCAATAAATGGCAAAACAGTCGCTTTTTTGTCAATGTAGCCCTTCCCAAGTGGGGAAACGACTTCAAAATAGTCGCCGTCAGTCCCAGTTTGCAGAAGAACCGTCCCTAAACTCAATTCAAGAATTGGTTGCTTACTTTCGTTATACAAATTAGCGGTCCTAACGGCAATTCTCACCGTTGCAGTGACCGGTGGGTAAACGATTTGTTCAGCACTCAATAGTTTTGTCGGAACCCATCCTGGATAACCTCGTGAATCAGAATCATCTGATTGACTGGCAACGTAAACTTTAGCCCAATCTCCATCAAAATGATCGATAATCACTTCATCGTTAAACAAAGCTTGGGTCTCCAATAAGTCTTTCTCTGAAAGGTCAATCGATTCTTGATCGCTCATTTGATCGACCCAAGTTTTGACATCACCCTCCAAGGCAGGGCGATCCACTTTCCTTGGTGATTCTTTAGACTTCCAGATAGTTGCCACAGGAACTTTAACCCTTCTTGTTTCCATCTGGGCACCTCCATTCGTTTTTATTTATGATAACACTTATTTGCAGTTTCTTGAACGATAACCACTGACCCTCACAGACAATCCAAATCCAATATAAAACGAGACTGGAGTCAAACTTGACGTTTTGTCTTCAGCCTCGTTTACAATCTATTTTTTAACTTTTCGGAGCGGGATGGGTTATTTTGCAAACCCAAGTCCGGCAACCGTTGGTAATTTAATTTGATTATGTTCATTTGTAATTCCACCAGAAACGGGATTACTCGAGAACATCATTGATGCGTCCAAATCGACATACTTAATATTGCGCTTTGCAGCCGCTAAGTGAGCCGCAGCAGTGACCGAAACCGATGATTCAATCATGCTGCCGACCATACAGGGAATGCCAGCGGCCTCGGCTAGGGTATTAATCTTTAAGGCATTATCGAGCCCGCCAGCCTTCATCAGCTTTAAATTGATGATATCACAGCCCTTGAGCTGAATGATTCGATAAGCATCAGCCACAGAAAAAATACTTTCATCAGCCATGATCATGGTGGTCGTATTCGCTGTCACATACGCCATTCCTTCAAAATCGGATGCCGGAACCGGCTGCTCGACTAATTGAATATCAAGCCCCAAGTCACGCATCTTATTGATGATATAAGTTGCTTGCTTTGGATGCCAGCCTTGATTTGCATCTAACCTGAGCTTAACTTCAGGCCCAACTGCCTTTCTAAGGGCAATCACCTTTGCCAAATTCTCTGCTTCAGAGTCGCTGCCAACCTTGATCTTTAAAGTTGTAAAACCGTCAGCAATCAGCGCTTTAGCTTGGGCAATCATGTCAGCCGTTGTGCCGACACTCACTGTGTAATCTGTGGTGATTGTATCCGAACGACCACCCAACAACTGATAAAGAGGTACCCCATAGTGTTGGGCTATCAAATCGTTCACGGCGATATTTAAAGCAGCTTTAGGGCTGGAATTGTGAACCATTGTGCCATCAATCACTGCTTTTATATCCTCAGAATCAACTAAGGATTGACCAATTATCTTGGGACCAATCACAACATCAATGGCTTCTTTAATGCTTGCCATTGTATCGCCAGTGATTACAGGGGTTGGTGCTGCCTCCCCGTAACCGACTTTGCCTGTACTATCGGTCAATTTAACAATGATGGTTTGGGCAGTGGTCACTGTTCTCAACGCTGTTTTGAATGGGCGCTTGAGTGGAACGGCTGCACTCTGAATTTCAATTCCCTTAATAACTGGATCCAATCAATCTACCTCCTACTTGATATAAGCATTCTTAAAATTGTAGTTGGCACCAGCTGTGTTATAAACAATCCCCTTAACTTTTGAATTAATCATCCATTTTTCACCTGATTGATAAAGTGGAATAATGGCTTGGTCCTTCAATGCAAGGTTTTGCGCCTTTACCATATCGTCCCAACGAGCTTGAGCGTTACTCCCATCATCGTTGTTGCTTGCCTTGATCAAACGATCATATTCGGCATTCTTCCACTGGGAAATGTTACTTGGATTATCCGAAGTCAAAATGTTCAAGAATGTAATTGGATCGGAAAAGTCGGCAAACCAGTTGGCGACCGTTGCAGTAAACTGATGATCAGCCTGTCTTGAGAGAATAACTCGTCCAGGAATATTATTCAAAGTTACTTTCAAACCTGGTAATTTTTGCAAGGCACTTTGGAGATATTCACTCAGTTGTTTTTGATCATAGGAATCTGAATTCATCAAAGTAAAATGCAATGAATTAAGGCCAACTTCCTGCATCCCTTCTTTGAAGAGCTGCTTTGCCTTGGTTGGATTGTAAGTCATTGATGCCGGAGCAGTCACGTCTTTGGTGAAGTCAGTCCCGTTTTGAGGTGAAACGGCTAATCCTTTGGAAACGAAACTATCAGTATCCATGGCACCGCCACCAACCACTTTATTAGCTAATACTTTTCGATTGATAATCATCGACATTGCTTGGCGGATCTTCAAATTCTTGAAGGCCTTGTTCTTTTGATTAAGCGCAATGTAGTAACAGGATGACTGTTTTCGAGAAACCATATCCTTCTTGTTGCCCATTTGTTTAGCTTGAGTAGCTGACAATTGCGCCATATCAAGCTTCTTCTGGTTGAATAAGTTCAAGCCGGTTGAAGGATCTTTGACAACGCTAAACTTAACAGCATCGAGTTTAACGGCCTTCTTATCCCAATAATTAGGGTTCTTTTTTAAGGTCCAATTCAAGTTTGTCCCTGTCCACTTGGTTAACGTAAATGGTCCGTTATAGACTTGGGTTTTAGACGATGTGCCGTAATCGTTGCCATACTTGTTAACCGTCTTGGAGTCTTGAGGGAAGAAGACTGGGAATCCCATTAACAACTTAAAGTAGGGAATCCGTTGCTCCAAGGTAACGGTGAGCTTGTATTTGCCATCGGCTTTAATTCCGAGTGAGGAAACCGCAGCTTTTTTATTCTGAATCTTGTCGGCGTTCTTAATTCCTGAGAAAAGATAGCCATATTGAGAAACGGTCTTTGGATTTAACGTCCGCCGCCATGAATAAACGAAATCTTTGGCAGTAACTGGATCACCATTGCTCCATTTAGCGTTCTTTCTCAAGTTAAACGTGTAGGTCTTACCATCTTTTGAAATAGTTGATGAAGTGGCAATCCCCGGTTCAACCTTACTGTCTTTGCCTAGTCGATATAAGCCTTCATCGACGTTATTCAGAACATTAAAAGTACCAACCGCTGTCGTTTTTGACAAGTCCACGGTCGTTAGTTCTGAATCAGTCGACGTTGTAATTGTTTTCTTTTGCTGACTGGATTTGGACCCACAACCTGCGAGAATCAACGAAATGCTGGCAACCCCCGCTAACATAGCAACACTATGCGATAACTTCATAATAAAATCACTCCTCAATGATTTGTCCAATTCTTAACAAAGCTTAGTTCCTAATTTAGCATAAAAATTACAAAAAAACAGGTCTTTTCTAATATTATTTAGAAAGACCCGAATAATTCATAATTTCATTTCAAAATTGTTATTGCCATTCTGCGAAGGTTGTAGATTCTTTCGAATTGATCTTTGGACAACCAGTATTTCCCATCAATCGGATCACTTACATGAACTTGGTCGGCTTTAAGTCCATCCAGTAACACTGCGTGATTATTAACGGGAACCTTGCCAAATGGATACTGCTCCCATTCTGGATCGGCAAAGTGAACCGTGACAAACGTTAGTACAGGATTGCCGGCCTTTACCGCTTCATACAGCCATTCTGGATTAGCCCCACTTAAATCCTGAAGATGACCGTACCGACTTGCCCACAAAATGAGTGGCCGGACAAAAATAGCTTCAAACTTCCCCTTTTGGTTCTTAAACGGCGACCCGCCAAACCCGCGATACGGATTGGCATCGGGGCTAATCGGCATCTCCAAAAGAAATTGGCCGTAATTGATATCAAGGGCGTGGTGCTGGTAATGGAGTCCGGCCAGCATACTTGCTGCCTCACAGCCGTTAATTGCCCCCCATGCATTTTGATTGATATTTTCCGCATTTAATAAAATTTCTGAACTCATTGACTGACTCCTAATTGGCTAAAAATACTTGCCACCATGCCTGTATACTCCGGTTGCTCCTTGGCAAGTTTGCGAGCTGCATCGCAAAAGCTTAACCGCAGCCGACCTTTTCGATCCACCACTGAATCTGCGTGAACCAGCGAACTCAACACCGACTCGTCCACAACAGCCGCGGTTGCCCTAAAGAAGACGTCGATCGCATTGTCGTTAAATCGCGTCACTGTGTCGAAATTGCTGGTTGGGAAATGACTCACTAAATTGGCTGTTGAAAAGGCAAAGACAATTTCACCACTACCATTCCCAATGAAACCACCAGTCCGGTTAATACCAACAGTGGCCCGTTTAGCCAATCGTCGGAGCTGGCGGGCATTCAACGGTGCATCGGTTGCAAGCACGGTGATAATTGATCCCTTTTCTTCTTTCTTTTTATCAGCTGCCAGCATTTTGGCCAAAGGTTGACCAATTGGTTGGCCAAAGATGTTCAAATCACTGAGAAACCCATAGTTGCTCATTACAAGAGCTCCAATTGTGTACTCATGATCGTCATCAACTTTGACAACGCGGGATGCTGACCCAATTCCACCTTTGAGGTCATAGCACATCATGCCACGGCCAGCGCCAACTGCGCCTTCAGCGAAGATATCGCTCACGCCGTTAAGGGCTTCAGTCACATCTGATTCGCTGATCCGCATTTTGCGAATATTTGAGACATCCCCATCATTACATTCGGCTACAACCGGATTCACAGTACTGGTTGTGTCGCCGATTTCCGGGTTTTCAGTCAGCATCATTTTAGTGAGGGCATTAACGGCTGTGCCAACTCCAAACGTATTAGTCAGCACAATTGGGGTTTCAATTGTCCCAAGCTCGTCAATTTGAATCAACCCAACACTCTTGCCAAAGCCATTGATGACATATGAAGCGGCTGGAACCTTGTTTCGAAACAAATTATGGGAATGGGGGAAAATCGCTGTCACTCCGGAATGGACATCCTGATCGTCCACCGTCACTTGCCCCACTTTGACTCCAGGAATATCTGTGATTAAGTTCTTCGCCCCTTTGAGACCATCTGACACATCGTTTAGTAATTTTACATTTAAGCCCATCTTATCCACCTCAAATTCATTTAAACTCAATTTAGCACGGTTAACGAAGGTCCGTCAATCAAACAAAATAAGCCAGAAACTGAAGTTACCAGTCCTGACCTAAACAGTTAGACAATCAATTTACCATGACGATTTGGGCAATCATCATTCCAACTGCAATTAAATTATTTAAAAAATGCAATCCAATTGACACTTTAATGTTTCGAGTTTTAACAAACAAATACCCAAGGATGCCGCCAAGCAACGCATAAGTCAGAAAACTAATCACATTGATTGTCTCCATATGGGCCATGGAAAAGATCACCGCGCTCACGATGATTGGGGCCCAAAAACTTTTAGCGTTAAAGAATGCGCCAATTAAGAATCCTCTAAAGACCAGCTCCTCTAAAATTGGCGAACAGAACACAGCTGTGATCCCCATTAGCACTAAGGTTAAGTGACTACTGGTCATCATCTTTTGAATGACCTCATTATTGGACGTTTGATTGACGTGATAAACTGCCTGATTCAGCATCCCTAAGACAATTTCGATCACAAAGAACGCCAACCAGGAATAGACAATCCATTTAATATTGTTACCCGTTAAAGGTAGCTTGGTTGCTGGCTTAGCATAGCGCTTAAAAATATAAAACGCAATTCCAATCGCAACTGCGAAGCCAATCAAGTACAACGCCCCAATTAACAAATTGATCAAGTTTGAAAAATGACCAAGGATGATGAGCTGAAGTGGCAACTGGACGATGCCCACAATAATGAACAAGCCCACAAAAACCATCGCCCGTTCAAAATAGTCACCGAAGCTTAACTTTCGTGATTCATCGTTCATAGCGCATTCTCCTTCTTGTTAACCGTTAAAAGCCTTGTTAAGCTTTGTAAAGTCGATAGTACCGAGACCGGTAGCTTGATTATACAGCTTACCAGGTTGCCCCGTGTAATAAAGATTGGTGTTATTCGTTCGACTGTCTAACGGGGTAAATGGCGAACTGCTGGTTGCGGCAAACTTATAAATCTGTGGATTCCAAAAGCCAAGCCGCCCGACAGAATTATTGGACATCAAAGCACTTGCGGCCGCCATTTGAGGGGCAACGACACTTGTCCCACCAGAAACTTCCCATTCACCTTTGGCCCCAGAATTTTTCTTGGGAGTGACGAACATACTGTAGCCCGTGAATGGGTCAGCGTTGGCCGAAATATCCGGTAAATTGCGCCCAGACTTTGTACCACTCACCTGTTTAGGATGCTTCAATCGAACTGGCTGACCATTTTTAAATGTCCACAATTGAGTTGCTTTATAAGTCCCAACCCCGCTGAATCCAGATTGATACTTCGGAGTCGCGTTATATTTGCTAAAACCACCGCCACCACCAGAAAAGTAGCTCTGAATCATGTCCATTTGGCTAAAGAACCGCTGATGGATATAGTTTGGATAAAGAAATTCCGATCCCCAAGCGCGTTCTGTTAGGATCGTCACTTTCTTTTTGTTAACCACATATGTCCGCGGTAAGGTGGTTCCTCCAACTGACGTTACATATGGCGAATTTGATGGCGTATCAACCGACAATCCTTTTGTCATGCCGGTCGTAATGCCATCGTAGGCGCCATTATCACCACTGGCAGTGAACACGCTGATGCCTTGGGCTGCGGCTTGTTCAAACAAGAGATTTAAAATTTGATTATATTTTCTGGGGGTAATTCCCTGCTTAATTTCATAAGCCACCTGCGCTTCGCTTTGACCCCAACTCAGTGAAAGCGAATCAACGACATTTTGACCAGCTGCGGCCGCAATGGAATTGACCATCCCCGTGATATTCGATTGGGCTAGGTAGGTCTTAATATTGCTGTCAGGCGCGATGGCACCAGCTTGCTCAACATCCATGGTCGTTTCGTCATAACCGTCCCAAGTTCCCTTATAACCGTTTGTCCGGTAGACACTCAAGCGATTACTTTTCACATTGATACCTTCACCATCCCAGTACCGGTAAACGTCATTCGGATGGAAATTGGCAAATGAAATAATACCAATGGTCTTACTGCGACCGGTTGATCCACCAGCATACAAAGATGACAAGTTGTATCGGTGAACAAATTTTTTAGGGGAATATTTAGCCGGCTGATTATTGCTTGATTTAGCGGCCGTGTAAAATGAGGAAGGCTTTATTCCAGATTGGGTTGATGAAAAAGGTGAATAAGTTGACAAACCGAAGACCGCGTAAACCGATTTTGAGATCGATTTTGGCAGCTTTGGCGCCCCTTTTGATTTCTGGTAACGGACCCCGTCTTCTTTGACATTCACCAAGTTGACCTTAAAGGCTTTCTCGACGTTTTTAGTTGTTCCCTTCACCACCATCACGAGGTTCCCCCGATACACAGCAGCTCTTAAATGATGCTTTTTCAAATATTTTCGAATTTGAGTAATCTGCTTGGTACTCTGACCAAACCGGCTCGCAAATTGTCCTGAAGTCACGAATTGACGATAATGATGATTTGACGGATCCACTGAATCGTAAACGAAATTCCGCAACTTTGTCTGACTTTTTGGTTTTAATACAATATCAATCAGTTGTTGCTTAGAATCAGATACTTCAGAAGTTTGGGTTATTGCGGCAAAAGCTGTTGGGGCAGCATACAACGTCCCCCCACAGACAATCAATCCCAAAACCAATGATATCAATCGTTTTCTAAGCACATGTCGTTTCATAAAATTCTCCTTAGTCGTCAAAATTATTTTGGTGGTTCTCGATGGCCTTTTGGTCTGCACGCGTTTTTGCTTTTTCGAGTTGTTCTTTTTTGGCATCTCGTGACCTGACGATCATCACAACCAGTGGGGTTAACAGTATTCTGATTAGAATGATTGCAACGATCCAAATACTGACAAATAGCAGCATTGAGTGGTCAACCTGCTGACTGATATAAAAAGCAATCGAAAGAATCAGGACGATTACAATTCCTGTGAAAATCGTACGCTTATTTTTCAAAATTTTACTCCTTTGAAATTACTTACATCATAATATCATACTTCAGTAGTTGACTTAAAAATTAAGTTGGCGTAGCTCTGGTTTGTATTTAAGAAGATCCAGTCGATATAATGATAGTCATACCATATCATAAAAATTGGGAGGAGATTAAGACTTATGTTAAAAGAATTCAAAGAATTTATCTCAAGAGGCAACGTTATTGATTTAGCCGTTGGGGTCATCATTGGTGGGGCATTCACCTCAATTGTGACGTCATTGACTACCAACATTATCAACCCGTTTATTGGTATTTTTCTGGGTAAAATTGACCTTTCAAAATTAGCCCTTACAATTGGGCAAGCCACTTTCCGATATGGCGCATTTTTAAATGCTGTGATCAATTTTATCATCATTGCTTTCGTTGTTTTCATCCTGATCAAAATCATTAATCGGGTAGTTAAAAAACAGCCTGAAACCGCCAGTGTTGATCGCAAGGAAGTCCTGCTTTCAGAAATCAAAGATCTACTCGAAAATCAGCAAAAATGAAAACAGCCCGCTTGCTCAAATTGCTTTCAAACCCCCAATTAATTGCGATTGACGGATATTTGAACTAGAATTAACTTATAGATGATTTTCACAAATGGAAATACTTGAGAAGAGGTTTTGTTATGAGAACGTTTGCGATAAGGGCTCGTGATGGGGTCATGGAAATCAATTATTCGGAGAATTCCAATAAGCCCCCTTTTAGGAAGTTTATGATCACCTACAACCCCAAATTTTCAATTGGCGATAATCTTGAGAACATTAAGGCTGCCCTCACTGGGTTGCCAATTGATGCAGCAATTATTGAGAATTCATTGAACTATGAATTCTCAGACACGATCATCGGTATTAATCACCAAAAGATCGATATTGGCTTGGCCATTGCCAACATGATGAATATTCCGGTCGTTAACCTTCATAAGGTTCAAGATGTTGGTTTGGAAAAAGCCGTGGCGGAAAAACAGGAATATTTGAAGTGGCACCTTGATTATTATGGTGAGTACAGCGGCAAACGTAACTACGGGCAAGAAGCGATGCTGACAATCGGTAATGGCTACTTTGGTCTACGGGGTGCGTATGTCGAAGCGAACGCCAACAAGGATAATTATCCTGGGATGTACGTTGCTGGCGTTTACAACCAACTCACAACCAAAATTAACGGTCGAGATGTTGTCAACGAAGATCTAGTAAACCTACCCAATGCTCAATACATTAGTTTTGGGGTGGATCATCAACAACCGTTTGAAATTAAAAAAGAAGATATCCAAGATATTTATCGAAGTTTGGATTTGCGGACCGGGGTTTTAACAACCACCTTGCATATTCAATTATCAACCGGCCACATTTTGCAAGTTCGGGCTACCAAAGTTGCCAATATGACCAATTGGCATCGTTATTCCATCAAGTATGAATTAAAACCAATCAACTTTTCTGGTAGCATTCAACTTTATTCAAAAATTGACGGTACCGTTATTAATGGCAATGTTGAGCGCTATCAAGATTTCGATCAACGCCATATCGATGTCATTGGCATGGCTGCCCACGATAACCAGATCTCGTTAACCGGTCAAACCAAGACGTCCCACGTTAACTTTGTCATTAATTCCAAGCTTTCTAGCAAAGATGTCGATACCACCAAGTTAATTTCAGCTGAAACTGAAGACAAACAAATCCAGCAAAAATTGGACATCAAAGTAGAGCCTGAGAAACAGTACGTATTTGAAAAGTGTGTCACGGTATTTACCAGCCAAGCGCAGGATGCCAACTTGGAACAACCTGCCCAAAAAGAATTGAACGCTTCTTCGTTCGATGACACCCTCGCTGATAGTCAAAAATTCTGGAGCAACGTCTGGCAGAATTCAGATATCCAAATTGATAATGATATGACCAGCCAAAAACTGACGCGGGTTAACATCTACCATATGCTTGTGACAAGTGCCGCCCTGGCTTCTGGTCAATTAGATTCCTCAGTTGGCGCTCGTGGCTTGCACGGTGAAGCTTATCGAGGACACATTTTCTGGGATGTCACCTTTGATTTACCATTTTATGCCATTCATTACCCTGCAATTGCTAAGCAGTGCTTGTTATATCGCTATAATCGTATCGGCGAAGCGCGCAAATACGCCGCCTCAGAAGACAAGCAAGGAGCAATGTATCCTTGGCAGTCAGGGATGTATGGGGATGAACAATCACAATTTGTTCACTTGAACCCGGTTAGCGGTGAATGGGATCCGGATAACAGTCGCTTGCAGCGCCACGTTTCGTTGTCGGTTGCTTACGATGTCATTAACTATGTTCATCTGACTGGTGACACTGAATTTATGAAGAACTACGGATTAGAAATGTTATTGTCAATTTGTAAGTTCTGGGTCAGCATGGCCAGCTACGATAAAAAAGATGATCGGTATGATATTCATCACGTCATGGGACCAGATGAATTCCACGAAGAATATCCAAACTCTGACGATCATGGTCTCACTAATAATGCTTATACCAATATTATGGTTTCTTGGTTATTCGATAAAGTCGCAGAGCTGATGAGTCATGAAGATCCTAAGATAATCAAATCTGCCAATGAAAAAGCCCAAACAGACAACAGTTTACTTGATCAAATGAGTGATATTGCTCACAAACTTCGTCTCGATATCAACGAAGAAGGCATCATTGGTCAATTCTCTGGTTACTTCAACCTTTCAAAGCTCAACTTCGATGCTTATCGGAAGAAGTATGGTGATATATCGCGAATTGACCGATTGTTAAAGGGTGAAGGTAAGTCACCTGATTCCTATCAAGTTGCCAAACAAGCCGATACTTTGATGGCTTATTACGAATTACCATTTGATGAAGTCCAAAACGTCATTACCCGGCTGGGTTACAAGTTGCCCGCCAACTACTTCACCACCAATTTGAGATTCTATCTTGATCGAACGACTCATGGATCCACCCTTTCACGCATTGTTTATTCAGTTCTTGATGAAATGGATGGCAATATGGATCAATCCTGGCAATTGTTCTCAACCGCCCTGTTCTCCGATTACTATGATATTCAAGGTGGGACCACTGCTGAAGGTATTCACCTTGGCGTCATGGGTGCCACGCTTGAAATTGAAACCAAGTGTTACGGAGGGGTTCGGTTTGACACCGACGAAGTATCCATTAACCCTCATCTTCCAACCACTTGGAATAAGCTTTCATTTAAACAAACGTATCAAGGTATCACGTACAATTTTGAAATCGGTCATCATAAAATCAATGTGACTGCCGATTCGAGCAGTCACATCAAGGTTGGTGACAAGGGTTATTCATTATCCAAGAACAAGCCAACTGTTATTACTTACAAATAAAATGAGGAGTGAATGATAATGGCAAAATTTTCAGATATTAAAGGTTTTGTTTTCGATCTTGACGGTGTAATTACGGATACGTCAGTTTTCCACAGCCAAGCTTGGCATCAAGTTGCTGACAAGGTGGGTGCCCCATGGTCCAAAGAACTTGAAGATGGCTTAAAAGGCATCAGTCGAATGGATTCTCTTGAGATGATTTTAAAGGCAGGCAATCTACAAGATCACTATACAGACGATCAAAAGGTTGACTTGGCAACTGAAAAAAACACCAACTATTTGAAGTTGGTTGATAAAATGACCCCAGCTAATATTCTTCCGGGAATTAAAGAATTCCTTGATGAAATTAAAGATGGCGGTTACTTATTATCATTAGCTTCTGCTTCAAAAAATGCGCCAACTGTTTTGGAGAAGTTGCAATTGACTAATTATTTTCCAAAGATTGTGGATCCAAAAACTTTGAGTAAAGGCAAACCAGATCCTGAAATTTACCTCAAAGGCGCAGAACTAATCAATTTGAAACCAGAACAATGCATTGGAGTCGAAGACGCTGCCGCTGGGGTTGAATCAATTAATGCCGCTGGGGAAACTTCCATTGGAATTGGTGACAAAACAATTTTGAAAGATGCAGATGTTAACTTCACTGATACCAGCGAAATGACCTTGGCTAATATCAAAGAACAGATGGACTAATTTAAATCCATTTAGAAGACTGGGACAATTGATGTTTTGATCCCATAATTTAAGGGCTTCATCCCAAAATCCAAAACGAGGATTTCAGGGTGAAGCCCTTAAATGTTGCCCTTAAATGATTGCATGTCGTAAGTTATTTGATTAGCCCGTAATGCTTTAGCCCATTCACAATTCCGCCATTCACATTGGAAGTAGTGACGAAGGATGCCTTGGCTTTCACATCTGGGTGACCATTTCCCATTGCGACTGGATAATCTACTTCAGCAAACATTTGTAGATCATTCAGTTGATCTCCGAAAGCATAGGACGGAATATCCCCTAATTGAGCTTTCTTCAATAGTGCTTGAATGCCGGTTTGCTTCGATACCCCCCACTTCATCGTATCCAAACAACGGGGGTTATTTCTAACCAATGACAATTCGCCTTTGAATTCATCCTGGTAGAGTTTATCCTTATCATAATTAAAGACATTCAAGAAATTGACTTCATGGGTCTTGTAAAAGTCTGGCTCGACGTGCGGTGTCAGTCTTAACAGCCGATAGTTGACTTTAGTTAAGTCATTTTCAGCGGTCAGAGCAAATTCCTCATTGTTATAAAATGAAATCACATCGCCCTGCTTTTTGGCAAATGCTAAAATTTCTTCAATTACTTCATCACTAATTTGCTCAGCTTTCAGCTTTTTACCTTCATACTGAACATAACTACCATTTGCACTGACTAATGAATTGATGCCGGTAGCGTCAATCACATATTGAATTTCAAAAATATTTCGGCCAGTTGAAATGACAGGCAGAATATTGTTCTCTCGTAACTGATTAATTGCTGCGATGTTTTCGTCAGAAACATTCTTTTGATTATCAAATAATGTGCCATCTAGATCAAAAAAAACAACCGCTTTATACATTGAATTCCCTCCATTTAACTCGATACCTATATTGTACTACTTAATCTACTGCTCCCTGAAAATTTCGCCTGACTTTTGCCAAAAATATGTATATTGTGTTTTCATGTTTTGTGATACACTATATCTTGTAATTTTATTAAAAGAGGGGCTACCATGGTGATAATCACAGCAGGAATGATCGGTGTCGGAAAAACAACGTTAACGGCAAAAATTGCGGAGCATTTAGGAACAAAGGCTTTTTTTGAACCGGTTGGCGACAATCCGGTACTACCGCTTTACTATTCAAATCAAAAACAATACGGTTTTTTGCTACAAATTTATTTCTTAAACAAACGCTTTTCAATGATCAAACAGGCACTGAGCAACGACAATAATGTCCTTGACCGATCAATTTATGAAGATGCCCTCTTTACCAGAGAAAACAACGCTGAAGGCAACATTACCGATACCGAGTTAGCGGTTTATTTGAAGTTATTAGACAACATGATGAACGAACTTGACCAGTTGCCAAAGAAAGCCCCAGATTTGCTTGTATATGCAGACAGCGACTTCGACACCATCAAGTATCGAATCAAGAAACGCGGTCGCGAATACGAACAGTTTGATGACAATCCAGAACTCCAGGAATATTACTTCAAAATGTGGGCAGCCTACAAAAAGTGGTATCAAGAATACGATGTTAGTCCCAAAATCAAAATTGATCTTCAAAAATATGATTTAAGCGACTCAAAGAACGTTGATATTGTTTTAGGCCAGATCGATGATGCATTGGCTAAAATTCGTAAACCTCAAGAGGAAACTTCTTAAGAATTGCCGGCTAATATCATCCACCTCACAAACAAATTAAAGGCCTCACTGAAATCAAGCTCCAATTGAATCAGAAAAGTCAAAAAGAGTGGAACGGAAAATGGCTATCATAGCCTTTTTCTTTCCACTCTTTTCGATTGATTGATGATCATATCATTTTCTGATTTAGCTTCACGCTACCTGGATCCAAGTGATTGATCTGCGGATCGGTCTTTTGATAATCTAAGACGCCTTTGGAAACGAGGTAATCAACCCGATGGCGATACCACCAGTCAGGGGCACCAACCGGAAAGCGCCCAAGGGTCTCACCAATCACTCGAATCACGTTTCTAAATCGTTTAGGACTCACTTGGCTGAGCAAAAACTGATCGTAGAAGGTAATTGGCTGACTGACAAGTTGACCATTAATATTGACTCGAACGGGCGTGTTATCCGATCGTAAATCATGCCAGACATAACTGGAAACTTTTTGCCGATTTCGGGTTAATGGCCGCTCATACTGAGTCAGTTGAAGCTGTTCAAGATCTTCGTTAAGAAGTTCCCCCAAGCTTCCAAGGGTCACCAAAACTTCTCCTTTTACGAATGAAAGCGGCACATGGATTTCTGTTATCTGAGCATTCTTATTTAGTAATGCCTCACAAAGCCAAAAGAAACCACAGGCATCATCACTTAAATCACTCCACCAAATACGAATTGTGAGGCCTTGGTTAACCACCTCAAACAGCCGATCCAAGGCCGCCACTAATCGGCGAATCCTCTCAGAAGTGGTTGAAAATCGCGTATGCGTGCTTTGAATTTTAAACAGCGTGCGCCGATTTTCAATAAAATTTCCTTCGGTGATATCTCCCAAATTAAGATAGACCGGCAAGGTGATGATCTCGTTATCGATATGGTGTTGTTGATAAAAATGTTTAAGTGAATTTGAGAAACTTTCGTTAAATAAAACATCGATCATATGTATTTCCCCATCAATCAAGATTACTAAAACTATACCCAAGAAGTATAAACTTATCTCCAACCATCATGCAATACCAAACCGCTATTATTTTGAATATTACTCATTCAACTCACAATAACGAGAAGTTGAGGCATCATCTGATCCCAACTCTTTGACGAAGAAGGAGGCCGGGGCATATATTACTTTTCAATCGATGATCATTCACTTAGATCGCCCTAGCCACTTGGGTAAAAGCTGCGCCAAACGGCTGATCCCGGCCATTTAACGAAAAGGACCAATTATTCCAAAATCAGGAATAATTGGTTCTCTTCGTTAAATTCTGGGCTCAAAACGCCTATTGCCCCAGTCTGTTTTCATTAGCACTGGAATTAAAAGATTGCCTACTATTCCAGTTTCTTCTATTGAGAAAAATAAGTTTCAATTTATTTGGGATCTCGATGAACAACAAACACATCACATGGTGCTTGAGCAATCACAAATGCCGCCGTCGAGCCCATTGTCACTCGGCCAACAAAATTGGCTCCAGTCGCTCCAATGACAATTGCATCAATCTTTTCATCTGCAACGATGTCACGAGCAAGGACAGTTTTGGGGTCCCCAGACGTCACAACCGTTTTCACATCAATCCCGTGCTCTTTAGCGCGACCAGCATATTTGGCCACCAATCGCGTATAACGTTCTTTTAGTTCGTCAACCGCGCCAGGATTAATACTTCCAAAGCCAAGCAAGGCCGATTTGGAGACACCGATAATGTCGCGATCGTTAATGACCGCTGCAATTGTCAGCTTAGCACCATTATGCTCTGCGATGGTGATGGCTTTATTGACCGCCTTGGCAGCCGTCTTCGACCCGTCAACGCCAACCAGGATATTTGTATAGTTAAATTCGAGCATGTCGCCACCTCGTTTATTTGGCCGTCAATTCATAAATAGACTGACCATAAATCGCCATTGCTTTCAGTAGATCATTAATCGGCTGAAATTCATTTGCCTGATGCATCGTGTCCTGAGTACCTGGGAATAATGCGCCAAATGCAACGCCACGCTTCATCAGCCGGGCATACGTGCCGCCGCCAACCACTTCAGGCTTGGCATCATGATCACCAGACTGCTCTTCATACACGTTCATCAGTGTCTTAACAATTGGATCATCAGGATCAACATAATGAGGCACCATATTATCAGTTTCTGAAACTTGACCATGATGTTTTCGAGCGGCAGCCTCAAGCTGAGTCAAAATTTCTTTGTCAGATGTTCCCTTAGGATACCTAAAATTCGTATTGATCGAGCCACCATCATGAGCATTGAATCTCATGATGCCGACATTCATCGTTACTTCACCCATCACATCATCAACATGATTGGCGCCAATCTTGGTTGCCCGGGAATCGTCATGTAAGTCACTGGCAAGAAAATCAATAAAATGTTTGGCATCGCCTTCAAAAGCGAATTGTTGGAGAAATTTGGCTAAATAAGTGCCGGCATTAATTCCATTTTTAGGTTCCATTGCATGAGCAGCCTTGCCAATTAAATGGATCGCAATTCCCTCGTTGGTTGCCTTAATATCCCCAGACAAGGAGTTGGTATCCAAGAATTTAGTGAAGGCATCAACCATTCCCTCGTTGTCACCAGTTTCAACTAGCGCAGTCGCATTTCCCGGAACCATGTTTGGCCGTAAGCCGGAAGTAAAGTCTTTCAAGGTGATTTCTTCGCCATTTGCGTTTCCAAACGTTGTCACGTAGGTGGAATTACCTTTTTCACCGTTAATTAATGGAAATTCCGCATCGGGTGAAAAACCAAATGTTGGCTCAGGCTCCACTTCAAAATAGTGTTTCATCCCAGTCCAATGACTCTCTTCATCGGTGCCGACAATCAAACGGATTTTCATCTTCGGGGTAATTCCGTTATCTTTCAACATTTTAAGCCCATAATACGCTGCCAAGGCGGGACCTTTATCGTCGGAAGTTCCCCGACCATAAACGTTCCCGTCTTTTTCCGTCATTTCAAACGGATTGGTTTGCCACCCATCACCTGCGGGCATCACGTCAGCATGGGCCTGCATGGCCATCGTTTGGTCACCAGAGCCATATTCGATATAGCCAACGATATTATCAATATTTTTCGTCACGAACCCATCGCGTTCACCAAATGAAAGAAACTTCAGCATGGCCTTAGTTGGTCCTTCACCCAGTGGATATTCGTCGGTTGCGTGCTCGTCATCTCGAACACTTTCAATGCCGATTAATTCTTTTAAATCATTTAAATAATCGGTTCGATAATCTTGTGATTGTTGTTTCCAGTCGATTGTCATTAATTTCTCACTCCTGTCATAACTGTATTTTATCACAGAAAGGCTTGGCCGTTACCATTGTTCAATAAGTCCAATGGTATACTGAAGATAGTTAAACTAAACAACTGGGAGAATGATTGTCATGGAAAAAATAACAAAAACAATTTTACCGAAAGTTATCAGAAACCGGCCTGCCAACAGTTTCAAGGGTACCTATGGAAAAATCGTCCTGATTGGCGGCAGTCAAAACTTTGGCGGCGCAATCATCATGGCCTCACTAGCCGCAGTTTATAGCGGAGCTGGGTTAGTGACCACCGTTACCAATCCCACCAATCAATCAAGCCTTCACGACTGGTTGCCTGAAGCGATGTTTGTTGATGATAACGAATTCGAAAAAGCTGCACCGATCATTTCCGCCGCAAACGTCGTTGTGATTGGTCCAGGACTTGGAACAAGCGATCAGGCACTAGCCCTTTTGAAAAAAACTTTTGCGCTAGCCAAAACTGGCCAGGTATTCGTCATTGATGGCTCAGCCCTGACATTAATTGCCAGTAACAAGTTGTCGCTGCCAAAGGAATCGCTAAACGTGCTGACTCCCCACCAAATGGAATGGCAACGGGTCTCTGGGATTAAAATTGCTGACCAAACAGCTGCTGCGAACCTGGCTGCCGCTAAAAAACTTAATGCAATTGTGGTTGTTAAATCCCATCGCACGCAAGTTTGCGTAAATGATCAAGTTTATGAAAACACGGGTGGAACCCCTGCTCAAGCAACTGGTGGCATGGGAGATACATTAGCTGGGCTCATTGGCGGCTTTACTGCTCAGTTTGAAAATAAAGACCAAGCCGTTTTGGCGGCGGTGTATACCCACAGTGCGATTGCTGATGAACTGGCAAGAAAACAATACGTGGTCTTGCCACATCAAATCAGCGAAGCACTACCAGAATTCATGTTTAAAAATCAAGCGCGTGGAACAATCACCGGTTAGCTTTCAGAACATCAGGGAGTGATCCGAATGTCCTGAAATTGGATATTTGGACCACTCCCTTAAATGGCCGGGAGCAGCCGTTTATCACAGCTTTTATCCCACTATATTTTACGGAATTCTCAATAATTTTCTTAATTTTTCGGTTCGTGCTCCCAAAATCATATCTGCCACTCGGCTCTTAAGGGCCAAATAGATGTAAATATAACCACCTACGGCAACAGCTAGTATCGTCACGATCAGACTCGGGATTCGGTCAAATGGATCCGCGACGAATTTAAGTAAAAAATTAGCGGCATACACCGTCATAAGCGATGCAGCATACATGAACAATGAATATTTTGCGATTTTTCGAAATCCAATATCGAGCATTCGCCGGTCGAACCCAAATTGTCGATTCAATGAGCGAATGATTAACCAGTTTGCGACGCCTAAGCCAAGTCCAGTTGAAATCAGTGGACCAAATGAACCTAAATAATAAATACACGGCCACTGAAATATGAGCTTCACAATTGTACCAATGGCGAAGAATTTAACTGCCCGCTTATTTTGTGATAACCCCTGCATCATGGCAGAAGTTACAACAAATAACCCCATTGGAATGGAGATAATCGATGAGAACGTCAATAGATTTGCGCCGAGGGCTTGCTGAGCTTGACCGTAAAATAATCGGTTAAGCGGTCCAGAAATGGCACACATCCCTAATGCAGCGGGAATCATCACGAATAAGAAGAGGGTTAACACATTTGAGTTCTGCCTGGAAATTTCCCGCCGATCCCCATTTGTGAGCGCAATTGACAGCAAAGGAACCGCTGTAATCGCCAAAGCAGATGACAAAGAGATTGTGATCATAATCAGCTTGTTGGCATTAACCGCAAATAATGCATATAAATCTGAAAGCATGTTATTGGAATAATTGGTTGCCAGCTTCATCACTTTGAAAAAGGTGAACTGATCGATCAACATAAAAATTGTAATGCCGGCCCCTAAGATAATGAACGGGACTGCTTGAACAATAATTTCTTGATACAGCGCTTTAGGCTCCACCTTCAGTTGATTGTTACTATGAGCGATCAATGAACGAAAATCTTCTCGACGCCTTAGATAATACCAGGCTAAGGTGAGCATCCCAGCAACAGCTCCCACAAACGCCGCAAACGTGGACTGTGAGACGGCCTTCACCCAATCGCCGTGAAAGACCTGCATGATCAGGAAAGCCGTTACCAGCATATAGATTACCCGAACCAACTGCTCAACGAATTGAGAAATTGCTGAGGGCGCCATCTGTTGATAACCCTGAAAATACCCCCTGGTTAAACTCATTGTTGGAATAATCAAAATTGCCCAAGCCAACGAATGCAAAACAGGAATCACATTTGGGTTGCCACCATCAATTAACGGGGCGCCAAAATAAAGGACAGCGGCTGAAACAACTCCGGTCGAAACGGCCAACACTAGTCCGCGTTTGTATAAACGGACCCCGACGCCATATTCATTTAAAGCATTGTAATGGGCAACTTGCTTGGCAATCGCAGACGGAATCCCCGCGATGGCAACAATTAGAAAGAAACTATATATATTATAGCCAAGTCCATAAAGCGCATTCCCGCGTAAGAAATAATTCCCGAACCAAATGCTCCAAGGAATAATGTACACTGCCCCCAAGAAACGACTCAAAATGCTTCCAGCCGTCATCCAAGCGGATCCGGACAGCATTTTATCTCTGGAAATATCCGAGCGGTTTCGATCTTGATTACCCAATTTTTGTTCCTACTTTCATCAGCTTTAAATCTACTCGTTACAGTTTAGCCAAAATGCCTTGCAATAGCAATATCGAGAGGATATATTAAATATTACTTAAGCATCAAGAGAATTACTGGTTGGAATTGAAAAAATGTTGTCACAAGGGACTAAAATGCACTAAAATATTTTTATGGTGTTTTTTTGAAATTTACGAGGTGAAATTGTTGTGAGTAAAAAAAGAATTGAATGGATTGACGTGGCTAAGGCCGTCGGAATTGTCGCCGTCGTCTTCGGTCACGCTATGACGAGGCATGGCACCATGTTTCATTTCTTGTATTGGTGGCACATGCCGATCTTCTTCATTATGGGAGGCTTTTTCTTAAAACCAATTGTGAATAATGATTGGATTGGCTTTTTCAAAAAGCGCATTTTCCCACTGTTAGTCTCCTACTTCATTTGTGGGGGCCTGCTAATCATGGTTTCCCACTTCGTCCGGGGTGAAAGTTGGTCATATACCCTCTTTTATTTTGTCCGGTTAGCGTACGGTGGGAGAACCCTTAATCACTATCTGAGTGTTTTCTGGTACATCAATGTCTACTTGTTGGCACTCCTGTTTACATCGATTGTCATTACATACGTCAAGAATCGGGAAGCTCAAATCATCGTGGCGTTTATTTCTTTGATTGTTTCTACGAGTTACAAGCACATTTACTTCCTAAGTTACAAATATCTGCCATGGGATTTTGATGTCGCCTTCATTGCAATGTTCTTCATGCTATTTGGCTATTTATACTTCCACAAGATTCAAGAATTCGTTAAGGACTTCTGGGTGATCATCCCTGCGACAATCTTTACCTTTTGGGCATTTTGGATGCAACACATGGATCGCTTCAATTTTGCTTTTTTCTTAAAATCCAAAATTATTCACGCATCCTATCATCACATTGCCATTTCACGAATTTCTTATATTACATTTATTCCAATCATTGTTTGCTTGGTTGTATTCAGTGCCAGCTACTATTTCTGCAAGTTCTTCCCACAGTTTGTGATCAAACCCATTCAATTAGTCGGTCAACAGACTTTGGGGATCATGTATTTGCACAAAGCAGTCATTGATATTGTCGATGAAGCTGGTTACCAAAGTGCAATTTTAGAAACAATTTTAGCGCTGATAATTTCGTTTGCGCTGTCTCTTTTCTATGCATTTATCAAATCAAAGGTAAAAAATTCCTTACACAAGGCGGTTAGTTAATGTTTTATGATCGGCGTTCCAAAAAATTACGAATACTGTACTTTGTAATTGGCGGTATCATCATTTTAGGATTTAGCCTTTCAATCTGGCATACCCAGGAAAATCAGCGCGCCCTGACGAAAAGGTTTATTAATTCCAACACTCCAACCCTCTTCGTTCATGGTTGGAGTGGAACGCTGAGATCCGAAAAGGAAATTGTCACCTCCACTGAAATCAGCGGGGCCGCAACCAGGAGAATGATTATCAGGGTGCGCTCGAACGGTCGAATTTCAGTTACGGGAACCATTAAGCCATGGATGAGAAATCCAATTATCATGGTCCGTATGGATAACAACCGGGCTGGTGAAGTTCAGTACGCCCACTGGCTGAAAAAAGTAACCAAATTATTAAAGAAAAAATATCATGTTAATCAGCTAAACTTTGTTGGTCACTCAATGGGTGCATATGCAGTCATCTACTATAACCTATTGAATGGCAATCAAAAAGACCTTCCCCGCGTAAACAAGATCTGTGTCATCGCTGGACCGTATGACGGGATTATGAATAATCATAAATCTAACCAACCGACAAGTGGGCCATTAATGCAGCTATGGGACGATATGCCTAATCAAAATAAAATCCTGCCAACTGGGAAGCCTAAGATCATTCATCCAGAATATCGCATGTTATACCGCCTGCGAAAGAATTTTCCGCATCAGGCAAGAGTTCTCAATATCTATGGTAACTTGGGGAATGGTTCTAATTCGGATGGCGTCGTCACAAATGCCTCCGCGCTTTCTCTTGGATACATTCTAAGAGACCACGTCAGTTTCTACCAAACATTCCAAGCATTTGGCGCAAAAGCCCAACACAGTGAGTTGCACAATAACAATCTAGCAGTTAACAAAATCCTGACTGAATTCTTATGGGCAAAGAATTATAAAGATGGATCTGCAAGTGAATTGGATCAGTAAAAGGACCGTGTAAACCATCGAAGTATCCGAAAAGTCATAGGACCAAAAAAACACAGCAATCGATACATCCCTGCTTGGAATGTCGTCGATTCTGTGTTTTTTGATTTTGACAGTTTTGATTTAATTACCCAACAACAATATTAACAATCTTGTTAGGAATAACCACGACTTTACGAATGGTTTTGCCATCAGTATATCGTTGAACGTGTTCATCTTTTTTGGCTAATTCTTCAATCTTTGCCTTATCTTCATCACGAGCAACCTTCAAGTGTGCGCGGACCTTACCGTTGACTTGGACAACAAGTTGAACAGTATCTTCAACTAATTGTTTTGGATCAAAGGTTGGCCATTGCTCATACGTAATCGTTTCATCGTGACCCAAGAGGCTCCAAAGTTCTTCGGCGATATGCGGCGCAATTGGCGATAGCATCTTCACGAAGCCTTCCAAATAAGCAATTGGTAGGGCATCTGCTTTATAGGCATCATTGATAAAGACCATCATTTGGGAAATGGCAACGTTAAATCGCATATGTTCTAAATCATCGGTAACCACTTTAACCGTTTGGTTGTAAACTTTATCAAGTTTGCCGTCATTAATGGTTGTTACCCGATCGCGTAGATGATTGTTATCGTCAATCATGAGGCGCCAGACACGATCCAACCAATGATGGGCACCATTGATTCCTTCTTCGCTCCAAGGCTTAGCAGCGTCGATTGGGCCCATAAACATTTCATAGACCCGCAAGGTATCCGCACCATACTTTTCAACAATGTCATCAGGATTAATAACATTACCTTTGGACTTGGACATCTTTTCATGGTTAGTTCCCAAAATCATCCCTTGATTAACCAACTTCTGGAATGGTTCTTTGGTTGGGACTACCCCAATGTCATAAAGGAACTTATGCCAGAATCTTGCATATAGCAAATGAAGGACGGCATGTTCTGCACCGCCGACATATAAGTCAACTGGTGACCAGTACTTCAATTTCTCCGGATCGGCGATCACCTGATCATTATGCGGATCAACGTAACGAATAAAGTACCATGAGCTCCCCGCCCATTGTGGCATTGTGTTCGTTTCCCGTTTACCCTTACGACCATTTTTGTCAACGACATTTACCCAGTCAGTCAAATTAGCCAGCGGACTTTCTTTGCCGCCTGAAGTTTGAATATCTTTTGCTTTTGGCAATTTAAGTGGTAACTCGTCTTCTGGAACCAAGGTCGTTTCGCCATCTTCCCAGTGAATCACTGGAATTGGTTCGCCCCAGTAACGTTGACGACTGAAGATCCAATCGCGCAGCCGGTAATTAACCTTTTCATGACCGGCTTTGTGATCAGTTAACCAATCAATTGCCGCCTTAATGGCTTCATCCTTACCCATGCCATCCATAAAGCCGGAGTTGAAGTGAGGGCCATCTCCAGTGAATGCTGCTTCATCAGTGTCGCCACCCTCAATCACCGGGATAATCGGTAAGTCAAATTTCTTGGCAAACTCATAATCACGGTCATCGTGAGCAGGAACCGCCATAATTGCACCAGTTCCGTATGATTCAAGAACATAATCGCCAATCCAAATTGGCACTTCTTTACCGTTAATTGGATTAATCCCATAAGCACCGGTGAAGACCCCACTCTTATCCTTATTTAGATCTGTTCGCTCCAAATCAGACTTTCGGGAAACCTCATCCTGATACTTTTCAACTTCAGCTTTTTGCTCGGGTGTTGTAATCTTGGCAACCAGCTCGTGTTCTGGAGCCAATACCATATAGGTTGCCCCAAATAACGTATCTGGCCGCGTGGTAAAGACTTCAATCTGAGCGTCATCGTGCCCCTTCACCTTGAAGAATACACTGGCACCGCGAGAACGGCCAATCCAATTACGTTGTTGTTCCTTGATACTTTCAGGCCAGTCCAAGTCATCCAAGTCATCAATCAACCGGTCAGCGTAAGCAGTGATTCTCAAAACCCATTGACGCATTGGGACCCGATAAACTGGGTAACCACCACGTTCAGTTTTCCCATCAACAACTTCTTCGTTGGCAACAACGGTTCCACCCATAAAATCGGGCGCCCAATTAACTTCAATGTTATCTTCATAGGCCAGTCCATGTTTATATAATTGCTCAAAGATCCACTGGGTCCATTTGTAATACGATGGATCGGTGGTATTAATTTCTCGGTCCCAGTCATATGAAAAGCCAAGCGATTTGATTTGCTTTTTGAAAACCTTGATATTTTTAGCCGTAAAATCACGTGGATTATGCCCTGTCTTTAATGCGTACTGTTCAGCGGGTAATCCAAAAGCATCCCAGCCCATTGGGTGAAGCACGTTTTTACCTTGCATGCGTTTCATCCGTGCCATGATATCAGTGGCCGTGTAACCTTCAGGATGACCAACGTGGAGTCCTTGACCAGAAGGATATGGGAACATATCCATCACATAATATTTATCTTTTGTGTTGTCTTCAGTTACTTTGAAGGTCTTGTGTTCATTCCAATAATGCTGCCACTTACGCTCGATTACGTCGTGATTGTATGCCATTGTGCAACTGCCACCTTTCAAAATTTTTCAATAAAATGAAAAAAGTCCTACGAGAAACCACACTGGGATTCTCATAGGACGATTTATCGCGTTACCACCTATCTTCTCAATTACTGAGCACTCAAAATCAATAACGGCGATAAACCGGGACAGCCTACTTCGTTCAGCCGTTCATTCAACGATGAGTTCACCCTAACTTGGTCCAGATTCACAGCGACCACCTGGTTTCTTAAAGACAAGTTAAAAGTTACTAATTCGTTTCTTCATTTTCACTAAATTGAAATTATTGCCTATTATCATACCAAAGCTGCGTCTAAAAAACAACCGCCTCAAGATGTTATAATTAAATCATTCGTTTGGAAGTGAAATTAATGAAAATACGATCAAAACAACTCGGTAACCTAATTTGGGGCCTTTCACTACTTTTGTTTTTTTCTTTTACCGCTGGTGTTTGGCATCAGTCAGCATGGATAACGCAATTTGACCACTATTTTGGCAGCCGGATTCGTGGATTGGCTAACCCAGAACTCACAGTCTTCTTTGTCCATTTTACCAAAATCGGCAATCTGATACCGCTCATCACATTCGTTGCTGGCGCTTGCCTGGCCTTATTGATTCTCAGAAAAAATAAAGCCAGTCTCTTTTTACTCATCAACACTGCTCTGTTGGCAATTCCGGTCAATACTTTCGTTAAAGAATTAGTTAACCGCCCGCGTCCGCAGTTTACCCACCTTGTTGCGGTTCATTCAAGCAGTTTTCCAAGTGGGCATTCAATGAGCACGATGATGATTTTTGGCAGTTTAATCATCATTACCAATCAATTATTAAAAAATAATTTGGAAAAATTAATGCTTAATACCCTATTCATTGTTATGATTATATTAATAGGAATAAGTCGAATTTATGTTGGTGTTCATTTTGCAAGCGACGTGGCCGGTGGTTGGTCACTTGGATTCTGCCTGTTGTACATGAGCGAATTCGTCTTCAACAAATTTGGAGGAGGCCTATCATGAAAAAAATTCCGTCAGCATTGGAATTTAGTCATCAATTATTTGCCGAACGACTATCGCAGGGTGACACGGTTGTGGACTGCACCGTCGGCAACGGCCACGATACATTATTTTTAGCAAATCTTGTCGGTCCAACCGGCACATTGTATGGATTCAATATTCAGGCCGAAGCAATCAAGAACACGCGTAATTTATTGACCAAAAATCATGTCGATACGGAAAATGTCTATTTGTACAACATCAGTCACTCAAAGGTTGACGAGATCCTGCCATACGAGACAACCATTGCCGGAGCAATCTTTAATCTCGGATATCTGCCGGGCGGCGACAAAACCATTGTCACCTATTCAGATACGACCATTCAGGCCATTCAAGGTTGCCTGAGCCACTTGGCCCGAAACGGGATCGTTGTGTTAGTGATTTACTATGGCCACCCCGGCGGTGAGAAAGAAAAAAAAGACGTCCTCGAGTTTGGTCGTCAGCTCGACCAAAAACAATATAACGTCCTGACTTATAAATTTATTAATCAAGAACACTGGCCACCCTTTGTGATGGCCATTCAGCGGATCGATTAGTCGGTCCGCTGTTTCTTTTTGCGATCAGCAAAGTTAACCGCAAAAGCGATCACTATCAAAATCAGCGCCACGATAAACACATTGTGCAACGAATGATAGAGAATGGTCCTCAATTTTGGCAAAACATGACTGCTCAGTTGGTTGGCCGTCATTGGGTTAATTAACTTATCCATCATTTTCAGTGTGGTGCCCTCGGTTTGGCGAACCCCTCGGAGCATTGTCATATTCATCACAATTCCAAAAATAGAAATCATCAGCGTTTGCCCCAATGTTCTGGCAAGGGTGTTAAATGAAGTTGCAACGCCAATTTCAGTGGGCTTCACTGTATTTTGAACGCTGATCATCGACGTCGTCACGGTGAGCCCAAATCCCGTTCCACAAATCATTGATATCAATAAGAAAGCCACAAACGGTGTATAAGCTGGGATAAGCACCATGATAATCCCGCCAACTAAAATGAAGAACAAGCTCAGATTGATAATTGAATATGGAGTGGTCTTGACCAATAATTTGCCAGCAATAAACGAACCGACAATCCACATCAGTGAACTCGGGGTGATGGCGAAACCAGCCATTGAAGCTTGAAGGCCCAAAATCCCTTGCGTCCAATCAGGCAGGTAAACTTCGTATCCGATCAAGAAACCACTGACTAAAAAGACCACGATATTTTGAACCACGAATGTCCGGTTATCAAACAGTTCCATGGGGATCAAAGGATCTTCTGCCACGCGTTCTCTTCTAATAAACATAATGGCCGCAATCACGGTCACTAAGAAACTGTTTGAGATCTAAATTGAGTTTTGGTATACTTTTGCAAAAAAGGAA
>NZ_AZEI01000075.1 GCF_001436255.1 Lentilactobacillus rapi DSM 19907 = JCM 15042 | reverse complement strand
ATCTAGATAAAAAAAGAATCCCAAGTTTTCTCTTGACGTAATATAGTTTGTCTTAACTATATAAGGCCTTCCAACTCAAACCCCAAAAACCGGGATTTAAGTTGGAAGGCCTTATATAGACGCGTCAAAGCGTTTTTCTCCGCACGCTTATTTTTTATTAAACGTTCCCGCCTCAACCTCGCGGATAAACGTTGCCAGATGGTCGTAATAGACATCTGGGTTGTCAATCATGTGGTGGTGACCGCCTTCTGGAGTCGATACGAACTTGGCATTTGGAATCATTTCTGCCATTCGTTTTCCAGTTGCCACCGGCATAGTTTCATGTTCACCAAATGTGACCAGCGTTGGAACCTTGATATCCTTCAAGTGGTCGGTGAAGTTCCATTCTGCCAATTTACCAGTGATAACAAACTCATTATCACCTTGGAAAGCACCATAGATATCGGTGTTGGTGACGTCAATCAAATGCGACAACTTAGAAGGTTGCTTCCGGTCAATGTAGCCCTTATTCAAAATATCAACGTATGACTGATACTTATCATTGTCATAATCGTTGGCAGCTTCGCACTTCTTCATGTAGGCCACTTGGTCAGGGGTCAAGGCAGTTTCTCGAACCTTTTCCAAGTTTTCGGTGTAATCATCGATTCGGTCGACCATTGAGGAAACAATGGCACCCTTCAGATGTTTGCCATACTTAGCCGCATATTCTTGAACTAATAAGCCGCCCCATGATTGGCCAATCAGATAGAAGTTATCTAAGCCTAATTTATCACGAACCTCATCAACTTCGTCCAAGAAGTAATCGTAGTTTAAAATATCCTTGCGCACTTGGGGATCGCTGAAGTCAGGGCTGTCTGAGTACCATGAACCCAATTGATCGTACATGGTTACTTGGACGTTCAGGCCTTGCTTAGCCAATTGCTTGGCTGCATCTTCCCAATATTCATGTTCGCCACCAGGGCCGCCGTGCAGTGCCAGCAAATGAATATCGCCAGTGCCTTGCGTGTTGGTCCATAAATGATAACCGTTATCCAGGGTAATGATCTTTGTTCCTGTTCGCATGTAATCACCAATCCTTAATTTGTATTTGTAATCATGATACTGCTTGAAAGAAAACGTTTCAACTACCGTAAGTAAGGCAGCTCAATGTTTGAAGCCGCCAAATCAATTGTGTAAGTAATATCTTGATTACCGCGAATTGTATAATCCATATCGGTTGCGTAAATGATCAGTCCGAGTTGGTGACCGGCCAACAAGCGCCAGAAGGTTGGCTGGAAGGCCATCTCAAACGTATAAAGTTGATTTGGCAGCAGTTCGTCCGATTGATAATTGTTGGTTCGATTTTGCATGTTCATATGAGCGTCCGTAAATTTCTTGTAAGCTGTGGCCTTTTTTTCTGGCAGAAATTCTTTCAAATCATCCTTGCGCCAATGGTAGCCGGTGAGAATTTGTTGAGCAGCCAAAACTTGGGGGACTGGCGTTAAGCGCTTGGCTTTACCATAATCCAACAAGGCAACACTTAATAGCCCAACGTTGGTACTGGTTGATCCACACAGCGAAATCTTGGCTTGACCATCGACAATCAAATCCTCGCTCAAAGGTTCGGAGACCAGTTTGATGCAATGCTTGTCCATCTTGGAATGCTCTTTGGTGAAGAGGGCTCGTTGCCACTTGCTGGTGTCTGAAATATAGTGTTTGAACAGGTCATCGTCTAGTCGATCTGTGAAGCTGGTGTTCTCATTGAGATCGGTGAAACGTTTGTCGGCCAATGAAATTTTCTCAACTTTGGCATCACCGCCCCAATCTTGATATGGCGTCCAAGTTTCTGGTTCGGCGTTATCCTGCACCAGCACGTCTGGAACAATGTCGTTGGCTTGGTTATCGACATCGAGCAATTTGTTAGTAAGCCATAAGTTAACGATATCGGTGAAATCGACTGACCGGAAGTTGTTTAAATACTCGTGTTGCCCCTGATGGAGGACTAATTTCTGAGTGATTGCTTCCTTCTTTAATCGATTACGGAGATGATAAACGTGTGATAATTTGACGTTCCAATCATTCAGCCCGTGAACCAGTAACATATCCGCCCTGACGTTGACGTTCTTCAGTAAGTTTCGGTTGTCCCAGAAGGAATTATAGCTGCCGGATTTGCGGTCCTGGCCACTGGTCAACTTCTTGAGCTGTCCCAACCAGGTATCCTTAATCTTGAGGTAGTCTGCGGCTGATTGTTCACGACTAAACGTTAGCTCACCGAGAACATCGGTATCTTCGCCTTGGAAACCGCCGGGAGCCACAACCAGGCCGTTTTCGCGGTAATAATCGTAGTAATTTGAAATACCGGCTTCAACCACGGCGGTCTTTAAACCGGCGACACCCGTCATTGCGGCGGCAGTTGACAACGTGCCCAAATAAGAGCGCCCGGTCATGCCAACGTTACCATTACTCCACCAAGCGGTGATGGCAACTTGATCGTGGCGGTTGGTAAAGGCTTGGCGATCACCATGAAGCCACTCAATAATTGAAGTGGCACTGATGGTTTCATCCGGGGTTCCGGTTGTTCGGACACCGTCGGAATCTTTGGTGCCCACACCTGAAGAGTAGACAACCGCAAAGCCGCGTGCCAAGAAATAATCATTCAGTGAGTAGGTCCAAGTCTTAACGAAGGTTTCTTCGGCCACTTTTGTTGTTTCCTTGGCTGCCCGTGGTGCTGGGAGATTGGAGTTATCATAGGTCGCTTTGATGTCATCGTATGTAAGCGTATTTGGCTTTTTGCGTTCGAGCGGTAGGTTGACTTTGTGGGTCAAATCGTCGGCTTGCTTGTCATTGGTTCCTTGATCGTAGGGGCTTTCGGTGAAGACAATTGGCACTTTCAAACCAGCTTCAGTTTCTGCTGGGCGGATAATTTCGGCTTTCAGCAGGTCGCGTTTGCCATCGTGATCGGTGTCGAGTGGTGCCTCCACGTAAACGACTTCGTGAATGAGTTTGCTGGTATCGAATACGGCTTGGGATTTGCCATTAAAGATCAGCGGCTGTTTTAAGCCATCGTTGGCAAATTGATGGTAGTAGCCTTGGCCGGCCAGATAGTCAATTAACGTCTGTCCATGCTTGGTGCGGGTGTTCAGTAATTTGTACCAAGCATCGATTACGTCGTCGCGGCTGAGTTGATCGCCGACATCGGCAGTTGGCAGCTTCAATTTTTTCATCGCAGCCAAGGGATCGTTCAGGCTGAAGTCCAAGCCAACCTCAAAGCCCAGCAATTGCAAGGCAACATTATAGAAGGCATCTTTTGTCAGGGTACCTTCATTGGCAGTGTAGTCATAGGCGTTCAGATCACTGGTAGCCATGAGATTAGCAACTTTTTGAACTCGGGTGGAAAGTCCTTGCTTTTCAAGGTAAAACTTGAGCAAAAACTGGCGGAACAACATGACGGGATCAGAAATCTTGGAAGTCCGGGATGTTAAGAAACGGACGTCGGCCAATTCCTTGACGATCTGGTCATGACTGGTGGGAACGTATGCGAATTGATTGATTTTCATGTGAATACCTCCAAAAGTGAGCGGAGTAAAGCGGTCAGGAGTCGGAGCGTAAGTCTCCTCCGAGGGAAATTCCCGGGTTTGGAATTTTTCTCGGAGGTGCTTACGTGCAGACTCCTGCTTTACGCAGCTGTCCTAAAATGAGTGAGCGGATCCAAGCGGTTAGAGATCGGAGTGTAAGTCTCCGCCGAGGGAAATTCCCGGTTCTGGAATTTTTCTCGGAGGTGCTTACATGCAGATCTCTGCTTGGAGGAGCTGTCCTAAAATAAGTGAGCGGATCCAGGCGGTTAGCAACCGGAACGTAAGTCTCCACAAGCAGAAATTCCGGTTTTGGGAATTTTTGCTTGTGGTGCTTACGTGCAGGTTGCTGCCTGGAGGAGCTGTCCTAAAAGAGTGAGCAGGGTAAAGCGGTTAGAAACTGGAACCTAAGTCTCCTTCTGCAGAAATCCTGGTTTTGGGATTTTTGCAGAAGGTGCTTAGGTGGAAGCTTCTGCTTTACGCAGCTGTCCTAAGAAAAAGCAGATCCAGGTTACTGCCTAAAACAGCACCCCAAAACAATTGTTAAAGCCATTATACATTACTTTTCCAGTCATGATTGCGATCAATTTTCACAAAGATTTGCCTCAGAAAGTGCTAACCGCCTGAACCTATCTGTAAAGGGGATAACCAAACGATGCCAATTATCTTCGCCCAACCGAATTCCGATAGTCTAATGGCGTCTGCCCAACAACCCGTTTGAACACCTTTATGAAGTAGGTGACGTTGTTAAAGCCGGCCATCAAAGCGATGTCAGTGACGGACGGGGTGGGTCGCTCGAGGTATTTTTTAGCTTCTGAAATACGCTTTTCATTCAGATAATCGGTGATGGTCAAGCCAACTTCTGCCTTGAACTTTCGCGACAGATATGAGGGGTTCGTGCCAATTTCAGTGGCAATTTCCCCTAGCGAAATATGGTGACCCAGGTTGAGTAAAATGTAGTCAGCCGCTCGCTTAATCATGGGGCTGTACTGATTAGTTGAGACTGAATCAACGAGTGCGCAATATTCCAGTGCCATTGCAGCTGTCAATGATTTCAATCCGGAAACGGTGTTTTGCCGCTCGATCAGCAGGGCATACTTTTCGGAGATGTCGTTTAGGTAAACTGGCTGAACTCCGCCACGGTGAGCGGCAATTCGGCAAAGGGTATTATAGACAAACGAAATATTCTTGGTTGAGCGGAGCGGCTGATGGGGAATTCGATTGGAAAACAGCTCGGTAATCCGTGCAATCGAATGCTGTTGTTTTTCAACGCCCTGTTTGTTCCCCGCCGCAATTGCGTCCATGAGTTCCTGTTCTTCCAGATACCGCTTTTCAATTTGGACCTGAGATTCAGCACTGACGTTTATCAGGGTGGTATGGTGAGGGCGGGCCCTTTTATCAATGAGCTTGACTGGTTGGGACTGAACCAGCGCGTGATTAAATAAGTTGACCAAGAGTGCGCCAATATCTGCGATTCTCGTCGACGATAGGATTGGCAACCCTTGGTACAATTGCTCCAAACGCCGCCGTTCACTGACGGTATAAGAATTGTCGATTAAGATATCATTGACAGCCTCGCGATTGAAGGTATTCGTGATAAAGGGGCCGACAACGACCATTCCCACCGATTGAGACTGCTTGATTAAACCCACAATCAGGTATTCGAGCTTAGTGGCTGTTACAAAATGCAGGTAACGATTAGCGGGTTGAGCGGCCAGTTGGATCATAATTTGGTGAAATTCGGTGCGGCTATGAAAGGCTTGAATGGTGCCACTATCGGTTAGATCCAATAGTTGGTCACCGGCATGACTATAAATAACGATATTAAGTTGGGTCGCAGAATGAAATAACTTGGCTGATTGTTGATAATCTGGTGAAGGCAAAAGTGTCACTCCTCAAAAAAATGTTAGCGGTTCCATAAAAGTCATTATAGAACAATTTATGTAAAAATAGTAGAAGAATATGTCGGCTAATTCGGTTAATCTTTAAACAACGACACAATTCAAATTGAACGGAGGAATTCATTTATGTTATACCCAACTACAACACCTACCCGCGCCTTACTTGATTTATCAGGCCTTTGGAAATTCATGATCGATGAAGAAGTGACCCCAATCGATGTCACTAAGCCCTTACCAACCGACGAAGTACTTGCTGTTCCCGCTTCATTTAATGACCAGACGGCTTCTCAGAAAATCCGTGACCATTCCGGTTACTTTTGGTACGAAACCAACTTTGATATCGCTAAGCCCCTCCGTTCACAACGACTGGTTTTGCGGTTTGGCTCCGCGACTCACGAGGCTTGGGTTTATTTAAATGGTCAAGAAATTACCCATTATAAGGGCGGCTTCACCCCGTTTGAAGTTGAAATTAATGATTATCTTCAAGCCAGCAATAACCGCCTGACCGTCAAATTGAGCAACTTACTTGATTATTCCACGTTGCCGGTCGGTCATTACAGTGAATCCAAAGACGAAAATGGTCATCTGGTTCGCAAAGTTGATGAAAATTTTGACTTTTTCAACTACGCTGGCCTCCAACGCCCCGTTAAAATTTATTCGACGCCCCAAGCCCACATCGACGATATCACGGTTGTTCCCGATGTTGATTTAGCCGCAAAATCAGCCAACGTTCACACAACAATCAAAGCTGCTGGTGATTTTGATGAGGTTAAAGTGACGATTCTCGATCAAGCTGGTAAAGAAGTTGTGAGTGGCGAGGGTACCGACGAAGTCTTGACCATTTCTAACGTCAACTTATGGCAGCCGCTGAACGCCTATCTATATACAGCCAAAGTTGACCTTATCAAAAATGGTGACGTGGAGGATACTTACTCAGAACCATTTGGTGTTCGAAAGATCGCCGTTCAAAACGGTCAATTCTTGATCAATGGTGAGCCATTCTACTTCAAAGGATTTGGTAAGCATGAGGATACCTACGTTCACGGCCGCGGCTTCAATGAGCCCGTCAACGTCTTGGACATTAACCTCATGAAGGACATGGGCGCCAATTCATTTAGGACGTCTCACTATCCATATTCAGAAGAAATGATGCGTCTATGTGACCGCGAAGGGATCGTTGTGATTGACGAAACCACTGCGGTTGGCCTGATGGTCACGTTTGGGTTTGACGTTTCAATGCTGGAAAGTGACGATTACGAAGATGATACTTGGAAAGAATTGAAGACTGCCGAAGCGCATAAACAAGTCATTCGTGAGCTGATCGATCGTGATAAGAACCATGCATCCGTGGTGATGTGGTCGATTGCCAATGAAGCCGCAACTTTCTCCAAGGGTGCCCACGACTATTTCAAACCATTGTTCGATGAAGCCAGAGAATTAGATCCGCAAAAACGCCCATGCACCTACACCAGTATTATGATGGCCAATCCAAAGACGGATGAGTGTATTGATCTGGTTGATGTGATTGCACTGAACCGGTACTATGGCTGGTACATCGGCAACGGAGATTTGAAGACCGCTGAAACTTCCACTCGTGATGAGCTGAAGGAATATCAAGCAAAATTCCCTGACAAACCGATCATGTACACTGAATACGGTGCTGATACGGTTGCTGGCCTTCACAGTAAGTACGGCGAGCCATTCTCCGAAGAATTCCAAGAAGATTATTACCGGATGTCCAGCAAAGTCTTCGATGAAATTCCAAACTTTGTTGGCGAACAGCTTTGGAACTTTGCGGACTTCCAGACCAAGTTTGGCATCCAACGCGTTCAGGGGAACAAGAAGGGCATCTTCACCAGAGCCCGTGAGCCAAAGATGGTTGTCCGTTACCTGAAAGATCGTTGGACAAATATTCCTAACTTTGGTTATAAAACAAAGTAATTATCTACCAATATAGTATGAAGATTTTTAGAGATCACCTGCGAAAATAATGGCGGGGATCTCTTTTTCTTTGGAGACTTACACTCCGGTTGCTAACCACCTGGATCCGCTCACTGTTCTTAGGACAGCTGCGTAAAGCAGAAACTTCTACCTAAGCACCTTTGGCAAAAATCCCAGAATCCGGGATTTCCGCCAAAGGAGACTTAGGCTCCAGTTTCTAACCGCTTTACTCCGCTCACTGTTCTTAGGACAGCTCCTCAAAGCAGAGATCTGCATGTAAGCACCTCGAACAAAAATTCCCAAACCCGGAATTTCTGTTCGAGGAGACTTACACTCCGATCTCTAACCGCTTTGATCCGCTCACTGTTCATAGGACAGCTGCGTAAAGCAGAAGTCTGCATGTAAGCACCACCGAGAAAAATTCCAAAACCGGGAATTTTTCTCGGTGCCGACTTACACTCCGACTTCTAACCGCTTTACTCCACTCACTGTTCTCTCTAGTATGGTAAACTTGTTACAATTAATAAGTTACTAAACGGACAAGATAGATTGGAAGATATTGAATGGGGTTTATTGGACAAATTGCACTGATTTTGATAGCGACACTGCTTGCCGCAGCCATCAGTCAACGATTGGGGATGCCCGCAGTCATTGGGCAGCTGGTTGTTGGGGTTATTTTGGGACCCGGCGTGTTTGGTGTCCTGCAAAACA
Organism: Lentilactobacillus rapi DSM 19907 = JCM 15042; assembly: GCF_001436255.1. GTDB lineage: Bacteria > Bacillota > Bacilli > Lactobacillales > Lactobacillaceae > Lentilactobacillus > Lentilactobacillus rapi. Next base: position 27,006 of record NZ_AZEI01000075.1, on the reverse strand, counting down.
CGCACTTAATGCACGCAGGATCTGAAATTGGCGTCATCATTTTGATGTTTATTGCTGGGATTGAGAGTGATTTAGACTTGCTCAAGAAATATTTCAAGCCAGCGATTAGCGTTGCCGCGATTGGCGTTCTCTTTCCAATGATTGCGTTCTACGGTTATGGCGAATTGATGGGTCAAGGATTCGAACGGTCAATTTTTTGGGGCGTTATTTTTGCGGCAACTTCTGTATCGATTAGTGTTGAAGTTCTCCGTGAATTCAAGAAATTGAATACCAAGGAAGGGGCGACAATCCTCGGAGCCGCGGTGGTTGACGATATTATCGCCGTTATCTTATTGAGTATTTTTGTCAGCTCATTTGGCGTGGCAGACGATAACGCCCCCAATTTGGTGGTTGCAACCATGCTCCAATTGTTATATTTTTTAGGTGTGATCTTGTTGGTCAAATACGTGGCACCGATTGGGTTACGGTTCGCTGAGCGGATTCCAGTTCACGGCTCGGTCGCCATTACCTCGTTGGTATTATGTTTGTCAATGGCTTGGCTTGCCGATGTAATTGGCTTGAGTTCAGTTGTTGGCGCCTTCTTCGCTGGAGTGGCCGTTTCCCAAACGAAGTTCCAGGATGAAGTTTCCAGCAGTGTCAGTTCGGTTGGCTACACATTCTTTATCCCGATTTTCTTCGTAAGCATTGGGCTGGATATGGAATTTGGTGGCGTCCTCAAAAATTTAGGCTTCATTGTCATCATGACGTTGTTGGCAATCGCCACGAAGCTATTCGGTGGGGCGCTTGGTGCAGCTATCACCAAGATGGACTGGCGGAGTGCATTTGTCGTGGGATCCGGGATGGTTTCTCGGGGTGAAATGGCATTGATCATTGCCCAAATCGGGCTATCCGCCAACTTGATGGCCAAAAATTTATATTCAGAAATTATTATTGTGATCGTGTTGTCAACGATCGTGGCACCGTTATTATTGAAGCGAACTTTAAAAGTCTGATGGTTGAATTGTGCTGCACAAAGCAGAAGTCTGCACCTAAGCACCTCTAACACAAATCCCCAAAACCGGGATTTATGTTAGAGGAGACTTAGGTTCCGACTTCTAACCGCTTTGTTTCGCACACTATTACTGAATCGTGCTGCACAAAGCAATAACCTGCACCTAAGCACCTCAACTACAAATTCCCAAAACCGGAATTTATAGTTGAGGAGACTTAGGCTTCGGTTATTAACCGCTTTGCTCCGCACACTACTACAAAAAGGAGTGTCTTTGATGGTTACAGAATATGCAAGTGGCGCAGTTGTTTATGAGGTCAAAGATGGCCGTGTCCGCTATCTATTGTTGCGAAGTGCGACTGATGATTTCTGGGGATTTCCCAAGGGTCACGTTGAAAAGAATGAGAATCTCATTCAAACAGCCGTCCGTGAAATCCGGGAAGAAACGAATTTGAAGACGATTATTGACACCAATTTCAAAGAAAAATTGGAATACGATATGAAAAATGGGCACCACAAGGATGTGACTTTGTTTGTCAGCAAGGTTCACCCCGATGTGAAGGTGACCAAGCAGGATGAAGAGATTAACCAATACGGCTGGTTTAACTACCAGGAGGCCTACGATACCTTATCCTATGACAACTTGAAGCAGTTATTGAAACGGGCAAACGACTACATTTGTAATAAAGAAAATATCGGAGAATAGTGGATGACAAATCGAGTTTTCGTAATTACCGGTGCGGCGGGTAGTGGCAAAACCACCGTGCGGAATTATTTACACGATAAATTTCATATGACCAAAGTGATCACCCATACCACTCGAAAACCCAGGGATGGCGAAAAGAATGGCGTCGATTACTATTTTGAAACCAAGGAATCATTCCCGAAAAATCACTACTTGGAGTCGGTTGTCTACGCCGGCAATCGCTATGGCTCGTCTTATGAAGGCCTGGAGAACGCTTGGAAGACGTCACCGTTTGCCTGTATCGTGTTGGACACAGCGGGGGCGATTACATATAAGCAAAAGCTCGGCGATCAAGCGGTGATCATCTATCTCAAGGTCGGTGACACGACAGAGCTGCAAAAACGCATGGCTTGCCGCGGCGACAATTCGGCGATGGTGGCTAAACGCATCCATAGTAAGGAATATCTTCGCGACTTGGAAATGCCTGAAGAACTGGAAGGTAAGGCCTATGAAATCGTGAACTGGGATCTCGGCAAAACTCAGCGTAAAGTTGATAAGATTGTCACTCAGTATTTAATTGAACCGATGGGATAGTTGTTGCAAGGAACTAAATGTGATAGTATGCACTTAAATAGTAATTGTTACTATAACGAAAGTGCGATTCGCGTTTTGGGTAACCCAGTCCAAGTCAACTCAAGCAAGTGAATCCCACCCAACAATATCACGAGGTGAATAGAATGCCTTCAACAGTCAAAGAAGCAACGAACGTATTAAAAAGCAATCATTTAAAAATCACGAAACAACGGACAGCTATGCTTGAATTTCTATTTAACACGGCCAAAAAGAAGTACGTTGAAGTCACCAGCATTGATGACTTCATGCGCCAGACGTTCCCTAATATGAGCCACAACACAATTTATCGCAATATTTCCGAGTTTGCGGACCTGGGAATCGTTGAGCGCCAAGTTCAAGGTGACCGAGCCTCAGTTAAATTTCAATGTGATTTTGAACATGAACACCATCATCACTTTATTTGCAGCAATTGCGGCAAGGTGATTGAGCTGAAAGACTGCCCTCTGAGCCAGGAAATCGTTAATCAATTGCAGGGCTGCCAAGTGACTGGTCACCTTTTCCAGATTTATGGCCTGTGTCCTGAATGCGCTCAACTTAACGAATAATTAAATAAAAATTTACCAATCGTTCAAACTAATGTGCGATAATTGGTCTACCAAATCTGAATAAGGAAGTTTTTGTGAATGGATAATAGAATTCCGCCATTAATAACACCGTTTGCGATTCTGTCAATTTCGCTCGCACTCGGAGCTACAAACGTCGTGGTTAATAAGGTAACGTCCACTAATGAAGGAACGCCTACTACCACTCAGACGACCAATCAAAAAAATACGTCAAATAAAATATTTGGTACACCTAAAAAGAAGTCAGATTCTGACGCCCAGAAGGAAAAAGAGAAGGCTAAGGAATCGTCTGAAAAAGCTGCTAAAGAATCCTCTGAAAAGAAAGCGGCCGAGGAATCCAAGAAGGCTTCTTCAGCAAAAGAAGAATCAAATAATACCGATACAACGACTGACGATACCGATACCAATCAAACGACTGGCACTAAAAAATCAACAACTGGTACTATTGGTAGCAAGAGTAATACCAATAAATCAACAACAACCGGTGGCACCACTAATAAGAGTGATACTCAGACGAATAATGATGACAACACTCAGACGGGCACAACGGATAATAATGCCAACACCACAACTGGCAATACAACCACGGGCAACACCGGTGGCAATACTGGCACAACAACTGCGGGAAATACAACCACCACGCAGGATGGTGAAGGAGGTAATCAATAATGTTTAGCTTTTTAGACATGGTCAATCATTACCTCGGTTATTTTAATATTAATGTCAAATTAAAGAGCCGCATCTACACAATCCTGGGAGCCTTTGGTGACCTTTATTTGTTTTATATTAGCTTCCGGTTCTTGAAAAATAGCTACTTGAAACAAGGCTCGCTGATTCTGGCGGTTGCGATCATTTTGTTGTACTTCACCATTTGTAATTTCTTCTATTATTTTACAACCAAGCAACCCTGGTTTGATATTTCACCAAAATTGGCCAAGTGGCTGCACATTCAGGAACACCCTCAAGAGACCCAGGTGAATTCACGGATGGGGTCGACAGTGGTCCCGGAAACGAGGCGGAGTAACATTGCCGCCAATGGGTTGTTTGATGATTCTCATCTATTGCCGGCTAAGATTGAAGTCACTGCCTCAGAGCAGCAAAACATCAATCGATTAGCGGCCCAAATGGAACAGGAGGGCTTATTTACCACTGATTACGACGGCATGAGTGACCGCAAGATTTACGAGTTGCTGAAGGTCAACGATGGCAAGCCAATCTACGCAATCGGCAAAGACGTGTTAATGCCTTACTTTGAAATGCGTAAGCAGGGATTGTCAATGATCGTCTACTGCGGCATGAATCAATCTGAGATTTTTCCAGTCGGCGAAATTAAGCGGGTAGGGCTGCAATCGGTTCGCTCCCTTGATTTGTCGGAAGTGAAATTGTACCTCGCATCAGTCACTTTGGTTGGCGACCCCTACAAGCAGATCGGCCGCTCCGGCGTGATTGAAGCCCCCCAGGAGTACACGGTTCGGGCGTCAGTTGCCTACAAGAAACGATCGTGAATTTAAGGTAACGCTCGAAATGCTGAGTTTGGATCAAAGGTGATTTGAGCCCACAATTTAAATTAAAACGGCCATGCATTCTGTTTTCTGGGATGCGTGGCTGTTTTTGCTTAAAGAGGTATAATTATACGCTTATGCTTATAAACAATACCGTTATTAGTGCCCATTTGTATTTTCATAAAATATTCGATATAATTATTCAATCGATACCCGAATTTATTAATCTGAAGGTTTGCTTTTTTGGCTGTGCTACGGAATGATCACAATCAAGTAAAACTTTTGTAACAATTTTTTGACCAATGAGGATTTTTAACATAATATGGAATTAGTATCATTCTTAGGCGATTTTAATGAAGCCTAGTATATTGGAGGAGAAAGACATGGCAATGATCGAATTTCAAGATGTCCAAAAGTACTATGGCGACTTTCACGCCCTCAAGGACATTAATTTAAAAATTGAAGCAGGCGAAACCGTTGTTCTGATCGGCCCTTCAGGTTCTGGAAAGTCAACCCTCATTCGGACGGTTAATGGTCTTGAACGGATTCAAGAAGGTAAATTAATTGTGAATGGCCAGGATTTGGCCGACCGTAAGACAGATATGAATCGAATTCGCAAGAACGTCGGGATGGTTTTCCAACATTTTAATCTGTATGCAAATAAGACGGTCTTGGAGAACATCATGTTGGCGCCTCGGATCGTATTGCATCGACCGGAAGATGAAAACAAAAAGGTTGCGATGCAGTTATTGGATCAAGTCGGCCTTCGGAGTCAGGCGAACAAGTTGCCAGCTCAATTATCAGGTGGTCAGCAACAACGAATTGCGATCGCCCGTTCACTGGCTATGAAGCCTAAGTGCCTCTTGTTTGATGAGCCAACCAGTGCCCTTGATCCTGAAATGATTGACGATGTTTTGAACGTTATGAAGGATATCGCCACCGACTCAGATATGACCATGCTGGTGGTTACCCACGAAATGGGATTTGCGCGTGAAGTTGCCAACCGGGTTGTCTTTATGGACGACGGTCACATTTTGGAAGATGACAGTAGCGAGAAATTCTTTAACGGTGAGCCTACCAATGAACGTGCACGACAATTTCTTGGTAAGATTATTACCCACTAAAATTGGTATTGGAGGGTCACATCATGAAAAAGATTTTTTCAAAGATAGGGTTATTAGTTGCCCTAGCTGTGATGGTCGTGTCGTTGGGTGCGTGCAGCAGTTCGGCTTCCAAGAAGAATGTGCTTAAAGACGACCAACAGACGAAGACCATTACCTGGGGTGTTAAAGCTGACACCAAGCTGTTTGGCTTGATGGATGTTCGGGATAATCAGATTAAGGGATTTGAAATTGATCTCGCCAAGGCCATGACCAAGCAGATCCTTGGTAAGGATGGTAAAGCGCGGTTCATTCAAGTTACCAGCCAAACGCGAATGCCATTACTTCGAAACGGGAATATCGATGCGATTATGGCGACGATGACCATCACTCCTGAACGGGCCAAGCAGGTTGATTTTTCCCGGTCATACTTTGACGCTGGGCAAGCAATTCTGGTTAAGAATGGCAGCCCAATTAAGAATGTGCATGATTTGAATAAGAAGGGCGCCGTTGTTCTTGGCGTTGTGGGGTCTAACTCCGTTCAAAACATTGCTAAGTTTGCCCCTAAAGCTAAAGTGCTTCAGTTGTCAGATTACTCGCAAGCTTTAACTGCCCTGAAGTCTGGGCAAGGGGATGCCTTGACCACTGATAACGGGATTCTTTATGGGATGTCGATTGAAAACCCCGGTTATTCCGTAGTTGGTGGAACATTCACCAAGGAACCATATGGGATTGCGGTTGATAAGGGTCAGGTACCGCTGAGAAATGCCATGAACAGTGCCTTGACCAAGGTCGAAAATTCTGGCCAATATAACAAGCTGCTTTATAAGTGGTTCCATAAAGTTAAAGGCTTTGACTTCAAGGGGGCAGAACGATGATTAGTATATTTCAAAATTATGGTGGTGCGCTCCTATATGGATTAGGGCAGACGCTCCTGTGCAGTATTATCGCCTTGGTATTTGCGTTAATCATCGGCTCAGGGTTTGCCATCCTAGAAGTTGTGCCTAACAAGTTCTTTAGAGTGATTGCGAAAATTTACATCGAAGTTTTCCGAAACATTCCATTATTGGTTATTACCATGTTCTTCTACGTGGTCATTCCAATGTATATCGTTGAAATCAGCGGGTTTGTTTCCGGGACAATTGGTCTGATTCTCTATTCATCAGCCTTTATCGCCGAAACGGTTCGTTCTGGGATTCAATCCGTTGACCCTGGTCAAATGGAAGGGGCTCGTTCAACTGGCTTGTCTTTCTGGCAGTCAATGAGATACATCGTGTTGCCCCAGGCATTTAGGTACGTGATTCCACCATTGGGCAACCAGTTTATTAACCTGGTCAAGAATTCATCAGTCCTGGCCTTTGTTGCCGGCTTTGATTTGATGTATCAAGGTAATGTGATTGCTTCTGATTCATTGCAAAGTATGAGCACTTACCTCTGTGTTGGGGTATTGTACCTAATTTTGACCTTGCCGTTGAGTTATTACATGCGCTACCTTGAAAAGAAATTGGCTTAAAGGAGGAATGATAATATGTTAACTATTTTAGGTGCATATTCGTGGATTAACATCCGGTTCCTTCTTGAAGGGGCCTGGGTCACGATTCTGGTTTCAGTCCTTTCGATCATCCTGAGTTACATATTTGGGCTGATTCTAGGAGTGATCCGGTATGTTCAGATTAAGTATGTCTCGGCAATCGTTGGGTTTTTGATTGATATCATTCGGAACCTGCCATTGATCTTGATAATCTTCTTTACCTACTTTGGCTTACCAAACATCGGTTTCAAGCCGGATCCAATTTGGGCGTCGGTCATTGCCATGGCGGTCTTTGAGTCAGCGATGGTCGCCGAAATTGTCCGGGCTGGAATTAATTCAATTCCAGTCGGTCAAATGGAAGGGGCCCGTTCCACCGGGATGTCCTATTGGCAGGCACTGCGGTACATTATCCTGCCACAAGCCGTTAAGAATATGATCCCAGCGATTGTCAGCCAATTTATTTCGCTGGTTAAGGATACGTCATTGGCGACGATCATTGTGCTGCCGGATCTGATGAATCACGCCCAGATCATTTACGGACAGAACACCAACTACACGATCCCAATGTTCCTGGCACTTGCGGTCATGTACTTTATCGTTTGCTACTCACTGTCGCTGTTGTCACAATATCTCGAACACCGAATCGGGTCATCTAAGAAGGGTGCCGATGAGGCGGAGATTGTGGCCCAAGAAGCGCAGAGATAGATTTTCAACTGAATATGAGGTTTTATGGAGTCACACTTATTCATCTGTAGGGATGGTGAGGGTGACTTTTTTATTATCTGTTGACCAGTTTGTAATCGCTTTATGTTAGAATGAGATTGTTAGAGGGATACAAGTGTATACATTATTTGTATATACTATATATAAAATTCAAGGGGGAATATTGTTATGGATAATATGAATTATCACCAAAGGACAAAACTGCGATGGCTTCTTAAAACCGTTATAATTGCCGTGGCAACAGTTTTGTTTGGTTTATCGTTTAATATGATGGGGGGGGGCAGCAGAGCGCTCTAGCTGCTGATTCTTATGTTTGGCCGAATAGTTACACCGATCCACAAGGTAATTGGGTTGGTGGAACTGCGGCGCAGCATGATGCATGGTTGAAAGCAACCTATCCTGAATGGGTTAGTTCTGATTATGCTGCCAGCATTCCTGCAGATGCAAAGGGGACGGATTCGAAAACTGGTAACCCGTATATCGATGAATGGATGCCAGATAAAAATTTACAACAATTAATTCTTAAACAGTACAAAAATTCAACTAACCCTGTTTCATCTCCGGATCAAATAACAAAAGATTGGTTGAAGAATAATGTTTTATCGATGAATGCTTCATTTATTACACAACGTACAGACAAAAGTTATTATGAGAATACGGTTAATATGCAGTCCCTTGAAGGGCTTCAATACGCTACTGAACTCAGGATGATTTACACGACTCCTGATTTCAATGCGTCCGAAAATTGGGGAATTACTTCGATAGGAAAATTATCTGACTTAGAAGCTCTTAGAAGCCTTACCAAGTTTAAGGCCATTGATGCCGAAATGGATAGTATATATGATATAAGTCCTTTGTCCGATAAGAGTTTGGTTAATAACATAACTGAGGTAATCAATGGGGTTCAATTAATATATTCGACTCAACTACAACAAAATCACATAATTGATGCGTCACCATTAAAGCTTTCAATTCCAACGTCGGAGTCGAACACTTATCAGTTTGGAAATCAGATCTATATTGCACCTGAAATCACTATAAATCCCAATACAACAAGCAATTATATGCAATCTAAGTACATTAAGGGAGTTGATGGGGCCAATGTTCCGGTGAAGTATTATCCTGTAGCAAGCACGGATCCTGACTCATGGATGAACAACAGGGGGCTTGGTATAGATTATAAGAGTACTGCTGACGAGGATTCTGCTACAACGACAACGACAAAAGTTGCTTGGACTAATCTGAAGAAAAACTACGATTCGACGAATAATCTTGGGTATATGACTGTAATATGGAATAAAACTCTTCCTAATCAAACATCATATAGTTATCAAGGTTGGTACATTCAACCTTATCGTCTAGATGATAACTATCATGATAAGACAACAATTACAGTTCATTATCAAGATAAGAATGGTAATCAAATTAAGCCTGATGATGAGCAGAGTGGGGCGTTACATGATTCATACTCAGCTCCAAGCCACGATAATATTAAGTTTAATAATCATGAATATCGCTGGATTAAAACTGAAGGGACAATTCCAAGCCAGTTTACTGATAGCAATCAAGAATTTACTTATGTATATGGTCAGTTAGCAAAGCCGGTCACGGTTCATTATGTTGATGCTGCAACCCAACAAACAATTGCACCTGATAAGACCTTCCCACTTAAGACGGATAAGAATTATCCAGGTATTGTTGATGATCCGTATGATGTTTCCAAGGATTATAAGATCAATATTAATGGTTACACGTATAAAGATGTTAAGGCGGGTTCTGATCCGGTCACTGGAACATTAGGTGAAACAGGAAAAACAGTTACCTATGAATACACGAAAAATTCAAATCCTACACCACCAAACCCAGGTCCAGGCCTAAACCAGAACCGACGCCGCAACCAACACCGACTCCAACGCCGACGCCATCAACGCCAACGGTTACCATGCAGCCTTCAACTCCAGGCATTGCCAAGAAGGGTGAAGCTGTTTACGCTTTAAAGAAGATCTATATGTACAGCAACAAGGACTTCAAGAAGAGCGAACGAATTGCGAGCTACGCTAAGAAGCCACGGATCAATCGACCAATGTTTGTGGTAACGGATTACGCGAAGTCTAAAGCTGGCAACTTGCGGTACGTGGTTCGGGATGTCAACCATCACAGTAAGACCGCTGGCAAGAAAGGTTACATTACCGCTGACTACGCTTACGTTCGTCCCGTTTACTATCACAGTTCGCATAAGACACTGACGGTCATTAATCCAAGTGGTGTCAATGAATACAAGAACAAGAATTTGTCTGGTAAGGTTAAGAACTTTAAACAAGGCACGCAACTCAAAGTGAAGGGCTTTGTTAAGCATAACTTAACCACCCGTTATCTCTTGAGCAACGGCCACTACATTACCGGAAACCGCAAACTTGTGATTGCTGGTAGTCAGAAACAACCTAAACAGATTAAAGTTAAGAAAGCCATTTACCGTTACAACAACGCCAACTTCGGTAAACGCACAAAGCATATCAAGAACGGCACTGTGTTGAAAGTTAAGAAGTGGGAATACTCACATCCATACTCAGCCACGACCTTTGGTGCTAAGCGTTATGCAGTTGCTGGTGGTTATGTAACTGCGAATAGCAAGTATGTTAAGGTAATTAAATAGCATTACGAAAAAAGTCTATCAGTTTTTTGCTGATAGGCTTTTTTATGTGGGACCAGTTTTTAAATGATTTTGAAGAATTCCTTGGAATAGCATCATGAATTTGACACACGACATATATTTAAATAGGTCGTATATCACAAAACACGCAAGAAAATCGGTAGCAAAAAATGATTGTGTTGCGAACTAATCGCCTGTTAAAACTAAAGATGGCCAAGAGACTTAGGTAGCACCTAATCAACTCTGGCTTAGTGAGTTACGGTGCCCACCCCTCAGTAAAATGCCCACGGAGGTGAGGTGCCATGCCAATTGGAAAGATTAGGAGGCCGTCCCGGCGCAAGTCGCCGTGATGATTTGGGTAACCGCACAAGCAAGCTTAACGTTTGCGCGAGCGGATTACCTAATAAAAAAAGCTAATCATTTAGATTAGCTTCGCCCAAATCATCCGTAATTACGTTTGTGGCTGTCGGTCTCGCACACTGGCAGTCACTTTTCACATAGTTATAATACATGATTTGTGCGGTGGCTTCAAGGATTGGTGGGGGGTATTGGATAGTAATTTACTTATGGATAGTGGGTTTAGTATGCCACTATGGTAGAAATCTTTGATAGGTTTCTAAGATACTTTGGATTGGTACGCCATTATGTAGTGGAAACGCGCTCCGACGACCCTGACCCCTACTGCATAAGCAAAACCAACCAACAATGAACAAAAAGCGTTCATCATTGGCTGATTCTGCTTATGCTCCGGGGTCAAACCGGGTCTCGTCGCGCTCTGGCAACATAGCCGAAACGTGTTCCACCAAGCAGCAATCTGCCCATAAGCACCATCAGTAAAAATCCCAAGTACAGGATTTTTTCTGATGGCAACTTATGGACTGATTGCTGCTTGGTTCCACACTCTGCTTTTAATCCAACACATCAATCTTCTTCACATCCGCCAAATTACTCATCTTCATGATGAAATCATCAGGATCTGTTCGTCTTATTAATCTAATTTGCATTTCTAGTGAGAACGAATCTGGCTTATATGCCAAGATTCGCATGCGAACATTGCTGCTGCCGATAATTTGCAATCGTCTCGGCAGGGCATCCATATCGTTTAGCTTTCCAGTGAAGGTCACTTGCAGGCGGATCATGGTGCGGTTCGGGTAGCGTTTCAGCGCCTTGATTCTGCGGACAATTGTTTGGGTGATCAGAATGCACAGCGTACCGGCAATCCCGATGACATACATATCCGCTCCAATAGCCAACCCAATTGCCGCCGTTGCCCACAAGCCGGCCGCAGTGGTCAAACCGTCAATTTTGTGGTTTCTGGTCATGATTGCGCCGGCACCGATGAACCCGATTCCAGTGACAACCTGTGAAGCCACCCGGGATGGGTCCAAGCTGATGTCGGTGGCATGGCCGGTTAAATCAAAGAAGCCGTATTTAGAAATAATCATGAAGAGGGCGGCACCGACGGCCACCAGCATATGGGTTCGGATGCCGGCAGTTTTCAAGCGGACTTTGCGCTCATAACCGACCGCGCCACCGCAAATAGCGGCCACAAACAGTCGCAGCACCCATTCCAGTTGATATAACCAGTAATCCATTGGCAGCACCTCCGATCAAATAATATAACTAATTGCATTATATATCGAAATAATAACTAACCAAAATATTATGCCGATAGGTCAATGGATTCCTGCGGTATTAAACAAAGAGTAAAAGAGCCTCCCCATCAGTTGAGAAGACTCTTTATGCCCGAATATATTGTGTTTCTAGTTAAATACATAGACCTTACTTTCATAGGGGCGTAATTCCGTGCCTTGATCATCATCGTAATTGCTGATGACGAGTTTGTCGGCTTTCCCCTGATCATAATCCCGGGTCACCGAGTTGGCAGTGAAGTTACTGATTACCAGCAACGTCTTGCCTTCATAATGACGCCGGTAAGCAAAGACTTCGGCGTCGTCAGGATCGATTTCATCATAGGTTCCAAACTTAATCAAGTCGGAATCGTGACGGAGCTGAATCAGCTTTTGATAGTGGTAGAAGACGGAATCTTGATCGTCAACAGCCGCTTTGGCATTGATTTCCTTATAAGTTGGATTCAAGGCAAACCATGGTTTTGCATCTGAGAAGCCGGCGTTCTTGCCATCGTCCCATGGCATTGGGGTGCGAGCATTATCCCTTGAAATATTAGCCAAATACTTCAGCATGGTTGGCCCATCCACCAGCTTCTTTTCCTCAACCAACTCGCGATAGGCGTTGATTGATTCGAGATCCTCGTACTGATCAATGCTGGTGTAGTGCACATTAGCCATGCCAAGCTCTTCACCTTCAAAGACAAATGGCGTTCCTTGCATCATGTGAAGGGTGGTACCCAGCATTTTAGCGGCGCGAACCCGGTACTTTGGATCATCGTTGGCGAAGCGGGACACTGCCCGAGGTTGATCATGGTTGTTCCAGTAGAGACTGTTCCAACCCTTGCCATCTAAGGCTTTTTGCCAACGGGAGAGGGCGTTCTTCAACTCCGGTAACTTGACCGGCTGATCATTCCATTTGCCTAAGCGTTTGTCCGGATTGGGCTCCAAAGCAACGTGCTGGAACTGGAAGACCATGTTCAGTTCATGACTGTCGAGGCCAGTGTAGTTGATGGCGTCTTCTGGCTTTGAACTCGGCATTTCACCAACCGTCATGACATCATAGTGGGAAAGCACCTTGTCGTTCATTTCGCGGAGATAGTCGTTCAACTTAGGCCCATCGGCAACCAGACCCTCCGTGAGTGGGTAGGTGCCGGGTTCAGGTGCATCCGGAAGGCCTTCAGGTTTGGAAATCAGGTTGATGACGTCCATTCTGAAGCCATCGATTCCTTTATCCAACCAGAATCGCATGATGTTCCAAACGGATTCCCGAACGGCTGGGTTTTCCCAATTCAAATCGGGTTGACCAGGGGCAAAGAGGTGCAGGTAGTACTGACCCCGTTCCGGAACGTACGTCCAGGCACTGCCACCAAAGGCTGCGTGCCAGTTGTTGGGTTCATGACCGTCAACTGGATCGTGCCACATGTAGTAGTCGGCGTACTTGTTATCCTTGGATTGTTTGCTTTCTTGGAACCAGCGGTGTTGATCGGAAGTGTGGTTAACCACGAGGTCCATCAGTAATTTCAATCCGTGGGCGTGGACTTCTTTCAACAATTCGTCGAAGTCCGCCATCGTGCCATATTCTGGTAAGATTTTCTCGTAATCGGCAATATCGTAGCCGTTATCTTTGAGAGGGGACTGATAAATTGGGTTCAACCAAAGGACGTCAACTCCAAGCTTCTTTAAATAAGGCAGGCGCTTGATGATTCCATGAAGATCACCAATTCCATCATTGTTGCTGTCCTGAAAACTTTGTGGATAAATCTGATAAATTACGGCATTTTGCCACCATTTGTGGGTCATATTGAATTCTCCTCTTTCTCGTTATTATAGTTTAACTGGTTCACTCAGTCTTGAGTGGATAAAGCGAACTGAAAATGCAGCGAGTACTAGTGAAACTCCGCCAACTAAGAACATTGCTGGCATTGAGTGGCCAACCATTGGGAAGATGAAGAAGCTGCAAAGGGATGCGGCAATTTGTGGCAAGCAAATTGCACAATTGAAGAGTCCCAGGTAAGCCCCTTCATTTTCACCGTTCAAAGCCTCTGTTAAGAGTGAGAATGGTTGGGTGTTCATGGTGATATAGGTGATTCCGATCAGGCAGAATGGCAAAACGAGCAACCATTTGCTGTGGATGAAGAAGATCAGGATGAAGCCAAGGGCACCAGCAAGTAAACCAAAGACGTACCAAGCTTTTCGGTGTTCTGGTTTAGTCCGTGCTTGTACTAACAAACCGAAGAGAACTGAAGCAACGGCTTGGATGCAGGTAAGCACGCCGTACCAATTACCAGCGGCTTGATAACCGGCTGATGACGGGTTGGAGGTGTGCCAAACGTTCAAGGAAATGGCACCGGCAGCGTAGGTCCAAGAGTAGAGAATGGCAAACCAGGTAAAGAATTGAACAATTGAGATTTCCCAGAAGACCCGGGGTGCTTTCTTGGTTAATTCCCAAAGACTAGGCTGCTTCTTTTGCTTGGTTAAGTCAATGTTGTGATATAAAGCATATTCTTCTGGATTGTATTCGTGAACCTTGGCAATCGTGTAGAACGAGGTCAGCAACAGAACGGCTGCGGCCAGGTAGTAGGCTAATTTAACGGTGATTGGCACTTCACCTTTTTGAGCGACGTTGGAAAGGCCGATGAATGCGAGGAAGAATGGCACCAGGCTAGCGAGAACCCCACCAAGGTTGGAGAAGGATTGTTGCCAGGACCAGGCCATATCTTTTTGGTCTTCGTTGACCATGTCGCCAATGACCATCTTGAATGGTTGCATACAAACGTTGGATGACAGGTCCATGAACAAGGTGGCGATAGCGGCAAACCACAGTGCGGCTGCCGAACCATAACCGAATCCAAATGAACCGGCGTTAGGAAGTAATACCAAAACAATTGCTGCGACGGGTGCGCCAATAAATAAATACGGCATGCGTCTTCCAAAACGGGTCCAAGTGCGGTCGGAGTATTTACCGATTAAAGGTTGAATAACCATTCCGGCTAGCGGTGGCAAGATGAAGAAAAAGCCTAAATTATTCGGGTTGGCGCCAATGGTTTGAAAAATTCGCCCCATTTGTGATTGCTGAAGCGAGAACGCCATGTTAACCCCGAAAAAGCCAAACGTCATTGCAAAAATCGTACTTACTTTCAAACTTGGCAAGTGGGATGCAAAACTTTTAGGTTCAGTTTTAACGTCACCATTGTCAGCTTTTGCTTTTGCGTCCATAATGATTCCTCCTAAAAAATAAGTGAGCGGAGTAAAGCGGTTAGAAACCCAAGTCTCTTTTTCGAAAGCTCCTACTTCAGGAATTTTGAAAAAGGGTGTTTAGGTAGGAATTTCGCTTTACACGACCGTTCCCCGTGAACCCTCCCAGCAACTTGGCCAATAAATATATTGCAAGGAAACGTTTACAACGATTATAATAGCACCCGAAGAAAACGTTTGCAAACCTTTTGTATCAATATCACAAACGTTTGTGTTTTACTAAAAATTTAGGCGTCGTTTACTGTGGTAAAATGAGATTGACATTGTAAAACGGTTGACGTTAATGATCCCAGTAAAACTTTGTAACATACATAAAAGAGAGGTGGCGCAATCATGGCGGTCACAATTAAAGATATTGCCAGACAAGCAGGGGTCTCTCCTGCCACAGTTTCGAGGGTGCTGTCTGGGCAGACAGAATTTTACTCCGAGAAAACGGCAAAAAAGGTAAAAAAAACAGCCAAAAAACTTGGCTATCAAAAAAATACGGCTGCCGTTGAACTGGTTACCCGCCGCAGCAAGGTGATTGCGGTCATCGTCAGCTCAACCCAAACGAACTTTTCCGACCAGATCATTGATGGCATTCAGCAAGAAGCTCGTCAGCATGATTTAAACGTGATTATTTTGTATGCTGGCGAAAAAGATCCCCAGATGGAGCGGAAAGCTTTGGAAACCGTGATCGAGCGGTCGGTGATGGGGATTTTGTTGGTCGCGGTTGACCTTAATCCGGCTAACGAGGACCTGTTAGTGAATGCCAATATTCCGTATCAGTTCCTATCGATCACCCTTAAAAATCGGAAATTGCCGTTCATTACCTCTGACGATTTTCAGATCGGCTATCAAGCCACCAAGTATTTGGTCGATAAGGGTCATTCCGAAATTGGTTTTGCCGCAGCGGATTTAAACTCTGTGACCGGTCAGTTGCGGTTGGACGGCTACCGTCAGGCCATGGCCGACAATGGGTTGCAATTGAATTCGGCCTGGGTTCTCGGCGGTGATTTTGCCTACGAAGACGGCGTTAATGCTATGAAACAATATGGTCGTGAACCGGAAGTGACCGCGGTGATCGCATCCAGTGATTTGGCCGCAATTGGCGTGATGAATCAGGCGCAGGATTATGGATTGAGAATTCCGGCTGACTTGGCAGTGATGAGCGTTGATGGCACGAAACTTTGCAGCATCGTGCGACCTCAATTAACCAGCGTCACTCAGGAATTCTTCGAGATGGGGGTTCGGGGGATGCAGCGGATTATTAATCAACCGGCAAAGGCTGCCAAATCAACCTTTACCCCGTTTAAAATTATTGCTAGGCAGAGTGTGTAGGACAGCTGCGTAAAGCAGAAACTTCCTCCTAAGCACCTTCGACAAAATCCCAAAGCCAGGGATTTCTGCCGAAGGAGACTTAGGATCCAGTTTCTAATCGCTTTACTCCGCTCACTTATTTTAGGAGGGAGACGTATCTAATGAAAGCAATTGTATTGCGAAAACCGGGAGAACCGGATGTATTGTCATATGAAGACGTGCCGATGCCAACAGTGAAGGCTGGCTGGACGTTGGTCAAGGTCAAAGGATTCGGGGTTAACCGATCTGAAATCTTTACCCGAAATGGGTGGTCGCCGACTGTCAAATTACCGCGGATTTTAGGGATTGAGTGCGTTGGTGAAGTCGTCAAAACCACTGATCCAAGTCGACTACATCCCGGTCAACGGGTGATTTCAGTTATGGGCGGCATGGGCCGTGAATTTGATGGCAGTTACGCTGAATACACCTTGCTGCCCAATAAGCACATTTATACTGTTCACACTGATCTGAACTGGGACGATCTAACAGCCGTTCCAGAAACCTGTGGGACAGCTTATGGGTCGTTGAAAAAATTGAAATTGGCGTCTGGTAATCGTTTACTGATCCGGGGCGCAACCAGTGGAGTCGGTGTTGCGGCCGCTCGCTTAGCCAGGGCAATGGTGCCTGAAATTGAAATCACTGGTTCCACTCGGCATATGGAAAAAGCCGAGGAATTGAAAGAAAATGGCTTTGACGCCGTAATCCGCGATGAGGATAACAAGTTGCAGACAGATGGCTCGCAATTTGACCGCGTGTTGGAGCTGGTCGGCGCAACCACCTTGAAAAATTCAATGATGGTGACCAAGACCGATGGCATTGTCTGCATGACCGGTGAATTAGGCGGCGTGTGGACCCTTAAAGACTTCGAACCAATTTCCGAATTACAGGGCGCCTACCTCACCAGCTTTGAATCAGGCGCGCTGAACCAAGCCACCTTCGATGAATTATTCGACCTGATCGACAAGAAACATGTTGATGTGACGCCAAGAAAAGTGTTTGATCTGCAACACACCGCTGACGCCCAGGCGTTTATGGATGGCCATCATAGCTTTGGAAAAGTAATTGTGCGGGTGGATTAGTAGGTATTAATTTCCACAGCACTTATGGAAGCGAATGCTAATTAAGCCATATTAGAATTTGATTAGATTTCAAAGCGAGTTATAATAATGATATTCAAATGAAGGTGATGATAGGGTGAAAACTGTCAAAGTGATCATTGAATATCTTAAGGGCATACTAAGTGGTAGTATGCCTCTATTGGTTGTGTATCTGTATGATGGGGCTCTCAGGTTATCGTACTTGTATACGACAATTAACCCAGCAAAAATGACTGTAAAGCTTAATTTATCACCATTAGATTGGTATTTTTTTGCTGATTATGTAATCACAATTCCGCTTGTCCGGCACTGGTACTCCCACATATACCGAGACGATAAGGTTGAATTTGAGACTTATAAAGATAAGGCACTTAAAATGCACCATTCAGATATTCAGGCTAACCATAAGAACAGGGCTTGGTCCGCAAACGGTGTGACCTCAAATCCCTGGGAATTTATGTATTCGCAAACGCAGTCGTATAAAGGGGTTTCGGATTCAGCCTTCAACTATTTTAAAAATTTTGTTCTTAATTTAGTTGTAATCATTTTTGGGCCTTTATTTTTGATGTATATTCCCATAAGGAAAATTGTTAATACGGTAAGGAGTGGTGAGCATGATTGAAGATAGTAAGAGCTCTGGCGGTGAGCAAATATTAGTTGCAATAATCCTTTTTATCTTCCAAATGTTTATCAGTGCATTCGTGTCAGATGCCTCTTTAGTTTCGAATGGAACCATTCAGCTGATATATTCGATATTTGTTTTATTTGAAACTTGGCATTTACTGGGAACGGGGCGAATTTTCAAGAAGAATATCGTAGCTAATAAAAAAATGATTCATTATGCTTCGATGATAATTTGTGGGTTAGTGGTGTTCATCTTTCTTCAGGATCTTCCTTTTCACTTTGCACATTCTTCTAAAATGCTTGTTGGGGCTGGAATTCTGGCGCTTTCGTCCGCCATTTCAGAAGAATATATTTTTAGAGGGCTATTTACGTCCGCCATTCTAAAAATTATTGAGTATTACGATAGTATTAGCTTTAAAATAACCGTAACTGCTCTAATCACGTCATTTCTTGATGCGTCATTGATTGCAGTACCTTACATATTAGGAATGACAAAGTTGAGTTTAACTGTCTTTGGATTAGAGTTTGGCTTAAATCTATTACTTTCCTTAGTGTTTTTCTGTGTTCGAATGATGACGAATGGCTTTAGATGGTGTGTTGGCCTACATTTCATGGTTGACTTGATGCTCAGTATTACGACGACCAACCCGTTAACCAACCCGGTTATTGGCGGTTTGCTGGCGATTGTCGCCTGCTTGTTGCTGGGAGGATTATTCATCTATCTGAATTTAATTGATCATCAGTTGTTAACAGCAGAATCTGCAAATTAAAAAAATTCAAAAATGATAATTCCCAATATAAGCATTCTTCTTGGTATTCGTATAGTAGACGGTTGCATCTGACTTCCCAGAACTCCAAGTGAATTATGAGTAACTCTTGACAATTTGGGCCTGGAGTTATGGGCAAATTTTATATATGAAAGTGAAAAACCTGTTCGCATAATACACTCATGTGTCGATGATCAACACAGATAGGCATATCATATTAAGTGTAGAAAGAAGATATCAGAGTGTCCCATGGCTCACACCGCTGATGCCCAGGCGTTTATGGATGGCCATCATAGCTTTGGAAAAGTGATTGTGCGGGTACAGTGAGTAAAGAAAACTTTATGAGTCATATGCCAAAATTTATCCTTGATAAAAAGCTACTTTCATTATGCTTGTCGCCAAACATAGTGAAGGTAGCTTTTGTTGATAATGATTCAAGGGGATAAATAATTTACTGAATTTCACACAAGTTGTACTGAATGCTACAAGTATTCAGTACGATGCGACTCTAAGAATTGGTCGAGGCCGATAATGTCATCGAGTTGGAGCTTCCCGACTTTTATAATCTGCCATTCTTTGTGAAAATCAACCAGTGTACTGGTATCGATCCAAGATGGGCGGTTGAGACCAGCCTCCTGCCACTCCTGAACTTTATAGTAGAACTTTCTTATGTGTTCCGATTTAGTTTCATATTTTGTGGTGATCTTGAACAATTGATAGTGAGCATCGTCTTGTTTATAGATTAAGACAGGCCGAGTCTTTCCTTTTCCCACCTGGTCCGAATATGTTATGAAGGCAATCGCAATTGTATTATTTTTCATCATCGTCTCCAAACAAGAACTTTTCAGCTGCCTTTTTGCCTTTGATGACAGGAATGTCTAGAGATTTGATTGTACTTGTTAAATGATGAGTGGCCCGCTCTTCATCAGTTAATGACAGGTCAAACGGAATCTTTCCTTCCGCTTCGATGCGATGATATAAGGCATTCATAACAATAGATGGGTTTAATCCCAGATCTGATAAGATATCGTTAACGTCGTCACTTAACTGTTTATCCATCATGACCTGAATTCGTTTCTTTTCGTCAGATTGAGTTGGCATAGAAACACCTCCGAATATATTATACTTATTCTGTATGTATATTATACCCAATCTTTGAGACCATGTACACGATTCGTGTTCGTAGGAAACCGAGTCAAAGTCTTCAAAGTTCACAATTACGATTACTCCATGGCGCCTTGAGATACCACGTGGCCGGCGGCTATATTACTGGAAATGGTAAATACGTTGAAGTAATCAAATAAAGTATGAAGGGCCTCGTTAGTTTAATGGTTAGAGCTTTTTGATCCGTTAATTTTACTCAATTACTACAATATTTAATCACAAAAATTATAATCATTTTCTAAACTAATATCTGTAACATAAATAGTTTGGAGAAATTTGGAATGACTAAAGATTGTTAATTGTTTTCTCGAAGCCGAGTCCGTCCATAATGACTTTTGCGGTTTGCATGAAGTCTATGTCGGTGTCTTTTTCGACAAACTCAATGCGCCGATCCTTGGACATGAAATCAATTGTCCGTAACTGTGAGGCATTGATTTAGCCGTGCCATGTAAATTGATGAAAAACGGCAAGTCCCTGATGGTACTGGTAATGGGACAGATGGTTACAAAACCAGTCTGCAGATTGAACGCATCACTGCTAGCCACAATGGCTGGGCGACGCTTTTTGATTTCACGACCAACACTGAGATCGAAATCAAACCAGATCACCTTGCCGAGGAGTGTAGCCTTGGTAGTTATAATTACCAATTGAATTAATCGACATTAAACATCCTCCCGACCGACTGGGCCATCGTCAATGTCTTTCGGAACAAACCTTAGATTGGTCTTAGCATATTTGGGATCTTGGTAGATATTTGGAGCTTTAGGCGTGTAGATAAGGCTGCCATCAGCTCCTTGCATACTCATAAATTCGGTGCCTTCAGCGACTTTAAAGTGTTTGGGAATACTCAAAACTAAGTCGTTCCCTTGTTTGCGGGCTTTCAAAACAATCCCCTCCTCTTTTATCAATTACATAATAACATCAAGTCATTACTCTTATAACGAAAGAGGTTGCCATGGTTGAATATTAACACCGAATGAAGAGACTTTAGTTATGTTAACCTAGTAACACTATGAAAAATCTTAATTATGTTATTTACCCAACAATTTTTGATAACACAAATAATAACGGTTACTACACGGTAACTTTCCCCGATATACCTGATACAGTTTCACAGGGAAAGAATTTAACTGACGCAATGAAAGAAACGGCTGACGCGATTGCAGTTGCCTTACCAGACTATGCGATATATCCCTAACCATCAGACATTAGAAAGATCCAGGCTGAGAATCTCGATAAGGTTGTCAGTTTGGTCGATGTTGATATGGCGCAGAATTTGAACCAGATGAAGAAACGCACGGTTCACAAAAATGTGACGATTCCAGTTGTGCTTGCTGACGCTGCTAGGGAACAAGGACTCAATTTTAGCGAAGTACTGACTGATGCGCTTGAAGAAAAACTGCACTCTATAACAAATAGGCGCTAACCACAATGGTTGGCGCTTTTTGTGAAATTTAAAAGGGAATTTAGCGAGTCCAGAAACTAAAATGGGATTAGGGTTGAGAAGATTGATTTAAGATCGAAACTTGATTCAGCCCTATGGAATCAATAAAATAGGTACTCATATATAATAATTTGGTTAACATAAAAGTTATGAAGTTATATAATTAACTTTGAGTTATAATTAATTGGCTTGCCTTCATGAAGTCAGGTCTAGGGGTATGTAGTTTTGAAAACGGGGGTTAATACATGATAAAGAATAATCGATATTGGTTGTATGTAGCAATGGCTGCGCTTTCTTTCAGTGCTGCATCAACATTTACATATTCAGCAAAAGCGCAGGCAGATATAGGCAGTCAAACACCAATAATTAAGTCCTACCAAACTGGTAGTACAGCAACTTCAAGTGGTGATTGGGACGGATGCCCGTGGAAGGTAGTTGGAGATACTTTAACTATCGGCGAAACGGGTGGAAAATATAATATTACAACTGGAACTGGCGGTGATAATCCGTTTATCAAAGATGATTTAGAAAAAACAATTACTCATATAAAAATACAAGGCCCTATAACACTTCCTAGTGATTCGTCGGGTTTATTTGCAGGCTTGGAACATGCTGTTGATATAATAGGATTGGATGACATGAATACGTCCCGAGTGACAGATATGGACCAGATGTTTGTTAACGACCTCGCTTTAACAAATTTGGATGTTTCCAAGTTTGACACGTCTCAAGTGACAAATATGTGGGGTATGTTTGAGAATGACGAAGCCTTAGCAAATTTGGATGTTTCCAAGTTTGACACGTCTCAAGTGACGAGTATGGATTCTATGTTTTGCAATGACAATGCCTTAACAAAATTGGATATTTCCAATTTTGATACGTCTAAAGTGAGGAATATGAACCAGATGTTTCTTAACGATAATGCCTTAACAAAATTGGATATTTCCAATTTTAATACGTCTCAAGTGAGAGATATGGAGTATATGTTTTCCGGTGAGGAAGCCTTAACGGAATTGGACGTTTCCAATTTTGATACATCCCAAGCAACACGTATGTGGGATATGTTTGAGAATGACAAAGCCTTAACAAAATTGGATATTCCCAATTTTGATACGTCTAAAGTGACAGATATGAGGTATATGTTTGCGTCTGACAAAGCCTTAACAAAATTGGACGTTTCCAATTTTGATATGTCTAAAGTGGATGCGACATCAGCGTTTGGTCTGTCTGGCATGTTTGCTGGCGATTCTCTACTCTGCCAACTTAAGCTAGGCAACAAATTTGATAATTCTGCCTTGGAAACATTACCAGGGCATCAAGTGGGCTACAAAAGCTTTGACGGCAACATACCAATAATAGCGACTGGTCCTGGCTGGCAAGCAGTTGGCAATGGGACGGTAGATAATCCACAAGGGCATCTTTACGCTTCAACAGGCGATTTTATTAGAGATCGTCCAATTCAAGGAGAACCACAACCAGAAACCTATGTATGGCAACAAAAATCAACTCCAATAAAGGATAAGTACACCCTTGATCTGAATGAAAATCCAGTTTCACTGTATCAAGGAAATCAAGCCAAAAATTGGGTTCCAACCAGTGTCATTAATTCAGCTACCAAAAATGGTGCTAATGATAAAAGTAATGTCACAATCACCGATAGCGATGGCAATCCAGTTACGAAAGATACCATGGCGGCTTTGAAGCCGGGAACTTATCAATTGACTTACAACAATGGTGGCAAAGATGGTACAAGTAAGACATTGGACTTAACCATTCTTCTTGACCAAGCTAAGTTGGACACTACGGATATTAATCTGTATTTGAATCAGGCGTTTTCAGAGAATGACTTGAAACAGAAGATTTCGGCGGTCAATTCCGATGGTCACACGCCACTTGGTTATAATTTCACCATCAAAGATCCTGATGATAAGGAATTCGCTGTTGATAATATTGGTAAGATTAGCTCCGAGAAGGGTAAATATACGGTTGAAGTTACAACCCAAAAGCCAACTAGTGGGAATGCAGCCTTACAAGGAAAACTAATTATCAACGTGACAGGCGCAACTCCAAATCCGCAACCCGGGCCGACACCAGTCCCAAACAATAATGGTGGTGGCTCAAACAATGACAATCACACTACGACTACTGAGAAACCAGCCACGCCAACATTACCAAACTATGCGGCTGTTAAAGGATCGGCTGTCTACGCTACCAAGAAGATTTATCTTTACAAACACGGCAATTTCAAAAAATCCCAACGGATCGCCACTTATCCTAAACAGAAACGAATCAACCGACCGATGTTTGTTGTCACGGGTTATGCTCGGTCAAAAGGTGGTGCCTTGCGTTACAAAGTCCGTGATGTAAACCACCATTCCAAGACTGACGGCAAGAAGGGCTATATTACTGCCAACCGCAAGTATGTGGTGAACGTCTATTACAAGACAATGCCCAAGCACAAGCGGATCACGGTAATTAATCCTAAAGGTGTTTATTCGTATAAGACTAGAAGTTTAATTGGTCAAACTAAGCACTTTAAGAAGGGCACTCACTTGCGAGTCAAGAAACTTGTTAAGCATAATTTAACCACTCGGTACCAGCTAACGAATGGCAAGTATGTCACTGCGAATAAGAAACTAATTATTCAAGGTAGTTACTGAACTGAATAGGATCAAAAAGAAGCTCTCGCCATTTGACGAGGGCTCTTCATGTATTTAAATCAACTTTCTTTAAAATATTCATTTTATCAAACCCTGATAGCAGTATAATTAGATTGTTAATTATATTGTTGGAGGGGTAATACATACATGAACACAAAAACAATCATTGCAACTGCTTTATTGACCGCTGGACTTGGTTTGGGAGCTACTAGCACAACTGCTAATGCGGCTTTCTTAAAAACCCGAAGTAGCACACCCTCTTCACTTAGAGGAACTTGGTATCATATTAGTAGAATATCGAAAGGTACGAAGCCTGATCTGGAGAGAATAACGATTACCAAGCATTCCTTCTTAGACAAGTGCACAATTGGAACTACCGATATTCACGGAAAGATGTTTACGGTTCAGTACCACAAATACTCGTACAAGTTTAAGGGGTATGCCAGAAAGCAATTAAATACATATATGTTTTCTAAAATATCTTCAACAGGATACGTATCAACACATTTACGGATTAACGGAAAATATAGGCACGTAATGTTGCAGACGCCACAACAAGGTCCATTTTCAATTTACACGAAGTTTAAACCAGCACATCAGTATACAATCACTGGTTCTTTCAAATAGTGCACGCAACGTTCAGAATTGAGGGGTAATCATATGAAAGCTAAAACAATGATCGTAACAGCTTTACTGACTGCTGGATTAGGATTTGGTACTGTAAGTACATCTGCTAATGCAGCAACGTGGCACAAAGGAACACCCGGATTCCTTAGAAATACATTTTATCGTACTAAGTTAGGGCCAAAATACATTAAGTGGCCTGGGATTGGTTGGGCTAAAAATCCCAATCTAAGAAGATATGAGGGATTTAAGACGTATCGGACCCAGGTAAAATTTTACGGTGCTCAATATAATTATCGTCTGAAGCATGCGCAATACAAACATTCAGGTAAAACCTACATAATTAAGGGTGGGTCTGGTGCAATCAAAGTTGTGCGTGTCAACTCCCATCTTGTTTATGCGAATAGTGGTAATCAGACATTTAAAGGTGGTTACTCTTTTAATAAATTGGAAAAGATGTACCGAATTCATTAGAGTCTTATTTAAAATTTGAATTTTATAAAAGCAATTAGAGAGGTTAACATTGTGAAATTAAATAAAAAAGTTATCACTAGTGCTATCGTTGCATTGTCAATTGCTGGTTTTGCTTTACCTGGAGCATCTGTAAGTGCGTCTGAACCTGGCTGGGTTAAACAAGGTGAAGCCGCTGCAAAGAAATCTGAAAAGGAAGCTCATGAACAAGGCTTTGACAATCACCGACCTAGCAAATTAGGTCAACATAAGGCCGCTAAAGTTTTATCCAATACAAAGGTTACGCCACGAACTGCTTATTTGGCTTATGGTGGAAATATCTATTCTAGTCAGCGTCTTTCTTATGCAAAAGCTCGTGTTGTAAAGTACATTGGCCCTAAGTTCACCATTAATCGTAAAGAAGTTGTTCGTAAAACAAACGGTAAAAAAGCTGTTTACTATCACGTTACCAACTCCCAGATTACTGGGTGGGTTTGGCACAAGAACACACTAGCTCATTTATCATAAATTAAATTTGAAATGTGGTAACTCACGATAAAATCACAGTTTCATCGTGCACTCGGTGACCAATCTAGGATTCGGAGGGGAATCTATTGAAAAAATCAATCATTACAGCTGCAATGGCATTGACGCTCTTTGGGGGAGCAACGTTTACGACGCTAACTGAGCCGATCAACGTTTCGGCAAAGAAAGTTAAGAAATCGCATGGATTGAAGCGATATAAGACCGGGGTCGTTGGAATTAAAGGGACTACTAAATTACCCGCTGGCGTTCCTTATCCAACTAGTCCACATCAATTGTCATGGGCAAAGTTTATGAATTACCAAAAATATAGTGAAAAAACGGTAGAAAAAAATGCCATCAAATTAAACTCGTGGTTGAGAACACCGGGTAAATCGTCTTCTGGTACATTACATAATTCTAGAGGTTACATTATCCCTGGTAAGGGCCAGAAAGTATACCGAACTTCTGATGGAGTTTATCAATATGTTTCTACCATGTCGAATGGGCATAAAATGATGGGGCAGGCAACTTACCAATCATACAATCTCGAATTTATGCCTGGGAATCATTCTTATAAGGATACGTTCACTAATCCTGAACATGGAAAGAATTGGGTTGTTTATTATATCAGTAATGATCCTAGTAAAAGGTATTTAACTAAAAAGCCGGCTAATTATAAATATTATAATGAAATGCCCGAATGGTTAGCTCAGCATTTTATTGATCAGTTTGGAAATCTAGAATCCAATGCTGGCGCTTTCGCTTATAACTGGAACAAAAAAATTGTTTTGGTAAATTCTACCGCCAATGTAAGAAGTGACATGTAAGCTCGTTATGGGTACGATAAAATCACGATTGCATACGATTGCATACATTAATATAACTGTATAAACTTATTAAGAAAGGAAGTTCTGAATTATGCTGAGGGGAAAAGTTATAAAAGGTTTGTTTCTTTCTAGTCTAAGTTTAGGCTTATTTTTTGGATATGCCTCTGTTTTGTAAAAGGCACCCGTAAAATGTAGGAAAACGGCAGGTTAGAACTGTTGGTTTTC
>NZ_AZEI01000074.1 GCF_001436255.1 Lentilactobacillus rapi DSM 19907 = JCM 15042 | reverse complement strand
ATGCTACCAACGGTCAAAAGATCAATGGCTGGATTAAATACTCAGCATTAACGGCTACTAGTCAAACACCAGCAACTAGTAACGTTGCTGATAATGCAGTTCTTTTGAACTTCGTTGATGCAAGCGGTAAGACTATCAAGACCGTAACTTACACTAAGACTGGCGCAAAGAAAGGCGACACTCTTGGATCATTGCAAGCAAATGCA
This sequence comes from Lentilactobacillus rapi DSM 19907 = JCM 15042, assembly GCF_001436255.1. GTDB lineage: Bacteria > Bacillota > Bacilli > Lactobacillales > Lactobacillaceae > Lentilactobacillus > Lentilactobacillus rapi. Next base: position 2,392 of record NZ_AZEI01000074.1, on the reverse strand, counting down.
AATGGCGTTTACAGTTGGCAATTAAGCACTTCTGATCAATCTGCACTTAAGACTGCTATCGATAATGCTTTAAGTGGAACTGGATACGCATTTGATTTAGGTACTGCTGCTGTTCCAACAACAAATGCATCTGTTGTTGCTCAAGCTAAGACCGGTGCTGAGACTAATATTACCTTGACTAAAGGTAATACTGTATATCAAGGCCTCAAGCCATATTCACATGATGTTACCAGTACTTCCAATAGTTATGGTGATGAAATGACTACTGGTGAAGTAGCAAATCCTAATATCTTTAAATATACTGATCCAATCACTGTAACCACGACTGCTGATACTGGTACTGGAATGCCTGCAACCTTTACTTTGCCAACATTAGTAGACAATGATGGTAAACAAAGTACTGCTGCTGCAATCGCTGCATACAATACCTTTATTAATGCTGGTACTGCTGATGCAACTCAGAAGCAAAACCGTACTAATGCATTAAATGCTGCAATTGCTAAATTGGCTGGTGACACATATGTTGCTCCAACTAGTTTAACTGCAAATGATTTGTTCAGCGGTTCTAATGGTGCAACATGCAATAGTAGTGATGTGATGAATTATCTAAATAGTAAGTCATCACTCAAGACATTGAAGTCTACTGCTTATCCAGTGTTCTCATTGTCTGGTACTCTTACGTATAATCAATTCACATTCACTGCTGCTAGTGCAGCTAGTGGTACCTTTGGCAATGGTAAGACTCAGGTAATCTACGATTACAATTCATCTAATCCAACTCTTAATGTTGGCTTCTTGCCAAAGACATCAAACAATACTATCAACCCATTTGCTTAATAGGTAATAGTTTGGTAGCTTATATTTGATATTTTGGAATGTTAGTTACTCAAAAAAAGAGGCAAGCCTTTAAAATGGCTTGTCTCTTTTTTAGAGTGCGCCCAGTATGGGTGCTAACTATGATGGTAAACCTGGAAGGTCAATTAGTTAATGTAAACGTGACTTTGCTGGCTCTAGATAAAATGCTATGATATTCATATCAATATAACGACCCTCATCGTTATATTGATGACATCACTCTAACCTCAATTAGAGTGATGCCCCTCCAGACATATCTTATGTCGAAGACTAAAGGGATCAAATCCATGAGCAGGGTTTGTGAACTTTAGTCTTTTTATTTTGATCTACAATTTAACGGCGATATATGAAACAAAGGCAACCCAACAATATCGGATTGCCTTTGTTTCATATATCAGCATCAATCATTTAGTAGCTTCATAACTATTAAATAATTAACCCTGGTTAGTTGATGAATCAGGATTTACAGTATCATAAATCTTGTCAAGAGTTAACTTAGTTGAAGTACCAAGTTGGTCAATAGTGTAAGTCTTTGAAGGTGCACTATTTGAATTATTAGCAGTCTGCTTCAAGTAATCAAGAGTAACGTTTTTAGCAGTTGTTGAAATCTTCTTAGTGCTATCAGCATTACCTAATGCAGCTGTACCAGTAAAGAAGTTAACGGCATTTGCAGCAACTGATGTATCGGTATCATTATATGCATTTCCCATACCGTTAAACGTATATGCAGCAGCGGTAGTTGGAGTGCTTAAGCTTACTTTATAAATAGTTAAGCGAGCATTAATAGTGTTACCTTGTGCATCAGTGTATACATTAGTGTTTAAGCTACCATTTGATGTAACATCATTTGATGTCAAGAAATGATCGGTTCGACTTGATGATGCAGGATAATCAACCCATGCATAATACAAAGTATCAGCACCAGCTGCCTTCAAAGCATTAGCGTAAGTAGTTGCGTTAATTGAAGTACCCTCAGCACCACTTAATGCGGCCTGGCTTACAAATGCAGTTTGGAAATCAGCAAGTGACTTGAAGCTGTTGTTTGATCCAAGAACATATGAAGGTTGCTTTGTAACTGAATCTTGACCCGCACCAGTCCATGAACCGTTATATACACGGAAGTTAGCGCTAGCCAACAATGGATAAGCAGCTTCTGTATCAACAGTAACCTTAACATCTTGACCATAAGTTACTGCTTGGAGTGCAGCGTTATTAGCGGAAATTTGGTTGCTTGTTAATTTAGCAACGCCATATCCCTTAACGTTGGCTTTTGCAAGTAAAGTTTGATATCCAGTTGCAATTTGGTCAGTGGTGCTACCAACAACATCTGATCCAGCGGCATTCTTGATAGTTTGAAGAGCATATGTTTCAAGGCCGCCCTTAGTAAGGGTAGTTGAGCCTAATGTCTTACCAGATGGATCAACAAATGTTACACGAACTTGATCGTTAGCAATTGGAGTCTCTGTTGGTGTAGTAGCTTGAGCCGTTAATGCTGAGTATTTAATCCAGCCATTGATCTTTTGACCGTTGGTAGCAT
>NZ_AZEI01000073.1 GCF_001436255.1 Lentilactobacillus rapi DSM 19907 = JCM 15042 | reverse complement strand
GGAACGCCCTGCACATTTGTTTGTCGAAAATTTTGTTCAGTTTTCAAAGGTCTACATGAGAAACACAAACATTTTTGATGACTCCTAGTAAATCGTTCGTCATTCGAAATCCTTATGTTTCATTGCCTCAACAGCAATAACAATTATATCTCATCAAATCCTGTAAGTCAACAAAAACTTTTTAAGAAGTAATTGGTATATATGCAATTGCTAACTAAGCAACGAGTAATATACTATCAGGATTTTTGATCCAGGTCAACTACTATTTCAAAATTAATCGTTTTTTCTATTAAGTAATGATTTAGCAATTCATTAAGGTTGAGTCAAAAGTTCGCTATTGAGGTGAATAACCCGTTATACTAGCACATGAAATCTTTACAAAGGAGCCAATGAATTTGGACAATATCGTAATCATTGAAGGCAAACGGACTCCAATAGGTAAACTTAACGGTGCATTAAAAAATGTCACGGCAGAACAACTCGGGACAATGACCGTTAAAAATTTGCTTGCGAAAACAAATATCCCTGCCTCATTAATTGACCAAGTAATTTTTGGCAACGCGATTCAAGCGGGGAACGGTCAAAATATTGCTCGTCAGATCGAATTACAAAGTCATATTCCTCAAAGCAAGACAGCATTCACAGTTAATCAAGTCTGCGGATCCGGCATGCAAGCCGTCCACCAAGCAAGTTCAGCACTGCTGCTTGGTGAATCGAAAATAATCATCGCTGGCGGTACAGAAAGCATGTCAAATGCGCCTTACCTCAACATGAATCAACGTCAAGCAACTAAGTTTGGGGCAGTCACCATGCACGATGCATTGGAACACGACGGCCTTCGAGATTCTATTTCAGGTGAGTTAATGGGGATCACCGCCGAAAATGTTGCCAACCGGTTTAACGTTACCCGCCAGGAGCAGGATTCGTTCGCGTTACGGTCACATCAACTCGCCGCTGCTGCAATTCGTAACCATCAATTTGATGATGAACTGATTCCTATCAAGACTAAAGAACTGGCACACCCAATCAATCAGGATGAACCCGTCAGATTCGACACGAGTTTGGAAAAGTTATCTCAATTAAAGCCCGCATTCAAACCAGATGGGACTGTTACCGCCGGGAACTCCGCCGGACTAAACGATGGCGCCTCGGCCCTGATCCTGACAACGGCCTCCCATGCCAAAGAGCTAGGTCTCCGGCCAATCGCAGAAATTCTTGGCTATACCGAGGCTGGGATCGATCCTGAGATCATGGGATACGCGCCTTACCTTGCCATCAACCGCCTCCTCACCAAATTAAAAATGACGATTGCAGACGTTGACTTGGTTGAGCTAAACGAAGCCTTTGCCGCGCAATGTATTGCGGTTACCCGCGACCTCCACCTTTCATTAGAAAAAGTCAACATTAGTGGCGGCGCGATTGCTTTAGGCCATCCCCTCGGAGACTCCGGTGCCCGAATCATCACGACACTGATCCACAATCTGCGAAGAACCCATCAAGAAATTGGGATTGCTTCCCTATGCATGGGTGGCGGCATGGGGTCCGCAATCGGAATTCGGGCGATTTAACAAAAGGACGTTATAAATAAGGATCGACAGTCAGGCAGATAACTGCTTGACCGTCGATCCTTTTATCGTATCATGATTATTCAAAGCTGGACTCTATCTGCCGCAGCAATTTCACTTGCAAATGAGCTTTGATATAGCCAGTAATACAACTTCTTTGTTTGTTTGGGCATCTCAGCGTATTTCGGGTTAACCGCTCGCATCTGGGGTGCCACTCGCATCAAGTGGTTGAACGCACTGAGGCTGCCAGACTGGTTCAGGCCATCATAGTCATCCTTACCACGTTTAACGATTGGCATCAGCTGATCCACTTGGAAACGAGCCAGTTGTTCCACGTAATCCCCTAACGATGAAGCAATATTAAAATCAGCAGGGGCCACGTTCCTTGGTTCCGTATAATCACCAGCTTGGATCTGTGCTAACAGCTGGTTTCTCGTCACCGTATATTGAACAAGGATTGGTAAACAATAAGTAGCTTGAATCAATCCATGAAGGGCCTCAACAAAGCCATAATTAACAGGGGTTGTTTCACCACGATCGTTAATAAACGGCTGGTGGCTATTATCCATCACCACGCTTAAATTCTGCTGAAAATTCTGTTGACTCGCATTTCTGGCGGTTCCGGCATTACTGAGATCGATAATCGGTAAGTCAGCCGCCAGTTCCGCAAGGGTTACTGGCAAGCTGAATCGTTCGAAGATATCAGTTAGCTGTGAGCCAGTGATTTTGATAACTTGCTGCATATCAGTAGCTGTCGTCACCGGCATACCAACCAGATCAGCCTGCCCTGCATTCACGAATTGATACACAAATGTATAGAGCCCTAGTGAACATAATAGGTCAAGGACTTCACTGAACCGACCATTTACGAACAAATTAATCGCTTCAGATAAACTGATATCGGTCAAGGACTGAGTCATCATAGCTGGCAAATCAGTTTGATCACTGAAATCATCACCGGAATAGATATAGTTACCAAGCAATGGCATCTGGTCATCGCCGAACGAATGAGTTGTCAAATACCCATTGTTAATTTCGTCAAAAAGGCCCTGAACGATTCGCTCATCCACTGGATCATCAGTTCCATCCGTAATCTTGCGGAAAGGACTGGCCCCGCGCATGTAACCATTCACGCTGCCAAACCAATCATTGGCCAGCTTCTCGGCGTCAGCAAAAGATAGCTTCTGAAAAGCACTGGTTATCTTTGCCACCACGCCATTTTCACCAGCAATCGCGCGGATAAATTGAATGACTGCCGTCTTGTACCCATTGACAAATTTTTTCTGATCCGTACTTTGCGCTAAATAGACTGAAAAAGCATTTCCGGCCGCCCGACTGACGATGGTGTCATCGTTTTGACCAGTTGCCCACAGAGACATGTAATGAACCTGGTCCAGAGTTACCGATCTCAAATCGTCAACTGCAACCAAATAACCCATCTGAACTTCCTTAGATAATTTGAACTCCGCAAGTGACATACTTTGTTCAATGGGTTTATCAAGAAAAAGTTGGCCCCCTCTGGCCATCCTCTCGGAAAAGATTGAACTTTTTGCATATGTATTTTCACCAAGCAATTTAGAAGTCATCAACGCAATCATAGTCAAAATTTGTTGATGCTTTTTAACTTCATTACTTTCGGATTGTGTTTTTGTAACGCTATTATTGTTAGCCATTCGTTGCACCCCCTAGTCTTAAGACAATAATAGCACATTCTTTGCGGGTCTAGGAGATAACTCATACAATTCTCATCGTTATAAATTGTCAGGCGTTAACTTTGCAGATCTGTTGATATTCATATATGCTTATAGCATAGATAAGAAAGGATGTGTAACAATGGGAGACTTAAAGAATAAAAAAGATGAAGTAGTTGGTAAGGTCAAAGAAAGTATCGGTGACATGACCGGAAACGACAAGCTCAAATTAAAGGGTAAGGCCCAAAAGACATCCGGCAAGGCGAAAGATAAGGTAGAGGATGTAAAAGAAAAAGCTGCCGAAAAAACAAATGAAGTACTAGATGACTAAAGCGGGCGACAAGCCCTGAGGTCATCCAAGACTGGGACAATCGGCGTTTTGGTCCCAGAATTTAACGAAAGTGACCAATTATTCCTGATTTTGGAATAGTTGGTCATTTTTGTTAAATGGCCGAGATCAGCCGTTTAGTGCAGGCTCTATCAACATAAGAACGCAAAGCTCAATTGCATTTATAAACGCTCTGCTGACTAATGCCCACGCACCACGGCTGATCATCTTTTTTATTGCCCAAAATTCACGAATATTTCCGGTTGCATGTCCCATATTTTTGCTCTATAATGCTCTTTCGTGTTAATTTAATCTAATTATTATGGTTAGAAATACCAACGAGGATGTGAGCACAATGCCAGCAACATATTTACGACAAGCAACCAATGAAGACTTACCAACAATTAAAAAAATCATCAAAGAAGCAAAAGCGTACCTCAAACAACAAGGCATCGACCAATGGCAAAATGGCTACCCAGACGATGAGGCTTTAGAAACCGACGTCAAATTCGGCATTACCTATGTCCTGATCATTGACGGCAAAATTGCCGGAACCGCTGCTCTGCATCAAGGGCTGGATGTCAATTATCTCAATATTCACGACGGCGAGTGGGTCAACGGCGTCCACGGCCGCTACACCGCTATCCACAGAATTGCCATGTCAGCAGACTTCCGTGGCCAGCACCTTTCAGACAAGATGATCACTGGGTTGATCACGATTTCCGGCGTTCTTGGTTACAAGGACATTCGAATTGACACCCATCCCGATAACCTAGGCATGCAACATGTCATCACCACCAACGGTTTTACCAAGCGTGGCACAATTTACATGACCGAAAAGGGTCACGAAGCCACTCCCCGATACGCCTATCAACTCATTATTGGGTAATCATTAAAAATGAGGTAAAATGTTTTTGATGGGGTGATAGGAATGGCAGAATCAGATTTAACAGTCAAAACGGCGCTAATTATGATGTATGTGATCGGCATTATTTGTCTGGGAATTACCTTTTTCCTATTAAATAAAATTAATGGCAAATTTTTCACCAAGTTTTCGATCGGGATCATCACTGTCGTTTTAGTAATGGGAATCATCTTAGTGAATTTGTTTAACTTGAGCTAATGATTTTTTAAAGGTTGGGACGAAAGGCATTTTGATCCCAGAATTTAACGAAAATGACCAATTATTCCTGATTTTGGAATAGTTGGTCATTTTTGTTAAATGGCAGGGATCAGCCGTTTGAGCACGACTTTAATCTAAGTATCAGTGTCGATCCAAGCGAATAAGTATCAATTGGAAATGAATATATCCCGGTCTGATCCGGTTTCGGTTTGTCATTAAAACCAGCACTTCTTAGTTATCAAGATTAAAACTGCTTCATGTATTGGTGGGAGTTCACCCAACTCATCCCCAGCGCTCACTGCACGTCAACCTTCGTTCCTGCTGGCACAGTCCGATTAATCCACTTGGCATCCGGGATCGACAGCCTAATGCAGCCGTGCGAATCGGCCTGCTTCCCCAATGTCTTGGCTTCCGACTTGATATAGTGACCGTCAGCATCGGTTGGCACCGTGTGGAAAAGGTAGATTCCATGGTCTTTCCATGATGTCCAATAACGGGCGCCTTCCTTGGAATGTTGATTATAGAAGAAGTTACCGCGTTCTTGTTGAATATGGAAAGTTCCTTTCGGCGTGGAATTATCCCGACCGGTCGAAGCATACATTGTGTACAGAACCCGATTATTGGGGCTCATCACATAAACTCGCTGTCTGCCGATTGAAACCCGCAGATAGCGATCATTGGCCCGCGTAATGGTCGGGTACGGTCTAGATTCAGACGAGTGGCGCCAGTTCACGATTTGGGGTTGACCGACCACACCCGTTTTATGACGCGTTTGAGTGGTGTTGGAACACCCTGTTGCGATCAGCATCAACGCTATCGCCAATATTATTTGCAACAATTTCTTCATTGTATCCAATCCCCTGCTCTGAAATATCTACTCGAGTATATCACCACAGGATTTTGGCACGACCCTTTTTGCTCAACCTTTAGCAATCCGTAAAATTAGTTAACTTTAATTAATTGTTGGTCCGCTAATAAATACAAATACTTTTCAGTAATTGGGCGACCAAGAATTTTTGCCAATGCCATCCCATACAGCTCCAGCTGACCGCGATATCGATCAACGATTGTTTGAACGGTCACCTTGGGCGTCAATCGATCAGTCTTGTAGTCAAACAAATAAGCGCCATCATCAGTGACACAATAGCCATCAATAATCCCATGAATCAGGATACGTTGATCATCGTCATTGAAGTTTTTGAAGACATCGCTGGCCTTCATCAGTAATGAAAATGGGGCTTCACGCTGGGTTTGCTCGGGGTTGCTTAAAACGCGTTGCCCGACAGAAGTTTGATAGAATTTTAAAACCCCATCAATGTTAATCTTATCCGCGACATTTTTGAGAATAATGCCTTGCTCAACCAACCGATCACGGAGCTGAGTAACGGATTTCTGATCTGGAGTTATTGAAAGATTGATCTGTTGAAGCAGCATGTGGGTCGCAGTTCCCACGTCGGTTGGCGAAGGCTGCTGCTTTCCGTTACCAGAAATAAACGTGGGGGCAGCTAGGCTCGACTGCGTATAACGGCTTGGGCGAATGACCTGATCAGCATCTAATAACGAATGATTGCCCAACTGAATATTATCCGGATCATCAAATAACCGCTTAATCTCAGAAACTGACTGATAGGCAGTGGTGTGGGTTGCGGCCTGATAAGGATACTCGTAATCCATCAAACCCGCTATTTTAGCTGATTCGGGATCCGAAGACTGAGAAACAGTCAATTGATCGATCCAGTCGTTAGGAGATAGTGCGGCTTTATCTGCCTGCTTCATTGCTTTGGTCAACTTGGCATTGTCGAAAAACTGGATATCGAACTTCGATTGATCAGCGGCCAGTTCGTCAAAGGATTGGCTATCACCAAATTCGTTTAATACCAACGGATGCCGAGAAATTGCCGGGCCAATCCATGATAAATAATTCTGAGCACTGTTACGAGTGGCAGTCGGCAACAATAATCTCCCAACGTTGGTCTTTGACTGCCAGGTTAAAATCTGCTTTTTCTCATCAAATGGTTGATCTTTAGAACCTTTAACCTTGGCAACTAAATAAAGTCGCTGTTCAGCTCTGGTCATCGCCACATATAATTTACGCATTTCTTCAGATAAAAACGCATTCTTTGTAACCGCCTTAACGGCTTCTCTTTGCAATGGATCAAATACCTCTCGGGTTTCAGTATTTAAATAAGAGATGCCAATTCCAAGATGATCATTCAAAATATAGTTGCCTCGTAAATCCTGATCGTTGAACTTCTTGCCAACATCGTTTAAGAAAACGACCGGGAACTGGAGGCCTTTACTCCCGTGAATGGTCATTACCTGAACTTTGTCAGCCGCGGTGGCCAGATTGGCTGTCGCCAGGTCTTTATCATGGTCCTGCATCCGTTCAATGAACAGGACAAACCTGAACAGCCCCTTGAAGCCATTCTTTTCATAATCAGCGGCCCGCTCGTACAAGGCATGTAAGTTGGTTTGGCGCTGGTAGCCGCCCGGCATCCCGCCAACATAGTCTAAATAACCGGTCGTATTATAAATATCCCAAATCAAAGCCACGAGGCCGTCTTGTTGGGCAACATTTTTAAAATGAGTCAATTGGCTTAAAAAAGTGGCGATTTTGCTATAAACCCGTTGCCCATAATCGGTTGGTGCCGCCGTTGGATATTGCTGAACGAAATCCAGTACCGCTTGATAATAATCACCCGTTTTCCGGTTAATCCGAACAAACGCCAGCTGATTTTCATCAAGGCCAACGATCGGTGACCGCAAGACAGCAACCAGGGGAATGTCCTGATAAGGGTTGTCAATAACCGATAATAGGGACATCATCACTTGAATCTCGGTTGTTTTTAAATAACTTTTAGCACCAGTAATCTCCGCTTCAATGTGATATTGCTTGAAAACATCGGCCATTGTCAGCTCACTATTGTGGGTTGGCGAGATGATGGCAATGTCACCGGGCGTGATATCACGTAAATGATCGTGATCATAAATTTGCTCGTGATTATCCAACAGGGCGCGAATTTTTTGGGCAATCATTTCAACTTGACCAGTATCACTATCTTCGATCTGGGTGTCCTCAACTTCCTCATCCCCAGCGCCAGTGCTATTCTCATAAATTAGTAGGGAAACCTTGGAAGGATAACTTTTGAGGGCCTCTGTATTTCCAAATTTCAGCTTAGCTTTTGAATAATCAATTTCGCCAACCTGCTTATCCATGATTTGTTCAAAAATCAGGTTAGTGAAATCATCAATATTTTGGGCAGACCGAAAGTTTTCCGCCAGGGAGACCAACTCGTTATCATTATCTTGATCCGTATAGCTTTCCTCTTTATCAATAAACATCTGGGGATCTGCCAATCTAAACCGATAAATTGACTGTTTGGAGTCACCAACCATAAACCGGTTTCCCTGATCCGGTTTGGCAATTTTATTTAAAATAGCGTCCTGCAGCCGGTTATTATCCTGATACTCATCGACCATGATTTCGTAATACTGATTCTGCAGCTTCTGTTGGATCAGCTTTGCTTGGTCACTGGAGTTATTCAAAATGTCATAAGCAGCGTGCTCAATGTCAATGAATTCCATTAGGTGGCGTTGATTTTTGAGTTCCCGATAGGCCTGACGAAATTGTTGAACAACGGCCACCAATTTTTCAATCCGGCCCTTGGCTGCCTGCATGATCTTAATGTTAGTGGCTTCGTTTAACAAGAAGTAGCGTGCCTGAAATTTTTGGAATCGTTTGTCTTTATTCTTGATGCTATTATTAATATCACGAATTTGGGTGTGAACCTTTTGTTGATCAGCTTCAAGGCCCGTTGCCGATGGAAGCTTATCAAAAGTAAATTGATTGACAGCATCCCGTAACTCATCCCACGAGCTACAGTTATCGATGTGCTGCTTCAAATTCTTGAGTGAATCGAGCTGCTTATCGAGGGCTTCCTCATCTTTGAAAAGTTCGGCTTGCTGAGCCAACTGAATCATTAAGAAGTGATCCATCTCGACCTGGCTGAAGAAATCATCAATTTGCGGTTTGATGAACTGGCGGTAAAAATCGCTTTTGATCAAGCTTTGCCCCTGAAAATCATAAAATTGTGCCGAATTTTCCAGCCAACCGTCGGGATCGTCGGTAACACTGGCAAATTCGTCCATCTTGTATACCACGTTGGTTAAGCCGTCGTCACTGCGATCATTGGAAAAGTTTTCGGTTAACCGGGCAAAGGAGCCATCCTGATCATTGCCATATAAGTCTTCACGCACGTCTTGCCATGCTTGATCCTTCAGGAGTTCTTTTTCCGTATCATCAGAAAGGATTCTAAAGTTCGGGTCAATCCCTAAAATATAATAATATCTGGAAACTAATTTCTGACAGTAGGCATCCATCGTGGTGATATCAGCCACCGAGACCTTCTGGATTTGAGTCAACAGGGCTGCTTTCTCTTGTGGACTATCCGTTGCGTTGAATTCTTCCCGCAATGATCGCTGAAGCCGCTGCCGCATTTCCTTGGCAGCAGCGTTCGTGAAAGTAACTACTAGCAGTTGGTCGATGTTGGCTTCGTGATTTTTGACCATTTTGATAATTCGATCCACCAACACCCGGGTCTTCCCAGAACCAGCCGAGGCAGAAACCAGGAGATTACCTGCAGGGCGATCATTAATCGCTTTTTCTTGATCTGGCGTGTAATCCATTACTTTTCCTCCTTCAGCTTTTTGATAATGTCATTTGGCTTGAGCTTGTTAATGATTCGGTAGCGATTATTGGGCGAATCTTGATTCCCTAATAATGGATCGAAGTTCATAATCGACTTAAATTTGGTGTACTGCATGGCCGACCGGCTGCCGTACTTAGTCGGTGATAAATTAATGTCCCCGGCAAAAATCTTGTTGGCTGCATCGACAATCAAGTGTTCAGTGTGCGTCAAAAAGGCCTCAAGTGCGTCTTCGGAAATTAATGCAGATTTCTTGGATGGCTCACCATTTTTCTTTAATGTATATGGATAAACCTGAGCGCTTCCCACCTCAAGTTGAGGCTCCAAGCCACTGACCAAATCAGGATCGGAGACTAAAATCCCCTGATATTTGTGCTGATCCAACAGGGCTTCTTTAAATCCAGTTTTTTGGATATCAACGGTTTTTAATTTGGAATTAATAATGTGCAAATAAAGGGCACCCGCTAATGAGGCATCCGGATCATCCGGGCTCAATTCCAACAAATTGTGCTTTAAGACGTCCAGATAGGTCAACAACTGCATCGAAATTCCGGTGTAAGCTTCCGTGTAATCAAACAATTTGTTGCCAGACTTATAGTCAACAATTCCAAAATATCGTTTATCGCCAACCGTCATCGAATCAATTCGGTCAATCCGGCCACGAACATTCACTTGCCGATTATTAGGCAACTCAAATGAAAGGCCTTTGAGATTGTCACCACTTGGTTGGCCGAAAACTTTTTCAGTCGTTCGTGGGCGCATTGGGGTGGCAGTTTGCTGATCACGCATGACCCGAATCATTTCCTGAATTGTTGCCTGCAGCTGAGAAGTCAGGTATTTCATCCGGTTGGAACTCGCCAAAATCACGTACTGATAATTGTCAGGATTCGTAATCATCTTCTGAACATTTTCAGCGACCAGGTCTTCAATATCCTGATCACTCAAGGTCGTCAGATCAATCTGCTGTTCATGAACTTCTTTAAAGATTCGATCCAACGCTTCATGGAAGAAGGTTCCGGTACTGGCACTCGATAACTCAAACTTTTGGCGTTCCTGCAATCGGAGCCCATACTTTAGAAAATATTCATAGGGATTTTCATAGAATGACTGCAACTGCGAAATCGACACATCTAATTTATCTCCATAGAGGCCCGTTACAATGTCGGGCGTCAATGGCTTAGGATCATTTTTGTAGGCAATACTTTCCAGTAAGCGGTTGGTGAGCTGGTTAAGCTCAGAATCGTTTTCCAAGGCGCTAAAAATAAACCGCCATGCCGTCGATAATGTCGGTGCCGTCGGATCATCCCTGTAAGCGGCCTGAATCACTTGAATTAAATGATGTAATGTTCCCCGCTTGGTTCCAACGTAAAGATCGATTGGCTGATCACTGGTTGGAATTGCCGGGTAATGATTCACTTTCAAGCCAAAATGGGTCGCAATTCGTTGGACATACGGTGACAGCTGAACACTTGTCTCATCATTGGTCTGGCCTGTATACGTAAAAATCAACTTCTCACAGGGGGTCATAAAGGCTAAATAATTCAAATAAGGTTCAAAGGCCATTTGCGCATCAGAGGAATCATTGAGATATTGATCGTCGCTTAAATTTTGTTGTAGCTGAGCAACATCGTCATCCCCAAACAAATTTTCGTTCACTGTTCGAGCGGGCATATTATCATCGTTGGCGCCAATTATGAACGTCACTTTGTGGTTGTTCATCTGAACCATCCCGCTTTCAGAAACGGTCACTTGATCCAATGTTGACGGAATTTGAGAGTAATCGGCCCCTTCAAATCCGGCATAGATCAGCGCCCAAAAATCTGCCGCGACAAATGGCTTATCACCAATAATTGCCACGCTTTCGTCCAGCAATGAGCAAAACATCCGCCAAACCTGCTCAATTTGATTGGAACGATTAATGTGATTATCATCAACTGCTGCGTCCCGCCAGGCTTGTAATTGGTCAACCACCCCAGCCTCAGTCAAGAAACGATACAAGACACTAGCCGCGTCGCGATTCGTCCTTGCTTTGGCTAGTTGTCGATAAAATTTCGGCAGGGTGTCTTTCACCAGGTGACGGATCACATTGATCTGTTGGGTAATTTCTTTGTCCTGATCAGTAATGACCGTGCCTTCATCATCGTCAGCAACCCATACATACTGCCAGTCTTCGTCTTGAGTCCAGCGACTTCCCTGATAATTGTTCTTGAGAACCAAATTTTCAGTGCGGGAAACTGCCTCGCGATAATCAGCAATTGCCATTGGGTGCCCATCGACTTGGGGGATCACCAATTCGGATTTCAAAAAGCGCATGACGTCATCGTATTGGTAGTTGCGATGACGGGCTGGATCGTAGATATCAAACAATGAACCCAGCAGTTCCACCAATGGATGGTCGACCATCGACTTTTGAATATCTTTAAAGTAGGGAATCGCTTGCAGCGAAAAGACTGGCTCTAAAATATTGTTGTAGGCATCCAAATGGCGGGTCAAAATCAAGAAGTCAGAATAACGATACTGCCCACTCGCAACCATCCCATGAATCATCGTGGCCACTTGATCAAGTTCCGAGTACAAATTGTCAGCCTGATAAACTTGGATGGCCTTTTTAGATTCAAGCTGACTGGGCGTGTTTGCCCCCATTCGACTCGACTGCTCCCAATACCGCTCTAATTTCAGCAGGTCTTGAGTTACCCGTGGTTGGTCGGCCATTACCGCGCCGACATAGGGCACTTTTTCAGCAGCCGCATATTTATATAGCCGCAGAAATAATTTGGCCGATTGATAAAATAAGTTGGGTTCTTCTGGCAACTCATCTCGATATGCTTGGTCCAACGTCAAAGAAACCGTCACGCTGGCGGCTTTACTAATCAGCGTCTCCACCAAGCGAGATTCTTGAGCGGTGAATTTGGAGAAATCCGAAATATAAAAGTGATAAGTTGAAAGGTCAAGCTGCTCTAAATGATCACTCAGCAGATTCAAAATATTATGATTATCGAAGTACCGATCATCAATCTGCTTCACATATTCCGAATAAATAATTGAAAAGTCGTGTAATTTGTCGCGAAGGTCATTGCTGATCACCGTATCTTCATTTTCATAGAGTTCAAGCAGATCTTCCGGTAAAACGTTGCCGGCTTGCATCTCAGCAATTTGATGAGCCACTTGGTCAACAAACCCGGGATGATGGACCTCTTGAGAAAACAAAATCAGTTTATTTTGATTATCCAAAATAATTTGATACAGCAGCATGTTAATGCCGGCTTGGCTAATCCGTTGTTTCTGATATTTAGGCGAATTGCGCAAAAAGAACCAGGCCAGCCGAGTAAATGACAAAACTTGAACGTCACTTTCGGCAGCGATGGCAGCGGTTGGGTCGGCCAACCGTTTAAGAATTTCAACTTCAGATTCAAATTTAATATGATTGGGAACTAGGTAAAAGAAATTGTCTCCGGCATGTTGTTGCCGATCATTTTTAAGAATACGCATCATTTTTTCTTGATGATCGTACCCATTTTTTCCTAACACAAATTGAAGTGTCATTGGATCACCTCACTAGATTATGTTCATAATAACATAGTCCCAGCAGGTGGAAGCAAGCGATCATCATTCCCGTCAAAGGGGCCACCACAAACTGCTTTATTCAATTCCCATCAGCCAAAGATCAATATAATTGAACATTGGTAAAAAAAGTCTATTATTGATATTGGATGTAGTTTACATCCAATTATTTGACCTAAATGAAAGCTTTATGCTTGCATTGATCTTGTTAAGAGAGCCCGTCAGCGTAACCCACGATTAAATATCGGAAGCAAGAATTTACGATCTACCCCCAATATATCTTTCAAGTTCAAACAAACGCTGATAGGTTCTTACTCCTAATAACGCCTGGCAACCCCAGGCGGTACATAGTATTTTGATAGTTTCACTATTCAACCTCAAAGGGACAAGATTGGGACGGAAGGCAATTTAATCCCAGAATTTAACAAAAAGAACCAATTATTCCTGATTCAAATTAGGAATAGTTGGTTCTTTTTGTTAAATGGCCAGGATCAGCCGGTTGGTCAGCTCACTTTCGAACCGATGCTCTTTGAATCAATTTGACCGGCAATGTATACTCATCCAACAAGTTTTCACCCTCATCATTCAGGCGGTTAAATAACAGTCGCACGAGTAGATCAGCAATATCGTCCAAGGGCTGGACAATTGTACTTAAATCCGGATTGTACTCCTGGACATTCGTGGAACCATCAAAACCGATTACTTGCAGGTCTGCCGGTATCTTTAAACCGAGCTTTTTAGCTTCCTGCATACATAAAATTGCCGTCAAATCATCGGTACAGAAAACGGCATCGGGATGGTCGATTAACAATGATTGGTGGATGGTTGCCCGTTTAATGGCAGGTGTTGAATTGAATGGTAATTCAACGGTTTGTGGAGTGAGGCCCCGCTCCTCGACGGCCTTGTTGAAGCCTGTAATTCGATCGTTATTCGGCATCTGAACATCGATACTACCGGATATAAGTAACAGCTTCTTAGCCCCTTTGTCAATCAGTGTCTTGGCTGCCAATTGACCACCACCATAATTGTCACTTCGAACGGTTGGAATTTTATCCTTGAAGTATCGGTCATAAGAGACAATCGGCAGTTCGGTCATCCCATATTCCTTAATCCCTTCATTATGAGAACCCGTGATAATCCCATCCACTTGATTAGCCATCAGCATTCTCAAATATTGCCGCTCCTTATCCGGATTATCCAAACTATTGCAGATAATTGCCTTATAGCCCTTATTAAACAAGCGGTCTTCTATCTTTTCGACCACTTCAGCAATAATCGGATTGGTGATCCCGGCAAAAATCAAGCCAATTAATTTAAATTGTTTACCGTGGAGTGCCCGGGCAGCCGAACTAGGTTGATAGTTCAAATGCCGCATGGCTTTATATACCTTTTCTTTTGTGGTTTCCGATAAGTATCCCCGGTCATTGATCACCCGGGAAACTGTCGTAGTTGACACACCGGCCAATTTGGCCACATCATCTAATTTCGGCTGCATATGCCTGTCTCCTTACGTTTTATTTCTAACCAAGTATACCACAAGCTATTTTTAAATCCATTTTATGTTAATTTATGTCAAACGATTGACACAGAAAAAGCAAACCTGTATGATGAACTCATGAAAAGGGTTACATTAATTTGGAGGTGTTTAGCTTGAATCAATCCTCATCCCAACCACCCTGGTGGCAAAATGCCATTGGGTACCAGATTTATCCGAAAAGTTTTTATGACAGCAATCAAGATGGTGTCGGCGACATTCAGGGAATTATTGAAAAGATTCCCTACATCAAATCACTAGGAGTCAACTTTGTCTGGTTATCCCCATTCTTCGCGTCACCAAACGTTGATAATGGGTATGATGTGTCGAATTACGAACAGATTGATCCCCAATATGGAAAATTAGCAGACGTTTTTGAAATGATTACCAAGTTTCACGATAAAGGTATCAAAGTAGTCTTCGATTTAGTCATCAACCACACGTCCGACCAGCACCATTGGTTTGAAGAAGCCAAGAAGTCTCAAAACAATCCTTACCACGACTTTTATATTTGGAAAAAGCCAGTAGCTGGCAAGGCGCCGAACAATTGGCAGTCCTTATTCGGCGGCTCGGCCTGGGAATACAATCCCCAAACCGATGAGTATTATTATCACCTATTCGCCAAACAACAGCCTGACCTGAACTGGGAAAATCCCCGGGTTCATCAAGCTGTCAGTGAGATCATTGATTGGTGGGCCAGCCACGGAGTTGACGGATTCAGGCTGGACGCGATCTCCCATCTGAAGAAATTGCAAACCTTCGCTGACGTTGATCAACCTGATGAGGCTATGAATGATGTGGCCGGCATTGACGATTTTCTTCAGGAATTAAGTGATGACTTCAAACCCGATCACCTGATGACCGTCGGCGAGGCTGGCGGCGTGCCAGTGTCAAGGGCCCAACAGTGGGTCGATGAGCAACATGGCTATTTCAACATGATTTTTCAATTTGACCACGTCAGCTTTTGGGAAAAGTTCACGGTCGGTCAAGTAGACGTTGCTCAGTTAAGAGCTGCTCTCACCCGCTGGCAAAATGGGTTGGCAGATAACGGCTGGAACGCCCTATTCCTTGAAAATCATGATCTTCCCCGAGCCGTCTCCTACTTTGGCAACGATACTGATTACCGTGAAAAAAGCGCCCAGGCACTTGGCATGATGTATCTGTTGATGAAGGGAACCCCGTTTGTCTACCAGGGACAAGAGCTTGGGATGACCAACGTTTCATTTGATCACATCGATCAATTCCGTGACCTCGATAGCAAGCACTTCTACCAAGAAAAATTGGCCGCCGGCTGGCCGGTTGCCAAAATCATGACCAGCTTACGGGCAAAGAGCCGCGACAACGCCCGAACACCGATGCAGTGGTCAACAAGCAAATTTGCCGGTTTCAGTCACACCCAACCATGGATCGAAGTTAACTCAAACTATCCAGAGATTAATGTGGCCGACCAACAGCCATCGCCTCAATCCACTTTGAACTTTTATCGGCAGCTGATTGATCTCCGCCTCACGGATGAGACACTGCTGTCAGGTCAATATCACCTCATCGATACCCACGACCATCAACTCTACGTTTACACGCGTGAAGCAAACAATTCCGGTTATCTGGTTGTCACTAATTTAAGCGATCAGCCAGCTGAATTCCAGGTCCCTGATCAGTTCAAGCTCACCAACCTGGTCTTAAGTAACGATCCGGCTGCAGCCCTTGATTCGCTAATTGCCCTCAAGCCGTGGGCAGCCAACCTCTATATGTATATGTATGAAAGGAAAAATTCATGAAACTCACAAATAAAGCAATGCTCATTACCTATCCAGATAGTCTTGGAGATAATCTTAAAGACTTGCAACACGTGCTCAGTACGCAACTCGATGGTGTGGTCGGTGGCGTCCACATCTTGCCATTCTTCCCGTCTGCCGGTGACCGGGGCTTCTCACCCGTTGATTACCAACAGGTTGATCCCAAGTTTGGAGACTGGAACGATATTCAAACGCTTGCCAAGAATTATTACCTGATGTTTGATTTTATGGTGAACCACATTTCCAAGCATTCCAAGTATTTCCAAGACTTCCTGCAGAATCACGACCAGTCAAAATATCGTGACCTCTTTATTCACTGGGATGAATTTTGGCCGGCTGGACGCCCCACTCAAAAGGACATCGACCTGATCTATAAGCGTAAGCCCAAGGCACCCGTCCAAGAAATCACCTTTGCGGACGGCCAAACCGGCAAAGTTTGGAATACATTTGGTGACGATCAAATCGATCTCGATGTGACCAAGCAAGCCACCAAGGATTTCATCAAAGCCACCTTGGAATTTCTCATGAAAAATGGGGCTTCAATTATTCGCTTGGACGCCTTTGCCTATGCGGTTAAGAAATTAGATACCAATGATTTTTTCGTAGAACCTGAAATTTGGAACTTGTTGGACAGCATCAACAAGATCACCCAACCCCAAGGAGCTACCCTTTTACCGGAAATCCACGAAAATTATCACATTGTCCGTAAATTAACTGACCACAATTACTTCAGTTACGACTTTGCCCTTCCAATCGTGACTCTTTACAGCCTCTACTCGGGTGATGCAACCCGGTTGGCCGCCTGGCTGAAATCCAGCCCCATGCATCAATTCACAACTTTGGACACCCATGACGGCATTGGGGTCGTCGATGCCAAAGACATTTTGAGTGATCAAGAACTCGATTACACCAAATCTGAAATGTACAAGGTCGGTGCCAACGTCAAAAAAGTCTACTCAAGTACGGCTTATCACAACCTGGATGTTTACCAAATCAATACCACCTACTACTCCGCTCTTGGTGATAGCGACCCAGCTTATCTAATGGCCCGGGCAATTCAAATTTTTGCGCCAGGAATACCGCAGATCTATTACGTAGGCTTGTTGGCTGGCAAAAATGATTTGGACTTACTCGAGAAAACCAAAGAAGGCCGTAACATCAACCGGCATTACTATTCATTAGCTGAAATTGACCAGGAAACCCAACGGCCCGTTGTGAAGGACCTCTTTGCATTATTGAGATTCCGCAATGCCAGCGCCGCATTTGACCTCGATGGCAGCATCCAAGTTGAGCAGCCAAGCCAATCAGAAATCAGCATTGTCCGCAGCTCAGCCGATGGCAAAACAGCGGCCCGGTTAACCGCAGACCTTAACACGAAATTATTGACTGTTGAAGCCAAGGATGAATCCGAATCTTGGACAAAGGTTCTGGATTCAGCCAACCTAGCTGATTAGGGAATGGAAGGATGACAAATCATGAAATCAGAAAATGACTTATCTGTTTCAGAGCTCAGTACCGACACCCAGCCCGATGAGCATCTTGAAAAATTGAGTAACAAAGAACGGGTGAGTTATGGCGTCAGTGATTTCGCCTGCAATATCGCCAATGGAATGGTCGGAACCTACTTAATGTATTACTACACTGACGTTTTTCTCGTCGCTGCCGGCGCAATCGGCACGTTGTTTTTCGTCGCCAGAATCGTTGACGCAGTTTGTGGCCCCGCTTGGGGGATCTTGATTGACCACACCCACACCAGATGGGGTAAGAGCCGACCATTCTTCCTTTGGTTCTCCATTCCATACGGGATCTTCTTCATCCTGGCCTTCTCTTCGGTGCCGTTAGATTCGATGGGTAAACTGATTTGGGCATATGTCACCTACATTGCAATCGACGTGTTATATCTGGGAATCAACATTCCAATCACCTCGATTTTGCCATCCCTCACCAGCAATCCTCAAGAACGAGTCCGGTTGAGTACCGTCCGCCAAGTTTTGGCAACCACTGGGGCAACCTTGATTTCAGTCATGGTTCTGCCGATGGTCGCCCTCTTGGGTCGTGGCAACAACCAGCTCGGCTTTTTCCTGACTGCCGTAATCATTGGCGTCTTGACCAGCTGTCTACTACTGGTCACTTTTAAGAATACCCGCGAACGGGTTCATCCCAAAAATGATCACAAATTACCATTATCAGAGTCCATCAAGGCTTTAAAGGGGAATTGGCCGTGGATGATCATTTCATTGATGTATTTCTTCTTCTGGATCGGCATGCAAACCAAGCTTCAAGTAACCGTCTATTTCTTTAAATACAACATGCACGATGCGGGGTTGGCCTCAGTTATGTTGGGTCTGCAAGCTATTTCGTTAGTCGTGATTGTCTTTACCCCTTTCCTGACCGCTCACTTTGGCAAGAAAGGCACAATGTCAATTGGGTTGGGACTTTGCGTGATTAGTCAAGCAATCTTAGGGATTGGGGCTCACTATTTGAGTGTACCAATTCTGGCTGCTGCGACAATTCTGGGTTATTTTGGGAACGGTTTCTTCGCGGGCTTACTACCAGTGATGCTAGCCGACACCGTGGACTATGGCGAATGGAAAAGCGGTGTTCGAGCAGAAGGCTTAGTGACCTCATTCTCCGGAATTGCCTCCAACTTCGGCATGGGCGTTGGCGGTGCCGTTACCGGATTCCTATTGAGTATGAACGGCTATATAGCCAACCACCAGCAGACACCTCAAGCCTTGAAAGCAATTGAAATGAATTATATTTGGGTTCCACTAATTGGGTTTGGCATTGGGTTAATCCTGATGTATTTCTATCAGTTCGATAAAATGCAGCCGAAAATTGAGGCCGATTTGATGGCGAGAAGGTTAAAAGAGGAGTAAAAAGTAGCCGACCATAGTGGTTACTTACACAAATAAATCCAAATGAGACTCGGAAGGTATGATCACTTCCAGTCCCATTTGGATTTATTTGTGTCCATTCAATTGGTTCTGAACTTCTTCAATTGATAAATGGTTCAGCAACCGTTGAACCTCAGACACCACATTTTCTCTTTGCATTTTCATGAAATGCAGATTTTTCATCGCCAAATCGACGTATTGGGCAACTTCTTTAGAATTCATGTAAGCCTCCATCTGTCCTAAGCTGCATCGTGGAAACCTGTGTCGCCAGGCAACATTCAGGTTAGCCGCTACTCTTCACTTTATTTTCTTCCATCACCTTATTGGTGTAGTATTCCAAATCATCGATCACCTGTTCATTTTGTTGGCCCTTTTGAGTGGCAGTATGCAAATTTTGTTGTGCCACGGCCCAATACACCAGATTGTCAGTGATCGGCAGAATGTCCCTAATGATTCTAAACTGGAAATTTTCCTTATTGGTCGTCTTCATGTTCACATAGTTATTCCAATCCGTCACCATGCGGACGCCAGTGTGTTCATCCTTTTGAAACGCCTCGATAATCACAAAATGAGAATTTTTATTTGCTTCGGATAATTGTGCTTTCAACACCTTCACTTGATCTGAATCCAATTTAATTGCCATATGATCACCCCAATTCTATTTGCTGATAATTCCGACCGATCGATTAATGAAGTCATTATTGTTGAACATCTCGAATGCCAGCTTCGCAACTGCCCCACTGGACACCTCTCCGTATGGCATTGCGGTTCCTTCATTAAATAGTTGATAATTTAATCCAGCTTGATCAGTCAACTTCGTCATCCTAATTATAGAATACGGAATTTCTGCCTCATCGACAATTTTTATTGCATATCTTTGCTGTTTTATAAATTCTTTGGAATCTTTAACCCCCTCGTAAACGGGGACAGTTTCTAATTCATCATCAACTCCGGCATAAGAGAGCATCACAAAATGACTCAGGGGTGGCTGAACTTCGTCAATGGCATCGAATAATTCTCCAAAATCCAAATCAACGTCCAGCGGTCCAACGGCTGAAAAAATCCAGTCAACGTCCTTTAAACGCTTGGCATAGCCCGTCATGTCTTGAAGATCCCCTTGGTATTCTTCATAGCTGATTTGAGGCTCGGCTGCCAATAGCTTCTCAAATTGGGGAACAACGAGATTATTTTCATTTAAGATCAATAATTTTTTCAAAGGCGTAACTTCCTAATCTAAATGATTTATTATTTAGTTCAGTTGTTTCATAATTAATATGTACCATATATGTCAACAGAAATCAAAGGAGGATGGCACATGACTCAAACTGTAAAGATTGGCAAATCAGCTGTTGAAACAACGCCACTGGGATTTGGAACCAATGCTGTTGGTGGTCATAACCTGTTTCCGGATCTTAGCGAAGAAGATGGGATGAACTCGGTCCGAGCTGCCTTAAATAGTGGCATTACCATGCTTGACACTGCCTACGCGTATGGCCTGGGACGTTCGGAAGAACTCATTGGCCAGGTGATCAAAGACTATGATCGCTCAAAAATCACCATCGCTACGAAAGGTGCTCAGCTTGTTGATAAAAACGGGCACACCACAATTAGCAATGATCCAGCAGACCTCAAACGATTTGTGAAAGCAAGCTTAAAGCGCCTGCAGACCGACTACCTCGACATTTTTTACATCCATTTTCCAGATGACCAGACGCCAAAGGACCAAGCAGTGGCTGCTTTGGACGAACTCAAGCAGGAAGGCCTCATCAAGGCGATTGGCGTTTCAAACTTTTCATTGGCCCAGCTCAAAGAAGCCAACAAGAATCATCAAGTCGATGTCGTAGAAGACCAATACAGCTTAATTCATCGCCAACCGGAAAAGGCGTTGTTCCCTTACTTGAGGAAAGAACACATCTCCTTTGTGCCATTCTTCCCGCTAGCATCGGGCTTACTAACAGGTAAGTATGATGGCTCACCAGTTGATTTCCCAGCCGGTGATTTAAGAAAAAATGATCCAAACTTTGCTGGCAGCCGCTTTAGTGGCATCGTCCAGTCAGTGAAAAACTTGCAGCCAATTGCGGATAACCACGACGCTACAATCGCCCAAGTTGTCTTGGCATGGTACATCAAGAACCCGGATGTCTCGGTTGTCATCCCGGGGGCAAAAACACCTCAACAGGTTCAAAGCAACGCCAAGGCAATGAATATTGCATTGACTGACGAAGAATTTAATGAAGTAGATAATGCTTTTAAACTATAAACGTTAGGAATTATTAAATCAGAACT
Source organism: Lentilactobacillus rapi DSM 19907 = JCM 15042 (assembly GCF_001436255.1). Lineage (GTDB taxonomy): Bacteria > Bacillota > Bacilli > Lactobacillales > Lactobacillaceae > Lentilactobacillus > Lentilactobacillus rapi. Next base: position 23,393 of record NZ_AZEI01000073.1, on the reverse strand, counting down.
AGACAGCTATCTAAAAGAACACTTAGTTTTGGCTTCGAACTTTGCTCACCGGCTTCACACTATATTGAGGCTCGATCTGCAATTCCTTAATTCGTTTTTCGCCCCACTCGTACATCTGATTAATGATCGGCATCAGGGTCCGGCCCAGATCCGTTATCCGGTAGGTCACTTTTACCCGGGAATCGGTGGTGACTTCCCGTGAAATCAGACCGTCCTCTGCCATTTCCCGAAGCTGATTGGTCAGTACCTTGTGCGTCACTTTTGGCATTAACCGCATTAATTCGTTAAACCGATAGGCACCGTCAGTTCCTAAATGAAACAGCACAACAATTTTCCATTTACCGCTAAACATCGATAAGGTAAATTCTTTTGAACAGCTGAAATCGCCGCCCTCTAATCGATCCTTTACGTCTTTTCTGATTACGTCAGTCATTTTTTCTCCTCCGAAAATGGGCACGCACCTGCAAGTGCGTTATTGTATCGATTTGATACTCAGTATAAAATAGATACCATGCTTTAACAAGAAAGGAAGAGACTAATGAGTAAAATTGCTGTAATTGTCACCAATGACGTTGAGGATATTGAGTATACCTCCCCAGTTGACGCCTTAAAGAATGCCGGCCATGAAGTGACCGTGATTGAAAACAAGGCCGGCAACAAAATCAAGGGCAAACATGGTGTCGATATCACCGCAGATCAATCAATCGCTGATGTTACCCCGGCAGACTTTGATGGTTTACTGATCCCTGGAGGCTTTTCCCCCGATCAATTACGGGCTGACGACAGATTTGTCAACTTTGTCAAAGCATTTCTCCTTGCAGACAAACCAACTTTTGCGATTTGCCATGGTCCTCAGCTATTCATCCAAACTGGCCTCACCAAGGGGCGCACGATGACTGCCTACCTCACTGTTCAACCTGATCTTTACTATGCAGGGGCGCGCGTGAAGGATCAGTCGGTCGTTATCGACAATAACTTAGTGACTAGTCGAACCCCCGACGACTTAGTGGATTTCAACGCAGCCATGCTTGATGTATTGAAGAATAACTAATTAGTATTCCAAGATCGACATAAACAATTATATCTATTTATCCTAATTGATTCGCAGATTGAACATATTCTACTATAATGATAGTATAAATATGTTCTTTTTTTATTTATATCCGAACAATAGAGGAGCTATTATTTATGTTAAATTCAATTGCCCACTTTTTTGATTTCGAGGGTCGGAAAACAAATTTCCGAACTGAAACCATCGCTGGGATTACCACGTTTGTTTCAATGGTTTATATCCTATTTGTGAATCCGAATGTCTTAGGAGTTAGCGGCATGGACAAGGGTGCCGTTTTTACTGCAACTGCGCTGGCCTCGGCATTCGGCTGCTTTTTGATGGGGTTCCTCGCTAATTACCCCATCGCCATATCTGCCAGTTTAGGAATCAACGCCTTCTTTGCTTATTCCGTTGTCATCGGTATGAAGGTGTCTTGGCAAACTGCATTGGCTGGTGTCTTTGTTGCCTCAATCATCTTTATGATTTTAACTGCCTTAAAGTTGCGGGAAAAGATCATTGATTCGATTCCTGCAGATTTAAAAGCCGCAATTGGCGGTGGGATCGGCTTGTTCATTGCCTTTATTGGGATGAATGACGGCGGCTTAATTGAAGCAAACAAAGATACGTTGGTCAGCCTAGGTTCATTTCAAGTGGGAACAACCTGGCTAACCATCTTTGGCTTGATTGTGACCATCATCCTCATGAGCATGCGAATTCCCGGTGCCATCTTTATTGGCATGGTACTCAACGCCATTTTGGGGATGGCAACGGGCCTAATTCCGCTTCCCCATCAATGGGTAGCCGCAATGCCAAGCCTGGCACCGACATTTGGAGTTGCCTTGACCCACGTTGGCGACATTAACTCGCTTCAACTGATTGTCGTCGTGCTGACCTTCTTGCTGGTAACCTTCTTTGATACAGCCGGCACTTTGGTTGGCTTGGCTGAACAGGCTGGCTTCATCAAGAACAACAAGATCCCTCGAATTGGCCGCGCATTGATCGCCGACTCTTCAACCATGTTGGCCGGCTCGCTACTTGGAACATCCCCGATGGGTGCCTTCGTTGAATCGTCAGCTGGGATTGCCGTTGGTGGCCGAACCGGTTTTACCGCTATCGTGGTTGGAATTCTCTTTATTTTGGGAACATTCTTCTCACCGCTATTGACCGTCATTACCAGCCAAGTCACGGCGCCTGCCCTGATTATTGTTGGGGTGTTAATGGCTCAGTCCCTTAAAAACGTCCACTGGGAACAGTTTGAAATTGCTGCGCCTGCGTTCATCACATTAGTCGGCATGCCATTCACTTATAGTATTGCCGATGGGATCGCCCTTGGCTTCATCACCTACCCAATCACCATGATCGCTGCCAAGCGTGGGAAAGAAGTCAGTGCAATGATGTACGGATTAGCCGTCGTCTTTGTCTTCTTCCTCTGGATCCTGAATCGCTAAAACCTTTTGACCTTCGATTCGAAAAGCGGTAAGGTTAAAAGGTTGTCTTGACAACTAAATAATTTACAAGGAAGGAATTTATTTATGAATTCTAAGACTAATGTTCTCGGCATCGACAGCGTTCTTGATTTAACCAAGGCTGCCGTTGTTGCTGCACTCTACATCGTTTTGACGATGGTCTTTGCAGCCGTAAGTTACGGGCCCGTTCAATTCCGCTTTTCTGAAGGACTGAACAACCTAGTTCCATTCAACAAGCGCTATATCATCGCCATTACGCTTGCTTGCTTTATTACCAATATCATGTCGCCAAATGGTGCGATTGATATGATCGTTGGCACGTTCGAAACGTTGATTAATTTGGTGACAATTTACTTAGTAACCAAGCATATGAAGTCAATCGTTTCAAAATTAGTGGCGTCAGTTCTAATTGGAACGTTCTACATGTTCATTATTGGATTTGAAATTGCAATTATCGGCCATACAGCATTCTGGCCAACGTTCTGGAGTACCTACCTCACGGCCGGCATCGGTGAATTCGTAACGATGACGATTGGTGCGGTGGTGATTTATTTGATTAATTTGAGATATGACTTGGCAAAGTAGTATGCGGAGCAAAGCCGTTAGAAGTCGGAGCGTAAGTCGCCTCGAACGGAAATTCCTGATTTTGGAATTTTTGTTCGAGGTGCTTACGTGCAGACTTCTGCTTTGCGGAGCATCATTACTCTATGGAGCCTGATACTTGATCGCAAATTTCTGCTTTGCCTTTGCACAGCTGTCCTATATAAGTGAGTCTAATCCGTTAAAGTTCCCTTTCGGCAACATCACATCAAAAGCTTCATCGACCGAACACTCCAGTTCAGACGATGAAGCTTTTTTGTCAGGCAATTTGGTTGTTTCCGCTTCCAAACCCGTTATACTAAGGGTGTGAGTGAATTTTATCACAATAGCAGAACAGCTGCGCAAAACAAAAGTCTGCCCATAAGCACCACCAACAAAAATCCCCAAAACCAGGATTTCTGTTGGTGGAGACTTATGCTCCGACTTTTAACCGCTTTGCTCCGCTCACTTTATTTTGAGGAGGTTAAATTATGACAGAATTATTTGCTAGTCCAAGCACCTATATTCAGGGTCCCGGTGAATTGTTCGACAGTTCATCTTACATCGAAAAATATGGTAAAAAGGTCTTACTTCTCTCGGATTCAAACGTTCTGAAAATTGTTGGTAATGAATTTAACGAGTACTTAGAAAAAAATGGGTTTGACGTCAACCTGGTCACCTTCAAAGGTGAAGCTTCGGAAACAGAAATTGATCGTGTGACCAAGATCGGTCAAGATAGCCAAGATCAGATCATCATTGGCCTGGGTGGCGGAAAGACCGCCGATTCAGCAAAGGCCATTGCTGACAACTTGGGGATTGCCGTAATGATTGCCCCAACGATTGCTTCAACCGATGCACCGTGTTCACGACTTTCAGTTATTTATACCGATGATGGTCAATTTGATCACTATCGATTCTATAAGAAGAACCCAGAAATTGTTTTGCTGGACACCAAGGTTATTTCCGGCGCCCCAGTTCATCTCCTGATTTCTGGCATGGCTGATGCATTAGCTACCAACGTTGAAGCAACCGATGTTCGGACCGCCAATGCCAATAACATGTTGGGCGCTAAGCAAACCATCGTGGCCGGCTCAATTGGCCAAGCTTGTGAAGATACGCTTTTTGAATACGGTCCATTAGCAATTTCCGCCAACAAGCAACATGTTGCAACTCCAGCTTTGGATAAAGTGGTTGAAGCAAACACCTTGTTGAGTGGCCTTGGCTTTGAAAGTGGTGGGTTAGCAGCGGCTCATGCGATTCATAATGGCTTCACCGCATTGTCCGGTGATATTCATCACTTAACTCATGGTGAAAAAGTCGCTTATGGTACGCTGGTTGAATTGATTCTCGATGGCAGTGACAAGAAGCGCTTCGAGAAATTCCTGAACTTCGACTTGAAACTTGGTCTGCCAACAACCTTAGCCGATCTTCATCTTGGTGATGCTTCGGATAAGGACTTAATGAAGGTTGCCACCCAAGCTTGCGACGAAAACGATACGATGAAGTGCATGCCAACTGATATTACACCGGATGACGTCTTTGCGGCTATCAAGGCTGTGGATCAATATAGTACGGATTATCAGGGAAACGAGTTTAGAGAATAATGGTTAGCTAAAACTCAATTAGTGACATTAAGTGGTTGGGACATTAGTCGGCAAAGTGTTTATAAATGCAACTTAGCTTTCCATTTTGATATTGACAAAACTTGCGACAAACGGCTGATCCCTGCCATTTAAGCAAAAAAGTAATGCATTCCAAAATCAGAATGCATTACTTTTTTCACTTAAATTCTGGGATCAAATCGCCTTTCGTCACAATCTCTTTTTTAATCGACATATCCATGTTAGTTATTCATAATCTCAATCAGCTTGTTAATCTTTTCGGGTGAAACGCCCATCGTCGTCGCAGCTCGCAACGGCATATTTTGAAACATCTTGGCAGTAGGATCATCGTCATCAGCCAGCTTACTGAAGATGTCTGATAAGCCAGCTTGTTTGACGGCCTCGGCGAACTTATCCTGCTTAATCAAATCACCAATGTAAGTTCTCTGATCCACTTTGATCGGTCGTTCCGGTGTCCAATTCAGCTCAATCATTTTATTCAACCGAATATCAGCACTGCTTGACCCTACCAAAATTTCATACGCACCGTTATCAAGCTGCCAATTAGCCGCTTTGGGATTATACCAACTAAATGCGCGCTGATCTAAATCAAAAGTAACCACTTTTTCCTCACCAGCAGCCAAGGAGACCTTCACAAAATTTGCCAACGTCTTCACCGGTTTCTCAATTCGGCTAGTCCGATTACCAACGTAAATTTGGACAGCCTCGGCACCTGGACGGGAGCCAGTATTTGTAACCCGCAGGCTCCCTGACACGTGATCAGCGCCAACCTTGAGCTGCAAATCGTCATACTTAAAGGTCGTATAACTCAACCCAAAGCCAAACGGGAACTGAACTGGCTGTTTCTTTTTATCATAGTAACGATAACCCATGAACAAGCCTTCACGATAATTTTCTTCATCCGGATCCGCATCAAACGTTAGGTAACTTGGCGTATCTTCCAGCCGTAATGGGAAAGTTTCAGCCAATTTACCCGAGGGATTTACTTTACCGCTTAACACATCCCAAGTGGCCTCACCCACAGCTTCACCAGCTAAATAAGTTTCCAGTGTGGCGGCAACCTTGTCGATCCAAGGCGTTCGGACTGCCGAACCGTTTTGCAGCACCACAATCACCTGATCGTTAACTTGACTCACCGCGTCAATTAACTGATTTTGATTGGTTGGCAGATCAATACTAGTTTTATCAAAGCCTTCCGATTCCATTCGCTCTGGATAGCCGGCAAAAATAATGACCTTGTCAGCGAGTTTAGCAGCCGAAACCGCCTCCGCAACACTTTTAGCATTAATGTCATCAGTCGCCAACGAATAGCCAGCCTTGTAAGTTGTATCTGGCCGGGCACGATTAATGGCTGCCAGTGGAGTGACCAAATGGTGAGCATTGACGTGAGAGCTGCCACTTCCTTGATAGCGGGGATTTTCAGCGAGTTCGCCAATCACCGCCAGCTTTTCACCTTCATTAACTGGTAAAACATGATGTTCGTTTTTCAATAACACAAAACTATCCGTTGCCAGTTTTCGGGCAAATTCATGTTGCTCATTCATGTCATATGAGCCGCTTTGGTCAGCATCATCAGGCTGCCACTTTTCAATCATTTTCAAAACCCGACTGACCGCGCGATCTAAATCCACTTCGGACAGGGAACCATCTTCAACGGCGGCCACAATTTCGTCAACGGACTCGGTGCCCTTGCCAGGCATTTCCAAATCTAAGCCGGCTTTGATAGCAGCCTTATGATCAGCTACTGCACCCCAATCAGACATGACCAGCCCCTTGAATCCCCATTCATCGCGCAAAATTTTCGTTAACAGGCGCTGATTCTGTGAATTGAGGGTGCCGTTGATTTCATTGTATGAACACATGATTGTGGCCGGATCGGCTTGTTTAACGATTTTTTCAAAAGTTGCCAAATATAGTTCCCGCAACGTTCGTTCGTCGATGTTTGAAGATGAGGTAAACCGTTGATCCTCGCGATTATTAGCCGCAAAATGTTTGACGCTGACCCCAACGCCTTCAGCTTGAACTCCCTTAACGTAGGCAGCCGCTAATTCACCCACTAAATAGGGATCTTCAGAAAAATACTCAAAGTTTCTGCCAGCAAGCGGACTACGTTTTAAATTAATCCCCGGTCCCAGCAAAACTCCCAGTTTCTCGGCTTTAGCGGCAATTCCTAAATGTTCGCCAAGTTGGTTAAGGCGTTCACGGTCGAACGAACAGGCTGTCAGCGCTGACGCTGGAAAACAAACCGCTTCAACACTATCGTTAATGTTGGTCTGCTCTGAGGTCCCAACCTGTTTTCGCAAGCCGGATGGTCCGTCAGACATCATCATTGGTTGTAAGCCAAGCCGTTCAATTGTGGCTGTGTACCAGGAATCTTTGCCTGACACGAGAGCAGCCTTTTCTTTTAAAGTTAGTTGATTGATTAAATCGTGATCTAATTTCATGTGATTATCACTTCCGATTTGTTTGTGTTGGTTATATTGGTGACTGGTAAAACGAGTGTGTGTGGGTATCTTTGTCAAAAAAATAAATTATATGGATTAGGGTTGATCTGCATAGCAGAAGTCTGCACATAAGCCCTTCCGTTAAGGTCCTAGGCGATATGGATGAATCGTGCTCCACAAAACAGAAACTTGCACATAAGCCCTTCCGACCCCGATCCCAAGCCCAGGGTTCAGGGTCGGAAGGGCTTATGCTCCAGTTTCTAACCGTTTTGTTCCGCACACTGTCCTAATGGTGAAAAATCAATCTAACTCCCTGCATATCCAAAGCCTTATGGATTGCCATTGAGGCGCCTCCCAGCAAGGTTGCCAAGTTTACATCCTTTGACATAACCAGTGGCGGTACCAGGGGCATGAAAGTCAATTTCATTTGGATATTTTTCAAAACTTCTGGAATTTGTTCGATTAACGGCGAATTGAAGAAGATCATTTGCGGATCATACGCAGCAATCAGATCCGCCGTTACTATCGCCAGGTGGTAGCAGAAATCTTCAATCAACTCTGCAATGTCTGGATCACCATGATTATAATCGTTAATTAGGTCTGCCAATGCATAAGCCTGATTCTTTTTGAGAGCACCGGCTTTCTTGATAATCCGGGTTTGGGACCATTCCGAATCAAAGTTTGGCAACGCCGTTAGTCGTCGTTTCCTTCGGCCGGCATCCTGAATAATAATCCGGCCAATTTCACCGGCTTGACCATAATTTCCCGTATACAGCTGCGTATTCAAGATGATGCCCGCCCCAATTCCTTCGTGGATACTAACCGAAACGATATTTTGCAACTCCTGCTTACTAAAATCCTGTTCGAAAATCGCAGACAGGTTCGCTTCGTTTTCCAAAATGACGGGCACCGAATACTTGTCGCGGAAGAAGCCCACCAGGTCAAAATCATCGTAGTCAATAAACGGTGAAGTAATAATTTCACCATCATAAACCACTCCAAAAATCGCAATTGAGATTGCCAACAGACCGTTGACCGAATCAAATTTGGGCAACTGATTGATTTGTTCTTCCATCATTGCTGAAATTTGAGAAATTGATTGGTTATTAATTGGCTGGATACTGTGTTCAAGCGTCCGCCCGTCCAGCTTGGTTGCCAACATCTCGAGTTGGTGTCCAGAAATGCTGAAATTGATAACGTAACCATATGAAGCATTAAACTCGACAAGTTCAGGCTTTCTGCCGCTTGTTCCGGTAGATTTGTCTTCACCTAGGCTGTTGACCAATTTTCGGTCAATAAAGGTACCGACAATGTCTGAAACCGACATTTTGTTCAAGCCCAACAATTTTGACATGTCATTGCGAGAAATCGGTCCATTATTGATAATCGCTTGAAGAACCGTTCGTTCGTTATGATTTCTCATCACTTCTTTATTAATAATCAATGTTATCCGCTCACTTTTTTGTTATTGGGATAGGACAGCTGCGTAAAGCAGGAACTTACACCTAAGCACCTCAATCAAAAATCCAAAACCGGGATTTCTGATTGAGGAGACTTAGGCTCCAGTTCCTAACCGCTTTACTCCGCTCACTTTTTTAGGACAGCTCCTCCAAACAGGGATCTGCATGTAAGCACCTTATCCAGAAATCCAAGTCCAAGATTCCTCAGGCATCATAGCCAAATGGTGCTCCGCAAAGCAGAAGTCTGCACATAAGCACCACAACTGAAAATTCCAGAACCAGGAATTATCAGTTGTGGAGACTTATGCTCCGACTTCTAACCGCTTTGCTCCACACACTATTTCTCTTCATTCTCCCTCTCATGCTTAGCTGCCAAATCCGTTTGCATCTTCTTTTCGATACTATCAACATGATAGAACATCAAGGCGATTGCGGAAAGGGCAAATCCCAATAATGGTACCCAAATGTAATTCATTTCGATTCCGTGCAATGATGCAGCGGATTGGGTCTTGTTAGCCACATAACCTGTGACTGACAGAATCCAGCCCGTGATGACGCCACCGATTCCCATTCCTAACTTGGCACTGAAACTTGAGAATGAGGTTACAATTCCTTCGGCCCGGACACCGTTCTTCCATTCGCCATAATCCACGGCATCCGCCAGCATAACAGCGATCAAGCCGGAAACATACCCGGTACCAAGGTAGCCGATAATCGTGGCAATAATAATGATCGTCACACTCAAATGAGTCGCCCCAACACTTAACAATAGTTGGCCGGCAACCGCCATAATCATTCCCGCTAACATCGTATTTCGTTTTCCAATCATTTTGGAAGTCAGTGGCGTTAAAACAACTGCTAACAATGAAACAAACTGCAAGCTCAAGACAAACGAAGCCAAGCCGGCATTGTTCATGTTGTATTTGAAGAAGTAAACCGTCACTTGAGAACGGGTCTGCATCCCCATCCAGTAAATAAAGTTGATAAAGATGATGATTGCCCAAGGCCAGTTACGCTTGAGTGCCTTTAGTGATTCCTTGATCGGAATTGATTGACGCGAACTCTTGGTTTGAACCCGTTCTTTAGTGTTCTTAAAGACAACTGCGAAGATCAGGACAACCACGATTCCAACAATTAATGCCCAAATGAACCAACCATGAGCACTAGTCGTGGAGCCCCCGCCAAAGAAGGCAACCATGGTCAAGGTAATTCCAGTAATGATCGCAGCGCCGGCAGTTCCCATAAATTGGCGAATCGTTGATAAGGTTACTCGTTCTTGGGGGTTGCTGGTTAATGATGGCAAAATCGAAGTAATTGGAATGTTAACTGCCGAATAAAGAACATCGACACCAATATAGGTAATATAGGCCCAAACGAGCTTACCGGTTAAACTCAGGTTTGGTGTGGTAAATACCAAAACACAGAAGACCGCAAATGGAATCGAGAACCACAACCAATACGGCCGGCTCTTTCCCCATTTCGTATGGGTATGATCAATCATAATACCCCAGAAAGGACCGTCAAAAGCATCAACTATCCGGGCAACCAGGAATAGGGTCCCCACTGCGGCGGCACTAATTCCAAATGTATCCGTATAGAAAATCATTAAATAGGTTCCAACCATTTGAAATGATAGGTTACAGGCAAAGTCACTTAAGCTATATGAGAATCGTTCATTCCAGGGCACCATATTCTTGAGAGCAGCTGTGGGCTTTGGCTTGGACGTTTCTCCATTGGAAACTGTTTGCTTCATAATGAACACCTCGTCAGTTTTGTTTAACATTAATAAATTCAACTTTCGAATTGAATTCTATTGTAACCGATTACATAAGTCAACAATATTTGGCATGCTTTTTAGCATAGAAGTTATTCCAACGAGATCCCCACTATTGTAGCAACGTCACAAACGTTTTCTGATGAAAGCGTTGACAAATATTTTCGGAACAATTACACTGTTGGTGACGATTAATAAATTCAACTTTCAAATACAAATTCAGAGGTGTCGCTTTATGAAGTTTACTGATGGTTACTGGTTGACTCGACCTCAATACGAGATTCAGTCGCCAAAAGAAGTTTTTGATTATCGAAAAACCGACGATTCATTAACGCTCTACGCACCATTTAATAAGATTAACGATCGCAATGACGAACTGAACCTGGGAATGACAACGATTAAGTTGACCTCCCCCGTTGAGGGTGTGATCGGGGTTAAATTAACCCACTTTGATCAAAACAATCCTGGGCCTTCATTTGAATTGGAAAATGAACATCCCAATGTTGCCATCGAAACCGATGACAAAGAATTATCGTTCAAATCTGGTTCGTTAACCGTAAAAGTACCGTTCAAATCCGATTTCGAACTCGATTTTCTCCATGGTGATAAGGTGATTACCAAGTCGATGGAAAAAGCTGAAGGCGTTATTCATGATAAGGACACCAACAAGCATTACATGCGGGAACAGCTCTCCATGGGCGTCGATGAACTGATTTATGGTCTCGGCGAACGTTTTACTGCCTTGGTTAAAAATGGCCAGTCCGTGGACATTTGGAACCGGGATGGCGGCACCGGTAGCGAACAAGCATACAAGAACGTGCCATTCTATTTAAGCAGTGAGGGCTATGGTATCTTCGTTGACCAGCCGGAAAAAGTGTCGTTTGAAATTGCTTCGGAAAACGTTGACCGCACTCAATTTAGCGTTGAGGGTGAATCCTTGCAGTACTACGTGATTGACGGGCCAACGCCAAAAGATGTCTTGAACAAATACACCCGCTTGACCGGCCAAATTTCATTACCACCTGCCTGGTCATTTGGTCTTTGGTTATCAACCTCATTTACCACCGACTATCGGGAAGAAACCGTTATGAAGTTCATTGATGGCATGCGTGACCGCAAGATTCCATTAGACGTTTTTCATTTCGACTGCTTTTGGCAAAAAGGCTTCGAATGGTGTAACTTCCTCTGGGATCCTGAACAATTCCCCGATCCAGAAGGCTTAATCAAAAAGATCCATGACCGCGGGATTAAGGTCTGTGTTTGGATCAACCCTTACATTGCCCAAAAATCCCCGTTATTTGAAGAAGGCCGTCAAAATGGCTACTTCATCAAGCGTGAAGATGGTAACGTTTGGCAATGGGATCTCTGGCAAGCTGGAAATGGCTTCGTTGACTTCACGAACCCTGCCGCCGTTAAGTGGTACCAAAGCAAGTTAAAGGCCTTACTTGATATGGGCGTTGACTGCTTCAAGACCGACTTTGGTGAACGAATTCCGGTTGAAGACGCCGTATTCTTTGACGGTTCCGATCCGAAACGTGAGCATAATTACTACACTTATCAATATAATGAAGCGGTTTATGACTTGCTCAAACAAGAAAGGGGAGCCGACCAAGCGGTTGTCTTTGCCCGTTCAGCCACTGTTGGCTCGCAAAAGTTCCCAGTTCATTGGGGTGGCGACAACCTTTCCCGTTACAAATCAATGGCCGATTCTCTTCGTGGCGGCCTCTCATTCCTCGTTTCCGGCTTTGGCTTTTGGAGCCATGACATCAGCGGATTCGAAGAACATGCGACGCCAGACTTGTACAAACGGTGGACCCAATTTGGCCTCCTATCGTCTCACTCCCGTTATCACGGCAGTGTTCAGTACAAGGTGCCGTGGTTGTTTGATGAAGAAGCGGTCGAAAATACCCGCAAGTTTGTTGATTTGAAGCTCTCCTTGATGCCTTATCTTTTCGATGAAGCAGTTAATACGCATGAGACTGGCACGCCATTGATGCGGCCTGCTTTCCTGGAATTCACCAAGGATCGCAACACTTACTTCCTTGAGCACGAATATATGCTTGGCAGCAAGTTACTGGTAGCACCAATCTTTAATGCGGAAGGCAATGTTAAGTACTACCTGCCAGCTGGCAAATGGACCAACATTCTCACCGAAAAGACGTATGACATCTCAAAGGGTGGCGAATGGCTCGCTGAACAATATGACAACTTAACTCTGCCATTGTTGGCTCGAGAAAACAGCGTCATCTTGAGAAATCCGGCTGCGGAACACGCCGAGTATGATTACACGGATGCCCCTGATATTAATGTTTACGAAATTTTAGACGGTGCCGAAGCGACAACCAGAGTCGTTGACCAGCATGGCGCCCACGCCGGTTCTGTATCTGTCACTCGCAAAGGTGATCAAGTGACCGTTACGACCAAGGGCTTGAAGGGTAACTCGAAAGTTTTGATTCATATGGATGGTGACGTTAAAGAGTTCGTGATGGCTGGTAAAGAATCAACGTTTAATATCTAATGGTTCTGACCAAAAATCAATCCAGATAATCTTGATTATTACAAAAAGAGCTTCTAGTGGCTGTATGATGCCATTAGAAGCTCCTTTTCGTAATATTGATATCTAACTTGATAAACAATGATTTGAATAAGCTATCAAAAAGTCCTTCCAACCATTTGCTGATCAAGAGAACTTTTTTACTACCAGAACACAGTTTTATGATTCTTGAACGTGCTTCTTACCTTCATGATACCCCTTGATAAATTCGGACAACTCGGTCATTTGATTGTCAGTCACCGTATTCCCGAGCTCAACCAAACTTTCTGGATAATGACGGAAACCACGATTCTGCTCATGATCACGAACTGCTTGTTCGAAGCCCATCTGGTAATCACTTTGAGTTGCAGTAGCCGAACTGTGGTCACGATGAGTCGAACTGTCGGCCCATTGTTGGTAGTCGGCTTTGGCACTATCGTAATTGCCTTGTTCATAATTTTTCTTCACGTAGTCGTGCAATTCGCTTAATTTCTTTAATGCGTCCATGTAGCACCTCTCCTATTTGCAATCGTGATCAAATCCATATCGTACTTTCCTTTTTAATAAAATTAACACCGTTTGTTTATCACGATATAACTAACCGGTAATTTTATGGGGTTAATTATACCCCCCCATTTGAAAATGAAAAGTGCTTTTACGTCTTTATTACAAAAACAGCCGTTATCGCACACACCTCCATGCTACTGAATGCATTTTTTACTCGTTTTGTTTAAGCCTGTTTCGTACCCACTCTTGTATCTCTCTTAAGTCGTCATCTGTCGCCAAATCACTGATAAAATGCTTCGTAATTGAACGTTTATTTAGATATTGCGTCCGTTCACGATTCTTCTTTCGCCATCGTTCGTTGGCTTCCCGTTGCGCTTCTGTGTACCTTTGCTTTGCCATATTTATCACCTTATGATATTATTGTATATGAAAAGTAGCTGCTGGAAACCCCTCCAACAGCTACAAACGTGAATTAGAATGATGAGGTTGGCTAACCGTTTTTAATGGTTAGCTTTTTTTATATTCCTATACGCAATTGATAGACACACGACCCCACGACAAACGATATAAAACGTCTGGCGCAAGTTATTGCGAGCGTATAAGATACCTCCGACCCACTCACTTCGACATGGCAACCACCTCCGTGAATTAGAATAATTGAGGGGTGTAGACCATTCGAAATTCACTAGGCTAGCAAGCCAAGTAATGAACTGAACTTACTAACTTGATTACATCATATACTCATATGAGTATTAATACAACTACCACCCAAAGCAACTGCTTACAAAAAATAGCACCCCATCGCCCTCTGAGTGATGTGGCACTATCTAACAATACTTCCTGAAAGGTATTAGACCAATCATTGACCATAACTTCTGGTCGGTATAACATTTCGTTTCGTTCTTCTGTTGAGTGGTACTGACAAGCTACACGGATCTAAGCTCGATGACTTAGCGCCTACACATTTCTGTATATCTTTCACTTGCCTAACAGGTGATTAGTCTACTCACCTTCCACCATTATTATACTTCGAGTTGGCAATGGCTTTCAATTGATTTGCCTACCAAATTATTTAACGTTAACTCCAAGCAATCCAATAAGCGAAGCGGCTTGGAACTGATTAATCGTCAGTCCCTTTAAATCATCTGGGTTAACCTCCAGATAGCCAAACTCACTCTGGGAAAGATCGACCCCTTTGAGCTTAGTGTTGACAAAGCTGGCCCCCTCAAAATTGCAGCGGCTGGTTTTGAGACCACCGACTAGTTTAAGGTATCTAAAGTAGACTTCTTTGAAGCTGGAATCGGTAAAAGTGCAATGATTCAACTTCGAACCGCTAAAATTAGCGTAATCAGCCCTGGAATCATTAATGGTACAATTCTTCCAATTATTCTCCTGAAACTCGACCCCAATCAACTGACAGCTTTCAAATTGATCCCGATAGAAGGTACTCCCCTCAAATCGGTCATTGGCAAACGAACTATTGTTAAAGGTACAATCGAGCCATTCACTGCCGCCAAAGTTATCCTGCTCAAATTGGCACTGCTTAAAAGTGACATCAGACACCCGGATTTCCTGCATTGAAGTTGCAAATCGACAATTCTCGTAAGTATTACCAGGCTCAATGTCTTCAAATGCCAGTTTTTTCCCAATGATTGTCATTTTGACCTCCAACTACAAAATCGGTGACAGTAAGCGGCTAAACGTTTGTTTAAACTTAAGCCATAGCGATTGTTGCTTAAACCGTTCAGGCGTTTGCAAGCTACTTTCGTCCATGTCATTCAAGAAAATGTCGCGCATTTCTGTCGAGAATTTTTGATCATAAATAAACGAGTTGATTTCAAAGTTCAACTTGAAGCTGCGGTAGTCCAAGTTGGCTGATCCCACCGAAGAAATCTCGTCATCAATCACCATTGTCTTCGAATGGATGAAGCCGTTGTTATAGAAGTATATTTTAACCCCTTCTTCAGCCAGTTGGTGGGCATAGTACTGGGTGGCACGGTAGACAAACGGATGGTCCGGCATGCTGGGAACCATAATCCGAACATCAACGCCGGACATGGCAGCAATCCGCAACGCATCCAACACACTATCATCTGGGATTAAATACGGCGACTGAATCCAGCAATAATCTTTTGCCATCGTGATCAGCTTAATATAGCCCATCTTAATCTGCTGCAAGTCAGAATCCGGCCCACTGGAAACGATTTGCATGTTAACATTACCTTTAGTGGTCGTAACTGGGAAGTATTTCGCTTCAACTTCCTCTTCATCAATTTGATCCCGGGGACTGGTTGCGTTCCAATCAAGAATGAAGCGCGCCTGCAGACCAAAGACGCCGGACCCAATAATGCGGATGTGTGTATCACGCCAATTGCCGAACTTTTTCTTGCGGCCGAGGTATTGGTCGCCAATGTTGAAGCCACCGGTATAGCCGATGATCCCGTCAACCACGATGATCTTTCTGTGATCACGAAAGTTAATCCGGAAATCCAAGACAACTGAGCGGGTGTTCAAGAATGGAAAGGCGTGGCCGCCCGCATCAATTAATGGCTTGAAAAATTTGCGGGTTGTTCCCATTGACCCCCAAGAATCGTAGATGACCCGGACTTCAACGCCCTGCTTGGCTTTTTGGACTAAAAGACCAAGAATTTCATTGCCAATTTTATCGTTATAAAACGTGTAAAACTCAATGTGAATGCTCTTTTTGGCGCCCTCAATGTCTTCAATCACGCGGTGAAAAAGGTCATTGCCATTCGTAAAAATATGGACTTTGTTTTGCCGCGACAAGAAGGCAGCATCTGTCGTCATGAACATATCAACGGCTGTCCGAGACCGCTTAACGACTTCATCGGCAGGTGTCTTGGCATTGTGACCCAATTGCTTCCGCTGTTCATTCAGCCGTTCGTCCAGCTGCATTTGCACGTGCTTATGTAATTTGAATAACCGATTTTTAGGTAGCTTTCTGCCAAGAAAGGCGTAGGCAATGAAACCAACTAGCGGCAAAAACACCAGCACCAGCAACCACGCCCAGATAGCAGCAATGTCTCGCTTCTCCCTAAAGACGGTAAAAATAGCAAAAATTGCGTTGACCACAACAATGATGTTGAAGATCAATGACCAATCAATATTCATATTTTCCTCCTGACGGCCATTTTTGGTCTAAAATAAGATTACAACTGTTAGTATACTAGAAAGAAGCCAACATTTATGAATATATTTAATTTTTTTGTTGTAGGAATTCACGGCTTCCACTCCGTGTATTTTCTCCATTTAATTTTTAGAGAACAACCGCTGATCGGTTTTGGGATTATTTTTGCCTTGATTCTGTATTTGATTTATCGCCGAATGAATCGGTAGAATGCACCACAAAGCAATGCATATCAGATTTTCATATGAGAATAGTAATGCCAAGCCAACCTTGTTGAAGAAGCAGGTTGGCTTTTTTAATTCCGCAAAATGGATTGGGTCATATTGGCGAATCGTGCTCCGCAAAGCAGAAGTCTGCACATAAGTCCCGCCCAGCATAAATCCCCAAAGCCCGGATTACCGAGGCTACATGGCCGAATGGTGCTCCGCAAAGCAGAAGTCTGCACACAAGCCCCTCCCAGCATAAATCCCCAAAACCGGGATTACCGGGTTAGGCTACATTGCCGAATGGTGCTCCGCAAAGCAATAACCTGCGCATAAGCACCACCAGTGAAAATTCCAGAATCGGGAATTAGGTCTACATGGCCGAATGGTGCTCCGCAAAGCAGAAGTCTGCACACAAGCCCCTCCCAGCATAAATCCCCAAAACCGGGATTTACGCTGGGAGGGGCTTGTGCTCCAACTTCTAACCGCTTTGCTACGCACACTCTTTTCACTTGCATTACCCGTCTCAACGACCTATTATAGATAAGTCGCTTCGACATATTAACAAATGGAGGTTTCACTTTGTACGAACTCTTAATTCTTGGCATGCTGACCTCACGCGACATGTCAGGCTATAAACTACGGGGGATTTTAGAAAGCAGTCTGGTTCCCCGCCGGGAAATTTCCAATGGCGTGATGTACCCACTGCTTCAGAAATTAGCAGCGCATGGTTACATCGAATTTAAAGTCATTGAAAAGAATCACCGCAATAAAAAGTTGGCCCATCTTACCGAACTCGGCGCCAAACGGTTTACCGAACTCATGGCGGAACCCGTCGCCCAAGACGCCAAACGCGAATCAATTTTTCGCTTCAAGTTTCGGGGAATGGCTGGCGTTGATCCAGCTACTCAGTTGCAGATTTTTAATGAGTACGCGAACTCAGTTCAAGCTGATTTGCAGGCCTATCAAGCCGTCCATGATCATTTACAAACTCTAATGGACAACGATCCAGACAACCGCGATCATCTCCGCTGGGCAATCCGCTCACTTAATTTAAGTATTTCAATCTGCCAGGCAAAGCAACGTTGGGTTGAAAAATGTCGCCAAGAAATCAATCAGAACAGAGGAAAAACAAATGAAGAAGCAAACTAAAACACAGCAATGGATCGCCCTCACCGCAATGGGGCTCGGCGTTTTCATGGGACTACTTGATGTCACTGTCGTCAACGTGGCCTTACCCACAATGGTCCGCGGGTTTAAAACCACCTTTACGGATTTACAATGGGTGCTAAACGCCTACACCTTGATTTATGCCGTCACGTTAATGATCATGTCCAAATTAGGCGACATGTACGGTCGTAAAAAGATTTTCTTAGGATCACTCATTTTATTTGTGGTAGCTTCCGCAATCAATGGAATGGCGCCTAATTTATTAATCCTCGACATTGGCCGTGGGGTTCAAGCAATTGGCGGTGCGGGCATGACCTCCCTGTCAATGGCACTGGTTGCCTCCAACTTTGATGGCAAAGATCGTGGGTTGGCCCTTGGAATTCTCGGCTCCATTATCGGGGCATCTGCGGCTTCGGGACCGTTAATTGGTGGTTATTTGGTTGAGCATTTTGGCTGGCCATCAATTTTCTACGTCAACGTTCCGTTTGGCATCATTGCCGTGATTTTGACCTTGATTTATGTGCGGGAAACGCCAAGTTATGGGAAGAACCACAAAATTGACTTGGCTGGGATGATCACTTCAGCGATTGGTTTGTTTGCCGTGATCTATGACTTAATTGTTAAAGAAAGTCATCCCCACTGGTCATGGCTCGATGCCCGGGTTAGTGGCTTGCTTGTCGGCGGGGTCTTAGTCATGATCGTGTTTGTCTTCATTGAAGCCAAGGTGGGCGATCCAATGATTGATATCAAGATGTTTAAACGCCCCCATTTCTTAGGAACCATCATCATTGCTTTCGCATTAGGTGCCGGGATCTACGCCTACAACGCCTTTTTAACCGCTTTGATGCAAAACTACATCGGCTACTCAGCCGTCCAAACTGGAGTCCGCCAGTTGACCATTAGTGGTTGGTCGCTGGTACTGGGCCCGGTTGCCGGCATTCTCAGTTCCCGCTTCTCGAAAAAGTGGATGATTGTTGGCAGTATGGTCATCGGCGGGATCGGCTTCTTCGCCATGGCTTACGCAATCAGTCCAACAGTTAGTTTCGTTGAATTGTGGCCAGGAATGGTACTGATGGGGATTACCAACGGAATGGTCAACCCACTGCTGAACACAGCCGGCATGGAAGGCGCCCTTCCCCAAGAAATGGGCATGGTCTCCGGCCTGCTCAACGTCTTCCGTCAGTTCGGAACAACCGTCGGCGTGGTTGGCTTGGGATTGATCCAAGATGCCCAATATGAAACTCATTTAAATAATCACCTGCACCTCATTCAGATGCCGGCTAAAGTCGTCAACGGGATCAAGGATGCATTAGTCAACGCGGGGCCATTTTCCGGTCACACGATCGCGTTCTCAACCCGCATGCAGCAAATGCCATTTGCCTCAACGCTTCAAAAAATCGTCATTGCTGCCTACGATAACGGCATGGCTGCGGTAGCCATTTCTTCGGGGGTTCTTGTGCTTTTAGGGGCATTAGGGGCGGCAATTTTGATGAGAAACCGGATTGCGAGCCAGGATATTGAGCTAAAACAGGATAAATAATTGAGAGATACTTAATGAGAGTCAAACTCCGTACGGATTTGGCTCTCATTTTCGAACTGGGTTACAGCAACCTCGCGAATTTCAGCCGCCAATTTAAGCGTTGGACTGAGATGTCCCCCTCACGCATTTAGAAAAAAAGCTCAAGTTTCAATTCGAACACACTAGTTCTTAGGTCATATAAGGATAAATCCATATCATATTTCACCCTTATTCATACAAGTTTATGTATATCTATTAATTCATCATTAACAAAATCCACCAATTCGGTACTTTCAAAAAATACCAAATTGGTGGATTTGTGTATCCCAAGAATTTATTGTCTTAATGAGTTCATTATTAATAATATAAGCCCACTGTATACCACATCAGAAATGTTAATGCCAGCGAGATAACGATCAGCATCACATAGATCCAAAGCGTCCACATGTTTCGAATGGGTAGCTATAAAGTAGTTTTGCCAGCCACGTAACCGTATCGATAGCAAACAACAATATTAGGATGCACTATTTGAGAACAGACTCATTATTAGTGAAACTAAATCTCTTTGTTTGAAAACAGCCATACTCCAACCAGCATGAACAAAATGATGTACATCATATTTCCAACAAGTAGCTGATCCAAATTTAATCCGGTTACCCTTTGCATCGAGGGCTGCGCAATTTGTTCCGAATAATTCAATAAATTGATTGGGTTCCATTTTAAAAGTGGCCAACGCTGAATTAACTGAGCTGTCACCTTACCAACGATGTTTACCGCAAAATAACCCAAAACACCAACAGTTATTGCCAAGGTACTCTTTTTCAAAATGGCTGATATCAGAAGAACCACACTCAACACCAACCACGTGGTCAAGAAATTACTAAAGATCGTTTCTAGCCAATATTCCCACAGGTGCGTTTTTTGATCACTTATCAAGCTCGTCAAAGAATAGTCATTTCTAAAAAAGATGAATTGATTTAAATATGTAAGTCCAGAAAACCAAATGTACAAGAATACAGAATATGTCAACAAAAGCAGCCATTTTGCCAGCAATATTTTGGGCCGAGAATGTATTTGGCAAACGATGTTTTTCATCGTATTGTACTCAAACTCTGAGGAGATGAGCGATGCTGCCGACCCAATTAATAGTAATGCTACAAAAGAATCGGCCGCATAGTTAGAGACAAACAATTCTTTAGGGATGAAGTGTTGAGGATAGAGCTTACTGATAACCGCGAGAAAAACATTAATAGCCATAATACCCAAAGTACAAGCCCAGGTACTCCGTCTTCGGGTTAATTTATATAGTTCCTGCTTGAACAAAATAATCATGATATTCTCCTTTCTAGCCTTTCAGTAAATCTAAAACTACTTTTTCAAGGTCACTGTCTTGATGAACAATATCCTGAATCAGAATATTCTGTTCGGTTAATTGTTTAATAGCTTCCTCAATCCCTCTCCCATCTTCCAACACAATGCTAATTCGCTCACCTGGTTCTAAATGATACCCATTTTCTTGTAAAATCTTTTTTGCTTTAGGATCATCATCGGTTCTTAATGCAATGCGTTTTAAGCTCTTAGAGAGAAGCGCCTGCATTGTAGTATTTCTAATAACCCGCCCCTTATCAAGAAGGACAACATCATTTGCCAACTTTTGCAATTCAGACAAAATATGACTTGAAATTAAAAAGGTTGTCCCAGATTGCGCCCTAGACAAGATTAACTTCCTCAAGTCATAAGTTGACTGAGGATCAAGTCCGTTCATCGGTTCATCTAAAATGACTAGATCTGGCTGGTTAACCAAAGCCATCGCAATGCCAAGCTTTTGTTTCATCCCTAGCGAATATTTTTTGGCGCGCTTGTTAATATAGCCGTCCATTTTAAACTCGGAAACCAAGTCATTAATTTCTGCCTTATTCTTTTCATTGGCAAGCATATTCAAATGTTGCTTACCAGTTAAATAAGGATAAATTCCTGGGTACTCAATTAAAGCACCGACAGAATCAACACCCGTAGCGTGATTAAAGTGGACAGTTTTCCCATTTATCTCAACTTCACCATTACTCTTAACGAGTCCTAAAATTGACTTCATAATTGTTGTTTTTCCAGCACCATTGGTGCCAATCAAGCCAACAATCCGACCTTTTTTACAACTAAAAGTCACGTTAAAAAGAACCTGGTTACTTTTAAAACTCTTATTAAGATTATTGACAAATAATACTGATTTCAAGTTAATCGTCTCCTTTTATCACCCCAGTCTTTTACCACCCCCAAATCATCTTCATCAATAATACAAGCCCACCGTAAATCCAATCAGAAACGCCAATCCTAATAAAGCGATGATCGGCATAACGTGGATCGCAAACTGAAAAATCACTTTAATAATATCGCTTCACTCCTATAGTGGCCCATTATCGACATTACGCGGCATCCCTAATTTTTCGAATGACGATATAGAGTGCGCCGACCGTTAAAACAATACCGTACTTGAGTAAAAAGAAGATGTGCCACAGATACGTTTTGGGAAATAAAAGATCACAAAAAACGACGGCCCCAAACATCCAGTAATAACTTGCGTACCTAATGACTTTAATCCGTTCGTCAGCACGCCAGAGATAGATCCATTCATAAAAATAAAAGATACAGGCCGCAAAGAAAAACACGAGGCAAGACCCAATAACCTGATTATATTGAGCAACGGATTGTTCTGCCCATACGCGTAAGGGCTCAAACCAAGATTCACTGATCATCTTCATCATTTCCTTTCAAGTACGTAAAAATATCAGTTACGTTAACATCAAAAAAATTTGCGATCCGAAAAGCCAGCAACATCGATGGAATATAATGCCCTTTTTCCATCACAAAGATGGTTTGCTTCGTGACCCCGACTTTGTCAGCCAGTTCTTTTTGAGATAGTCTTGCCAGCACTCGATATTCATAGACCTTATTTGAGATTGAATCACCAAAATTTTTCTTCATAATCATCACCTTTGACCCAGAGTATAAATTATTCATTCAATAAAGTAAAGTCAACTTATACAAAATATACATTAATTTTACAATTCGACAAGCGCTTACATTTCCTCTAAAATTAAATTATTAAATAAGTTATTGGAGGATTATCATGACTGCAACTGAAAAAATGCTTAGTGGCAAAATCTACGATACTGGCGATCCCAAACTGGCCGGCGAACGGGTAGCTGCTCATCGGCTCTGCCAACGATATAACAATTTGGACGAAGAAGAAGTTGATCAGCGCAACGCCATTTTAGATGAGCTGTTGCCCAACCACCAAGAAGGAACCTTCATTCAGGGACCCATGTTTTTTGATTACGGGAAATACACTGAGACCGGCAAAAACTTTTACGCCAACTTTAATTTTACCGTTCTAGATTCCGGCCCAATTAAAATTGGGGATGATGTTCTGATCGGCCCTAACGTAACGTTGGTGACTCCCGTTCACCCTTTGCGTTTCCAAGAACGGAATATGAAAACCAAGCCGGATGGTAGTCAATATGACGACGAATATGCCAAGCCAATTACGATCGGCAGCAACTGCTGGTTAGCCAGCAACGTAACGGTCATTGGCGGCGTTACAATTGGCGACGGTTGTGTCATTGGCGCCGGCAGTGTGGTCACCCGGGATATTCCGGCAAATTCGTTAGCAGTCGGCAATCCTTGTAAGGTTGTCCGCAAGATTACGGACAAAGACGATATTCGTTTACAAGAGGATCTATGGTAAATCGAATGCGTCTGAAGATGTGCCCCCTTCCAATAATCTCGTTTTAATTTCCAAAAACGAGTTTGAAACGACAGGCGATTTGATCTCAGAATTTAAGCCAAAAAAGTAATGCATTCACTTCTGAACTGAACCCCTTGAATTGGAGAAATCTAATTCAAGGGGTTTTATTATGTTT
>NZ_AZEI01000009.1 GCF_001436255.1 Lentilactobacillus rapi DSM 19907 = JCM 15042 | reverse complement strand
AGAAACTGTTTGAGATCTAAATTGAGTTTTGGTATACTTTTGCAAAAAAGGAAATTGTTATGCCTAATTATCCCAGTAATATTACTCGCCAACAGTTTGAAGTCATTCGCTCAGAACTAGAAAACTTTTGTCAACGGACGAAGCCACGGCAAGTTGATTTATATGACGTTTTCTGTGCCATTCTATATATCTTAAAGACCGGCGCTCAATGGCGGGCATTACCGCATGATTTTCCCAAGTGGCAAACGGTCTACACGTATTTTCGCTTATGGTCTCGGCAACCAACGCCAGCAGAGCCATCACTGTTAGATCAGGTTTTAAAAAAATTGTCGCTACCTTACGATCCAAGCAGGATCGTTCGGCGTTAACTTCCTTCATTATTGTTGACGCTCAGAGTGTTAAAAATACCGAAACGGCCGAAAATAAAGGCTATGATGCCGGTAAGAAAATTTCCGGAATTAAGCGGCATCTAGCAGTGGATATGAATGGCTTTCCGCAAGCCATTCATTTAACGCGGGCCAATGTCTCTGACCGTGACGGTGCCAGTGCCATGTTAGCCTTAAACGCCGAAAACTTACGCCGGGTTCGAAGCGTATTGGTTGATGGTGGTTACAGTGGCCGCAATTTCGCCATGGATGTCCAGCTTAATTTAAAAGCGACCACCCAAGTCGCCAAACGAAATGAGTTACATAAATTTGAAGTGTTGCCACAACGCTGGATAATTGAACGCTCCTTTAGCTGGTTGGAAAAATATCGTCGGCTCTGGAAAAACTGTGAACGACAGCTGCACACCAGTACAGCGATGGTAACTTTAGCGTTTGTCTCAGTTT
>NZ_AZEI01000072.1 GCF_001436255.1 Lentilactobacillus rapi DSM 19907 = JCM 15042 | reverse complement strand
TTTGACAGTAGTTTATCAAATTATTTGGTCAAAATCAAAGATACTAAACAGCTTCTTAGTTCAGCATGTAGAACGCCCGTTACTCACTGATCAGATTTTTTTATTTTAATATTGTTGTCACATACACTATTACAGGTGTATAATAAATCCACGGTTAAGATAAAGGGGTTGCTCCTGGCTTCTTAGCCTAGTGAGATCGGGTACACTCCATCATTCCAATCACACTCCAGCACCGGTGATGGGAGGTAGCCGACATGGAAACCTGGAGAATCCGTGACGGACCCGTGGATAGTTGATTTTATCGGGCTGTGCTATGGCATTTACTTGCTGGCATGTGCTTATCATAAAATCAAAAAAGACTAACCATTACGGTTAGCCACATTCAAACGGTATCCAGCTCACGATTGAGGGCATTGGGGGGCAATCCCAGTGCTCTCTTTTCTTTAGTTAATATACCATATCTCAATTTCAAATTCAATCAAACTAACGAGGTGAGCACCATGGCTAAACAGCCTTATACAGAAGCTCGTAAACGTGCCAATAAGAAATGGGATCAGGCCCATAAAGAACGGACACGTTATATTTCCCGCCGATCCCAAGCACGGGGATTTATTCGCAACTACGCAACCGAAGCGGATTTAGCAGAGCTACAAGTCCTCATTAAAGAACGCTTGCAGGCGCTAAAAGGCGGCTCTAATTAGTTGGAGTTATTACTCTAATTGATGATACACCTTTTTAGGACCACCCTCACATACGTGGGGAATACTCAATTTCATTTTTAGTTCTTAATGGTTGAACAGGATCACCCTCACACATATGGGGAATACTTGGCGAAGTGACTGGTATCACAAAAACTGAGGGGATCACCCCCACACATGTGGGGAATACTCTTCTACTAGGAGGTGTCATAAATGAATAGTAGGATCACCCCCACACATGTGGGGAATACTATACGGGAACCGCTAATTATAAGACTACTAATAGGATCACCCCCACACATGTGGGGAATACGAACATCCTAAAGGGATGCAAGCAAAGTACCCGGGATCCCCCCCACACATGTGGGGAATACAACCCAGATAACCTTCGAAGAAGGACGCGATTAGGATCCCCCCCACACATGTGGGGAATACCCTAAACGATCCCTATTAAACCGGCGTTTTCAATTCGGCAAATGTCTGTTTTCAATCACTTTATGATCAACACCCTTACAACTTAACGACACAAAAACAGGCCATGGCAACGTCTCCCTATCAACAACAAGCTAACAGGAAGTCTTCACCATGACCCAAATCAAACTATTCATCACTAACATTGGCGCTCTTTTGAATCTCTGGCGACAAATCGTACATCTTTGCCGCCTCCGTTAATAATGCGTGGTACGCATACGCCCCGTCCCGGTATGGCTCAACAACCACTTCATCGGCAATCTTTGAAAATGGTTTTTTGCCGTCCTTTTCCTGAACGGAGTCTAGATCCGCAATAATCTTCTTCTCAACATCTGAATAACTACCTACGATTTGTTTCGTCTGCAAACTGCCACGAATAGAAATTTTGTTCATATAAATTCCTCGCAATCTATCGGTTTTATTTGATGCGCGTATATTGCCTCAACACATTCCCACGCAATATATCTACCTACATGATACCAATTATTTACTCTGAATAGCACCTCTATTTTCAAATATTGCCAAATTGATCAATCAGACAATTTCAACAGCCAAATAGTGTTAATTAGATAGCAAAAATTCGTCATTGAAACAACCAGATATGACAATTATCTTGTGTGCAATGCAACTATTTTGCATGGTCCTGGAAGGATATTTACCCCCATATTCTCAAATGGTATACTGTTGGAAGGGCTTACGATAGTTCTGGAAAGAGGCTGCGATTAATGAAACGGTTACCTTTACAAATGACGTTCTTTTCACAGGTTCATCCGGTAGCCTCGACAATCTACTTTGCTGAACTGATGGTTTGTCTGCTGCTCTTCAATCACGTGACTGTCGCACTGGCAGAAATCGTCGGTCTGATCGTTTGTGGTTTCTATTACTTAGGCAAACGATCGATGACCCAGCAATTAAAATTTGCAAGCAGCTTTTTAATCTTGATTTTATTTTTTAATACCTTGTTAAATCAAAAGTTCCAGCCAATTCTTTGGCAGTTTCACTGGGGATTTCTAACTTACCGATTCTCTTACTCGGCGTTTCTTTATGGCGTTGCAATGGCGTTGGTCCTTATCTCAATGTTGTTCATTTTTGCGTTACTCAACGTTATTCTGACTCCGAATCGGCTCATCTATGTCTTTTCACCGATCGCCCCCAGGCTGGCGATGCTGGTCTCCATTTCATTTAGCTTAGTAGCCAACTTTATCTTAAAATTCAAGCGCCTCATCACATTACAAAAGACCAGAAATCTGGATGTGTCCAGCGGCTCCTTACTGACAAGAACCAAAAAAGTCCTGCATATCTTTGAAATCATGCTACAAGATTCCCTTTCATCGGCAATGGAAACGGCAAATTTGATGGATGCCCGGGGATTTGGCGCCACCAAACGCACCCATTACCGATCATATCATTGGCAATCATCCGACCTCGTTTTTATCTCATTTTCTTCCCTGCTATTATTAATGATTGTTTATATCCGGTTCCTTAACTTTGGTTGGAGCCGCTCAGTGGCGAATTTTACCAACGTTTTTCACCCGGCGGATCTGTTGCCAATCGGCTTTTTATTAGTCCTCTTTTTATTACCCATTCTGTCTGAAGGGATCTATCGCGCATGCACAAATTAGTTTCTGTTCAGGATCTTTCATTCGCATATCCCGACCAAACCGCCAAAGTTTTGGATCACATTAACCTCACAATCAACTTGGGTGACTTTCTGCTCATTGCCGGCAACACAGGCAGTGGCAAGACCACCCTACTGAACCACTTCAAAAAAGAATTGACACCGCTAGGGAATCGTCAGGGACACATCACGATTGATGGGACTCCAATCGACGACTTATCCAAATTGCAAAGTGCCCAAACTGTCGGCTACGTCGCCCAAGACCCCCAAGTTCAACCGGTCATGTCAAAGGTCATTGACGAATTGGCTTTTCCACTGGAAAACATTGGCTGTCCCAGTGACGAAATTGAACGACGAATCACTGAATTGAGCAACTTTTTAGGGCTGGATCAATCACTCAACCGTGAAATCAACCAACTTTCCGGTGGCCAGCTCCAATTAGTCAACTTGGCTTCGGTACTCATTCTTCGGCCCAAGCTCATCTTGTTAGATGAACCGACCTCCCAATTAGACCCCTTAATCGCCCAAAATTTTCTGAATGTGTTAAGCCGCGTTCAGCGTGAATTGGGCATCACAATTGTCTTGACAGAACATCGACTGAGCACCATCTCCGGTTTGGCCAATCGCATGATCCTTTTACAACACCAAACGATTACTTTCGACGGTTCACCAACCGATGGTATCAAAGAGATGTTTAAAGATGATCGGCTGACCTACTTTATCCCATCAATTCCAAAGTTGTTCTTAGCCAATCAAATCACAAGTAACCCGTTGCCAATTTCTGTTGCCCAAGGGCAGGCTGCTATTCAAGCTGCCAACTTAAAATTTATTCCAACAGCTAAGGCACCCGTTCACCAATCAAATAATGAGCATCAGCCGCTATTGACCGCCAAAAACATTTCATTTACCTTTGATGGAACCCGCAACGTGATTGATCATTTGGATCTAACCGTTAACCGAGGGGATTGGTTAGCCATCATCGGCAAAAATGGGTCTGGAAAATCCACCTTATTATCCTTACTGATCGGCCTCACAACGCCCCAACATGGCAAAATTAGATTCGAACAGCAGGTTGTTTGGAAAATCCGGACGGCGGATCGCATTAAGCGAATTTCCTTCCTATCCCAAACCCCTAGCCTCCAATTTACTGCCAACAGTGTTCGCCAAGAGTTGGAAGTTCAGGCCAACCAACTCAAGCTGCCTGATCCAGCACAACAAATTAAGCAACTTGTCGCTAAATTCCATTTAGAAAAAATTCTCAATCAAAATCCATTTGACATTAGTGGTGGTCAACAACAGCTGCTCGGCCTGGCAATCGCGTTAATGGCTAAGCCGGATCTGCTTGTCTTAGATGAAGCAACCAAAGGGCTTGATCCGTATACCAAGGTAATGGTCGGTAATACTTTGAAAGAGGCTCAACAAAACGGCGTTACAATTATCATGGCAAGTCACGATATGGAATTTTGTGCGGCATTCGCTGATCACTGTACGTTCATGTTTGATGGTCATCTCAACACGTTGTTACCCACCACGGCATTTTTTGCCAACAACTTCTTCTTCACAACGCCAATCAATCGAATTGTGAGGGATCAGGTGCCAGACGCTTTGCTGGTTGATGATCTGACTTTAGAATCTGAAGGGAGGTGATCAATGTTTGAGAAAAATATTAGCCGTCACCTATGTGTACCGATTATTGATTGCCGTGCTCCTGATGGCGGCATTTCTGGTTTTGATATTATTGCTTAAAGGTCAACACTACCTGTTATTTAGCTTCATGATTCTAGTCTGTAGTATTCTCCCGGCATATTGGCGATTTGAGCGAGAAAGCATTAGCACCCAGACTTTGATGTTCATTGCCGTCTTAATTGCATTGGGGGTGGCTGGTCGGGTTCCGCTGGCTTCAATTCCAGGGGTTCAAGCCGCCAGCTTCATCATCATTCTAAGTGGCATCAGCTTGGGGCCGGAATTAGGCTTCATCACTGGCGCAACAACCGCCTTAGTTTCAAATATGTTCCTTGGTCAGGGGCCTTGGACGCCTTGGCAAATGGTCGCCTGGGGGCTGATGGGCTTAACTGCTGGGCTGTTGAGCAATACTAAGCTGAGTCACAGCCTGATATTTATGATTATCTTTGCCTTTGTCTGGGGATTCCTATTTGGCTGGATTTTAGACCTCTGGTATGCCCTGGCCTACGTTTCACCAATTACCGTCAAGAGTTTCTTCTTGGCTTATGCTTCAAGCTTTCTGTTCGATCTTAACCACGCAATTTCAAATGCCTTCTTGATTGCCCTATTTTATAAAGGGTGGCAAAAGTTGTTCAATCGCTTAGTTAAGAAGTACCGAATTTTACCTACTAAATAATTCATATAAAGGAATGGGTCATTCATGAAATTAACAAGTAAATTATTATTAGCCTCCGCATCTGCTTTATTAACTTTTGGGGCTGTTAGTCCAGCTGTTACTGCCGGTGCTGCCAGCGTCAAGACTGCCAGCCGCAGTTATCAAAATACCAAGATCAAAGCGAGCTACCGCTATGCTAAAAAGATGCTCGTTAAAAATAAAACCGGTTTGTCTGGGAAAACCGCTTATATTTTCAGTAAGAAAGCTTACCCAACAACCGGAGCTGCTGGGGGTTACGCAGACTTCCTATTAAGCTTAAAAGGTTGGGGATACAAATTCACAACTAACCAAAAGAAACGGGTTGCTTCAAGCTTGGTCTTAAACAGCAAGAGTACGCCAGCTGATTTGGCTAATGCCATTCAAGGACTCAAGTCAATTGGCATGAACCCAACCAAATTCCGTCGCTCCGGCACTAAGAAAGCTGTCAACTTGGTATCAGTTTTATACCGCAAATCAATGAGCAATCAGACCGTGAACGTTAAGAGCCAGGTACTATTGGCGCTGACAATGAGTTCATCATTCAAGCGGCCATCAACTGCCAAGTTTTCAATTAACAGCTTGAGTAATTCCATTGTTAAGAATCAATTGAGTAACAATGGCTGGGCATACAATAATAAGCTCGACACAGTTGATTCAGATACAACCGCAATGGCTGTGACTGCATTAGCTCGCGGCAAGGCCAGTGCAAGTGCTTCAGCAATCACCAAAGGCCAATCATACCTGAAGAGCGCTGTTTATCCATCTGGTGCTTATGGTTACACCTTCAATGGCAAGAGCATCCCTAATGGTAACTCAACTGCTGAAGCCATCATTGCATTATCAACCAAGCAAAACACGTTGAAATACGTCAATGGCACCAGCAAGTCAAGCCAAACTGCTTCACCATTGTACGCAATGTTCACCTACGTTAATAAGACCGGCTCAGTCAAGGGTGCTGCCAGTCAATTAATCGGGATCGGCCAAGTCAACTTAGCAACCGCTGCATATCGTCAAGCTTTGAATCACAAATCAGTTTATACAATCAAGTAATCTTTAAGTGAGAGGAAAAGATTTCATGAAAAAAGGACGCATTGTTGGCATTATTTTAGCATTTGTCCTGGTCATCGGAATTGGCTTTGGGGTTCAGCAAGTGATCGCTAACCGTGGAGATCATAAGCCGGCAACCGCCCTTTCGTCCAAAGCGGCCAGCTCATCTTCACAAAAAGCAGCCAGCCAAAGCTCGAATGCCAAAGCAAATCCTAAAAAGAACAAAGCTAAGGAAAACTCACGTAAGTCTAAAGCTTCCTCAACATCTGGCAAACCAAATAAGAGCAGCAAATCAGCGAACCACGATACCACTGCGAACAAGCAGGCCAATTCCAAATCAACTGCCAGTCATTCAGCTGCCACTTCGACTCAATCACAGGCAGCCAAGGCTTCGACTCACAAGCATGCTGGCAGCAGTGCGAATGTAACCAACAGCCATCATGCTAAAAAAGCCGCTGCCAAAGACGATTCAATTGGAACGGCGTATATCAAAGTATCTGGTTACAAAAAGACCTTATATGCCGGCCACATGAAGATCAGCAAGTCCGCCACTGCATTTTCACTGCTCAAACGGACCCATTTAAAGCTGGTGTACCAAAGTAGTCCTCATGTTTATGTCAGTTCTATCAACGGCTTAAAGCAAAATGACATTAAGGTCGGCAGTGGTTGGATGTACTCGGTTAACAGCAAATTCGTTGATAAAGCTGCCGACCAGAAGCGCATTACCCCTGGCGATACCGTTCACTGGTACTTCTCAGTAAACGGCCTCAGCGGTAAATAATGAATGAAAAGGTGAATTCTTGTGAAAAAGGCAATTTTTATTGGTGCAATCGGCTGTGGTAAAACAACGTTAATTCAGCGCTTGGATAAGTTAAAGATCACGTATAACAAGACTCAGACCCTTGAGTTCTATTCGAACATTATCGATACGCCTGGTGAATACGTTGAACACCGCGCGATGTACTCTAACCTGATGACATCGGCCATTGATGCCGATGTCGTCGTGTTAATGCAAAGTGCCCTTGACCCCCGAATTGTTTTGCCAACCGGATTCAGCACCATGTTTACCAAGCCAACGGTTGGCATCGTCACTAAGATTGATATTGCAACTCCCGATCAGGTTGGCCTGGTAAAGGATCGGCTCATTGATGCCGGCGCTAATAAAGTGTTTGAGGTGTCAGCCGTGACCGGTAAAAATGTCAGTGAATTCACCCAGTATTTGCAAGAGTAACCAAATTAAAAAATGAGGCTGGGACATAAGTCCCGCCGACAAATAAATTGAGCCGCATTTTCCATTTTTTCTGGAAGATGTGGCTCAGTTTTTCTATCCAACCAAAAATATGACTTAAATTGGCCATCATTTTGGCCAATTTATTCATATTTGCTGCCATCAAGATAATTCCTAATTCATTATTTACTTGTCTTAATCCACGTACCGATAATCGACGGAAACGCAAATTAGCCTTCAGGTTACCAAAGGCTGGCTCATCCTCAAGTTTTCGCTTAGCGAAAATGGCCTTGCCCTCTGGGCTTGAAAGCTGTTCACGAACGTATGCTTTTTGCGATTCCCAATGGGGATTGATGTTAATTCTTCGTTGGTTACCCATACGGGTGGTCGACCAATAATACCTTTCGGGGTCATCGTAATCGTCGGCCCGATAAACTTTAAAGTCGCGGGTAAACCCATTTTTATCAGTTCGATGGCTCATGCCGTGATATGAAAAGCGGATGTGGTGATTATCCACGTAGTAATCTTCTTCGGCATGATATTCCCAGTTCATCACTTTGCTAAGATCGCTGCGATATTTCTTCGATTGTTCTTTCAGATACATGGTGTAAGGAATCAAGGGGATCTTACCCAATTTCTCTTTAACAAATTGATAGTTTGGCTCACTGCCGTAGCCCGCATCGGCAACGATATAGTTGACTGGGGTTTGTGCGAAGTTCATAGCTTTTAAAAATGGAATTAAAGTACGTTGGTCCGTAGGACGTTGATTAACTTGGTAATAGAGAACGAATTGTGATTGGGTGGCAATTTGCAGATTGTACCCCGGCTTCAACTGGCCGTTTTGCATCGGATCTTCTTTCATCCGCATAAAAGTGGCGTCATGATCCGTTTTAGAGAAACTGTTCCGGTCACCAAACCACTCATGATATTGGCGATACTTTTGTTTGCGAGGTAAGTATTCATCTCTTACTAGATGCCGAAGATGTTTTAGCTTGCGCCGGCGTTGTTTACGTGGTGAACCACCGGGAATCACTTTTTCGGTTTTGATTTGCTGATCTAATTCGTCAATCTCTGTGTCCAATGCATCTACTTCAGCTTCAAGCGTCTGAAGATCCGTCGGATCCATTTCGCTTTCCACTGCTAGATTGACTTTGTTCTGAATCAGGTCTTTAAACAAGTTTCGTGTTTTTTGGTCCAACTTACTTTCAAATTTTTCCGTGCTTCTTCGCCAGACAAATGAATACTTGTTGGCATCGGCGAGGATTTTAGTGCCATCAATGAAAATTGCCTCATCACTTAACAGATTGTTATCAATCAATGATTGGCGGAACTGCAGATACATGAGGGCAATTAGCTTGGTGGTTTGTGGATCAGTCCGAAAACGATTGATTGTCCGGTAACTGGGCACCACGTCAGGGTCACCGATTAACCATTTCATCGGAATGTTTTCCTCGGCCATTTGTTGAATTTTCCGTCCCGAAAACACTTTCCGTGAGTAAGCAAATAACATCATTTTGAGCATCATCAACGGTGAATATTGTGGTCATCCAAAGGCTGATTCTTTTCCATAAACTAATTTATATGGAATCGTGTCCACAAAAGCACTGATGGCGCGGACAATGTGCGTTTCTGAAATTGTAATTTCTAATGGCAATGTTAAACTGGTCTGGTTATTGTTATAATGTCTGTACATAGAGATTCACTCCTATCCTTGGGTTTTCGTCGATTTAAGAATAGCAGAGTTGAATTCTCTGTGCTACATAAAATGCAAAAAAGCCTCGGAAAAAAATTAATTTCCGAAGCTTTTTTGCATGAGCTAGGACTTTTCCTATAGAAAGTCAAACTTACTATTTCAAAAAATGAGTGTACACTAAACAGTAA
>NZ_AZEI01000071.1 GCF_001436255.1 Lentilactobacillus rapi DSM 19907 = JCM 15042 | reverse complement strand
AGAAGCTGTCCAAGATCTATGATTTTTGATATACTTCTATGTAAAAAGCGAGTTTAAGCTATGAAAAATTATCCCAGCAATATTACTCGGCAACAATTTGAATTAATTCGACCAGCTTTAGAAAATTTTCGTAAGCGAACTAAGCCTCGAAAATATGACCTCTACGAGGTCTTCTGTGCGGTCCTATATGTCTTGAAAACCGGTTGCCAATGGCGTCAAGTCCCCGGTGATTTCCCAGAATGGCGGTCAGTTTACAACTATTACAAAATTTGGTCAACTAAAGCTGAGCCTACGGCTGATTCTTTATTGGAACAAGTTTTAAAAAAATTGTCATTGCTCGGCGAACTTACCAAGGACGTTCAGCTTTAACTTCCTTTATTATCGTTGACGCTCAGAGCGTCAAAAACACCGCTACTGCTGAAAACAAAGGTTACGACGCTGGTAAGAAAATCTCGGGGATTAAGCGCCATCTGGCAGTTGATATCAATGGCTTTCCGCAGGCCATTCACATGACGCGAGCGAACGTCTCTGATCGAGACGGGGCCAGTGCAATGATCGCTTTACATGCCATGCATTTACGCCAGGTTCAAAATGTCTTAGTTGATGGTGGTTATTCAGGCGTTAATTTTCAGCTCGATGTAGCCAGTAATTTAAACGCAACCGTGCAGGTTGCGAAGCGCAATGAGTTGCATCGATTCGAAGTCATGCCCC
>NZ_AZEI01000008.1 GCF_001436255.1 Lentilactobacillus rapi DSM 19907 = JCM 15042 | reverse complement strand
AAACCAACAGTTCTAACCTGCCGTTTTCCTACATTTTACGGGTGCCTTTTACAGTTGGTGCTTGTTGGGCAGAAAAATTCAACCATTAATGTCGGGTTGCTTTTTAGTTACTTAAAATCTGGTATCTGGTAAAATCTTACTGTAAGCAGTAATCAAGTCGTAACTAAGTGGAGGGGCCTTTGATATGACAAATAAAACAATGACCAGAAAGATCTCCGTTAAAGGTCAACTTGTTCTACCGTCAGAATTTCGTAAGCAACTCAATATTAATTCAGGTGACGAAGTCAGTGTTTCACTTAATGATAAAGACGAAATTGTGATTGCAAAAGTACCAACTAAATTGGACTGGCATAATTTGATTAAAGATGTGCCAACTGAAACGGTTGATGTTGATAAAGATGGTCATTACGATAAAACTAAAGCACCTAATTTCGCTAAATGGATGAAAGAAGGCTAGTAAATGTCACCGATGGATATCGATTTTAATCAGCGACTTAAGCCGATTAAGAAGGGCCACGTGTTGAAAGTTCGCGGTCATGATTATTCCCATGGCACGAATGTCCATCAGCACGGCGCCTTGAGATATCGGATTGCTGGCGGTTATGTGACTGGAAATTCGCGGTATGTGAAGGTTGTGCGGTAGTTTGTTTGCGTGAGCTGTTATTTGTTTGATTTTGAAAGAATAATATGAAAGTCTCTTAGTTGATGGATAGAATATCTGTTGGCTAGGGGATTTTTGTCGTCTCAAAGGGCACGGATTATGCAAAAATAGACAGGTTAAATTACGTGATCGGATTTGGATGACTGCCTTGGGATTGATTAAATAATTTATAAGGTAGATTGCGTATTTAATATGTATAGGGTGAGGCCCAGACAGGTCGATCTCCAGTGCTCAAAATGATTAGAAGTAATTCATAGATCAAAGACGTGAGCTACCTTGGTTACTAAATCGCTTGTTTCAGTACGATGAAGAAATAATTTGAGTTGGAGACCGAAAATTAACAAAGGAGTTGAGTCAAATTTTAAGTTCTAATGATCCTCAACCATTCCCATTAGAAAGCCAAACCATTGAGTACAAAGAAGTTTTCTCGACAAAAATAAAAAAGGAGATTGGAGCACTTTTAAATGGCCGAACATCAGCATATATCTATCTGGGGGTTAATGATCAGACTCGTAAAATCACTAAGCAATTGACAACTGAACAACGGCATACCTACGAGGAAACCATTAGCAACTGGATTAATGACTCCTATTACCCTTCCGCGGTTGGACTGGTTCAGATCCATTCGGAGAACACGCCTTTTAGCATTGAAATTCAACCAGGAATTAATCCGCCCTATTATACCGATCGCCGCGTATATGTTCGAAATAACTCATCCTCTGAACCGGCTTCAGCTGATACGATCCGCCACTTATCTTTGCGCAATCAGTTAGATGCCTATGATAAGGAACCCGCGACAAATCAGGATCTTCATTTTGATTATTTGAAATCCAAGTCTCAAGCTAATCATGAGCAGTTTGATCCAAAAAAGTTCAGCAATTTTTTGACTACCAAGAATCAGTACGCCAATACCGCCCTGTTAATGAGTGAGGAAAATCCTTTCGCCTTAAAGGTGGCTGCTTTTGATGGCACTACCACCAGAAAATTCCTTGATCGTAAAATCTTTACTGGTTCTATTATGGAACAAATTGACCAAACCATGGCTTACTTAAGTCTGAATAATCACATTCAATCGACTATTAACGGCAGCCAGCGCGAAGACCATTACGATTATCCGACTGACGCTTTACGAGAAGGTGTTACCAATGCCGTCGCCCACCGATCATATTTTGACCGTGGAGCCGTCCAAGTTGAACTTTACAGTGATCGTATTGAAATTCTGTCACCTGGACCCTTACCGAATGGTCTCACCGTTCCAGATATTCTTTCGGGTCGTTCGCAACCACGTAATTACAATGTTTTGAGTATTTTACTTCATTTTAACTACATGGAAAATTTTGGGACCGGTATCCGTCGAATCGAAGATAGCTACGCTGAATCAAAAGTTAAGCCTCTTGTCAAAGCTGGTGAGGGCTTTGTGAAGCTGGTTCTCCCAAATAACAACTACGTTGCCAGTTCAGCCAAAGCGGACCATAATGAGGTACCCAAACTTATTCCTGTGGGCGATGACCGTCAACAAATTATTAACTATTTAGAAAACAATCCTTTAGCAAGGCGTTCACAAGTTGAAAAATTGTTAGCTATTAAATCTAGCCAAGCTAACCGGTATCTACACACTTTAGTTCAAGACGACATTATTCGGAAAGTAGGCTCAGGCCGTAATACCCGATATGAACTGGTCCATAAAGGTTCTGATCACTAGTCTTAGTCTATCTGTTAACTAAGGAAACTTATTATTCTCAATTATTCTAATCACCGAAATAATTATATCTTCCCTATATCTGCCCGTTTTCTCCCCCTTTCTGCCCGTTTTCTCCCCCTTAACTACATGGAAAATTTTGGGACTGTATCCGTCGAATCGAAGATAGCTACACTGAATCAAAGGCTAAGCCACTTGTCAAAGCTGGTGAGAGTTTTGTGAAGCTGATATTACCTAATCAAAATTACACAGCTAAATCAATTTCAGATACAAAGCATAATCAAGAAGCAACGGACATCAGTTTGGGTGAAATTATTATCGTAGGTAATGAAGAAGGGGCCATCATCAAATATCTGAAAAATAAGACAACTATTAGTCGACCACAAGTAGAAAAGCTACTTAGTGTAAAAACTAGTCAAGCTCGGCGCTATCTAAAGTCTTTAATCCGAAAGCAACTAATTGAAAGTATTGGTTCAGGTCCTCAAACCCGTTATCAATTGGCTCATAGGATCTCAATTAAATAAAGCATATCTGTTCATTTATCTGTCCATTTATTGGGGAACAGATAAATACTTAATTTTACAGAATCCGTGATGGTATAGCGATGTTAAAGTATTTCTTGCCTAAGTATCTATCCATCTATCTGTTCATTTTTCAGCTCCAAAGGATCTTTAACTTCTCGATTGATTATAGTAATATGACTGTACGATAACGATTTAACGGAGGTGTTCACCATGGCAATAATCCAAATTACTCTATCAGATGAAGAGAAGCAGCAAGCTGATCAATTGTTTAAGCAATTAGGGATGACGACAAGTGATGCCATCAAGATATTCTTAAGTCAATCCATTCAAAACCAGGGGTTGCCATTCATCCCACATGTAAAAGATGACCCCCGTAACCGCAAAGCTGTTTATCCAGTTATTGGAAAAGATGGCCAACTAATTATTCCAGATGATACCTTGAAAGAACTCAAAGATTGGGTGGAGAATGGATAATCTGGGGTTGCATGAAATCTATTTATTAAAACAAAAAGTTAATTAGGTACAAATTAAAAAAAGGTGTTTCACCATGCTTGTTTTTGACTACCCCCCCTTTTCCAACCATCACATAGAAGTTCTCGATTATATAATTCCAGTAGTGTAAACTAATGAAGAACACTAGAGAGGAGATTGGGGCATTTAACGATGGGACATTTGAGAAAATTGCGATTAGCTGTTTTGACCGGCATCCTGGCAATTGGGTTACTCGGCGGCATTGACGCTCATGCCGATGCCGACCAATCCTATTTACCCGTGAGTGGGGAGCAGGGCGCCAATTATTATACGAAGATCAAGGCCACTAAGCACAACTATGGCGTTTATCAGTCTGGTGGCTGGCGGACGTCTGCGGATAATGTGCAGCCAATTGCCCACTCTGGCGATTACTCAAGGAAGCAGGTTCACGTGACCAAGCAGGAAACCGTTCAGCAGCAGACTGGGGTTAAATTTACATACAAGAAGTTCACTGGCTGGGTGCACCAAAATGCCACTGACAAAAGTTATCGCTGGTTAAATGTGCCGTTGATTGCCCAACGGCCGGAGTTGCCGACTGGCTGCGAAATTGTGGCTACAACGATGATGCTGAATTTTGCCGGTTCCAAGGTGACCAAGATGCAGCTGGCCAAGCAGACCCCGCGAAGCCGTGACCCGAACAAGGGATTTGTCGGCAGCCCGTACAGTCCAACCGGCTGGTATATTTATCCGAAGGGCTTACTGAAAGTGGTCAAGCGCCATGCTGGCAGTGCCAAGAATATGACCGGCGCAACGGTTGCTCAGATTAAAGCACAAATCAACTTAGGGCATCCGGTGGTCGTCTGGGTTTATAATGTGGATGGCTTTGTGAACCACGCCATCACGATTTCGGGGTATTCAAAGAACCGATTTTATTATAATGATCCATGGACCAAGAAGAAAACCAGCATGACGATTAAGCAGATGCAGTGGCACCGAGCCCGGGATGGGTACCGGGCGTTGAGTTATTAGGAAAGTTGAAGGGGAAGGTGACGGGATGCAGAAACGAAAATATCGGTTGATCGAATTGATCATTTTAGCAGCATTTGGAGTGTTTATTGGCGTTGGATTTGGCTCGTCGATTCACGCAAGTTCCAGCTATTATACAACGAATCCGGGAATTATTAAGACCAAGAAAGCAGTTGTTTATTATCGAGATGCGGCAAGAAAAGTGAAGGATCAAACGGTTGCTGCCAATCATTTTGCCAAAATTTCGAACGTTGTGACCACAGATGGCAAGGCGCCGGTTCTGGAAACAAATACGGGTCGATTTTTGACCGCAAGTAAGCAGTTTGTCGTCAAAACGACCGGCTACCAGAATCCTAAGCGGTATTATCAAGTTCAATATAATCAAATTAAGCCGTTCGGAAAAGTGGGTTATCCGGTTAAACGCGGCTTTGAAGGCATTAAGACTTGGTATATTATGCGCAAAATGGGGACTTTTTCTGGATACGACAAATATAATCAGGCAACTTACAATGCCGTTAAAAGATTCCAACGGCGTCACCATTTGAAAGTGTCTGGTAATGTGAATGAGCAAACTTGGCTGAAGATGGGCTTTTCAAAAAGGGCTTGGACTGGCATTGACCGGTATGTAGCACCGTTGAAGGCTCATGCTTGGGATGGTCGCTCAGCGCATATTGAAGCGATGATCCACCAGGCATATCGCTATCTGGGCAATCCTTATTTGGTGGGCTCCTCATCCAGTCCGAGGTACGGCACCGATTGTTCGGGCCTTGCCATTCAAGCGATGTATGCTGGCGGCATTAATCCACTGCCGGTCAGTTCAATTCACCACGCCTATCCAGGCAACGAGTGGAATTCCCGGAATCTCTGGGCTTCCAAAAAATTCAAGCACGTGGCTTATTCCCACCGGCAACGTGGCGATCTGGTATTTTATTATCAACCAGGCACCCATGTGATTTGGCACGTGGCCATTTATCTCGGCCACAACCGCGTGATCGAAAGCTGGCCACCAAAAATCATGATTCAGTCAATTAAGAATGGCCAGCGATCGGATGTGGCTGGAGTTGCGCGGGTGTTTGATTAGGAAAACACATCAGAAGTATTTAGCTGATGTTAAGATAATGACGACTTTCATGATTTAGATTGCAAAATGAGCGGGTGTGTAATTTGCAACTCGCCTTTTTTATTTTGGATTTTAACAGTTATTTGCGTGAAAGTACGTATTTAATATATATGGGACCAAGTGATAAATTATGGAAATCGTAATTTTTAAAAACGGAATTTAGGCTTTAACATAATTAATCACTCGAATCTTGAATATTAAAATGGCTTTAGAACGTTTTTTCGTTGTAATGTGGCTTTCAAAACGATATGATGTAATAAAAGGAGGGGATAATAATGTTAATTGATTTCGAACTCGAAAATTTTCGCTCCTATAAGGACCGGAAAGCACTCTCGATGGAATCAGGAGATCGATTGCGAAAGTGGAATCATGAAAACACATTAGTTGCCCCCAGTGGCCTAAGGCTCTTGAAATGCGTAGCAATGTTTGGCGCTAACGGCTCCGGGAAAAGCTCTATCATTAAGGGTATTTCTCTCATGCGAAGTATCATTATCAATCCAACTCATGACATCAGCGAAGATCTTCCCTTTTATCCGTTTAGACTTGATGATTCTTCAGCAGCCAGACCAACGGTATTTAAAATTACTTTTATAACGAATAATTTTCAATATGCATATGCCATTACGTATAACCAGAATGAAATTTTGAATGAGAATTTGAGTGCAGCGGATCTTCGCAAAAAGCATTTTGTAATGAAACATCTATTTGAACGAAATAAGGATACAAAAGGATTGCTTCCTGATGGGCAAGAGAACGTTGCTGCCAATACCAGAAAAAATTCACTGTTGCTCTATTCTCTCCAAGCTAATAATTATGCGCCCGCCATTGATGTATTTAATTGGTTTAAACAAAAATTGATCATTTTTTCAAATCAGCTGGATTTTAGTACTTTTGATGACGGCTTTATCGATAACCCAGTGGTTCAAACCGAGCTGAACCATTTTTTACGGGCCTCAGATATTAACATTCAAGGATTAGACCATGAAGAAATGGATATCTCACTGCCACAACCACTCGTCGATTTTTTACAATCTATGTCAGAAAAATCTGATACAAGTGATGACAACCGGGTAAATTCTAAAACCAAGGTTAGAAATCTATTTACCCTTCATAAGAAATACGACGAGAAGGGAAATGTGATTGGCACTCAGAGAATATCTTTAGGAAATGAATCAACCGGAACCCAGCGAATTGTCCTCATTGCGTTGGCTATTATTAAATCTCAATTATCTGATGGTAGTGACACTTTAATTTTTGATGAGTTCGAAGAAGGCCTTCATTATGAAATGGCAATGGCGTTAGTCAACCTGTTTAATTCTCCCCAAAACAACAATCAATTTATTCTGGCGACACATCAGCTTAAGTTACTAGATGCTCATTTGCGAGTGGACCAAATTTATTTCACCGAAAAGAATTATCATGGTGAAAGTGACTTATATTCGCTGTTTGATTACGGTGAGGCAGTGTCAAGACCCGATATTGACTTTTCTAAACGTTATATAAAAGGGCAATTTGGTAGTGTCCCAATTATCAATTTAGAGGATCTGAAAACAGCACTTGGAGCTCAACCAACCTTGACGAAGGATAAGGAAAAGAAACATGGGTAGAAAACGGCAGCCAAGATTTATCAAGAAGGAAAAGATTATATTTTGCGAGGGCGATA
The DNA here is from genome assembly GCF_001436255.1 of Lentilactobacillus rapi DSM 19907 = JCM 15042. Classification (GTDB taxonomy): domain Bacteria; phylum Bacillota; class Bacilli; order Lactobacillales; family Lactobacillaceae; genus Lentilactobacillus; species Lentilactobacillus rapi. Next base: position 15,134 of record NZ_AZEI01000008.1, on the reverse strand, counting down.
CTGAGCGGCTATATTTCAATATGCTAAAAAGAAAATATAATGGCTCGACTGTCTCTGTTAAAGCAATCAACAAACATGGGCAAAAAGGAACCAAATTAATTTCTGAAGCTGTTAACTGGATTTTAGATCATAAGAAAAAGATTGATGGCGAAGTCTATGTCTGCTTTGATGATGATTCTCAGAAACAAGATGAATTGTTGAGCAGTTTGAAGTTGGCTAGAGAACATCAAATTCAGATTATTTATTCTAAAGTTTGCTTCGAAGTTTGGTTACTCTTGCATTTCCAACCGGCAACTTCACTTATGCCTTGGCTTGAAAAACAATGGTTATTTGATTCTTTGTCTAAAGAGTTGGCGGTTGATCATTACGAGAAACTGAAAGCGACAGATCTTACTGCTCATTATGAAGATAGAATTATTACTGCAGATACCAACTGTCAATTATTGACTAAAGATCAGGACCTTTCTTCGAAAGTGATTTTAGACCAAGTACCATATACAAATCTTAACTTAGCAATTACGAAGATATTTGAAATTGATTCATTTTGACTGAGTTAGGTTTTTAGTCAATGATGAATGAACCTAGGGCATAATCACAAAATGAATCTACAACCAAGGGTCTCCATGCCAACAGATGAACGATGTTATTTCGTCTGTTCGCGTGGAGGCTAATTTAATCAATTATTTATTTACATCCCACTCATCATCTTTGTCATCCAAATTATTCTGCTTTCCTTCTATGATTTGGATAAGAAATACCCAAAGATTATGCGGGATCTGGCAGCAAGACATGAATAAGATTGGCTGATGAAATGATTGTTGGTGTAATAAATGAAGGCTCCAACTATGAACGGTGATCGTTCATAGCTGGGGCCTTTGTCTATATGGCTGAAATTTGAATTATAAATGAGTTTAGAAATAAAATTCTTGATTTTTAAATACAACGTTGTATTATTTAATACAACGTTGTATAATACATTCTGAAAACGGTTACTAGAAAAACTTGTGTAAGGAGTTATTTAAAATGACAGAACAAGCAACAAAAAATCCTGTGATTATCAGTACTGATCCGGGGATTGACGATGCCGTTGCAATCGCAATTGCAACGTCTGATGAGGCATTGGACGTTAAGTTGATTAGTCCAATCTCTGGAAATGTCAGTCTTGAAAAAACGACGTTGAATACCCAGAAGTTGCTGACTTTTTTTCATAAACCAATCCGAATTGTTCCTGGAAGTCACAAACCATTGTTACGACCAGCAAAGGATGCCAGTGGGGTTCATGGTAAGACAGGGATGGATGGTTATCCATTTCCTGAAATTACGACCAAAGTGGATGACAGTGTCACGGCTGCGACTGCTATGCATGAAATTGTTTCAACAAGCGACCAGCCAGTGACTTTAATGGGAATTGGCCCGTTGACTGATATTGCATTATTTATCCATCAGTATCCAGATGATCTGGCGAATATTAAAGAAGTTGTTTTGATGGGTGGCAGTCTGGGCCGAGGAAACTTTGGTGTCCTTTCCGAATTTAATTTTGCAACGGATCCTGAAGCTGCCAAGATCGTCTTTACAAGCGGGTTGACAATTCGAGTCGCCCCAATGGAAATCGGTCGGCAGGCTAAAATCATGCCAACAACTTCCGAGAAGATTAAAACGCTGGGGAGAGTTGGCGATATGTTTTATAAGTTATTCTCCAAATATCGGGGCGGTAGCTTTAAGAAGGGCTTAAATATGTATGATGCATTGGCGGTTGCCCTTGTTTTGAAGCCAGAATTATTTGAGCAAGTCAAAACTCACGTCGAAATTGAAACGACGGGCCGTTATACAGCTGGTGCATCGCTAATTGATTTAAAGGGCTATTTGGATATGCCCGACAATGCAACCGTTGCGGTTAACGTCGACACTGACAAGTTTGAAAAATGGTTTGTTGAAGAAATCGGCAAGACAATGTCTTAAAATTAGGGGAGATTAACAATGAACACAATACTAGTAATTATTATCGGCTTAATTGCAGTGGGAATCCTGGTTTACATGTTATTGAAAAAGAACGACATCAAAATGACACTACTGTCACTAGGATTAATCCTAATGTACGTTGCCATCATTATGGGTAAGAAAATTGCCGTGACGATGACGACAGGTGCCACGGCATTTGATCCATTCCAAGCAATTGTGGATCAATTCTCTAACACGTTAGTTGGCCCAGGATTTGTTATTTTGATCCTTGGTGGCTATAGCGCATACATGAGTCATATTGGCGCTAATCAAGTGACTGTTCATGCACTTACGAAACCAATTTCCAAAATCAAATCTGTCTACTTTTTAATCCCAATTGTTTTCTTGATTGGTAACTTGCTATCATTGGTGATTCCAAGTGCTTCCAATTTAGCTATTATTTTATTAGCAACCTTGTACCCAGTTCTAAGGACGGCAGGGATGTCTCGGTTGAGTGCTGCTGCTATTATTGGGACTTCAGCAACGATTATTCCGACGCCACTTGGTTCTGATAACGTCGCCATTGCGGCTCAGTTACACATGCCAGTTACCGATTACGTATTCCAACACCATGCAATTGTTTCAATTCCAACGATTTTAGCGATTGCCGTTATTCACTATTTCTGGCAGAAGCATGAAGATAAGCGATCACCAGAAACGTTGAGTTATGATGCCGAACTTGCGCAAAATACTGATGCAAGCGAAAAGGATGATACACCAGAAGTTAATTACACTGGTTTTAAAGGCTTCGTTTATGGATTATTACCACTGTTACCAATTGTCTTGTTATTAATTGTCTTTTTCATGAACATTGTCGCCGGCACCAAGTTGAATCTCAGTGTTCAAGTTGTCAGTATTATCAGTTTTGTGGTTGCGGTAGTCGTTGAATTACTCTACAAGAGCAACTTTACCGGTGTATTGAAAGAAACCAGCCATTTCTTCAACGGAATGGGAAATGTCATGAGCATTGTGGCCTTACTGGTATCAGCTCAGGTGTTCGTGCAGGGTTTAACCTCAATCGGCATCATTGATTTGGTCCAAAATTCAATGAAGAATATGAGCGGTTCAGGCATTATTTTACCAGTCATCATGGTTGTCTTCACCGCAGTGATTGTGTTGCTCAGTGGGAGTGGAACGGCATTGCTCTTTGCGATGATTCCATTGATTATTCCTTTGTCAAAAGCAGCTGGTATTGATCCCGTTGCTCTTTCGGTCCCAATGCAATTGGCTGGTAACTTGTTACGTGCAGTCTCACCCGTTGCGGCAGTCGTCTTGATTGTTGCCGGAACAACCAAAGTATCCCCGGTTCAGATTGTTAAACGGACGTCCGTTCCAATGGTGTTTGGCGTGTTAATGATGTTAGTCATGTCACTCATGATTTTCCAATAAAATAAGGTGATCAACATTAATTCAATTCAAGTTCCAACAATAACCCGCAGGCTGGCGACCTTAAATGATGTTAAAGATATTTTGACACTGATCGTTGACGCTAAGGAGCAGATGGCGCGAAATGGTGTTCAACAGTGGAATGATGCGTATCCAAATGAAGCAGTTGTTTCGGCAGATATCTATCATAAGTCGCTATGGTTATACGGATCAGCGAATAATGCATGTGTTACAATAGTGAGGCATGGTAGCCAGTTTTTCGTCAAGCGATTGATGGTTGGCTCTGAACAAGCTGGTCATGGGATTGCGAGTCAAATGATTGATGATGTGGTGAGTCAAAGCATTTCGTCAAATGCTGATGGGGTTCGAATTCTAACGAACCATACCAATCAGCCAATGATTAATCTGGTCAGGAAGAAACATTTTTCTCAAATCAATCAATTGGTGATGCCTGACCGGCCACAATTTGGAAACTTTATTGATTTTCAAAAGGATGTTCAGTCAATGAAAGCCAGCACAAATTAAAATAAGGATGTTAAAATGATGCATCATTCCCCAAAGTACGTACAAGTTTATAATCAGATCTTAAAAATGATCAAACAAATGCAATTTCCGCCTGGGTCAAAGTTACCATCAGAAGAAGTTTTGGCTGATGAGTTTGATATCAGTCGCGTAACGTTGCGGACCGCTTTGTCTCTATTGAAAGAAGACGGGGTTGTTCAGAGTATCCATGGTCAGGGTCATTTTGTGACGCAAAGTGACGGTAACGGGTATCAGGGAATTGAAGTGTTAGAGAGCCCGGTTCTTAAAAGCTTAAACACTGAAATTACTGGTCGGGAAGTTTATTATCATGAGAACAAGTCCAGTGAATTCACTGATAACTTGTTTGGGGTTCATAATTTGCCATATCTAACCTTGAATATTTGGTATCAAAATAATCATCGGAATATTGCGAATAACTTGTCGATTGTGTTGCCTGAAATCATTGAAGAATTTGACGTTGATTTGACGGATGAGACGCAGTTTGTTCAGTTTTTGGAAAAGGATATTTACCAAAAAGTGGTGAATTCAGCCCTTACCATTACTGTATCAGATCGGCCATTAACAACGTTTAAGCGAAAGTTCCCAAAGAGCCCATTGTTAATTTTGATGACTGAAGATTTGTTTGGGGTCAATGGCTCCCAAATCGCCCAAAACAAATACTATATTCCCTCATCAATGTTTAGAACTAAGCTCATGAGATATCCCAGTGAGCAAGGGAGAAATTAGTGAAATATCTTTGAAAGTTGAAGCACTCCATTTGGGGGTGCTTTTTTGCGGAATTTGGTTACTAGATTGGTTAAAAATTTTTTGATGATAGGGTGCTGTTTTGGGTCAGTAGTAAAAGACGTGACATTCAAAATACAAGCTTTGAAGAAGTCAACACATCTTTTGAGAAGGAAAATACCCAATTCCGCAAGATGGAACAAAAATTGAATGAGTCAAGGTAAGTGTCCTTGTTTGGTATATCGAAACCACTGTGACGGTAATGGCTTTGACGCTGACGGGGTTGCATTATTGGTTTTAGAACCGTTTTCTTGATTTGTGGTCTAAGAAATAGAACTGATCTCAATCAAAATAAGTATCGAAAAAGTAATTATAAGTCTAATCGAGGAGTTGGAACGTACGTTCGAATATGGTAAAATATTAATTATTAAATAAATGGACTATGTGGTATGTTAAATGTGAATATTGAAGAATTCTTGAAGAACGAAATTTGTGATTGTTATAATCAGTATGTAAGATTCACTGAAAATTTTTACGATCATCTGGATGAAGCTGACCAGAACATTAATCTACGAAAATATAAAATTGATGATGCCCTTGAAAACCGTCATTTTATGAATGATATTTTGCCTAGCTATTTATCCGCGCTGAATCGTCGAGTTGGCAGTAGTGATCCATTATGGAAGAAACTACAATATGACTGGTTTCAGTTCAGAGTTAAATCACTAGACACATTAATTAAAAAGATGCATCATGATAACCAGGGAGACTTTTATGTCGCAAAGATCATTAATGATTTGTTTGGTGAGCGTTTGATTATATCAGGTGTAAATAAACAGTTAAATGAGATTGAAAATTTGTTAACAATTCTGAAGGAAGCCCAAGTAATACACAGGTTTTACTTCAGAGTGGACGGTAAATACCAAGCGTTTCACTGTTATATTCAAGATAGTCGGAATCATTTGCCTTGGGAAATTCAAATATGGGATTCTGAATGGTCAAAGAACAATTATAAAGAACATCTAAGACATGAAAAAGAACGAAATGTAAGGAGGGGATGACATGTTTACGCATTTTATTGCTTTATCCAAACTTTCTGACAGAGAAATTGCATATCATTTTTCAAGTGACACCACAGATGAAATTATCAGCGTACGTGATAAATTTATGGATAGGTCAGTAAGTATCTCGGACGCCGCTTATAGTATTCATGCACTAAAAACGGATTCCCCTTCTTTTGAGTCCGTAAAAAAAATGGATCCTTATTTTACTGACGTCAAGCCATTTAACTCAGTTGATGGCTTTCTTGATCAGGTTCGAGAATTATCACAACTCAATTCTATTGACGTAGCTTCTTATTTAATTCGGCATTATGAGATTCGTCCCTTTTCGCTCCAGAAAACATTGTATTATATTTATGCTGATCAATTAGTTGATGGGGACAAGCGGTTGTTTATTTCAAACTTTGTCGCTTTTGATCAAGGACCGGTGGATCAAGAGGTATATCGATACAACAAGCATGATCACGATAGTTTGTTAAGACAACATGAGCTTGAAAAAAAGCTGATTATTTCCGGAAAAGTCGACAAAATTGAAGCAATAATTGATTCTGGCGTTCATAAGTACAACCAATATTTCGATTCTTTATGGGGAGATCCGGAGGATAATCCAACTCATCGCCAGGGCTCACCATGGTCGATTGCTCGCGATCACGGTGGTCAAAATGCGCCAATCCTGGACAAATATATCTTAAAAGCTCATCATGTTGAACAAATCTAAAAAATGAAAAGCTATTCATACCGCAGTTGGAACTTTAATTTCAACTGTTTTTTTGATGCTGAAATGTGTGGGAAAAATTCCTATTTCCAGGCATTACATTATAGATTTGATAAATATTGTATTATAATATAGGTAGAAAATATAGGCATTCACGACCAGAAGGAGTTGGTTATGATGAAAAGACCCGTTGAATTTAATCAAAAGTCCCAAATAGTTAGGTGGCTAACGATATTCTTAGTCACAATTTTTGCTATGGTTACGGTGTCAGTATTAAATGGCGGTCATGGCGCTCAAGCAGCCGATAATGAAGTTAAAGCGACCAACACCTTTAACATTCCAAAGCGGCCAGACTTACAGTTTACCTATGTTCATCGCCCCTTCAATAAATTATCGGGAGCTGGGTTGTGGGAAGGATCAGACTATGCTGCTCAGATTTCTGCTGATGAGGCCGGCAAAATTGATTACTGGATGCCAGATTATGGGTTGCAACTATTTATCTATCACGGTAATTTTGCTGACAAGTATAAAGATATTAATGAGTTCAGGGCAAAGCTCACTAAAAATGACATGAAAACCATCAAAGTGATTCATAATACAGATGATTTGCAAGTCAAAGACGGGAAGCCAACACTGTACTATCAGGCGATGATGGGGCTATACACCTTAGAAGGGTTGCAATACGCTACGAACTTAGAAACCATCATCATGGTTCCCAGCTCGAAATTAAGTGCGACCCTGTGGGGGCAGGGTTTGAAGGATATCCATGGAAACTTGTGGGATATAAGTGCGTTGAAAAATCTGAATAACTTAAAAACTGTTCGACTATTTTCCCTCTCAGTTACAGATGTTTCAGCGCTTGCTAACAAGCCTAAACTAACCGAACTCAATTTAATGTTTAACCAAATTGCCGATTTATCACCATTAGAAACAAATCGGGGTAATCCAGGGTTAGACTTAAGCACTGGATTCAGTTACCAACATATCTTGTTAACACCAGTTACGTTAAACAAAAATCTCAAACAGTATACGACGCCATCCTTTATCATCAAAGATTTGGCAGCCGATAACTTGCCGGTACGGCCATTTGATCCGATTAATGAATTTAATGATTATCCGTCACTTTACCCAAGCACCGCTGATAGTGCTAACGTGGATACAACAACACTGACCTGGACCAATTTTTTACCAGATCAAGGACAAGCATATGGATCCCTGTCGAGCCACTGGAAAGATCCTAATTCCGATTTTGAGGGTTGGATCATGGTGCCATACACGTTAAAAGACGGGGTTGGGAACGTTTCAGTTAATTACCAATTATTGAAGAGTAACGGCGAATTGATCACGTTAGGGCCTGGTGATATGCTATCGGGGGATGTTGGTAGTTCCTTTAATGTCTTAACAGATGAGGTACCTGAGAAGTCGATTGCGAGAATCGAAGCGAATGGTTACGAACAGGATAAGATCATTGGTGGTAGTGGTAAATATTCTGACTATATTGAGCACAATGGGATGGCCAATGTGGTTGATGCGGAAGGGAAATTCACCAATGACCCACAACAATTAACAGTTCTTTTCTCACCACGAACGGTTCACATTCCAGTTAATTATGTTGACAGTGATGGTAAACCCGTTGCGAATATAAATGATGGGAACCTTAACGGAAAAGTTGACATGAAGATTTCTGCTACTGACATTGCTGCTCTTAAAAAAACGATTAATGGATACACGTTTAGTTATTTTGAAGGAATGGATGGAAAAAAGATTGATGATCTGACTACTTTAACATATGGAGATCTGGAAACTGGTTTGAAGGTTGTTTACACTAAGAGTAATTCGCCAACCCCGGAAACTAAGCCAGATACCAACGCAAACCCTGGTGCCGAAACCACCAAACCCGACTCTGGTTCTTCAACGACCGAGAATCAAAGTGATAGCGCGACCGGTGGCAAGACGTCCAAGAAGGGTGAAGCGGTATACGCTTTAAAGAAGATCTATCTATACAAGAACAAGGACTTCAAGAAGTCTGAACGGATTGCCAGTTACGCTCAAAAGCCAAGAATTAATCGGCCGATGTTTGTGGTGACGGATTATGCCAAATCTCAAGCAGGCGCAACCCGATACAAAGTTCGCGATGTGAACCATCATAGCAAGACAGCCGGGATGATTGGGTATATCACGGCTAACTGGAAATATGTTCGTCCGGTTTATTATCACAGTTTGCACCAAACCATCACTGTGATTAATCCAAATGGGGTGAACGAATACCAGAACAAGAACTTGACGGGTAAGGTTAAAAACTTCAAGCAGGGCACGCAGTTGAAGGTGAAAGGATTTGTAACCCACAATTTGACCACCCGTTATCAATTAAACAACGGAAACTATGTGACCGCAAACCGGAAACTGGTGATTTCTGGTAAATTGGAACAGCCCACTAAGATCAAGGCTAAGAAGACAATTTATCGTTATAGCAATGCCAACTTTGGTAAACGGATTAGCAAAGTTAAGAAAGGCACCGTGCTGAAAGTCAAAAAATGGACTTACTCAAAACCATATTCATTGACCAGCTTTGGTACAAAACGGTATCAAGTGGCCGGTGGTTATGTGACTGGGAATCCAGCATACGTCAAGATCATCAAGTAGTTCAGCAAAACAAGTCTCACTCACAACGCCTATTCGGCTATTGAGCGAGACTTTTTCTATTCAGTCATAAAATTATCCATCCAAATTCAAGACATTTGAGTCAATTCATTGTATGATACCGATATAAGTACAATCTACTTTTATTTCATTCTGACATTTAGAAAGAGGCGATGCACTTGCGTAGTAAAGACAAAATTCTTGGCGTGCTGTATGGACAAGCGATTGGTGATGCGATGGGGATGCCGTCAGAATTGTGGCCAGTTGAAAAAATTCGGCAGCAGTTTCACGGCCAGATCACCACGTTTCTCGATGGGCCACAAAACAATGATATTGCGCTGAACTTCACCAAGGGGCAGTACACCGATGACACCAATCAAGCGTTAGCAATTTTAGATGGGCTCATTGAAAATCATTGGCAACCCGACTCTCAGATCCTCGTGAAGCACATCTTGGCGTGGGCGGAGTCTGTGGGTGCTTGGGAAAACAATATCCTTGGCCCCAGTAGTAAGGCGGCGTTAACCGCAATCAGAGCTGGTAAAGACCCGCGGCCGGTCACCGATCAAGCTTTAACCAACGGAGCTGGGATGCGAATTGCCCCGATTGGCGGGTTGTTTGAACCTGCCGATCTTAAACGGCTGGTGCAACTAGTTTTTGATGTCACCAAGATTACCCATTCCAGCGATGTCGCAATCAGTGGGGCATCCATGATTGCCGGAGCGGTGACCGCGGCGATGGCTTATCAGGATTGGGATGACATCATTGATTTTGCGTTAGCCGCGAATGATGAAGGGCTGAAGTTGGGAGCACCGACTTGGGCCGCCAAGACTCACGATCGTCTACTATTAGGAATTTATATTGCTCAAAAATATGAAGGAGACGATGAAAAATTCAGTCAGCGGATCTATGACGTGATTGGAACTGGAACGATGATTTCTGAAAGCATTCCAGCGGCCGTTTCCATTGCATACTATTGTCGCAGCGTTCGAAAATGTGCGTTGATGTGTGCCAATCTCGGTGGTGATACCGATACGATTGGTGCGATGGCAACTGCGATTTGTGGTGCTAAAGAAGGTGCCAACTCAATCCCAAGTGACTGGATGGAATTGATTGACGCGAAGAATCCGCAACACGATCTCAACAAGTATGCAGATGAAATGATGAAATTTAATTAATTTGGGTTAGTTCTTCTAAGTAGAAACTTGGATCTACTGACTTGTTAGGACAGCTGCGTAAAGCAGGAGTCTGCACGTAAGCACCTTCGACTCCTAAGCGCTTTACTCCGCTCACTTTTTGAGGTGAAAATTATGGACGATAACATTATTAAGATACCGGAATCACAGAAAACATTAACGGCCGGCAAACTTTTCTACAACTGGTTTGCCGCCAACATTGGGATCATGGGCTTTGTCTTTGGTGCCATGATCGTTAGCTATCATTTATCATTTATTCAGGCAATGATTGCCTCGCTTGTTGGGGCGTTATCCTTCACAATTCCTGGCTGGGTGGCCATGATCGGCCAAAAGGAAGGCGTGACCACTTTCAAATTGAGCCGAGCTGCTTATGGAACGCACGGCAATAAGATTCCCAACGCGATTGCTTGGTTAAATATGGTTGGCTGGCTAGCAGTTAACGTCATTACGGGTACCCTGCTGCTCGTGTCACTGTTCAAAGTGATTAATGTGACAAAATCGGCAGTAACAACAGCGATCGCCTTGGCAGTGTTCGGCGGGCTGGTTGTCCTTTCGGGCCTTCTGAAAGAAGATACACTGGCAAAAATTCAGACTTGGTTAAGTTGGATCTTTGGGATCTTAACCGTGTTGATTCTGGTTTTATTCCTTGTTAAAGCAAAGTGGCATGAGGCGTTTAGCTTGCCAGCCGGTAGTTGGGTAACTGGCGTTTTGCCCGCTGTGAGTATTGTTGCGGCAGGTTCGGGGATTTCCTGGTCAATGGCAGCCGCCGATTGGGGCGCATACGTGACCGCCAAGACTCGGCCGTCAGCCACTTTTTGGAATACAACAATGGGTGGCGCGGTGCCGCTATTTGTTTTGATGGCCGGCGGCGTCCTGTTGAGCACGATTGAGCCCTCACTGGCAACGACCGGTGATCCATTTGGCGTGATGTATTCAGCACTGCCAACCTGGATTGGACCGATCTACTTCTTGGTTGCTGCAGGTGGTTTAATTCCGCAATGTATTATTTCGTTTCGGTCAGCTCGAATTAATCTGGCCACAATCGGCATTAACGTGACCCAACGAACATCATTGATTATCCATGGTTTAATTGTCATCGCAATTCCAATTTATGTGCTCTTTATTTCCGGTAATTTTTTGAGTAACTTTGAACTTTTCCTGAACTTCTTAGGCATCTGTCTAGCAAGTTGGGTAGCCATTTTCCTTTGTGATAGCGTGATGTTTCGTTCTGCCGGCTATGATGTCAGCTTGTTGGAAAATGATTCCAAGACTCACTATAACTGGCGCGGAATCATTTCCTGGGTGATTGCCACGGTCACCGGTTTCTTGTTTACCAACAACGCCATCTGGAACGGCCCGTTTGCGCATGGAATCTTTAAAAATAATAGTTTAGGTGTATTTGTTTCTGCCGTGATCGCCATTGTCTGCATGCTGTTGTGGAAAGTGGCGGTTCCAAATAAGAAGGTGGCTTAAATGACCCGATCGTTGATTATTGGTGCGGCTTTTGTAGATGTCTTAATGGACGTTCCCAAGCTGCCGACTACCGGCGAAGACGTGAGTGGGAAGTTCCGGGGAAATATTGTCGGCGGCTCGGCATTTAATGTCTATGGGGCGGTTAAATATGCTGGTCAGCCGGCTGATTTGTTTGTGCCAGTCGGTGAAGGCCAGTATGCTGATGTGGTCCGCATGGAAATGGCCCGCCGAAAGATCCCCGTTCAATTAAGCGTGAGTGGGGCCGATAATGGCTGGGATATTTCGTTTGTTGAACCAAATGGTGAACGGAGTTTCTTGACGGTTAACGGAATTGAACAACTTTGGCAGGATGCCTGGTTCCAGCAGATCAACATTGCCGATTACGATTATTTCTACATGAGCGGCTATGAAATGGAAACCGAGCAGGCAGCTGACGTCATCCTGCGCGCATTGGCAAACCGGAAACCGGAAACGTTAGTGGTTTTCGATGCGTCACCGAGAATTCAATATATTCCCCAAGCAACGATTAAACGATTGTTGTCACCTGGCGTATTGATTCACTGTAATGAGGACGAAATTAATGCGATCATTCCAGGCGAGTCCTCATTAGAAGTTAAGTGCCACCAAATTTTCTCCAAGACCCAGGCGTCGGTTGTTGTGACTTTAGGTGAACGGGGCGCGTATTTCTTTGCCGGAGATGATTCTGGAACCGTCGCCCCAATTCGGTCAAAAGTGGTCAATACCCTTGGTGCAGGGGATACGTTCTGCGGTGGCCTGATTGCCGGCCTGGCCCAGGGATTGTCGGTCAGATCAGCGGTTACCAAAGCAAATGAGCTGGCAGCGCTGGTTGTTGAGCAGGAAAGCGGTACGTTGCTGGACAGACTGTAGCCAATTTACAACCGGGTTCACAAACGGACTCGTTTTCATCATGATCTGAATTCTTTGAACGGCCTTCATTGAGGACCGTTTTTTAAGTTTGCTCCCGAAATTTTCTCATTGTAAGAAGGGTTCTCATAATCGGCTGTGAAATACATAACAAAAGAGGACTTTGGTTCAAATGCCCCGTGAACAGATGTTATGCTTAAAGTGGTATCAGGGAAAGGGTACCATAAAAAAACCTGAATTTACGATTCGTTGTATTCATGTCAAGCACACTGGAGGGATTTACCATGAATACGCTAATGAAAGAACGCACAAGGAGGGCATTACGCGTCATTAAAATTCTATTGATGACGATTGCAGCACTGGTGATGGCATTCTCGTTTAGTTCATTGGGAAGCCAGCCACCGGTTCAGGCCGCGACCACTACTTATATGGATGATAATGGTAATTGGAAAGGTGGAACCGCCACTGACCACGATACTTGGCTGAAGGATCAAGTTAATTCAAATTGGATCAGTGCCGACTTTGCAAGCCAGGTTCCAGCGGACGCGAAGGGAACCGACCAAACAACTGGCAAGCCTTATATTGATGAATGGCTGCCAGATAAGAATTTGCAAAAGTTGGTTGTTCATGATTTAGGTTTATCGTCTGTGAGCGACATTACCAAGGATAATTTGAATCAAAAAATGGGGGCTTACTTCTATCTTGATTCGGACCTGCAACATTACAACCGTACGTACTACAACCAAGTGTGTAATACCAAGTCACTAGAGGGGCTCCAATACGCAACCCAGCTTACTGATTTAGAGTTCACGCCGGATCAGGACGCTAGTCTAGGTACTTGGGGTGTTTGGCCTCACGGCAGGCTGTCTGATATCAGCGCACTGAAGCAGCTAACTGAGTTGACGCATTTAAATATCCAGCTTGATGACGTTTATGATATCAGTCCAATAGCTGGTAAAAAGTTGGATTCGACGACTTCAATGAGTTACAACCATATCATTGATGCTTCACCGCTGGAATCTTCCAAGGATACGTTGGGCACTTATTTTACCTTTGCTTTCCAGTCGTATAAATTACCGACAATTACGTTGAATTCAAAGGTTACCAGTTACACGACACCATCGTTTGTGATCAAGAACGTTGAAGGGGCTAACGTTCCAGTGAAACCTTATTATGCCACTGGTGATCCGAACCCCAACTTTAACAACCATGCCAAGGCGTATAAGAGTACCGCTGATGGCGGCCCCTATAGTGATCCGGCCAAGCCCACGGTGACTTGGACCAATTTAACTCAAAATAATACGATTAATCACGGTTACATGACAGTTACTTGGGAAGATCCGTTATTCGGAAACCCAAGTTACACGTATCAGGGATGGGTCATTCAACCTTATCAAATTTCCGATACGGTCGGGAACGTTAATGTGAACTTTAAGAACGCGGATAATGGCCAGTACATCTATGGTCAGCAGACCTTATCTGGCAATCTGGGCGACAAGTGGAATCTGTCACTTGCAGGAGACAATTCATTTAAGCTCGCAGATACCAGTTCGACTCAAAACCAGAACATTCAAAGTATTATTGACATTCTAAAAGAGCAGAACGATTTTAATACGATTTCTGTTAGTAGCCCAACCGTTGGCGAATATCAAGATACGACCCCGGTGCCGACGGTTACCTACACCTTTAGCAAAAAAGCCGTGCCAGTGGTCGCCGAACCCGTGACGGTCAAATATGTTGATGAGGACGGGGAAAGAATCGCCGCTGACCAGGTGATTAACGGGAACGTTGGCGATGAATACGATACAACGACTGCTGCTTATCGACCAGAATATATGACTCAGGCCGGTCAGCTATATCAATTAGATAAGACCAAGTTACCAGATAATGCCAAAGGGACTTTGGGGACAACCGCAATTACCGTTGCCTATACCTACCAAAAGGTGCCAACGGTTGCTGACAACTCATCAGTCATCGTTAATTATATCGATGAAGCAACCAACGGGATCCTGAAAAGTCAAACACTCCATGGCAAGATTGGTGATCGTTATCAGGCGGATGGCAAATATCGATTGGATTCGATCACCGCAAATGGATATACCTATGATTTGAATACCAATCGGTTACCAGAAAATGTTACTGGTAATTTTACTGAGAACACCCAGTTTGTAAATTACTATTATAGGAAGCGGGAAACACCAGTAACGCCAATCCCGCCAACGCCGCCGACGCCAAATCCAGAGCCAACCCCACAGCCAACACCGGAACCAACTCCGATGCCAGAACCCGATGAAGAAATTACCACGACAGAACCAAGTACAGTTGCCAAAAAGGGTGAGGCGGCCTCGGCTTTGAAGAAAATTTATCTTTACAAAAATGCCACTTTCAAGAAGTCTGAACGATTGGCCGGTTACGTTATGAAGCCACGGGTTTACCGACCGATGTTTGTCGTCACAGGTTATAAGAAGCTGTCCAAGATCTATGATTTTTGATATACTTCTATGTAAAAAGCGAGTT
>NZ_AZEI01000070.1 GCF_001436255.1 Lentilactobacillus rapi DSM 19907 = JCM 15042 | reverse complement strand
CATCAGTTTAGTACATTTTGCTGTTACCTTACTGATACTTCTAATATACAAGCGTCTGCTTCTTTGAGCGCGTTTAGGATAAGAGATAAGGATCACCACTTGAGCGGCAGTTGCTCTGAGCGCGTTTTTGCCAAGTAACCAGGGAACCCAACACCAAAGTTTTGGCATCATTTCCCGTTATTTGGTTAAGCGAAGAAAGCTGGCTTAAAGAGCACGTTTTGGCTATGTGGTGGAGAATGAAGTTCATCAAACGCAGTAATCCCAAGTTGTAGCCACGTAAGCTTGAAGAAGATGCCTGCCGCTGAAAGAAGAAACGAGCAAACCAACAATTGAAAGCGCTACCCAAATGTGCTATATTTTGAAGAGTAATCATACTGATGTATTAGTTTTGGTGTGAAAGTTCCATTCACAACTCTGGTTATAAATATTTAGCACATTACCGATAAAATGGAGGATTATGTATGAAAGTCAGTCGTAAATTATTATCGATCACCCCTGAGGGCAATGATTTGTTGGTGAAAACCGATGGTGCCCAATTCCAAATTTATCTTTTGGATGATAATATCATCCGAATTCGGGGAACTTTTAAGGATCAATTTGATCCTGAAGAATCGTACGCATTGGTTAAGACCGCTTGGAACGATCAACTGGACAACTTATTTCAAGATGAACGCCAAAAGGTGACGCCGTTGCCAATCAAGGCTGAAGACAAGGGGAGTGAGTACCTCATTGCCGGGCCTAAATATGGTTTGCATATTAGTAAGGATCCCTTTGAGTTCAAGATCACCGATAAAGCTGGAACCGTATTGCATGAGGACCTGCCTAAACGTTCATTCATGCAGGACGACCTTGGCCGTTCTTACCATTATTCCAAGATGGGCGATCACAACTTCTTCTATGGGTTTGGGGAGAAGTCTGGCGAATTGAACAAATTCAAACGACGGATGCGGATGCATAATACGGATTCACTCGGTTGGAACGCTGCGAAATCCGATCCATTGTACAAGATGATTCCTTTCTATATTAATTTAGATTCTACGTTGAACACGGCGACAGGGATGTTCTACAATAATTCCTACGATTCAGTCTTTGACATGGATAGTGAGCACAGCAACTATTGGAAGCGGTTCAGCTATTTTGAGTGTGACGGCGGCGATGTTGACCTGTTCTTCATTGGCGGGCCGACGGTTAAAGATGTCGTTGAACACTACACGGATTTAACTGGCAAGAGCGCTTTGGCACCGTTGGCTTCATTCGGTTATATGGGCTCGACGATGTATTACACCGAGCTGGATAACAATGCTGATCAAGCCATTCTTGATTTCGTGGACACTTGTAAGAAGAACGGAATTCCGTGTGATGGGTTCTTCCTGTCATCCGGCTACACTTCCGGTGAGGATGGCAAACGCTATGTCTTCAACTGGAACAAGAAACGTTTCCCAGACCCCGATCAATTTATTGAAGAACTAAAGAAGCGTGGCGTTTTATTGGCACCGAATATTAAGCCGGGCATGCTGTTAACCCACCCATTTATGAAGGACTTCGAAGCTGGGAACGCCTTTGTTAAAACTCCAGATAAACAGGGCTATGAAGTTGATCAATATTGGGGCGGAGATGCCCACTTTATCGATTTCACCAGTGAAGCTGGTCGCAATACCTGGAATGACTTTATGACCAAGGCACTCTTGTCTAAAGGGGTGACCTCAATTTGGAATGACAATAATGAATACGAAATTAATAATGGTCGAGCACAGGTTGAAGCAGACGGCTTGGGTAAACCAATCGAAGCGCTAAAGCCAATCATGTCAACGATGATGGCAAAATCCGCCAAGAAAGCCATTCATGATTATAATCCAAACGTTCGGCCATATATTACCAACCGGGCGGGCTTTGCCGGGATCCAACGGTATGCTCAGACCTGGGCGGGGGATAACCGGACTTCCTGGACCAATGTGAAGTATAACGTGCCCACTATTTTAGGGATGGGACTTTCTGGGGTTGCCAATCAAGGCTGTGATATTGGTGGCTTTGACGGCCCAGCTCCTGAACCGGAACTATTTGTACGATGGGTTCAAAACGGAATCTTCCAGCCTCGGTTCTCAATTCATTCGTCAAATGACGACAATACGGTCACCGAACCCTGGATGTATCCAAAGTACACATCGTATATCCGCGATGCAATTCGTTTGCGTTATCGACTAGTCCCTTACTTCTATTCATTGTTGTTTGAGGCTTCCATCAAAGGCTCACCAATCATGCGGCCATTGGTTTATGAGTTCCAAGATGATCCAAAGGTATTGGAAGAGAGCTTTGAATTTATGCTGGGGTCATCATTGCTGGTTGCCAACGTCTTAGATAAGGGTCAAACGGTTAAACCGGTGTATCTGCCTAAGGGCGCCAAATGGGTTGATCTGGCTGACGGACATTATTATGAGGGTGGCCAAACGATTCAAGTGCCGGTTGATCTTCATAGCATTCCAATGTTCTTGAGGACTGGCGGCATTATTCCGACGGCACCAGGACTGACCAATATCCATAATCAAACAATCGAAAATCTTAATTTGTTAGTTGAGCCATCCGCTGAGAGTTCATTTACCCTCTATGAAGATGACGGCAAGACCAATGATTATCAAAGTGGTGACTACTTAACCACCCACTATCATGTGACGAGTTCAGATGATGGCGTGATTGTGGATGTCCACAATGCTGGCAAATATGCATCGAAGGTTAAGCACTTTAAGCTTGAGGTTCTCTGCCCAGAGACGGCCCCAGCCCAAGTATCGATTATGGACAAAGAAATCCAGCAGTTCTTGAACTACGATAAGTTCACAGAGGCCAAACAGGGCTGGTTCTTCAACGGTGAGAATCGCCGAGTAATTGTTAAATTTGACCGACCAAACGAAGCGGATTATCAGATCAACCTGAACTTTAGTGTGAAGGATTTGATTTCGATCTAAATGTGCGACCAGCAACGGGTTGGTACGGTAATATAACGGGTTCCGGCCAATAATCTTGATTCTTAGGATTATTGGCCGGAACCCGTTATATTGTTAGACAAGCATCAGTTGCGTCGGAGCACCATTTATCTATGTATCAGGAACATTGATCATGGTATTTTGAGAAGATTCCAGCATTGCTTGAACTGTTGGGGCTCAGGCACTGCAACGTGTCTTTCTGTCATTAATATGGAGAACGAATTTTCCCGGGCCTGTCAGACAAATGGAAATTATCCAACAATTGAGCCATGATCAATCCGAACGACGATGTCACATAAGAAATTGAGATCATCTTTATTATGACTAGCTAAAACAATGGTAGACCCATGCTCAGCTTCAGCCTTCAGAGTTTGTCGTAACCGCGTGGTACTTTCTTGGTCTAATCCGTTAGTGGGTTCGTCTAACAAGAGTAGATTTGGTTTTTCAAAAAGCGCTTGGGCAATGCTGAGCTTTTGCCGCATACCTAGCGAATACTTTGCAACTTTGGTATTCCATTCTGGCTCAGACAAGCCAATTCGCTGGAACGTTGACTTAATATCATTAACGGTCGCTTGATGTTTGATCTTACTGAGGGCAACCAAGTTTTGAAGACCCGTTAGATCTTTTGGAAATTCCGTATTTTCAATGGTGACGCCCATACTTTTTGGAAAATCAATTTGGTTATGCAGTACTTCTCCATCGATGATCACCTTACCGGAACTTGGAATCAATAAGCCGGCAATTGCTCGAATCAACATTGTTTTCCCCGACCCGTTTCGACCAGCTAAGCCATAGATTTTACCTTTATCAAATTGATACGAAATGTTATTCAATATGACATTTTTCCTAATCTTTTTTGAAACATTTACCAGTTTAACAGTCATTTTAGAATCATCCTTTCAAGAAGTCGTAACGCTTTAAGAGGGCAGAGAGGCATCCTAGGGCTATCCCAATTTCACCAATGCTTACTAATACCTGAGGTAAATAAGAAATAGTTTTTAAGCGATAAGCGTTTAACAACTGGGGAACGAGTAAGTAATTAAGGGTGCTTAGTTTTGGATTCAGTGACAACCAACTTCCAAAGAAAACACAACCTATATAAACCGTAAACAAAGAAACATACGCCAGCGCAGGATCATAATTTAACCAGAAACAAGCGAATATAAACAATAACAATATCCACGAGAGGAGAAGAATGATGAAAATATTCATCATTCTGAGGGTGATTCCAGACACTAACATAAGCAGAATGCTGTGAATACCAGCCTGCACGAGTGAAACAATTAAAATTAATTTAACGAATTGTCGGATAAGGTGTGTCCGTTTTTGGTAACGAGTGACAATACTAGTCATGGTTGAAAAAAAGCGTTGATCTAAAAATGATGAAAAGACATAACTAACAGCTAGCACTAATAGTAAATTAGTCGATAAGTCTAAAACGTTGAATCGATAATTGAGACCAAGTAAGTTGGATTGATTGACTAGCAACCCATAAAGACTATATAGTCCATTGATTATCAGCAACAGACCTGTTAACCTCTTTAGATTCATAGGATCTCCTTATGACGAGTAGCTTTTCTGGCAATGATCAAACTGGCAATAAGGACGAGTAACAAGCGAGCAAACGACCTAATAACGATTAAGATTGTTAATTGACCACTGAAGAAACTAGAAAAAAGATTAATTTCATTTAAAGGAATCCAGAAATGAAAAATACGGGTCATAATGCTAGCAAGGGTATTCAAACTGTAAAAGGCACCCGTAAAATGTAGGAAAACGGCAGGTTAGAACTGTTGGTTT
>NZ_AZEI01000069.1 GCF_001436255.1 Lentilactobacillus rapi DSM 19907 = JCM 15042 | reverse complement strand
TCAAGCGTTACACGTTTAGCTATCCAACTTCAACCACAAAGTCTGGTACGAAACGGGTTGCTGTTAAAGGTGGTTACATTACTGCTAATGCTAAATATGTGAAAGTCAGTTACAAGTAATCATTGAATAAAAGGAAAAAATCTATCTATAAAACGGTAGATTCTTTTTTGATCTATTATATTCTCGATTGGTAACGCTTACTATTACACTATGGGAAACGGTAACAATTCTTTATTACCAGCGTTTTGGGTTATAATAAGTATGTAACGAAATTATCCACTGAGGGGATATGACTTTTATGAAAATAAGTAAATATTTATTGGCGTCAACGGTATTAGCCGTGTCGGCTGGGGTATTGTCATTTACCGCCACCACGACTAATCAGCCATCAACCACTGGGGTTGTGTATGCGGCATCAGATCAAGATAATCCGGTGCTGGATCAGATTATGCCGAATAAGAAGCTTCAGTTATTAGTACTGGAAAATATGAAGTCAGAAGCGATTGTTCCTGATAATTCAACGATTGCCCAATTCACCACCGCCGATCAATTCAAAACGGCATTATCAAAATTGACGACGTTGGAATGGGTCCCGGGTGAAACTGGTGACCATTCTGATCCAGCCTATATTAACTTAGAACCACTCAACGGTGGTAACGGGTTAATTAATTCCAGCAACCAGGGTAATTATTCTTTGGAAGGTCTCCAGTTTGCGACTAATTTAACGACGATTGATCTTCATCAACAAATGTTGTACGGTCATCGCTATTTTCGGAATGATATTACTGATGTAACTCCGTTGGAACATTTAACCAAACTGACCGAAATTGATCTTCACGGTAATCGGATTCAAGATATTACGCCAATCAGCAAATTACCCAATGTGACATATTTGGATATTTCCTATAATTCGATCACGGATCTTTCCTCACTAAATATAGCTCATTATTCCCATTTGAATTACAATGCTCAATTTATCCAATTACCGGAAAAGAAACTATCCGGAACTTCTTATAATTTGGAAACGCCATTTGTCGGGAAATTGCCTCAAGGAGTCACATATAACAATAGTAACGTTAGCACCCCGGACCGTGCCGCCGTTATTCTTAATAATTCTGATCCTGATCAACCGGGTTATCCCAGCATAGTTAAGCTTATGGCCTATTATAGCGGATCGGATCCGGCGCCAAAACAAAATAATGGTAGCTTGGACTTTATCAACCTTGAATTGTCAAATTAAGTGCAACACGACATTAAAGAATATTTCATAAGGCGTT
>NZ_AZEI01000068.1 GCF_001436255.1 Lentilactobacillus rapi DSM 19907 = JCM 15042 | reverse complement strand
TGTAAAAGGCACCCGTAAAATGTAGGAAAACGGCAGGTTAGAACTGTTGGTTTTCCTACATTTTTTGTATCATGAATCACATCAGAGTGTAGGAGGAATTTGATGTGAGACGTGATTTAAGAGAAGGAGTGACGATTTACGTGACTGAAAATATTAAGCCTAACTTCGCCGAGATTGCCCGGCAATATAATGTTGATTATCGAACCGTTAAGAAAGCCTATGAGGAAGTCAAAGCTGGACTTAAGGGCCGACCAAGTGGTCGACCGAAACGGCCAAGTTTACTGGATCCATTCAAGCAAACCATCGATTCAAAGCTTGAACTAAATTGTTCGGCTGCTTCAATTTTTAAATTTATCCAGAAGAAGGGCTTTACCGGCAGCTATACCCTCGTGAAAGATTATTGTCGCCAAACCCGCCGAGAACGAGTTAAGAAAGCTACCATTCGGATTGAACATTCCCCTGGTCTCTCTGCTCAAGTTGACTGGAAAGAAGAAATGGCCCTAGTGAGCAGCGAGGGTGAGCTGTTTAAATTCAATATTTTCTTGTATGTATTGCCTTATTCAAAACTCAAATATATGACACTAACCTTTGATCGGAGCCAAGATACCCTCTTTTCTTGCTTACACGACGCTTTCCTTCATACCGGAGGTATTCCGACGGAAATCTGGTTTGATAATATGAAAACCGTTGTGGATCATACAAAATCCCAGTTTGGCCACGCTGTCTTTAACGAACGGTTCCACGAATTCTGTAAAGATGCCGGTTTCACACCAATTGCTTGTCGACCATTCAGACCACAAACTAAAGGTGCAGTTGAAGCCCTTGCTCGCACGGTTGAACGTTTACGGCCATACAATACTGAATTTGCTGATGGAACTGAGCTAATCGAACTAGTTCATATGCTCCGAGATGATCTAAATCATGAAACTTCGCAGGCCACGGACGAAGTCCCGTACCTGAAATGGTTAGACGAAGAAAAAGAGTACCTTCATCGCGTTCCAGTTAATCTCCTTGAACCATACTTCGAAGAAAACATTACCCGTGTCGTTTCGAAGGAGGCCATGATCAATTTCCGCAAATGTAAGTACTCAGTAGATCCGCGATACATTGGTTGTACGGTTGCTGTTGAAATCTCCAATGATGAGCAGCGCATCCACATTTATTATAACGGAGAAGAAATTCGTACGCACTCCATAACTACCAATTCGCTGAATTATGACCCCCAAGATCAGTTCAATATCCTCAAATCTGATTTGCTTAAAGGGCGGACAGATGAAGACATTTCAGCTTACATTCGTGAACATATGACTGATTACGACAACTTATAGGAGGCTACCATGACCACTAATAATCAAATTCTTTTAAATAATCTTGAGCGCTTAGGGTTAAACAAAATCCGTGAATACTTGCCGAATTACCTTGATCAAATTCACACTGATAATCTGTCATTAACTGAGGCGCTAATTGATTTAACTAATTCGGAACTCCAGAATCGACACGAAGGTCAGATTGCACGGGCCATTGGCCGTGCTCGGTTCCCCAATACAAAATCCCTAGATACATTTGATTTTAGCTTTCAACCCAGTATTAATCGCCAAGAGGTTCTGGAATTCCAGAATCTGGCTTTTATGGAAAAGTCTGAAAACTTAATCTTTATTGGCAATCCGGGAGTCGGTAAAACCCACTTGGCAATTAGTATTGGGATTGAGGCCTGTAAACAGGGCTGTCGGGTTCTCTTTATTAATTGTCATGAGCTGTTGATTAGATTGAGAGCAGCTTACGAAAAAGGACTGCTTGATCGATCTCTAAGCCGCTATTCGCGCTATGACCTATTAATTATTGATGAAATTGGGTATTTGCCAATTGGTCACCAAGAAGCTAACCTCTTATTTCAGCTAGTCAATGCCCGCTATGAAAAGCATTCAACGATCATTACCAGCAATAGTGATCTATCCGCTTGGGTTGATATTTTCCAGAACCCAACTGTGACAGCAGCCATTCTCGATCGCTTGGTTCATCATGTTCACGTAGTGAAGATCACTGGTAAATCTTACCGATTACGTGGCCTCAAGTAACTGCCGAAAACCTACATTTCTTTCTGCCGAAAACCTACATTTTTAAACTGCCCTTGACA
>NZ_AZEI01000007.1 GCF_001436255.1 Lentilactobacillus rapi DSM 19907 = JCM 15042 | reverse complement strand
TCTTGACGTAATATAGTTTGTCTTAATATATAAGAACACCCTCCCAAAAATCCAAGCCCAGGATTTTTGGGAGGGTGCTCTTATATAATCGCGTCAAAACGCCTCTTTCGGCACTCTAACCCTTTAAAGCAAACTGAATCGCTGCAGCCAGAATTCCACCTGCCAGCGGTCCGAGCATTGGTACCCAGGCGTAACCCCAATATGCGCTTCCTTTGTTAGGAACCGGCAAAATTGTGTAGGCCAAACGTGGGCCCCAGTCACGGGCTGGGTTGATGGCGAACCCGGTGGTCGTACCTAATCCAGTACCAATAACGAAGATCAAGAAGCCAACGATAAATGGCTTGAGTCCTTGTGTAAAGTTACCTAAGTTTAACAAAATGAAGATAAATGCAAATGTGGCAAATAATTCTGAGATGAAATTAAATAATGGCGATTTGATTGCTGGTCTTGTTGCAAAAATTCCAACTTGGTTTCCTGAAGCTTCATCAGGAGTTGCCTTGAAATGAGGGAAAAATTGAATGATAACCAGTGCTGCCCCAACGAAGGCACCTAAGAATTGACCTGCCAGGTATGGCAAAACTTGACTCCATGGGAAGAAGCCGAAGCAGGCAAATCCAATTGTTACAGCGGGGTTCAAATGTCCCATTGATCCGAGTGATCCAGCCACATAGACACCCATGGCAACGGCCATTCCCCATGACAAGCAGACAAACGTCCAATTGGCCCCTTTAGCATAGGCCTTGTTCAAATTAAACCCAGCACCGGTACCGGCACCAAGCATAATCAAAATCATTGTGCCAAAAAATTCACCAATAAAACCATCCATAATATATACACCTACCCTTTAATTGATAAGCCATAATCGACGCATTAAGAATAGCATAGGTTCAAGTGAAAATATTCACCTAATTGATTTTGACTTTGACATTAAATTGGTGTTTGGGTGCAAAATAATATCATTGCGCAAAATGTTATCAATCGAATTCCAAATAAATATTGAATCAAACTGAATTTTTTCGGTTAATTCTCCGGAATTTGGCCAAAAATAAAGTCACAATCCTGAATTGACTTCAAAATTGTGACAGTCGGCAATTGTAACAAAATAAATGATGCTTCACCTATTCTGAAAGGGTTATCAAACGTTTAATTGAATAAGCTTAACTTTATTCCCAACCGCTTCATATTCTGAGTAGTCTCCTGCGTTAAACTTCACAGACCACCAATCAACATCAGGATACCAATGGTGATGTAATGTCCGCAACACGCCTAAATGAGCGACGAGCAAAACAGTGCTGTCCGCTGGCAAAGTCTCCAAGTAGTGATCAATGGCTTTGATTACCCGTTTTTCAAAATCATGGAAAGGTTCCGCTCCCTCAGGGGTGACATCAAAGGGCGCTTTTAACCATTTTTCCCATACATCCGGATAAGCAGCTTCGACCTCATTGGCATTCTTGCCCTCCCAATTTCCAAAGGGCATTTCGTCAAATTCCGGTTCAACAATGACCCGAGTTGTTGGATGATTCTTTTCAACGGCATTCAAAGTTTGCTCAGTTCGTTTCAAATCACTTCGGATTGCGATCGTAATTGGCACATTTTTTAGTTTTTCGGCCAATTGATCGGCTTGCTTCAAGCCAGTATCATCCAATTCAACATTGGCCTTGCCATAATACTTTTTCTCGCGGTTATATTCCGTTTCGCCATGGCGACTCAATAATAATTTCATCTAGATCACCTTTACTAACGCTGCCAATACCAGTAAGAAAACGATTTGGCCCAGTTCACCATACGCACCAATTGTGTCGCCCGTAAAACCACCAAGCTTGTGATTAATGTAATGACGATAAATCCAGGCACAGACAATCACCGCAACGTAGGCGATTAAGCCACTGATCCCCAAAATCAACCCAATCACAATAATTGCAAATAATTGGGCAACGGCAATTCGCCATGGAGAAACGCCTGTCCACAAGGCACCGAGGCCCTTGGTTTTACCAGCATAAACCATCTTATAAAATAACAGAACCATGCCAGTCTTGGCCACCATCGTCGTCACTGCGGCCAACCCAACCATTTGCCACAACTTCAGATATGGTGAGGCCACCACGCCGGCACCCATCACAATTGCGTAGAAATAAGTCAGTGCCAGACTGCCCATGGTACCAATGCGACTGTCCTTCATAATCTCTTTAATCCGGTCAACGGTACGAGAAGAGTACAGGCCGTCCGCTGTATCAGCCAGGGAATCCAAATGAAATCCCCCAGTAATCAGGCCGTCAGAAATCCAGTACAGGATCCAAGCAAACCAAATTGGGAAAATAAGCGTCATCAACCAGAAAAACAGGGCTTCAATACAGCCAATCAAAAAGCCAAACAGCGTAAAGTATTGAATACTCTTCTTAAACCTGCTGGTAGCGTCCTTTATTTCATATGGAACCGGAATTCGGGTAAAAAATTGGGTCAGTAAAATCAACGACTTTATCATCAACAATCATCCTTAGTTACTTAAATTTATGAATCAGAAACTCTTAATTTTGCAATTAATGTTAATTTGGGGAAATCTTGTTCGAACTGTTGCTGCTGGGCTGACTTAATCGCGATAAGTACGACCGTTGCCGGTCCAGCAGACTGATTCTTATCAGGATCGCTCAGATCTGCAATCGCTTTAATTTTGGCGTGATGGGTTTCGGCCATCTGAACCAGTTCATAGCGAACTCCGCGAGAGCCCACCGGCAGCATATCCACGACAGCGTCATTTGCCCTGATCTTTCGAACCAAATCATATGAAAAAATTGTCGGCAAATGCTTTTTAACTTCCTCACCAACGTATGGGGTTCCGAGCTGGTAAACGAGGGCCTCCCCAGAGAGGTGAAGCGTGGCGACATTGGTCTCATGAGCCTTGGCAACAACCGTGACCCCAATTGAAGTTGTCTGCGTCTGCATATTGTCCTCAGTACTGCCATTCAGTGGAATACCAGCTAGACCTGCCCTTTTGAGTTCTTGTTGAATGCCCCAAATAATCCGTTCACCAGTTGGCTGCAATTCATTGCCAATCGTATCGACAACCGTAACCGGGTCTGCGCCAAAGCACATCAATTCCATCAACGGTACCCGCACTGAATAAGCCGCCGTAATTGCCGGATCAATTAACACTTCATCAAATCTTTTCTCCCCAATACCAGCGCTACAATCACAGGCAATCACTAATGTGTTGTGCGCATCAAGTTTAACCAGGGAAAGATCTCGAAATTGTCCGCCATCGCCATCCATTTGGTGTCCCTCTTTTCACAAAAGTCGGTGCTGACCGCTTGTTGCGGGGTGCACCTATTAATAACACTAAAGTCAAATTAGCTATGAAGCTGCAAAAATGGTGCTTCCTTCACCCGTTTTGGCAAGGCAGCATAAATCACTTCACACACAATCAAATTGAGGATTGTCGCAATTGTCAACGGCACAAAGTACACATAGACCGCCTGTTTTAACAAGGGATACATCAACACTAATTCAATTGGGACATTGATGGCATAACCAACGATGTCAGCAATCACCACCCCTTTGATGGCTTCTTTGCCAAGCCGTTGCCGCAACCAGCCAAAGACAACCATACAGATCCCCATTGAAACGCCAATGATCAAATGAATCGGCAAGGTGAGTGGGAACCCCGCCAATGCAGCAGACACCAAGTGGCCAAATATGCCAAGGAATCCGCCAAATATGGGTCCCAATAAAATAGCACCCAAAAATGCCGGTGCAGAGTCAAATGCCACCGACCCCATGATCTTAATGTTGGCACCAATGACACATAATGCCAGCAACATGGCCGCCAAGACCATCCGCTTTAAACTATTTGAACGATTCATAAAATCCGCTTCCTATCATCACGAAATAATTTCTAGTCCAAGAAAATCATAACATTAATTGTGAACCGTTCAACATGACCAACTAGATCGGTCAAGATTGTTGTACGCATTGAACAAAAGTGAGGTAGCAGGAATTAAAAAGAGGCTGATCCATTAGTTGGCAAAGTGTTTATAAATGCAACTTAAGCTTTCCCTTCTTATGTTGATAAAACTTGCGCCAAACGGCTGATTCCGGCCATTTAAGCAAAAAAATAATGCATTCCAAGACCCGAATGCATTACTTTTTTCACTTAAATTCTGGGATCAAAACG
Organism: Lentilactobacillus rapi DSM 19907 = JCM 15042; assembly: GCF_001436255.1. GTDB lineage: Bacteria > Bacillota > Bacilli > Lactobacillales > Lactobacillaceae > Lentilactobacillus > Lentilactobacillus rapi. The sequence continues at coordinate 56,527 of NZ_AZEI01000007.1, read as the reverse complement.
CCTTTCCCTATCTCTTGATCAAAATATACCATTTATTCTGATTTTTGATAATAATAGTTAATTTGTGCTTTTTTGCTATCCGAGTTCAGATAAGAGCACATTTTCAACGCCGTCTTACCGTTGTGCTGAACCTTCTTGAAATAAAGTGGGCTGTTGACGTTGATGAGCGTTAATTTCCAGTAGCCGTGCTTGTTGACTTTGTTAGCGACTTTAAATAAATAATTGCTATCCTTGGTATTCGCGTATTTATCAACGTTATCGTAGAAAGTAATTGCTTGATAATTTTGGCTTGTGGCCTTGGCAGCTCCCTGCTTGAACGTGTACTTTGTCAGTCGATATTTTACCGCGCTCTTGCCAGTTGTGCCATCTGAATATTTGCCGTACCAAGTTCCCTGAAGCGCATGCGGAACTGGATTAGCCGTCGTCTTTGCGTGAGCAGACTGAGCAGCAGGAACAATTGCCGCCAAGCCGGCCGTTACTCCAAGAATGGTGAGTGTCTTAGAAATTTGCATTAATCTATCCTTTCCTTTACAACAAAACAATTGGAAGTAGTCTAACAGAAATACGCGATTCATGCAAAATTTATTCTATTGACGATGCTGATCATTTTGTAAAAAGTCCGCTTTTTGCAAAGCTTCATCCTTTTCCTTTAATTCTTCATCTTTTTCATTGAGGTTAAAGACTCGCCAGCAAATGAGGGCCACACTCCAAGTGATGATAAACAGGCCAACGAGCATAATGCCAAGGATATTGAAGTTCAATGCCTGTGCCCATTTGATAATAAAGAAATGAGAGTGAATATCCGATCCAAAGGCCTGTAAAACATCAACGATGCCGACGAAGAACGCTGCAGTGACTGACAGGCCGGTGAGCGCTAAATTATAATACACCTTTCGATAGGGTGAAGAGAACACCCAACTGTAAGCAGTGCTCATGAATAAGCCATCGCTGGAATCCATTAAGCACATCCCCGCCGTAAACAACAATGGGAATGAGAAGACAGCAAACCACGGAATTCCTTTGCTGGTTGCGACCGCTGAAGTTGCCAAAACGGCAATTTGCGTGGCTGTGTCAAATCCCAACCCAAACAGGAAACCAACGCAGATAACCTGCCAGTTGTGATTGATCAAATTAATACTCTTTTTGAAAAATCTAAAAATCTTAGTATCAGTCGATTGATTTGCTCGCTCAACGTTGCCATTATTGATGGCTTTGAACGACTTCCAAATTCCGACTAAAATCACGAGGTTAATGGTCCCCAGCAGAATTAACATAAACCCGGCAAATAACGTGCCGAAGATGCCGCCAACGTTTTGCAGGGCAGGCAGCTTTGTCTTTGACCACTCGACAAAGAAAATCGTGATAAGGGCCATGATGATGACCACTAGCGAATGACCAAGCGAAAAGTAAAAACCGACTCCATGGGTATTTTTACCGTCATTAACCAGCTTTCGGGTCATGTTGTCAATTGCAGAAATGTGATCGACATCGAAAGCGTGCTGAAGGCCAAATGTAAATGATAAAAACGCCATCCCCAATAACGCAGGGTATCGATTCAGATAAGAAAATACCAGTACCCAACCAACAACAAAAATTGTTAAAACATATCCACCAAACTTTGCAATGTCCGGCTTAAGTGCGTAATGCACCATTGGCCCATTTGTTGAACTTTCCAAAGCGATTCCTCCCTGATGACTGCGATATTCAATCAGGATAAACAATCTGTCGATTATGGTCAGAAACGGTTTTGATCGTTCATGGTGATTGTGTATACTTTTACAAGCGCACAAAGTATAGCACCAAAGAAAGCGCATTTATTAACAAATTTTCGCTAAGTTGGCTGAAGGGACCGGAAAAATGTGACTATTTTAAGAGTGCGAAGCCAAGCGGTTAATAATCGGAGTGTAAGTCGCCTTGGGAAGAAATTCCCGGGCTTGGAATTTTTTCTCGAGGTGCTTACATGCAGATTATTGCTTGGCTGAGCACATTTCAATCAGAGTGCGAAGCCAAGCGGTTAACAACCGAAACATAAGTCGACCTTTTCGGAAATTCCGGGGCTTGGAATTTTTGAAAAGGTTGCTTATGTGCAGGTTGTTGCTTGGCTGAGCACGTTTAATCAGAGCGCGAAACCAAGCAGTTAACAACCGGAGTAGTTAACTTCTTATCCACTTCTCAACACTTGGCCAACTACTAGAATTAATAATCACTCTGGGCGTTTGTTTCAGATTACTTCGACCAGTCACAATGCCATCATTTAAGGTGAGAACCACCTTTAACCGGCGTTGTTCATCCAAAAACTTTTGGATTTGCGGGGTGCCGCTGCCGTATGGATACGTGAAGATCGGTGAACGGTAGCCAATCTTTTCTTTCAGCACATCTTGGCTGGTGGCGTAATCGTGCTTAAAGCGGGTATAGTTGCGCGGCAGATTGAACACTGGCGTGCCGTTGTCCACTAAATAATGCATTCGATTGGTATGAACACCAAATGTAACCAAGTTACCAGCACGTTTTTTCATACGTAAAATTGCCGGCCAGGTCGCCAACTTGGTGCCTTGCTTATACCACCCGGTATTTCCAGTAATAATTGAATCAGTGAATGGATAATGGTGCTTCAATAATACCGGCAGCGCGTTGCCAATCATCGTTCGGTCAATATCATCGAAGGTAATTGTCACCATCTTTCCCCGAAGTGGCTCATGCCGATCAATCTTTCTGATCAGCTCAGGCATGGAGATCACTTTAATGTGATGGGCTTGGAGATAATTCATCTGCTGCTTGAATTCAGGTAAGTTCACGTTAAAGTCGTGAAACTGGCTATTAGGTGACACATCTTCATCAAACTTAACCATTCGGGTATTATTCAGGATGCGGTGATAACAAAAGACCATCACGCCATTTTTAATCCGTTGGTCGTGAGTCGAAATGGCATAACTGGGGCGATTACCCAGCTCATATTCGATGTTTCGATGGGTGCTGTAAGCCAATAAGCTCAAAAACAACACAATAAATCCGGTTAAGACCCACTTCCGTTGTGTTTTAGTCATGGTTTTTCGCCCTCCGTTCCAATCGTCGAATTCGCCACCAGCCAAACCCAATCATTAAAATTGCGACAATGAAAACCAGTAATGCAAACGAAGCGTATGCCCTAAAGGAAAGGTTGAGCACAAGATAATCAGAAACCAGGGCATCTGAATAAGCGTTCAAAAGAAAACAAACGTTGATATAAACGATATAGCCGGTAATGAGCCACAAACCAATTAAAATCAGTGCCCGCCTGATATTTGTTAAAAAGGATGACTGTTTGCGAATGATCAAGCCTGAAGTTCGTTTGTTTGATTTCATCTTAAAGCCCCCTATCTGGGCTGCGCCAACTTCCAACGTGGCGTGGATCCAAGAAGAAGGAACCCAGGGCAGTTAAACAGCTCACCAAGTTGATAAACCAATAAAAGATGACGTAGAGCGGTAATAATAGCAAGTCATGCCAATTAATAAAATCAGATTTTCTTGAATCTGCATAGCCAATTAAGAATTGGACCAGGCTAATGAATAATAATAGAAATAAGATCACGCCATCCATAATGAGATCACCGGTAAATAAAACCGTGATTAAATAAAATAACGTGACAAACGAGCAGCTGATGGCCCATAAGTCGCTTAAAATCATATCCATGAGCAGCCATTGCTCACTCAAACGCCCGGTCACAAACATCCCCCGGTTACGAAATAAGACTTCAAAGCCGCCCCGTGCCCAGCGTCTTCGCTGGTGGACCAGATCTTTGATGTGCTCGGGAACCAGAATCCAAGCTACCGATTGGGGACAATAAACGACTTGCCACTTGTGGTGATATAAACGCCAAGTCACATCAATATCTTCGGTAATCGCATCGGCATTCCACCAACCGGCATCTGCCAATGCCACTTTTCGATAAGCTACAACGACTCCAGAAACGGTCGTAATGTGGCCGGTCACAAATGCCTGGCCCCGTTTGATAATGTCGATAACGCCAACGTACTCTAGCAACTCCAGGCGACCCAATATACTGGTTCGATTGCGAACAATCGGCTTGCCAGCAACGGCGCCAACATGGGGATCGTTGTAAAATTGGGCGAGCATTGGTTTCAAGACATTCTTGTCAACGTAACAATCTGCATCCAAACACAGGAGGAACTCGCCCTCAGCTAACTTGGCACCATTATTTAAGGCGTTGGCTTTCCCCTGATTCTTTTCAATATTAATGATCTTAACCGGAAATCGCTTCGTATATTCCTCTGCCAACTCATGCATGACAGCGAGGGTGTCGTCGTCACTGCCATCGTTGATTAAAATGAGTTCTAATTTGGAATACGTGATATTGGCGACAGATTCGACAACTTTTTTCAGAGTGTCAGCCTCGTTATGAGCCGGGATCAACACCGAAACCAAATCATCAGGTTGACCGGCTTGCAAATTTATGAGTGGCACTCGTCGCTGCTGAATCGAAAAGAATACTGAACCAATAATCCAAACGGTCGAAACAATCACTGGATATAAAATCACAAATGAACTAAGCGTGTTCATGATCTTCCCCCTAACTATAAGTGAGCGGAGTAAAGCACTTGGAAGTCGGAAAGTCTCCAGTGAGGGAAATTCCCGGTTCTGGAATTTTTCTCACTGGTGCTTACATGCAGACTTCTGCTTTACGCAGCTGTCCTATCCCCTTCATTCAAGCCGGCTTTCGGGCCAGAACCAGAAATTCTTTGATAAATTGGTAACCGGCCTGATAAACTTTTTTATCTGAAATTGTGGCGACCGAATCTCCCCAAATTGAGGCACTGCTGCCAACAATCCCGTTGAGTGATTTAAGCTTGGTGGCGTGGTCGGAATGCCAGAGTGTCGGCTTCCAGTATTGCTTCATATCCTTAGTCATATAGGCGACATTTTTAGGTGCCAGGTTAGCTTTAGTAATGTTGAAATACAAATAATAATCGTTGTAATTAAAAACTTTGAAATGGTGACTGATCAATTTCGGCATCGAGGCCCAGGCTTTTTTTCGTCGGGCTCCCAGGCTGCCTGACTGATCTGCCGTCCAATTCCAATAGGTGACTTGAATATGCTTATTGAGATCACCCAGCTCGCTGTTCAGGAACCCATCATTCCAAGCCTCAGGAATAAAGCCGAGTTTTTCAACGTTGGTGCTGGTTGCGTTCAAATATTTAACGTAAGCCGGATTTTTGGTGAGCTTATCAGTAAATTCATCCCCACCCAAATGGAACCGGGCGTTGTTTTGATTATCAAATTCCGTCCCAACTTCGTTATCAACATTTTCAACAAAATCAATGCTGGCCTGATTCAAATGCAACTCATCACCATAGCTCTTTGAATACCAGCTGAGTTGCCGGGCGAGTTTCGACTTGCCATTAGCTTTCATCGTGTCAACCAACCCGTTGACGTGAGCTGGAGTATCAACTTCTGGAATCAACGTTACGCCACGCTTCTTAGCGATATTAACTAAATAGCGAATCTGGGCTTTGCTGTAGAAAGCTTGCTTCGTCTGGTTATTGCGCCAAATGCCATCTTTTTTGGTCGCGTGATCCAAGGTCTGGCCAACCGTTTGATTTTCGATGGCAAAATCTCGATCATCAGTCAGGTGAAGTTGAACGAAATTACCATGGTTCGCGGCCACCAAATTGATAAATTTAACTAAGGTCGAAAGGTGATAGTGCCGCCGGGAAACGTCCAAAGTTAACCCGTTAAATTTGCCATTATTGCTTTGAGCCTTATCCTGACTCGACTTTCCCGCGGAACTACACCCCATCAATAACACGAGTAAAGGAACTAAAATTAACCACCGTTTAAATCGCATCTAAAAGCCCCCTATGTATCTGTCACATGATTGAAATATTTCTGTAATACGTTGAAGCAAACCTATCGTAACAAAAAACAATCTCAATGGAATCAACCAGCACTCAATTATAAGAATTGTTAGAATGTCTTAAGAAACTCCGATCGATTATGACAAAAGTGTTAAAGAACCACTTCAAATAATGATATACAATTCCTTAATATCGGGGGTTCTACTAACAATAAGCTATCTCAATTAAGTAAGTTGTTGATGCAGATGACAACGATCAATTATCCAAAAACCAGTCGGCCATTTCTGCGTATTTAACAATTAGAGGCTCAGCCAATGTTAACCACTTATTCAAAGTCCTATTGCCTTAGCTGACGGGATTGGCACTGGCAAAAAGACAAAATCTCAACTTTTCTGGATGATTAACCGTGCTTGGGCCGAAAAACTGCTAAAATGATTAATGGATATCATTTACCAAAGGAGTCTGAAAACTATTATTAGTAATATACTTGAAAGTTGTCTAATGTGATATAATGTATACGAGGTGAGTATACATGAAACCAAAAGAATTGGCTGAACGTTTAGGGGTATCGGTTAAGACCTTGCAAAAATGGGATCGTCAAGGAAAACTCCCCGCTAAACGCACCGTCACGAACCGTCGTTATTATACTGAGGCCGATTATTTAAAAGCAATTGGCAAACCCACAGCCAACCGCCAAAATGTTATTTATGCCCGAGTATCAACTGCCGCCCAAAAAGATGATTTACAGGATCAAGTCGAATTCCTGCGACAATATGTTAATGCAAAAGGGATCATCGTTGATCAAGTAATCACTGACGTCGGGAGTGGCCTAAATTATAAGCGCAAAAAGTGGAACCAATTGCTTGATGAAGTGATGCAATCAAAAGTTGATCATATCTATATCGCCTATCCAGATCGATTTATCAGATTTGGCTTTGACTGGTTTCAACATTTTTGTGCAAAGTTTGGCACGGAAATCGTGGTGGTCAATAATGAGCAACTTTCTCCAGAAGCGGAAATTGTTCAAGACTTAATTTCAATTATTCATGTGTTTTCCAGCCGGGTATACGGACTACGAAAGTACAAAAAGAAAGTGAGTGACGATGATGACGTTAATCACTTACAAAATTGAAATTAAACCGACCAAGGAACAAGCCTATCTTATTGATCGTCACATTGGCGTCAGTCGCTGGGCGTACAACTTTTTCTTAGAAATGAATCACCAACGCTACCAAGATGGCTATTGGTATATGGGAGCTTACGAGTTCGCAAAATGGTTCAATAATGAATATTTACTTACCAATCCAGACGATTTATGGATCAAAGACTATTACGCTAAATCAACTAAACAGGCGTTTATCGACGCTGATACGGCGATGAAGCGGTTTTTTAAGCACCAAAGTGGCTACCCCAAATGGCGTTCCTATAAACGTCATCAAGGATCGTATTACTTTGTTAAAAATAGTTCCAAGCAAACGATCGTTTCTGAACGTCACCGCATTAAACTCCCAAAGCTCGGTTGGGTGCGATTCAAAGAATATGGTTATTTACCAACGGACTTTGAGCATTATGTGGTTAAATCCGGTCGGATTAAAGAACAAGCGGGACGTTATTATCTTACGTGTCTGGTTGAACAACCAGAACAACTCCATGAACTCTTGTTAGGTGATCCAATTGGGATTGATCTCGGGGTTAAAGAATTTGCCGTTATCGATGATGGCACTATTTATCGCAACCGGAACAAGGATCGTCAAGTTAAACAAATTCGAAAACGATTAAGACGCACACAACGAAAATTATCCCGTCAGTATATTGCATATAAAGCTCGCAAAATGAAAGAAGGAAGATCTGCTACTGATCTTAACCTAGCCAAAACAGAGCGGAAAGTGCAACGTCTGTATCAACGACTACACAACATTCAAGCCGATTATCAAAATCAAATTGTCGCTAACTTGGTGAGAACCAAACCGAATTGGGTGTCAATTGAGGATTTGAATGTTAAAGGCATGATCAAAAATCGCCATTTAGCCAAAATAGTTAACCAACAAGGGTTCTATAATTTCAGAACTAAGCTGATTAACAAGTGCCAACAATTGGGAATTGCGGTCCATCTCGTGAATCGCTTTGAGCCCACATCAAAGATATGTCACCAATGTGGATACAAAAAAGTTGATTTATCATTGAGTGAACGCATTTATAGATGCCCTAATTGTGGCAACGTGACCGATCGCGATATTAATGCTGCGTTGAATATTAGAGATACTGACAACTTTGTTTTAGCCTACTAACCAGGCGACGAAGAATGTACCGGTGGCTAGCCGGGAATTTACGCTTGTGGACTATCATATCAACCATAGTAGAGAGCTTGTGTCGAGGTGGGATAGGATGAAGCAAGAAAAATCTGGATATACATTCAGGTATATTTTCAGTAGCAGAAGGAATCGAATGCCGACGTTAAATCAAACGAACCCCAATGTTCAACCCCTACCCACTACTGAAATGAAAGTTGCCGAAATCTTGACAACGCTTCGTTCGGAACGAATCAAACGAGGCATCTCCCAAACAGACCTTGCCGACCAGATTGGCATGAAGCAACCCCAGTTGGCGAGAATCGAACGTTTAGTTGCAACCCCCTCCCTAACGACCATCGAGCGATATGCCCATGGCCTTGGATTTGAAATCGGCTTATCACTGGTCAAGGGATTAAAAAATAAATAAAGCAAATCATCCGCAATTATCGAACGTAGTTGGTCTATGGCATGACTAACTTAATCATCATACAAAAAATGTTCTGAAACTTTTCCATCGGTTTCAGAACATTTTTTTGATACCATTTAAGACAATTACTCAGTTGTCAATCTCACTGCTTCAATCATCATTCGGGCGCCATCCAAAATTGAATCGCGGTCAAACGTCATTCCGGGGATGTGCAAGCCTGGGTTCAAATTACAGCCCAATCCCAGCATCGTCGTTTCATCCGCAATCCCATCATAGGCATAGAAGTGGAAATCATCCCCGCCAGGCGTCACGACCGGCTCAATCAAGCCTGCTTGGCCCAAGACACTGGTAATGGCAGTCTTCATGACATTGATTGCTTTTTCACTGGGAATCGCAGCTGGCGAAAAGTCATTACCATCCAAATTGATTTGAATGTCCCCTTGTTGGACACTATCCATCGCCGCAAATGCTTGCCTCTGCAATTCATCCATCAAGCCGTTGGTCCGTGCCCGCAAGTCAACCGCAAAGGTTCCATAATCAGGAATGATGTTGGATGATTTACCGGCATGAAACATGGTTGAAGTCACAGAATAGGGCAGATCTGTTTCTAACTTGATCCGGCGGAACTTTTCGTTCAACTCACTGAACGCATCAATCACGTTGGCCCCTAATTCAGGCTTCCCAGCATGGGAGGTTTTGCCTTTAATGGTCACCCAATAAGTCCGAGTCGCTGCGTCTGGGATGATGGGTTCAGCCTGCTTGGCTTTGACCTCCGATTCAGGACAAACGTGCAATCCATATAAATAGTTCAGATGTGGTAACTTGCCACTCTTAATCACTTTTTCTGCGCCAGTCACTGTTTCTTCGGCCGGTTGAAAAATTAATTTGAGAGTCCCCGTCAGCTCTTGGGGATTTTTAACGTAATATTGGGCCACCGCCAACACAATTGCCATGTGAGAATCATGGCCACAAGAGTGGAAGACCCCTTCTTTTCCTTGATACGTTTGCTTCAAGGCGTCAATATCCGTTCGCATGCCGATGATTGGCGACCCACTTCCCAAAGTCGCGATCAGCCCGGTCATGCCATCGAACCGCTCATATGGCACGCCCATCTCATCCAGCCGCTTGGCTAAATAGGCTGTCGTCTTAGTTTCATTAAAGGCGGTCTCACCGTGGTCGTGTAACCAATCGAAATCTCGAAAAATTTGTGGGTCATCTAAGGTAATTGTCTTTTGCATTTTCTCGGTTCTCCTATCTATTTCACTTTATAAGCATTCTTCAACGTGATTCCTTGAGCAGCGGCGTAAGTCACACCCTTAAGCTTGGGGTTATTCAAGCGGGCAATTTGACCCTGGTTAACCGCCAAAATGGCTTGATCGTTCATGGCGATCCGTTGCGCCTTCTGGAAATCCGTGTAGCGCTTTTCGGCGTTTCGAGAATCCACCCCATTGGCTTTGTTGTAATAGTAATCGTATCGTTTATTGCTATAGTTGCCGGCATTATTGGCATTATTTGTGTTCAATAATTGGAAAAATTCGTTCAGGTCTGGATAAGAAGCAATCCAGTTGGCGAACCCTAAATCGTAACCCGTCTTTCGCTGCATCGTAGTGATCGCCTGGACCTTTGGTTGAACGTTAATACTGATTGAGAGGCCTTTGAGGTTCTTCTCCGCGGAAGATTGAACAAATTCAGCAGAATTTCTGAATGAATCAACGTCGTAACACACGAGACTCAAATTCAGTTTTTTGACCCCCAGCTGAGTCAATCCTTTTTGCCAATATTTTTTGGCAAGCTTTGGATTATAGCCAACACTCTGGGCCACTTCGGAATCCGTAGCAAAATCCTTACCCGTTTTTGGATTCTTTGAAATTTCTTCCGGCGCTAATCCCAATGGCGCTTTGGCACCATTTTTGAGGACATCATTGACTAAAGCTTTGCGGTTAATGGTGAGTGAAATGGCTTTGCGGATATTCAAATTGCGCATTGCCCTTGTTTTAAAGTTATAGGCAATGTAATCTGTTTCGCCACTTGGATAGCTCAGATAACCTTTGTTGTTCTTTTCGTGAGCAGCTTGCTGACCGGCCAACGTGATATTATCAAGCTTACCTGACTGATAAAGTGATAGTGCGGTTTGCGCATTCTTGGTAGTCACAAACTTAACCTGATCCAGCTTAACGGCTTGCTTGTCCCAATAATTGGAATTCTTTTTGAGAGTCCAATTCCCCTTTGAAGCAGACCAACCAGTCACAATAAATGGACCATCATACACCATCTTGGTAGAGGTTGTTCCATATGCTTTGCCATACTTTTGAACCGTTTTGGGGTTTTGGGGAAGAAATGGAACCAGTGCGCATAGATATTTGAAATAAGGTGTTGGCTCTGCCAAGGTTACTTGAAAGGTTGTTTTATTCAATGCCTTGACGCCCAATTTGTTCACAGCCAACTTCCCGTTTTCAATCTGTTTGGCATTCTTGATTGGCAGGAACATGTAGGAATCGGCTGCCTTGGTGGTTGGATTTACCGTCCGCCGCCAAGAATAAACGAAGTCGTTTGCGGTGATCGGGTCGCCATTGCTCCACTTCAAGTTCTTTCGCAACTTAAACGTATAAACTGTTCCACCGTTTGTCGGTTGAACCACTTTTTCAGCTAATCCTGGTTCCACGTGGGTACTGTCCTTCATCCGGTACAAGCCTTCTTGAGAATTGTTGACCGTCTCGAGCGCGCCAACGTCGGTAATCATCGACGAATCAAGTGACGAAATGTCTGCCTGCTCCATAATGGTCGCAACTTTTGGTGTCTCTTTAGCGGTACCATTTGAGCAGCCTGCTAATCCCAGCCCTAATAATCCAATCACGATTTCTGTTAATGCTAATTGTAATTTCATCTGAATTTACCCCTTAATTGTCATCACAATTTCTCTGAACAAAAAAATGCCTCCCAAAGCACAATGCTTTGAGAGGGCGACAAATCCGCTGTTCCACCTCTGATTCGCAATAGCTTCACAACTATTGCCTCAGTAAGTTCAATAACTTATCATCATAACGGAATGACCCGTGCAAACCTACTAGACGTGAGTCGTTCCGCTTGCCTGCGATTAGCTGTGGTTCGTTTCTCTGTTCATTCTTTCAGCCAAATGAATGATCTCTGTATATTAGAAACTACTTAGACTAATCCCTGCTTTTTTAATGTGGCTATAATCTATCGTGTTTAAGGAGAATTGTCAAGTTACTTTATCGCTGATTTTAACAATTCGGTAATTTGCCTCCGCAACTGTCCATCCCGATCAGGGTCATAAGCATACCGCTCATCAAACCAATGATCGGGACTATATAACCACACCGGCTTTTTTAATCGTTCAGGCAGTTCAGTTTGATATCGAGGAAATACGTGAGCGTGTAAGAAGTTATCGGTATTTCCTAAAATATCATAGTTAATTCGAAGGGCTCCAGTTGCCTGCAGAACCGCATCGCCTAGGAGACTCATGTCTGTCAAAAATAGCGTCCGCTCAGGAATCGTCAGGTCGTTCAATGAGGCCACTTCCCGCTTAGGCATCAAAACTGAATAACCAGGTAAAAATTGGGTGTCGCCAAATACTGCGAACCCACCCGGCAATTCGCTCATTACCATCGGATTAGTCCCATTAATCGCAGAACCAATGCGGTCATCTTGCCAATTAACCATTCTTAATCTCCTCTCAGCACTCATTTAAAATCCAATTATAGATCTGAAAAATATAAACACAACCTCATTGCCAGATGAGATACTTTAATATTCAAGCAAACAATCATTTCGTTTATAAGGAACAAATCGTCCTTAAATTAGAATAAAATGAGAATTTTCGATCGTAAACGTTGCTATATCAGCCCGATTGGTCAAAAGGTCAAAAATTATTTGAATTATTTTCATCTTTCTTATTTACATCTAATTTATGCTTTGATAAGATAACATCAATTCAAAAAAGCGAGATGAAAAATATGACCAACTCAAACTTACAACTTCACCCAATTATTGCCGGCATTATTATCATTATTAATACTGCGGGCTAATTTGAGTGCCCGCAAGTTGCGGGCAGAGTTGGTGCATTCGCCAAGGACTGTCAATTCAGTTCTTGGCATTTTTTTATCCCCAGGGAGGTGATTAACTATTTGAGATCCACATTTGATTTTTGTTCCTAACGTCTTGATGTAACCAACAAATATATAGAAATGGAAGTGACAGTTTTATGGAAGATACACCAGAAACAACCCTAAATTCAGTAGAACCCGCGTCAGAAACGTTACAAAGAGATCCCGTGAAGACAGTCATTTTGGCGTCAATGATTGGGACCGCCATTGAATTTTTTGATTTTTATGCATATGGAACTGCAGCCGCTACATATTTTCCCCACGTCTTTTTCCCTAAATTAACCCCAGCGATTGCCTTTATCTTAAGTCTGTTAACCTTCGGGGTTGCCTTCGTTGCCAGACCACTCGGATCATTAGTCTTTGGTCACTTTGGCGATAAGTTAGGCCGCAAGAAAACGTTGGTCGTTTCATTACTAACCATGGGAACCGCCACAGTGGTGATAGGCGTTCTCCCCGGCTACGCAACCTTAGGCATTTTCGCGGTCGTCTTATTATGTTTAGCTCGCTTCATTCAAGGAATTGGCCTTGGTGGTGAGTGGTCCGGAGCGGTCCTCGTCGCTACCGAAAATGCGCCAGCAAACCGACGGGCCCTATATGGCGCCTTCCCTGAACTCGGTGCCCCAATTGGCTTTTTCTTAAGTAACGGCCTTTACTTCATTCTTGAATCCACACTGACCCCAGCCCAAATGCAGGCTTTTGGTTGGCGAATCCCATTCCTAGTCTCAGCGGTCCTCGTGGTCGTTGGGTTGTTGGTTCGGGAAAAGATGCAGGAAACGCCCCTGTTCCGTTTGGCAATGAACCAATCTAAAGTTCAAAAATCACCATTAGCAGAAGTCTTCAAGAAAAACTGGGCTCAAATCCTCAAAGGGACATTTATCATGGGAGTTGCTTACACCTTCTTCTATCTGTTAACAACTTGGTCTCTCAGTTACGTGACGACCGCCATGAGTTTCGATAACCGCGAATGGCTCTTATTATTGATGATGGGCGTCGTCCTCTTTGGGGTCATGATTGTGGTCGCCTCACTCTTTGCAGACCGAATTGGCCGCAAACGGGTTCTGGTAACTGGAACCCTCATGATCATTGCGTTTGCATTGGTATTCCCATTCTTCTTCCAGGGACAGCACAACCTTGCCGGCGGTCTGTTCTTCATCTTCGTTGGCTTCTTCATCTACGGTATCATCTACGGACCAGTCGGCGCTTTATTGCCAGAGTTGTTCCCAACCAGCACCCGGTACTCCGGTTCTGGAATTGCCTACAACTTAGCCGCCATCATCGGTGCCGCATTTGCGCCAACCATTGCGTCTTTCTTGGTTGATAAGTGGGGCATTCACTCTGTTGGCTACTATTTAGCTTTAATGGCTGTGGTCTCACTGGTCGCTTTGTTAACAACCAAAGAAACCAAGTCAATTGATTACACGAAGTAATGGATGTGTGAAACTGAGGCAAACAGCGATTTGATCCCAGAATCTAAGTAAAAAAGTAATGCATTTTGATTTTGGAATGCCTTACTTTTTTTGGGGGCCAGTAATGAAATCATCCTTGGAAATTTAACGGCCTCACAGTTTAGCCCTTACATCCTAATTGGTGGCATCATTCTTATCACTTGCATCGCAATATCTTTGCTCGCAATTAGGGAAAAGGAGCTCTAGAATGAACCCAAAACGGGATTCCAGGTGATGTCCATGAGCGAAAGTAGGAATTTAACAAAATACTGGCTGGTCATTCTTGTTTTCATTTTAACTCATTACTCAACGGCCCTTTTTATCGGCCATGCCAAGTTAACCATTAACACAGCTCTTTTCCTAAATCTGGTTATGGAGTCGGTTGATGTTTTAATCGCCATTTTTCTCCTGCGGCAGGATTTGAAAACAGATCTCAAACCGTTTCGAGCTAACCACAAACGACAACTTTGGCTGACAATTATAACCGGCTTTATTGCAATGATGATTGTTGCAATTTTAATAATTCACTTCTATCCGCATCCAAACGTTAATGAACAGTCAATCGATAGCATTCGAGCGGTGCACCCGTTTCTCATGGTTATCTACCTTTCAATTCTTGCCCCAATTTTAGAGGAATTAACATTTCGCAAAAGCTTAATTCAAGTTTTGTTTACGTTTTATAATTCCCCAACCTGGGCTGTTATCGGCTCGAGTATATTATTCGGCTTGGCTCACTGGGATTTCACCCGGACTTCCTTATTTACACCTCCGGAACTGATCGGCGTCTTTGGTCGTATCGCTCTAGGCATCATCCTCGGAGTTGTGTATCTGCGAACCAAGAGCATTTACAGTAGCATGATTCTCCACGGTTTGTTTAATCTTTAATGCCTTCTTCGCCAAACTTGTAAAATGTTCAACTCACCGACTACAATGAATTTAGAAGAAAGGTTGGTGACACATGATCGATCACAATGAATTAATGCAACAACTGCGGGCCGCCTTTGAAGACTATAACCAGGTAACCAAAAAGCAACATCAAATTAGCTACCGGGTGGAAAACCGAAATGGCGCGGTAACGGTATACGCTGACCATACCCAGCAGCACTGGGAGATTCCCGGCGACTTGTTCACTTTGATGGCACACATCAAAAAGAGCGCCCAAATCAACGAATGTACGATTGGCACCCTCGCCGACCTGGAAAAAATCGAGTTGGAATTAAAGGCTAAAGGGGGCAGTTAACCAATCGTTGGATCTTGTAAATGACCATTATTAAAGAGGATCCTCATCACTAAGCCTTAATGGCTAACGATGAGGATCCTCTTTCAAGTATTATAGTTATGCTGGCAATCTCTGTGGATCTTTCAAAACGCGCTTGTAGTGGCGTTTGAACTTTGAGGAATATTTGGTAATATTAGTCATCATTCAACCGTTCCTTTAATTCCTTCAGACTATGAGTTTCGGGCATGTGCGTTTTTCCAGTAGCATCATCAATCATTTCGTTAACAGCACCTAAAACTTCTGAATTGGGGATCCCAAAGTACTTCGGCAACCCATCATTGGCGACGCTCGTGATTGCAATTCGCGTATAATCCGATAATGACAGTCCAGATTTTGCTAACTTTTCAATTGCGCGCTTCTTTACATCCGGATTAATTCGAACAGACACTGTCGCTGGTTTTAAATCAGTCTTTACCATCTTATCACCTCTTGTATGACGAGTGTAACACAATTCAACTTTAGAATACCAAATTTTCATTAAATGTCAACGATTATCTTCGGACCTTGATATTTTGAATGAGCCATTTTATGTATCCAAATAGTTAACTGAACGTTTGTATAAATCTAATGGATACATGTATTATCCATTCTAAAATGTATTTGCTTTGTCATTGGCACGCTCTCCTCACAGGGAATAGTACCATTTCCGACAATTAATTTGTTGATTCGCTTCCACAAAAAATAGTTTTGAGAATTCGTGAGTTGCCCTATAAGCTTTTGACTTTACTCATCCTCAAACCGCTTTTCCAACTTTCGCTCGCTAAAGCCCATCAAGCTGTCCGGATCCACGTCATACTGGCTACATAAAATCAACACTTGATCCATCACGTCGGCTAATTCCTCGTGAAGGTTATAATTGCGGTCCTTGGCTGAAGTGTTTTCACCTGGATGATCCCGGCCAATTTCAATCGCCCGAATGGCTCGGGAAAGTTCCCCCACTTCTTCGTTCAAAAAGTTAAGCCGAATAAAAGATGAGTATTGATACCAGTCACGGGATTTATAAAAATCGACCAGCCAATCTTGATGCTGTTTTAAAGTCATTCCTCATTCTCCATTTCATTTAAAATCAGTTAGTAGCTGCTTGGCGGGTTGCCCGTTGATTATACAAGTTACCCCAAGTTTCCATCGCGGTAATCACTGGGCGCAGGGTTTGGCCAAAGTCAGTCAGTGAATATTCAGTTTTAACGGGAATGACCGGATAAACTTTCTTTTGGATCACGCCATCTGCTTGAAGTTCGTGAAGCTGCAAGGCTAACATTCGCCGTGAACAGTCTGGCATTTGTTTTTGCAGATCATTGAAGCGTTCAGTACCAGTCATTAAATGATAAATAATGACACTCTTCCATTTTCCAGCAATGATTTGCAAGGTGCTTTCAACCGGACAACCCTTTTGACAATCATAAATGTGACGTTTCATGTATATCAATCCTCTTTGGCCTTCATTTTCTCCATCATAAGTCATTCAAATCAACGTTTCAACGATTTCCCTAGGTGAAGAATTTGTAACTTAGTTAATTAAAATTCACTTCTTGAAAAGAAATTTCAGCGTTTTACACTGGAACTGTAATTAGGTCAGCTGCTCCAAGCAGGATTTGCATGTAAGCACCATCGAGGAAAATTCCAGAATCGGGAATTCCCCTCGTTGGAGACTTACACTCCGATTGTTAACCGCTTGGATCTGCTCACTGATTTTAGGACAGCTCCTCCAAGCAGGAATCTGCACGTAAGCACCACAGAGGGAAATTCCAAAACCAGGAATTTTCCTCTGTGGAGACTTACGCTCCGACTCCTAACCGCTTGGATTTGCTCACTAGTTGAGAGGAGAGAACTTAAATGACAACAATGAAAGCAATTGGCTTTACGAAACATTTACCAATTAATGATCCAGATAGTCTTGAAGAATTTACAGAGGAGGTCCCCACCCCAGCGGGTCACGACCTGCTTGTTAAAGTAATCGCCACTTCGGTTAATCCCGTCGATGTGGGTGTCCGCGGGCATGGCCGGGGAACCCTAAAGCAACCCAAAGTCATTGGCTGGGACGCTTACGGAATCGTCGAGAAGATCGGTGATGACGTATCGCTGTTTAAGCCGGGCGACAAGGTTTTCTATGCTGGTTCCTTTATCCGTTCCGGATCGGATAGTCAGTACCAATTGGTTGACGAGCGGATTGTCGGTCACGCACCGACCAAATTAACCGCCGCTGAAATTGGTGCCATGCCGCTTACCAGCTTAACCGCATGGGAAGCGTTGTTTGAACGATTACGGATTGACCGAAAGGCGCGCGAACAGAACGCACGACAGACCATCCTCATCATTAACGGTTCCGGTGGCGTCGGTTCAATTGCGACCCAGCTCGCCCACTTAGCCGGTCTCAAAGTAATTGCCAGTGCCTCTCGTCCTGAGACAATCAAGTGGGTCAAGCAAAATGGTGCCGATTATACCGTGAACCATCGTGCGAACTTGGTTACCGAAGTTCGCAAACTGGGTTTCCATTATGTTGACACTATTCTCAATTTAAATGACCTCGATGGGCATTGGAACGAGATTGCTGAGCTTATCAAACCAGAGGGTGCGGTTTGCGCAATTACCGAAAACAAGCGCGGGATTGATTTGCAAAAGTTGACCAAGAAAGCTGCTTCCTTTAACTGGGAATGGATGTACACCAAATCGTATTATCACACTGACGACATGATCACCCAGCATCAGATTTTGGATGAAGTTGCCCGCCTTTTGGACAATGGTGACATTCACTCAACCGTTACGAAAGTATTGCGGCCGATTAACGTTGCCAACCTTAAACGAGCCCATGCGTTGGTCGAAACCAATCACGAAATCGGCAAAGTGGCTATTTCAAATGAATGAATCGAGTTTGACAATTCTATATTCTAGTCGTATGTTAGTTCTATGAATATCGAACAAAGTAATAAAGACAATCAGTTGGCAGAAATTTTCAAGACCTTGAGTGAGCCAAACCGCATTCGGATTTTACGGATCCTGGATCATTCTGATCGGGAGCTGACCTGTTCGGAAGTTAGTGAACAGCTCAATATCAGTAAATCGACCGTTTCGTATCACTTTAAGGCACTGCGTCACGCTGGGTTAACCAACACCCGCCAAGCTGCGCAAACCAAATACTTGTCAATTAACGAGAAGACTTTTAAGGAATACCTGCCCTCGTTTCTGGAATCCTTATAGTCTTTTCTTTTTCACTTTGTATTTCGATAACAATCGAACAAGGAGATCTTCATATGCTGAATTTGTTTTACGCATCAGGAACCAGCGCCATGGCACCGCATATTTTACTAGAAGACAGCGGCTTAAATTTTTCAGTGGAAAAAGTCAATCTGGACACAAAGACTTGGCAACAGGGCGACTACAACCAGATCAACGAAAAGTCCTATGTGCCAACTCTTCAGACTCAAGCGAATACATATCTAACGGAGTGCGCGGTGATTTTGGCGTATATTGATCGCCAAGCTGATCACCGATATTCGTTCGCTCAGAACTCGAGCAATTACTGGCAACTCAGAATTTGGATGAATTATATCGCCAGTGAACTCCATAAGAACTTCATCTCACCGTTTCGTAAAGGCAATTGGCTGCCTAATACCGCTGATTCAAAACGGCTGGTCTGGCAACGGGTTGCGCCCCGGCTGCAATTTGTGGAAAGTCATTTTGCAGGTCCCTGGCTGATGGGAAACAAATTCACGGTTGCAGATCCTTACTTATTTGTGATGACCAACTGGATGCAACGACTTGATTATCCACTGGAAAGGTTTCATAATTTAGTGCAATTTGATACGAGGATGCGCCAAGTCCCCAGTGTCAAAGCGGTGCTTCAAATTGAAGGTGCCCCTCATTCATTAACTGAGAAATCAGACCACTAGCAGTTCAGAAAGGAACTTACCAATGATTAAATATAAATATGATACCCAACTTTTAATTGAAGGTTGCCCACTTAGCGAAGATGATTTAAACGACGAAATTCTTGCCAGGTTTGACGGCGATTCATTGCTGGCCGTTGGCGATGAAACCCTGATGAAAATTCACTTTCACACCAATTACCCCTGGAAGATTTTAGAATACTGCGCCTCCCTCGGCGAAATTTTTGATATTGTCGTTGAAGATATGGACAGGCAAGCGCGAGGATTGAAAGGATAACTTGGTTACTTGGCTGGCTGGGTTCGATTCAAAAAGTCGCAAATCCAAGAAGCCAACGCGATTAACAAAGAAGCACCACCAAATATCAACCAGCTAGTATGCAGACCGTCCCTGCCAAGATTGGCGATCGCTAAAAACAGTCCACTACCTAGTGAGGCGCCCGCCAAGGCAATCATGTTTACAAACCCCATTGAGCGACCCAGTTGATCATCTGGAATCAATTTAATGAATGCTGCTGAAACGCGGGGATTGACTTTTCCAATTAGATATCCGCTTAGACCACTCACAATCGTAATGAGCATGAGGGAGTTGCTAAGAGTATAACTTGCCGCCAACCCGACCAGCGATAAACAGACATAACCGTTTAACCGCAAAAAGTTCGTCTTGGCAAACAAGTCATGCTGAATGAGGGCTCCCAACACCGTTCCCGCTGAGAGACAAACATTGACCAGCGCAACACTATTGCCATAGTTTCCTAGCCAAAGCACGTGATTATGAAGAATCGCCAAATTGATCAAGCCATCTAATGCACAGGCAACCGTATTAACAAGAAAAGCGAATCCAATCACAAACACCAATGACCGGTATGACCACAATAGTTTTCCAGTCATCATTAAGCTGTCCTTCATGGATGGCTTTTTTTGTAATTCTTTCGCTACCTGATTAACTGCCAATAGAGGATCAATGCCAACAAAGATTGATTTATTCAGCCAAATCATCCCCGCTGCCGCCAGAAAAGTAACGGCATTAATAATCCCAAACAAACTATAATGATAATTTAGCCAAACAATCCCAACTGCACCAATCCCTTGGAAAATCATCTGTAACGTGGTCTGAGTGGCAACTTCAAGCCCCATAGCCGCATTCAACTCGTTATTGGAAACGAGGTGCCTAAAGTAAGGAAGCTCAAGCCCATTGGCAAATTGTCCCAGGCAATCGCTGACAACATTAATAGCAAGCAAACCAATGAAAATCCAAAATGTAGTTGATCCCAGCATGAGCACCGACAATCCCATAAACAAGCCAAACTGACCAATTCGGGCAGCTATCATTGCCGAATATTTATGATGAGTCCCATCCGCATAATAACCAATCACCACGTTTAGAATTTGGGGTAGATAGGTAACAAATGAGGCCAGGCTGACCGCTAATGTCTTAAATGGCAAGCTACTTGCATAGATAATGAAAACAATATTAAACAGGCTATTTCCAATCCCATTAAAAACTGCCGCATTAATCAACGCTCGAAATCCCTTGCTCCGATAGTACGAATTCATCCTCAACCACTTCTTTTCTCTAGTTATTGTTTTCACTGTATCCAAGAACTAGACTAGAAATGGTAAAATTCCACTATATGATAATTTAATTGGAGGGATTTGATGAATGAACCAGGAAAGCTCTTCCGAAAGCTCCGGCAGGACCGGCATCTAACGCTTCAACAGGTGGCAGATGAACATAACAGCATTTCATTTATAAGTAAGTTTGAAAATGGTGATTCACACATTGGTTTTACCCGCTTAATTCACTTACTGGGAAAAATTAATTTTTCCGCCGAAGAATTCTTGTACTTACTGGGGAAAGATTCAACTCTGGCAACGAAATCTTCCTTTTTAATTGGTAATCCGATATTTCTATCGGCTAACTTCATGACGCCATTGGTCACCCTCATGCGAGATCTGGACTCATCAAGACAACGATATGAAAAGAATCCTGCCAAAACAATGATGTACTTCAATCAAAAAATTCTGGAACTGGAAAATTCTGGTACAGCCGACTGGCATCATCTGCTAGCAATTTTGTACCAAGTTCAAGCAGAATTATTAAAGAACGACATCGACACTAATCAACCCCAGATGACGGATAAAAGGTTTAGCCAGGTACGGATCATGATGCGACCCATTATTTCTTATTTATATAACATCGAAAATTGGAGTTCATTTGAGCTACTGTTATTTGGCATCAGCCACTACGCAATGCCATTGGCAACCGTTCACCAGCTTGAAAGAATCGCCATTAAACGCACATCGATCAACGAGACTTTTCCAATCATGCCACTCGTTCAAGGAGGCCTACTATTTGGCTTATTTAGCACCTACATCAACTTTCGCAAGCTTGATTGGGCACGCCAAACTCTCCATCACCTTCAAGAATTGGTTGCTCAAAGAGAAGACAGCAACTATGCAATTTTGCTAAGATTCTATCAGGGTTGGTTCGAATACATTAATTCTGATGGCAAACAAGGAATTGACAAAATGCAGGACGCAATTGATATTTTACATATTCTTCATGAACCAAAGATGGCCGCAATGCTGGTTCAGTTTGTCAAACTTATCAAACAAAACCAAAAGACGCCGGGCAAATCGATGCTGTTTATCATGTAAGTTGATCAGTGGGACCGTCACAATCCCAAATTGACATTATTTCAATTAAAAAAGCTCCCTAAACGGTTTGCTAACACCAATTTAGAGAACCAAAATTTTGACTATTATTTAGTTGGTCTGATCTTTCGTTTTAACCCATTCCTTCGGCCACAAAATCGCCACCAGCCCCACTATCGTCAGCAAACTAATCATTGCTGTCATCAAGCCATTATGATAATGAACCTGAATCGTATGCTTGCCAACTGCCAGGTTGTTAACCGTTAAGACGTGATCTCGGTTGGATTTCAGTGGGTATTTCTTGCCGTCGACCTTAACGGTATAATGCTGATCATAAATCACAAACGGCAAAGCTAATGATTTAGTCGGTGTTCCAACTTCAACTGTCATTTGTTTACCGGCAGGCTGACTTTTCGCTTCCACGGGAATGTTAACCGCCGGATTATTATCCTGAATGGCCCGCTGCATCGATAACGTATGAAACGTGTCATCGCTCATTTTTGGCAGGTAGTCACCCGTATCAATATAGGTCATCAAATGTTTGTATTGGCTCAAATTAGTGACTCGGTACCAGACCATCCCCTGTACAAAAGGAATCTGGTTACTGTTGGGATAGAGGTCCGCTTTAATTTCCGGTGACTTGAGTTCGAAATTCACCCGGCCAGACTGAGAATTAAGTGATAAGCCTAATACCAATAAGGTGAACACCCCAACAATCCCAAGCTTATATGCGCGTTGCGGTACCTTGGCCAATAGCTCTGACCCAAGCACACTAAACAAATAGGTGAATCCCAGTTGTGGCAAGATTAAAAATCGCCACGGGAATTGGAGCAGGACAATCGACGTGTTTTGAAATAAGTGCCAGGGAAACAGGCTACTGCTCAAAATCACAAAACCGATGCCCACCCAAAAAATTTCCTTACTAAAGCGGGTCAAATGGCGGTACATGATAATCGCCAGCACAAACCCAATGAGCGCCACAATCGTGTAGCCATAAGCAATACTATTGCTCAAAGCCGCGGTCGTATATTTCAGTAGGCTAATCCCATTGAGTTGAAAGGTATATGGTTTGGTCATCTCAAGACTGGTCCCAAAATGAAGGGCGGGAATCCAGAAACTGCTGCTTAATAAGGCCGTGATGCCAACCGCTTTGGCAAGGCTGACTAACTTTTGCCGAGTGACTTTTCTGATATCGATTATCAAGAAAATCACTAGTGCCAGCAGGGTAATCAAGATGTTTAACACATGGCTCAAACAGATGATCGTCATGCCAATCGTCAACATCTTGTATCGACCGGCTGTTATCCAGTGGTAATACCCGGCAAAGACCAGGGGCAACACAATGATCGTGAAACTAATCCCAATATCGACCATCAAGAAATTATAGGTCACATTCAACCCGGACAGGGCATAAGCAATTGCAAAGACATAAGCTCCCACCGTGTCGGTTGGCCTTACGGAATGATAGGCTGCATAACTAATCCAAAGGCACAAGAAGGTGGTCAAAATCGTGCCGATATAAAAACTGGTGATTGGGTTGCCAATGACCAATCGAATAGCAGCAAATAAATACAGCGGCAGCTTGGGGTAAAGACTCATAACTGCTGACCCCAGTTGATTCAGATTAAATGTCGCAATATAGGGATTCAAATTGCCCCGAATTAAATTGTTGTACATTTCGTCGATCCGTTGAAGGTGGAATTGAAGATCTTGACCACCAAATAACCAGTTGTACCGGAACAATAAAATGACATTGACCACGCTGAAGACGAGAAAGGCAATTGCCGTTAACCAATACCTCTTAATGAAACTCCCCAAACGTGCATTGAGTGATTTTGTATTTTGTGAATGCCCCTCATCTGCCATGAAACCTTTGCCTCGCAATCTTTATTATTGAGAAAATCTACAGGTTCCATTTTAGCATACTCATTTTCTCGTGATTCATTCATCCCACTTACTTTCATCTGGCCCGAGCGGAATGATCCGACTAAGTGAGTCCACTGGATCATCACTCACCTGATAGAAATGTTCTTTAATCGCTTGAAAATCCGTGTCCTGCTTGAACGCAGGAATCTGGTAACAGGTCTTGGCATACCGCCACAAATTGGGAAAATCCGTTAACTGCTTCTGGTTTAATTTGCTCTGGAAGTAAAAGACAGTGTCAAACCGAATAAGACTCACAACAAGCCAAAAATCGGGAACTGTGAGGTTGTCGCCCATCAAAAATTGGCGTTGAGCCAAACGGTCATCCAGCCACTGCAAGCGATCAAAATACTGGTTGGCTAACTTTTTGTATTCAGATTGAGATTTAACCGCAGCAATTTGGCCGGGAATTGACGTAATGTCGGTAATGATCTGGCTGGTCAGCGTTAGAATTGGCGTTCGTTCTGACGCTGGCAGAACATCGGCCACGCCTTCCTTAAAATACGGCTGCCAGGAAGAAGCCAGTTCATTCATGATCTCTTGGGAAGAATTGTTAACCACTTTGCCAGTCTTAACATCAACCAAAGCCGGTACCGTCGGGCGATCGGTGAAGCTGGGATCGACCTTTTCAAAGTTTTCCCGCAGACTGGTCGTTTGTAAGACCGGATCCTTTTGATCACCTTTACCAAAGAACCAATTATCGTTGACCCCAGCGTGGCGCAACGAATAAATGGCCCCCTTAGAGATCACTTGATCCAAGCCAGTGTAATCAATCATCGTGGCAATTGGGGTTGCCCACGGACAGAACCTGCCCCAAATCAGCCGATAACGGTTGGTTTCAATCGGCAGTTCCCCAGTTGAAAACTTCTTTGAAAATGGCGAATCAGTTGTCTTTTTGGGTTGCCAGCTGCAAGCATCATTTGGTTTAACTTGATCACTCATATCAATCACTCCTAATGGGTAAAATTTTAATTCTAGTTTACAAAGTTTGTCAGCCATTTGATAGTTAAAAGGCCTAACTGAAACAATTTTCTTCCAGTTAGGCCCTTTAATCAAATTTTATTGATAAGCATCGTAAAGTTTCTCGAAATTAACCGTTCCCAATCCAGTTGCTTGATTGTATACCTTGCCAGGTTGGCCAACGTAATACAGGTTGGAATTATTACTATCACTGTCCAACACTGTGAACGGCGTTTTGTCTTTATCTTGGGCCAGCTTATAAATCTGTGGATTCCAGAAGCCCATTCGGGTTCCCTTGCCACTATTGATAACCGCCGTCGCACCGTTAAATTGTGGGGCAACTGCACTCGTACCGCCCATTACTTGCCATTTGCCCGCTGAGTAAATCTGGTAGCCGGTCATTGGATCTGCGTCAGCTGACACATCAGGGAAGTTACGGCCATAGTCAGTCCCACTAATTAAAACGGGATTCATTCGCGGCTGCAAAAGATTCGACAGATACTGCCGAGCGTTAAAGGTGTTAACACCGGGAACGTCCTGCTGATATTCCGGGGTGTCATACAGATGGCTGATACCACCCCCGCCGCCAGCAAGCATTGCTTGATAGGCGGTTGGATTAGTTAAGAATAATTTCCGATTTTGAGCGTATGCTTTGAACAGATAATCGCCACCCCAAGCACGCTCTTTATCAACCGAAATATCGATTCCCTTACCTAACTTCTTACTGAACGGTAAGGTGGTTCCACCGGTTGCGGTGACCCAAGGGTTATCAGCTGGGAAGGTGCCATAAGTACTGTAGTTTGGCAACGAAATTGGCCCGATCTTTCCGCCAATGCCGCGATTGTAAGCACCGGTGTCTCCCGAGGAAACAAAGGTTGACACGCCTTGAAGCGCCCCTTGAGCCATCACGGTATTTAACACTTGACCATAAACGGGTGTCAATAAGCGTTGTGCCTTGAGATAGTGGGTAAGGTATTCACTCAATCCCCAACTCATTGATAACGAACTTGCCTGATTCTCTTCAAAAGCCGTCGAGTAAGCGTTCACCAGGCCAACATCACTAAAGTTGGCTTGGTACACCCGAATGTTGGCCTGAGGTGCAATTGCCCCAGATTGTTCAATATCCAAGTCGGTTTCCGTTTGGCCCAATGCGTCGTTGGTCGTCAACGATGACGGGCTACTAATCTTTTTGACGCTGATTCGATTTGGCTTAGTCGCAATCTTTTCAGCGTTCCAGAAATGCTGGGCATCACTTTTTCTGACATTGGCGAATGTGATAATTCCAAGCGTTTGTCCCTGTCCTTGGTAGCCTTTATCATACAATGGCTGGAGTTGGTATTGTTTTGCGAACTTACTTGGCGCATATTCGGACTTCACTTTTGAGGAATCACTCTGCTTTTTAGCAAGCGACCCTAAGCCCTGCTTAACCGTTGTGATCCCCAAAACGGTCAGCACATTGTCGGCCAGTTTGGCAGGCATCACGGGCTTCTTCTTCGAAAATTGAACCGGGTTTGAATGATACTTGGCACTTTGAATATCGGTTGAAAAAGCCTTGTTAACATTCTTCACTTTACCGGAAACTTTGATAATGAGCCCATTGCTGAAAGACTCGGACTTCAAATGATACTTATTAAAGAATGGTTTGTACTGACCAACAACGGAAGCCGGTTGGCCAAATTCTGCCCGAAACTTGTCCGGCGTATAAAATTGCTTAAACTCAGAATTGCCTGGTGTATTCACGGCGTAAATCTGATCACTGAGTTGGCTTTCATTTCTCGGCTTAAGAACAACATCTAGATAGACGTACTTATTCGGCGATACTTTCTTCTTCTGGGTTAACTGTTTTAAAATCTTGTTAATCCCATATGGATCACTGCCGGCTGCCTTCTTCTTACTAGCGGCTTGAGCGTTCGGCGTTAACGCAAGAATCATTGCAAAGCTTGCGACACCTACTAGCCATTTCTTCACGTTTCTCAAAATTAACAACTTCTTCCCTTAATTTGAATTGACCCCGATAGTGATTCAAATCCCCTCATTAAAACTTATCTGAGATATGTAACTCCATTATAAATCAATGGACCCAAACTAGTGTGAGGGTACACTCTTTAATGGATTATGTCAATGCCGTTACGGAAATATGACAAATGCAATATTTTGGGTTGGACTGCATGGATTAGGACTGCTCCGCCAAGCAATAACCTGCACATAAGCACCCCAACCACAACTCCCAAAATCGGGGAGTTGTGGTTGGGGCGACTTATGTTTCGGTTATTCCCGCTTGGCTCCGCACACTACTTGTTTACCACCGTAAATCTCTCATTCCGGTGCTTTGGTTCGACAATCTCGTCAATGATCACCTTTGCGACCGTTCCCGTCGTTACTTCCGACTTACCCGCAGCGTTCTTCATGAGTTCATTGCCGCCAATTTCATAATCCCTTTGCTCTCCCGGGACAAAATTTGCACTCGGGGAAATTGCCACCCAGTTCACATTTTTTGTATTCATGAGGAGCTGATATTCTTTAAATTGTTCTCGGGGGATTGAAATGAACGATTCATTATTTGGCATCTTTTCGAGTCGGTCAATCAAGTGGTGGCCGTCCCCCGTTTCCAAACTGCCCGCACCTAAAATAAAGAACAGCCTTGGCTCAGCTTGACCCTGGACCAATTCAATTAATTTGGCAGCCAGGTCAACGTGCTGATAGGCTTTTCCCGTATCCCGAGTAGCGAAGGCATCCACCACAACATCCAAATGCTCAATGTCTTTTTTCTGAATTTCAAAGGCATCCTTTTGGATCGGAGTGACTTTATCTCCGAGCATTTCTTTAGCTTTGTCCGCACTTCTCACAAACGCCGTGACTTGCATCCCTCTGCTAATCGCTTCTTTGGCAATTTCGCTACCAGCTCGGCCAGTTGCGCCGATAATTCCAATTGATAATGTCAAAATAATTCCTCCCATCATTAACAGGTCTTCAACTATAGCTATTTAATTACTTTTAGTATCTGATATTTAATAATGATAAGCAATGATTTAGCCCCCTCGGCGATCATAAGTTGTCCAAAAATGGGACTAAATTTAAATAACTACCAAAACTCACATTAACATCCAAAATAATCGGATATTTGACTATTGATCGGCACTTATAATCTCAATGAATTGGTGACTCTTTTGTCGTTTAAAGTAGCGGCCTAGAGAAACGTCCGATGAATTTTTTCCGAATAATTCCACGATATTTTTGAACACGCTTCAGTGGATGTGTTACACTAAAACAGGATGAAGTGCAAGAGAATCACCAGCTGCTTATTACTGCTAGAATAAGCAGCTTTTTTTGTGGCCAAAAAGGAGTAGCCCTGCTAGAAGCTACTCCGTGAATCGCTGGTTATTGGCTAATGAACGAGTACATTAGTGTTTGTTTAGCTTATACGCAAACCAAGTAATAATCAATCCGACAATAATCGGAAAGATCAGATCTGCTAGGATAAAATGCAAAAGAATCACTTCCTTTCCGGCACATGACCCCTCGTAAGCCCCGGAAAGTAATTAACCAGCTTAATCATTATAGCAAGAGATGAGAATGAAAAGGAATGTAATTTTGAAATCAGTCGTTTGTCCCGAGTTTTATCAATATAAAAATGGGGCTAACTTGCGTTTATAAGTGAATTTGCTGAATAATATTTCAACTCCTTATGCTTAACTAAGTATTCAATCCCAATCCATGAAGATCTTCATATCATAAAGAAGCTGTCACCCCACAGGTTGACAGCTTTCTTTGTACTCAAAAAAGGATTCAGCAATCAGCCCGATCCTTTTGAGTAATACCCTAGACGTTTACCATCTAGGTTGCAGAGTAACATCCTGCATTATTTTGCTAATTTAACATCCTTACCCGCTACATCAATGGTAATTGGTTCGCCACTTACCAGCTTGAAGTGGGCACCATCTTTATCAACGTCAACCTCAATCAAGTGATCACGGAAGACTTGTCTAAATGAGTAGTGATCCCATTTCTTTGGTAAGAATGGCGCATAGTGCAACTTGCCATCGCGAACCCGCATGCCGGCAAAGCCTTGAACAACGGCAATCCAGCCGCCAGTCATGGCTGTAATGTGCAAACCGTCAACGGTGTCGTTGTTGTAGTTATCCAAATCCAGTCGAGCGGTCCGTTCGTACAATTCAACCGCTTTTTCTTCGTAACCGAGATCGGCCGCCAACACTGAGTAAATCGCTGGTGACAAACTGGATTCGTGAACCGTGAACTTTTCGTAGAAATCAAAGTTTGATTTCTTCTGTTCCGGCGTGAAGTCATCGATAAAGTCCCAGATGCCTTGGAGCACATCACCTTGCTTAATATAAGGCGAACGCAGAATTTTATCCCAGGACCAATGCTGATTAATCGGCAACTGGTCAGCCGGAATCTCTGAAACTGGCTTGAGGTCTTTATCCAAGAAGCCATCGTGCTGAACGAAAATATTCAAGTCCTTATCATATGGCAGATACATTCTGTCAACGATATCCTGCCACTGTTTCTTCTCATCATCACTTACATTTAACTTCTTAGCCTGCTCTGGGGAAACTTGCTTGAGAATTGCCAGGGTATACTTCAATGTCCACTGGGCCAAAATGTTCGTGTACCAGTTATTATCGACGTTGTTCTCATATTCATCAGGACCGGTGACCCCATGGATCATGTATTGTTGCTTGCGTTGGCTAAAGTGAACCCGATCTGCCCAGAAGCGGGAAATTTCGGTTAAGACTTTTGAGCCTTCATGCAAGACGTATGAGTCGTCGCCGGTATAGCGGGTGTAATTATAAATGGCAAAGGCAATATCACCATTTCGATGAATTTCTTCAAAAGTGATTTCCCATTCGTTATGACACTCGATCCCATCGAAAGTCACCATTGGGAACAAGGCACCCTTCAAGCCCTGTTGCTTGGCGTTATGATAGGCGCCATCCAACTGCTTGTAACGATACATCAACAAGTTACGGGTGACTTTTGGATCGGTAATGCCCAAGTACACTGGAACCGCAAAGGCTTCGGTGTCCCAGTAGGTTGCACCACCGTACTTCTCGCCAGTAAAGCCTTTAGGGCCGATGTTAAGACGCGAATCTTCTCCATAATACGTTGAGAACAACTGGAAGAGGTTAAAACGAATCCCTTGTTGAGCTTCAATATCACCATCAATTTGGATATCAGACTTGTTCCAGCGGTCTTCCCAAATTTTGGCGTGAGCGTCAAATAATTGATCATAGCTTTGAGCAGCGACTTGATCGCTCAACGTATCCATTGCTTTGGTTAATGCTTCATTAGAATCGTAATCCCGTGAGGTTACCACAATCACACGCTTTTCAAGTTGAGTCGATTCATTAGGCCCTAATTCGCCAGCAAACTCGTTCACAACTTCTTTATCGCTGGGTTGATCAACTTTTACGTTCTTTAAATCAGTAACGTGGCGCATTCCCATGGCAGAAGTGAACCGTGGCGTCCCAAATGGGTTAGGCGTCGTTTCAGCCATCACACTACCACGATCCGCTTGCTGATCGGTTGAAACAACTTCCCAGAAACGTTCATCGTAGTTGGCATCTTCATTCTTAACGTCAGCGTCGATCGCTGAATCAACGACGATTGCGACTTTACTCGAACCCACGTTTTTTAGTGTCAGCCGTTGAACGGACAATTCCTGTTGAGCAACACTGACGAACCGTTCAAAGGTCACGGCAACTTTTGCCTCACCTTTTGTTACAGTAAATGAACGGGTTAATAACGACTTCTTCATATCAAGGTCTAAGTTAAAGTCACTGAAAGTGTCTTTGGCCAGATCAATCTTTTCACCGTTGATCTTAATGTTCATCTTGATGAAATTAACCGCGTTGACTACCTTGCCAAAATATTCTGGGTAGCCGTTTTTCCACCAGCCAACCCGAGTCTTGTCCGGATACCAAACGCCACCCAGATACAGACCGGAAAGACTGTCACCGCTATAATCCTCTTCGAAGAAACCGCGCATGCCCATGTAGCCATTTCCAATGCTGGTCATCGACTCCTGCAGGCGTTTGTCTTCAGGCTTAAAGTCATGGGTCACAATATTCCAGGGTTGTACGTCAAAAGTTCTTTTCATATTTTAGATGTCCTTTCCTATGCTTTATATGTCTCTTTAATTAATCCAACTGACAAGGCACCAAGGCCCATCACAATTCCTGCAAGCAGGAACATGTTTGGTTGAGCGTTGCCTAACATTGGGAACAAGGCAAAGCTGGCAAGAGATGCCACAATTTGTGGTAAACAAATTGAACCGTTAAACAGGCCAAGATAAGTCCCCATGTGTTCACCTGACAAGGCGTTGGTAACCATTGTTAATGGGTAGGTATTCATTGAAGCCCAAGCCATCCCAACTAATGTGAATGAAATGATCAGCATGTACTGAGTGTGAACGAAGAATACTGACACCATCCCGATTGCACCGAGAGCTAAACTCAGTGAATAGCCTAACTTGTGATGATTATTAGGCAATTTAGCTAACACGTATGACCACACAACGGCAGCGACTGATTGAACAGCGGCTAGAACCCCGTACCAGTTACCGGCAGCTTGATAGCCCGATGAAGCAGCGTTGGTTGTATTCCAAACGTTGTTGGCAATGGCCCCGGCTGAATAAGTCCAGAGATACTGGAAAGCAACCCAACAGAAGAATTGAACCAAGGTAACCGTCCAAAAGACTTTTGGTGCTTTCTTCAATAAAGTCCACCAGTTACCACCAGTTGAGTTGGCCTCTTCAGTAATGCCATGATACTTGGCGTATGTGGCTGGGTCATATTCATGCACTTTAAAAATAGTGAATAAACTGGTAACCAGCAAAATGATTGCCCCAACATAGAATGAAATGACAACGGATTGCGGAACAACCCCTTTCTTAGCGGTATTGGCAACCCCAAATGCCGTAAATAAGAATGGGAAGATGGCTGCGATCACCGCACCACCATTTGATAAGAAGCTTTGAATGCCATAGGCGTAACTCTTCTGATCATCATTCACCATGTCCCCAACCATCATCTTAAATGGCTGCATGGCAATATTTGATGAAACATCCAGTAAGGCAACGGTCACAGCACCAAACAACAGTGCAGTAATTGAGGCATACCCGAAACCAAAACTACCAGAGTTCGGCAATAAACACATCACAATAATTGCAATTAACGTTCCCAGGGCAAGGTATGGCAATCGCCTGCCACCCAATTTAGGTGCCCAAGTTCGATCTGAATAATAACCAATGATTGGTTGGACGATCAATCCGGCCAATGGTGGCAAAATGAAAAACCACCCTAATTTGTTTGGATCGGCCCCAATCGTTTGAAAAATTCGACTCATCTGTGAGCTTTGCAAGGTGAAGGCCATTTGGACCCCCAAGAAGCCAAAATTAATCATCCAAATTGTGCTGGCAGGCAACTTTGGTAACCCCGACTTCTTCGTTGCGGCAGCACTGCTTTTCTCATCCATATTTCGATCCTCCAATTCAAAATAATAACGTTTACATTTTGTATTATGACATCAATTTAAAAATAATGCAACCGGTTGCACAGCCTTCCTAAAAATCAAACTTCAAGTTAGCTAGGGCTATAATCAGGATTGCATTAAATCATCAACCAATGTGTCATACATGATTCTCCTAAATAATACCCCATCAAAAAAATAATTAAAAAAATTTTGACTGCTTATTTTCATCTTGAACTCTTTTTGCGGTCTAGACATCTTTTGCTTTTGAAAAGATGTCATACGTTTGACATAAGCTTTTACAGTGCATTATTTTTTAAACGTGGTATATTGTACAAGAATTCACAACTTGTTGTTGCGGAATAAATCTTAAGGTGGTGACATTTAAATGTTGTTAGGTAGCGTAGAAGCGGGCGGAACAAAATTTGTTTGTGCAGTAGGGAACGAGGATTATCGAATTTTGGATATCACGAATTCCCCCACGACTACACCAGAGGAAACGCTCAAAAAGACGGTCGATTACTTCAAACAGTTTAAGGATCTTCAGGCAATCTCAGTTTCATCGTTCGGGCCAATTGAACTCAGACAGAACTCACCGAAATTTGGTTATATCACCAACACACCAAAAGTTGGCTGGGCAAATACCGATTTTGTCGGCAGGCTCAAACAAGATTTCGATTTGCCAATTCATTGGACAACTGATGTTAACGGATCTGCGTATGGCGAATATGTTATGGCAACCCTATTTAATGAAAAGATTAACTCGCTGGTCTATTACACAATTGGAACTGGCGTAGGCGCTGGCGCCATTGTGGACGGTGACTTCATCGGCGATATTGGCCATCCAGAAATGGGGCATGTCCGGCTAAAGCGTCATCCGGATGATCTTGACTTCAAGGGCATCTGCCCATATCACGGCGATTGTTTGGAAGGATTGGTCTCAGGACCGACTTTCCAGGCTCGGCTCGGTAAAAGTGGCAAAGATGTTCCTTTGACCGATCACGTCTGGGACATCATGGCCTACTACGTCGCGCAGGCGGCTATTCAAGTCACGTTGATGTTGCGGCCAGCTAAGATCGTTTTCGGTGGCGGGGTCGTCAGCGAAACCTTCTTGGAAAAGGTGCGCGCACAATTCGATGACTTGATGAATCACTATGTTGACGTTGGTGACTTGGACAAATACATCGTCATGCCACTGGTTAAGAACAATGGTTCAGCAACCGTCGGCAACTTTGCACTCGCTTTAAAGGAATTTAACAAATAATTTAGTGATTTTAGGAAATCCACACTTTTTGTGGAAAATAAGTTACGCAAGGCAGAAAGCTACGCGTAAGCACCTTTGCGGAAAATCCCAAGTTCGGGAATTTTCCGCAAAGGAGACTTACACTCCGCTTTCTAACCGCTTTGCTTCGCTCACTACTATTTAAGGAGATAAACAATGAAAG
Source organism: Lentilactobacillus rapi DSM 19907 = JCM 15042 (assembly GCF_001436255.1). Lineage (GTDB taxonomy): Bacteria > Bacillota > Bacilli > Lactobacillales > Lactobacillaceae > Lentilactobacillus > Lentilactobacillus rapi. The sequence goes on along the minus strand of NZ_AZEI01000007.1, from coordinate 22,753 downwards.
CATTAGTATTAACCGCTACAAAGAAAATGGAAATTCAGGACATCGACAAGCCTAAGGTTCAACCAAACGAAGTATTAGTTGAAACCAAGTATGCAGGCGTATGTGGAACTGACCACGCCCTCTACAACGGCCTACCAGGTTCTGCCGACGCTGTTCCACCTATTGTCTTGGGCCACGAAAACTCAGGAGTGGTTGCTGAAATTGGTTCAGAAGTCACAAACCTTAAAGTCGGCGACCGGGTAACGGTTGACCCTAACATCTACTGTGGTCAATGCTTCTATTGCCATACTGACCGTCCAGAACTCTGTGAAAACTTGTCAGCCGTTGGTGTTACCAGAAACGGTGGCTTGGAACAATACTTTACTGCCCCAGCATCCGTTGTTTACCCAATTCCTGACGACATTTCGTTCAAGGCAGCCGCAACTATCGAACCAATTTCATGTGCCGTTCATGGGGTTCAATTATTAAACGTGACCCCTTATCAACGTGCCTTGGTTATTGGTGACGGATTCGAAGGTCAATTGTTCGCTCAAATCTTACAAGCTTATGGGATTCACCAAGTTGATTTGACTGGCCATTCAGACAAGAAGTTGGATCTTAACCGTGAGAAATTAGGCGTTACCAACACTTACAACACCAACAACGTTGAGATGCCAACTGACTATTACGATATCGTGATCGAGGCCGTTGGTTCACCAAAGACTCAGGAACAAGCAATTGAAGCAACTCGCAAGGGCGGCCAAGTCTTGATGTTCGGTGTTGGCGCTCCTGACGCTCATTTCTCAATGAACACTTATGAAGTTTACCAAAAACAATTAACCATCCAAGGTTCATTCATCAACCCCAACGCCTTTGAAGACTCAATTGCATTGCTTCAAAGCGGCAAGTTGGACGTTGAAGCCATCATCAGTCACGAATTACCTTTGGAACAAGTTGAATCATTCTTGCAAGGAAACATCAAGGGAGTTTCAAAGGCCGTCGTTAAAGTAGGTGAATAATTTTGACAAATTCAGATCAGTCAAGTAGTCAGGTATCAACTGGCCGAACCATTTCAATGACAACTTCGATTTCTTTCTTTGTGATTTCGCTGATCATTAACTCAGCCGGTAACGTTTTGACGTTGGTTACCAGCGCCAAGATTCATCCCTCATTCTTGGGGTCCGCTTACTGGACGGCCGCAGAAGCCAACTTGAGTGTCGCCTTTGGCTGGAACCTGTTTTGGACTTTCTTAATCCTCGGAATTTTGACCACTGTCCTAAACGCGATCTTAGTTGGTCACTGGGAGTGGGGCCGTGCTTTGGGCAACTTAATTTTCATGGTACCCTTCTCAGCTTTAATTCAAATTTTTGAAGATTTCTTCCTTGGCAAGTATCCCATTTTTGCTGGGCTACCAGATGCCACGACGCCGTTAATGGTTGGTTTCTACATCCTATTAAACTTCGTCGGCGTCGCGATGATTGCCACCGCCATTTCAATTTATCAGCGGGTTAACTTAGTGTTACACCCTGCCGATGACTTGATGCAGATCTTGCGCTTCAAGTACTTCAAAGGAAACGCCAATCTGGCGATGTGGGCATCTTATATTCCACCAACATTGATGGCTATCTTGGCATTAGTGATCACCCATCAATTTACCAACTTCGGGATTGGCACGATCTTCGCGTTCTTATTCCAAGGTGGCATCACGGGAATTGCCGACAAGGCAGTCTTTCCACACCTGAAGCATCAGGCTTTGGATGTCGGTAAATAAGTGAGTAAAACAAAGTGCTTATCCACGGATAAAAAATTAAAAAAGAGGCAATTAAACAATGGCAATGAAAGATGATTTTACCGGACTCCAACACGTTGGGATCCCTTCAGTCGATTTAGACAAGACAATTGAATTCTACAAATCACTCGGCTTTGAACAAGCGGGCTTATTCCATAACGGCGAGAACCGTTGTGCATTCATGCGGTTTGGCAACTTAACCATTGAAACATGGGAGGGCGATCCAACGGCAATGAAGGCTGGCGCAATCAACCATATCTCAATGAACACCCCAGACGTGGAAAAGGCATTCGCCGACGCCAAGGCTCAGGGCTTACGACTAGTAAACGACGAAATCCAATCAATCCCATCATTCTGGGACAACGGGATTAAGTTCTTTAATATCCTTGGACCGAATGAAGAGACGATCGAGTTCTGTGAAATTCTGTAGAGCGCGACTAAGCCTGGGTGACCCCAGAGCATAACACAGGACAACCAATAATGAACGCGCCTTTTGTTCATTGTTGGTTGTTTTGTGTTATGTGGCAGGGGTCAGGGCTGTCGGAGCGCATTTCTGCTATGTTGCCGGAATCCCGGTTTGACTCCGGAACATATACCACCTCACTCATTAATTTTGCTATGCAATGAATTATCCGGATAGTTCGTGTTTCCATCAACTTACCCCTAACAAATAAGATATATGTGATATGCTATTAACAGGGTCAACTGATTGCTTTCATTTGTAGTTCTTCGACAATAGGCTGATCGTTTTTATTACTGATTATTTTGATTGATGCATATACGGAGGCAATTCATTTGAAAAAACATCTGATTCTATTCGTCGGTTTACTTGTCAGTTTTGCCGGCCTTGCTTTGACGAGTGTTCCGCAAGCTGTAAAAGCAGCTGGAGTTTACCACACGGTTAAATCTAAATCCGCAAACAACATCTCTTTTCACTGGAATGGCAGTACGAACGCCTACCTCTGGAATGATAATCTAACTCAAAAGAAACACCACTTAACCAACTACCCCAAAACGACCTGGTACGCCGCCAAAGTTTTAAAAATGACCAACGGCACCAAGACCGGGACCTTTTACTATGTCACCAACCAGTCTGGAAAAACAAAGGGCTACGTTTGGAAAGGGTATTTGACCAGGGGAGCGTATTCCAGTAATAGCACTGTTACTAGTAACAATCCGAATAAGGGGGCTAATACAAAATGGATTACAAAGGGCAATCCATCTGGTATTCCTTACCCAACTGAAGCAGAGCTTGATAAATTGAAGTACGCAACATCAGATGAGCCTGATTTTATAGTTACCTATTATCAAGATCAACCGGTCATTAAAGCTTTTACAGGGACCACTTATAACGACAAACTAGACGATGTTGCAATGGATGAAGCAAACGGTCAATTTGGAAGCGTCATTAAACACGAATGGGGTGATAAGTTAAATGACATTCAGTATGTTAAACTATCAGCTCAGTTAACCAATCAGCAAATGCAAAACTTAGCTAATGGATCCCCAACTTTTAAACGGTTTGTTCTGAACGATCTAACTAAACAGCACATTAAGCCATCAAACTATAAGGGGTGGCAGATTGGCATGTTTAGTGAGCCAATCTATCAAAAGGAATTATTAATATCCAATGGACAAAATCCTCGTATCGGAGAATATGTGATTGCGCTATATAAGCCTTAGTAAGGGCTTAGTGTCTGCCCCAAAATTCCAATTCGTCAATCTTTACACCCCATCCAAAATATTATATGCTTTTGGTATTATCAAAACGACAGATTAATTATTGCAAATCCACACTATATCGACGGGGGAAAGTAACTTGTTATATTTATCAGTTTTCTTATGTGTTGTCGGCGCGATCATGATTCTACTTGGATTCTTCTCACTTAGAACCGCAATGTACAAAAATCAAACCCGCGGCCTGATTGTCTTTCTCATTGCCATCGCGGTTGTCATGATTGCCATCGGGGGCTATTTAATGCCAGGGGCTATCCGCAGCCAAAACGAAACAAAGGAAACCCCACCGACCGAAAAACAGAAACAAATGTCATCAATGGCCAGCCATAACAAAAACATGGTCTTCGATGCCGGCGAAAAGAAGCAGGCAGCCGCCCGTCGTCAATTAAACGAAGCCAATGTTTTGAAGACACTTAAGGGAAGTTACCGTAAACTCGGCAAGGTTGATTTCAACGAAAAGACCAAAGTCTACACCCTCACCATCACCAATAAAGACTTCAACAAGGCAATGACCTACCTCAAGAAAAATCCGGATCAATCTAAAACGGTCCAGTGGCCTGCCAGCGTGAAGGGCTTTACCAAAACCAGCCTGGTCATCAAAAAGGGCGCTGGAGCTGGCTATCAATTCAGGATTGTCGCTCCAATTCCATCGAAGCAGACTCTACTGACAGTGGAAGATGGTAAGGTGTTGGAAAACTTTATCAAGGAATGAGTGAGCGCAGCAAAGCGGTTAAAAGTCGGAGCATAAGTCTCCGCCAACAGAAATCCCGGTTTTGGGGATTTTTGTTGGCGGTGCTTATGTGCAGACTTTTGCTTTGCGCAGCTGTCCTAATACAAGTGAGCGGATCAAAGCGGTAAGGGATCGGAGTGTAAGTTGCCGCTGAGGGAAATTCCCGATTTTGGAATTTTTCTCGGTGGTGCTTACAAGCAGATTCCTGCTTGGAGGAGCTGTCCTAAAAATAAGTGAGCGGATCAAAGCAGTTAATAACCGAAACATAAGTCTCCACAAGCGGAAATCCTGGTTCTGGACTTTTGTTTGTGGTGCTTATGTGCAGATTGTTGCTTTGAGGAGCTGTCCTAGAATAAGTGAGTGCAGCAAAGCGGTAACAATCGGAGTGTAAGTCTCCTTGAAGAAAGATTCCTGATTTTTGGAATTTTTCTTCAAGGTGCTTACACGCAGATTGTTGCTTTGAGGAGCTGTCCTAAAATAAGTGAGTGCAGCAAAGCGGAATTCATATAAGCCTTTTAAGCCTTTCAATCCGAAAATCACGGGTTTGGATTTCTGGGTTGAAAGGCTTACCTGATCAAGCGTCAGTTTTCCGGAGCATGATTAATCTACGTAGCTTAGTATGCGAAACTGAATGGTTAAATAACCGAAAGAATCTAGAAATCAGGTTTCTCTAAACATCAAAGGCTCCTCAACAACCTTCCCATTTTAGGAAATGATTGCTGAAGAGCCTTTTTATCAAGCTGTCTTCTTCCGTTTGTGATACAGCACGATCCCCAGTAAGCTAATTGCCACCAGAATCATCCCTAAGGCAATTTGATACGCAAAATGCATCCCACCAACAAACCAATCCGGATGCGCATCTGGGTAGGTGGTGATCCGTTTACCACCTTGCAGACTAATCCCAAAATACAGCAATGAGGTTGCCAGAGCCAAGCCGATTGCCATCCCCAAATTTCGGCCGAGGGCAGCGATGGAACCAGCAATCCCCTGAAATTCTGGAGCAGCATTTCCCATAATCATCGGATTATTCTGGAACGCCCCGTTTGCAGTCCCGAACAATGCCAGGCCAATCACCAGCCAAGCAAGCGACCACTGAGGCTGAATCATTATAAATATCACTTCAGGAATCAAAAAAATAAATAGTGCGTAAAATGACACCTTCTCCGCTCCAATCCGATCAGCAATATAGCCACCGGTTGGGGCACTGAAAATATTAAGAATTGGGACGGCCATCAGGATAATTCCAGCAACCGCCGACGATAGCAGCAGGCGATCCTGCAGATAAAACGGCATGATGACATTATTGAAGTAACCGCAGGCATAGACCAACATCGCCGACAAGATTCCAAAGCTGAAGCCCAAGTTGTGGAAGATCCTCAGATCAATCAGTGGTTCCGGCACCCGGTGCTCAACCATTACAAAAAGTATCAGCAAAATTCCCGTGACCGTCAATAAGCCCATAATTCTTAAATCGCCAAAACCAATCACTTGGCCCCAGAAGATCATCAAGAAAAACGCGGTGACCATCCCGGCATAGGTGGTAAACCCCAGAAAGTCAATCTTGAGGCGTTTATGAGGCAATGGTGCATGAGGGAAGAAATGATGTCCCAGGATATAGGCAATAATTCCAATCGGCACGTTGACAAAGAAAATGAAATGCCAGTTAAACCAGGTTAAAATCAGCCCGCCAACCCCTGGGCCAGCGATATTGCCAATTTGGACAAATGAACTGTTTACCCCGAGGGCTAATCCGTGCTTGTTAGGTGGAAAAATGTCGGTAATAATACTAAAATTGGTTGCCATCGTCATTGATGCCCCGAGCGCTTGAATCACTCTCGCCCCTAGAATCATCGGCAAATTAACGCTCAGGCCGCAAAAGAGTGATCCTAAGACAAAAATAATCGTTCCGGTTTGGAAAATTCTAACCCGGCCAATTTGATCTGACAGCTTACCAAAGAAGATCAGTAAGACACAAATTAATACCAAATAGACCGACACGATCCATTCGGCCTGGTTATTCAAAATATTGAGATCTCGTGACATTTTTGGAATTGCGATGTTCACAATACTGGCATCGATCGTTGACATGAAGGATACAATTGATGTCGACATCAGTAAAATCCATTGATTCTGTTGCTTCATGGGTCAACCTTCTATTCTGACAATTATTTTGGGATGGTATGACTCACAATGATGTGTTGTCGCTTGGGCTTCTCCGTTTGAAATAGCAACTTCACAGCTGACCGACCCATTTCATTTGGGTTCAGGTCCACTGAATGAAAGTGCTGATCAGTCAGTTCGTTCGGCAAAGAGTTGTTATACCCTACCACTTCGATTTCTCTGTCGGGGTGAAGCAATTTAAATCGATGATAAACCTTCAAGCCGGTGAAATCATCAATTGCGACCACGCCATCCATTTGCGGATTTTCCTCGATAAATCGATTAACGACCGCTTCATCGTCATCGGGGACCGGAAAAATGACGGGTGTTTTGTGAGCCAACTTCATTTCTCGGAGGTACCCGGCCTTTCGGTCAATTTCGTATGGCCAATTGTTCGTCGATTCCGCAAAAACAGGATTGTCGACATGGAGCCGCTTCATTAAATAATCCACCCCATCCGCACCGGCTTCCACGTTATCATTATCAACGTACAACCACCGCTGCCCATCGGCCGGTTTTCCAATCGTCACAAATGCCACCGGTTCAGCTTGCAGCAGTTCAATCACCGGGTCATTTTCATGAGAATAAAGCAAAATAAACCGCTTGATTTGGGCACGGGTAATCATTGACTTCACGTTATCAAGGACTTGTTCAGTGGACTCGCCAACGGCCACTGATAGAACATAGTTGCGGGCATTTAACTGTTCATTAATCCCTCGCAGCAGGCCAACGTAAAAAATGTTATCGACCACCCGATTGTTAACCGGGAAAATCACGCCGACGGAATTAGCCTCTTGATTGGTCAAATTTCTGGCGTTGTAATTCGGCTGGTACCCCATGTCTTCAGCAATTTCTTTAACCTGGCGGCGGGTGCGGACACTAATTCGCTGATTATCATTAAGGGCTCGGGACACGGTGGACACCGACAAGCCCAGTTTTTTAGCAATATCGCGAATCGTAGCCATAGCTTTGTACCTCTTATCTTCGTAGTTTGATGGGTCAAAAATTTCGATCGTATTAAAACTTTGTATCTTTTATTAATATTCAGCCATACTACTAGATTTTGCAAGTATTGTGTGATAATTTCATCATATGAGGTGATTACGAATATGAAAAAGAACAGATCATTAGCCGTTATTTTGACGGTCATCGCAACATTTAGCCTATTCCTAGCCGGTTGTGGCAATTCTTCAAAAAAGAGTTCATCTAACAATGACAGCAATAAGGCCAGTATGCAGAATCCCGTCAAGCATCAATCAGCCAAGGAAGCGTTGGTTTCCAACGACAATCTTTGGTATATGAACGGCTCGATTAACTATAAGAGCAAATCAGGTATCGATGCCTATAAGTTTGATAAGAAGAACAACACCGTCACCATTTACAGCGTTAATAAGATGTACAAGACCTACAGTCAGGCCAAAAAAGCTAATGATTTGGATAAACAGGGAACATTGAAGTATTCTTTCAAGAACGATTCTAAAGATCAACCAGTAATTTATATGAAGGGAAAGCTCTCAGATATCCCAATGGATCAGACTGTTTCTGTTAAGGATAAGGTTTCTGGAACGTACAAAGCAGCTAATTTGAAGGTTTCCGGCTATCAAGTTGTCCGCAATTTGGACGACGATCCAGCCAAGCAAGTGTTGGTAACGCCGGCAGAGTAGGTAGAGAGTGGTTTAAAAAGCGGTTAGTTTCCAGAATATAAGTTAATCAGCCAGGCATTCTGATCTTGAATGTCTGGCTGATTGACTTATATGGCCAGGAACTGCTTTTTAGACCATGTTTTAGCAATACGACATTTGTCTGCTGAGTGGTTTAAAAAGCAACTTGGCTTTTATATTGATAAAACTTGCGACAAACGGCTGATCCCCGCCATTTAAGCAAAAAAGCAACGCATTCAAAAACCAGAATGCGTTGCTTTTTTAATATACCCACCACCACTCAAACTTAGAATGATTATCAACAACAATTAATGCTTCTCTCATTTTTCTTATCGTATTGACATTTTCCTAAAATGCCTTTATTGTTTTATTAACTCACATGTTACTGTCAGATTGAAAAATGAGATTAGACCGGAAAACTGTATCCCAATTCCTACCGGTCGATCCACCCCATTAAAGACCAGAAAGGATGGCTGACACCTATGAAATCATTAGCTGAATCACGGCAACGTGGTCAATATATCATCTTAAACGTTCTGGGCGAACGATCAGTTGCTCGACGGCTTGCTGAAATGGGCATGATTGCTGGCAAAAAGGTGACCATTATTTCTCCTTCGCAAGATGCCAGTGGGATGATGATCTATTTCCAGGGGCAGCGCTTAGCGATCAGTTTGGATATTGCCCAACGGATCGTGGTTAGAAGTGTTCAAGAAAAAGCCGGCAAAAAGCTCCGGTCACTTTCAGACCTGCCAAAGGGTGAATCTGGATTGGTTCGTAAAATGGTTGGTGATCGGGCGTTAAGACGCCGATTGCTCGACATGGGGCTCACGAACAACACGCTGATTAAAATTAATCAAGTTGCCCCACTCGGCGATCCTATCGAACTCGTGGTCCGCGGCTACAAATTAAGTCTAAGGAAACGAGACGCCAGCTGTATTTTAATCGAGGAGGTGTAGCGCATGGAAATGTCCCAACTTGCCCTGATTGGCAATCCGAACAGCGGCAAAACCACCCTGTTCAATGCCTTGACGGGGTCTAACCAACACATCGGCAATTGGCCGGGCGTCACCGTGGAACGGAAAAGTGGCGTCCTCAAACATAATAAGAACATGGTTGTCCAAGATCTCCCCGGCATTTATTCCCTCTCTCCTTATAGCTCAGAGGAAATGATCACTCGCAAATATCTTCTGGACGAGTTACCTGATCAGACATTGGACGTTGTCGATTCGACCAACCTGGAACGCAATTTATATTTAACATTACAATTAATGGAAACTGGGATTCCGCTATTATTGATTCTCAACATGATGGATATTTTAAAAAAACAGCACCATCGCCGAATCAATCTCAAAAAATTATCTTACATATTAGATGTGCCCGTTGTCAGCATTAGTGCCCTCAAGAAGCAAAATTTGGATCAGCTGACCGAAAAAATTGAAGCCAGGGATGCCGAAGAACACCACTACGCATTTCCCGAATACGATTATCGATTGGAGTCCGCCCTATCGATGATTCAAGAACAGCTAAAGGGCCTCATCCCCGACAACGAATTGCGGTGGTACTCGATCAAAGTGTTCGAACGCGACGAAGCGGTCACCGCCACTCTTGATTTGACTGAGCAGCAACAGCAAGAAATTGAAGCTACTATCAAAGCTTCCGAAAAAATCTTTGACGACAATAGCGATAGCATCGTTGTAAATGCAAGGTACGATTATATTGCCCGAATCATCAAAATATGTGTCATCGACACGAACGATTTTTCGTTATCCATCAGTGATCGCGTTGACCAGATTGTCACCAATCGTTGGCTCGCCTTACCAATTTTTGTGTTGGTCATGTGGCTGGTTTACTACCTGTCAATTCAAACCATCGGGACGATTGGCAGTGATTGGGTCAACGACACCCTCTTTGGTGCCTGGATTCCTCACGCCACCACAACTATTTTGAATAGTCTCGGGGTCGCGGCATGGTTAAAAGGGTTAATCATCGACGGGATTATCGGTGGAATTGGGTCGGTCCTCGGCTTTCTCCCCCAAGTCATGATGTTGTTCTTGTGTCTGGGAATTCTCGAGGACTGCGGCTATATGGCCCGAATTGCGTTTGTCATGGATCGAATTTTTCACCGCTTCAACCTTTCTGGAAAATCGTTCATCCCAATGCTGATTGCGACTGGCTGTGGCGTTCCTGGAATCATGGCAACCAGAACAATTGAGAGCGATAAAGATCGGCGCATGACAATTATGCTGACAACGTTTATGCCTTGTTCGGCCAAACTGACCGTGATTGCCTTGATTAGTGGCACCTTTTTTGCCCATAACACTTGGGTCGCCCCTTCCGCTTACTTTCTGGGAATGCTGGCAGTCGTTGGCTCTGGGGTATTCTTGAAGAAGACCAAATTATTCGAAGGCGCCCCTGCCCCATTTGTAATGGAATTGCCAGCCTATCATTGGCCAAAGCTGGGTAATACCCTTCAGAGTGTTTGGTTCCGGGCTCACGCATTTATCATGAAAGCCGGTACGATTATTTTCATCTCGTGTGTGGCCATTTGGTTCTTGCAAAGCTTTAATTTCAGGCTGCAAATGGTTGATCAGAACCACAGTATCCTTCAAGCACTTGGCACATTGCTGTCACCAATTTTTGCCCCACTCGGGTTCGGTGACTGGCATGCAACCGTGGCCGTCATTGCTGGCTTAATTGCCAAGGAAAATTGTGTGGGAACGCTGCACATCACCTTTGGCGGCAGTAATGCGGATTTTGTGAATGCTTTGCGGGCAACTTACTCACCAATGGCCGGTTACGCATTCCTGGCATTCAACCTGTTGTGCGCGCCATGTTTTGCCGCCATCGGAACCATGTACAAAGAATTCGGTGACGCCGGTTGGACATGGCGGGCGGTTGGGTACCAAACCTTGGTAGCCTACATGGTCGCCGTCATTATTTATCAGAGTTCGCAGATTATGGCCGCCAACTTTTCACCAGTCGGCTTGGTCATCGCTGCTGTCGCACTAGTCACAATGGTTTATGGTTTGTTCATCAAACGTGAACACGCCGATTTAGGAATTACATTGGACGCATAGAAGGGAGCCCTCAAGATGGGAACATTGATTGTTGCAGTAATCCTTTTTGGGTTACTGGGTTACGCCGTTTACACCCGCTTTTTGAAAAAAGGTGCCAAAGGATCATGCCACGAATGTTCAGAAATTGGCTGTCCGTTGGTTGACCAGGCAAAGGTGGTTCAAAGTAAGAACAAGATGGTGAAGAAGCCCCGGGCGTGATGAGCCTTGAATTGATGTTGCTGGGTTCATCGAATATGTCTTGTTAACTGAACACTATCACTTCTTCAGATCCTCTCCACAGTTAAGAGGTCATCTTTGGTGGTCGTTAGCTTCTCGTTGTGCTCTGTGTACGATTGTTTTGCTATCTTTATCACCCTATGATATGATTGTATATGAAAAGTAGCTATCGGACTGCATTCCGATAGCTACAAGCGTGAATTAGAATGATGCGGGTAGCTAATCGTTATTGACGGTTAGCTTTTTTATATTCTTATATGCGACTGATAACAACACAATTCAACAAAAGTCTAACAACGTACCACGTCCGGTAATTTTATAATCCCTTATACGTTAAAAAGGAACCCCTGCCCGGGTTCCCTTTTTGTGTATCTATGACTTCCCTTGTCATCTTGAATAATATCCAACAAAAGGCCAAGTGTCAAGCAAGTTTAACTAGTTTTCATACTCAAAATTCAAATCCTGCAACGTATTCATATTAACCAGTACCGATTGGATGTCGTCGATCAATGCCAAGGCAACCACGGCCCCAGAACCTTCACCGACTGCCATCCCCAATTGCAGTAATGGCTTCAAATCAAGATAATCCAGCACCCGTTGCGCACCTTTTTCACCGGACAAATGAGAAGCAATCAGGTGATCAGTAATATCAGGGTAAAAGGCTTTCGCCAATACCGCAGCGGCATCTGAAATGAAGCCATCCATAATGACTGGCACGCCGGCTTCAGCCCCGGCAATCATGGTACCAACCGTTGCGCCAATTTCAAAGCCGCCGACTTTACTCAACACACCAAGGGGATCAGTCTTATCAGGCTGGCGAGCAGCCAAGATGTCTTTGATCACTTGCTTCTTATGCTCAAATTGCTTAACGGAAATATCAGAACCCTTATCCACCACGTCGTCAACCGGCAGTGCAAGCATCGTTGACACAATCGCCGATGACGCACTGGTATTGCCGAGACCAACTTCGCCTAGCAACAACAGTTGGTTGCCGTCAGCGATTGCCTGCTTGGCATTGTCATAGCCAGTTTGAATTGACTTAACAGCGTCTTGCCGACTCATCGCATCACTTGTCAGCATGTTCTTGGTGCCGCGCTGAATCTTCTCGTCCACCATCTTAGTCGTCTGATAGTTCCCAGCCAGACCAATATCAAATACCTTGACTTCACAACGATTCCGCATTGCCAAGGCGTTCACGCAAGCATGACCTTCCGCGACGTTGGCCGACAAAACGTTGGAAAGCGGTTCTGACGTCGCCGACACCGCCTCTGAAACAATTCCATGATCGGCACAGTATATCAGGCAGATCCGCTGATCAATTTTCAAATCAGTGGTTTCTTGAATCCCAGCCAACTTATCAGCCAATCGTTCCAGCTGGCCCAGTCCCTTAATTGGTTTAGACAAATTATCCAGCTTATCCTGCATCTCGGCTTGAGCCGCCTTAGAAATTGCGTGAAGTTGAATCTGATCAAATGGTTTTTGCATTTTGGTTGCCTTCTTCGTCAATAATTTAGTCATACAAGCTTAGTTTAACCAGGCCAGAAACCGATTACAATCGAAAAAATCTCGGCTGCTAATAATGAACAATAATGTACTATTTCATGCCCATTTACGCTGAAAAACACAAAAAAACATCACCCGAAGATCATTCAAGTGATGCCGTGATTAATTTTATCTTCACTAAGCCAAGGAATCCCATGCCGGCAATTCAACCGGTGCTTGTTTGAGTAAGGCTTGCTGCTCTTGGGTCAGATACTTCTTGTGCACCACGACTTCATAAACATAGTCGTTCATCCAGTCGTCGCTCATGGTGAAGTAACCCTTGACGCCATTCTTGTCGCCCCAGGAATTTTCAACCTTCCACTTGGTTGGCTTGCCGTCATCGTCCAAATCCACCCCAGCTAAGGTCATTGCGTGGGACACCTCGGCTTGGTGATAGGCCAATCGGTTGGCCTTGTCCATTTCCAAGTCAGTTTCAAATAAGTCTGAGTATCGATACAAGTGACTATCCAAGTAACCTTTCTTACGATCCATCTGTTCCAAGACATCGTTGCCGAACCAGACCGTCTCACCATCCTTCAACTGGGCGATTGCTGACTGCTTCAAAGTGTCCATTGGTAAGTTCAAAAATTCGATCTGCTTGCCACCAACCACGTTGTCCTCGCTGGGCATTGAATACAGTTTATTCAACGGCTTATCCGGCGAATTAGTGGCAACCACGTAATCATCTAGGTCAACGCCAAAGTATTGGTCATAAAATTCCTGAGGCGTTAATCCCGAGATCTTGTGGTACTTTTTATCATCATCTCGATATTCAAAATCAACAGTTGTTGGTGGCTCACCAAATGAATAGGCCGTGATCCGATACACTTCGCTCAACATCTGTTTACGGGCAGCTGCAATTTCTTTATCAGATTTCTGGGCGTTCACCATGTCCCGCAATTTCATGCCATCAATTCGCAGCTTCCGGTTCATCACTGTATCAAAGGCGCCAGTATTTTCAACGTTGTTGGTTTCTGGATACTGGCTAACCGGCATCACCCCGTACTTTTGGACCAAGGCAGCCGCCATTGCCCATTGGCCGCCATCACCACCAGGAAGGCTCAAATAGAACTCAACTTCTCGATCATCAGCCGGTCGAGTGGCCGTTGCCAAAATGTGATCATAGAAGATGTTGGCTTCTTCAATCTTGTCCCAGAAGAACAAATACTTTTGAGATAGGTTGAAGTCCCTGACCTTATACTTCTTCGCGAAACGATGCCGCAACGTGTTAACTAGGGAAAACAGCCAGCAGCGGCCACTTTGTTTCTGATTGGTCACTGAACCAGTCTGCAGGTCAACGGAGAAGACTGGATCCAACCGAACTTCAGCGTCCGGATCCTGAGCCGCCTGGTTAATCCCGTTTTGCGTCACAATTCGGGATAGTAAATCGCTTTTAGAGGTGTGCTTAAAATCTGTGTGTAAGCGATCAAAATCTTGTTTATTTAACGAATTTGTTAATTGATCCATTGTAATGATCCTTTCTAAATATGGTATTTTTGAAACTTATCATTATGATATAGGTTGATTACCAATCAGGCTGACAGGATGCATTTGAAGTCATAGATAAGTACATATTAATTTTAATAGTATTCAAAATATAGTACAATACCATTGTATCCAATCTAAGAATAAACCGAGTCATCAAAAGGAAGTGGCGCTCATGACTATCAAAGAAAAGCCAAAGAAAAAGATTCAGGTTAATATTGACAGAGATATTGCCAACCAGGCCGAACAGGTTTTTAATGAAATCGGCCTTAATCAAACCAGTGCGCTAACTGCGTTTTACAAAAAGGTGATTGCCGAGGGTGGAATGCCGTTTGATTTAAAAATGACTGACGCCCAAAAAGCGACCCTATCCATTCTTAACAATACCAAAGATACGCCAATGCATACCTTTAAAGATGCGAAGGAAGTTCAGAAATGGCTGGATAATCCGGATGAAGACTAATGATATTGTCAGTTTATACGTCAGCTTTGTTGAAACGGGTAGTGGCAAGAAAAGGCCTGTTCTTGTGAGAACCATCAATGACAAGTACGTTCAAGCCTTCAAAATTACGACAAAATATCACCATAAGTCCCCTCACATTCAGCGTCAATATTTTCATATCCATGACTGGCGTCAAGCTGGTCTGTACAAGGAGTCATGGGTTGATATTGGTCAAATTTTGAATTTCCCAAAAATCGGGTTAACTTTTAAGACTATTGGTCGTTTATCTGATCAAGATATCCTAAACCTTGACGCGTTTATCAAGAATTTCAAGTTAAGCTCTCATAAAGATGAGTTGTGAAGCCCGAGGATGAAGCAAATTGTCATAATTTGTTTCATCCTTTTTGCTCTCCAAAGCTTCTCATTACGACGAGACTACTTAGATTCGTTTTCTTAACTTAGGGGTTACCAAGTAAGCAATCACCGCACCCACCAAGCCTTGAATCAAGTTGGTGCCAATGCCGACAAACCCGGCGTACATCGTATACAGAACTGAGTCGGCCACAAAATAGCCGATGACCATAATTACGATTCCAACGCTAACCGCGATCAGTTTGGTCCATTTCTTATCGGTATTTTTACCCGCGATCAGGCCAACAATCAGCCCTTCTGCACCATGGACAATCAGTGAGAACCACATGTACTGGCCATACCCGGAAATCAGGTCCAGTAGAAAGCCACTGGCACCACCGACAACCCCACCAACTCTTGGCCCAAGTAACAGGGCACTGATGAAAATTCCGGCATCACATAAATTGACATTGCCGTGGGTCATTGGCACCGGAATGATAAAGAAGCGACTGATCGCAACCGTCACCGCGATGAACATCGCTGTTAAAACCATCTTAAAAATATCCGTACTAACTTTGCCACCCACACTTTTTCGATCCATCAATTCATTCCTCCTAATATGTAATCTTCTTTATTTGCTGCTGTAAACTCGTACTTTGCGCGTTCACCGCCAATTAATTTTGGTCGGGACGCTAAACAAACCACGTTAGCTGCGCCCACTTGGCGGTGACTCATCCGGATTGGAATCTGAACGTACTTGACGTGCATCCCAATTTCCGTGCCGCCAATATCGATGCCCCCAAACGCAGTGATATGTTCAACTTCAACTGGATCGCTCATCTTTTCGTACGCCGCTACTTGCGTGCCTCCGCCGGCATGCATGGCCGGAACCACGGACACAATTTCCAAGTCATGCTTTTCGGCAACTGACCGCTCAACTAATAAGGCCCGATTGATATGTTCGCAGCCCTGAATGGCAAGGTTGATATGGCGGGGAATGAGGAACTTATTTAAGGTGTCCACAACTGCATTGCCAACATCTAACCGAGAATTCGTCCCTTTCCAGTCACCACTAATCTCGCTGGTGCTACAGCCCACGACAAACACCCCATTTTCTGGGAACTTCACCTTATCAAAATATTCAGTCAACACAGTGCCCAAATCATCTTTAATCGTTTGGAGTAACATATTGTCACACTTCTTCCCTATTTTGGCCGAGCGTAAATCTGGCAACATCATACAACGTTTTGGTTAAATCCAGTCCGTATTTTCGATCACTTGTCGGTCGATGATTGGTTTGGACAACCGCTTCATAAGTTCCGAAAACCGCCCGTTTTACGGCGGATTCGAAGTTCATTTCAAAGTTTAGGTAGCCACCCAGCAACGCGGCAAACAGATCACCGGTTCCATAAAAGTGACCTGGCAGGATCGGTGAGCTGATCCAAATGAGTTTGTCCCCCCGCAAAAAGCAGCTGCCAATTCCACCATCCCGTTTAACCCCGGTGATAATCACTGTGGCCTTGGTATCACAGGCCTGAATTGCGGCGATCAGCTGGTCGTCGGTTGATTGTTCCGTCAATTTGGTTCCGCTTAAAAGCCCTAATTCCGTCATATTCGGGGTAATCACGGTGGCAAGCTTGACCAGCTGCTTGATTGCTTCAAGATAATCCTCGCCAAAACCAGCATACATTTCACCACGGTCGCCCATGACCGGGTCAACCAGAATCCGTTTCAACTTCAGTCGAGTGAGTTGATCAGCCAGTTGGCGACACGTTTGGATCTTGCCTACATAGCCAATCACCGCAGACTCAATGTTCAAGTCTGCCAAATGATCCCAGTGCTTGAAAGCCTTCGTCATCCAGTCATCCAGATTCAGGACAGCAGGCTGCCCAAATCCTTCACTTTGAGTCGATAAAATCTCAGTTGGCACGGCCGCCGTTTGAATCCCAAACGCGGCAAATGTAGAAATAGCAGCGGTTATTGACATCCTCCCAACCGCAGAAAAATCCTCAGCGACCAACAATTTTGAATCAAAGATAATATCACTCCTTCAGCGAAACCTATTACGAACAATTGTACCGCATTCGCGTGCGAAAATTAACGGTTTACACATTATTCTCTCATAAGCGTAGGTTAAGTATACCAAGTTGGGGAGGAGTTACCAATACCTTTTCAGGTAACCCACAAAAATCTCGTGGAATCAGCAACATCCACCTTCTTGGAGGATAGTTAACTTTCACGAAATTACTTTTTAAGTCAGCTATTTTGAAAAGAAGTAGCCGTTAGCCACTTTCAGGGAATCGAAGTCCTTTTCACTTCACTCAATTTGGGGGCAACAAAATTGGTTTGCCTCTTGCCCTCCTTCACATTAAGCGGTATGTTTTTATTAACATATTTCTCATATTTCATGATCGGAGTGATACCATGCTCGCCTGGATTAGCCTGCAACACAGCGTAATCGAGATTCAAGCACTTCAGTTGACCGTTTTCTAATTCAATAAACTGGAGTGCATTAAAATGAAAATTAAATATCCAACGAACATCGCCAAAGGCTACACATACAGCTTTTTATCCTGGTTCGGAATTACTGGTCTGTGGGTCATGTACCTGCAGACTAAGGGCCTCAGCCTAGTTGAAATCGGCCTATGTGAGAGCATCTTTCACGTTGCCAGCTTTATCTTTGAAGTCCCATCCGGCGTGTTAGCCGACCGTTTTTCGTACCGCTTCGATCTATTTTGGGGACGAGTTGCAGCGATTGTCTCCGCCCTGATCATGTTATTTGGTCAAAATTTCTGGCTATTTGCCGGCGGATTTGTTCTGAACGCGTTGTCGTACAATTTGCAATCGGGTACCATTGACGCATTGCTCTACGATTCACTAATCCCGGCCAAGTTGACCGACAAGTATCCCCAAATCGCCAGTAACGTTGACATTGTGATTGAATTTGCCGACACAGCCGGCGTTGTGATTGCGGGCTTCTTAGTTCACTGGCACTTTGAGTTAACTTACGTTATTTCAATCTTTGCGAGTTTCTTCGGGATCATTACCGTTCTCTTGTTTAAAGAACCCCGGATCACGAAGTCAAAAGCAGCTGCCGACCAACCAACCGTCAAATCAATTGTGATTACTTCATGGCAGGTTTTAAAACACAATCATCAGCTGCGAAACTTGATGTTGTTCGATGCCTTCTTTGCCAGCATTTGTATGACCTATTACTATTATTTCCAGTCATTAATGGAAACTGATTCCTTTTCTGGTTGGATGATCTCCGCATTGATGATTCTGTCAGCGCTGGTTAACATCGCAGGCATTCGAATGACCCCTCAGATTCAGGCCCATTTTTCCAAGCGCTCGTTAATTTTACTGCTGAGCTTGAGTTTGGTCGTGCTGTTGCTGCTGAGCTGGATTAACTCAACACCGCTCTTGGTTGGAATATTCTTACTGTCGCAATTATTAGGTGCCTTGATCACCCCCATCTTCAGTAATTACTACAATACCATGATTGCCTCTGAACAGCGGGCCACGCTATTGAGTGTCGCGAGTGTCCTGTTCTCGATGGCGATGATTGTCATGTTCCCGGCTATGGGCTGGTTAATCCAAAACCAAGGCTTTTCATTTGCGTTTGGCATAATCGGTGTGGGCACGCTGGTTATTTTAGTGCTGATGCAAAAATCTTTTCGAACAAAGTAAATATTAAAAAATTGAGATTAGATATTGTAGTCTCGGAGCTTAATTTTAAAAAAATCGCGTCATCATTCTGATTTGGGAATGATGGCGCGTTTTGTTTAGTGACAGGGATTAGCGGCTCATTAACGATCTTTTGAATCTGGCTAGCAATGCCAACAAGGCCACACAAACCCATCTCCTTGAATTTCTCTGATTTTACTATCTTGCTTTACAAACTACTGATTTTAGGCTATCCTACTATCATGCAATACAAACTAGTGGGGAAGTGATTGTTTGGTTCGGACCGATCCATCAAGTCAAATGCTCAAAGGGATTTTGCAGGGGTGTTTATTGATTTTAATTAACGAAAAGCCATTTTATGGTTATTCAATCAGCCAAGAATTATCAAAGTTTGGGTTTGCTGATGTCCCGAAAGGCACCATCTATCCATTGTTGATGACGATGGAAAAAAAGAAGCTGATTGAAGGCAAACGGCAGCCATCAAGTGAAGGGCCGCAGCGAAAGTACTATTATTTAACGCCAACGGGTAAGGTGGCCAAGGATCATTTCATTCAACAGTGGTCAACCCTCTCAACGGGTGTCAACGACTTAATCCGAAAAGGAAGTGAACAGCCATGAACGCAAAACAACTTATTGAAGAAAATAATCAACTTCGCGAGCGATTAACACCTGAAAATAAAGCCTACTACGAAGAACTCATGGTGTACGTTCGTGGTAAGGCACTATTTAAACGTGAAAGTGATATTGAACAAATTCTGCTTGATATTCTAACGGATATTCTCGCTGCTCAAGCAGATGGCCAAAGTGCCCGCAATTATTTTGGTAAAGATCCGCAAGCCTCAGCCGATGAACTTCTAGAATCAATACCCCGCAGTTTTAGCGAAAGTTTTAAAATTGGGCTATTGTTAATGGTTTGCTACGTACTGGTTTTTGCCATTCCGTTATTTATTGCTCCCCAAGCCGGCGTTGATTTGGGCAAGCTACTCTTAATGGGATTGCTGGCATTAGTCTTCGCCAACTCGGTCTTATGGCTCATTAGCAACGGTGTCTATCAAAAAAGTCGCTGGAAAAGGGGACTGGGATACGGGCTAGCAGTAATCGCCTTTGTGGTTATCGTCATTGGCAGTGTCTTCATCAAAACACCACTGATTATCCATTTTAGTAACTTATTGGGAATTGCCGCAATCATCATTTTATTTGCCATAACAACATTTATCTATATCAAAATTTTTCATCATGACGTGATGTCGACAATTGTCTACGTCGTGATTAGTATTGATGCGCTATTGGGAATTGGGGTTCGCCTGCCGGTAATCGGTGAGTTTCTCTCCAAGCCGCTATTTCCCAAATCACTGGCACTTTGGATCATCATTCCACTATGTATCATTGCCGCACTAATTGGTGGTTTTGGTACTTATTATTTATTAGCGAGAGAAAACAAGAAAAAATGATTCCAGCCCGATAACGGTTGAAATCATTTTTTCTTTCTTTTATTCGTTTTCAAGCAATGCCTTACCCTTAGCGTAATTCACTTGACGTTCACTCTCTGGCATCATACTGCCACCAGTTGCCCAAACAATATGGGTGGCATTGGCGGAATTAAATGCTGGCACGTGCCCGATCAATGGCTCAATTGCCGTGAATCCGGCAGCCGCAGAAGGCTCAACCGTAATTCCCTGCGTATCGGTGAGCTGGGTGACGTACCGATAGATGGTCGGATCTTCGAAAGTTGCGCAACCAAACAGCAATGTCCGCATCACTTTACCAGCCAGCCGCGATGGTCGGCCAACTGCCAATCCATCGGCCGCAGTGAGGCCATCCAACCCAATATCATAAACGGAAATCTTATTATTAAGTCCGGTCATCATCCCCAATGTGACCGATGGTACGTGGGTCGGCTCGCAAAAGACGGCGTGAATATATGGACCAATAATCGTCTTCAGGCCAAACGTTACCCCACTGGGACTGCCGCCAACCCCAGCTGGTAGGTAAACCAAAACGGGATGGGTGCGGTCAACTTTGATATGATGCTGCTTAAGCTGTTCCTGCAGCCGAACTGCGGCCACAGAATAGCCTAAGAACAGGTCAGTGGACCCTTCGTCATCAATAAAATGAATGGTTGGATCCTTTTGGGCTGCGGTCCTGGCAATCGACACAACTTCAGAAAAGTTGGTTTGATACTCCATCACGGTCACCCCATTGGCCCGCAACTTATCTTTCTTCCACTGTTTGGCATCGTGGGACATATAGACGGTGGTCTTGAAGCCAAAAGTAGCGGCCATGATGCCGACACTGAGCGCCAGATTCCCGGTCGAAGCCACGGCGATTCCATAGTGAGCAAAGAGCTGCTTATACTGGTCAGTGGCCAGAATGCTATAATCATCCATGTACGCCAAGTCCGTATTTGCCATCGCAACTTCTTCAGCAAACTTAAGAACCTCATAAATCCCACCACGAGATTTGATGGAACCAGAAATCGGCAGTTCGTTATCAGCCTTCAGATATAATTTGCCAGCTAAAGACTGACGATGATCTGCATTCCACTGGGCCTTCATTTGATCTAGTTCGATTAACGGTGACTCAATCACACCATCCATACTGGCAGTTTCAGGAAATACCCGTTCCAAATAGGGTGCAAACCGCTCCCAACGGGCTACCGCGTCAAAAATATCGGCCTTGCTAAATGGCAGCTCAGCCCGCTGCCCATAATCTGGATTCTGCCAAAAAATGGGCTCTTGTGAAATCAATTGATTAATTTGTGGATGCTTTGTCACTAAAGATTGCTCAATTGTCATCGCTATCGTCCCCTGTAGTTCAATGTTTTAGGAACAGTATAGTGCTTAAAGCTTCCAACTGAGTGAGAGTTATATTAAACTTTGTTAATTATTAAACATGCTACCAAAGCGGTGTGAATCACCTTACCAACTAAAAGCCTTGGGCCGCCTGTTGAATTGCTTGTGGTACCGTAAATTTTTTGACCTTGTTGATGTTATGATACGTGCCAGTTACCTTTTCAGTCACCGATTTTTTGGTGAGTTTATCTCGATACTTCATCGAAATAAACGTTTTGGTGGGCAGTGACGTTTTCTTATTGAGGGTGTACTGATACTCGAAATGGGTAATCCGAACGTTTTTCAATGTCTTATTGGCCTGCTTGCCAGCCTCAGAAACAATGATCTGTTTAGCTGCTTTCACCCCGGCTGGATTGACGCCCTTATATGAAAGCGTGTAGGTCTGGTCATTCTCTTTGAGCTTCAAATCTGATTTGAGATGCGTCAGGACGGCTGCGTTACCAGAAGCCGTCAATTGGCGTTTGAGCTGCTTGACCAATTCACTCTTCTGGTTAACCTTGCCTTTGTACCAAACGTTTTCAGACTTCATGTACATATTGTTCTGATCAAAATAGTAATGATCAACCAGCTTGCCACCGTTGCCCAGCGTGACCTTCATGATCATGGGGCTCAAGTGAAATTGACCGGAAACCAGGCCCGTGGTCGCCTGACCCTTATGAATCGTTTTGATGACTAAGCGGGAACGACCACTTTTAACAGTCTTAACTGCCTTAGTCGCCTTTTGAGCAATTTGGGTGGCACTTGGTTGATGATTAGACTTCTTGGAACTACAGCCGGCTGTCAGGACGCCGAGGACAGCAACCGCTAAAACAACGAATTTTTTCATTTGGATCTCCCCAATAATGATTATTTATTTCATGATAGCATAGTGTAGAAGCAGGCGATACACATCGCTAGTCGGCTTTCATTGCTTCTTTACTAAATTGTTAGTACGAGCGCCAAATGGCTGACCCCTGCCACTTAAGCAAAAAAAGCAACGCATTCCAAAAACTGAAGTGAACCCCAATAGTTGGAGATAATATTTAATAATTTTCAGGCACATAAC